>JAQVKM010000007.1 GCA_028694645.1 Bacilli bacterium
ATTATTTACCTCCTAAAAAACAATCTATATTTTCTAATAGATAATCATTTATCATTTTTTCTAACAATGCTTGTGTTGTTATTTTTTTAATTTCAAGAATTTTTTTAAGTGCTACATCAGTATTTTTACTAACTCTTACTCTTATCATTACTACTTCTTTTTCGTTATTCATAAGTACTATTCCTCCTTTCAATTTTTTAAAATTTATAGCACAATATTTTGCTTATTTCTTAATCAGGATAATCTGTATTACAACAACTTGCTAGTAGCAAGTTTAACCATTATAAATAAAGGCTTTTTAAGTATTGAATCTGTATTACATTTTTATTTTTGTATTACATTTGTTATTACAAGAAAACCTTTGATTTTAAACAAATCTAAAAAAGCGTATATCGTTTTGATATACACTTTTTCAGTTATTTTTATTCGTTTTGTGCTATTAGTCATTCAATTCAAGCAATGAAACTGACCATTCGAACATTTCCTATTGACAAAAATTAAATATTTTTACTTATTCTTTCTTCAAGTTCATTCATATCTAAATCATATTCATCTTTTAATAATACTTCTGTTTTTTTATATATTTGATTAATATACTTATCACATATCCAGGTATTTGTAGATGCATTAAATATTTTTTCGAAAGTTTCATTTTCAAAGCTTCCATCATTGATGGTTTCATATATTTCTCTTGCAAACCTTTCTGCTTGAATAGTTATATTGAAATCTAGTTCTGTCATTTCTTTTCTTTTCATTTTATTCCTCCTCTGTCATGAAATTCGAATCAATTATATTTTTTTTATTATTATTAAACTCACTAATCATAAAGTGAACATGAGTTCCGGTTGATCTTCCTGTGCTACCAATTGTAGCTATCTTTTGATTCTTATCAACTCTTTCACCTACTGTTACTACTGTTGAATCTTTTAATAAATGTCCATAAGTAGTTCTATATATTTCGCCTTCTATATTATGTTCTATTACTATATATTCTCCTAATCCATCTTCTTGATAACTAGTTTCAATTACAAATCCTGGGTAACTAGCAACAATTTCTGTACCATCTGGAGCAGCTAAATCTATTCCATCATGAAATGATTTTTCTCCATTAAAGGGGTCTTTTCTTTCACCATAATTTGATGTTACTGTATACTTAACTGTTTCATTAAAAGGTAATTGGAATAGCCCTTTGAGAACATAACTAGGTGAACTAAATATCATAGTTGTTACTAGTATTATTAAACATATAACTAAAAAAATTGGCAATATAGATGTGCCTAGTATTAATAATATTTTCTTTTTTATTAAAGTTTCAATTATCTACCACCACCTGTTCCAAATAATTCCTTTTCATCTTCTCTTAAGTAAATTTTAATTGGAATTCTTTTATCCTGACTTACTACAAATAATACATCACCTCTGCTTGCTGTTGCTAAATGATTCGTTTCACTTTCACTTAGTTTCATCATTTCTTTTAGGGCATCTAATTCTTTATTGCCTTGAGCCATTAAACAAATATAAGCACTATTATCTACTATAACTTGCCCATATCTTTTTATTTCATCAGCTGTAAAATCTATCATATTTTGAGTACTTACTATCAAACTACCATTATATTTTCTTATTCTCTTTGATGTTCTTTTTAAGAAATCTATTCCATCTTTATTGTTAGGGTCAATTAGTAAATGTGCTTCATCTACAACTAATAAAACTTGCTCATTTCTATTTTTACTTACTTCATTCCATGCCCATGATAGCATATTAAAAAACTGTGTTTTAAGTAAAGTGTCATAACTATCAACAAGAGTATGAATATCTAATACAATAAAGTCTGAATCAATATGAATTGATGAATAACCATTCCATAAAGCACTATCTGCTCCACTTACCATTCGCTTTGTTATAGCACATAGTTTTTCTAATGAAGTAACCATTTGATCTTTATTATTTATTTGTCTTACTCTTTTTAACTCATCACAAATATCTTCGTACAAGTCGCTCATAATTGGATAATCACTAGGTTTTAGTTTACTTATATCTGTATCAAAATTAATTCCTTTTTTCCTATAAGTTGTAATTAATATTTCTTCTAGTTTAGTAAGTTCATATTCAGTTAGGTCATGGTAATAGTATTTTACGAAGGTTCTAAAAATCTGAAAATGTTTAGATACATCAATTCTGTTTTCTTCGTTTTCATCATTGCTTCTTCTTATTTCAAGCGGATTAATGATACCTGAAGAACCACTACCACAATCTATCCAATTTCCATTAACCTTTTCACAAAATTCTTTGTACTCACGCTCTGGATCTATTATTATTACTTTAGTTCCTCTAGCATAATTTGCTCTAATTAATTTCTTTAAGAAGGTTGATTTGCCACTCCCACTTTTACCTACGATTGTCATATTAGAGTTGTTTCTTTTATTAGTTCTTTTCCATAAATCTAGCATACATAGTCCACCACTTTCATCATCTCCAATTATAGTTGAAGCGCCTTCGTCTTGAAGTCTTTCAAATACAAAAGGAAAACTAGCTGCGACTGTAGTTAATGGAACAGGTAATCCAAAATCTTTTTCAAGTGGTCTTTCCATAGTTGGTAAAAATGTTTTAAATCCATTTTCTTGTTCAAACATTAAATCAACCCCATTTAAATTAGCACTATTTAAAACTACTTTTAATATTTTTTTATTTTTGTTTAATTCTTCAAGAGTTTCTCCATATACAAAAAAATTGATAGTAATTAGATTCATTCTCTCATTATCTCTATCAATTTTATTTGCTAATTCTTCATAATCTTCTAACTTATTTTGTAGTACTATTTGATCAGCATGATCACTTACATTCATCATTTTAACTTTTGTTTCACTCATACTTTTTCTAAGATTTTTTGAAACTTCTAGTGAATCAATTGGAGTAATAGTCATACACATTCTAGTATTATTAATATTTGATATGTACGATAGCCATGCTACATCTACAATAGATGGATAAGTATTAACTGTCACAATAGAAGCATAAGCATCTCCAACCTCTATATCTCTCTCGTTCCATTTTAAGCCTGCAGGAGCAATCTTTTCTTTAAAAGAGTTATTTATACTATTTGATGTTTTTCTAAAGACATCTAGGCTGATAGTAGGATTTAATAAACTAAAAAGAAGATTTCTCCAATCTTCTGATGTTATCATTTCACTATTAAGACCAATACTATTTAATTCTAAAACAATATCATTTATTTTTTGTTTCAATAATTTTTCATCATTAGTTTCATTAGCAATAATGATATAGAATTCTCTATTAAAAATAAAATTTTGACTAAATATATTTTCAGCAAAATTTATATCTTCTTCTATTAGAATGCTTTTATTAATATCTGATTCTTGTTTGCTAAGTGATTTTAAAGATTCAATATTATTAGTTAAATCTATTGGATTATCTATTGATAATATTTTAATCGGATAATCCATTCCTAATAATACTTTTTTAAACTGTTCAACTTTAACTTCTTTTTCTTCTATATTCATTAAATGCAAATTTAAACAATTTACTTTTATAGCACCGATAACGCTACCATCTTCTAAATAACAGAAGTTATTCCAAACTTCTTTGAATGGTATCCAATCAAGTACTGTTTGATTTTCTTTTTTCTTTTTTATTTTAATCATTTCTATCCTCCACAAAAAAACTAGCATAAGCTAGTAATTTATATTTTATTTATATATTATTAAGTCATTTAAAGTTCTTGTATATGCTACATATCTACTATTATTATCCAAATCAATATCTATAACAACTACATTTTTAAATTCTAGGCCCTTTGATTGAATAACCGTAAAACATTTAATTCCTGACAAATTTAATTTATCTATAAATTCATCAACATTCGTAATTATAACAAAATCTAACCCATTTATATCGTTTATAAGTTCTTCTATAGATTTAAATTTTCTTTCAACTATTTTATTTCCTTTATTGCCTATTGCTATAATATTTTTTTTAAGATTTTTGTTACAATATTCAACAACATCAATGGTATTTCTATAGTTTTCAATTAAATTATATTTAACGAACTTTCTTTTTAAAATTTTATCTAATTCACTAAAATCTTTTCTTTCATGCACATTATTAATAATTTTTTGTCCGACATCACCATAAATATTCAAAACAGGATTACTTTCTAAATCATTAATTAGTTTTATTTCATTATCATTATAATCCTGTGCCTCATCAATATAGACATATATATAATTTGAATACTGATTAAATCCTATTTCTGAAATCAATTTTAACAAAATGTATGAGTCCGCCCTATTTATTGTTCGCTTCTTCTTATTATAAAATTTATTTATAGCCCTTTGATCATTTTCTTGTATATATTTTTCATAATTATTAAAAACAAATATTGGATTTAACAATTCATCTAATTCATCAATATAAATATTTAAATTTTCCTTTTTTGAAAAATCAATATCATTTATATACTTAGTTACTTCTATTAAAAAATCAGATACATCAACTATTTTATTATCAATGTTTTTATCAACTGCACTGTAAATATATTTATAAATATTTATTATTCCGATATCAATATCATTATTATTCAATGATAAATATATTCCACTCTTTTTATAATTGTTTATAAAATTATTATATGAATATAATAAATCAAGCAAGATTTGAGCAGATTTCATGCTTTCATCTAATTCACTTATTTCTTTATTTATTTTATCCTTTTTTTTGATTAATTTTACTATATCTGAAGAAATTTTAATTGCATCATCATAGACATTTTTTGTTTCCATTAATGAACTAATCATTTGATGCTTTTTATCTATTTCTTTATGTGCCTTAATAATTTTTTTATTATTAAAAAATTTATATAGTTTATTTTCAGACTTTTTAATAATTTTATTTAAATATTCAATTTCATCACTAACTTCTTCAATCTTTTTTAATTTTTTTTCATAATCATTTCTAATTTTTTTAAATAAATTGCCTCTTATATTTTCTTCCACAAAATTCTTTTTATATATACTATTTTCATCTAAAAAATTGCAAAGTTTATATTCTTTATTTTTGATATCATTGTTAATGATTCTAAAATCTAGTGAGTAATTATGAATTTTTTCATAAATTGTTTTTCCAAATTTTAATATAAACTTTTCTTGAATATTTTTTATTAAATCATCTGGTGAATCATAATTAATCAAAGAAATTTCATTTTTATTACATGAAAGGTATTTAAAAATCAGATCTGCCTTTGATGCTTCGTTACCATACAATTTATCAGAATGAAAAATACTCTTAATTTTATTTTCAATTAAGTTCATTTCATCCAGTTTATTTTTAACAATGCCTCTAGTATTTTTAACACTACTATATAAAGTTTCTTTATTATTTGGAACATATTCCAAAATTTCAATCAATTTTAGTAATTTAGAGCTATATATTTTGTTAAAAAAACTTAAAATATTTTCAAAATATTCAGATGAGTACTTTTCACAAAAATATTTTCCAGTTTCATAATTATCATTTTCTATTTCCAAAAATTCTGATAAATTATTTTTATTATCTCCCTTAATAAAAAAATAGTTCAATTTAGACAAATAGTATTCCTGTATAGTCCTAATGTTAATTTTATCAATTTGTAATTTTTTATTTAATTCACTAAGTTTATCTTTAAAAATATTATTTGGTGCTATAAACAAGAATGATGACTCTGATATTTCTGGATTATTAAAAAGTAAGAACGATATTCTATGTAGAATTATAACTGTTTTACCGGAACCTGCAATTCCTTCTACAATTACATTCTTTGTTATATTTTCTCTAATTATATCATTTTGCTTTTCTTGAATTGTTTTAATAATGTCAACAAATTTATCATTTGACTTTTTTTCAAGTAATACTTTCTTTAAAAATTCATCGGTAATTTCATTATGTTTTTTGTTTTTTGAATATGAATCTTCACAATGAAGCAATATTGAATTTTCAACTAATATTTTTCTTTTCAAATTTACTTTATAATTATAATCTTTATATTTATAAGTTAATTGATTAGCATAAAAAAGAGATGTTACTGGTGCTCTCCAATCATATACAATCGGATTATTTGTTATGTCATCTATTGATTTTTCACCAATGTATATATCCATTACTTCATCATCTGATACAAGTTTCATTCTTCCAAAATATGGTTGTTTTTTTAATTCTTTATCTATATTTATTTGGTTTAACAAGTTTTTATTTTCAAAAAGTAATTCTTGCTTATATTTTAAATCTTCGCCATACCCAGACAAAGAACTTATTTCATCATTATTATCATTATATTTATTTTCTCTACTATTAATTTTTTTATCAATTTTATCTAAATTATTTTTCAGTCTAATTTTTTCCTCAGAAAAACAATCATCATATTCATATTCTAAATTAAAATCATCGACATTCATTTAATAACACCCGCAATTCCATCTATAAAAATTATAATTTATTAAAAGTATATATTCTTTTTAATTATTATAACTTCTTCACCATTAATATTTATCAAATCATTCTCATTATGTTCTAAAACTTCTCTAATAAGTTTTGCATCAGAATCTATATTATCACCTATAATTAATAACAATTCATCCTTATCATCTAAATACTTTACAACAATTTCACCTTTTGGTTTTTTTGACGAATCTATACTCTCCTTTACATAAGAAATAGGAATATCATTATGCAAAAACATATCATAATTATTTTCCAATTTAAAATCAAAAAATTTACTGCTTTCACCTTTTATTAAAAAATTAATCTTATTTTTTTTAAGAAGATAAGTAACATTATATATACTATTTTCAGGAAATCCAATACTCAATCTTTCAGTTCTAGGATCTTCAAATAATTTATAATCTGTAATAAATGAAACTATTTTTGCATCATTATCATAAGCTCTATACCATGTTCCATATAAGAATAGTTTTACAGTTTTATTAAAATCTATATTGTTTTTTTCCATCTATAATTCCTTTCAATAAATTGTAATATATAACTAATTTTTTCCATTATAGCATATTTTTTATTTTTTTAATACTATGTAACATATAAACATAATTTTTATAAATTAGACTTTTTTGAATACTTTTTGATTTATATTAAATTTAATATATTTTTGAATTATTTTAAATACAGTTAATCCATTAGGTAAAGGTAAAGTTAAAAGAATTGATAATATACTTGGAACTGAAAATAACAATAATTTTATTATATGATTACTTCCTAAAAAGGAAATTAAATATCCTATGCAGAATGATATAAAAACAAAAGCTATTTCTTTTATTCCATACCCTTTAAAAACTTCTCTTTTCACTTTAATATTCTTTGGTATTAGATACATTATTTATTATCACTTCTTTCTACAAAATTTATTGGATTACTAGTTCTATGAATAGTCCTAGATACAGCGCTGTTTCTACTTTCTCTATAAACATCTCTTAAAACTGAATACTTACTATTTAATGAACTTTTAATTGGTGAACCAACTTGACTAGCCCCAGTTTTTGCTAAAGCCATTAATCCTGAATTACCATTACTTTTAAAGTTTTTAAATTGATCTACCATTCCACTAACATTACCTCCAGCTTTAGGTATAACAGACATTACACTAGAGCCTTTAGCTAAAGCACCAAGTGTTCCTGATTTTGCTACACTAAGTCCCATACCTACACCACTAGCCATCATAATACTAGACTGAATATCTGAATATGCTGACATCGCTCCAATGTTTTCTCCCAATAAAGAAGATATAATTTGAGGAGATGTTATTACAAACAATAGCGAACCTACTAAAAATAATAATCCAGTTAATACATTATCTGTTTCATTCATAATTGACGAAAAAGAATTAATTAATAATCCTAAACAAATGAACTGAACTGCTGTAACTAAAAATAAAGCTATGACGCCTTTTAGCCAAGTATCAAAAGCTTTGCTTTTATTGTTCGTTAAAGATGTTGCTACCATAGGTGAAATAATTTTATAAAGAGCGAGTTCTACGACTCGTTTAGCCATTTGAACTCCAACAAATACTAATAAGAATAAAGTTAAAATTGCTATAACAATCATCATAAACAAATTAAAGTCATAACAATATACTTTTCCTATTCCTAATATTCCACCTGTTGTTTTATTTATATCTTCTGTTTTCCAATTACTCAAGAAGGTCTTTAAGTCTTCATCTTTCATAGCATTACTATTTGCCATAGATTTAATTACTGCAACCGATATTCCACTTTCTACCGAAGTTGTTTTATCAGACATATTTGTTGTTTTAATAACCGCATCCGTAAGTCCTACAGAAAACTGTTGACCTAAACTAAATAATGGTGAAACCATAAACATAACAACAATTGCCAGTATAATTCCTTTAAATACTGAAAGCGGACTACTATTATCATCTTTATTAATAATATGATTCACAATAAACTCAATCATAACTTTTAGACATATCCAAGAGCAAGCTAATACTATTGCTCCTCCAAATATATTGTTTACATATTCATTATCAAAAAATTTAAATCTCCATACTTCATTTATTATTTTAAACATTCCATCTAAAAGTAATAGACATCCCTTTGCAATCATCCATAGCACACTTCTAATTGAACTTGCTATCATTCCAGCATCAGTTTGTTGAACACTAAGGAAGTACATTATATAATACCCCCTTACTTTTATAAATTACATCTTGATCTATATTTAAAAAAGGCATTTTTCGTTTATAATTAATTGATACTTCAATACTGACTTCTTCACCATAACTAAGTCTACCTTCTTTTGAAACTGTTATAGTAATATTTTTATTCAATTTTTCTATTTTAGAATTAATTTCAGATTTAACTGTTTCAGTATATCCACCATTAATCTCAATTAAATTAATAGTTTCGTTCCTAATTTGAACTGCTTCTTGACTAACTGTTATTTCATCAGCAAAAAATACCATAGACATAAACATCACAATTGTAATAGAAATTATTAATACTACTTCAAATACACTTTTCATTAAAAAGATACCTCAGCAAATATTGATATAAACATAAATATTGCTAAAGAAAAAATCATTGCTAACATTGTTAAAATAGTAAAGTTTGGATATAGCCATAATAATCTTTTCTTTTGTTCAATAACTTCATCTATTTCATTTTCATATAATTGTGATATCATATTTTCTAAACTAACTAAGTGCTTTCTATTCATTGAATGTTCTGAGAAAGTATATAACATAGTCATAACTTGATAAGCTTCAATAAATTCCATTTTACTAGCAAAGTTAGCAAAAGGTTTAACACTTTTATCATTATCAATTTCATTTATTAATTCTTTTAAATAACCTTTAATTGGTTCATCAATATAATCGATCATCTTAATTAAAGAATTATAAATATTATTTGTTCTAAGTAAAATTAATAGTTTTTTTATAAAAGATGGAAACATTCTTCTTTTTAGAGCAATCATATTTTTCTTTTTCTTCTTTATTGATAAATATTGATTTTTATAATAAAAAAGACCTATCAAAGGACTTGCAACAATCAAATATAATTTACTAGAAATAATTCCAAAAATTAATACTAATATTGTTATTATAATACTAGATCTAATTCTATTTTTTTGTGCTTTCTTATAATCAATACCAAACCAACCCAATAAATTACTTAAATCACTTTCGACAAAAAACGACATTATTCTACTTATCATATTTTACCTCTTTTTAATCTTTCTCTTATGTAATTAGCTTCTTCTAAATTACTAAGCATATCTTTATTAGCCATATCTACGCAGATTTGAATCATACTAAGTTTAAGAATACATCTTAAAAATTCTGACATAGTAATACCAGTTTCTTTACAATATTCTTTTAACCAAATTTTTGCTTCTTCATCTGTATACATTGCTGTTTTCTTATTCAACATTACTTACTTCCTCCTTCCCCTATTGATTGATTTCTATATATTGCTTCTGTTTTTTTAATTATAAATAAATTAACTAAAAATATAGCACTCATAACCCATTTGCCAAACGAACTCATATAAGATGTATAAATTGACGGTATCATTAATTTCAGGATTATAGGCATACTTAAACATAAAAAAATGACTACATAAAAATTAAGTCGCCATTCCTTTTTAAATTTTAAATATCTATCTTTTTTGATTTTTAACATATTCATTTCTTCTGAGATAATATGTAGAACTGTATTCGCATCACTATTACCATGTTCATCAAATAATTCTAAAGTTTGATTAAAAAGGGTTATTATTCTATTATTATATTTTTGATTAAAATCATTAAATGATTCTAATATACTTTTACCTGAATCAATATTATTTATTACTGAATCTAAATCACTTTTTAATGGTTCATCTAAATAACTTCTTACTTCTTTTATTGATGAATAAACATTATTATAATTTATTAGCATAGCCATTTGACTTACATATATTGTTAATTGTGATAATATGTAATTTTCATAATTTATTTTCTTAATATTTAAGAATATCTCATTTATTAAAAATACAGTTATTATAAATGATAAAATAATTGTATTAAATATATTAATAAAAATTATTGATAAGGTTAAATTTAATATTAAAAAAATAAAGATGAACTTTAGAATATAATCTTTAAAATCTGGTTTTTGATTAATGTATAAATATTCATTTTTGTACTTACCAAAAAAGAATTTTGCATTTAATTTATTTAAAATCATTTTAATTTTATTTTTCATAATATTCCTCTTTTAAAAACATTTCTATATTTTTATTTAATGCTTTCTTTCTTGCAAATTTATTAAATAGTTTTTCTGATATTTTTCCATAGTTATAACTATCAGTGTATGAGTAATCATTATTATCTTTTTTTACTAAACTCGTAATAGAAAATAAAGGATTTATTATAGCGCCTTTTTCATCATATCCAATATACTCAACTACTTCTACTATTGCTCTTTTAACACCATCTTTTGTTTCTTCTTGATTTAAATGAATTCCTATATCAAATAAATCTGTTGCCATATTTCCAATTAGAGCTTGATCTAAATTATTATGTTCTTTACTTAAATGAATAATTCTTTCAATACTACTTTTACAATCATTGCTATGAATAGTAGTAATAATATTATGTCCACTTAAAATACTTTTTAACATCGAGTAAGCTTCCTTACCTCTGGTTTCAGATATTATTATCCAATCTGGATTATTTCTAAGACCTGCCTTTATTAAATCATCAAAAGTAATTTCTTTTTCTAACTTAGTATTCGTCTTCCAAGAAAATATATCTTTATCTTGATATATTTCTTTAATATGCGTATCTAATGTATCTTCAATAATAATAATTTTTTCATTATCTTTTATGCTACCAACAAGATATTTTTGTAATTCAGTTTTACCAGAGCCAGTAATACCACTAATTATTATATTTAGTTTTGCTTTTATACAAGCATCAAGAAAACAAAAAAGCTCTTTTGGAGCCATTTCTTTATCAAAGTTTTCTATTAAAGATGGTTTTGAAGATCTAAGACTTGTCGTCATACCATAAGAAGATATACTTTTATGAACCGCATTAATTCTTATATTTGGATATTCTGTATCTAGTATTGGATTTTCATCATTAAATTGTTCATTATTTGAATAAGTTAATTGCTTTATATAATTTTCAATATCTTCTTTATCAAAATTGCAATCTAATTTATATCTTCCAATTTTATTATCTTGTACATAAAAACTAGTTCCATTAAACGATATATCTGTTATGGACTTATTTTTTAATAGTTCATCAAAGAAACTATTAATTGATTTTTCTTCATTCAATTATCTCACCTACATTCTCTTTTCTTTTTCGTATTCTATTTCATTAGGATTTTGTAACACTTCATTTAACATTCCAGTTAGATCATCTCTTTCATTAAAATAATATTTATAAACATTTTTATATTTATCATAAGTTTCATCATCTACTGGCAATTTACCATCATCATGTTCAATAATCATTAAAGCAATTGCAATATCTTCACATTCTTTATCATCTAAAGACCTTAATATTTGTTCTACTTTCTTTTTTGTCATTTATACCTCCTTAAACAAAAAAAAGACTTTCAAGTCTTTTAATTGTTTATATTATACAATAAAATTATGAACCTACTGCTGAAGCTACTGCCATAAGTGTAATTATAAGTATTATTATTACAAGCCAGAAAAACCTTTCACTCGGACTTGAAGATGATGAATCACTGTCATCGTCATAGTCATCGTCGTCGTCTTTATGTTCATAATTACTGGATTTATTAATTTTATCCCAATCTAATTTAAAATTACACTTAGGACAGTCAATATCATCCTCATCAATTAATGCATTACATTTCGGACAATTGTATAGAGAATTCATTTCCTCTTTCAATTCGGCAAATAATGCTTTATATTTTGTTACAAAAACCTCTGATACTCCATCACTTCCGCTGAAATATTCGCCTAAACTTGTAACTGTCTGCCTAACAGTTCTACCATCGTCCATTTTCCAATTACCCGGTAAAATACTATATGTTCTAATAATTGCTTTTCTCAAATTTTCACGTTGATATGCACCTAGACTACTACTTTTCAACAAATCCATTTTCTCTTGATTAACAGCAAGTATATCAAATCCTATGTTTTTTATATTATTAAAGAATGTTTTATTAATTTCTTTTGAATCATATGTATAAACTAACCAATAATATTTTGCTATAAATTGATCTACAATTTTTGGATCAATATACTTATCAGAAGTTCCATTAAAAGAAGCTTCGTGAGTATTAATAATATAATTAAAAATATTATCAAAACCTGTCAACTGGATAATTATATTTGAAATAACTTTTAATACGCCTTTAGTAGGATGGCCTTCCACAACAACTTTAATAAATTCATAAATTGTATTTTCAGTTGTATTAGAAATCATTTCCTTAAATTTTTTATTATAATCTTTTTTCCATTCACTTCCAGCAAACACAATATAGTCAAGTAATTCTTCATGAAGTAAAAACTCTTCATCTTTAATAGTCTTATTTCTTTTTTTATTATATGCTAAACAACAGGTTTGTAATCGCTTTAAAGTTTTAAAATTTTTATTGTTTTCAATATTGCTTTTTTCAACAGAAAGATTTATTTTTTGATAAATCATAACCTGAAGAAAATAAGAACTATTTTTTAATTCTTCACCTTTAAATGATTTTGAAATATTTTCATAACATTCAACTAATACCTCACCGTACTTTTTTATATCTTTATTCATTTTATCTAATGTAAATTTTAAGGTATTATCATAATATTCATAATCGATAACTGTTTTTAGAATTAATAAAGAATTAAATTTATTTGTAAACTCCTTACCTAAACTATCTAAAGTTAAAACATTGTTTAAAAAATCACATATATCTTCTTTAAATTCTTTTAAGTATTTATCATCTAATTCAGAATTTTCATAAATATTACAAATAGAATTATACATAATTTTTAAATTAGAATCAGATACATGACCTATAGAACTAATAAATTCCCGTTCTAGCTTATGTATTAAACATATAATAAAATCATCAAATATTTTATTTGCTTTTTCTTTTGATAAACTTTTGTTATAGAAAAAATAAGTATTATATTCTTTATCAGTTAAAATAGTCAAAAGATGTTTTGTTATTTCTTTAAATGATCCTACATAATTTTCTGCTTTTAAATTTTGATATAATGTTATTAATAATGAATGTTCTTTTAACTCTTTTTCTTCATGTGGAGTAAATAATTCTTCCTTATACATGGATTCATCATTTGAAATTACTTTTAATACAATTGGTAAATCTTTTCTTTTTACCGGATCAGTTTGAAATAAAACTTTTATTTTTTCTTTTGATAAATTAGGCTTGATACTATATTTTTCAAAAAATGATTTACTATTATATTCCATTACTTCCACCCCTTATTTTTTTTTACAATAGTGGCTTTTTCTTTAGCAATTAATTTTGATCTTAAATAAATTGCTGGTGCAATTGTAACTAAAGTTCCTTCCTTAAATTTTGGTTTGTTAATTTCACTAATAATTTCAATTTTATTTTTAATATCATCAGTTAACTCATCGTAAGGTTTTGTATCATTTTGTTCAATTGATATTTCAAATTTTGACAAAAACTGCAAAAATCTCTTATCAAAAAAATCAACTATTTTTTTTCCGTTTTTCTCAGTGCTATAAAATTTTACGATATCATAAAATCCGCTTTCTAATTCTAAAATTTCATTTAAAGTCTTATATTTAGATTTTAAATATAATTCTTTTAATTCTGAAAAACAATCGATTTCTGAAAGATTAGTTATATTTACCTTTTTAGGTACTATATATTTTTCAATTCCATCAGTTTCTGTATTTACTATAAATTTACTATATTGAAAGCGTTCTTCAAAATCTTTTAAACCATAATCATACTCTTCTTTTTTGTTGTTTTTATATAATAAATATACATATATTTCATTAGCTTGTTCATTATTAGGTTCAAATGCTAAAAATTTAACTATTGAAAGTAAAGCATTAAAATAATCTCCACAAATAATTAAATCAATTGATTTATTGAAATGACTGTAGTGAGAAAATAAAATCTTTTTATAATCCTTCAAATCATAAGAACAGTCAGAACATTTATTATCATTTTCGTTACATTCAAAACCACAAGAAGGGCATCTAAATATTATGTTGTCTTTTTTTTCAGTAAAAACATTTAAAAACGATATTTTATTTATCATGCTTTACTCACCAAACCATTAAACAATGAGTTATTGGTTGTACCTTCTGGCAACTCACTTTGAATTAATTGATAAAGTCTAGCTGTTAATCCCACTAATTTATCGGCATCATTAATCATTTCTGGATCATTATCATCTTCATTATATTTTTTCATGAGTTTGTCTATTTCTGGATAATTCAAATTAATTTCGTTGTTTATAGCATGTTTAATAGAAGGATTTGCAGTTGGATCATCTATGTAGGTAATGGCCATAGCTAGAACAACACTAACAATTGATTTGATTTGATTAAAGTATTTGTTAGGTGAGCCTAATAAATCTATAGAATCTTTCATGCTTAATAAGGCATCCATACATTTTTCCGCTTCAAGAATATTTTCTTTTCTTAAGTATCGTTTACCGTAGAAACATTGATTATCTACATCATAATTAGTAAACTTACTTTCAGATATATTTTTTTCTTTTATATAGGTAGCCACTTCATCAAATTTTTCTTCCGTTAAAGCTTGTGAAATTGGCATTTCTGAAACTGCTTTTTCATATTTTTGATTAACATTAGCATAGTGTGTTTCATCATTGTTACTTTTAGCTTCTTCGAGTTCTCTAACAATATCTTCTCTTTGTGTAATTAATTTTTCTTTTAATTCAAAATCTTCAACACATTTAATTCTTTCATCAAACAATTCATCTAAATTTTCTGTTTCTTCATTATCAATTGATTCTTGAGTAATATATTCATAACTACCATCTAATTTTTTTTCATTCATTCTTACATCTAAAGTGACATTAGATATTGTATCTACAAAAGTAGTAACAGAGATCTTATCACCAATTTTAGAATCTTTTGGCAAATCAATTATAAAATTAAATATTTTTCTTGAACCTTCCCAAATTGGTAAAATTATTTGCTTATTACTAAACTCATTTATTTTGAAAGTTTCTGTGACCTCACTTGGTAAATATGATCCTTCAAATACTATAGGATATTGCTCTGTTTTTCCTTTTTCAACATCAATTATAGTTACTGCTATAGTTTCGTTTTGAATAGGCGTTGGAGCAATTATATCAACATCTCCATTATCTTCTGTATTTATAGAATTAATACATACATCCTTATTATAGAATTTTATTTCTTGATTGTTATAATCTTTTTTTGGAATAATAATAGTAAACATTTTATCTTCAGATAATTCAGCATTAACTTCCTGATTATTAATTTTAATTGAAATTCTATCAATATTTCCCGAGATAATTTGTCCAGTAATGTACAATTCATCGTTAATAACATACGCAGCATTCATATCTACATTTAGACAATTTTTTTCATCTTCGATTGAATATCCGTTTGTATTAGCAACAAAGGCAGCTCCAGCACTTACAGATAGATCTGGTTCATAAAATGTTAACTCTTTTAAGTTGTTTGTTACGCAATATTTTTCTTTTACTATATTTTGGATATATGGAATTTTAGTTGAACCACCAACCATTAAAATATGCGTAATATCTTCTAATTTTTTATCATGATTTTCTTCAAGAAGTTTTAATGCTTTATCGCACTCTTTAATAATATCTTTTTCAACTTTATCCTTTATTAAATCATTAAATTTTGTTCTTGTAAAATCATCAATTAATAACTCTACTCCTGTATTGTCTTTAAAAATATCAGGAAAATATATATTATAACTTTCATTAATACTTAATTGTTTTTTTACATTTTCTGCAGCAAACATTAATAATCTAAATTTTTTATCTTCAGCGGAAGCAGTAATATCTTTTAAAGAGTGTCCTTGTTCTCTTAAAACATCTAAGAAATAACGTGCAAGGATAAAATCAAAATTATCTCCACCTAAAAAATTATTTCCAGCTGTTGCTAATACAGTCGGTATATTCTCTATTTTTTCTAGAATAGAAACATCGAAAGTTCCTCCTCCTAAATCAAAAACAAAAAATAATCCATTTTCAATATTATTCGAAACTACAAAATTAATTGCTGCGGCAGTTGGTTCTTCTAAAAGCATTTGTACGTTTAATCCAGCTAATTCACCTGCTTTTCTCGTAGCATCTTTCTGCGCTAAATTAAAATACGCCGGAACAGTTATTACAACTTTATCATATACAACATTATCTTCTTTACCTATTGTATCTATTAAGCATTCTTTACAATAAGCAATAATTTTTGATGAAATCATTTCGGGAGAGTAATCATTATCACCCACTTTGAAATCAACTTTTTTTCCCATTTCTCTTTTAATAGATTTAATAGAATTTTCATTTCCAGTATAAAATTCATTCTTTGCAAGCGAGCCACATACTTCACTTGCATTTTTTCTTATTGCTATTATTGAAGGAATAGTTTTGTTTTTTGCTGGTTTTTCTTCAGCATAAATTACTTTTCCTTCTTTAACTACTGATGCTGTACTATTTGTAGTTCCTAAATCTAATCCAAAACTTTTATGCATTATCATTTTAATTTCTCCTTATTTATTTATTTCCTTAAATTTATTAATATTATTTAAATCTGCCATCATCACAGAGGATTTAATTGATTTCAAAATTTCTACACAATCTTCAAAAGTAATAGAATAATTATTCACTTTTTCTATCTCTTTATTAATTACTTTTCTTACAAGAGAATCACAGATTTTCTTTATGTCTGCTCCATTATAATTTTTCGTAGCTGACGCTAAGTATTCTAAAATGTCTTCATCAATTAAAATTCGTGAAAGATTTTTTTTAAACATTCTTAATCTTAATTCAGAATCTGGTAATTCGATGTATATAAGAGAGTCAAATCTTCCAGGTCTTAATAATGCCGAATCAATATCCCAAGGTCTATTTGTTGCTGCTATCACTAATATTGTTTCTTCATTTTTTTCAAATCCCTGCATTTGCGATAATAATTCTGGGACAATCGTTTCTGCAGTCAATTCTGCTCCCTGCTTGTCCCTAGATACACCAATAGCTTCAAATTCGTCAAAAAATATTACCGAAACTTCATGTTTTCTAGCTTCGTCAAATAATTCTTTAATTTTTGTTTCAGTATCGCCATACCATTTAGATTTAATATCCGAAGATTTTATAGAAACAAAATATCCATCAATTTCATTTGCTACTGCTTGTGCAAACATTGTTTTACCTGTACCTGGTAATCCGTATAGTAAAATTCCACCACCAACCTGAATATTATATTTAGCATATATGTCTTTATATAAAATAGGATCAATTATTTTTTCTTTTACTATTCTTTTTGCTTCGTCTAACCCAATTAAATCATCAAACATTGGATATGTTTTTTCTGATTTGTACTTTCCGTTATCGACATAATTATTAAAACATTCAACATAATATTCTATAAAACTATTTTTGCTTTCGTATTTAGAAATATCATACGAAGAGGTAATAGAATCACAATAATTAGTTATAATATTTTTAATATTTTTATAGAACCTCAATTTATTCCAATTTTGATCTCCATAATCCATATTATTTATTTCTTTACAATTAAAAACATATTTATCTAAATCTTCCTGTTTTAGACCAATATAGTAACATTTTTGAGCATCACTTCTATTTACATTCTCATAATTATATAAAAACAATGAGTAATTAATAATATAACAAAAAGCTACTTTATCTAGAGAAACAGAATTAAATATACTAGAAGAAAAATCAACGACATTTTTAAAACTGTTATCATCGCACCAACTATTCAAAAATTTATTTGCAACATCATTATAATAGTTAAAATTATTTTCTTTCATGCCATTCTCCCTCCAATAATTTAAATCTATTTAAATTATAACATATATTCCTTTATTTCATTATTTTTTCTTTTTACTTGTTGCACTCAAAACAGTATTTGTAACATGCTTAGAAATTCCAGTTTTTTTCATTACTCCTGAAACACCTTTTGTAATTCCACCAGCAATACCATTTGTAACTACACCTTTTACTATGTCTTTTGTATTTAATCCCAAAACATCATCTACAGTATTAAGTGTTTCTTTAACTTTATCTGTTCCACGAGCAAAAGCAGTTTTTCCAGTAATTGCGTCTGTAATTTTAGTTACAAATTTCTTTGCTTCTAACATACCAGGAAATGTAATTGTAAAATTCTTTTCTATAGTTTGTATATAAACATCTGAATTTTTTTGTTGAATTTGTGATTTGCCATTAAATGTTTTGATATTTTCTAATAAAAAATTATTAGTAATCAAAGAATTTGTCTCAGTTTTAAAAAGTCCTTTTTTAATAATTTTACTTTTTTCAAGTATTATTCTTTTAGATGTTAATATAAGTTTTGCAGATTCTTTTGTTTCAACTTCTATAACAGAATTTTCATATAGTATTACTTCATCATTTGCTAATTCATAATTATTCATAAAATCCTCCAATTTAATTATCGTATAATAGCATTTGTTAATTTTACGAACTTGTTTTTATTAAAATACAAATTACTATTTTCAATGAATTAATTGTATCATTTATTGAATTTATTGTAAATTATTTCATAATCACAAATTCAATTTATGTTCTAATGAGTTCTTAAATATCTAATTAGTACCCAAATAAGCCATAAACCACCAGTTAATAAAGTCATAATAAAATCAAATATAATGCTCATAAAACCATGTTTTCTCATAAATAAGTTCCTCCGTTATCTTTCTATTATTTTTGATAATTGATTTTCATTCAATTACCATATTATAGTAATTGTAAATTACGCGAACTTATATTAGTTGACTATAATTTATAATAATTAGCTTATTACTGTTTATATATTTCATAAGCAAATGTTCCATTGATATTATTATTTCCATTGAACATCAAATTATTTGAAATAATGTTTACTGTAACAATATTATTGTTTAAATATATTTTAAAATCTATATCATTTACATTTCTAGGATTGTTACTCTTATAATTATTTAATGTACTTTCTTTTAAAACTTCTGTATCAAAAGTCACATTACCAGTTGCTCTAAGTTCTCCAATATTAAGTGATTCTTTTACAGAATTTTTTACTCCAAAATTATTACCATTTACCAATACCTTTAATGTACTAGCATTACCTATAGCATATACAATTAAAAATATAAAAAAAGATAATATTATACTTTTAAATACGAAACTAAAATTCATTAATTACCTCCATACAATTCTAATGATGTAAACTTCTTAGAAAATATTAAATTTAAATTACTTGGGATATAGACTCTTTTAATAAAATATTCACTATCTATGTTTCCAAATAAAGATTTATTTATTTCATATTTAGCCGGAATTATAATATTAATTTTATTAACTCCAATATTTTTTATCTGATAATTATAATTATAAATACCTTTTTCTTTAGAAGCTGAAGTATACCATTTTCTTCCACCGTTTGTGGTAATAATATTGTTTGGTACATTTGATGATACATATATCTTTCCAGTATGCTTATCAAAAATGAATTCATTTACATTAAAATAATTTGTATTCCCATTGGCGATTAATTTTTCTAACGGAACTTTAACTTGATTATCCTTTATTTCATAGTTTAAATTTTCATCTTGAGAATCAAAATATGAATATGCTGAAACATCGTTATTTAATGCTATTTCACTTGAATCAGTATAATATGATAAATTAACCCAATTATCAAATCCTTTTCCAGCTGTTACATTGTTATATATTGATGGTACTGTTAAACTAATATGTTCGTAATATTTATTTACCGAACCATTTTTACTTGTTACAACAATTACTGGGGTTGTGTCGACAATTGCCGAACTTTGATTTTTTATTGTATAACTATTTTTACTCGATACATATATCTGAGATGTAAGTTCTGTTGATAATCCATTTGGCTCAGTCACTACAATTCTCACATTACCACTACTTGGAATATTATAATTTATTGTTAATTCTTTATTACCATTATAATTTGCATTTTGATTATAAACTAAAATGCCATTATGATATGCCTTAATGTTATTTGTTTGATTATAATTATTATATAAATTAACTACTACCTTAGCATTTGAGTTAGATTCAGCAGTATATGCTTTGATTTTATCAACACTAGTATTTACTACTTTATAAGTTTTAATTGTTGCTGGTATTCCTGAATAATCAGCATATATTGCTGCTATCCAACCATTATAGCTATTACCTGTAGATGCTCTAGATCTATTATTAACACACGTACCCTGATTAAAACCTATATTTAACCACGTCTCTGAATCTATTGAACCAGCATTTGTTTGTACTACTTGATTAATATTATAATAAGTGTGATAAAGCCACCAATACAATGTATATTTATAAGTTGAACCACACCATTGCCAGCCAGTTTGAACTGAGCTACCAACACTAGGACCATTTCTTACAAAGACTGGATCACCAGTTATAGTTGCATAAGTTTTTGACATATCACTATTTAATAAATATCTAACTCCATTTACTTCATAATATTTATTTATTGATGGAGCATATATCTTTAATTGGTATCCTTTGTTGACTATTTTCGCCCAAATTCTTAAATGTATCTCATATTCAGTATCAGCATCTAAATCTGATAGTGGTATTCTAAATTCAAACCCTACTGCCGAATAATTATAATAACAATTGTATGGGGAAGCATTTAATTCATAATATCCACACATTCTATATGTAGTTTTCATTCTCATTAATTCTGTTTTATTAACTCCTCTTAATTCAGCATTATAAGTTTTTATTACTCCATTTTTTTTATTTGTTAACTTCATTGAATATTCATGAGTATCATAACCTGTAAGTTGCTGATCTGAGGCAGTAATTCCCCAACCATTGATAACGATATAACCGTTATCAATATAATAATTATTAATATCATATGGAAATGTATCTCTTGTTACATTTTCGTAAGTAATGGCTTTTGCACCAGTCGGGAATAATATAAAGATAAATAAAATTGGAATAATATATTTATAATTTCTTAAAATATTTATCACCTCCAATACATAAGAAAAAGGCACTATTTTTTAGCGCCTTTAAACTTCTTAAAATATATAAAAATTCCTATCCCACTTAATGAAACAATCGCTATCAAAATAGCAATATATTTAATAATTGAGTTGTTGTTTTGTGAAGTAGCTTTAGATGTTAGTATTTCTTTACTATCTTGAACTTCACTGTTTTCTGTTACTGTAATATCTGTACTAGTGTCGGTTTTAACATCTTCACTAGTTGCATTATTGTCTGTTTCACTATTAGTACTTGCGTTTGAATTTGTTGATTCATTATTAGTAGAACTAGAAGTTGTCCCAGAATTTGTACTAGTTGATGGACTTGTTGTAGTACTGTTTGTTGTATTATTATTAGTTGTACTATTATTTGAAGGTGGAGTTGGCTCTACAACTGGTTCTGTTACTGTTGTATTTGATGGAACTGATATAGATAAAGTCTTTATCGTTCTAAGCGCACAAACACTACCGTCTGATATTTTTATCGAAATTGTAAAAGTATCACCAGCTGTTGCATATGCATAATATCCATCACTGAATTCTGTTCCATTTATACCATCATAAGATAATCCTGATGATAATCCATAAACATACATTTTATATGTATCTGGATTGGAAGTAGCAACATATTGCATATAAACACTATTTGCTTGTGGCAAATATGAAGCTACCATATAATCTGTGCATTCTTCAGCATTAACTGAAAAAGGAATTACAACTAACAACATTACTACTGCAAATATAAATTTTTTCATAAACTCCTACTTTCCTTTTCTAAACAAATTATATAGGAAATAAAATCAATTTGCAAACTGTTTTTTTCATTACTATATTTCAATGTTTGGTTCTTCGTCAATTCCATCTTCTACTTCATCTTTTGTTTTTTTTGAAGATAAGAAAGTTACTTTTTCGGCAACCACTTCCATAACATCTTTCGTTACTCCATTTTCTTCAATCTTATTAGTTTGGATTCTTCCTTTAATTCCAATAAGATCACCTTTTTTACAATACTCTGCTGTATTCTCAGCTACTCCATTCCAAAGAACGCAAGTGATGAAATCAGTATCATAATCACCTTCTGCATTTTTATAACTTCTTGGTACTGCTAACTTAATATCAGCTACCTTTTTACCATTATCTGTTTCTATAACCTCTGGATCACGAACTAATCTACCTACTATTACTGTTTGATTTAACATATATTTTTTCCTCCTCTTTCAAAACTTAAGCTGACTAATTTCTCATCAACTTCGTTTATACTCTTTTCATTATATTTTTCTTTATATTTTTCAATTTGCTCTGATGTTAATGAAACTAAATCTCCAGTCTCATTAAATCTAGATATAAAAAAATTGCCAGCAATTATATCATTACCAACAACTCTATTTAAATCCATGCCTAAGAGTTTACCTTCTTCATTACATACAAGACAAGTTTTATCATCAATATCAATCATTTCTATTAATCCATCTACTTCATTTTGTAGAGATTTTAGATCATTTATAATTTCTTTCTCGTAAGGTAATTCATTAGGTTCAACCTTTAAAATTAATAATTTATTACTTTCAATATAATTATTAATATTACTAGTAATCTTTTCTAATTCTTTTGCTTCTTCATAACATTCACTATCCATTGCTTCTGTTTTAAATGTATTTAATTTTTCTAACATTTCTTTTGCTTTATCAATGTCTGTTAATCCATTAGCAATTTCTTCAATTGTTTCTTCTTCATCAATTTTATGACTTACATTATCTCTATAATTATAAGTATCATATTCTTTGAAAAATTCATTAATTTTATTAGCTATTTGTTCTTTAGTCATTCTACCTCCATATTATCAGTATTTAGTTTAAGTCTTATATCATCAACTTCTTTTAATAAGCTAGTAAGTTTTTTATTCTTATAGATGATTCTATTATTCTTATTTACTCTTTTTAATATAACATCATATAAATTTATAATAAAATCTAAATCATCTATTTTATTTTCTACTAACACTAAAAGTTGTTGATAATCTTCATCTTCAGAGAATAATCCATATTCGTAACCAAAGTCTATTATTTTTTTTATTAATACTTTATTATCATTCATGAATTATGCACCTACTTAAAATAAGCTAATACCCAATCAACAAATTGTACTGATAATAGAGCGGATACGCCAGCTATAATAGTAGTCTTAATCTTTCTATCATAGCTAGCTTTTTGATTATCTTCAGAACTTGCCATTTTTAACGCATAATCTTTGGCAACAAAAAAGCCCGTTGCTCCTATTACGAACAAGCGGACATATCCCATTGCGTCATTAATCAGTTTTAAAACGTCACCTAATATTTCTTGCAAATAATCACGCTCCTTCTTGTTGCAATTAATTAATTGAATAAACCATTAAAATGATTAAATATTCCAGTTATTGAATCTGATATATTTCCTTGAATTAAAGTAAATAATCCAACTACTATAACAGCTCCAGTAATAACCCAGAATAATGTGTTTGTATTTTCTGACATAAGTTCACCTCCTTCTATAGTTTTTTGATAATGAGATCCCTATAAACTCATAAAAAAAAGAATCAACTGATTCATATTTTTAAAAATTTCTCATCTAGTTTTAGAGCGGTCAAAAACTTAATTACAGCACTTTTCCTAGACTTAACTACATATTCACGACATATACCTATTGAAAATCCTATTTCATCATCCATTTTTCCTTTTTTATAAGTTTCAATAAGTATAATTTTTTCATCTTGATTTAGATGGCTAAATGCATATACAATTTTCGATAAGTATTTATCTAAATTTTCTTCGTTAGTTAACTTTTTTACTACATAATCTTCTACCTTTGAATTATTTCTTTTTACAAAACTACTATATTTAATTTCATAGTTTGCTGTGATTGTTGGCATCGATACTTGATCATATCTAATTTTTAATAAATTAACAGTATTAAATATTTTTCTAACTTCTTTTGACATCAGGCTATAATCATATATCTTTAATAATTCATCTGGTAATATTGCACTGTTTTTAGTCATACATACTCTCCTTGCTAAAAATGATTCAAAAAAAATAGACTATCAAGCTACTAGCTCAAAGTCTATTCAAGGTAAAATATTTACTACTACATATCGAATATTAGAAGAGGCGAAAAGATTAAGTTCATATTCATTAATTTTAACATTAATTACTCTTATGTTCTTAAACATATTTCACCTCCATAAATATATAGATATTTACTCCAAATATTCAATTGTGTTATATAATAATAAATTTTACTTGAAAAATCAAGAGTTTTTAACAAAATATAAAAAGAAACAAAATATAATTTGTTTCATTTCCATACACTTATCTCAATTTTACTACATTATATCACTTGACAAACCCTTTGTGTCGTTATAATTTTTCGAAATTTTTTAATATAATTGTTCGAAAAAACAACTATATATTGTCGACTAATTGTCGATAAATTGTGAACTAAAAATCCGATTTTACCCTTATAAATCAACAAAATCACTTTTTTCCATTTTAATCATTTTTCTAAAATTAAAAAAGAACATTTTTGTTCTCTTCTAGTATCTATTTAGAAATTGTTATTTATTTTTTTGATTTTTTTTATCATCTTTTTTAGTTACTTCGTTATTTTCCTTATTATTATCTTTTTTATGTGAAAAAACTTCTTTTTCATTTCTACGAGATTTTTCTTTTTCTTCAAATCCCAATACTTCATCTATTTGATCTGTTGCAACTAAGTATTCAAATAATTTATCATCAAACATATTATTCATATTCCCATACAATTGTATATTTACCATCTGATAAACCACTAAATTGTTTAATATTTTCTTCTATTAATACTTTCGCTCTTTTTTGAGCTATATTTAGTAAACTATCATCTGAACTAGCATAATCTTTCATATTTTTTTGAGCTTCATTAAATGCAGCAGACGTATCATTTCCTGTAATTGGATTCTTGTTTATACTTTCTTTTGACTCTATAAAATTTTCTGCTTTAAAATCATCTTCATCAACATTTGGTTCACCAATTATTTTTGCTTTAGGTATTAAAACACTTATTTCTGATCCGTTAACATCTATTTTGACTTCAGACATATCTATACCTAATTTAATTGTTCCTGTATATTCTGCAAATAATTTTCTATCCATTTCTAATAAATGAGTTAATCCAGATCCTGCTTTTTTTTCATGTTCAATTATATTATGGAAATATGCTTCATATGTCACTAAATCACCAGTAAGTTCTATTTTTCTAATATTTTCTGATAAATTCTCAATCCTATTTTCACTACATCCTGTTAAAAATAGTGTAATAGTAATCAAACATATAAATATTATTCTCTTTTTCATTTTATTCCTCCTAACTATTTAACTTCTACTTTGTATTCTTGATTATATGCTTTTATCCATTGAGAATAAAATTCTTCTAATACAACTCTTGCTTGTTCTTTAGCAGCTGGCAATAATTTTTCATCATCTTCACTTTTATTTTTTATAGTTTCTGCACATAAATTTCTTGCGTTCGGTAATTCGTCAGCCGAAACATCTTCATTTAAAAACTTAACTGATCCAACACTAGGTGTTTTTGATAGTGTTGCTTCTGGTATTTGTACTGTAATAACCTTTTTATTTTCATCAACATCTATTTTTACATTTTGAAAGTCTATTCCAGCAGTGATTGTTCCTTTACAAGAAACAACATATTTAAAATCATCAATATCATTTGATTTTAAATCACAATTCTTATCATCTTTACATTTTTTAGCAATTACATTATAAGTAAAACTTACTGATTCTAAATCACTTTTTTCAACTACTTTATCTAATGATGATTTAACAGTATTCTTTGTTTTTCCTTCTCTACTAGTCAAAATTGAACCTCCAAATACGATAATTAATGCAAATATTATAATTGCTACTATTGGAAATTTAATTTTTTTCTCACTACCAACTTTTATTTCAATTGTTTCTTGCTTTAAATCTTTACTTTTCATACTACACACTCCTTACAATATAACCCATGTAAATCACGCGACTCACACTATAAACTCATTATATCATATAATATTTTATTTATACATCTATATTCTATATATTATTATATTCGTTGATTTTTATTTGGAATGCAGTTTTTGTGTAGAAAACTGAAATAAGTATGGTTATAATATATTTTATGTTTCCTTGTGTTGAAGGAGGAATGTAAAATGAAAAAATGGAAACATATTAATTTTGAACAAAGAAAGACTATAAGTTCATGTATTGCACATGATTATAAGTTAAAAAATATTGAGGATATTATTCATATTGATTCTACTAGCATCTCTAAAGAGGTTAAACGTAACAGAGTTCCTGTTAAAATTTCTAACTCTAAAAAGGATTGTCCTAAATTAAACAGATGGCCCTATGTCTGTTCTTCTTGTAAATTCAGATATAGAGATTGTTCTTTTTTAAAGATGAAGTATGATGCTAAAATTGCCCAAGATAAAGCTCATGCTAATCTTATAAATTCTAGAAAAGGTTTGGATTTAAATACTGATGAATTTTACAAGATTGATCAATTGATTAAAGCTGGTAACGATGACAATAAATCTCTTTATCAAATTATGATTGAAAACAATGAATTAATTAATAAATCTATCACTACTTTATACCGATATGTTAACAAAGGTTATTTAACCACTAAAAGAATTGATCTACCTTATGCTGTCAAATATAAGAAAAGAAAGCACAATAAAAAGTATGAATACTCTAACAATAAAATTGATAGAAGCAATCATACTTATCTGGACTATCTTTCTTTTATTCATAAGAATCCCGGAATTAACGTTTGGCAACTTGATTTTTTGGGTTCTATAAAGACAGATAGCAAATCTATTTTAACATTTATTTTACCAAATTTACACTTTTCTTTTTTAGAACTTATAAATAATCCTGATTCTTCGAAAGTAATTGGTTTTTTTGACTCTTTAGAAGACAAAATTGGCACTCAAGGATTTGTAGATTTAATTCCAGCTATTTTAACTGATAGAGATCCTTGTTTCGCTGATATTGATGGTATTTGTTTCTCTAAAATAACTGGAGAAGAAAGATGTAAGCTATTTTTCTGTGACCCTTATGTATCTAATCAAAAACCACATATTGAAAATATGAATAAGCAAATTAGAAAGTTCTTTCCAAAGAAAAGTTCAATTGATAAATATTCAAAAGATGATATCAAACAAAGAAACTTAACTCTTGTTAATGCACCTATTAAATCTTTAGACGGTAATTCTCCTAAAGAGGCTTTTACATCTGTTTATGGAGAAGATTTTTTTAATAAGTTATTTCAATAAATTTTAAAATTATTAACACAAGGAAACTGCAATAAGTTTAAAAAACTGCAATTAGGTAGTTATTTTCGTCGTGCATAAATTTACCTTTTTAAAGATAATATAGGAATAAATTAAAAGACTTATTTCCGTTTTTTCATGTTTAAACGGAAATAAGTCTGATTTTTATGATTTTTTTAATTAAACTGCATTTGGTCTAAAAATTTACGTATATTATTATATTAGATTAAAATAATATATTATCAAACATTCTCTTCATATATTCATAATTTAAATATCATTGTCTATCATTTCGATATATTTTTGCTATTTCTTCATTTGAAAGTACAAGTGTAAAATTAATATTAAATTTCTCTACTAAATAATATAATAAAGGAATTATGTTTAATCCTACCTCATTATGTTTATAACCATGTACTCCGGTACCAATACTCACAGACAAAATAGTTTTATAACCTTTTTGCTTAGAAATAGAAAATATTTGTTCATATGATTCCATGAGTTTTTTAATGGGATCAATATGTTCATAATATTTAGGAGCAAATATATTAATAATATCCTTATTCAAATTAAAACCTGGAGTGATTCTAATTTCATTTGTAAGCATTTTTGTTTTAAATTTTTCTTTACAATAATTCTCTAGTTCATTCTTGCCAGCGGCTTTATAAATAACTCCACAAACTCCACTACCTGCTATCATATATTCATTATTTGAATTAACAATTGCATCAACAGTACTTATATAATCAAGTATATTACCAGTTACTATATTAAGATTTCCCATTTTATCACTTTCCTTAGTTAAATTATAACATACCATAATTAATTATTATATCTTTAATCTATTTATATCAATATTTTGAATTTCTTTTTTATTTATTTCATTATATTTTATAATAGCATTAATTATATATTCCTCAATATACCTTTTATCTCTTTTTAATAATTCACAAGGTAATACCGATTGAATACTTTTTTTGTTAAAAGATATTTGTTCATTTTGATTTCCCTTGTTTTGAGAAAATATTTCCTCTATCACATTATAATTCAACAATTTCCTTTTACTTAAATCTCTTATCTTTATTGCTTGAGCATGACTAGGTGTCAAGTCTGCGTAAGTAATTGAAGCATAAACTAAATTCTGTTCATCTTTATTTAAATATGATAATTCAACAGCAGGTTTTAAACCCATAGTAAGAAATGTTCTCTTATCGTATTTAACAGTATTATCAACTAGTTCTAATAATTCTGAAATTAAATTTGTAAGTCTAATATACCTCTTTACATTTGTTGAAGAATCACCAAGATCCTTTCCAACTTTTTCAGAAGATAACTTCGGTCCCCCGTGGTCCAAATTCTTTTTGCCTTGGTGTTTAATTGCATCCATCTTCATTTTGTATGCAAATGCCTTTTCTGAAGGTAAAAGCTTATCTCTATACATATTCGAATCTACCATACAAATTGTCGCTTCATCGTCGTTAAAATCCCTTATATAAGCATTTATCTTATCTAAACCAATTAGTTCCATTGCTTTCTTTCTTCTATGCCCTGATATTAGCTCATATCTTCCATTATTCTTTGCTCTAACAATAATTGGATTTAATAATCCATTTTCTTTTATACTATTTGCTAGTTCAATAAAAGATTCATCATTATTTACTAAGAATGGATGATTATTAAAACTATCAATATTACTTATATTTATTTCTTTTAAATTATTCATTTTCATCAAATCCTCCTTTGTTATCATAATTTAATTTCCATTCTATATATTCTTCATATGATATTTCTCGTTTTAATCTTTTATTTCTTATAATATTCCATTCTTCAATAAACTTCCTAATTCTAATAATATATTTCTCATTTAAGTTCGGTACATTAGATAAATCAATATTATAATTCGGAATCAATTCTTCTAACCACATAAAAGTGTAAATAATATCTTCTACATTTGAATAATTATATTTCTTAATAGAATTAATATTAATATTAAGTATTTGTGATATTTCTAAAGTCCTTTCCTCTTTTGGATTTCTATTACCTTTTTCATATCTTGTCACTGTCCTTCTTTTACATTCTCCAGTTAAACCTAACCTATCCGATAAATCATCTTGTGATAACAATCTAAATTGTCTTGCAAAAGCAATTCTTGATCCTTGAGATAAATCTTTAAGTTTTGGTTTGGTATAAATTAATCGCATTTAAATATCCTCCAATTTCTCATCGCACCTCAGTACTTTTAAATCAAAAAAAGACTAAGATTTGCGATATAAAGCCATCTTAGTCTTAATATTTAATATGATTTTTAAGAATTGGAGTTTTTTTATCTCATATTTATAATTTATAGAATTTTTTTAAAAATCTTATAAACCCATTATTTCTAATGATTATATGGAATAATTGACTTCAAATACTTCAATTAATTTTTCCCCTCGAACTTCACCGCGGCTTGTGCTGCTGCTAATCTTGCTAACGGAACTCTATATGGTGAGCAAGATACATAATCAAGACCAACTTTGTGACAAAATTCAACACTCGATGGTTCTCCACCATGTTCTCCACAAATTCCTAAATGCATATTTGGTCTAACGCTTCTACCTTTAATAGTTGCCATTTCAATCAATTTTCCAACACCTTCCTGATCTAATTTAGCAAAAGGATCATTCTCAAATATATTTTTATCATAATATTCATTTAAGAATTTTGATGCATCATCTCTAGAAAACCCATATGTCATTTGTGTCAAATCATTTGTTCCAAAACTAAAGAATTCTGCTTGTGCTGCTATCTTATCTGCAAGTAATGCTGCTCTTGGAACTTCAATCATTGTTCCAACTTCATATTTTAATTGTACATTATTTTCTTTTATTATTTGATCTGCTGTTTGACAAACAATACTTTTAACATATTCCAATTCTTTAACATCTCCAACTAATGGAATCATTATTTCTGGAATAACATTTAACCATTGTTTGTTAACATTTATAGCTGCTTCTATTACAGCTTGTGTTTGCATTTGAGCTATTTCTGGATATGTAACAGCTAATCTACATCCTCTATGTCCCATCATAGGATTAAATTCTTTTAAAGATTCAACTCTATTTTTTAAATTTTCAAAAGTCATTTCTAAACTTTGAGCTAAAGCAGATATTTCTTCATCAGTATGTGGTAAAAATTCATGTAATGGTGGATCTAAATATCTAATAATAACTGGATATCCTTCCATTGCTTTAAATAATTCTTCAAAATCACTTCTTTGATAAGGTAATATTTTCTCCAAAGCTTTTTTTCTTTGTTCTAATGACTCAGCAGCTATCATTTGTCTAAATGCAAATATTCTATCTTCAGCAAAGAACATGTGTTCTGTTCTACATAACCCTATTCCTTCAGCCCCAAATTTTCTGGCTTGAAGAGCATCTTTTGGAGTATCAGCATTTGTTCTTATCTTAAGTTTTTTAATTTCATCTGCCCATTTCATGAAAGTTTCAAAATCACCACTTATTTCTGGATCAACTGTTTTTATTTTAGCACCATAAACATTGCCTGTTGAACCATCAATAGACATATAATCTCCTTCTTTAAAGATTAATCCATTTTTAGTTGATATTGTTTTATTTTCTTCATCAATTATAAGTTCTCCACAACCAGATACACAACATCTTCCCATTCCACGAGCAACAACTGCTGCATGAGATGTCATTCCTCCTCTTATTGTTAAAATCCCATTAGCATCATTCATTCCTTGAATGTCTTCTGGTGATGTTTCTAAACGAACTAATAAAGTTTGTTCTCCTCTTTTTTTAGCTGCGCTTACATCTTCGGCACTAAAATATATTTTTCCTGTTCCAGCCCCTGGAGATGCTGCAAGTCCTTTAGCTATAACTGTTGCATTATTTAAATCTGTTACATCAAAATTAGGATGTAATAATTGATCTAATTGTTTAGGATCAACTTTCAGTAAAGCTTCTTCTTTAGTTATTTTTTCTTCATTTACCATATCAACAGCTATTTTTAAAGCTGCTGCAGCTGTTCTTTTACCATTTCTTGTTTGCAACATAAATAATTTCCCATTTTCAATAGTAAATTCCATATCTTGCATATCTTTATAATGATTTTCTAATGTTTTAGCTATAGTTTCAAATTGTTTATATACTTCTGGCATTATATTTTCTAAAGTCTTAATTGGTTGAGGTGTTCTAATACCTGCTACAACATCTTCTCCTTGAGCATTTATTAAATATTCACCATATAATTTATTTTCACCTGTTGCAGGATTTCTTGTAAAAGCTACACCTGTTCCTGATGTATTACCTAAATTACCATAAACCATTTCTTGAACATTTACAGCTGTTCCCCAACTACTTGGAATGTCATTCATTTTTCTATATATATTAGCTCTTTCATTATTCCAAGATCTAAATACAGCTGTTACTGCTTCAATTAACTGAATTTTGGGATCTTGAGGAAATTCTTCATTAGCTATATTTTTATATGTTTCTTTAAATTTCATTGCTACTTCATACATATCATCTTCACTTAAATCAGTATCATATAAAACTTGTTTTTCTTCTTTTATTTTATCTAATAATCTTTCAAATGAAGATTTTGGATATCCTTTAACAACATCTGCAAACATTTGTATAAATCTTCTATATGAATCATAAGCAAATCTTTTATTATTTGTAGCTTTAGCAAATCCATCTGCAACTTCATCATTTAAACCTAAATTTAATACTGTATCCATCATTCCTGGCATAGATGCTCTAGCTCCACTACGTACACTTACTAATAATGGATTGTTTTTATTACCAAATGTTTTTCCTGTTATTATTTCTAAATTACTTAAGTGATTAAATATTTCTTCTTTTATTTCTTCACTTATTATTTCTTTATCATCATAGTATTTATTACAAGCTTCTGTTGTAACTGTAAATCCTCTTGGAACTGGTAAATTTATACTAGTCATTTCTGCTAAATTAGCTCCTTTACCTCCAAGTAAATTTTTCATGTCTTTGTTTCCTTCTTTAAAGTCATAAACATATTTTGTCATAATCATCACCTTATCCTTTTAATTATTATACCAAAAAAAAAGCTATTAAAGTATAAATTTAATATCTTTTACATTTTTTGACAATTTCTATGATAAAAGTGTTTTAGGTATTGTTATAATTGGGCGAAGGCCGAAAGAACTAGCTGTTATATCACTACTATAAATGCTTCCATAACTAGTAACATGAGCTGCCGCTGCTCCATGATTAACTGGTGTTGTTAACCAATACCCAAGAGTACTATTATCGTTTATATTACAACCAAAAATTGTACAGCTAGCTGTATAATCAAATAGCCAACTGTAATTATTTTGATAAGCTTTAAGATCATCAGGAAATTGAGTTGCCCAATTAGTTGTATCATATTCACTTGTATCTTTTCCTGTACCCAAAAGTATATCTGAACTCCATAAATAATGTGTTTCATCAAAATTTTGTAAATTTATTATTTCTGCTATATCGGATGCTGTCATAATTCGTGCTTTATAAGTTGAGTAGTCTATCGTATAGTTAACGTCTACATTAATTACGCTATAACTATCTGTTCTATTTGGTACTCCTGCCCAAGAATTTGTATCCGATGCAAGTTGTACAAGTAATTCATTTGGTCCACTTTCGTTTGTTCCAGACGAATTCCAAACGACAGCAGCTGTTGTATTATGATCTAATATTAAATTGACAGTATTGTTTGCCTCACTATCATTAAAAGCATACCACTTCATACATCCTGTTTTGGTACCTGTTGTACTTACTGCTTCGTCATATGAACATGTTGTACCATTTACTGGATTAAAATATATTGCTGTTCCATTTGTATATATCAAATTAGTTTCATTTGATACATTATCACAATTATCAGATACTGCTTTTGCATAATTACCATTATAATTTATTTCAAAATCATTAATACATAGTGTTGCACTTGAAATCTCTCCTTTAGAAGATATATCTACTGTTCCTTTTGTTGGATATGAACCTTTTATATTTACTTTATATGTATTTTTTAAATCCTCAACATTATATCTTCCTTCAGTTAAAGCTTCTATGTCTCCACCTATTTCATTAAAAACAGATCTTGTTTCAACTGTTTGAATATAATTATAAGTGCTAGACTCTGCAGCTGATTTTTTAACTTTAGTTATTATATTCATTATAAGTGGGACAGCTATTAAAACTATTAAAGCTAGTATTACTATTACAGCAAGCAGCTCTATAAGCGTAAATCCTTTTTTCATATTAAAAAACCCTTCTAATTATTAATTTTATAAATGGTACATGATGCAGTTTGATTAGAAGAACAAGATTGTGCATAAGCTACAGATGTTACAACAGTATTTGATGTTGCAAAACCGAAACATATTCTCGTTCTTTCACTTCCATAACATGTTCCTGTTCCTGTTATATAAGAATTTCCACAGCCCCAACCGTAATTGCTTATTGTAATCCATCCAGAACCTTTTGGAATAGTTGCAGAACATGTAGCTGTTCTATCACCACTTCCTTCAGCATAATTTCCATTCATATAAGTTAATGATCCTAAAAAAGAGCTAACGGGTGATATTGTAATATCTGAATTTAAAATTTTGCCTGCTGTATTTAAAACTTGTGTTGTTGTTGTTGGAATTATGTTCGTAATTCCATCATATGTTGATATATTACCAGAGATTTTTACTCCATTAACATATGCTGTTTTACCTGCTAATAGATCAGATGCTATGGCTGTAGCATCGCTAGTATTTAATTGACTGTTTTTAAGATCATTGATTTCTTGTTCATAAGAAGATACCATATCATCATATTTTTTTTGAGATACTGTTCCAATGTTATAATACGAAGATGTTTCTTCATCATATGAACATGTCCCTGTAGATATTATCACTTTCCTATCGGAAATGTTTTTTATAACTGAATATTTTTCATTATGTATGCATAGTGCTATTTTCCCGTCAGTGAATAAAATTAATGTTCCTGTTCCATCTATATTTCCTTTATAATTTAATTTTTGATTATCTCTAGTACATCCATTTTTGTCACAATTAAAAGTAGTATCAACTAACGAATTTTCTAAATTTTGTGAATAATAGATGTTGGCTGCTTCTATTAATCCATATGCACTATCCTCTAAGGCTCCTTTTTTTGCCTTATCAATTATACCTAATATAAGTGGGACAGCTATTAAAGCTATTAAAGCCAGTATTACTATTACAGCAAGCAGCTCTATAAGCGTAAATCCTTTTTTCATATATACACTCCCTTATTATATGTTTTTTATATTATAGCAAAAAACCAAACAATATCATTTGGTTTATTTAATAATCTTTAAATTTTACACTTGTTTACAAGCTATTTAATTGATGCTCGGGGATGTGTTTTATAGTACACATCTTTTATTTTTTCATTTGAAACATGAGTATATATTTGAGTTGTTGATAAACTTTCATGTCCCAATAATTCCTGCACAATTTTAATATCTGCACCACTATCTAGCATATGAGTAGCAAAAGTATGTCTTAAAGTATGAGGACTGATATGTTTATCTAAAGCACCTTTTTTTAAAATTGTATCTAATATTTTTCTTATTCCACGATCAGTTAATTCGTTTCCATATCTATTTAATAATAAAAAACTATTTTCTTTTTGTAATAATTTTAATCTTGAATTTATTAAATAAGCATTTAATAATTTTTCCATTTTAGTTCCATACAAAACATATCTTTCTTTATTGCCTTTTCCTGTTATCAATATTCTTCGATCATCAAAATTAATATCATTTATTTTAATTTTAATTATTTCACTAACTCTTATTCCTGTTGAATAAAACATCTCTAAGATAAGTGCATCTCTAAGTCCTAAAGTTGTATTAATATCTGGAATACTTAATATTTGTTCTAATTCATCATAATATAAAAACTTTGGTAATTTTTTTTCTAGTTTCGGAGTTTTAATCAAATTCATAGGATTTGTTTCTATTTTATGTTTTTTCATTAAATATTTATAAAAACTTTTTAAACTACTAATCATACGAGCTATTGATTTATTTGAATATTTTTTTTCATATAAATAAGCTAAATAAGTTCTTATAAATTTATAATCTATTTGTTTTATTTCTGTTGTTTGATTAATTGATAAATATCTTTTAAAAACATTAAAATCCTTATTATAGCTAGATATAGTATTTAAAGAATAATTTCTTTCTTTTTCTAGATAAATCAAAAAGTCATTTATTAATCCTATCATATTATCACCATATATCAATTATATCATAAAAACAAAAAAACCACTAAAGTGGTTTATTCTTATCTTTGTCTTTTAGCTCTTTCAATTCTTATAATTCTATTATTAAATTTTTTGTTTTGAATTTTTTTAGCAAATTCATCTAATACTTTTTCATCCACATCAATAAATGTAAAAGTAGATAATACTTCTATGTTTTTAAAACAATCTTTATTAATTCCTGTTTCTGCTTTTAAAAAGTCAAGTAAAGAACCTTTTTTTAGTCTATCTTTAGTTCCTATAGTTATAAAAACTCTAACGTATCCACTTTTAACGTTTCTTACATGATCTTCTTTAACATCTAAATTTTGTTCTAAATTTGAACCTATTTCTTTATCAACAAACATTTTTAATAAAGAACAAGATAAACTAAGTAGATCTCCTTTGTTTAAATCTCTAACATATTCCATTGCTTCTTCTTTTTCTTCATTAGATATTTCTAAAGCAGTTTTTAATATATTTTCATATTTAATTTTAATAATTTCTTCTTTAGTTGGTAATTCTTGTTTATTTATTTTACATGATGCAAATTTTTCAATTCCTTGTAAAAATTTTAAATCTCTATTATTTACTAAATTGATAGCTTCTCCAACATTACCTGCTCTACCTGTTCTACCTATTCTATGTATATATGATTCATAATCTTGAGGTAATTTGTAATTAATAACACATTCAATATTATCAACATGTATTCCTCTAGCTGCAACATCTGTAGCTATTAAAACTTTAAATGAATTCTTTTTGAATCTATCTAAAGCTTTTATTCTCATATCTTGAGTTATATCGCCATGCATAGCTTCAGCTTTATAACCTTTTAATGATAAATTAGTTAATAATTCATCACATTCTCTTTTGGTAGCACAAAAGATAATTGTTCTTTTTGAATTTTTTAAATCTAATACTCTACATAATGCTTCTAATCTTGTTTTTTCATTTACAATATAATAATATTGTTCAACATTATTTGATGTTTTGCTTTCCGATTTTATTAAAATGTGTTCATAATCTTTTTTCATATATTTAGTAGCTAAAAGTTTTATTTCTCTTGGCATCGTTGCTGATAACATTAGCACTTGTTTTTCTTCATTAGTTTTTTTGAAAATATCTTCAATATCTTCTAAAAACCCCATATTTAACATTTCATCCGCTTCATCTAATACAAAAAATTCTAAATTATCTAATAATAATTTTTTTCTTTTGATTAAATCCATTATTCTTCCTGGTGTTCCTACTACTATATCTACACCTCTTCTTAAGGCATCGATTTGTTTTTCAATACTAGAACCTCCATATATAGCTAAAACATCAAAGTTTGAATCTTTGTTTAAGCTTTCAAATTCTTCACAAACTTGAATAGCTAATTCTCTAGTTGGTGTTAATATTATAGCTTTTGTTACATTAGTTGTTACATCTATTTTAGATAAAATACTAGCTGCAAAAGCTAATGTTTTCCCTGTTCCCGTTTGTGCTTGTCCTATAATATCTTTTCCGCTTAATATAAGAGGTATCATTTGTTCTTGTATTTCACTTGGTTTTTCAAAGTTTAAAGCTTCAATTGACTTTAATACTTTATTATTTAATCCTAAATTCTTAAATTCCATATTCATTTTCTCCCAACTTGTCCATTTTACTATATAAATTGAAAATAAGCAAATGTTTTATAAAAAAAATATCTTTTTATGGATATTTTTATTCATAGCTAAATTCTAATTGATAAGATTTACTTAAATCAATATCAGAATAAACATTTACAAGTGTTGACTTTTTTGTATTTAGTTTTATATCAACAATACTTTCTAATTTAACTATTTCGGTATTATTTTCATTTTTGACTGATATATATATTTTTTTTATTTTCTTTTCATAATTTAAAGTGTTTTGTATTTCAAAAGTTATTGTTGAAACGTTATTTTGATACATAATAGATTGATTACTAAAAATGATTCCATCGACATTTTGAGTTATTTTTATTGATTCATTGATATTAGAAATAATATTATCATTTTCTTCTTTTATTTTATCATTACATCCTGTTAATAATGATAAAATTAATGTGATAATTAAAATTTTTTTCATTACGTATTTCCTTTCAATAAAGCAATTTGTTTATCAAAATCTATTTCATTAGTAATAAATGTCCCAGCAACTAATATATCAACTTCATTTTTTAGTTTGGCACTTATTTTCTCATTTATACCACCATCTACTTCAATAACAAAATTATATTTTTTATTTTTTCTTATCTCATTTAATTGTTCTATTTTTTCAAAAGAAGATTCAATAAATTTTTGTCCACCATAGCCTGGTTCAACACTCATAATTAATACCAAGTCTATTTTATCTAAATATGGAATTATTTCTTTTATTTTAGTATTTGGTTTTATAGATAATCCTATTTTAATATTTTTATTTTTAATATAATTAATAACATTATTTTTATTTTCATTTATTTCATAATGAAATGTTATATATATTGGATTTAATTTGCTATATATATCTATATATTTATATACATCTTCTACCATTAGGTGTACATCTAATAATTTAGTCATATTTGTAATGTTAGAAAAATCACTATAATTAGGAACAAATATATTGTCCATAATATCTAAATGAATATAATCTGTATTAGATTTATTTAATTTTTCTATTTTTTCATTCAAATTATCTTTTATTGATAATATAGATGTTGATATTAGCATTTTATCACTTCTTTTCTATAAAACTTATATAATTTTCATATCTGCTTTTAATAATAATATTTTCATTAACTTTATTTTTTATGGCACATTCGGTTTCTTTATGATGCATACAGTCTTTGTATTTGCATAATTCTCTATATTCATTAAATTCAATAAAATTATCTCTAATATCACTGAGTTTCATATCATAAAAATCTAAACTTGAAAACCCTGGTGTGTCAGCTACTAATCCATCAAAGATAGGTATTAATTCAACATGTCTTGTTGTATGTTTACCTCTACCTAATGCATAAGATATTTGATCAGTTTTAATATTTAAATTAATATCTAATTTGTTTAACAAAGTACTTTTTCCAGCTCCACTTTGTCCTGTAAAAACACTAATTTTATTTTTAAATGTTTCTTTTATTTTATCAAGTTCTGTATTTTCAAATACTGTATAACCGATTTTTTTATAATAATTAATATAATTATTTATGTTTTCTAATTCATCTTGTTTTAACAAATCTAATTTAGTAAAACATATTATTGGTTTAATATTATTAAATTCTATTATTACAAGTAGTTTATCAAGTAAATGTGTAGAAAAGTCTGGATCTTTAACACTAGCTATTATAAAAGCTTGATCAATATTACTAACTGGTGGTCTTATAAGACTATTTTTTCTTGGCTTTATTTCTAAAATATATTTATTTTGTTCATCAAATATAACATTATCACCAACTAATGGTGTAATGTTCATATTTCTAAATTTTCCTCTACTTTTGCATACATATTGTTTGTTTTCAGATAAAACAGAATAATCATTACTAATTAATTTAATTATTTTTCCTTCCATATTAATCACTTACTACAGGTTCTACTCCTTTTGAAACAGTAAGAGATATTGTTGAACCTTTTGTTTGTTGACTTCCAATTGAAGGAGATGTACTTATAACATAACCACTTGAAATAGCTGCACTATATTCATAATTAACCGTTCCACTTACTACAAATCCTAAACTTTCTAAAGCGCTTGTTGCAGCAGATAAAGTTTTGCCCTTAACATCTGGAACTGTAATTTTTTCTGTTGCTTTAGCTACATAAACTGTTAATGATGCTCCACTTACTACTTTTTTACCTGTTGTTTGACTTTGATAATAAACGGTTCCTGCTGTAACTGCATCATTTGTTTTTTCAGTTATTGTACAAACTAATTTATTTTCATCACAGAATGTTTGAACTTGATCTTTAGTATATGCTTCATTAACAAAATCTGGATATGTTACAACAACACGAGCTACTGTGAATTTAATTGTATCTCCTTTTGCAAATGTTTCACCAGTTTTTAAATCTTGTGACAAAATAATGTTATCTGTTATTCCATCATCTTTATTATAGTCAGTATATGTTTCTGAAACTAATATTCCTAATTCTTCTAACGCTTCTTTTACAATATCGAAATCTTTATTTGTATAATCTTCAATTTCCATATTTTCAGAACCTTTAGAAATAATTAGTGTTATCTTAGTATTTTTAGCTACTGTTCTTCCTGATTTTGGAGTTGTGCTTATAATACTTCCTTTATCAATTTTATCATCATATTTTTCTGTATTTGAATCTGCTATTTGTAATCCTGCTTTTTCTAAAGTTGAAATTGCTTTTTCTTCTGTATAGCCAGTAACATCTGGAACTATCACTTTATTACTATTAGCTATTTTAGGATAAATTAATATTAAAAAAATCATAGCCATTACAATAAAGGCTGCTATTGAACTAATAATTATTAAAACTTTATTCATTTTTTTATCTTTTTTCACTTCTGTATTATCTGTTGATAATTCTTTATTTTTTTTACTACGACTCATTTTCTTAGAATTTTCTTCATCAAATTCTGGAAATTGATATGATGTTCTTTTTTCATTATGTCTTGAAGGATCTAAACAAGTTCTTAGATCTTCTTGCATTTCTCTTACGTTTTCATATCTATTTTTAGGGTTTTTAGCACATGCTTTTAAAATTATATTTTCAACACTTTGTGGTATTTCAGGATTTATTTCACAAACACTAGGTATTTCTTCTCTCATATGTTTGATAGCTATTTCAACTGCATTATCTCCTTTAAATGGTAATTTACCTACTAATAATTCATACATTAATATTCCTAAAGAATAAATATCACTTTTTATTGTAGCTTTATTTCCATTAGCTTGTTCTGGAGGTAAATAATGAACTGATCCCATTACTGAGTTTGTTTGTGTTAATTCATTATTATTCATTGCCATAGCTATTCCAAAATCAGTTATTTTAACTCTGCCATCATCAAGAATTAAAACATTTTGTGGTTTTATATCTCTATGTATAATATAACTATCATGAGCGCATGATAAACCAGATGTTAATTGAATCATTATATCTAAAACTTCTGATAAAGTTAAACTTCCTCTTCTTTTAATTAAACTTTTTAATGTTATTCCCTCTATATATTCCATAACAATAAAATATCTGCCATCATCTTCTCCAACATCATACATCTCAACTATATTTGGATGTGAAAGTGATGAAGCTGAAATAGCTTCTCTTTGAAATCTTCTAACGAATTTTTCATCTCCAGCTAAATCTCCTCTTAATATTTTTACAGCAACATTTCTATCTAAGATAGTATCATGAGCTAAATAAACATTAGCCATTCCACCTTCACCAATTGTTCTTATAATTTGATAACGATCATTAATTTTTTGTCCTTTAATTATCATTTCACACCGCCTTTATCTAAATACGCTACTGAAATATTATCATTTCCACCACGATTATTACATTTGAATATTAATTTTTGAAGCTTTTCTTCTATTGATAAATCATCATTTATAACTTTTTCAATTTGATCATTATCAAGCATATTTGTTAATCCATCACTACATAATAATATTCCATCTACTGACGTTTCTACATCAAAAATATCCATTTCAACATTTGTTATAGCTCCTAATGCTTTCATTAAAACATTTTTTTTAGGATGATCTTTTGCTTCTTCTTCTGTTAATTCACCAGATTTTACTAATAAATTAACTAAAGTATGATCTGTTGTAATTTTATGGATTTTTTCTTTTTTAAAGACAAATCCAGATGAATCACCAATATTTCCTATAAGTAAAAATGATGGTGTAATAACTGCAGTTACTAACGTTGTTCCCATACCTGTACTTTCTGGATGTTCACTTGTATATTTATAAATTAAAACGTTTATTTCACTAACTGTTTCTTGTAACCAATTAATAGCATCTTCTTTATTTCCTACTGATGATAATTCTTTAAATCTTTTTCCAATATGAGATATAGCTAATGAAGAAGCAATTTCTCCAGCATTATGTCCTCCCATTCCATCAGCAACGGCCATTAATATTTCTTTGTTTTGATTTTCAACTATTACAACACTGTCTTCATTATGATCTCTAACTTTTCCAGTATCAGTTAAATAATAATACATTATTTGTCTCTCCTTTCATGATTAGCTCTTAGTTGTCCACAAGCTGCATTTACTTTGTTTCCAAATTCTTTTCTAATTGTTACATTTATTTTATTTTTTTTAAGTATATCATAAAATTTTAATATTGTTTCATTATCACTTCTATTAAATGCAATATGCCTTGTTTCGTTATATGGAATTAAATTAACATAAGCATTCATATTTTTTATTAACTTAGCTAAAGTAATTGCACATTGTTCAGTATCATTTATGTTTTTTAACATTACATATTCAAAAGTAACTCTTCTATTTGTTTTTTTTATATATTCTTTTAACACATCTATTAAATCATTTATAGGATAAGCTTTATTAATATTCATAATCTTATTTCTTATTTCATCATCTGGGGCATGTAAGCTTATAGCTAAATTAATTTGTTTTCCGTTTTCCATAAATTCTTTTATTTTAGGAATTATTCCACAAGTTGATATGGTAATATGTCGAGCTCCAATATCTATTCCTTTTCCTGAATTTATAATATCAATAAAGTTCATAACATTATCATAATTATCAAATGGCTCTCCTATTCCCATTAAAACTATATGAGATATTCTTATATTTAAATCCATTTCTACTTTTAATATTTGTAAAACCATTTCATATGTTTCTAAATTTCTGATTTTTTTTAATCTTCCACTTTCACAAAATGCACATCCCATGTTACATCCTACTTGGGTTGAAACACAAAGCGAATTACCATAATCATGTTTCATCAAAACAGCTTCAACTAAATTTTTATCTTTCAATTCAAATAAATATTTTATTACATCTTGTCCTGCTTTTTTATCAACTATTTTTATATTTTCAAAAACAAACTCGTTTTTTAATTCTTCAATTGTTGTTTTTTTCATATTTGTCATTTCATCAAATGATGAAACTCTTTTTTTATATAACCATTCAAAAACTTGTGTTGCTTTAAATTTTTTATAATTGTTTTTTTCAAAATAGTTTTCTAATTGTGACAAAGTAATTCCATATATATTTTTCATAATTCCACCTGATTATAATTATACCAAAAAAAAAGGGATTCTTAAATACCCTTTTCTTTTTTTTCCTTTGTTTTTATATTATTTTTTCTTTTTATCGGCTTTTTTATTATCTTCTTCTAATTTTTTTAATACTTCTTTAGTTACATCAATAGCTTTTATTCTAATATTAGTAGCTGCTTTTTCTAATACAGGTGTTCCTTTTTCTATTGCATAATTAACTAATTCTTCTGCTTTTTCTTGAATTATAGTTGCTTTTTCTTTAGCTATAGAAATTACTTTTTCTTTATCTAAATCTGCTAATTGTTCTTTTATTTCATCTATTTTATCTTCAATATTTTCTTTTATTTCATCAGAATCCATATTTTTTACTTTTTCAATCATTTCATCTAATTTAATTTTTAAATCACGTCTTGTATCTGATCCTTTTTTAGGTGCAAACAATATTCCAAGTCCTGCTCCTATTAGAGCTCCTACAAATAATTTTCCATTTCCTTTTTTACTCATAATCTTGTTCCTCCTTATTTTTTCTTTTTTTATTTATTGCATTTGAAAATATACTATATATAGTTCCAACGACTTTGTCACCAACTGAACTTAATGCATCTGTTGTTGTTTCAACCAAATTAAATATTCCGTCTAGTTTACTTGATTTATCAGTAACATCATCTACTACTTTATCAATTTTACTAACTGTTTTTATTAATTTAATTACTAAAATAATTAGTGCTATTAATAATATACTCGATAATGTGCATATTATAACTAGAAAGAATAAATTAACATCTATCATTATTCATCATCCCTTTTTTCATACATAGTATCAATCAAATTAAAAAGTTCACTTTCAGTCAAATCTTTCTTTTTAGGTCTTTTTTTAATTTCTTTAACTTCTTCTGTTTCTTTAGAGCCTTCAATAGCAGCATCAATATCTTCAAATGCTTCTGTAAAAGCTTGTTCAATTGTACTTTTTTCTGTTACTTCAGAATCTTCTATATCAGATATATCTTCCAATTCATCTTCATAATTGTCTTGATTTTCATCTATAGCTTCTATAGCCTCTGCTATTTCCTCTTCATAATCATCTTCTAATTCTTCTTCGTCTAGTTCATCTTCATAATTGTCTTCTAATTTTTCATCATCGATCTCATCTTCGTAATTATCTTCTAATTCTTCATCATCGATCTCATCTTCGTAATTATCTTCTAATTCTTCATCATCGATTTCGTCTTCATAATCATCTTCTATTTCAGAAATTTCTACTTTTTTTTTATCATTTCTTAAATCTTCGATATCTTCTTCTAAATCTTCTATGTCTTCTTCTAAATCTTCGATATCTTCAATTATTTCTTTAATTTTTTTGGTTTCTTTTTTAGAAGGAATATCAATTTCTTCTAATTCTTCTTTTTCTTCTATAAAGTTTCTTTTTTTTTCAACTTTAGCTAGTACATCATCTAAAGTTAATTTTGGTTTTTCACTTTGATTTAAAGTTTCTTCTTCATTTATTATGTCGTTTATTTCATCTAATTTTCTTTTTTGTTCAGCTAATTTTTTTGATAAATATTCAGTATCATCATCTAGATCAATTTCATCAAAAAGTAGATTTTTACTTCTTCTTGTTAAAATTAAATCATCATCTTTTTCTTCTTTTGTTTTTATATCAAAACCTTTATCATCTAAATTATCATTAGAATTAATATCTCCAAATAAATCTAAATCATCTTCAACAACTTCTTTTTGAATAACATAATCATTTTCTAATAAATCACTTTTTAAATCATCTTCCAAAGTAGCGAAAGCTCTATCTCTTATATCATCTACTGTAAGTTCTTTTGAGCTAGAAAAAGTTCTTTTAATTTTAGGATTATTTCTAGATGTAATATCATCTTTTTTATAATTCTTATCTAAAACTCCATAAACTGGTGATATTATTGGTGAAGGTGTAAAAACTTTTTTTTCTTCAACAGGTAATATAACTGGTCTATTTCCATTATAAGGTAATTTTTCCTCTTTTTTTATTATAACCGGTTCCTCTTTTTTTATTTCATTTTTTTCTAAGTCTTCAAAATCTTTGTCATCAAAAAAAACAAATTTTTCTTTTTCAACTGGTTTTTCTTCTTCTTTTTCTTCAACAACTTCTCTTTTAAATTCTTCTCTTCTAGGAGTAGGAATTTCAACATGTCTAACTTCTTTTCTAATTGGTTTTTCTTCTTCTACTTCTTCAGTAAATAAATTTTTAACTTTATCAAATAATTTCATTTCTTTCACCTCTAATTATTTTCTGTCTCATCGACAAATTCCAAAAAATATTCTTCTTTTTCTTCTGATTTAAATTTTGTATATTGTTCTTCTTTGTTTGTTAAATATTCTTCATTTAAACTTAGTTCTACAATATTATCGTTAAATTTAACTGTTGATAAAATATATGATGAATTTAATATTACTTCAGCTATATCTTCTTTTTCAGTTATAGCTTCTATTTTTGCATAATTATATACAAAAGTTATATAATATTTATTATTGTTTTCTTTTATTTCTAAATAACCTTTTTTGTCACCTTCTATTTTTTTTGAAAAATAAAGTGATGAATTTTCCTCATAATTAATATCTATTTTATAAAAATAACTTACCGTATCAATATATAGATAGTAATAAATTCCATTTGAATACAATTTATCATTTAATTCATCTGTATCCATATATGAAACACCACGTGGAATATAGTATTTATATCCTTTACCAATTCTATTATATAAATTGTTATCTTGTGATAATACAACGTCTAATATATTATCAACATTATTGGTATCAATTTCAACAACGCTACATCCCGTTATCAAAAGGCACAACAATATTAATGTAATTTTTTTCATATCCCACCACTTCTACTATAATTATATCAAAGAAATAAAGAAATAAAAAGAAATTTTATTAATTCTTATATATTCTTTGTAAAAAACTGTCTACTTCTTTTCTACATCTATTTTATAAATTGGAAATCCTTTATCATGAAATTTTTTTTCATACTCTGTTTGAATGTTATTTTGAATATCATCTTGATATAAATTTAATGATATATCATTTATTTGATAACCAAATTCTGTAAAAGACATTATTGAATATTCAAATAATTTACGATTATCAGTTTTCATAATAATGTGTCTTTTATCTTTAAATATTGTATCATATTTATTTAAAAAGGTTTTGTCACTTAATCTTCTATTTGCATGTCTTTTTTTAGGCCATGGATCAGAAAAATTTAAATAAATCAAATCAATTTCTTTATTAAAAATTACATCTATCTCATTAGCATCAATATTCATTATTTTTAAGTTATTTAAATTTAAGTCTTCTAATTTTGAACAAGCTTTTGTTAAAACACTAGCATATTTTTCTATACCTATAAAATTAATATTAGGATAAGTAATTGCATTGTTTATAATAAAATTACCTTTACCCATACCTATTTCAATGTAAATAGGATTATCGTTATTAAATAATGAGTTAAATTTATTTTTATATTTTTTTGGATCTATTATTATATATTTTGATTTATTTATAATTTCATCTGCATTTTTTATATTTCTAAGTCGCATAATATCCTCCTATTTAATTTTAAATATTATAACAAATATTTATAAAAAAGTAAAAAGAAACAATTAATGTTTCTTATTTTATTACAATATTAACCAATTTATTTGGTATAGTTATTATTTTTATTACTTCTTTATTTTCAATATGTATTTTAACATTATCAAGATTTAGAGCTAAAGCTTTCATTTCATCATTTGTTGTTGAAGATGAAATTTCTAGTTTTCCTCTTACTTTACCATTAACTTGAACAACCATTTCATATGTATCCTCAATTGTTTTTAATTCATCATATGTAGGCCATATACTATATGACAATTCTTCTTTTTGGTTTAATACATTGTGCCATAATTCTTCAGCTAAATGAGGAACAATTGGATTTATTATCTTAACAAAATCAATGGCATATTTTTTAGGAAAATTTTCTTCTTTATAAACTGCATTTATAAAAATCATTTGTTGACTTATTGCTGTATTAAAATTTAAATTTTCATAGTCATTTGTTACTTTTTTTATTGTTTGATGATAAATTTTTTCTAAGTTACTATTATCTTCATCCTTTATTTTATTTTCTTCTGTATATAAGCGCCAAATTCTATCCAAAAATTTTCTTGCTCCTAAAGCAGCATCATCATTCCATGGTTTATCTGCTTGAAGTGGCCCCATAAACATTTCATAAAGTCTTAATGTGTCTGCGCCATATTGTTTAACAACATCATTTGGATTAACCACATATTCTGGATATCTTTTACCCATTTTAATTCCATTAGAACCCAATATCATTCCTTGGTGAACTAGCTTTTTAAATGGTTCTTTTACGGGTACTATATTTTTATCATATAAATAATTATTCCACATTCTTGAATATAGCAAATGTCCAACAGCATGCTCTGGTCCTCCAACATATAAATCAACTGGCAACCAATGTTTCAATAATTCTTTGTCAGCTAGAGCTTCATTATTTTTAGGATCAATATATCTTAAGAAATACCAACTTGATCCTGCAGAACCTGGCATTGTAGATGTTTCTCTTCTAGCTGTTTTACCTTTATATTCTATATTTACCCATGATATAGCATTTTCTAGTGGGGCTTTACCATTTTTACCTTTATAGTCTTGTAATTCAGGTAAAACAAGTGGTAAATCTTTATCATCTAATGCTTCAGATGTATTATCTTCATAATATACAACTGGAATTGGTTCTCCCCAATATCTTTGACGAGCAAAAATCCATTCTCTTAAACGATAATTAATTTGTTTATATCCTAATTTATTATTTTCTAACCATTCAATCATTTTATCAATTGCTTCTTGTTTATTTAAATTATTCAAGAATCCAGAATTAATATGAATACCATCTTTGATGTATGCTTCTTTGTTAATATCTCCACCTTCTATAACTGGAATTATTTCAATATTAAATTTTTTAGCGAATTCATAATCGCGTTCATCATGTGCCGGAACTGCCATTATAGCTCCTGTTCCATAACCAGCTAAAACATAATCTGATATATAAATTGGAATTTCTTTATTATTAACTGGATTTATAGCATAAGCTCCTATAAAAACTCCTGTTTTTTCTTTATTTAATTCAGTTCTTTCTAATTCTGATTTACTAGCACATATTTCTTTATATTTTTTTACTTCTTCTTTTTTATCTTCTGATGTAATGCTTTCTATCAATTCATGTTCAGGAGCTAAAACACAGTACGTAGCTCCAAATAAAGTATCACATCTTGTTGTAAAAACATTGAATTCTTTTTTTTGGTTTTTAACTTGAAATTTTATAATAGCTCCAATAGATTTACCAATCCAATTTCTTTGTATTTCTTTTGTTGACTCCGGCCAATCAATCTCATCTAAACCATTTAATAATTTTTCTGCGTATTTTGGAATATCAATTACCCATTGCTTCATGTTTTTTCTAACAACAGGATATCCTCCTCTTTCACTTTTGCCATCAATAACTTCATCATTAGCTAGAACAGTTCCTAATTTTTCACACCAATTAACTGGCATATCTATTAATTTAGCTAAATCATCTTTATATAATTGTTTAAATATCCATTGTGTCCATTTATAAAATTCTTTATCACTTGTTGATACATTTCTATCCCAATCATATGAAAATCCCAACATTTTTAATTGTTGTGTAAATGTTTTAATATTTACTTGAGTAAATTGATCAGGGTGATTTCCTGTATCTATTGCATATTGTTCAGCTGGAAGTCCAAATGAATCAAAACCCATTGGATGTAAAACATTATATCCTTGCATTCTTTTCATACGTGATACGATATCTGTTGCTGTATATCCTTCTGGATGTCCTGCATGTAATCCAACTCCTGATGGATATGGGAACATATCTAAAGCATAAAATTTTGGTTTACTAAAATCCCAAACATCTGTTTTGAATGTTTGATTTTTTTCCCAATATTGTTGCCATTTTTTTTCTATTTCTTCATGATTATACATTTTTTTCACTTCTTTCTTTTAATATTCTGCCTATTATATAATAAATCATTAATGATAAAATTATTAATACTCCAAATCCTAAAACCATTTTTAAGATAAAATTATTTATTATATCAGTAATAATTAAAGTTAATGAAATAATAAATGCATTTGACAAAGCAATTATATGAGCTAATGACTTAATGTTGATTTTTTTTTCATCTAATTTATTAGTATTAATTAGAAATTTAACATAAATGCTTTCATTAAATTTTTGTAATTTACTTTTATTTAAAATTACAAAAAATAAATAAAATAAATAAATAATTACAAATATTGTTATAAATAAAATTAATTCTTGCATAAATTTCTCCTTTCAAACAAAAAAAATGTTATATATAAGGACGAACTAAAATCCGCGGTACCACCTTATTTCATAACATTTATGCATCTTAATATCTTAACGCGACTAAACGGAATATCTTGTATACAATATTCAACTTCAAAGCAAGTTCATAAATTTTTACAAAAGTTTTCACCAACCACTTTTTCTCTAGATATAAAATTATTTATTACTACTCTTTTTCAACGTCTTTAAAAAAACTATAATAAGTATATTATAAATATAATTAAAAATCAAGACCTTTTTAATATCCAATACAAGTTAATGAATTTATATTATTATAATTTTATTATATTTTTAAATAAACATTGACCGTTGATGAAAATCTTCCTTCAGCATACCCATATGTATCTGCAAATCCATGGTAACCAACTGCTCCACTGATTCCACCTACTGTTACAACACCAGTTGTTGCATTATATGTTTTAGTAAGTGGAACGGTATATGAATTAGAACCACCAGCATTTTTAGGAGGCTTAGCGGTTGACCAACCTAAAAGCCCTGTAACATATGTTGATGATAATTCAACAACAAAATTATCGGATGTTAAGTTTTGATACTCTGTTGCTGAAAGCCCATAAGTTACATAATTTGTTTTTAAATCGAAACTTGTGCCTGTTCCTAAATTAATTACTCTTGTCCCAATTGTTGTATTATTTATAGTAGCTGCTATAGTATCTAAATCATCATCTAGCGTAATTGAAACTCCTTTATTTATCAATGCATTTGTAACTGCTTCCCTACCTGTTTCTAATGTATTAACCTTATCTTGCAAAGCATCAACTTGTTCTTGTAAATTATCTACTAATTCTTGACTTACTAAATTAACACTTAAATATGTATTTGTTGCTTCGTCATATGAACATGTTCCTGTTCCTGTTGTTACTTTTGTATTATTTATATTCTTAATGGCATAGTATTTTTCATCTTGAATACATATTGCTGTTTTTCCATCTTTATATATTCTTACACTTCCAGTTCCTTTAAAGTCCCCTTTATATGTTAATTTGATATTATCACTAGTTTCTCCATCATGTGTTTCATCAAATAAGAAAACTTTATTTTCTCCAATAGTACTTAAATTCTTAGCATAATATAATGTTGCACTTTCTAACAGTCCATTTGCTGTAGCTCCAAGTGCACCCTTTTTTACTTTTTCTACTATTCCTAATATCATTGGTACTGATATTAACGCAATTATTGCTAATATTACTATTACTGCTAGTAATTCTATAAGTGTAAATCCTTTTTTCATATACATCCCTCTATTCTTTTTAAATTATAACAAAAAAGTTATCTTTTATCAAGATACCTTTTATATTAATTATTTTTATTATTAATTTGCTGAGACGAATGTTATTTTGGCATATCCAGTTCCCGAATTTCCAACAATGTTTTGCGAATTAGAATAATTTGGCATTCCTGTATATGTACCTATTTGATTTGTCCAATTATATCCATTTCCATCTATCATTACTGTATTTGTAAAAATTTTTCCTGAATAATGAAGTGAACAATTTTTATCTGTTGTTCCTGTTGTACATCCAGTTAACGGAGTAGATGAAGCATTAGATGTTATTGAAACACATCCTGTATGCCCAGATATATATGATGATCCACTACCTGTTCCGGTTGCACAGTTACCTCCACCAGAACCATACCATCCAGTTCCTCCAGTACATCCTCCACCTGTTGTTCCAAATCCACCATTACCATATCCGCCTGTTCCAGAACCACCAGAAATTTGAGTACCTCCTGTTGTGCCATAAGTTATTCCAGAGATTCCACCACCCGGTGCATTTCTACCAGCAGAAGCTGCTACCATTATCCTACTTCTAAGACCAACAGCATTATTCCAAATTAATTCTGTTTCAGTTGGAGTAACATTATTTCCAAAATATCGAATGTCAGTTGCACCTCCAGATGCTTGTCCTCCCCCGGATGATGTTCCATTATTAAAAACAGTTGTATTTGCTAATTGACTAGCAGAACCTCCTATATAGATATATATAATTTCGCCTTTATTTAGTTTTATTTCTCCCGAAGTATAGCTTCCATAATTTCCTAATGTTCCTGAAGCGCCCCATAACTGTATTTTAAAAGTTCCATTTATTGGAGCTTCAAATCTTTGATATGATCCTGTATATGAATATACATATGATACTGCATCCATTAAAAGATTTATTTTATTTTGTTTAGCATTTAATTCTGTTTCTAAAGCAGCTATTTGATTTAACAGTTGTTGATTAGTTGCTGTTAATTCTTCTATTTGAACATCAATTGCATCTAGTATTTCAAAAGTACCATTTTCTTCTTGATATGTTCCACATGATCCATTTCCAATAGTAACTTTATTTTCATTAGCTTGCTTTAATGCATAATTTAAATTATTATCAATACAAACTAAAGTATCCCCACTTTTTGTTATTATTAAATTTCCCTCATCAATATTACCTTTATATTTTATTTCATTAATACCACTTATACATTTGTTTTTGCTACAGCTAAAAGATAAATTTGTATTCATTTCTTTAGATAAATCATTTGCATAATATAAATTAGCTGCTTCTACTATTCCATATGCTGAATCTTGTAAAGCACTTTTTTTAGCTTTTTCTATTACATTCAATATCATTGGTACTGATATTAATGCTACTAAAGCTAGTATTACTATAACAGCTAGTAATTCTATAAGTGTAAATCCTTTTTTCATATATAAACTCCTTTTATTCTACATAGTATAATTTTGGCGTTACCTTAGTAAATAAAGTATCATTGTTCAAACTTGCTCCAACTACATAATATGTATATATCCCTGTTGAAGCATTATAAGTCTTAAAAAATGTCATATTACGTGTATTTAAGTTATTGCTTGAACTTCTAGCCTCTAATACTAAATTATCAACAGTGAGAGATGAAAAATCCTGAACAATCGCACTAACATTTATACTTCTAACTGCCGTATTTCCCACATTATCGTCTGGAAAGGTATAAATTTTTAACACCTTATCTGTTTTTGTTCCTGTTATCAAATTGCCATTAACAACGGCATTTTTTCCAGACATAATATCTGATGCTGCGGCAGTTCCTAAAGATTTTAAATTGTTAATCTCATCTGTTAAATCATCAAGTTGTTCTTGCAAATTATCTACCAATTCTTGACTTACTAAATTAACACTTAAATATGTATTTGTTGCCTCATCATATGAACATGTTCCTGTTCCTGTTGTTACTTTTGTATTATTTATATTCTTAATTGCATAATATTTTTCATCTTGAA
>JAQVKM010000015.1 GCA_028694645.1 Bacilli bacterium
TTTTGTTTCATGGTTAAACTCCTTTCAAAATATCAAACAAAACATTAAAGCATATTATATTGAAATATTTTAAAAAGTAAAATCACCATTTTTTAATAAACGAGAATTTAAAGAAATAATTAACCAAATTTCAAGTATTTTGTCAATTTTTGTAAATATTTTAATTGACTATTTATTAAGGTTTTAAAATGTGCTATGCTATGTATATGAGTAAAAGTAGGTGATTTTTATATTTATTTTAAAAAATAACATAAAACTTATTTCAATAATTTTTATTTTAATTTCATTTATATATATTGGTAACTTAACTTATTCAAAATATAAAGATCAAGTTAATGGAACTACTAACATCAAAATAGCTAGCTGGAATATTATTGTTAATTCTGAAAGTATTGCTGGAAAAAATTCTTTAGCTAGCGATATAGAACCTGTTTTCACAGGAAATGAATATGTTAGTGAAGGTGTTTTAGCTCCTGGTGTTAGTGGATATTATGACATTACTATAGATGCTACGAATGTTGATGTTTCTTTTTCTTATTCAATTACTTGTAGTAACTCTGTTGAATCAACTATTGATGATTTAATTATTACAGATTATATTGTTAATCCCGATGTTAATTCTACAACTACATCTTATACAGGCCCTATAACAGGAACGGCATCTTACAATGATATAATTAAGATAAGAGTATATATTAAATGGAATGATGATGAATTAGCAAGTATGAATAATTTAGCTGATACAGATGCTATTTTGGATGCTAATGCTAAGGCATTAATAACAAACGTTATTACTTTCAATCAAATAAAAAACAGTTAAACCATCGATTAATCGATGGTTTTTATTAATTTACTTGAGATACAATTAGATTAAGATCTAATTTTAAACAATCTTCTGTTGCATTACTTTCAGAAAATTGATACGCTTTTTTTCCCCAATATGAATCTGCTTCATCACTTTCAATGTATAAACCACTTATTACTTTAGAAGCTATATTAGTTGATGTTACAGTATCATCAATTATATATGATGTACCATTATATATATAATAAGTTAATGTATTATCATATTCAAAATAATTATTTAATTTATAGTATTCACTACTTGATTCAAAATCCCAAATAACATCGATGCTAAATATAGCATTATCTCCTCCAGAATTTAAATCTTCTTTATTTTTATTAAACACTATTTTAAAGGGAAAAGAATTTTGCAAATCATTTAGCAAAACTTCTGATGTATTTTCTTCATCTACTAAGTATTGAATACCAAATAAAGTAAATGAAACTAATTCATATGAAAAAGTTGCTTTTACATCACTATCATTTGTTATTAAAACAGTTTTGTTAAATGTTGGCATACCCGGATATAAATTGCCTACATTAAGAGCAAATGAATCCATTAAAGTATCTTCATCATAAAAACTAATATCCCAGCCGATTACATTAGCATTAATATTTCCATCAAATTTATCAAAAAATATAAACCAAGCATAAGTATTTATACCTAGTAAAAATAGTGAAAAAATCATAGATTTAACTATAATTTTTTTTCTTTTTTTATTTAAATTTTTATATAATTTAAATAAATTATATTTCATCTTGTTTTTCTTTCTTATTATCAAAAATATCAACTATTTCCATAAACACAATTATTACAAGCGGTGAGAAAACAAGGAAGAAAAAACCATATTGATTTCTTACTAAATTACTTATAAATGTAATTAATGTTAATTTATAAACAACTTTACCATATATTTGATCATAATTAATAACTGGATCAGCTGCTGTATTAGCTACACCTTGTGTTGTTATTTCATTATTATTAATATTTATAATACGGTGTGTAACTATCTTATCTTTAAAATCATCTTTTGCTCCAATGTATGTTACATCATCTCCTACTTTTAAATTTGAAAATTCTGTTTCTTCAACAACAAGAACATCTCCTATTTCATATACTGGTTTCATACTTCCAGTAGCTACTGTAAACATTCTATATCCCATAATACTAGAATTATTGCTTATTTTTTGAATAATAATAAATCCTAAATATAAAAACATACATATAAATAATATGTATTCTATTATTTTGAATGTTGTTTTAAATATTTTATTATTCATTATTTTTTTTATTACTTTCATATTTAAACACCTAATTGATCCTTTCTTCTAATTTAATATCAAACAAGCTTCTTTTATTAATTCATCTATTTTATCAAATTTTTCTTCAAATGTTGATAAAATTATTTTATCTCTATTTTTTATTTTTTCATTAGCTGAAGAATATTCTTCATTTATTATCTCATTAAATCTTTTTTTATCTAATTCATTATTATCAAGTAACATTTCAATAACTTTATTTAATGACATCGTAACTGTTTTTTCATAACTTACTTTTTTTTCGTTTTTTGATAATGAATTCATAGCTAAATAATTTAATAAAAATGATTCATCAAATTGTTGTTTTAAAATACCATTTTCTATATATTCTTTATTGTCTTTTTGTAATGTAAAATTATATTTATCATATGACATAAAGAAATTCCATAATTGTTCTGCTTTTTGAAAATTAGGATTTTTTAAAATAACATTAGTTTTTCTAATAGGTGGTCTTACTTGTGAAACATGTAATTTTGTGAGTGAAATCATAAGTTCACTATTCATAAAATTAGCTATTTCCATTTTAATTTTTTTTAATTTGGCTTTGACATCTTCATAAGATACATTGATGTTTTTTTCTTTATTATTACTACTTAATGATAGTGATATTTTTATATCTTCATTATCTAATTTGGTTCCAGCATTATATTTGATTTCTTTTTCATCGTAGCAATAAGAACCATTAACTATATCATTTTCATGTTGATTCACAAATGTATCTATTTGTTTAATTAAAGTATATATAAATCTATTTTCGTAAGTATCTAGGCTTTCTTCTTTATTAATATTTAATATTTTTGATGGAGTAACATCGTTTGTTTTTTGATCAAAATCTTGAATTAAATTAGTATGTTGTGTTAAATGAATAATACTTTCTACAGTAACTTTTTTAGCTAATTCAACTTTAACTATTTCTTCTTCATTAATTATGAATTTTTTAGGATTTCTAAGTATATTATCAATATAAATAACATTTTCATATAACAAATCTATCCATGAATAATCAATTTCTTTTTTTTCATAATCAATTTTAACTTCCATTTTAGAATCTAATGAATCAAGAAAATTGTTTTTTAATTCATCATTCGTATTTTTAAAAGTATCAATAACATCTAATGTTTCCATATTTCACCTCTTAAGCCATTTTTTTAAGTCTTAATAAATATTCTTTACTTTCATTAAAGTGTTCTTTACCAAATTCATCATCAAGAAATTTAATAAATCCATCTATTTCATCTCTTATATAAGATAAATTTAATTGTTCAAATTTTCTCAATATTTTACGAGCTATAAAATAATCAACTCCATCAACTTCTGCTCCACCACATTCAACATAAACAGGAACAAAATCATTCATGTGTTTAACAATACGGTTACCAAATGCAATACGGAAATGTTGAATTACATAATTATCCATTTTCTCAATTTGGTCTTTCATTTTATCACTCATTTTATTTTTTTCTATAGCTGTTTTAAATAAATTTTCTAAATAGGTATTATTTATATTCATTGCTGGGGTATCTGTTGGTGTAAATATTTTACCTTTATCATTTATATCAATTGGCATAGCACGGTCATAAACTTTATCTGTTACAGCAAATGTAGAATCATCGTTATTAATTGTTCCAATATACCACATGTTACCTGGAATAACTAATTTACCATTTTTAAGTCTTTTTGGATCAGTATCCCAAACACTAGGAACTAATTCAATAAGCCATTCATCTCTACTAGGCATTTCTAGAATAGATAACATTTCAGCAAAATAATATTCGACACGTGATATATTCATTTCATCTAGTACAGTTACATAAACATCATCATTATATCCAGCTTCATACATTTTTTTTAAAACTTCTGTTTCATTAAATTTTTTAGTAAACTCATTGAAATAACCAAATAATTCTGTTCTATCTCTCCAAGAAGGTTGTACAGAAGCTATAATGGCATCATTTTTAATAAATTTTCCCCAAGCATAAGCAAGTGAGGTTTTACCTGTTCCAGATATACCTTGTAAAATAACAAGTTTAGTTGATGCTAAAGAAGATATAAATAATCTAATCATTTCACTTGTATAATATAAACCCAATTTAGATGCTGCAAAATTTCTAAATAATTCAACTAATTCTTCTAATGTAAATGTATTATTGTAATTAGCTAATTTATAATCTTTATAAATTAAATCTATTGAATTTAATTTTGAAAATCTAACATTATCAGTTATTATTTCTTCTTTATTTTCTTCTTCGGTTTCTTCTTCACCAGGTTTTAATCCTAATTGAGAAACTTTCATTGCTAATATTTTTTGTTTTTCTTGAACTAAATCAGTTACTTTTTTATTTAATTCAGCAACTTCTTCTAACATTGATTCTTGTTCAACTAATGTTTTTCTAAATCTAATATATTTTTTTATCATAAACCAAATTATTAAAATAATAAGTCCTAATATTATAACAACAAATAATACTGCTAAAGCAACAAATAACCATTGTGCTCCAGCAAATTCATTTTTGTATTCAGTTATAATATTAGCATATTCTTTAAAATTAAAAATAGCTAATAAACCATTTATTATTCCAGTTAATATGGTAATAATTCCATTAAAAAATACACTCCAAAATTCATACAAAAATCTTACATATATATCCATTTAGCTACTCCTTTTCAAACTCACTATTAAATATTTCTTTTCCTAAAGATTCGTATTTAGCTATAATTTCATAATCTTTTGATTTTACTTTATCAAGTACACCAAAATCAAATAAATCTATACTTTCTATAGTGTCTATTTTGTTTTCAACAAAGTTAATATGTGACATATCAACATAAGCTGAAAATGAATATTTAATATCTAAATTATTTAATACTCTTTTATGATTTAAATAATCATTATAATTAACTAAGAAAGTTAATTTTTTATCTAAATATTTACTATAATATTTATTTAATATGTCTTTTACATTATCATCATCTAGTAAACAACTTGGAAAATCAACAAAAATTACATCTAATTCTTCACTATTTTTAATTCTAAATAATATATCAATTGTAACTAAATATAATAATGTTTCAAATTTTTTAACAGACAATACATCACTATTAAAATTTTTATCGATTGAGCTTTCTAAATATCTATTACTTAATAATTTAATATCATAATTAAGTGAAACATAATACTTATTATTTTGATTTTTATATTTTTTATATATTAAATTAAAATAATCAAATTCTAATTTTTTAAAAAACTTTTCTTCTTTTGTTTTATTTTCTTTTATCATTTTATATAATTCTTCAATTGTATAAGTATTTCCTTTAAATTTAAATTGCTTTAATGTTTTTAAAACATTTTCTTTATTTATCTCTTGTAAATGATTTAATTTAATAGAAATAAGTAACAATACATATAATAAATCTATTTTTTTTGTTTGTTCTTTATTTTCATATATTAATTCTAATCTTTTACCATCAAATTCTTTTAATATAACTTTAAAATCATATTTTTCTATTTCTTCTTTTTCAAGTGTTTGCAATATATGAAAGTAATAAGCTTCTATATAATTATTTAAAAAAGAATTTAAAATTTCATCTTGTTCATTTATTTTTTCTTCATTTATTATTTTCAAAATATTAATAATTGAATTTTTCTTAAATTGAATATAATTTTTAACTAAATTCATATATTCACCTGCCTACTATATCTTTATCAATTATAACATATTTGCTTTATAAATCCAACTAATTTTGAAGTGTAACTGTTAAAGCATTAGCTGTTGTATAATCGGCATTAACGTCTACTTTATAAAAATTTATTTTAGTATTTGTTGTAGCTTTCATATCAAAAACAAAATTATTCACATATAAATGTGTATTAATTGCTTGCGTATTATAACTTATTTTATTAAGATAATTTTCATTTGTTAAATCTAATAATATTAAATTAGGATCAAAATCAATAATCACTCTAGAAGAAACACAATTAGCTTTTTTAGCTTCCGTTAATTGTTCATATGTTGAAGATGATATATTATCACCAATTTGATAAGCATCAAATGCTGTTATAACTTCATAATATGGTTTTGAATTTGTTAATTCTAACGTCAAATATTTTGATCCAACAGAGTCTGTTATTTTATAAGAAAAGCCATAGTTTTCAACACCTACTTTGTATGTAGCTGACATTGTTTTTTCATAAGGTGATGTTGATGTGGCACTAGTTTGAATAACAACTTCATCGCCAACATCAAAATTATCTATTGGTGTAATAGTAATAACATAGCTATCTGTTTTAGCATCTTTATAAATTATTCCATTTTCCTTACTTAATGAACACATTACACTAGTTGGACAACTAACATTTATATCATATTCAATATCACCATCAGTTGAAATAAGTTCATTTTTTTTACTATTTACATCAATTGTTAATGTATAGCTGTTAACACCATCCCAATTAGTTATGCTATAAGTTTTATTACTAGGAGATAAAACAGTTGAATTGAAATAAAATTTTTTACTTTGTAATATATAATCATTTACTTTATTCAAAATATATCTTCCAAAACTAGTATTATATAAAATTACTAATAAAAAAGTACTAGTTGTTATTATAATCAAGATTTTTTTTCTACTTTTCATTTTATCACTCCAATATTTGTTTTGAATCAATATTTATTTGTATATTATCAACTAATCCTTGATATATAGTTGAATCTGAGTAAACTTTAGGGAAAAATACTACTAAATAATATATATCTGTTTTATCAATATTGTAATTCATATTGTATATATCATTAATCGTTAATTTTTTATACCAACTTCCATCAGTATCATTAACAACATCAGAAGCACTAATAATGTTAGTACTTGATAAACTATATTGTTCATTTCTATATAATTTATAATTAAGAGGCAAATTGGTTGTTGTAATAATTGATATTTGATATTGTAAATCAACTTCACTTCTTTGTTCTTCATTATAATTTGATACACTAAAAGAATAAATATATGGCTCATCACTTGGAATAATGCCATCTAAATCAATATTAAATGACATCTGTTTTTCTTCAAATAAATATATTGCTTTATTTACATCAACATTAATTATACTTTCAGTTTCATAACTAGCATATGAGCTTTTAAAAGAAACCATTATCAAAAACACTAATATAATTAGTATAATTAAAATTAAAAATAATTTTTTTTTAATTAATTTAGTGTTTTTCATATTTCACCTATCCATTATATTGTTTAACATTTAATTTTAAACTAATTAATTCTTTACTTGTTAAATCTTGATTATCTATTAAATCATTACTTATCCATTCAACAGTAACAATAATGCTTTTAATTTGATTTATTTCATTTAATGGAATTATCTTAGAATATTCATTATTAACTAATTGTACTGACAATCCATCTATGCTAACTGATTTTATTGTTAATAATTTATTATTATTTGATGTTGCATCATCAAATGATAATGTATATAAAACTGCAACATCAGTATTAGAAGTGTCTAAACTCAAATTGAATTGTCCTATACTTCCTGGAGATACAACATTAGAAGAAGCATGAGAATTAGTAAATGCTATATCTGATATTGTTAAATCATATGAATTAGTTATGTCAACACCATTTAATTTAACACTAAAATCAGCTAAATCAATATCAGTATTGCCATTAATTATTGAATAAAGTGATGAATAAGTTTTTTTGCCAATTAAATATAATATAAAAAATAATACAATAATTATAAATCCCTTAATAATGGCTTTATTCATATGATTTACCTCCTATTCTATAAATAATTATATCATATTTTCATATAAAGTTGACAAATTTAAAAAAAATGATATTATATATAACAATTCATAAAAAAAGGGGGGTTTTTATGACATTAGGAAGAAAAATTATTTTAATTAGTTTAGATGCATTATCTATTTTATTAGCTTTTATAGAAATATCTGTTATATCATTAATTTTAAAATATGGCACAGATAATAATATGAAATTATTATTTACTTTTATAGGTATTATTTGTATGATTTTAATTTATAAATCTATTCAAGCTATTAAAAATGAAGAAAAATAAAAAATATTGAATTTTCAATATTTTTTTGTTCCCACTATATTTTGAAAAAATTAATTATTTGCTTTTTTCAATTTTTCTTTGTTCGTTATCACTAAATTTTAATAATACTACCATTTTATACACTTGATATATAAACAATACAAACACTGGTAAAATTACAATTAATAAAAATCCTATTCTTGATTCTAAAACATCTAATACTGCACCTAAATTTTCATATTTTTGTTTTTCATAAGAACCAACTATTCTTTCTTCAGCAATTGATTTAGAATCATCCATTATATAAATAGCTGATGAGTCATCTCCACTTTTTTCTTTTACAATTCCAGTTTTAATTATATAACTTTGATTAACTGTATCATAATAATATAAAGTATCTCCAATTTCTACTTCATCATAATCAACTTGATCAATTATAACTAATTCTCCTTTTTTAAAAGAGGCTAATTCTGCTGAATTATTATCATTAATTTTTATCAATGTTTTATCACCAAATACAGTATATCCATATTTGTTTCTATATAATAAACATGATGTTATGGCAATTACATAAACTATTATTAAAACTTCTATAATAGCTAGTAGTACTTTTCCAAGTTTCTTCATTCTTATCACCATTTTAATATTAACATAAAAATAATTATATTTCAACAAAAAAATACATTATTATTAAAATATTAATTAAAAACAAAAAAACATATTTAGTTAAAAATATGTTTTTATTTTATGAAATTAAACTTTTTTTGACAATTAAATATTCAGTATCTGTTTCAATTAATTGATTTGAATCATACAACCTATATTCAATCTTATAAGTTCCACTTGCTAAATTAGTTTTTAATCTATAAATAAAGGTATTTATAGATTGTGGATTATTACTAACCATATATTCATATTCACTTTTAGAAGTTAAACTATATACAGCTGGATAAGTTAATGTTGTTGATGTTATGCTTTTAAAATCAATTTCATTATAAGTATTTGATAAATATGTTGTATTATCTCTTTTATAAACAGCGACTCTTATATTTGGTTTAGTTAAAACAGATTGATAATTAATTGTTGTTGTTATTAAATTATTATTATTCAAATGATTTCCTGTCACACCATCTATTATTTTTTCGTTATCAACCATAACAGATTCAATTGAATTATTTGATCCTACTAATGTAAATGCTATATTAGCAGTATTATCTACTTTATCTTTATGCAATCCATCATCAGATGCAAATAATTCTATTTTCATCGTGTAATTACCAGATGGCAAATTTTTTGAAACACTTAAAATAAAACTTTTTGTTAAATTTGAAACTTTATTTGAAAGTTTAATTCTAAATACTCCATCACTACTAGCATAATAAGTTGATGTCCCCATTTTAATTGATGTTCCAACTAATTGAGAAGAACTAACCTCAGTCCCAGAATTATCTATTAAAGTAATATTTAATCCCATACTATTAGATTCATAGTTTGTATCTATAATTGATTGTAAATTACTAGTTTTATCATAACCAATATTTATATTATACAATATGGTTTTATTAATATCATAATATAAATAATTATCTCCATAATCAATATCTGCATTTAAGACAACATTAGTTTTTTCATATAAATTATATATTAATGATTCTTGTCTAATACCCAATACTGAAATACTAGTTCTATCTTCTGGTGTTCTAAGCTCTAGTAATATAGAATTATTTAATTGATTACTAGTCATTTGTGTATCTTCAAAATCAAATATAAATATAAATTCTTCAACTACTAAATCAATATCATCATGATAATATAATTGGTTTTGACTATAATCATCATATTTATTTGTTGCTGTTACACTGTCCATTGCTACAAACTTGCTTAAATTATAAGTAGCTTCATTGTCATTAGCTAGTTTAATTAAAGACTGTGCATAATCAGTAGAATTAACAATATAGTAATAATATTTTGGACTATTAGCATCTGCTCCTAAATCTAGCATTGTTATTTTTGTTCCAACTGGTAATGCAAAATCAGAAGATAAGGTATGATAATAATTATTTGATAAACCATATATATCATTCATATTATCAGCATCAGCATATAATGAAAAATATGTTGTAAATGAACTATCATTTGTTATATTTACATCTGTTATTGATGGCATTTCATATTTTTTCCCATAAGTAATACTTGCATCATATGCTGGATCATCTGAATATGTTCTAGCTGTTAAATCAATTGTTATTGTTATTAATTTTATATCGTATTCAATTTCATTAATAGGTATTAAAGCTTGTAAAACAACTGTAACTGATCCTAAATTAGCATTTAAATCAATATTCTTAGCATGATATAAATAAAATGTTAAAGTTGGAGCTGCTGCTTGATTATCGGTTAAATAGCTTGTTGCTCCTGTATATATTCCATTTGATGAAGATAAAAATTTTGTTGTGTCATTACTTGTCCACTCTGTTGTTTCAGCTTTCATTGATAAGCCAAATATCGTATTGGCTTCATAAGTAGAACCTATTTTAGGTACATTATTTACATCAACTAAGTCTATATCTTCGCTTAGTCCTTCAGCATTAAATCCTAATACTTCGAATGTTGTATTTCCCTCAGCAAAATCAATTAGTGATAATTGATATGTTCCTAAAGATGAATATTTAGAAGCTGTTAAAGCAAAAGAATAATTAATTGATTCAACTCCAATAGCCCAAATATAGTAATTTGCACTATCTGGTGTTGGTTCAATATATGAAGCTTCTACTTTAGTGTAATCTTCAGTTATATAATTTGTGTAAAAACCATTTTTAGTTGTATCATAATTTGCTGGATGTAGTCCCAAAATATATGAACCACCTGTTATAACATCTCCTGCATCTGATTCATCATTACTTTCTAATCCATAAATACCATATGAATATTCACCATTTATATATGAATTATACATTCCCAGAAAAATCATACCACTTATTTTTCCATATGCTGTTGCACTTTCGTTTGTTGTTACATTTAAGTTTTTATTAGTTAACAAATAAATTCTATTATTAATATTTCTTGTTACATTATGATTTTCATCAATTGTAGCTTCTGATAAAACTTCTTCATTATTGATATCAACTAAACTTTGTAATTCTTTTAATAAATTAGCATTTTGTTGTAATAATAAAGTTGTATTATTTTTTATCTTTAATAAATCTATTCTATTTAAAGAATATTTTAAAGCAGAATACTCATTTGTTCTGTCTGTTGTTCCTACAAGTTCAATAACCGAATTACTAATTGTTACATTATTAGCTCTTTGAATTGAAATACATCTATTTGGATCTGCTTTTGTTCCTAAATCATTTATATTGATAATTGATGTTCCACTTGATGATGAAGCATTTCCAGATCCAAACACACTTCCTTCCAAAATCAATGTTTCACTTGTATAATCACTACCATTAATATCTATTGTTATACCATTTGTAACACTTATAAAACTAAAATCATATATTTCGCTTCCACTTGCATTAGCTTCTCCTCCACCAAATACAGTTCCAGATATTTTAATTGTTCCTCTTGCATATTCATTCGTTGTATATGATGAACCAATATTAACAAGCGTTTGTCCATATATAACAGATGTATTACAACCTCCATATACATTCCCAGTTATAATTCCGCCTATTATATTAACAGTTGATGTAGAATTATTTAATGAATTATCTCCAACACTTCCGGAATTTCCACCACCATAAACACTTTGACTTATTTTTGTTTCTCCAGCTATTAATATATCTGTATTTCCATATACTATAGCCGCATTACATCCACTATAAATTGACTCTAAAATAATGGCATTTTCAACTTCAACATTAGTACTTCCATTAATGTCCCCTTGATTTCCACCACCATAAACAGATGAGGAGACACTAGTTGTTTTTAAAATCAAAGATGCATCATTAAGTACATCACCATTATTTCCACCACCATATATTGATCCAGATATTGTACTTTTTTCAATAGTTACATTTGTATTAGAAACATTTCCATTATTTCCACCACCATATATTGATCCTCTTACAATAACATTATTTAATGATAAATTAACATCCTGTGTTACATTAGCATTATTTCCACCACCATATAAATTAGTTAATGTCATGTTATTTAAATTGATATTATTATTATTTGTTGTTCCCCCAGCATTATTTCCACCATATAAGTTAGTTATATCTAATCCACTTAAAGTAGTTGTAAACGCTACTCCAGATGAATTATAACCAGTTATTGTTACAGCTATAATTTTAAATTCTTCAAAAGGCACATAAGAAACTACACCAAACTGAAAAGAATAACTTCCATTAGCTGGAATTGTATTTGTTCCCCAGTATCGATTTTCTTGATTAAAAATATAAACTCCATTATTACTATCTATATTAGTAGATGAGTAATTTGTATTTAATCTAGAATCCGATGTAACTATTGTTGCAGACCATGTCGTTACTTCAGTATCACTTGAATTTGTTATATTAACATTTAGTGTTTCATATGCTAAATAATCAACTGTTTCCCACTCACTAATGTTATTTCCTGTATAAGTTACATCCATATTTAAACGACTAGATATATCTTTACTTATTTCATTAGCTGATATAGTACTAGTTTGAACAACTCCACTTTGATTTGAACCACCAAATAAATTAGATACACTTCCTGATTTAGCATCAATGTTAGAAGTTGTTGCTCCAGCTTGATTTCCTCCACCATATAAATTAGTAATAATACTACCATTTAAATTGACGTTATTAACCTTAGTAGTAGCAGCATTTCCTCCACCATAGGCATTAGTAATTATTCCTCCATTTAGATTAAGATTGATATCTCCATTAGGAGTTCCA
>JAQVKM010000004.1 GCA_028694645.1 Bacilli bacterium
TTCCAAATGGGGAACTATTACTAAATAATTTTTCTATATATCTTGTTTGAGAAGTATCCAAAAGTAATCCTGCTCCACGTAATTTAACTGGTAAAATACCATACAAAATTATAACTACAAGAATTATAAATGTTATAAAAGTATATTTCATTGCTTTCTTACTTATAATTAATTCTTCTTCTTCTACAACATATTTTTTTGTAAATTTAGGAACTAAAAACTTGTCAATAATAAGTGTTCCAAAATAACTAATAATAATTGTTGATGATATCATTATATAAATATTTGATAATAAACTAAACTTATAATTAACATCTATATCTAATGAAGCAGAAGTTTGTGTCAACAATCCTAATAAGTGATCATTATAATTAAATATAAAGCCTGTTCCATAACCTATTGAAATCCCAACGAATGTAATTAATATTCCTAAAATAGGATTTTTCTCCATATATTTATAATTAACCCCAACAAGTGGAATCAAAAATATATAACTATAATCACCAATTACTGTACTAATAATTGAAATTAATAATGTTAAAAATATTATAAGGTTAAATTTAAATTTTTTAAATGGTGAAAACATCGCGTATAATAAACCGCTTCTTTCACATATTCCAATACCAAACAATGATATTATAATTAAAATAAGTGGTTCAAAATTTCTAAAATTATCAACGATATTTTCTATTATAAATTTTAATCCATCCAAACTTATAATATTTTTTACTGTAACTAATGTTGTTTCTAGAGTATTATTAGCTATTACAGTTTTATACGCCTCTATTTCAAAAATTGAAAAGATCATACTTAATAATGAAACGATAATAAGTATAATCATCATTGAAAAGACAGGACTATATATTTTTTCTTTTTTTCGCTTCTTTCTAGCCATAATTCCTCCTATTTTACAATTTTTTTAAGTTTCTTATTAAATTCTATCCTGGGTAACATTATCGTTCTACCACAATTACAACATTTTATTTTAATATCTGCACCTAATCGAACAATTTCCCATTCATTTGTTCCACATGGATGGGGTTTTTTCATTATAACAATGTTTCCTAATTTATAATCAAGCATTGCGTATCACCATTTGATTATAAGGAATAACAATATTGTTTTTATCTAATTCTAACTTTAATTCTTTCAATATTGCTCTTTCTGTTTCATAATGCTTTAATGACTCTGTTTCAACTGTAATACGATATTTAACACCATAATCACTTAAATCAGTTACACCAACTAAAGTAACATCACCTTTTAAGTAGGCTAATTCATTTGTTAATCTTTCACATAGTTTTATTAAAACTTTTTCAACTTTATTTAAATCCTCATCATATGATACTAAAAAATTAACAACAGCTAATGATTGACTTAAGCTATGATTAATAACAGATTCAATATTACGATTTGAAATAATTTTAATTTCACCAGTAAAAGCTTTTATTTTTGTTATTTTTAATCCTAAAGAAATAACCTCACCTTTAAAATTATCTATAGTTACTGTATCTCCTACACTATATTGATTTTCAAATATAATGAAGAATCCCGATAATAAATCTTTTAATGTATCTTGAAATGCTAATCCAGCAACAACGCTTACAACACCAAGTGAAGTTAAAATTCCACTAGTATCTATTTCATAAACATTTAAAATCATCAATGTTGCAATAATGACAAAAAAATATTTAACAACATTATTTATCAAACTAATTATTGTTTTTTTTCTTTTGGCATCAACTTTAGTCAATTTTAATTTTGCAATTCTTTTGATTATTTTTTTTATAATTATATATAATAATGAAAATATTATTACAATCAATATTGGAGCTACTATTTCTTTTACGAATATTTTATCCATAATATCACCTACTCTTTAATTTCAAGAATTTCTAAAATTCTATTTAAATCAGCAACACTTGTAAATGTTATTTCAACTTTTTTATCTTTAATTTTAACTTTTGTATCTAATTTTTCTCTAAGCAATTCTTCAACATAGCGATAATCTTTATTTTCTTCTTTAGATCGTCTTTCAATTTTTACTTTTCGCTCTAAATTACCTTGATTTACTAAAGTTTCTGTATCTCTAACAGATATTTTATCACTAACTATTTTAGTAGCTATATCTCTTATTTTTTCTTCATCAACTAATTTACTTAAAACTCTAGCATGCCCCATTGAAAGTTCCTCATTAATGATCAATTTTTGAACATCTTTTGGTAGTCTAAGTAATCCTACTATATTAGTAATATGGCTTCTGCTTTTACCAACTTTTGTGGCTAATTCATCTTGAGTTAAATCCAATTTATCTAACATATTTTTATATGCATATGCTTCTTCAATAGCAGATAAATTTTCTCTTTGTAAATTTTCTAATAAAGCTATTTCCATCATTTGTTCATCTGTAAAATTTCTAACAATTGCTGGAACTGTCTTTTTACCTGCCAATTTACTTGCTCTATATCTTCTTTCTCCTGCTATTATTTCATATCCTTTTATGCTAGGTTTTACAATAATAGGTTGAAAGACACCATGTTCTTTTATGGAATCGGCTAATTCTTTAAGTGCTTCCTCATCAAAAACTTTTCTCGGTTGATATGGATTAGCTCTTAAATCATCTAAATCTATTTCAATTATTTCTTCACTACTAGTTGTCTCATAAATACTTTTTTCTAAACTATCTAAATCCAAATTTTCATTGTTAAATAACTGTTCCAATCCTCTACCAAGAGCTCTTTTTTTATTTTCCATTACGCTCAATCACTTCCTTTGCTAAATTTAAGTATGCTTCTGCTCCTATGCTTTGAGGAGCATAAGCTATAATAGGTTTTCCATGACTTGGTGCTTCTGCTAATTTTATAAGCCTTGGAATTATTGTATCATATACGCTTTCTTTAAAATAACTTTTAATATCTTCTACAACTTCTAATCCTAAATTTGTTCTGCAATCTAACATAGTAAGTAAAACACCTTCAATACCCAATGTAGGATTGATGTTTTTTTGAGCCAGCATTATTGTATTTAACAATTGCATAACTCCCTCTAAAGCAAAAAACTCACATTGAATTGGAATAATTACTGAATTGGCTGCTGTTAAAGCATTCGTAGTAAGTATTCCTAATGATGGAGGGCAGTCTACTATTATATAATCAAATGATTCTGATACCTCATCTAAGTGTTTTTTTAATTGACTTCCTTTTATAAAGCTTGAATCTCGATTATGTTTTTCAATCAATTCAAAATCTACCCCTGCTAAATTAATAGTAGCAGGTATTATATATAAATTTTTAAATTTTGTCTTAATTACAACTTCACTTATTTCAGCTTCACCTTTTAAAAGTTCATACATACTTTTATCATAATCCGATTTTTCAATTCCAACACCTGTTGTGGCATTTCCTTGTGGATCTAAATCAACTAATAAAACTTTTTTTCTAAGAGAACCCAAAGATGCCGCTAAATTAATACTCGATGTTGTCTTTCCTACACCGCCCTTTTGATTTACTAATGCTATTACCTTTCCCATTTTATCACCATTTCCTACAACTTTTAACTACTATATAGTTTATCATATTTTACGTAAAATTGATAGCTTATTTTTATTTTAATAGGTTTAAAAAAAACAGAATATCTGTTTTTAATTGAAAATTAATTGAAATTTATTTAATCATATTACTTTTTCTAGTTTGTTAGCCAATTCAACAAATATTTCTAATGATAATTGCTCAGCTCTTACAGATAAATCATAATTATGTTTTTTAAGAATTTCATCTATAATATTTAAATCATAATTTTTTAAATTATTTTTAATTGTTTTTCTTTTTTGAACAAAGCTGTCTTTAATCAGTTTGAAGAACAAATCTTTGTTATTAACTTCAATCAATTTTTTCTTTTTAATGAATTCAACAACAATACTATCAACATTTGGCTTTGGTAAAAAAACATTTTTACTAACATCCATTATTTTTTTAATTTCATAATAATAATTTAAAAATATAGTTAATGAATTATACTCTTTAGTTCCTGGTTTAGCTTTAAAACGATCTCCAACTTCTTTTTGAACCATAACTACAATTTTATCAACGTCAATATTGTTTTCAATAATTGAAACTATTATTGGTGTTGTAATATAGTATGGAAGGTTAGCTACTACATAAAGCTTTTGATAATCATATTTATTTATATCTTTTTTAACATCGCTTTTTAAAAAATCATTATATATTATTTCAACATTACTCGTATGATTCAAATTTTTATTTAATATTTCTTTTAATGTTGTATCAATTTCGTAACATAAAACATTTTTAGCTTTTAATGCCAATTTATTAGTTAAGGAACCCGCTCCAGGACCTATTTCTATAACCAATGTATCACTATCAACATTAGATTTATCAACAATATTATTAATAATATTTTCATCTATAATAAAATTCTGACCAAACTTTTTTTTGAAATCGAAATTATTGTTTTGTAAAACATCTTTCATTTTTGTTGGTGAATATTCCATTAAACCACATCCTTTAAAAATTATACTAAATTTTGTTTATTAAAGCAAGAAAAAAAGGTTGTTACCAACCCCACCTTTGTACACTAAATTTTATATTTTTTCCGGTTATCCCATCGCTGCCTACTAATTCATTTGATTCATAAGCTAAGTCCATATAAACTAATCCTTTTGCCCACTGTGTATTCATAGTTCCACCACGATCCATCACAACAGCTAAAGTTTTTGTTGTTTTATTACTAATTTCTACAATTGTACCACATGGAAAAGAATTAGCTGCTGATAAAATACGAACTTTTCCATATTCGTCATCTGTATAATAAATTCCATCATACTTCAAACTAAATCTTTCTTTTGATTCTGTCTTACATGCCAAGTAACCTTCTCCACTACAACCAGCTCCGCATGCAGCACTATATCCAGTTAATCTGCCTGTATATATTCCATATGCCCCAGTTCCTTGTTCAATTACTTCTGTTACAGCTTCTTGTAAAAGATTTTCGCCTATTGCTTTTTGTTTTACATTTTCTGAATAATCATCTAATACTGTATATGTAATACCATCAACACCTTCTGTAATTATTTTAGAAATGTTTTTTGGTATTTTAGAGTTATATTTTATTATCGTATCATGTTTTTCAACATAATTTATAACATTTACATTAATTGAATTGTTTGCGTTGGTAATGTCTATTTTTTTTTCATCATAATTACCAAACCCCATAATAGACATAGCCGATATACATATAATACCTAGCCACTCACTTACCAATTGCAGTAAAGATACACTCATTATTTCACCTCATTGATGATAAAATTGTAGCATAATTATATTTTTAAGTCAAATTGATTAATAGCATTATTTGTCGTTATTTGTAAAACTGAAGCGATTTCCATTTTTTTTATCTCAGCTATTTTTTTAGCTATTAAAGGGATATTTTTGGGTTCATTTTTTGTTCCTCTTATTGGTTCAGGGGTTAACCAAGGGCTATCCGTTTCTAATAAAATATCTTTAATATTAATATTTTCCACAACATTTACTAAGTTTTTAGCGTTTTTAAAAGTTATAACTCCTCCTATTCCAAATTTAACATTTATCTTAGCAAATAAATTTGCCATTTCTAAAGTGTAACTATAGCAATGTAATACTTTTTTTAAATTATCATAATTTTTTAAAATGTCATAAGTATCTTGTGCTGCTTCTCTACTATGAATAACTATAGGCTTATTATATTTTAATGCTATTTCTATTTGCTTTATGAATATTTCTTTTTGTTTTTGTTTATTATCATTTTTATAATAATAATCTAATCCTATTTCTCCTATCCCTACAATTTTTGGGTTATTAATATTTTGTTCAATAAAACCAAAAATATCATCAGATAAATTATCTATTTGACCAGGATGTATTCCTAAAGTTCCATATATATTTTTATATTTATTACATAATTTTACAACTTCATAATTGCTTTTTTCATCAGCTCCACTAATTATAGCAATATTATTACCTATGTTTTCAATTATTTTTTCAATATTATCATAATCTTCTTCACTAATATGACAATGTGTATCTATGTACATATAATCAACTCCAATAAAAAAATTATACCTTATTAATAGATATAATTCAATTATCTTTGACTATTATTATATACCTTATTATACAAAAAAGTATAAAAAGTAAATATAAAGCATCTAGTATATTAAAGTTACTAATACAAGAAATGATTAGTAAGACTATGCCAACAGCAAACATCGATATAACAACCCACATTTCTTTCAGTTTTGAAATAGTCATTTATATCCTCCTAAATTTCACATAATAACTATAACATATAAAAATAAATAAATTCAAATATTTTCATACACTTTTATATGACATTTTACAACACTTTACATTATTGATTTAAAATTTCTTCTAATTTTTTTTCTTTATCTATTCTAATAAATAATGGTTCTGGAGAATTAACATTTATTCCAGGATCCATTCCTTTAAAATTAATAGAATCAATAAATTTATTTTCTGTATTTAATTGTTTAAATATTTTGTCAGATGTTTCTGGTAAAAATGGATGTAATAAGATTGCTCCAGTTCTGATTGATTCTAAAAGATTATACAAAACCGTTTTTAAACGTTCATTATTTTCTTCTTTAGATAATATCCATGGGGTTGTTTCATCAATATACTTATTACATCTTCTAAAGATTTCAAAAATATTGTCTATTGCGTCTGAAACTTTAAGTTCATCCATGTTTTTTTCTACTTTTAAAGGCGTTGATAAAACTAAATCTATTAATTCTTGATCTAAATCATTAAATTCACCAGGCTCATATACAATTCCGTCAAAATATTTTATCACCATTGATATTGTTCTATTAACCAAATTTCCTAATATATTAGCTAAATCAGAATTAATTCTCTCAATTAACAAATCATAAGTTATTGTTCCATCATTTGCATAAGGAATTTCATGTAATAAATAATATCTTATAGCATCCACTCCAAACAAATTTACTAAATCATCTGCGTACATTATATTTCCTTTAGATTTGCTCATTTTGTCATCACCAAATAAAACCCAAGGATGTCCAAAAATTTGTTTTGGCATTGGTAAATTAAGAGCCATTAGCATAATTGGCCAATATATAGTGTGAAATCTTAATATGTCTTTCCCAATTAAATGAACATCTGCAGGCCAGTACTTTTTAAATTCATCTGAACTATTACCTTCGACATCATACCCTAAAAATGTTATATAATTACTCAAAGCATCTATCCAAACATATATAACATGTTTATCATCAAATGTAACTGGAACTCCCCAATTAAATGATGTTCTTGATACACAAAGGTCTTGTAGCCCTGGTTTTATAAAATTATTTATTATCTCATTCTTTCTACTTTCTGGCTTGATAAATTCAGGATGTGATTCAATATAATCTTCTAATTTTTTTGTATATTTACTTAATTTAAAGAAATAAGCTTCCTCACTCGCTACTTCTACTTTTCTTCCACAGTCTGGACATAATCCATCTATTAATTGTGATTCTGTAAAAAATGATTCACATGGTGTACAATATAAACCTTCATATTTTCCTTTATAAATATCTCCTTGTTCATAAAGTTTTTTAAATATTTTAGCAACTTGTTCTTTATGTGATGGATTTGATGTTCTAACAAATTTATCATAACTTGTATTCATAATATCCCATATTTTACGTACTTCTAATGCTATTTCATCAACAAATTCTTGTGGATTTATACCTTCTAAACTAGCTTTATCTTGAATTTTTTGACCATGCTCGTCTGTTCCTGTTTGAAAGTACACATCATAGCCTAACAATCTTTTATAACGTGCTATCGCATCTGCAAGAACTATTTCATAAGTATTCCCGATATGTGGTTTACCTGATGTATATGCTATTGCAGTTGAAATATAATATTTTTCTTTCATTGTAATTCCTCCTTTTTCGTACTTCCTATTCCACCTATTCTTGTTTTATTTATTTCTTTTTCTTCATCAACAGTTTCATATTTAACAAATATTCCTTGGGCTATATGGTCATTTTTTTTAAAAAATAATTCTTCTGTACCTTCATTTTGTAATGAAATAAAAATATGGCCTTCATTACTTTCATTATTATAATAATCTGCATCTATAACGCCAATTTGATTTGTTAAACGAAGATTATACTTAAAACCTAAACTACTTTTCATAACAATTAATAATACCTCGTTATTATTCATACATACTTTTATTCCAGTTGGTATTTTAATTATTTGATTTGGTTTTATGTTTATATCATTTATCAAACTAATATCATATCCAGCACTATTTTTAGTGCTTCTACTTGGTATATTATATTCATGATATCTTGAAATATCATCATCAATATCTTTTTTAAATTGATCGAAACTTATTTTTTCAAAAAAACGCATAATTACCTCCAAAAACAAAAAAAACATCCTTATCTATAAGGACGTGATTTACGCGATACCACCTTATTTTACAGAAAAAATCTGTAATCTCATTAAATTTAACGCATTCCTACGTCCTAAGCTAAATATCACTTAAGCAATTCCAGAGCCATTCGAAATATTATTTTTACTTGTTTACACCAACCACAAGTTCTCTTTTAAAAATATATATTTTTCTCTCTTTCATAATTTTTCTAATAAATTATAACATAATTTCCTTTAGTTTTCAAGATATTTATTTAGGAATGTTGTTATTACAGAGGCTAATGTAAAATCACTGTCACAAAGTTTTTTATCTTTGTTTAAAAATATAATTAACCCAACAACATCATTATATAGCATTATTGACTTAATAATATATGAACACTCAATGCTTTCTTTTTCTATTACTAATAATTCTTTCATATTTTTTTCCAATATATTTTCTCTTCTTTTTATATAATTTGATAGTTCATCACTTATTTTTTTCTTTAAATATTTTTTATATTTGTTAGAAGTTTCAATTATATATTCACAGTCAGTTATAATAATATCATTTTTAGTTATTGAATTTATTGAATAAATAAAATTCGATGATAAATCTTCTAACTTACGTTCAATTGAATATCTTTTTAAAACAATTGAATCATTTTGAATGTATAATTCAACATTATCCCCATTGTTAAGTCTTAAATTACTTCGTATTTCTTTTGGAATTAACACTCTACCCAAATCATCAATTCTTTTTATTATACCTATTGCATCCATTTTATTTACACTTCCTAAAAATATTTTGTCTTATATAACTAATTTTATACCTATAATAATTACTTTTTATGATATAATTGTTAGCAGGTGATAAAATGGAAAAAATATATGTTTTTGGGCATAAAAAACCTGATACCGATAGTGTGACATCAAGCATAGCTTTATCATATCTTAAAAATCAATTAGGAATCAATACTTCTCCAAGAGTTCTTGGAAATCCAAATAATGAAACTAAATTTGTTTTAAAATATTTTAATGTTGTTGAACCAAAATATTTAAATGATGTTAAATTAGAAATAAAAGATTTAAATTATTTAAAAGATTGTTCTTTATATTCAGATAATACAATTTACGATAGTTTTTTATATATGAATGATAACAATATTGGAAGTATCCCAGTTGTCAACAGAAACAATAAACTATTAGGACTAGTTTCACTAAAAGATATTGCAAAACATCAAATAAATGATGAAATCAATAGTTTAATGACCTCTTATACAAACATAATTAGAACTCTAAATGCTAAAGAAATATTAAAATTTGATGATGAAATATGTGGCAAAATTATTGTAACATCATATAGTAGTTCAACATTTATTGAAAATGCCAAGATAAATGAAAATACTATTTTAATAGTTGGAGACAGACATAGTATTATAGAATATGCAATTAAATGTAAAGTTAAAATGATTATTCTAACAAGAAACTCATTTATTAAAGATGAGCACATTAAATTAGCTAAAGATAATAAAATAAATATTGTTTTATCAAATGAATCAGCTTTTAATACAACCAGAAAAATCTGGCTATCTAATTACTTAGAAACAATTGTTTTAAAAGATGTCGTTTCATTGCTTGATGATCAAGAGGTAGACGATTTTCTAGAAATTGCTAGAAAAAATAAGTACACTAATTATCCTGTAATTAATAAAAAAAATGAATGTAGTGGTATTTTGCGTTTATCTGACATAAATGATGCAAATAGAAAAAAAGTTATTTTAGTTGATCATAATGAAAAAAATCAAAGCGTCGATGGAATTGAAGATGCAGACATTATTGAAATAATTGATCATCATAAAATAGGTAACATTGATACAACTCTACCTATTAATTTTAGAAATATGCCTGTTGGAAGCACAAATACAATTATTTATTCTTTATATAAAGAAGCAAAAATTTCCATTCCAAAGGAAATTGCTGGATTAATGTTATCAGGAATTATTTCAGATACATTACTATTCAGATCTCCAACAACTACTTATATGGATAAAGATGCCGTTATTGATTTAAGTAAAATTGCTAATATTAATTATGAAGAATATGGAATGCAAATGTTAAAAGCAGGTTCTTCTTTAAAAGGAAAGACAAAAGAAGAAATTTTATATAATGACTTTAAAAACTTTACAATAGATAATAGAAAAATTGGTATTGGTCAAGTATTAACATTAAATATTGATGAAATATTAAAAGATAAAGATGATTATATAAGTATTATCAATAAAATTGCTTACCAAAACGAATATCATATGGTGGCTTTATTTGTAACTGATATAATTAATAATGGTTCCTATATTTTATATAATGATGAATCAAAAAATATATTTGAAAATGTATTTGAAATTGAAGAATTATATCAAGGATATTTTTTAGATAAATATATATCACGAAAAAAACAAATTATTCCAAATATAATAGCCGCACTAGAAAAAAAATAACCTATGTAATACATAAGGTTATTTTTTAATACACATTTTTTGTAAAAGAATAACTAAATCCAATAAATAATAAATGAAATGTTTATCTAATTTCAAAATATCTAAAGTTATTAATAGTTTTTTGCTTTTCATTCCAAATCTAAACATTCTTGAAATATTGCTTACTTCAAAAAACAACTTTTGTCCATCTATTTTTTCTGTTAATTCGCTTGGTAAATTAATTTCAATAAAATTATTTGTTTGTCTAATGTCTTTAATATTTAATTCTTTACATATTTTTTCAAACCATTCTTCGTGCATATATATATATAATTGTTCACTTATATTTCCAAAGCGATCTTCTATTTCTTCTTTTACCCGATTCAATTTATCGTAAGAATCTATTTCATTAATTTTTTTGTGTATTTCTATTTTTAAATCAATATCAGAAACATAATCATCTTCGATTGTTGTTGATATTTCTATTAATGGTTTATCTTCCTTTATTTCTTCTTGCACTGTGGAAAAACCTCTTAATTTATTTACTTCCTCGCTTAGCATTTTTAAATATAAATCTATCCCAATTGTATCAATAAAACCTGCTTGTTCACTTCCTAAAATATCTCCCGCACCTCTTATTGATAAATCCCGCATTGCAATTGCAAATCCACTACCTAATTCCGTAAATTGTTTTATTACATTAAGTCTTTTTTGAGCAATATCAGATAATGTTTTTTGTTTATTATACATTAAATAACAATAAGCTATTTTGTTACTTCTACCGACACGACCTCTAATTTGATACAATTGTGACAATCCAAAGCGATCAGCATCTATAATTATTAATGTATTGGCACTTGCAATATCAATCCCTGTTTCTATTATTGTTGTACATATCAAAATATCCGCTTCTCGATTTATAAATTTAATCATCACATTTTCTAACTCTGTTTTTGACATTTGACCATGAGCAAATAATATTTTTGCATCTGGAACTAACTTATTTATTTCACTAGCTTTTCTTTCAATATCAGAAACATAATTATATAATATAAAGACTTGACCATTTCTCGTTATCTCTTTATATATGGCATCTTTGATTATACTGTTATTTTCTTCCAAAACATAAGTTTGAACTGGATACCTGTTTGTAGGAGGTGTCTCAAGCAAAGATAAATTTCTAATTCCCATCATTGACATTTGAAGAGTTCTTGGAATTGGTGTAGCCGATAAAGTTAATACATCAATATTATTTTTATATATTTTTATTTTTTCTTTGTGTTTTACACCAAATCTTTGTTCTTCATCAATTACTAATAATCCTAAATCTTTAAATACTATATCATCACTAAGTAATCTATGTGTACCAATTACAATATCAATTTTTCCTTTTTTTAATTCATCTTTTATTTGGTTTACTTTTTTACTAGAAACAAAGCGATTTAATATTTCAATTTTTATAGGAAAATCTTTAAATCTCTCTATTGCATTATTATAGTGTTGACTAGAAAGTATTGTTGTGGGACATAAATATGCAACTTGTTTTCCTGAAAATACAGCTTTAAAAATTGCTCTAAAAGCTACCTCGGTTTTTCCAAAACCAACATCGCCGCATAATAATCTATCCATCGGTTTTGAATTTTGCATATCTTTTTTAATTTCTTCAATTACCTTTATTTGATCCACTGTTTCTTCATATGGAAATTCTTTTTCAAAAGCTAATTGATTTTCATCATCTTCATCAAATTTAAACCCTTCACTAGCTTCTCTTTTTGCATATAATTCTATTAATTCACCAGCAATATCTTCGATTCTTTTTCTAACTTTTAATTTTGTTTTTTCCCATTCTGAACTACCTAATTTATTTATTTTAGGAATAATTCCTTCGTTTGATGAAAATTTACTTATTAAATCTATTTTTTCAACAGGTATATATAATTTATCGCTATCCTTATATTCAACCGTTAAATAATCCTTTTTTAAACCATTTTTTGTTAAGGTTTTAAGACCAACATATCTACCAATCCCATAAAGACTATGAACAATATAATCTCCTATATTTAATTTTGTAAGATCTCTTATTTTATTGCCATATTTAAAGTTACTTTTATATTTACTAATTGATTTTTTATTATTAAAAAGCTCACTTTCACTTATAACTATATAATTATTATATACAAAACCGCTGGTTATTTTTTTAATAATTAAATTTATTTTATTTTCCAATATTTCATTTTCATTAGTTATAAAAATATTTTTATTATCAATATTGTCTATAATTTTATTAATTTTATATCTATCATTTAAACAAATTACTATTGTCTTATTATTTTTAATATGCTTATTTAAAATATCATTTATTTTTGTTATTTCCTTTGGAAATTCTTGATTTTCATAAGAATTATAATTTTGTGTTATATCTACATTAAAAGTTGTATTATTAAATTCAAAAAGATAATATGGATTTGAAATTTTAATATTATTTAAATTATTCATATAATTTTTACTAATCACTTGATCTTTGTTATAATTATTAATTTCATCTAATAATAGCTCATAACCTTTGATTACACTATTATAATCATTATACACAAGCTTAAAATCAGTAAAATAATCACAAATATTAAAACTTCTAACATTTTTAATATCACTACTGTTTTTTGAAGTAATTACATCTGGAAGTAGTTCTGTACATGGATATATTTCAACGCTATCTATTTTTTCAAAAGAAATTTGCGTGTTTTCATCAAAATACCTTATAGAATCAATTGTTTCTCCCCAAAATTCTAATCTTATTGGATTTTTTTCGAAAATAGGAAATATATCTATAACATATCCTCTTACAGCTATTTCACCTGTTTTATTAACAATTGTTTCCCTTGAATAACCAATATCGATTAAATCTTGAACTATTTTTTTAATATTATATTCTTTATCTTTAAAAAACTTAATTATTTTATTAGTATATTCTTTTTTTGAAGGAATAAATCTTAAAAAACCCATTAAACAAGTAACAACTATTTTTTTTTCATTTTTAATTAACTCATTTAATGTTTCAATTCTTGTTATTTCAAATTCTGGTGATATTGCTAATGCTTCACTTGTTAAAAAATCATCCATAGGAAAAAATAATACGTCTTCAGTATAATTTATTAATCTTTGATAAAAATCATTAGCTTCATATAAACTGTTATTCAAAACAATAATTGGTTCTTTATTGTTTTTAAATAAATTATAAACATAAATTGCTTTTAATTCTGGAGTTAATCCTGATATAGAATTACTTTCTTTAATTATATTATCAAAAAAAGACATATTATTCCTCCTTTCACGACAAAAATGATACTTAGTATCACTTATTATATTTATTCATTAAATTATCAAAGCTAATTACTAAAAAATCATCAATGATATCAGATATAGTTTTAATTATTTTATCTATCACTTCTTTGTCAATAGAATTAATTTGACTTAAAACATAATCTTTGGTATCTGTTTTTTTATCATTTGATATTCCTATCTTTACTCTTTTATATTCTTTGGTTTTAAGCTGATTTTCAATATTTTTAAGGCCATTATGCCCTCCACTACCACCTTTATATTTTAATTTAAGAGTACCAACATTCAAATCTAAATCATCACTTATAATTAATATGTCGGATATTTGTATTTTATAATAATCCACAAATTTTTTAATTACATCTCCAGACAAATTAATATAGCTTTGTGGCTTAAGTAAAATTATTTTTTCATTATTATATATAAATTCGGTATATACCCCTCCGAATTTTTCCTTGTTTAAAACGATTTTTTTATTTTTTGCATAATAATCAATCGCCATAAATCCCATATTATGTCTTGTATTTTCATATTCTTTACCTGGATTTCCAAGTCCTACAATCAATTTCAATTTACTCACCTCGATGATATTCTTTGTAAACTTCATTTTTATTTATGTTTCGATCACTTGAAACTTTTTTTATTGCATCCATTGATGTCATACCTTCTTTTAAATAAAGATTAACATGCTCGATAATTGATAAATGTTCAAATGTTTTTATTTCATCGTTTCCTGAAACAACAATTACCATTTCCCCTTTAATATCAATCATTTCTGGAATGATTTCATTTATCATTCCACGATAAATTTCTTCAAATTTTTTTGATATTTCCCGGGAAATTGATATTTTTCTATTTCCCAAAACATCTAACATGTCATTTAGAGTTCTATTGATACGATGAGGAGATTCATAAAATATAAGTGTTTCTTTTACACTTTTTAATTCTTCTAACTCTTTTTTTAATTTACTTTCTTTATTATTTAAAAATCCATAAAATAAAAATGGTTGTGGATTAATTCCTGAACAGATTAAAGCTGGAACAAACGCAGTTGGTCCTGGTAGAGCTACAACATTATAATTATTGTCTATTGCAATTTTAACAAGTTCAAAACCAGGATCACTTATAATAGGTGTGCCTCTATCTGTTACTAAACCCACATTAAATCCCTTTGATAAATACTCAATAATTTTATTTTCATTATTACTTTCATTAAATTTATGATTAGAAATTAACTTTTTCTTTATATTCAAATGTTTTAATAATAATGATGTAATTCTTGTATCTTCACAAAAAATAACCTCTACTTCATTTAGTATTTTAACTGCGCGAAGAGTAATATCATCTAAATTACCAATTGGGGTTGGTATTAAATACAGGGTTGCTGTATTATTATAACTTTTTTGCGACATTTTTATCACCTCTATTCAAAATATTTTATAACTTGTTCACTATAATTTCCATCCTCATCATGTACAAATAATGGTTCTAAAATTTTTAGACCAGCATTTCCGTTTTTTCTACCCTCTATTAATAGTATATTTGCTTCTTTATTTTTTTTAGGATAAACTAATTGCATTTTTTTTGGTTCAATATTATTTTTTTTCATTATTGTTATAATATCAATCAAACGTTCAGGTCGATGAACGATTGATATTATACCATTGTTTTTCAATAATTTCTTGCTTATTTTAAATAATCTTTCTAAATCTAAGTTTATTTCATGTCTGGCTATTGACTTAAAATCATTATTATTTAAATGTGCTTCATTAGTTGTTTTAAAAAATGGAGGATTACAAGTAATTATATCATAAATTTCCGTTTGACATTCATTACTATAATCATTTACATCCTGATTTATAATTCTTATTTGATCTTCTAATTTATTATAATTTACAGATTTTATAGCTAAATCATATGCTTTTTTTTGAATTTCTATTGCATCTATTAAACATTTTGTTTTTGTTGTTATAATTAATGGAATAACGGCATTTCCTGTTCCAATATCTAATATTTTATTAATTTTTTTATTTATTGTAACAAAATTTGCAAGCAATACAGAATCTAATGAAAACTTAAACATTTTTGTATCCTGATATATTTTTAAATTCTCATATCCCAAGAGATAATTAATTACTTCCATTACAGCCCGTTACCTCAATAATACCTATGTTTGGAATATCGACTTTATATTTTTTATTAAGTATATCAACATCAATTACTTTGCCTTGTCCTTCTTCAAGGATAACAAAGTCTCCAAGATTTGGCAAACATTGTTTACATTCCTTATAATAATCATTTTCATATTTTAAACAACAAAGAAGCCTTCCACATACACCATTAATTTTGTTTTGATTTAAAGAAATATTTTGATTTTTTGCCATTGATATAGAAACTGATTCAAAATCCTTTAAAAATCTAGCACAACATAATTTTTGACCACAAATTCCGTGTCCACCTATCTTTTTTGCTTTATCTCTAACACCTATTTGTCGTAATTCTATTCTTGTTTTATATATTGAAGCTAAAGACTTAGCTAATAATCTAAAATCTATTCTGTCTTCCGCATAAAAATGGAATAATAGTTGATCTCTATCAAATGTAAATATTGCATCTATTATTTGCATATTTAGACTATATTTTTTTGATAATTCTATTGCATCATTCAATGCACTGTTAGCATCTTTAATATTTTTTTTATGATTCTGTAAGTCTTTTTCATCTGCAGGCCTAATTACTTTATAAGATACTTCCTTTTCATCTTTTTCTATTATTTCTGTTACCGCTTTACCAAAATAAACACACTTTTCCTTTTCAACAACAAAAAAAGAATTTTTAGTTACTTTCAAATCAACTTGATTTTGTGGTATCAAAGCATAGTATGTTTTTTCATCATTTTCAAACAATATTCCAACTGCTTTTATCATTTAATCACATCTTTCTAAATCTAATATTAACTTATCAATTAATAAATATGAATTGATATTATAATTTATTTTTTCTTTTGTATTAATAATTACTTTTATTTTTTTATTCGTTTCCTCTATATTATTAACATCAGCAAGTTTTATTAATTCATTTTTATAATCATTAAAATATTCAAAATTTCCTTTTACATTATAATTAATTATGTCTTTATAAATTAAAATTATTATATTTATAGCCAATAAAATTTCATCTTTTTCTTTTAACAAATTATGCCACAATTTTTGTGTTTTTAATAGAGCATCTTTTTTATTATTTTCGTAATATAATATAAAATTAAATGCTACTTCCATTATTTCAAAAAATCTTTCATCATTAACATTGACATTAATGCTGTTTTTAATTATATCAATTATATTGTTTCCAACATTATTTATTTGCCTTTTAAATGAAATTATTTGACATCTAGATGAGATTGTATTCATCATTTGATATACATTATCACAAATTAATATTGCTATTATATTATCTTGCGGTTCTTCTAAAAATTTTAGAATTGAATTAGCAGATTGTTTATTTAATCTATCTGCTTGATCAATTATATATACTCTTTTGTTTGATTGTATCCCAGTAGTACTAAATTCTTTTTGTAAATCATCTAATTGTTCTTTTTTTATCCATAATCCTTCTGGTGAAATAATTTTTAATTCAGAAAATATGTTTTTATCAATGTTATCACATTGTGTACATTTTCCACAATGTTTTATTTCATTATTTTTTGGACATAAAATCATTTTAGCAAATTCTTTTGCTAACTGAATTTTATCTTTATAACCATTCGTTTCAAATAAATATGCATGTCCAATTTTCTGTTTCAACACGGCGTTTTTTAAAATTTTGCAAACTATTTGTTGCTCTTTTTCTAAATTTTCAATCATATTTCACCTCTTTAAAATATTAATATGTGAATCAAAATTAGTGCAAATAGAGCTGGGATTCCTAATATTGTTATTATTACTACATTTATTAAATTTATTGGAATAATCAAGTCTATAGGTTGTGATAGTAGATTAAATCCATATAGTAAAAAACAAACAACAATAGCTTTTTTAACAATCTTATATATTTTTTTTAACATATTCTTCACCTAAATAAATATATGATTTTATTTTATTTTTATGAAATGTTAGTTCTATCTTCTAAAGCTAACTCTAATGTCAAGGAATCTATATATTCCATGTCGATGCCTATTGGTATTCCATGAGCTATTTTACTTATTTTTAGTTGCTTGTTCTCGAGCATTTTTTTTATGTAAAGTGATGTTGTTTCTCCTTCAATTCCTGGTTTTAATGCAAGAATTATTTCTGATATATTTTCATTATTAATTCTTTCAAATAACAAATTCAATTTAATATCTTCTGGATTTTTCCCATCTAATGGTGATATTAAACCATCTAACACATGATAAAGTCCATTATATATTCCTAATTTTTCAAATATTACAACGTTTTTTGGTGAATCTACAATACATAAGGTTTTTCTATCTCTATCTTTTATTTTGCATATCTCACAAATTTCTTCTTCTGCTAAATTATTACAAATTTTACATCTGCCGATTTTAGTTTTAACATCTGTCAACGATTTTGAAAACAACTCGATAATATTATCATCTAGTTCTAGAGCCGCCAAAGCATATCTCTCTGCTGTTTTTTCTCCAACCCCAGGTAGTTTTTTAAAACACTCTATGAGATTTTGAATTGTCGTCGGATATTTCATTAAAATAATCCCGGCATCCCTTGAGTATATTTACCAAGTTTTTTTTCAGTTTCTTCATCTATTTGTTTCAATGCATTGTTGATTGAAATGACTATCATATCTTCTAACATTTCAATGTCATCTTGTTCAACACATTCCATATTAATTTTCACTTTTTTTATTTCTTTTGTTCCTTTTAATATTACTTCGACATTTGATGCCTTTCCAACAAATTCTTTTTCATCTATCATTTGTTTTTCATTCATCATATCTTTTTGAAGTTTTTGAGCTTGTTTCATCATTGCTTGTATATTCATATTCATTCCTCTTTTCTAATTATATTCTATTATAGATTCAAATAATTCTTCTATATTGTTATTTTCTTTTTTACTAGTTAATAAAGGTTCTTCTATATATTCATATATTTTCTTTTTATTATTAAATTCGTTTTTAATAATATTCCACTCTTCTTGACTTGTAGCTATGACTTTATAATCAAAATTAATATATTTTTTTATGCATTCTTCTATTTCAAATATTTTTTTATTAAATTCATTAGATATTCTAACTGATTGATACACAAAAATTATTATATTATTACCAAATGCTTTTAATTCTCCATCTATAATTATTGAATAAATTTCTCCATATTTTTGATTTAACATCAAAGATGATAGATTTGATATTTGCTTTTTTATTTCTATTATCTTCTTTTTGTCAAAAGCACACAAAGTGTTATTTACCCTTATTTTCTTTAGTTTTTCTATTTTATCATCTAATAAAATAGTTTCTTCTTCACTTTTTTTAATTGTTTTGATAACACTTTGTTGTTCATCTTTTTTTTCTTGTTCTTTAGTTACTATAATTTCTTTGTTTTTCCTTTCAGAAGACATCAATTTTATAATAAGTAATTCAAAAATTAATTTTGGATTATTACTATTTTTTAAATTGTTTATTTCTTCATTAAATTCCTTTATATATAATAATAATATTTTATCATCTATAATATCTATCATTTTTTCATATATGCTATTCATTTCATTTCTATCTTTTAAGTAATTTGGAACCAATTTACACAATAATAAATTCTTCATAAATTCTATTATTTCTTCTGTTAGTTTTATAAAATCCTTACCATTTTCATCATAAAAATCTATTTTATTTAATATTTTTTCTAATTGTTTTAAAATTAATATTTCAATAAAACTACCTAATTCCTCTTTTGTTATTGTTCCATTTACTTCATGTACATCTTGAATTTGAATATTATCATTTGCGTAAGAAATAACCTTATCTAACATACTTAAAGAATCTCTCATTCCACCATCTGACAATTTAGCTATTTCTAAAATTGCGTCTTCCGTTATTTCGATTTTTTCTTTTTTAGCAACATCAAATATCTTACTTTGAATTTCTGATAAAGTTAATTTTTTGAAATCAAATCTTTGGCATCTCGATAAAATTGTTGAGGGAATTTTATGTGGTTCTGTTGTAGCAAGTATGAATATTATATGCGCTGGTGGTTCTTCAAGTGTTTTTAATAATGCATTAAATGCACCAGTTGTTAGCATATGTACTTCATCAATTATATATACTTTATATTTTCCACTACTAGGAACCAAATTAACTTTACTATTTAATTCTCTTATTTCATCAACACCATTATTACTTGCAGCATCTATTTCCAATATATCAATAGATTGCTTATTTAATATTTGTGTACAACTAACACATTTATTACATGGTTTCATATCAATTAAATTATCACAATTAATTGTTTTAGCTAATATTTTAGCAACACTTGTTTTTCCAGTTCCTCTTGGGCCAGTGAACAAATATGCATGACTAATTTTGTTGTTTTTAATTGAATTTTTTAGAGTTGTGACAATAACATTTTGTCCAATTACTTCATCAAATGTTTTTGGTCTATATTTTCTATACAAACTTTGGTACATATTTTTCACCTCATCTTATTTATTATAACATTATCAAAAACAATATAAAAGAAAATAGGTTTTCTATTTTCTTCTTTTGTCGAAAAATTTTTTTAATAATTCTTTTGATTCTTTTTCTAAAACACCACTACAAATATTTAAATTATATTCATTATTATTAAGTGATTCTAACATTCCAAATTTTTCACTTTTCGTTGCATAATATATTTTTTTAATTCTTGATTGAATTATAGCACCAGTACACATCATACATGGTTCTAGTGTTGTATATAATATACAATCATTCAAATGCCATGATTTTATTTTTTTACAAGCTTTGTTTATTGCCAGTATTTCTGCATGAGCTGTTACCTGCTTTGTTTTTTCTTTTTTATTGTGTGCTTTTGATATAATTTTGTTGTTTTTCACAATTACACACCCTATTGGTATTTCTTGTTTTTTATACGCTTTTTTTGCTTCATTAATAGCTATTTTCATAAATTTTTCATCAAACATATAACACCTCATAAAAAAAGACACACACATTTAGAGATTTTTAAGGCTGCTATCTTCCGATTCTGACCTGTTTCAAACATAAATGTTGTGTCATAATAATGATATATTATTTTTGTTTTTTTTTCAATATAATTTTATGTTATTTAATAAATATATTTTTATTTATTTTAATGTTTCACGTGAAACATTATTTTTTTAAATATGACAATTCATATGTTCCGCGTGAAACATAATACAATTAATTTTTTTATTTTTATGTTCCACGTGAAACATAAAAAAGAACATTACTGTTCTTCTTCTATAATTTCTTCTTCATCTACCTTGTTAACAAGAGCAATACTACTTACTTTTTGATCATCTTTGAGATTAATCAATCTGACTCCTTGTGCAACTCTTCCTGTTGATGAAACTTGATCTGAAGATATTCTTATAACTATTCCACTATTAGTAATAATTAATAAGTCTTCTCCACCTTTTATCATTTTAAATGAAACTATATTCCCGTTTTTAGAAGTAATATTTAATGCTTTTACACCTTTACTTCCTCTGTGAGTCATTCTATATTCGTTTATTTCCGTTTTTTTACCATAACCATTTTCTGTAACAATTAAAACCTCATCACTAATTTTTTCTTCGCCATCGGCAACTTCACAACCAACACATATGCCACCATCTGTATTTATTCCACGAACACCAGATGCAGTTCTTCCCATTATTCTAATTTCTTCTTCATTGAATCTAATCATTCGTCCATTTGATGAAGCAATTAAAATTTGATTTTTACCTGTTGTCTTCTTAACAGATATTAGTTGATCATCATCTTTTAAAGTTATTGCTATTTTACCATTTGCTCTTATGTTGTCAAATTCAGAAATGCTTGTTTTCTTTATCAAACCATTTTGTGTACAAAATACAATATTATTATTTTCTTCTTCTGATTTTACTCTTAGCATAGCTCTAACTGTTTCTTCTTTATCAAGAGGTAATAAATTTACGATAGGTAATCCTTTTGATTGTCGACTATATAAAGGTACTTCATAACCCTTAATTCTATATACCTTACCTTTGTTTGTAAAGAATAACAAATAATCGTGTGTTGTCATTGAAATAATATTTTCAACAAAATCTTCTTCGTTCGTTGTTATTCCTTTTATTCCAACTCCACCGCGATTTTGGGAACGATATACATCGCAATTCATTCTTTTAATATATCCTTTATTTGTAAGAGTTACAATAATATTTTCTACTGGAATTAATGATTCATCTTCAATATATTCTATAGCATTCATATCAATATGTGTTACTCTTTCAGTAGCATATTTTTTCTTTATTTCTAACATTTCCTCTTTAATTATAGCTAGTATTTTTTCCTCACTAGCTAATATAGCTTTTAATTCTTCAATTATTTTTTTTAATTCTTCTAATTCTTCTTCTATTTTATCTTTTTCTAGTCCTGTTAATTTTCTTAATTTCATTTCTAAAATAGCTTCAGTTTGTATTTCATCTAAACCAAATTTTACAGCTAATTCTTCTTTAGCAGCAACATCCGTTTTTGATTCTTTTATTATTTTAATTACCGCATCTATATTATCAAGAGCTATTTTTAGTCCCTCTAATATATGTGCTCTTTGTATTTTTTTATCTAAATCAAATTTGGTTCTTCTATATATTACTTCTTTTTGAAAATCAATGTAATTACTAATTATTTCTTTTAAGCCTAATGTTTGTGGTCTTCCTTGATATAACATTAATAAATTAATTCCATATGAAGTTTGTAATTGTGTATGCTTATAAAGATTGTTTAAAACAACATTCGGATTTGCATCTCTTTTAAGTTCTATCACAATTTTTAATCCATCATTAAATGATGTTTCTTCCCTCAAATCTGATATACCATCTATTATTTTATCTCTTACTAATTCTGCTATACGAGTGATTAGTGCCGAAGTATTAACTTGATATGGAACCTCTGTAATAATTAGTTCATATCGATCTTTTTTTTCTATAACATCTACTTTTCCTCTTATAGCAATAGAACCTTTACCTGTCTCATAAGCCTTTTTAATTCCACTATTTCCAAGTATTGATCCTCCTGTTGGAAAATCTGGTCCTTTTACATATTGCATTAATCCTAAAACATCTATTTCAGGGTTATCTATGAATGCTACACACCCATCTATTATTTCTCCTAAATTATGAGGAGGAATATTTGTTGCCATCCCAACCGCTATTCCCATTGTTCCATTAACAAGAATGTTTGGAAATCTACTTGGTAAAACTTGTGGTTCCCTTCTTGTTGAATCAAAGTTATCATCAAAATCAACAGTATCTTTATTTATATCTCTTAAAACTTCCATGGCTATTTTTGATATTCTTGATTCTGTATATCTATATGCTGCTGCCGTACTTCCATCTATTGCACCAAAATTTCCATGTCCATCAATTAATGGATGTCTATAACTAAAATCTTGTGCCATTCTTACCATTGCATCATATACGGCTGTATCACCATGTGGATGGTAATTACCAATAACTGCTCCTACTGTTTTTGCACATTTTACATAAGCTTTATCAGGAGTAAATCCTGATTCTAACATTGTGTACAAAATACGTCTATGTACTGGTTTTAATCCATCTCTTAAATCTGGAATAGCTCTTGATATAATAACACTCATAGAATATTCAAGAAAAGAGTTTTGCATCTCTTTTACTATATTAGTACTTTTTAATTTATCCATTTATATCACCTCTATATATCCAAGTTTTTAGCATAAACTGCATTTTCTTCAATAAAATTTCTTCTTGGTTCAACTTCTTCACCCATTAATGTTTCAAAAACCTGATCTGCCAAAATAGCATCCTCGATTGTTATTTGTCGTAAAGTTCTGTGTTCGATGTTCATTGTTGTTAAACAAAGTTCTTCTTTATCCATCTCACCCAACCCTTTATTACGATTTACAATATAATTTGTTGTTGATGGTAAAGATGCTATATATTCATCTCTCTCTGATTCTGTTAAAACAAATTTAAATGTTTTTCCGTGTGTTATTTTAAATAATGGTGGTTGTGCTACAAAAACATTTCCATTTTCTATAATTGGTTTAAAAAATCTATAAAATAAAGTTAATAGAAGCGTTCTAATATGTGAACCATCTACATCAGCATCAGTCATAATAACTATCTTATGATATCTTAATTTTTCTAAATTAAATTCATCACCAATACCAGTTCCAAAAGCCGTAATCATACTTCTTATTTCTTCATTACCCAAAATTCTATCTAATCTTGCTTTTTCTACATTTAATATTTTTCCACGTAAAGGTAATATAGCTTGAGTTTTGGCGTCTCTTCCTTGTTTTGCTTGTCCTCCTGCTGAATCCCCTTCAACTATAAATATTTCTGATATTTTTGGATCTTTAGATGAACAATCTGCTAATTTTCCCCATTGACTTGTAAGCTCTAATCCACCTTTTCTTCTTGTCAATTCACGAGCTTTTTTGGCAGCCATTCTTGCTCTAGCAGCTGTTAAAACTTTTTCTATAATTATTTTTCCCTCATCAGGATTTTCTAAAAGAAATCTTTCAAAACCATCAGAAAAAACATTGTCAGCTAATTTTCTAACTTCTGAATTACCTAGTCTTCCTTTTGTTTGACCTTCAAATTGTGGATTTGGATGTTTACAAGAAACAATCATTGTTAATCCTTCTTTTACATCTTCACCTGTTAATGATTCATCTTTTTCTTTTAAAATATTATTTTTTCTAGCATAATTATTGATAACACGTGTTAATGCTCTTCTAACACCTTCCTCATGTGTTCCACCATCATGTGTATTAATGTTATTAACAAAAGAATAAATATTATCTGTAAATCCTGAATTATATTGCATTGCTACTTCAAAAAAAACACTATCTTCTTCACCTTCTAAATGAATTATTTGTTGTTGAATTGGTGTTTTTGTTTTATTCAAATATTTAACATATTCAGATATTCCACCTTCATAATAAAATTTTTCTCCAGTACCATCATTATCATCACGATCATCTCTTAATATTAAAGATAATCCTTTATTTAAAAATGCTAATTCGCGTACTCTTACTTTTAATGTATCATAATCATATATATCAGTATCAAAAATTGTTGTATCGGGTTTAAATGTTACAACTGTTCCTGTTCTATTAGGTTCGCATTCTCCAATTATCTTTAGTGCTTGAACTATTTTTCCACCATTTTCAAATTTTGTCTCATATATTTTTGATTCTTTATATACAGTTACAGTTACTTCACTTGACAAAGCATTAACTACCGATGCTCCTACGCCATGTAATCCTCCAGATACTTTGTATCCTCCACCACCAAATTTTCCTCCAGCATGAAGAACAGTATAAACAGTTTCAACTGTTGATAATCCTGTTTTAGCATGAATTCCAACAGGAATTCCTCTTCCGTTATCTTTTACTGTTATTGAATTTCCTTTGTTAATAATAATTTCAATATTATTACAATATCCTGCTAAAGCCTCATCAATGGCATTGTCAACTATTTCCCATACTAAATGATGTAATCCTTTTACATCTGTTGTTCCTATATACATTCCAGGTCTTTTTCTAACTGCTTCTAATCCTTCTAATACTTGAATATCAGATTCATCATAATGTTGTTTTATTTCTTCCATTTTTTCACCTCTATATTTGTTTTCCTTCTTTTATATTAATTAAATTAGCATTTTTAATAATTTTGTCACTTATATTATTTAGATCTGTTGTTGTTATTATTGTTTGAATATTATTATCTATATATTTAAGTAAATTATTTTTTTTAAAATTATCTAATTCACTAAAAACATCATCTAATAATAAAATAGGAGTTTCATTTTTATAATTTTTAAATATTTCAATTTCTGCTAATTTTAATGCAAGTACTGCCATTCTTTGTTGTCCTTGTGAACCATATAGCTTTATATTATAATCCCCAATATAAAATTCTAAATCATCTTTATGTGGACCAAATGTTGTTGTTTTTAATTTTATATCTTTTTCTAATGAATTATTATATATTTCTTTTAATTTTATAAATAAATTTTCTTTATTAAAATCATCTATATTATTAATTGTATTATATTTTATATTAAATTTTTCAATATTTGATATATCAAAATATATTTTTTCAATAGAACTATTTAATTTTAAAATAAATTTTTCGCGCATTCTATATATAATTACAGCTTTTTGAATTAAAAATTCTGTTATTATTTCTAAATAATTTTTATCAATAGAACTTATATTATTTTTTAAATAATCATTTCTTATTTTAAGTATTTTATTATATTCATTTAAAATTACTAAATAATTACTATATAACTGAGATAATTCTAAATTAATAAACCTTCTTCTAACATTTGGAGCTCCTTTTATTAATTCTAGGTCATCTGGATAAAAAATAATTATATTTATATTAGATATATATTCATGATTTTTTTTAATTACATCTTTATCGATTTTCAATATTTTATTTTTATTTAATTCTATTTCATATTTAGTAGATATATTTTGTTTTACAATATTTCCACATATAATAGAATTTTTTTCATTTTTTTTAATTAAATTATTATCTATAAATGATCTATGTGACTTTGTAAGTCCCAACACATAAATACTTTCTAATAAATTTGTTTTTCCTTGAGCATTATCACCATATATTATATTTATTTTATTTTTAAATTCAATTTTAACATCACTATAATTTCTAAAATTTTTTAAAGTAATATCTTTAATATACATTGCTCACCTACTTTTTTTATTTTAAAATATATTTAAGAAAAAAACTACATTTCAAATACTCCTATACACACTTAACATTATATCACAAAATAGACTAAAAAAATAAGCTTTTTAGCTTATTTTATCTTTTTTTATGATATTCTTCTACTTCTTAATTTGTTTTCTAAATATGATGATCTAAATATTTGATTTTCTAATGAATAATATGATATATCAAGAGAAAAAGAAAATCCATTTTTAAATATTATTGTTGTTTTATTATCCTCCTTTTTTATTGAATTAATTTTTTTAGATGAAATCCAATGACATTTCCCATACTTTGGTGAACAAGTTGGAAAAAAAATAATTTCTCTTATTTCATCAATTATAATTGGTAATTTATAATTATAGCCTATAACTGATTTAGTTCCCTGATATCTACCTGCATATGAACTCCCAAAAAAACGACAGCTATAATCTATTATTTCATTAGCTGATTTATTTATCAAATATTTATTATCTTCTTCTATAACCTCCGAAACACTATTTGATAATGGTGTAATCATCAATGTAGATGGATTTATTTCATAATTATCTAACATATTTCACCTCCCCCTAAATAGACAAATATCGCCTAATGCGGAATAATATAACAGGTACATATGTCAAAAAATATCAAAATTTGTCATGAAATGAAAAAAAAATAAAAAAAATTGAGAATAACTCAATTTAGTATGTTCTAATTGGTAATATCAATTGAATTAAATCATCACTTTCTGTATTTTTAACAATTATAGGATGTATTTCATCATTAAATAATAATTCTATTTCATTACATTCAAAAGATTTAATTGCATCCATCATGTATTTTGAACTAAAAGATATTGAAATATCTTCATCATCTCTTTTAATAATTTCTATTTTTTCTTCAACATTTCCTATTTCTGGAATACTTGATGATATTATTATTTGTTTGTTATTAGAGACTAATTTAATTGTATTTTTATCAGATTCATTTGTAAGTAATGAAGCTCTATCTATTGCATCAATAAAATCAAATAAATTTACATTAATATGAATAGAAAACGAATCTGGAATTAATTTAGAAGTATCAGGATATGTTCCATTTATTAAACGTGACATAATTATAATACTATTAAATTTAAATATAACTTTATTATTAAAAATATGTAATTCTATTTTTTCTTCATCATCATTTAATAATTTAACAATTTCATTTACATTTTTATTTGGTATAACTATGTTTACTTCATTATCTAAATTACTTTCTATTTCAATTCTTTTTCTAGCTAATCGATATGAATCTGTAGCTGTACATTCTAAAATATTATTATCGATTTTAAAATTTATTCCTGTTAATATTGGTCTTGACTCTTGTAAAGATGCCGCAAAAGATGTTTGTTTTATAATATTTTTAAAAACTTTTTTTGATATAAAAACAGGATTTTTAGTATCACTTAAATCAATATCTGGAAATTCACTTGGATCATTACAATTTAAATTAAATGAAGAAGTATTTGTTGTTATATATATTTTATTATCTAACACCTCTTCTATTTTTACTAAAGAATTTGGTAATTTTTTTATAATGTCATAAATAAATCTTCCAGACACAACTATAATTCCACATTTTTCAATATTTTCAATATCTTTTTTATCTATAAATGTTTTAATTGCTATTTCATTATCAGTACTTGTTAAATATAAACCTTCTTCTTCTAATTCAAATTTTATACAATTAAGTACAGGGATTATATTTTTATTAGATATTCCTTTTATAACATAATTTAAATGTTCAATTAATATATTTTGTTTAATTTCTAATTTCATTTTAATTCTCCTTTATTATTATTTTAATATTTATTATTATTATTGGTGTAGATTATGTGTAAAACTTAATAATTCTTTAATATATAAAGGATTATTTTTGTTTTAATATGTTTAAAAAAAGTTAAATAAAATTTTGTTATCCACATAATTAATGTAATTCATTTATTATTTTATTTACTTCATTATTTAAATCATTATTAGTTTTCAACTGTTTTTTAATTTTTTCCACAGAATGCATAACTGTTGTATGATCTTTTCCACCAAATTCAATTCCTATTTTAGGTAAAGATTCTTCCAAATGAATTCTGCATATATACATTGCTATTTGTCTTGGAAATGATATAGTAGCTACTCTTCTTTTACTTTTTAAATCTTCAACTGAAATATTAAAATTTCTTGCAACTAGCTGTTGAACTTGATCAATTTTATTTTTTGATATGATACTTTTAACAAAATAATCTTTTAAAGCTTCAATAGCCAGTTCTAAAGTAATATCAGATCCATTCATCATCGTAGCATATGCAATAACTCTTGTAATAGCTCCTTCTAATTTTCTAATATCTGCTGTACAATTACTAGCTATATATTCTTTAACATCTTGTGGAAAATTTCCAACAAGAACATGATTTTCAATTTTTTTATCTATTATATTCATTCTTAATTTGAAATCAGGTACTAAAATGTCAATGGTTAAACCCCATGTAAATCTTGTTTTAAGTCTATCTTCAAGTAATTTTAAATCATCTGGTGATCTATCCGAAGAAATAATAATTTGTTTATTATTACCATATAATTCATTAAAAGTATGAAAAAATTCTTGCTGTGTTTTTGCCATATTTCCTAAATATTGTATATCATCAATCATTAAAACATCAATATTTCTGTATTTTTGTTTAAATATATTGGTTTTATCAATATTAGTACCATCATCATCTTTTTTTTGTATACCAACAAAATCAGATATAAATTTTTCACTAGTTACATAAAGAACTTTCTTTTTACTATTTTTAACTATATAATTTCCAATTGCATGCATCAAATGAGTTTTACCAAGTCCACTATTTCCATATATAAATAACGGATTATACATATTTCCAGGATATTCCGCAACAGCAAAAGCACTAGTTCTAGCAAATTTGTTACTTTCACCTACTATAAAATTATCAAAATTATAATGTGGATTTAAATTAGATTCAAAATTAACAATTGAAGGAACCCCTATTGCATCGGTATCAATATTTATATTAGTATCAATTTCTTCTTTTGTAAAATATTCAAATTTAAAATTAGAACCACTTACATCAGTAAAAATTTCCTCAATTAAATCATTATAATTTTCTTTTAAACTTTTTTTATGAATATGCATAGGAACAATAACTTTTGCAGAATTATCTGATAAATCATATAATTCTGTTTCTGAAAACCATGTATCATATGATACAGAAGAAAGTTCATTTTTCATTTTATCTAAAAATGAATTCCACAAAGCTTTAGTGTTCATTTAAAAATCACCCCCATTTTTAAAGAATTAACTAATTACATTTTACAATATTTCCCACAAAAATAAAAGAAGAAAATGAAAAAATGTGGAAAAAAATAAATAAAAATAGTTATAAACAAAATTTTCCACATTAAAAATCAATAAAATTATAATAATTTATTTGTTTTACACAGGAAAAGTTGAAAAGTTTTACAAAATTATTAACATATTAACATATATGTATAAAGATTTATTAACAAGTTTGTGGAAAATGATTGGAAAATATTATAAAATAAAGTAAAAATAAAAAAATAATAGTGGAAAAAGGTGTTAATTAAAAAAAAGTTAATATTAAATCAAAAAAGTTTGACAAAATAGATAAACATCTATATAATTATAAAAGCAGTGAGATATTTTAGATCAGGAGGTGTTTAATATATGAAAAGAACTTATCAACCTAATAATAGAAAAAGAAGTAAAAAACAAGGTTTTTTTGCCCGTATGAAAACAAATATCATAAATAGAAGAAGAAGAAAAGGACGTAAAGTTTTATCTCATTAATAGTAGCCACTTTTATGAAGTGGCTTTTATTTTAAAAAGGTGATGTTATGAAAAAAATAAATATAATAAAAGAAAGTACCGAATATAGTAGAATTATAAAAGAAATACAACCTTTTAAATATAAAGAATATTTAATTTTTTTAGAGAAAAAAAATAATCAATTATATAAATTTGGTTTTTCTATTAGTAAAAAAATATGCAATGCTGTTAAAAGAAATAAAATAAAAAGACAATTAAAAGATATAATTGATGCAAAAGACTATAAAAATGATTTCAATTGTATTATAATGGTTAGGAGAAGTATTTTAGATATTGACTATGAAACAATGAAAAAAGATTTATATCATTGCTTTGAAAAACTAGATATATATAAAGGAGATAAAAATGAATAAAAAAATAAAAATATTGGTAATTTTATTATTGACATTATCATTAACAGGATGTACTAAATATTTAAAAGTAGATAATAAAATAGTTCAAAATGAAGAAACAGGACAAAATTTAACAAAAAACATCTTGTGTGCACCGGAAGATGAAAATATTATAGTCTTATATAATGAATATAATAAGAAAGTTACAACAGAAAATAAAGTTAATTTAGAAGAATTACCTAAATGCATTAATTTAAATCCAACAACAGGGGAATATGAAGGAATATGGACAACTATTTTTGTAAAACCATTGGCTTGGTTAATAATACAATTAGGTAACATTTTAAAAAGTTATGGTTTAGCTATTATAATTTCAACTATATTAATTAGAGGAATTATGTATCCATTTACTAAAAAACAAGCATTACAATCTGAAAATTTAAAAGAGGCTCAAAAAGATTTAAACAAATTAGAACAAAAATATGTTAATAAAACAGATTCAGAATCAATGATGCAAAAATCACAAGAAATGATGTTAATATATAAAAAATTTAATATAAATCCATTATCAGGTTGTTTATTTGCATTCATTCAAATTCCGTTATTCTTTGCTTTTTTAGAGGCAATTAATAGAATACCAGTTATATTTGAAGAAAATTTCTTAGGATTATTTCAATTAGGAACATCGCCATTTATAGCAGTATTTACAAATCATCAATATTATTATCTAATATTTATAATATTGATAGCTGGAGCAACATATTATTCTTTCAAACTTAACAGTGGAGCAGGTATAGGTAATAAAGCAGGATCAGAATCTCAAATGAAAATTATGACTAATATAATGGTAGTTTTTATGACAATAACAGCATTTTCAATATCAACAGGAATTGCAATATATTGGACAATTTCAAACTTATTTACAATAGTACAAAATTTATTAGTAAAGAGAGGTAAAAAAAATGCTAGAAATAATTAATGAAGAAGCTAAAACAAAAGAAGAAGCACTTGAAAAAATATTAAATAAAAATAATCTAAAACAAGAAGATTTGTTTTTAAAATCTGAATTTATTGAAGGAAAATTATTTAAAAGTGCTAAATATATAGTAACAGCATTAAAAAAAAGTGATGTTAAAAATTTTATTGAAAGTTTTATAAATAAATTAGGAAATTTAATGAATATAAATATTGAAAGTGAAATATTAGAAAAAGATGAAATATATAATATAACATTAATATCTGATAATAATTCAATATTAATAGGAAAAGATGGAAAAACACTTAATTCTATTCAAACGATATTGAGACAAGCAGTTAAAAAAGAAGCAAATCTAGCTTTAAAGATAAATTTAGATGTTGCAAATTATAAAGTAAAGAAAATGAAAAATATAGAATACGAAGTTAAATCTATAGTTAAAGAAGTTTTATCTTCAAAAATAGATGTTAGCTTAGATCCAATGAATTCTTATGAAAGAAGATTGGTTCATAATATAGTAAACCAATATGAAAATTTAAAAACAGAAAGTACTGGAGAAGGAAAAGATAGACACGTAGTAATAAAATATATTGAAAAAGCATAATTATATGCTTTTTTCTTGACTATAAATATATAATAATGTAAACTTATTTTGAAAAAGGTGATACTAATGTCTATATCAGATAAAATAGAATATTATCAAATAATAAATGAAATATTAGATAATAATGAATTTCAAAAAAGAAAAACCTATAAACATCATGGAAATATAACAGTATATGAACACTCACTTGCTGTATCAAAATTATCTTATATTATGGCAAAAAAAATAAAAAAAGATTATAAAGTTGCAGCAATATCGGGATTATTACATGATTTTTATACTGAACCATGGCAAGAAATAAAAGAAAAAAAACCACTTTTTGAAAAACATGGTTTTGTTCATGCTGCAGAAGCTAAAAAAAATTCACAACAACATTTTGCAAGTTTAATGAATAATAAGATAGAAAACAGTATTCAAAGACATATGTTTCCACTAAACAAAATACCACCAAAATATATAGAGGGATGGATTGTTATGTTGGCAGACAAATATATTTCTTTGGAAGTATTTTTAAATCCAAAATGCTTACCAAGATTATTAGGTTTTAAAAGAAAAATAAAGGAGAATTAATATGGAAGATACAATTGTCGCAATAGCTACACCTCTTGGAGTAGGAGCCATTTCTATTATAAGGGTAAGTGGAACTGAAGCTATAAAAATAGTTAACAAAATATTTTCTAATAATAATTTGCACAAAGTAAAATCACATACTATTAATTACGGATTTATAGTTGAAAATAATGAAAAAATAGATGAAGTTTTAATTAGTGTTATGAAAGCTCCAAAAACATACACGAAAGAAGACATAATTGAAATTAATTGTCATGGTGGGATTGCAACAACTAATAAGGTACTTGAATTATTAATAGAAAATGGTTGTCGATTAGCAGAACCAGGTGAATTTACTAAGCGTGCTTTTTTAAATGGAAGAATAGATTTAACAGAAGCAGAAGGAATAATGAATTTAATTAATTCTAAAACAGAAACAGCAAGAAAATTATTTATAAATCAATTAAGTGGAAGAGTATCTAATAAAATAGAAAAAATAAGACAAGATATAATAGAAGTTCTAGCTAATATAGAAGTAAATATAGATTATCCTGAATATGAGGATATCGAAAAAATGACCTTAGAAATGTTAAAACCAAGAATTGAAGAATTAAAAAAAACAATTAGAAAAGTTCTTGATGAAAGCAAAAACGGAAAAATAATAAAAGAAGGAATTCAAACAGCCATAATAGGAAGACCAAATGTAGGAAAAAGTAGTATTTTAAATGCATTAATTGAAGAAGATAAAGCAATAGTTACTGATATTGCGGGTACAACTAGAGATATAGTTGAGGGTCAAATAAATCTAGATGGAATTTTGTTAAATTTTATAGATACAGCAGGAATTAGAGAAACGACGGATATTGTAGAATCAATAGGAGTTAACAAAAGTAAGGAAATAATAAATAAAGCAGATTTAATTTTATTTGTTTTAAATAATAATAATGAAATTCATGAAGAAGATATAAAAATACTTGAAAATTTAAAAAATAAAAATTATATTATTATTATAAATAAAATAGATTTAGAATCTAAAATAGATATAAATTTAATAAAAGAAGAAAAAGTAATAGAAATGAGCATATTAAATAATATAGGAATTGAAGAATTGAAACAAGAGATATTAAAAATTTTTAATTTAAATAAATTAGAACTAAATGATTTAACATATTTATCATCATCAAGATCGATAGCTATTTTAAAGCAAATTAATTCAACAATATTAGATATAGAAAAAGCAATTGATTTACAATTGCCAATAGATATGATAGAAATAGATTTAAAAGAAATATGGAATAAATTAGGAGAAATAATTGGAAAGTCATATGAAAACGAATTAATTGATCAACTATTTAGTCAATTTTGCTTAGGTAAATGATCTTTCTTTATTAATAACATATTTTTTTGTTTGAACAGAGTAGATATTATTATCTACTTTTTTTACACTTTTATAAAATTTTTGATATCTAATCTTATTTATGTCAGATAAATAATCGAAATCATAGCATAAATATTGACTTAACGAAGATAAAAAACCATTATATAAAACAGGCATGTTTTCAATAACATATTTACCTTCTTCAATCTCAAATGCTAAATACTTAATATTTTCATTATCTAAATAATTGCCAACATTTTGAAAAAATAATAAATTAATATTTTCTTTCATATCAAATCACCTCATAACAATATATTATCTTAAAAATAATATATGTTATAAATGTTGTTTTATTAATTAAATAATAGTATAATATGAAAAGTTTAGAGGAAGTGATAAATATGGAATATGAAGTAATTGTTGTTGGTGGGGGTCATGCAGGATGTGAGGCATGTCTTGCTACTGCACGTATGGGGCATAAAACTTTATTGATAACAGGGAATATTAAAAATATTGCAGATATGCCATGTAATCCATCTATAGGTGGATCGGCAAAGGGTATTGTAGTAAGAGAAATAGATGCATTGGGTGGACAAATGGGTAAAAATGCCGATCAATCATTACTACAGTTGAAAATGCTAAACAATAAAAAAGGTCCAGCAATTAAAGCACTTCGCGCACAAGCAGATAAAATAACTTATCCACAAAACATGTGGAAAACTATTTGTGAAACAAAAAATTTAGATGTTAAAGAAGCCTTGGTAGAGGACTTAATTGTGGAAAACAATAGAATTAAGGGGATAATTTTAGAAAATAATGAAAAAATTTATTCAAAAACAGTAATTTTAACAACGGGAACATATATGAAAGCGGATATTTTGAGAGGATCAATGCGTAGAAGAGAAGGCCCTCATGGTGAAAAACCAAGCAATCATTTAAGTGATAATTTAGCAAGGTTAGGATTTATTATTAAAAGATTGAAAACAGGAACTCCAGCAAGATTAGAAAAATCAACAATAGATTTTTCTAAGTTACAAATAGAAAATGGGGATAGTGAATATCATACTTTTAGTTTTGATAATGCACCAACATATGATGTTGATAAACAAATTCCATGTCATTTGATTTATACAACAGAGCAAACACATGAAATAATAAGAAACAATTTAAATAAATCAAGTATGTATGGAGGGCTAGATGATATTCAAGGAATAGGACCAAGATATTGTCCTTCAATTGAAGACAAAATAGTTCGTTTTTCAGATAAAGAAAGACATCAATTATTTTTAGAGCCAGAAAGCATATATTATGATGATATGTATTTGCAAGGATTTTCTACTAGTATGCCAGAAGATGTTCAGGAACTAATGGTTCACAGCTTAAGAGGTTTAGAAAAAGCTAAAATTCTTAAATATGCATATGCTATAGAATATGACTCAATATATCCAACACAATTAAAAAGAAGTTTGGAAACAAAGCTAATTGAAAATTTGTTTACAGCAGGACAAATAAATGGATCTAGTGGATATGAAGAAGCAGCGTGTCAGGGATTAATAGCTGGTATAAATGCTGGATTGAAATTGGAAAATAAAGACCCTTTTATCTTAAAAAGAAGTGATGCATATATAGGTGTTCTAATAGACGATTTAATTACAAAAGGAATTAGGGATCCATATAGACTATTAACTTCACGAGCAGAATATAGATTATTACTTCGCCATGATAATGCTGATTTAAGATTAAGAGAATATGGATATAAAATTGGACTTATTGATGAAAAACAATATTATAAATTATTAAATAAAAAACAAGGAATAATAGATTTAACTAATAAACTTAAAGAAATAAAAATAACACCAAAAGAAGAAATAAATCAATATTTAATTAAAAATAACTCTAGTATTATTAAGGATGGAATAAGTTTATATAATTTATTAAAAAGGCCAGAAATAACATTTGAAAATATTAAACATTTTGTTGATATAGACTATTCAGATGAAGTATTAGAACAAGTTGAGATAAATGTTAAATATGAGGGATATTTATTAAAAGCAGAAAAAGAAGTAGAAAAAATGTTGAAATTAGAAAACAAAAAAATACCACTAAATATTGACTATGATAAAGTTAAAAATATTGCTAGTGAAGCAAGACAAAAATTAAAAGAAATAAAACCAACTTCTATTGGACAAGCAATAAGAATTAGTGGAGTTAATCCTGCCGATATATCTGTATTAATGATATATTTGAAAAAGGAGTTTAAAAATGAATATAAATAAGTTTAAAGAGGAATTAAAGAAAATAGGGATAGAAATAAGTGATTTTCAATTAAATCAATTACAAATTTATTATGAAATGATTATTGAATATAATAAAGTGATGAATTTAACTGGAATAACAGATAAGGAACAAGTATATCTAAAACATTTTTATGATAGTATTACATTAGCATCAGTAATTGATTTAACAAAAGAAGAAACATTGTGTGATATAGGAACAGGTGCAGGTTTTCCTGGATTGGTATTAAAAATTGTTTTCCCTCATTTAAAAATAACTTTACTAGATTCATTAAATAAACGAATAAAATTTTTAAATTTAGTTATTGAAAGATTAGATTTAGACAATATCTTTGTTATTCATACAAGAGCAGAAGATTATGCAATTAATAATAGAAATAAATTTGATATAACAACAGCTCGTGCAGTAGCTCATTTATCTATTTTACTTGAATATGCTATACCAATGACTAAACAAAAAAAATATTTCATTGCAATGAAAGCAAATATTGAACAAGAAATAAGCGAAATAGATAATGCATTATTAAAATTAAATACCAAATTAATAACAAAAAAGGAATTTAAATTACCAATGGAAGAAAGTAATAGAACGATTTTAAAATTTCAAAAAGAAAAAGATAATGTCAAATTTCCAAGAAAAAACAGTGAGATATTAAAAAATAAATTATTATAATTTATTTTTTTTTATTATTAAACATTATTTTAATTCATGGGAAATAAGGATATTTCAAAAAAAATGAAAATATTTTCCAAAAACAATTGAAATATTTCCCAGGAAATAGTATTATGTAATATAGAATAAGGAGTGGTTAATGTGAATATGGAGCATGAAATTCAAATTTTGAATATTGATGATATTTTACCAAATAGATTTCAACCAAGAATCCAATTCAATGATCGAAATATTAATGAATTAGCTGATTCTATAAAAGAGCATGGTGTAATACAACCGATTGTTGTCAGAAAAGTTAGTGATAAATTTGAAATAATAGCAGGAGAAAGAAGATACAAGGCAAGTATATTAGCAGGAAAAACAACAATTCCAGCAATTATAACTAATCTTGATGATAAAAATAGTGCTGAAGTTGCCTTAATTGAAAATGTACAAAGACAAGATTTAACACCTATTGAAGAAGCAGTATCTTATAAAAAAATATTAGATATGGGATATATTACACAAGGCGATTTAGCTGAAAAATTAGGAAAAACACAATCAACAATAGCTAATAAATTACGTTTATTAAATCTTGATGATGAAGTACAAGAGGCTTTATTAGATGGAAAAATTTCAGAAAGACACGCAAGATCTTTGTTAAAATTAGATAATATACATCAAATAATAATGCTTAATAGAATAATAGATGAGAGATTAACTGTGAGAAAAACAGATGAAGAAATAGAAAAAATGGTTAAAGAAGATAAAAATATTAAACTAAAAAATGAAAGTGGGGAAGAAAAAATGGATCAAATGGAAGAAAAAATAATAAATCAATTCAATATTCCAAGTAACCCAATAATAGAACCAAAAGAAGAACCAATTTATGAAATAGAAAAAACAGATAGTATTAATCCAGGATTCATGGATATATCTAAAATAGAAGAAGAAGCAGAAGATATTTTTAAGGATGAAAAAACTGCAGATATAAATATGTTATTGGAAAAAACAGAGGTTCCAGAGTTAGAGCCAATGAGTCCAATGGCCCCAGTTCAACCTATTATAAATGAAGAAAATACTGAAAAATCACAATTTGGTGGAAAATTCTTTAACATGTTTAATTTTAAAAAAGAAGAAGAAAACCCTAATTTTGTTGAAAATTTAGAAAATAAAGAAGTAAATATAGATTTTGGAATTCCAACAGCACCTCAAGCAGTATTTAATCCTTTTGTTACAACTCAAGAAGAAAAAATAAATATGCAACCAGAGCAAGAAGAAAATATAAATAAAGAATTGTTTGATAATAATAAAGAAGAAATCGATAACCAACAGGCAACAAATTTCTTTAATAATTTTGATACTAATGAAAGACAAGATATAGAAGTTAAACCAGAAGTAAATACATCTAATTTTGAAATTCCTGTAGAAGAAGATTTAATATTTAATCCAATTAATCCATATACTCTTAACGAAGAGAGTCAATTTTCAATTTATAAAGAATCAAATCAAATTCCAACAACAGAAGAAAACTCAGTTGTTCAACCTTTCTCATCAGTGGAACCAATTTATAATGAAATAGATGAAATACCAACTATAAAAGAGGCAGAAGTAATTACATCTAATGAAAATAATGTTCAAAATAAAGATTTTAAAATTATAATAAATACTATAAGAGAATGTGCAAAAACAATAGAAAAAATGGGATATAAAATAGATACTGAGGAAATTGATTTTGAAAACGATTATCAAGTAATATTTAAAATAGAAAAATAAAGGAACCCTTTATTTTTTTTCTACAAAAAATAACATCATAACATAATAAAATACATATTAGGTGATAAAAATGTTTATTATAATAAAAAAAATAATATGGGGAATAACTTCATTAACAATAGTTTTATCTAGTATTTATTTATCAATGGTACTTAAATTTCCACAAATAAAATTTATTCAAATATTTAGAAGTCTAATTTCAAAAGATACAAAAAAAGGACAAATAGGGAACATTCAAACATTATTACTTTCACTAGCTGGTAAAATCGGGGTAGGTAGTATTGCAGGTATTTCTTTAGCTATATATATAGGTGGTCCAGGAACAATATTTTGGATATGGGTTATTTCTATAATAACTGGGGTTTTGACATATTCTGAAACAATATTGGGATTACTATATAGGAACAAAAATCATAATATTAATATAGGAGGACCCAGCTACTATATAAAAAACGGTTTAGGATTTAAAAAATTAAGTAAAATATATGCAATCATGGTAATTTTAAGCTATATAGGTGGATTTTTAGGTGTACAGACAAATACAATAACTAAATCAATAAATCAATTTTTAAATATATCACCATATTTAATAGGAACAGTAATTTCTATAATAACTTTACTAATTATATCCAAGGGAATAAAAAAAATATCTGATATTACATCTAAAATCGTTCCCTTCATGGTTTTAATATATATAATTTCAGGAATATATATAATAATAATGAATGTTAATAAGATTCCAAGTATAATTTTGACCATATTGATAGATGCTTTTAATTATAAAAGTTTTTTTTCTGCCTTTTTACCAACTTTTTTTATAGGAATGCAAAGAAGTATATTTGCAACAGAAGCTGGTCTTGGAACAGGAAGTATAGCTTCATCTTTAACCGATAGTAACAAAATAATAAAGCAGGCATATATTCAAACGGCAGGAATATATATAACAAGTTTTTTAATTTGCACCATAACCGCGTTTATAATATTGACTAATGATTATCAAAATCAATTAATTGGTGATGTAAATGGAATTGAAATAATTCAAAATATATTTTATAATATCATGGGAAATATTGGTACAGTAATAATTTTTATATCAATCTTTTTATTTGCTTTTTCAACAATTTTAACAGGTTATTATTATGGAGAAGTATCATTGAAATTTATAAAAGATAGTAATAAACATATTAAATTATTAAAAATTATTACTACTATAAATCTTTTTTTAGGCTGTATTTTATCATCTGAATTTATTTGGAATATTGTTGATATGTTAGTAGCTGTACTTTCTATAATAAATATAATAGCAATTTTGAAATTAAAAAGCGATATTTTAAGAGAAACAATTGAATACAATCAAAAAAAAGTATAAAATATTATTTGGTGATAAAATGATAAATAATAATTGGGATTTAGTACTGGAAAAACAATATGAAAAACCATATTTTAAAAATCTTTCAAAATTCATCAAAGATGAATATATTAATAAGACAATATATCCTAAATATTCAGAAATTTTTAATTCATTAAAATATACAGATTATGATTCAGTAAAAGTTGTAATTTTAGGACAAGATCCTTATCATGGTGAGAATGAAGCTAACGGGTTATCTTTTTCTGTAAAAAAAGAAGTTAAAACGCCACCATCACTTCGTAATATATTTAAAGAATTACAAAATGATTTAAATATTGAAAGAAAAAACCCAGATTTAATAGATTGGGCTAAGCAGGGAGTATTACTTTTAAACTCAATTATGACTGTTATAAAAGATTGCCCTCTTTCCCACAAAAATAAAGGTTGGGAAATATTTACAGACATAATTATAAAAGAACTAAATGACAAAAAAACACCTGTTGTTTTTATATTGTGGGGTAATTATGCAAAATCTAAAAAGAATTTGATTACTAATAAAAGACACTTTATTATAGAAAGTCCACATCCTTCTCCTTTTTCAGCAAATCGCGGTTTTTTTGGGAGTAGGCCTTTTTCTAGGACAAATGATTTTTTACAAAAGAATAATTTAGAAAAAATTAATTGGTAATATATACATAACGTTTAACTTGATAATGTTTGACAATTATTATAGAATAGAAATAGAGGTGTTGGTATGAACAAAGCTTATGAATATTTGATGAATGAGAATATTAAGTATGGAGATGTAGTAGTAGTAGCATGTAGTGGAGGACCAGATTCAATGGCTCTGCTTCATTTGATGTATATGATTAAAAAGGCAATAGATATAGAAGTCATTTGTGCACACGTAAATCATAATACAGGAAGGCCAGGACAAAAAGAAGAACAAGAATTTGTAGAAAAATATTGCAGAAATCACAATTTGATTTTTGAAACAATGATAATAGAAGATTATGGTGATGATAATTTTCATAATGAAGCAAGAAGTAAAAGATATAATTATTTTGGAAAATTAGTAAAAAAGTATAGTGCTAAATATCTTTTAACAGCTCATCATGGAGATGATTTAATAGAAACAATTTTAATGCGTATAGTAAGAGGTTCAACTCTAAGAGGATATAGCGGATTTTCAAAAGAAATTGAAATAGATGGATACAAAATATTACGTCCATTAATAGAAGTAACTAAAGAAGAAATATTAGAATATAATAAAAATAATAAAGTACCTTTTGAACAAGATATCTCTAATACAAAAGATGTTTATACAAGAAATAGATTTAGAAAATATATTGTTCCAGAATTTAGAAAAGAAGATAAAAATGTTCATACCAAATTTTATAAATTTAGCAAAACATTATTAGAATATAATAATTATATAGATAAACAAGTAGAAAAAATAATCCCAAAAGTTTATCCACAAAACATATTAAACATAGAAGAATTTATGAAATTAGAAAATGTAATAGCAATGAAAGTAATATATTATATTTTAGAAAATATATATCAAGATGATTTAATGTTAATTACTGATCATCATGCAGAAATAATATACAATTTAATAATATCAAAAAAACCAAATGTATATATATATTTACCTAACAATTTAAAAGCGATTAAAACATATAATAATTTAACTTTTGTTCAAGAAGAAATAAAAGAAAAACAATATGAAATAGAAATAATTGATTATTTAAATTTGCCAAATGGAAAAAATATTGAAGTTTTAAAAATAAGTGATGAAACGGACAATAATATATGTCGTTTAAGTAAAAATGATGTAAAATTTCCATTGCGAGTTAGAACAAGAATGAATGGGGATAAAATGTTTATTAAGGGCATGTTGGGTAGTAAAAAAGTAAATGATATATTTATTGATAATAAAATATCAACTAAAGAAAGAGACATGTGGCCAATCGTTGTCGATTCAGATAATGTCATCGTTTGGTTACCTGGTTTAAAAAAATCAAAATTTGATAAACAAAAAAATGATAAATGTGATATAATAATGAAATATTATTGATGAAAGGAGTGTTTTATGAATAAAAAAACAATCAAAAAAGGAATGATACCTTATATAGCAATGTTCATTTTCATGTTGGTAATACTATATTTTTTAAGTTTTACTGGTAGAAAAATAAATTATCTAACATATGATGAGTTTCTAAAAGAGATAGAAGATTCAAATGTTGAGGAAATTTTGATAACACCATTGTCAAATGCAGGTATATATGAAATAAAAGGAACTTTGAAAAGTTATGATGATAAAGAGTCATTTTATTTAAAAGCTCCATTAGCTGAAGGAGTTATGAATCAAATATTAGATGGCGAGGCTAAATATGATTTTATTGTAAAAACAGAAGCAGATCCTGCATCTAGTACATTTTTGTTATTTGTAATAAATGTTTTACCAATAGTTATATTAATTGGCTTCGGATTTTTCTTAATTTCAAGACAAATGGGTAGCGCAAACAAATCAATGGATTTTGGAAAAAGTAGAGCTAAGCTTAATGAAGATACAAAAAAAGTAACATTTAAAAATGTAGCAGGATTAGATGAAGAAAAAGAAGAAGTAAATGAATTAATAGACTTTTTAAAAAATCCTAAAAAATTTCAAAAATTAGGAGCTAGAATACCAAAAGGAGTTTTACTAGTTGGACCTCCAGGAACGGGAAAAACATTATTAGCTCGTGCAGTAGCAGGAGAAGCAAATGTACCATTTTATTACATAAGCGGATCTGACTTTGTTGAATTATTTGTTGGAGTTGGAGCTAGTCGTGTTAGAGACATGTTTAAACAAGCTAAACATAATGCGCCATGTTTAATTTTTATAGATGAAATAGATGCTGTTGGGAGACAACGTGGAGCTGGGTTAGGCGGAGGACATGATGAAAGAGAACAAACATTAAATCAATTATTAACTGAAATGGATGGTTTTGGAGCAAATGAGGGTATTATTATAATAGCAGCAACAAATAGACCAGATGTTTTAGATCCAGCGTTACTTAGACCAGGAAGATTTGATAGACAGGTTACAGTTAATTTGCCTGATATAAAAGGAAGAGAAGAAATATTAGAAGTTCATGCTAAAAATAAAATATTTACGAAAAATATTAAATTATCCAACATTGCAAAAAGAACAGTTGGATTTAGCGGAGCAGATTTAGAAAATCTGTTAAATGAAGCTGCTTTATTAGCCGTGAGAAGAAATAAAAATGCTATTACAATGGCAGAAATAGATGAAGCTCATGACAGAGTATTAATGGGGCCAGCAAAAATAAGTCATAAATATACCGAAAAAGAAAAACGTGTTGTTGCATATCATGAAGCAGGGCATGCAGTATTGGGGCTTAAATTAGATGGAGCAAACGAAGTTCAAAAAATAACAATTATTCCAAGAGGCTCTGCTGGTGGCTATAATTTAATGCTTCCAAAAGAAGAAACTTATCTTTCTACAAAAACAGAATTATTAGATATGATTAGTGGATTATTAGGTGGTAGAGTTGCTGAAGAAGTAGTATTTAACGAGGTAACAACAGGAGCACATAATGACTTTGAAAAAGCAACAAAAATAGCTCGTGCAATGGTAACTGAGTATGGTATGAGTGATTTGGGTCCAGTACAATTTGAACATCAAGAATCTAGCGTATTTCTGGGAAGAGATTATAATAAAAGTAGAAACTTCTCTGGCCAAGTTGCTTTTGAAATAGATCAAGAACAAAGAAAAATAATTAATGAATGTTATGAAATAACAAGAAAAATTATAACTGAAAATAGAGAGTTACTTGATTTGATAGCTGATACTTTATTAAAACATGAAACTATAACAAAAGAACAAATAGAATATTTAGTTGAAAATAAATGTTTACCAGAAGAAGATGGAGAAATAGATTATAGTGAATTTCAAGAAGCAAGTTTAGAAGATTTATCTTTAAATGAATTAAAAGATTTAGCTAAAGAAAAAGATATCAAAAATTATTCTAAAATGACAAAAGAAGAATTAAAACAAAAATTAGAAGAAAAATAGTCTTCTAATTTTTTAATAAGTTAACAAAAAAAATATAAAAAGAAATAAAAAATGCTTGATTTTTATATTATTATGTTGTATAATTTTGAATGTGTGGCACGCATTGATGTGTGAGGTTGCTGATACGCCAGGTTAAGTTGTTATACAAATTAAAATGAAATATCAGGTTTTTACACGGAGCGAGTCTATACTGTGATATAGGCGAAGGGAGGAAAAATAATGTCAAAACAAAAAATTAGTATCAGATTGAAAGCTTTTGAACATAAAAGTTTAGATAATGCTTGTGCTAAAATAGTTGAAACTGTTAAAAGAACAGGTGGAGAAGTAAGTGGACCAGTTCCATTACCAACCGAAATTGAAAAAATAACTATTTTAAGAGCAGTACATAAATATAAAGATTCAAGAGAACAATTTGAAAAAAGAACACACAAAAGACTTATAGTTATTAACAATCCAACAAAGGAAGCTATAGAGGCATTGACTCATTTAGAAATTCCAAGTGGTGTTGATATCCAAATTAAGTTATAACAAGGAGGAAAAATATGAAAAAAGGAATCTTAGGTCGTAAATTAGGAATGACTCAAGTATTTACAAAATCAGGAAAATTGATTCCAGTAACTGTTGTTGAAGTTGAACCAAATGTGGTAACACAAATTAAAACAAGAGAAACAGATGGTTACGAAGCAATTCAATTAGGTTTTGATACAAAGAGAGAAAAGTTAGCGACAAAAGCTTCTGTTGGAATTACCAACAAAGCAAACACTACACCTAAGCGCTTCTTTAAGGAAATTAGAGGTGTAGATGTTAACAATTATTCATTAGGGCAAGTTGTCAGTGCTGATATATTTGAACAAGGAGAAGTTGTTGATGTTACAGGAACAAGCAAAGGAAAAGGTTTCCAAGGTGTTATTAAACGTCATGGACAAAGCCGTGGACCTATGGGACATGGATCTCACTATCATAGAGGACCAGGTTCAATGGGAACAATGAGACCAATGCGTGTTTTTAAAGGTAAAAATTTACCAGGACATATGGGTGCGTTAACTGTTACAATTCAAAATCTTGAAATTGTTATGGTTGATGTTGAAAATAATGTGATTTTAGTTAAAGGAAATATACCAGGAGCAAAAAAATCTTTAGTGATTATTGAAACTGCAGTTAAAAAACCAAATATGGTAAAAGAAACTGAAGAATTAAATAATTATTTAATTAAAGAAGAAGTTACTGAATCCCAAGTAGAAAGTGAAACTACTGAAGAAGTAGAAGTTTCAGAATAGGAGGCACAAAAATGAAAAAAATGTCTGTTATTAACCTTAAAGGTGAAAAAGTAAATGATATTACTTTAAATGAAACAATTTGGGAAATCGTTCCAAACGATGCAGTATTATATGACGCAATCACATTAGCGAGAAACTCACAAAGACAAGGAACACATGAAACAAAAACTCGTAGCGAAGTAAGCGGTGGTGGAAGAAAACCATGGAAACAAAAAGGAACAGGACGCGCTAGACAAGGTAGTATCCGTTCTCCACAATGGTATCATGGTGGTGTTGTGTTTGGACCACACGTAAGAAGCTACGGCAAAAAAATGAATCGTAAAGAAAGACGTTTAGCTTTAAAATCAGCTTTAGCTTATAAAGCAATTAACAGTGAATTGATAATTGTTGAAAACTTTACTTTAGCTACTGCTAAAACAAAAGAAGTATTAAACATCTTAAATGGTTTAAATTTAAACAAAAATATATTAATAGTAGTAAATGAATTAGAAGATAACATGATCTTGGCTACTCGTAACCTAGAAAATGTAACTTTACTTCAAGCAAACGAAATTAACGTATTAGACGTAATTGCTGCAGACAGTATGATTATTACTACTGAAGCAATCAAATCAATTGAGGAGGTGCTTGTATAGTATGAATAACTATAGAGATATAATTAAAGCGCCAATTATTACAGAAAAAAGTTCAGCTTTAGCAGCAAACAATGTAATTACTTTCAGTGTTGATACTAAAGCTAACAAAACTCAAATAAAACAAGCAATAGAAAAAATATTTGATGTTAAGGTTGAAAGCGTTAATACAATTAATGTAAAACCTAGAAAAAAAAGAGTTGGCCGTTACGTAGGTAAAACTAATAAAGTAAAAAAAGCAATTGTTAAATTAAAAGAAGGAAGTTCAATTGAACTTAACTAATGAGGAGGGTATATAATGGCTATAAAAAATTATAAACCAATGACTAATGGAACTCGTGGAATGTCTACTTTAGTTAATGAAGAGATAACTACAGATACACCAGAAAAATCATTATTAGTAACACTAAATAAAAAAGGTGGACGTAATAATCAAGGTAAGATAACTGTTAGACACCAAGGTGGTGGAGCAAAAAGAAAATACCGTATTATTGATTTTAAAAGAGATAAAGACGGAGTTTCTGGAACAGTAGCTACTATTGAATACGATCCAAACAGAACTGCTAACATTGCTTTAATAAAATATGTAGATGGTGAAAAAAGATACATCATTGCTCCAAAAGGATTAAAAGTTGGAGATAAAATTGAAAGTGGAGAAAATGCTGATATTAAAATCGGTAATGCCTTACCACTTGAAAAAATACCTGAAGGAACAACAGTTCATAATATTGAATTGAAAGCCGGAAAAGGTGCTAGTATGGCTCGTTCAGCCGGAGCAAGTGCTCAAATTTTAGGACGTGAAGGAAAATATACATTACTTCGTTTAACAAGTGGTGAAGTAAGAAAAGTATTAAGCGTTTGTAAAGCAACAATTGGTGAAGTAGGAAACGCTGATCATGAACTTGTAAAAGTTGGTAAAGCTGGTCGTAAAAGACATATGGGTATTAGACCTACTGTTCGTGGATCTGTTATGAATCCTAACGATCACCCACATGGTGGTGGTGAAGGTAGAGCTCCAATCGGACGTAAAGGACCTGTTACTCCATGGGGAAAACCAGCATTAGGTTATAAGACACGTAGCAAGAAAAAAGCTTCAGACAAGTTAATTGTTCGTCGTCGTAAAAAATAAAAGAAAGGATGATTTAAATGGCTAGAAGTTTAAAAAAAGGACCTTTTATAGATAAACATTTAATGGATAAGGTTCAAAAAGTTAATGAATCTGGAAAAAAAGAAGTTATAAAGACTTGGTCTCGCCGTTCAACAATTTATCCTGAATTTATTGGCCACACATTTGCTGTTCATAATGGTAAAGAATTTATTCCTGTTTATGTAACAGAAGATATGGTTGGACATAAATTAGGAGAATTCTCACCAACACGTAAATTTGGTGGACATGGCGCTGACAAAAATAAAAAATAGTTAATACCAGGAAGGAGGACTAAAATGGAAGCACAAGCGAAAGCATTAGGACTTAGAATTGCTCCTCGTAAAGCTCGTTTAGTTATAGATTTAATACGTGGTAAAAACGTAGTTGAAGCAGATATTATTTTAAACAATATCAATAGAGAAGCTGCAAGATTAAGTAGAAAAGTTTTAACTTCAGCAGTTGCAAATGCAGAAAACAACTTAAATTTATCAAAAGAAAATTTATATGTTAAAGAAGCATATGTAAATGAAGGACAAACAATGAAAAGAATGAGATTTGGATCACGTGGATATATAGATCCAATCAAAAAAAGAACAAGTCATATAACAATAGTTGTTAGTGACGAAAATAGATAAAGGAGGTAACTGATGGGTCAAAAGGTTAATCCAGTTGGACTTAGAATTGGAATCAATAAAACTTGGGAATCAAAATGGTATGCAGAAAAAAAAGATTTTGCTAGATTCTTAAACAACGATGTTAAAATCCGTAAATTTTTAGAAAAAAAATTAAAAGACGCAGCAGTTTCAAGCATTCTTATTGAAAGAAACGCTAGTAAAACAGAAGTTACTATTAACACTGCTAAACCTGGTGTAGTAATAGGACATAGCGGCGAAGAAATAGAAAAATTAAAAAAAGAATTATCAAAATTAGTTAATGAAAATGTACAAATTTCTATTAAAGAAATTAAAAATCCTGATGTTGATGCAGCATTAGTTGCAGAAAACATTGCTCATCAAATAGAAAATAGAGTTTCATTTAGAATTGCTCAAAAAAGAGCTATTAGAAATGCAATGAAATCAGGAGTTAAAGGAATTAAAACAGCTGTTTCAGGACGCTTAGGCGGTGCTGACATGGCGAGAACAGAAGGTTATTCTGAAGGAAACACTCCTCTTCATACTTTAAGAGCAGATATAGATTATGCTAAAAAAGAAGCTAATACTACTTATGGTAAAATTGGTGTAAAAGTATGGATTTATAAAGGTGAAATCCTTGCCTCAAAGGAAAAGGGAGGTAATAGTTATGGCACTAATACCAAAAAGAACTAAATATAGAAGACCACATAGATTACGTTATGACGGTGAAGCAAAAGGTAATACTGAATTACATTTTGGTACATATGGTCTAATGGCATTAGAAGGAGCTTGGGTTACTCAACAACAAATAGAAGCTGCTCGTATTGCTATGACACGTTATATGAAACGTGGTGGAAAAGTTTGGATAAACATTTTCCCACATTTATCATTAACTAAAATACCTTTAGAAACTCGTATGGGTAAAGGTAAAGGACAACCAGAGGTTTGGGTTGCTGTAGTAAAAAAAGGAAAAATTATGTTTGAAATAGCAGGAGTAGATGAAACTGTTGCAAGAGAAGCATTAAGACTTGCAATGCATAAACTTCCAATCAAATGTAAATTTGTTAAAAAAGAAAGTGGTGACGAAGCGTGAAAAATAGTGAAATAAGATCATTAACAAATGAAGAAATCACAAAAAAAATAGAAGAATACAAAGAAGAATTATTCAATTTACGTTTTAGTCAAGCTACTGGTAATTTAGAAAAACCAGCACGTATTACTGAACTTAGAAAATTAGTTGCACGTATGAAAACGATTTTACGTGAACGTGAATTAGAAATTAAGGAGGGTAATTAATGGAAACTAGAAAAAGAGAATTAGTTGGAAAAGTTGTAAGCGATAAAACAGATAAAACAATTATTGTTAATGTTGAAACTTACAAAGACCATCCATTATATAAAAAGCGTGTTAAATATTCTAAAAAATATGCTGCTCATGATGAAAAAAATGAAGCAAAAATCGGAGATACAGTACGTATTGTTGAAACTAGACCACTATCTAGAACAAAACGTTTCCGTTTAGTAGAAATTGTAGAAAAAGCAATTATCTTATAATTGAAACTGGAAGGAGGATCAATATATGATTCAACAAGAAAGCCGTTTAAAAGTAGCTGACAACTCTGGAGCACGTGAAGTTAGTGTAATTCGTGTTCTTGGTGGAAGTAAAGTTAAAACAGGTAATATTGGAGATATAGTTGTTGCAACTGTTAAAAAAGCAACGCCTAACGGTACAGTTCCAAAAGGTAAAGTAGTTAAAGCTGTAGTTGTTAGAAGCAAATTTGGTCTAAGAAGAGAAGATGGGTCTTATATTAAATTCGATGATAATGCATGTGTAATTATTAAAGATGATAAGAGTCCAGTAGGAACTCGTATATTTGGACCAGTAGCACGTGAATTACGTGACCAAGATTTTATGAAAATTGTATCGCTTGCAAAAGAAGTATTATAATTTTCAAAAGGGAGGAAAAGTATGAACTTTAAAACTGGAGACAAAGTAGTTGTTATATCTGGTAAAGATAAAGGTAAAGAAGGTAAAATTACTAAAACACTTCGTGCTGAAAACAAAGTTATCGTTGAAGGAATAAATGTTATTAAAAAACATGTTAAACCAAACGGTCAAGCACAAGGAAGTATAGTTGAAATGGAAGCACCAATACATGCTTCTAATGTAATGATTATCGATCCTAAAACAAAAAAAGCAACAAGAATTGGACATGAAATAGATAAAAAAGGTAAAAAGATTAGAGTGACTAAAAAGTCAAATTCTAACCTTGACTAATTGGAAGGAGGGTATTGATTATGAACCGCCTAAAAGAAAAATATATAAATGAAATCGTACCAAGTTTAAAAGAAGAGTTTAAATATTCAAATGTAAGTGAAGTTCCAAAATTATCAAAAATAGTTATTAATATTGGATGTGGTGATGCCACTACAAATAGTAAATTATTAGATGCTGCAATGGCAGATTTGGAATTAATTTCTGGACAAAAACCAGTGGCTACAAAATCAAAAAAAGCAATAGCTGGATTTAAATTAAGAGAAGGACAACCAATCGGATGTAAAGTTACATTACGTGGAGAAAATATGTATAACTTTTTAGATAAATTAGTTAGTGTTACATTACCACGTGTAAGAGACTTTAGAGGTGTTTCTTCAAAATCTTTTGATGGAAGAGGAAATTACACATTAGGACTTACTGAACAATTAATTTTTACAGAAATTGAATATGACAACGTTGTTAAAGTACGTGGAATGGATATTGTATTTGTTACAACAGCAAACACAAATCAAGAAGCGACAGCACTTTTAAAAGGATTCGGTATGCCATTTAAAAAGTAACTATAATTAGGAGGAAAATATGGCTAAAAAAAGTATGATTGTAAAACAATCAAGAAAACCAAAATTCAAAGTGCGTGAATATACTCGTTGTGAAAGATGTGGTAGACCTCACGCTGTATTAAAAAAATATGGAATTTGTCGTATTTGCTTTAGAGAATTAGCTTATAAAGGACAAATACCAGGTGTTAAAAAATCTAGTTGGTAATTAGAGAAGGAGGGATTGTATGACAGATCCAATTGCAGATATGCTTACGAGAATTCGTAATGCTAACGTAATGCGATATAAAGAAGTTGAAGTACCCGCTTCAAAAATTAAAGTTGAAATTGCTAGAATCTTAAAAGAAGAAGGATTTATAAGTGATTACAAAATTAAAAAAAATAATGTACAAAATATAATAGTACTAAGCTTAAAATATGGTCAAAATAAAGAACGTGTAATAACTGGATTAAAAAGAATTTCAAAACCAGGATTACGTGTTTATGCACAAGCTAGTGAACTTCCAAAAGTATTAAATGGACTTGGAATAGCATTAGTTTCAACATCTAAAGGATTAATGACAGCAAAAGATGCTAAAAAACAATCTTTAGGTGGAGAAGTTTTAGCTTATGTATGGTAGAAAGTAAGGAGGATTAATATGAGTCGTATTGGTAAAAGAATTTTAACAGTACCTGAAAATGTTACAATAACTGTTAACGGAACATGCGTTACAGTAAAAGGTCCTAAAGGTGAACTTTCTACTGAAATTAACAGAAATATTACAGTAACAGTTGAAAATAATGAAGTTACAGTTGAAAGAAAAAACGATAACTTTAAAAACTTTCATGGAACTGCAAATGCAAATATCAACAACATGATTATTGGTGTAACAGAAGGATATGCAAAAGGTTTAGAAGCTGTAGGAGTTGGATACCGTTTTAATGTTTCAGGAGAAAAAATAACAGTAAGTGCTGGATATTCTCATCCTGTAATTGTTGAAATACCATCTGAATTAACAGTTGAACAAATCAGTAACACAGAAATAGTTATTAAAGGTATTGATAAATGCCAAGTTGGTGAATTCGCTGCTAACATTAGAAAAATAAGAAAACCAGAACCATATAAAGGTAAAGGAATTCGTTATAAAGGTGAAGTAGTTCTTCGTAAAGAAGGAAAGAAAGCAGCTTAATTTTTAAGTAAAGGAGAGTAATACTATGATTAATAAAGTAGCTCGTAATGAAGTACGTAAATCTAGACATGCTCGTGTTAGAGCTAAAATAAGTGGTACAGAAAGTACTCCTAGATTAAATGTATTTAGATCAAACAGTAATATTTTTGCACAAATCATTGACGATGTGAAAGGAATTACTTTAGTAAGTGCTTCATCAATTGATAAAGATTTAAAATTATCAAATGGTAGCAATACTGAAGCTGCAACAAAAGTTGGTGAATTATTAGCAAAAAGAGCTAAAGAAGCAAAAATTAAAAAAGTAATCTTTGATAGAGGTGGATACCTATATCATGGACGTGTAAAAGCTTTAGCTGAAGCAGCACGTGAAAATGGATTAGAATTCTAAAAAGGAGGGTAATTAATGGAAACTAGAAAAAGAGAACCACGCCCAAAACAATATGAAGAACAAGTAATCAATATTGGTAGAGTAACAAAAGTTACTAAAGGTGGTCGTCATTTCCGTTTCTCAGCAACAGTAGTTGTTGGAGATAGAAAAGGTAAAGTTGGTCTAGGTACTGGAAAAGCAAATGAAGTACCAGATGCAATTAAAAAGGCTGTTCAAGCAGCAACAAAAAACGTTATCAAAATTTCATTAGTTGATGAAAGAACAATTCCACATGAAGCAATCGGTGTTAGAGGAGCAAGTAAAGTTATGTTAAAACCTGCTGCAGAAGGAACAGGAGTTAAAGCTGGAGGACCAGTTAGAGCTGTAGTTGAATTAGCAGGAGTTAAAGACATTTTATCAAAATCACTTGGTTCAAATACAAAAATTAATATGGCATATGCAACATTAGAAGCACTTAAATCTCAAAGAACTATTGAAGAAGTTGCAAAACTTCGTGGTAAGAAAGTAGAGGAAATCTAATGAAATTACATACAATATATCCAAACGAAGGTTCTACAAAAACTCGTAAAAGAGTTGGACGTGGAGTTGGTAGTGGTTTAGGTAAAACAAGTGGACGTGGAGAAAATGGACAAAACTCAAGAAGTGGTGGTGGAGTAAGACCTGGCTTCGAAGGTGGGCAATTACCTTTATTCCGTCGTTTACCAAAAAGAGGATTTAGTAATGCAAAATTTAAAACAACATATGCAGTAATTAATTTAAGTGATTTAAATAATTTTGAAGAAAATACAGTTATAACACCAGAATTATTAAAAGACATGGGAATTTTAAAAAATCAATTAGATGGCGTAAAAGTTCTAGGAAACGGAACATTAGAAAAAAAATTAACTGTTAAAGCTAACAAATTTTCTAATATTGCTAAAGAAGAAATAGAAAAATTAGGTGGAAAAGCAGAGGTGATTTAAAATGTTTGCAGAATTTAAGCAAATATTTAATCCCAATAATAAAGATTTACAAAGAAAAATTTTATTTACCTTTGTAGCTTTATTTGTGTTTAAATTAGGAACAACAATAATTGTTCCAGGAATTGATGTAGATTCATTAGGAACTAACAATTTAGGCTTTTTGGAATTAATTAATGCTATGGGTGGAGGAGCTTTAGAACAATTTTCAATATTTGCTCTAGGAGTTATGCCATACATAACAGCATCGATTATTGTTCAATTATTACAAGCAGACATAATTCCGTATTTTACAGAGTTATCAAAACAAGGTGGTACTGGAAGAACTAAGTTAAATAGAATAACTAGATATTTAGGTATTGCTTTAGCATTTATTCAAGGGTATATATTTTCATTTGCATTTATTTCAAATGGAACACCTGTTGAATATATGTCATTTGCAGTTATTTTGACAGCAGGAACAGCTTTATTGCTATGGATTGGTGATCAAATAACAGCAAAAGGAATAGGAAATGGTATATCATTAATAATTATGGCTGGTATTATAGCAACGATGCCAAATATGTTTTATCAAACATGGACTAGTTTAGTTGATTTTACAACTACACAAACATTATTGTTTGGTTTAATAAAATTTATTATATTTTTAATAGTTTATGTAGCTATTATATTAGGAGTTGTATTTGTTGAATCTTCTGAAAGAAGAGTTCCAATTCAATATGCTAATAAATCAACATCAGCTAATGCCAGTAAAAATTATGTACCATTTAAATTGAACTCTGCGGGAGTTATTCCAGTAATTTTTGCCTCAATCATTATTTCAGTTCCAGGATTAATATCTCAAGTTGCTAAAAATGATTCGATTACTTTGTTTGTAAGTAAATATTTAACTCAAACTAGTGTAACAGGATTTATATTGTATATTGCATGTATTTTTGCATTTACATATTTTTATACATTTTTTCAATTAAAACCAAAAGAATTAGCTGAAAATATAAATCAAAATGGTGGTTTTATACCGGGAGTTAGACCAGGCGAAGAAACTGTTACTTATTTAAATAAAGTACTTAGAAGAATTACAACAATTGGAGCAACAAGCTTGTCAATTATAGCAGCAATTCCTATTATATTTGGATTATTTCCTTCATTACCATCAAGTGTAAGAATAGGTGGAACAAGTTTACTTATTGTTGTTGGAGTGGCAGTAGAAACTTATAAACAACTATCAAGCGAATTAGTTACTCGTAGTTATGCAAGAGGTAGAAGAAAATGAAAAGTATAATATTTATAGCTCCGCCAGCAGCTGGTAAAGGAACGCAATCAATGTATATATGTGAAAAATATAATTTAACTCATATATCAACAGGTGATTTGTTAAGAGAAGAAGTAAAAAGTGGTAATGAATTTGGAAAACAAATTCAAGAGATAATGGAATCTGGATCATTAGTTAGCGATGATATAATATTAAAGCTTTTAACTAATAAGTTAGATGAAATTAAAAATGGATATGTTTTAGACGGTTTTCCTAGAAACGTAAGTCAAGCAAAAGAATATGATAAAATTTTAGAAAATATAAATCAAAAATTAAATTATGTTATATACTTGAACTTACCAAAGGAATTAGCTAAGAAACGTATTACAGGTAGAATATCTTGTCCAAATTGTGGGAATGTTTACAATGAAGAAATTGAAGAGAGCAAACCTTTGATAAATAATATTTGTGACAAATGTCATACTTCTCTTGTAAAAAGAAAAGATGATAATGAAGAAACTTTTGAAAAAAGATATGAAACTTATATAAATGAAACAGAGCCACTTGTTGAATACTATAAAAATCAAGGAAATTTGTTTATAATAGATAGTACTTTACCAAAAGAAGAAATATCTAAACAAATTGAGAATATAATTAATGATTAGTATTAAATCAAATCATGAAATTGAATTGATGCGCAAAGCTGGTGAAATAGTAGGCAATACTCATAATTATTTAAAAAATTATATTAAACCGGGAATTACTACTAAAGAATTAGATACATTAGCAAATGATTTTATTTTAAAATCAGGAGCTACCCCTTCTTTTAAAGGCCTATATGGATTTCCAGGGGCTATTTGTATATCAGTAAATGATGAGATAGTTCATGGAATACCAGGCAAAAGAAAATTGAAAAATGGAGATATTGTAACGCTTGATATTGGAGCATGTTATAAAGGTTATCATGGAGATTCAGCATGGACATATCCAGTTGGAAACATAAGACCAGAAATAGCAGAACTACTTAATCAAACAGAAGAATCTCTATTTTCAGGTTTATCTGTTATAAAGGAAGGAATACATCTTGGTGAAATTTCAAATGCAATTGAAACAACAGCAAGAAAATATAAATTAGGTATTGTTAAAGAACTTGTTGGACATGGTATTGGTACCGAAGTTCATCAACAACCGGATATACCTAATTATGGTAAAAAAAATACTGGACCTATCTTAAAAGAAGGAATGACTCTAGCTATTGAACCAATGTTAAACATGGGAAGCGCTGATGTAGCCATGTTAGATGATGATTGGACAATAGTTACGATGGATGAACTTCCTTCAGCACATTTTGAACATACAGTGCTTGTTACAAAAGATGGGTATGAAATTTTAACAAAGAGGTGATTAAATGCCAAAAAAATATGTTAATAAGAAAAAACCAATTGTAGAAGAAAATGTAACAAAAAAATCTGCAATAGAAGTAGAAGGAAAAGTATTAGAAGTTTTACCAGGAGGACAATTTAAGGTAGAACTTGTTAATAAACATACTGTAGTAGCTCACGTTTCTGGTAAAATCCGAATGAATTATATTCGCATCTTACCAGGCGATACAGTTGTGCTTGAATTGTCAGAATATGATTTAACACGTGGGCGTATAACCTATAGAAAATAGGAGGGATATTGTGAAAGTTAAACCATCAGTAAAACCAATCTGTTCAGATTGTAAAGTTATTAAAAGAAATGGGACTGTAAGAGTTATCTGCAAAAACCCAAAACATAAACAAAGACAAGGTTAATATAGGAGGTGTTTTATGGCACGTATTAAAGGTGTAGATATACCAAATAATAAAAGAATTGAAATATCATTAACTTATATTTATGGTGTTGGTAGAAGTTTATCAAATAAAATTTTAACTGATGCACAAGTTGATGTAAACAAAAGAGCGGGCGAATTAGACAATGATGAATTAGGTCGTATTCGTACTGAAATAGAAAAACACTCTATTGAAGGTGATTTAAGACGTGAAGTAAATATGAATATTAAAACAAAAATGGAAATAAATTCATATGAAGGGTCTCGTCATAAAAAAGGATTACCTGTTAGAGGACAAAGAACAAATAGAAATGCTAGAACTCGTAAGGGTAAAGGTAAAACTGTTGCAAATAAGAAAAAATAATTAAACTTTAAAAGGAGGTTATATACATGGCTTATAAACCAAGAAAACGTAAAGTTAAAAAGAATGTACCAGAAGGAAAAGCATACATTAATTCAACTTTCAATAACACTATTGTAACAATTAGTGATAATGAAGGAAATGCAATTAGTTGGGCTTCAGCTGGAACATTAGGTTTTAAAGGAAGTAAAAAATCAACTCCATTTGCAGCTGGAATGTCAGCAGAAGCTGCTGGTAAAACTGCATATGATATGGGAATGAGAAAAGTAGAAGTTTTTGTAAAAGGTCTAGGATCTGGACGTGAAACTGCTATTCGTTCATTACAAACAGCTGGTCTTGAAATATTATCAATCACTGATGTAACACCTGTACCACATAATGGATGCCGTCCACCAAAACGTCCACGTGGATAAAAGAAAAGGAGTGTGTAAAAGTGTTAAACTTTGAAAAACCAATTTACAAAATAACTAATTATATTGAAAATAGTAATTATGGAAAATTTGAATTAGAACCTTTAGAAAGAGGGTTCGGAACAACAATTGGACATGCACTTAGAAGAGTTATGCTATCAAGTATGCCTGGTAGTGCTATCGTTGCTGTTAAAATTGAAGGAGTTATGCATGAATTTCAAACAATTGATGGAATTGTTGAAGATGTAACATCTATTATTTTAAATTTAAAAAATGTAGTTGTTAAAAATAATTCTAATGAAGATGTAATAGCTCGTATATCTGTTTCAGAAGAAAGAGTAATAACAGCAGCTGATATAGTTGTTGATCCAACAGTTGAAATAATTAATAAAGATCAAGAAATTGCTACTTTATCAAAGGGTGGAAAACTTGATATGGAATTAATTATTTCAAACGGTAGAGGATATATTCCTTCAAATGAAAATAAAAAATTTACAGATAATAATAAGATAGGATATATTCCGATTGATGCTTTATACTCACCAATTGAAAGAATTCGCTATGATGTAGAAAATGCTCGTGTTGGTCAAGATGCAAATTATGATAAACTTATTATGGAAGTTTATACTAATGGATCACTTCGCCCAGAAGAAGCTATGGCTTTAGGAGCAAAAATCTTAATTGAACATTTAAATATATTAACAGATTTAAGTGAAATAGCAGATACTACTGGTGTTATGAATGCTAAACAAGAAGATAGCAAACTTAAAAAATTAGAAACATCTATCGATGATTTAGATTTTTCTGTTAGAGCTTATAACTGTTTAAAAAGAGCAGGAGTTAACACTTTAGGTGATTTGACAGAAAAAACAGAATTAGAAATGATGAAAATTCGTAATTTAGGTAAAAAATCTTTAAAAGAAGTAATTGATAAAATTAAAGATATGGGACTTAAATTCCGTGATGAAGACTAATAGAACGGAGGAATAAATATGGCTTATAGAAAATTAGGACGTACTAATAAACATAGAAGAAGTATGTTAGCTAATTTAACTAAATCATTAATCATGAATGAAAAAATAGAAACTACTGAAACTAGAGCTAAAGAAGTAAGAAAATTTTTAGATAAAATGGTTACTTATGGAAAAAATGGTTCATTAGTTTCAAGAAGAAAAGCTTTAGCTTTCTTACAAAATGATAATGCTTCAGTTAAAAAAGTTTTTGATGACTTAGCTGTACGTTATGCCAATAGAAATGGTGGATATACAAGAATTTTAAAATTAACTGAACGTAGAGGAGACGATGCGTTAATAGTTATTTTAGAATTAGTAGAAGGAGATGCTGCATAAGCATTTTTTTTGTTGACAAGAAGAAAAAAAAAATATATTATTAATATAGGAGGATTGTATATGAATTTATTTAGCTCAGAAAAAGGAACTATTTTCAAATTAACAAATGCTATACTTTTAATTTGGTTAATTGGAGCCATAATATTACTAGTAACTAGTTTTATTAATTTCGGTATAAAAGAACCAGAAATAAAATATACATATGAAGAATTTCAAAAAGCAGAATGCGAATATAGTTTAGATGAAGAAGAATGTAAATTAGATTACAAAGAGTATAATCTTGAAGAAGAACAAGATGAATATGACTTGAAAATAACTATTTTAACTTCAATAGCAAATATAATCATAATTGGGGGAGTTATATTTGCATTAAATAAAAAAAAATATAATTAAAAAGAGTTTTAATACTCTTTTTATTTGTTTAATTGAAATATTTCAATAATTATTATATAATTGTAATAGGTGATAATATGGTAGCATTAATAACAGGAGCAAGTTCTGGTATAGGACGTGAAATGGCAAAGATATTAAGTGAAAAAGGTTATGATTTAATATTAGTAGCTAGAAGGAAAAAAAGATTACAAGATTTAAAAAAAGAGCTTAAGACAAATGTTGAAATAATTAATATGGATATATCTTCAACTTTTAATTGTATGAGTTTATATGAACAAGTTAAAGATAAAAATATAGACATACTAATTAATAATGCTGGTTTTGGGATATTTGGGGAATTCTTAGATTCTAATTTAGATAAAGAATTAGATTTAATTGATACAAATATAAAAGCAACACATATATTAACAAAATTATTTTTAAAAGATTTTAAAAATAAAGATGAAGGATATATCTTGAATGTTGTTTCATCAGCTGGGTTTATGCCTGGTGGACCACTAATGAGTAGTTATTATGCTTCTAAAAGCTATGTATTATCTTTAACTAGTTCTATTTATGAGGAATTGAAAAAAACAAAAAGTAATGTTTATATTGGAGCATTATGTCCTGGGCCTGTTGATACAGAATTTAATAAAGTAGCAAAAGTAAAATTTGGCATTAAATCATTATCAGCTTCATATGTAGCTAATTATGCAATTAAAAATATGTTTAAAAGAAAATTATATATAATACCGGGATTTAATATGAGAATATCTACTATTTTTTCAAAAATTTTGTCAAGAAAAGTTCTTTTGAAAATAGCATATAATATTCAAAGAAAAAAGGAGTTATAATATGAAACGTGGATTTACACTTATAGAATTAATAGCATCTTTAATAATTCTTTCAATAGTAGCTCTTATTGTTACACCAAATATATATAGCAGTATAAAAAATTATCGTGAGCAATTATATGCCACACAAATAAAATCACTTGAAACAGCAGCTAAAAACTGGGTTGCTGACAATGTTGATACAGCTATAAGCTTGGAAGAAAATAATTATAGAACTTACGTTTTTATTGATGACCTTCAAGCTGGAGGATATATTGATCAAGACTTAAAAAATCCCAATACGGGGAAAAAATTTAATAATCTAACATTTGTAATTATTGAAACAATTATTATTGAGGCTAACGAATTTAATTCAGAAAATTATAAATATAAATATACAGTAATTGATACAACAGATAAATATATTAAGTATTTAGCTCAGTGTTGGTTAAAAGATAATTCTAGTTCTTTGGATTACAACTCAATTACTACAACAGAAGAAAAATTATTAACAACAGTAACAAAAGAAAATATGTTAATAAAAGAAAATGATGAATATAAATATGCATATTCATCAATTATTGAATCAATTACAAGTAGTATAAAGGATATAGAAACAGGAACATTAATAACAAACTTCAGTGCTGAAATATATGCAATTAAAACAGATGAAGGATATTCTTATACATATAGATCTATTACTGGATAATAAAAATTATATGTTTATTTTAATGAAATATCCAAAATCATCATTATAAGGAAACCAAATAAAGTGAAAAAGGCCATTAAGTCTTTTTTTTCATTTGTTTGACTTTCAGGTATTAGTTCTTGAACAACCACATAAATCATTGCACCGGCAGCAAAAGACAATAAAAAAGGCAAAAAAATTCTTATTTTTAAAACTAAAAGAGAACCTAAAATAGCTGCTAATGGCTCTACTGCCCCACTTAATTGACCGTAAAAAAAAGATTTTTTTCTGGAATATCCTTCTCTTCTAAGAGGAACACTAACAGCCATTCCTTCTGGAAAATTTTGTAATCCAATTCCAAAAGCTAAAATAACAGATGTAATAATACTTGCTCCCTCTAAATTATATTTAATTGAACCAAAAGCAACTCCTACAGCCATTCCTTCTGGAATATTATGTAACGTAATAGAAAAAATTAACATCAAACATCTTTTAAAACTATTTATGTTATTTTTATCAATATTCTTACTACATTTATTAAATATTTTATCACCAATAAAAAGTAAAATTCCACCACATAAAAATCCAGTTGAAATAGTTATCCAAACAATCATTTTTAAATTTTGGGCCATTTCAATAGCTGGTGAAAGCAAAGACCAAAAAGAAGCTGAAATCATTACTCCAGCTGCAAAACCTAACATTGCATCCATAATATTCTTATTAATTTTTTTAAAAACAAAAACTAAGGACGCACCTAAAGCAGTTACTCCCCATGTAAATATAGTAGCTAAAAAAGCAAGAAAAATAGGATTTAAATTTTCTAATAAACTTAACATATTATCACCACTATCATATATTATTCAAGTTATTATTTATAATATAGGCTAAAGCATATGATATCAATTTTACTAAAAATATAGTATAATATTAACAGGTGATTAAATGAAAAAAATTGTAATATTAGGCGGAGGAACAGGAATGTCAACTTTATTAAGAGGTCTAAAATTATTTCCTCTTGATATAACCGCAGTTGTATCTGTTTGTGATGATGGAAAAAGTACAGGAATATTAAGAAAAGAATTTAATACTGTTGCTGTTGGAGATATTAGAAGAGTACTTGTTTCATTATCTGAAACAGAGCCATTGTTTGAAGAACTTCTTAACTATAGATTTAATACAACTAGTGATTTAAATGGGCATACTATAGGTAACTTATTGCTAACTGCATTATCAAATATTACTGGAAACATGTCATATGGAATCGAAACAATAGGAAAAGTGTTAAAATTAAAGGGAAAAGTTTTACCCTTAACCGAACAAAATACAACTTTAATGGGAGAAATGACAGATGGAACTATTATAAAAGGAGAACACAATATTACATTCAGTAATAAAAAAATAAAAAAATTTTTTTACGACGAAGAAATTAAAGTGAATTCATCAGTATTACAAGCAATAGAAGAAGCAGACTTAATTATATTAAGTATGGGAAGCTTATACACAAGTATAATACCTAATTTAATCAATAAACAAATAATAGAAACAATAGATAAAAGCAAAGCTAAAATAATGTATGCCTGCAATATGATGACACAGCCTGGAGAAACTGATGATTTTAAAGTTAGCAATCATATTGATACAATAAATGAATATTTAGGAAATAAAAAAATTGAAATTGTTCTAGCTAATAAAGGTAAAATACCAAACGAAATATTAGAAAAATATGAAACACTAGAACAAAAAGACCAAGTGATTTTAGACAAAAAAAATATAAAAAATGTAAAATTAATAACAGATAATTATGTAACAATAGAAGATAATATAATAAGACATAAAGTTGATAAGTTATCTTTAGATATATATGGATACTTAATAAAATAAGGTGGTGAATTAAATGTCATTTACTAGTACAGTAAAAAATGAAGTAAGTAAATTAGAAACAATTGAAACAGAAAGAATAACAGAATTATCAGCAATTATTAAAAATATTGGCATAATAGATAATTCTATTAAAATAGTAAGTGAAAATGCTTCAGTAGCTAGAAGAATATTTAATTTAATAAAATCAACATATTATATTTCTCCTAAAATAACAGTAAGAAGAGGATATAATTTTAATAAGAATTATATATATTTGTTAGAAATTGATAAAAAAATTGAACTAATTAAACAAGATTTATCTCTTGATTCAAATGTACCTAAAGAATATATATATAATGATGATGATTTGATGAGATCATATTTGCGAGGATTGTTTTTAAGCGTTGGAAGTATTAATGACCCTAAAAAATCTAGATATCACTTGGAATTTTTAGTAAATAATATAGAGTACGCTAATTTCATATCATATTTACTTAACCAATTTGAACTTAATAGCAAGGTTTTAAAAAGAGAAAATAAATTTATGATTTATATAAAAGAAGCAGAAAAAATAGGGGACTTTTTAAGAATAATACGAGCTATAAGTGCTGTTTTTTACTACGAAGATATTAGAATATATCGTGATCATAAAAATATGACAAATAGACTTAATAATTGTGAGCAAGCTAATGTAGATAAAATAATAGAAACAGCAACCAATCAAATAAGAGATATCGAAATAATTAAAACTATAGGCGGATTGGATTTGCTAGATGAAAAAACTAAAGAAGCTGCAATATATCGCTTGAAATACCCTGAATCTTCTTTAACAGAATTAAGTGAAATAATAACAATAGAAACAAATAAATTGATAACTAAATCAGGATTATATCATAGATTTAAAAAAATACAATTGCTGGCCAATAAAATTAACAATAATAATCAATAAGGATAATCAAAATGATTATTTTTTTTGATTTTAATTAAAGACATAAATTAAAATATATAGTATAATAATAGATACAAGGTTTCAAAGGTGATAATATGAAAGTAATATTTATAAAAGATGTCAAAGGACAAGGTAAAAAAAATGAAATTAAAGAAGTTAAAGATGGATATGGGCAAAACTTCTTAATTAAAAATGGATATGCTCTTCCTGCTAATCAAAATAATATAAATAGTTTAAATAAAACTATAATAGAAGATAAAAAACAAGAAGATTTGTTGATATTAGAAATGCAAAAAATCAAACAAGAAATAGAAAAAAAAGAATTTATTTTTAAAGTTAGTACAGGGAAACAAGATATGATGTTTGGAACAATTTCAACAAAACAAATTAAACAAGAATTATCTAACAATGGCTATAAAATAGAAAAAACACAAATTATATTAGATCATCCTATTACTAGTTTAGGAATTCACAATATTAAGATTGAATTACATAAAGAAGTTATAGCTACAATTAAAATAAACGTAAAAAAGTAGGTGAATAAAATGGTAGAAAAAAAAATACCACATAATATTGAAGCAGAACAATCTGTAATAGGAGCAATGTTTTTAACAAAATATGCTCAGCAAAGATGTGTTGAATCATTGTCAGCAGAACATTTTTATTTAGACTCGCATAGTAAAATATTTAATGCTATTAAAGAGTTAAGTGAAACATCAACACCAATTGACATTACAACAGTAACTAATATTTTAGATAAAAAGCATGAATTAAAACAAATTGGAGGAGTTGAATATCTTGTTGAAATAACTGATTTAGTTCCTTCGGCTGCCAATATTGATGAATATATTAAAATAGTTGAAGAAAAATCTATATTAAGAAGATTAATAAATGCTGCAGTAGATATAGAAACAGCAGGATACACATCCGAAGAATCAATAAGCGAAGTTTTAGACAAAGCAGAAAGCACAATATTAAATGTTGTTAAAACAAGAAAAGGAACAGAATTTAGAACAATTCAAGATGTTTTATTTAAAACTCAAGCAAATTTAGAAAAATTATCGCAATCTCGTGGTGAAATAACAGGCTTGGCTACAGGATTTCATGAATTAGATAGAATAACATCAGGATTGCATGAAAATGAATTAATAATAATAGCAGCTAGACCGGGTATGGGTAAAACAGCATTTGCTCTTAATTTAGCTACAAATATAGCTATTAATAATAATAAAACAGTAGCTTTATTTAATATGGAAATGGGTGCTGAGCAATTAGCAACACGTATGTTAGCTTCTGTTGGACAAATAGACGGTTACAAATTAAGAAATGGTAATTTAGAACATAAAGATTGGAAAAGAATTAATGAAGCTATTAGTCAATTAGCAGAAACGAATATCTTTATGGATGATACCCCAGGTATGACTATTGGTGAAATTAGAGCAAAATGCAGAAGATTAGCTAGTTCAGAAAATGGACTAGGAATAGTTATCATTGATTACTTACAATTAATTAGTGGTTCAGGTGGTAAAAATTCTAACAGACAACAAGAAATATCTGATATTTCAAGGTCTTTAAAAACATTAGCTATGGAATTAAAAATACCTGTAATATCTTTGGCACAACTTTCTCGTAGTGTTGAATCTAGAGATGATAAACGTCCAATTTTAAGTGATTTAAGAGAATCTGGATCTATTGAGCAAGATGCTGATATTGTGGCATTCCTTTATCGTGAAGATTATTATACAAAAGAAATTTCAATAGATGAAAATATGAGTAAAAGTCAACTTATTATTGCAAAACATCGTAATGGTGTTACAAAAGATATTGATTTAATATTTAAGAAAAATACAAGTACATTTACAAATTTTGATAATAATGATATAGAACAGTAGGTGAAATAATTGAAAAAAATATTTCAAATATTAATATTCTCTTTATTATCACTAGCTATCATATATTTAGGATTTAATTATAAATCAGCTACTAGTGCAACTGTATTATACAAAGTATATTTGAATGATGAAGTTATAGGAGTTATTAATTCAAAGCAAGAACTAGAAAAATATATTGATAAGCAATGTGATAAATATAAAAATAAATATGGTGTTAATAAGGTATATGCACCAAATGGACTAGAAATAAAGAGAATATCAACATATGATGAAAAGATATCAACAATTGAAGATATTTTTGATGTTATATCTTCAAAATCATCTTTTACCATATTAGGTTATGAATTTAATATTAAAAAAGAGGATGAAATCACAACAATTTATACAACAAAGGAAGATATTTTTGAACAATCAATAGATAACACTATAAAAACATTTGTTGGAGAAGATATATATAATGATTACAAAGAGGATATGCAAGATGAAATTACAACAACAGGAAAAACAATTGAAAATGTTTATATAGATGAAGATATAACTGTGAAACAAACAAACATTTCTGTTGATGAAACAATATATACTGATTCTTCAGATTTATCAAAATTTTTATTATTTGGAACAACGGAAGATCAAAAAACATATACAGTGTTAGTGGGCGATACAATAGAAGATGTGGCTTTCAATAATGGAATAAGTGTTGAGGAATTTTTAATTTCTAATCCAACATTTACAAGTTCAAAAAATTTATTATTTCCCGGGCAACAAGTTGTAATCGGAATTACAAATCCAAAAGTATCAGTAGTAGTTGTAGAATATTCAGTAAGTGATATGGAAATTAATTATCAAACTGAATATCAATATGATGAAAACAAATCATCCTCAGAAGAAGATGTTATTCAAACAGGTGAAAACGGACTAGAAAGAGTCACACAAAGAACAAAAATAGTTAATGGTGTGATTAACTACGTAAAACCAATTAGTAAAGAAGAATTAAAACCAACAATTTCAGAAATAATATTAAAAGGTAAAAAAGTAGTATCTGGTGTAGGAAGTTCTAGAAATTGGTTATGGCCAACTAATAGTGGATATACAATATCTTCTGGATATACTTATCGTATTAATCCAATAACTGGAGTTCGTGAAATCCATCAAGCATTGGATATAGCCGGAACAGGATTGGGATCACCAGTATATGCAGTGACAAATGGAATGGTTTCATTGTCAGAGTATCAATATGAAGCTGGTAATTATGTTTGTATAAATCATAATGTAAACAACTTATATTCTTGTTATGCACATATGACAAAAAGAACCGTGACTGTAGGAAGTACTGTTGAGCGTGGTCAAATAATTGGTTATGTTGGTAAAACAGGATGGGCAACAGGACCACATCTTCACTTTGAAGTTTGGATTGGAAAACCATGGTATGGTGGTTATAGAATAAATCCATTTACGATGTACTAATGATAACTTGTGTATTATCAAGTGGAAGTAAAGGCAATTCAACTTATATTGCCTCTTCTTCTACCAATATATTAATCGATTTAGGAACTTCTAGTTTATTTGTTGAAAAAAATTTAAAAGAAATAAATGTTGATCCTAAAAACATAGAAGCTATTATACTTACCCATACCCATGTTGATCATATAAGTGGTATAAAAGTTTTTATAAAAAAATATAATACCAAATTATATTTAACTAAAAAGATGTTTGATGATTTATCTAAGCTATTTGATATATTTAATTATGTATTAATTGAAGATGATTTTAATATAAAAGATATTGATGTAAAAGTAATTAAAACATCACATGACACATCGGATTCTAATGGTTACATATTTGAATCTAATGGAAAGTCAATTGTTTATATTACCGATACAGGGTATATAAATAATAAAAATCATCATAAATTACTAAATAAAAATATTTATATAATGGAAAGTAATCATGATGTAAAAATGTTGATGAATGGCAATTACCCACATCATTTAAAGCAAAGAATATTAGGAGATAAAGGGCATTTATCAAATAAAGACTCATCATATTATTTATCAAAATTTATCGGAAAAGATACAAAAAATATTATTTTAATACATATAAGTCAAGATAATAATAATCCATCCTTAGCTTTACAATGTTTAAAAGATAAATTAAATGAAGAAAATAATGATTTTTCTGATATTACAATATCTCATCAAAATGAAAGAACAGTGGTATTTAAAATATGATTAAAATTATTTGTTTAGGAAAAATAAAAGAGAAATATTTAAAAGATGGAATAGATGAGTATTTAAAAAGAATAAATAAATACACTAAAATAGAAGTAATTGAATTGGAAGATGAAAGCAAAAATAGTATTTTAGAAAAAGAAAAAGAAAAAATATTAAAATATTTAAATCCTAAAGATTATATAATTACTTTAGAAATAGATGGCAATAATTTATCATCAACTCAATTATCTAAAAAAATAGATAAAATATTTATTAGTAATGCAAATATAACATTTATAATAGGTGGTTCATATGGATTACATGAAGATATAAAAAAAAGAAGTGATTATAAATTATCTTTTTCTAAATTAACATTTCCACATCAATTATTTAGATTAATGCTACTAGAACAAATATATAGATCATTTAAAATAAATAATAATGAAACCTATCATAAATGATTGAATAAAAAAAGAAAAAATCATCACTATTAATTAGGAGATGATTTTTATATGAAAAAATTTGGTTTAATATTTATAATAATAATATTTTTTTTAATTAGCACTAGGGCTTCTTCTTACTCAATTCCAAAAGATAATATTAGAATACGTGTTATAGCTTCTTCAGATTCAAAATATGATCAAGAAGTTAAAATAAAAGTAAAAAAATTACTAGAATATAAAATGTATGAATTGCTTAAAAATGTTAAAGGAATTGATAATGCTAGAAAAGTAATAAATAATAATTTTGATGAATTAAACCAAAATATTGGAGAATTAATGAAAAATGAAGCATACAGCTATAATATAAATTTTGGTCAAAATTACTTTCCAGAAAAAAAATATAAAGGAATAATTTATGATGAAGGTTATTATGAATCATTAGTTGTTACTTTAGGAGAAGGAAAAGGAAGTAACTGGTGGTGTGTATTGTTTCCACCTCTTTGCTTAATTGAAGCTGAAGAAAGTAGTGATGTAGAATATAAATTCTTTGTTCAAGAATTAATTGAAAAATATTTATAAAATGAAACCTTTTATCATATTATTTGATAGGAGGTTTTTTAATGTCTTTCTATATATTGTTAATTATTGCAATAAGCTTAAGTATGGATGCATTTTCCTTATCTTTAGCTTATGGTACCATAGATATAAATAAAAAAAATAGAGTTTTACTTTCTTTGATAGTTGGAATATATCATTTTTTTATGCCAATTATTGGATTGAAAATAGGAAGTAATATAACCATATTTTTACCTTTAAAAACTAATTTAATTGTTTTTTTAGTTTTGTTATTTATAGGAATGCAAATGATTTATGAGTCATTTAAAACAGATAAAAATATAAATATATTGAATATTGGTGAAATGTTGTTATTTGGTTTAGCAGTTTCATTAGATAGTTTTTCTGTTGGAATAGGGTTAAATAAAATATTCAACAGTTATTTTGTATCAGCTGTAACCATTTCAATATCTAGTCTCTTTTTTACATACCTAGGATTATATCTAGGAACTAAAATTCATATATGGATAGGCAAATTATCAACCATATTAGGAGGATTAATGCTAATTGCAATAGGATTTATATATCTTATCTAAATATTGCCTTTTAATTAAAATAATAATATAATGTAATAGGTGTTAAATAAATTTATCAAAAAAATAACAGGAGGAAATATGAAACAAATTAAAATAAATGGCGGATACCCACTTAGTGGTGAAATACAAATAAGTGGTGCAAAAAATAGTGCTGTAGCACTAGTGCCAGCATCATTACTTTCTGATGAAATAGTGAATATAGATAATATACCAGATATATCAGACATCGATGCATTAAATGAAATATTAATTTATTTAGGAGCTAAAGTTAGTCGAAAAGGTAATCTAATGTCAATTGATTCTTCAACAATAGTAAATAAAGAAATACCAGAAGAAATATCAACAAAGTTAAGAGCATCATATTATTTCATGTCAGCTCTACTTGGAAAATTTAAAAAAGTTGAAATGTATTTTCCAGGAGGATGCTCAATTGGAGCAAGACCTATTGATCAAACATTAAAAGCATTTAGAATTTTAGGTGCAAAAGTAATAGAAAGAGAAAATAAATATATAATTGAAGCAGAAGAATTAATTGGAAACGATGTGTATTTAGACATGCCAAGTGTAGGTGCAACAATAAATACAATGCTAGTAGCTGTTAAAGCTAAAGGTAAAACAACGATTAATAATGCTGCAAGAGAACCAGAAATAGTTAGCGTAGCAACCTTTTTAAATAATATGGGTGCAAATATTGTAGGTGCAGGAACTAATGTTATAACTATTAATGGGGTTGAAAAATTAAAAGGATGTTTCACTGAAGTAATACCTGACCGCATTGAAGCTGGAACATACCTAATAGCTGGAGCTTTAATAGGAAAAGAATTAATAATTAAAAATATAATTCCAAGCCATATTTCCTCATTAATAAATAAATTAACAGAAATGGGAATTCCAATGGAAATAGGAAAAGATTATATTAAAGTTAGTCAAAAAAGTGACTTAAATCCCGTTAAAATAAAAACAGAAGGATATCCTGGATTTCCAACAGATTTGCAACAACCGGTTACTGTTTTATTAACACAGTGTCAAGGAAGTTCCTTGTTAGAAGAAACAATTTATGAAAATAGATTTAAAAATGTTCCTTATTTAAATGATATGGGTGCTAATATAATTATTGATAATAATAAAATAACTGTAAATGGTATAACAAAGTTACATGGAAAAACAGTAGAAGCAACAGATTTAAGAGCTGGAGCATCACTTATACTAGCAGGATTAAAAGCAGATAAAATCACCATAATAACATCAATTGAACATGTTTTAAGGGGTTATGAAAATATATTAGAAAAATTAACTAATGTTGGTGCTAAAATAACAATAGAAGAAATATAATTAAGTAGATATAATCTACTTTTTTTTGGGAGGAAATATGAAAAAAATTTTAATAATTGTCATTATAATAATATTTATTTTTTTAATATATTTAACATCAATTGATAAGATGATTTATTATTTAAATTTAAGCGATAATTATACAAATCAACAAGAAAACTATAGTGTATATTATAAGAAATATTTAGAAAGTAAACAAAAATTAGAAAAATATATAAATGAATTTGATTTAAATGATTATAGAATAACTGACTTAATTAGAATGATAGAAGAAAATAAAGAAATAAAAATAAATAATAAAAACCAAACAATAAAAAATGCATTAATAAAATCAGATTTAATCACTTTATCAATAGGAATGAATGATATTAATTATAAAATAAAAATTACAGATGAAAATAAATTATATGATTATGCAGATGAAATTGCAAATGACATGGAACAATTATTTTCCTTAATTAAAAAATATTGTAAAGAAAAAATTGTATATATAGGATTATATAATTCATTTGGAACAAAATATGATGAAATATTTAGATATTTGAATACTAAAATAGAAATATTATGTCACAAATATAACATTATTTATTTAAATATATCAGATTTGTTTTCTAAGCAAAATGTAGATAAAAAACAAATGAATGAAAAAAAACATATATTAATAAATGAAAAATTAATTGAAAAATTGGATTTTTAAATTTTTGTCTAAAAAAAAGAATTGAAATTAATTATTTAAAACAACATACGCAAATATAATTTATTATAGGAGCGATGATATGAACTATAAAACAGGACTAACAGATAAAGAAGTAATATATAATCAAGAAAAATATGGAAATAACGAAATAACAAAAATAGACAAAAATAGTTTTATAAAAAAATTTATTGAAGCTTTAGGCGATCCTATAATAAAAATATTAATAATAGCTCTTTGTATAAAAACAATATTTTTATTTAAATCATTTGATTGGTTTGAAACTATTGGAATTGTAATAGCCATTTTTATAGCTTCTTTTATATCAACAATTTCAGAATATGGAAGTGAGCAAGCTTTTATAAGAATGCAAGAAGAAGCTTCAAAAATAAAATGTCGGGTTAAAAGAAATAATAAAATTAAAGAAATAAATATTTCTGATGTTGTTACAGGAGATATAGTTTTATTAGATACTGGAGACAAAATTCCTGCTGATGGGATATTAATAGAAGGACAAATAGATGTAGATGAATCTTCAATCACTGGAGAAGCTAAAGAAATAAACAAAACATCATCATTTATTCAAAATGAAAAAAACAGTTTATATAGAGGAAGTACTGTATATTTTGGTAGAGGGAATATGCTTGTTAAAAAAGTTGGAAATCAAACTTTATATGGTAAATTAGCTGTTGAATTAAATGAGAAAGCACCTGATAGCCCTTTAAAAATAAAACTTCAATCACTATCAAAAATTATTTGCTATATCGGATATATAGGTGCGGCTTTAGTTACGTTATCACATCTTTTTTATAAAATTATAATTATAAATAACTTTGAAGTAAATAAAATAATGCAAACTTTAACTAATTTTCCATTAATGTTGGGCCATATATTATATGCACTAACATTATCAGTAACAATAATAATAGTAGCTGTACCGGAAGGATTACCAATGATGATAACTTTAGTTCTTTCATCTAATATGAAAAAAATGCTCAAAAATAATATTTTGGTTAGAAAACTTGTAGGAATTGAAACAGCAGGTAGCATGAATGTTTTGCTCACTGATAAGACAGGAACTTTAACAAAAGGAGAATTAGAGGTTATTTGTTTTACAGATAGTCAATTAAATGTTTACAATGATATAAATGAATTAAAAAAATATAATAAATTAAGTAATATATTAAAAAAATCTATTTATTATAATAATTCAAGTATCTTTGATGAAAATAATAATATAGTTAATGGAAATAATACTGATAAAACCATATTGAAATTTTTAAAAGAAAAATTAATTGAGGATGTCAAAATAATTAGTATTAATCCATTTAATAGTAAAAATAAATATTCAAATGTTATTATAAATGAAAACAATAATATGATTAATTTAATTAAAGGAGCTCCAGAAAAGATAATTTCAAATGTTACATCATATTATAACAACAATGGAAACATAAGTAAATTATTTAGTAAAACTAAAATAAATGAGTATGTAAATAATGTAACAAAAAAAGGAATTCGTGTTATCGCATTATCAACTTCCAAAACAAGTGAATTAAAAGAGATGACATTAGTGGGATTATTATTAATAAAAGATGAAATAAGAAAAGAAAGCAAAGAAGCAATAGAACTAATTAGTAATGCTCACATTGATACAATAATGATAACAGGCGATAATAAAGAAACAGCTTTATCAATAGCAAAAGAAATAAATTTGTTTCATGAATCAGATTTAGTTCTAACGAGCGATGAATTAAATTCTAAAACTGATGAAGAAATAAAAAAAATAGTTCCTAAATTAAAAATAGTAGCTAGAGCACTACCAAGTGATAAAAGTAGATTGGTTAAAATTATTAAAGACATGAACCTTGTTGTTGGAATGACAGGAGACGGCGTAAATGATGCACCGGCATTAAAAAAAGCGGATATAGGTTTTGCTATGGGAAGTGGAACTGAAGTAGCTAAAGAAGCAAGCGATATTGTTATTTTAGATGATAATATTATTTCTATAGCAAAATCAATTTTATTTGGAAGAACAATATTTAAAAGTATTAGAAAATTTATAATATTTCAATTAACAGTTAACTTATGTGCTATAAGTTTATCTATTATTGGGCCTTTTATTAATATTGATACGCCAGTAACAGTAATACAAATGTTATGGATAAATATGGTAATGGATACTTTAGCAGGACTTGCTTTTTCATTCGAACCACCACTTAAAGAATATATGATTGAATATCCTAAAAAAAAGGGTGATTCAATAATAAACAAATACATGTTTCAAGAAATAATTTTTACAGGTTTCTATTCATCATTTTTATGTATCTTTTTTCTAAAATCAAATTATATATTTAATCTATTTAGAGATTATAATCATTTTATGTCAGCTTTTTTTGGGTTATTTATTTTTATAGGAATTTTTAATTGTTTTAATGCTAGAACAGAAAGATTGAATTTATTTTCTAATTTATATAAAAACAAAATATTCATTTTAGTAATATTATTTATTTTTATAGTGCAATTGATTTTAATTTATCATGGTGGATCATTATTTAGAACAATTGCATTAAATAATAAAGAACTTGAAATAATTTTGTTTTTATCCTTAACTGTAATACCAGTAGATTGGTTTAGAAAAATATATCTAAGAAATGTTGGGAAAATTGGAGGTGTATAAATTAATTGTCGGTATTAAGTTGATTTTATCAAGATATTATAATATAATAAAATAGGTGATATAAATGATTTATTTATATAAAGATTTAGAAAAAAAAGGATTAAGTGATTATCAAATAAAAAAATTAGTATCAGATAATCAGCTTCACATGATAAAAAAAGGTGTATATTCTGATAAAGAAGATTATAATTACTTAGAATATATATCAAAAAAACATCCTAATGCTATATTAACTTTACAAACAGCATGCTACTGCTATGGCTTGATTAATGAGGCCATAATACCATATACTGTAGCTACTAAGCAAAAAGATAGAAAAATAATCGATGATCAAATTAAACAAATATTTATGACTGACAGCTTATATGAAATAGGTATGAAAAACGTTAAGTATTTAGGTTTTAATGTTAAAATATATGATTTAGAAAGACTACTAATTGAAATTGTTAGAAATAAAAAAAATATTGATTTTGACATATATTTTATGATAATAAAAGGATATCAAAAAATTTCAAAACTACTAAACACAAACAAAATAAATGAGTACCTTCTTCATTTTAAAGACCCAAAAATAGAATATCGAATAAAAAAAGAAATATTTAAATGCATATAATGCATTTTTTTTTAATTTCAATTGTAACTATATCTTATTTATGGTAATATTTTATTAACATATAGTTAATTAATTTTTAGGAGTGATATTTGTGATCAAATTTGTAGTTTGTGATGATGAAGATTTTTTCAGAAAAAAAGTAACAGATGTAATAAATAAAATATTTATGAAAAATAACATTGAATATCAAATATCATCTTTTTCGGGTTATAACAAAAGTTTAGAAAAAATAATTAATACAAATATGAATGCTAAAATATATATATTAGATATAGAAATGAAGAACAGTATTTCTGGAATTGATATAGCTAGAAAAATAAGAAAAAACGATTGGAATAGCATTATTATTTTAGTAACATCACATACGGAACTTGGATATGAAGCATTAAAAGCACAAATTATGTTATTAGATTTTATATCAAAATATGATAATTGTGATAAAAATTTAGAAGAAGTTTTGCGTAAAGCTATAGAACAATTTAATGAAAAAAAGTCAATATCATTTAAAAGTAGTGGAATGTCATATCGAATTTTCACTAAAGATATAATATATATTTTAAAAGATTCAGTTGATCGAAAATGTATTATAAGAACAACATACAGTGAAATTCCTATTAACAAAACATTAAGTGAAATTCATGATTTGTTAGATGAGCGGTTTTATTTAACTCATAGAGGATGCTTAGTTAATACTTCTGAAATTTCTTATGTTGACTGGAAAAATTCAATAATTCACTTTAATAATAATACAACAATTGATTTGATTGCAAGAGATAAGAAAAGAGGATTAAAAGAATATGTTGGCATTAAGTAGTTGGTTTTTGATAACGATAATTTATTTATTATTATATTCATCTATATTTAGTAAGTTATTTTGTGAAAGAAAATTTGAACTTTCAAAAGAAAACATTTTTTTTTCTGTAGTAGCTTCTATTATAAATTCAATAATGATTAAATATGATATAGGTTATATTAGACCATTAATTCTTCATTCATTAATATTCTTAGTTCTTAAATATATTTATAAACAAAGTATTAGTAAAACAATTGTAGGAGTAGCTTTTATATATATTACAATGTGTATAAGTGAAATAATATTTTCTATTTTAATAATTTTAATATTGAAAATTGATGCAAACTTTTTAAAAAATCACTTTTTAGGGATTATTTTTACAAATTTATTTATATTTTTAAACTCATACTTTATTTTTAAGAGACCTAAAATAAAAAAAATTATTGAAGATATAATTCTATGGCAATATAAAAAAGAGAATATTATAATGATATTAACAATATTATTTTTCTCTTTAATAATTACATTTTTTTTGTTTCAAAACTTTAGCAATTTAACAAATAACTCATATGTCATATTAAATAATGTTTTTTTTGCTTCAGTAATAGTATTTTTAATCATATATTATAAAGAAAAAAACAGAAATAATAAATTATTAAATGATTATGATCAATTACTAGAGTATTCTAAAATTTATGAAAAAGAAGTTATTGAAAAAAGTAAACAACAACATGAGTACAAGAATCAATTGATAATTGTTAAAAGTATGATCGAATCTCGAAATAAAAAAGCAAAAATTTATATTGATGAGTTATTAAATGAAACAACAACAAATCCTGATTTTAAGCTATTTGAAAAATTATCTTATATATTATCAAGTGGTTTAAAAGGATTAATATATTATAAATTAAAAATAATGAAAAACAAAAATATAATATTTTTTGTCGATGTTTCAAAACAATTAAATAATAAGAAAATATGGATAATTTGTGAAAAAAATTTAAAAGATGTAAGTAGATGTTTAGGTGTCTTTATTGATAATGCTATAGAAGCTTCAAGTTTATCGGATGAAAAACATATATTAATAGAGATAATACTTGAAAACAATAATATAGAATTTATCATATCTAATTCTTTCAAAGGTAATTTAGATATAGCAAAATTTGAAAAAGAAGGATTTAGTACAAAAGGCAAAAATAGAGGTTATGGACTTTCTTTAGCTAAAGAAATAATAAGTAATAATACTAATTTAACACAAGAAAAAGAAATAAATGGTAAATATTATGTTCAAAAACTAATGATAAAAATAAAATAAAAGATTATAGAAATTTCTATAATCTTTTTTTAACTATTTGATTAAACTTTTTGGACATTCTGGTTCATCAAGAAATACTACAACACACGCTACTGATCCAGCATTAGCTCCCACGCTTCCAAAAAATTTTAACATTTTTGAAAATATCTTTCCCATAGTTTTATCCTCCTTTTTAATCTATGTTTAACATAATTGTTAAAACCTAAGTCAAATAAGTTTTATAATTGTTATAAGTTAAATTAAACATTTTATATGAAATAGGTAAAATCATTAAAATTTCACTATATATACCAAAAAATATTAAATTTGATATGATATTTGACTTTATAGATATCGCTATAATCACTAATATTAAACAATTAATTGTTGTTATAAACTTATAAATTTTCCTTTTTTTCTCATTAACTAATGGTTTTTTCTTAGTATCAGCTGGGGCATATAAATATATCAATATAATAGAAATTATTCCTAAAATAATTTTAAATTCAAATGAAATAAATATATCTTTTGAAAGAGAAGGAAAAAGAATAAATATAACAGCAGATGACACTAAGCAAATCCAACTTTTTGTAGCATGTAACCCAAACCCAGTAAGACGTAAAATATTAAAAAATAATAACATTGTTAGCATTTCACTAGTTATTTTTAGAAAAAAAGAAATAAACAAAATTATTATTAATTTTGTAAAAGATAAATAAATGCCTTCAAGACCATATCTTAACTCATCTTTTTTTATTTCATCTATTTGATAATCATATTTCATAATTAAATTTAATGAATAATCCAAAAATCTTTTTTTCATACTTGCTACCTCGAGAAAAAGAATAACATTAATTTTAATATAAAAACACAAATTCGTTCTAAATGAAAAAGGATTTACATGATTAGCATCTATATTATTATTAAGGCATCACAAAATACAATTTAGACATAAAAAAAGTCATTTTAGACATAATTTCATCCAAATTTCAATATAAACTATATACTTGAAAATAGACTTAACAAATTAAAAAAATTGTCGAATTTTGAAGGTTGATTTTAATTGAAAAGTCAAGCGTTAGTGTGTGATAATTTAAAAGTAAGACATATTACTAGAAGGGAGATTTAAATGTTAAAAGGCAAGGTAAAGTGGTTTAATAATGAAAAAGGATTTGGCTTTATTGAATATAACGATCATGAAGATATTTTTGTTCATTATTCATCAATTATGAGTGATGGATTTAAAACATTAGTTGAAGGTCAATATGTTGAATTTGTTTTGGTTAGAACAGACAAAGGTTTACAAGCAAAAAATGTTGTTGAAATTAAAACTACTCTGGTATAGTAGTTTTTTGATTTTATTTTATTATAGTGATATAATGTAGCTAGGAGATGATAATATGAAATTTAATATTCGTGGAAACAAAATGGAAATTACTGAAGCTATCAAAAATTACATTGAAAAAAAACTTGGAAAATTAAATAAGTACTTTGAAAATCCTGATGAATTAACAGCTAATGTGTTAGTAAAATCTAATGGATTAAATCAAACTGTTGAAATTACTATACCAATTAAAAAATCTATTCTTAGAGCCGAAGAGAGTCATAAAGATTTATACGCAGCTATTGATATAATAACTGATAAATTAGAAAGACAAATAAGAAAAAATAAAACAAGATCAAAAAACAAAAAGGCAACAGAAAACTTATTTATTGATTTTGAGATAAGTGATGAAGAAGCTATAGAAGAACCAATCGTAAAAAGAAAAGTTATTGATAATAAACCAATGAGTGAAGAAGAAGCAGTTCTTCAAATGAACTTATTAGGACATGAATTTTTCATTTTTGAAAACACAAAAACTAGCAATATGTCAGTTATTTATAGAAGAAAAGATGGAAATTATGGAATTATTGAAATAAGATAGGAAGAAATTCTTCCTTTTTTATATATTTTTGAATATTTTATTTGATATTTGCTCAATATATGGTAAAATATTTAAGGTAAAAAAGGAGAAGGAAGTATATGAAAAAAACAAAAATTATATGTAGCATTGGACCAGCTAGCTGCGATCCAAGTGTAATGGTTGAAATGGTAAAAAATGGTATGAATGTAGCTCGTATTAATTTTTCACATGCAACTTTAGAAGAAAAACAAAATTGTGTAGCTTCAGTTAAAAAAGTTAGAGAAATGACTAATCAACATGTAGCTATATTGTATGATACTAAAGGACCAGAATTTAGAAGTGGAATGTTAGAAACTGGAGAAATTAATTTAGTTAGTGGAAAAACAATTAGAATCGTAAAAGAAGAAGTTTTAGGAAATGAAGAAAGAATATCTGTAAATCATCCTCAAGCCGTAGCTTCATTACAAGTTGGAAATGTTGTATTACTTGAAAACGGGTTAATGAGCATTAAAGTTATATCAAAAGAAGAAGATGGTGTAACTTGTGAAATAATTAATGGTGGAGTTTTAGGAAACAAAAAAAGTTTAAGTGCTCCTGGTGTCAAATTAGATATTCCATTTGTTAGTGAACAAGATAAAGAAGATATTATTTATGCTTGTGAACATGAAGGAGATTTTATTGCACTATCATTTGTATCATCAGTAGAAGACTTACATGATGCAAAAAAAATAATTAATGAATGTAATAGTGATATCAAAATAGTTTCAAAAATTGAAAGCACAACAGGAATTGAAAATATTGATTCAATAATAGCAGAATCAGATGGTATTATGGTAGCTCGTGGAGATTTAGGTGTAGAAGCTCCTATGGAAGAATTACCATATTTACAAAAAATGATTATTAAAAAATGTCGTGAACAAGGTAAATTTTGTATTGTTGCAACAGAAATGTTAGAATCAATGAAAAAAAATGCTAGACCTACAAGAGCAGAAGTATCAGATATTTCAAATGCCGTTATGGATGGAACTGATGCAGTTATGTTAAGTGGAGAAACAACAATGGGAAAATTCCCAATTGAAACCGTTAAATTTATGGCTGATATTTGTGAAAGTACAGAAAAATATTTAGAATATGCAATAAATATTAATAATGTTAAAAAAGATGTTGTTGGAGCTATAGCTAATAGTGTAGTAGAAGCTGCAAATTTATTAGATGCTAAATTAATAGTAGCAGCTACAATGAGTGGAGCAACAGCTAGATTGATTAGTAATTTAAAACCAAAATGTCCAATTTTAGCAACATGTACTGAAAGTAAAGTAGCTCGTTCTTTAGCTCTAAATTGGGGAGTATACCCAGTTATAACAAAAGCTTATGAATCAACAGATGAAATAATAACAGATGGAAAAGAAAAAGCTAATAATTTTGTTAAATTAGAAAAAGAAGATGTTTTATTAATAACAGGTGGATTTGTTACTACAGAAGATGCTAAAATTACAAATTTCATGAAAATTGAAAAAATATAATATAATATTAAAAAAGCTTTTATAAAAAGCTTTTTTTTGATAAAATATATATGTATATGAAAGGAATGATTAAATGAAATTTTTTACTAAAATATTTGATCATGAATATAAAGAATTAGAAAAATTTAAAAAAATAGCAGATCAAGTAATGGAATTAGAATCAGTAATTGCAAAATTAACTGATCAAGAATTAAAAGAAAAAACAGAAGAATTTAGAAATAGATTAAAAAATGGGGAAACATTAGAAGATATCAAAGTAGAAGCTTTTGCCGTAGCTAGAGAAGCAGCTTATCGCGTAATAGGAGAAAAACCGTATTATGTTCAAATATTAGGTGGACTTGCGATTCACTATGGTAATATAGCTGAAATGAAAACAGGTGAAGGAAAAACTTTGACTGCAACCATGCCAGCTTATTTAAATTCTTTAACTGGACTTGGAGTTCATATAATAACAGTAAATGAGTATCTTGCTGGAAGAGATGCTTCTTGGATGGGAGAAATTTATCGTTTTTTAGGATTAACAGTTGGAATTAATTATAGAGAAAACACTCATAGCGAAAAAAGATTAGCATATGAATGTGATATCATGTATACAACAAATAACGAATTAGGATTTGATTATTTAAGAGATAACATGGTTGTTAAAGCAGCAGATAGAGTTCAAAGAAAATTAAACTTTGTTATAATTGATGAGGTTGATTCAGTTTTAATTGATGAAGCAAGAACACCGCTTATTATATCAGGAGGACATGTTGAATCAGCTAATCTATATTTAGAAGCAGATCGTTTTGCTAAATCATTAAAAGAAAATGATGGATATATATATGATGAAAAAACAAAATCTGTAACCTTAGATGATAAAGGAATTAAAGAAGGAGAAAAATTCTTTAAATTAAACAATCTATATGATATAAATAACACTAATTTAGTACATTATATTAATCAAGCTTTAAAAGCAAATTATGCTATGAAAGCCGATGTTGATTATGTAGTACAAGATAATAAAATAGTTATTGTTGATCAATTTACTGGGCGTTTAATGGCAGGAAGAAATTTCTCAGAAGGATTACATCAAGCTATTGAAGCTAAAGAAGAAGTAACAATTCAAAGAGAAACTAAAACTTTAGCAACAATAACATTCCAAAATTTATTTAGAATGTATAATAAATTATCAGGTATGACAGGAACTGCAAAAACAGAAGAAGAAGAATTTAGAGAAATATATAATATGTATGTTATACAAATTCCTACAAACAAACCTGTTATTAGAAGTGACTATGGAGATTTAGTATTTGCTACTAAAAAAGGTAAATATAAAGCTATAGTTGAAGAAATAAAAGAAAAACATGCTAAAGGACAACCAGTATTAGTAGGTACTATAGCTGTTGAAACAAGTGAATTAATAAGTTCCTTGTTAAAAAAAGAACACATTCCACATGAAGTATTGAATGCTAAAAATAATGCTAGAGAAGCAGAAATTATAGCTAAAGCTGGTGATAAAGGTGCAGTAACAATTGCAACAAACATGGCTGGACGTGGAACAGATATTAAGCTAACAGATGAAATTAAAGCTCTTGGAGGGCTTTGCGTTATTGGGACTGAAAGACATGAATCAAGACGTATTGATAATCAATTAAGAGGACGTTCAGGTCGTCAAGGAGATCCAGGTTATTCACAATTCTGTGTATCATTTGAAGATGAATTAATGGTTCGTTTTGGAACAGATAGAGCTAAATCTTTATTAGCAAGAGCTGGATTTGGAGAAGACGCTTCAATTAGAGTTGGAATGTTGACTAAATCAATTGAATCAGCACAAAAAAGAGTTGAAGGTAATAATTTTGATATTCGTAAAACTTTATTACAATATGATGATGTTATTAATAATCAAAGAGAATATATTTATGATATTAGAAATCAAATATTAGATTCTGATTCAATTCATGAAAAAGTATTAGAAAATATGAATAACTTTATTAAACAATTAGTTGATAGTCATATTATGCCAGAAGGATATTTAACAGATAATGATTTATCTGAGATAATTGAATTTACAAATGAAAATTTACTTAGAAAAAATCAACTAAGAATTGAGCAAATTAACAATAAATCTTCAGAAGAAGTTTCTCAAATTATTTTTGAAATAGTAGTTGAGGAGTATAATGAAAAATTAAGTCAAATTCCTCAAGAAATAGCTAATGAATTTGAAAAAGCTATAACATTAAGAGTGATTGATACACATTGGATGAATCACATTAATACAATGTCTCATTTAAGAGAAGGTATTGGACTTAGAAGTTATGCACAAGAAAATCCTCTTCGTGCCTATACTACTGAAGGATTTCAATTATATGATGATTTATTAAATACAATTGATAAAGAAGTTACAATTTATTTGGTTAAATCTGAAATAAGACAAAATATTGAAAGAAAACAAGTAATAAAAGGAGAAGCTGTTATAGATAGTAATAAAACAAAAAAAGCATCACCTAAGAAAGTAGAAAAAGTAGGAAGAAATGAATTGTGTCCATGTGGCTCAGGGAAAAAATATAAACAATGTTGTGGTAAATAACTCGCAAACTCCGATAAAATAAGGGGAAACGCGAGTTTTTCTTTTTATCAAAAAATAGCTCAAAATAAGAGCTAGAGCCACTTTAGATACCTTTTTCCGTTATTTTTGAAAGATAAAAAATATGATATAATTATTTATAGGAGTTGATAATAATGAAAATGGAAACAGAAATTACTGTATTAGTTAAGAGTACTTATAATGACCTAAAAAAGGAATTAGAAAAGAATGGCTTTCAAATAAAGGAGGAATATGAATTAAGGGATGACTATATGATTAATAATGATATTGACTTATCAAAATTATCAAAATTAGAAATTCTTCAAAATTGTATTCTGGTTAGAGATATAGTTAATATAAAAAAAGAATTACTTTATAAATATAAAAAGTATGCTTCTAATGGAGATATATTAGAACAAGGTAAAGTAGAATGTCCTGTTACGGATATTGATAAAGCTGTCAAATTTATGGAATCAATAAATTATAAAAAAATATTTAATATATATGATAAATGCATAGTGTTTGCAAATAGAGAAACTGAGCTAGTAGTACAATTAGTAAATAATAAATATATTTTTATAGAAATGGAATCTGAATGTGAACATATAGATAGAAAATATGAATCTGCTGAAGAATTAAAGAAAGATTTAAATAGGTATAATTTACCAATTGATAATTCCAATTATTTTGTAAAAAAAGCTGAATTAATATTAAGTGAAACATTAAAAATATAGTCTTTGCTAAAAAATTTCGAAAAAGTATTAAAAGAGTATTTTAGATACCTTTTTAGATACCTTCTGGTCAAACTCTGGGGTGCTGTCGGAAGCTACCAAGTGCATTCAATAGCCCAAAAGAGCTACAAAATACTCTCAAGAACTCCCAAAAACCCCAAATTACAAGCTATGTGGCTCAGGGAAAAAATATAAACAATGTTGTGGTAAATAACTCGCAAACTCCGATAAAATAAGGGGAAACGCGAGTTTTTCTTTTGTGATAAAATATCTAAAAAATGACTTTAGATCCATTTAAGATCCACTAATTTAAAATAGGTAAAATAAGGGAAGATTTAAGTATAATAATAAAAAACAGTAATTTCATGTTATAATTATATATAGTAGAGGTGGGCAATGATGGAAATAAAAGAAGTTTTATTAAATATTGATGGGATGAATGAAAGATTTGCAACATTAATTTTAAAATATATAGATGCATATATAAATATGAGTAGTAATAAAGCAGTTGTTGCAAATAATATCGTGCAACAAATAAAAAGAAATGTTACTGGAATAAGATTTAAAAGTTTAGATGGCGTTAGTGGTGCAGTTAGTAATTTAGGTACGGTTATAACATTGGATGATACATTAGATGAAAGAAATCTAGACAATACTTTTTTACACGAATTTACTCATCTAATTTCTAGAAATGAATATATGGATGATAATGAGTTGATACAACCTAATTGTGGTTTTAAAGTTGGTCAAGATGATAGAATGGACTTTACTGCAGGCTTTAGATTGACGCAATGGGAAATTGATGGTAATAACTATGCTTATAATAAAGGAATTGAAACTTTCGATGAATGGGTGACAGAGTGGTTAGCTAATAAAATGTCAGGTTTTCAAAATGTTGAAGTAAAAGAAGATGCTAATGGATTCTTTAGAAAAAAAATAAGTCATGGATATGATGGCTCAAATGTTATGAATTTATTAGAACTTGTTTATGGTAGTGGAAATATAGCTTATTTGATAACAGGATTTGATTTAACAGAAGAAGAAAGGAAGTCTGTTATTCCAATAAAAGAAATACACAAATTGAATCAGATGATTGATAGTGAATCAATATTGACTGAAGAAGAAAAAGATATATTTAAAAATCTTCAACCACCATATATGAAAACACCTAATATAACAGGGTTAATAACTTATTATATTTCTGAATATCAAAAACAAAATGACTTACAAGACTATAATTTATATTTGCAAAAAATGCAAAATGTTTTAGTAAGAGCTTATAGCGTTAGCTTTGCTAACAGGATAAATGAATGTAATAGTATGAATGATTTAAGAAACATTTATAGAGATTTATCTATTATACAAAATTCAATGATTTGGACTGAGGATTTAAATAAGTTAACCTCTTTAGAAACTTTCCAAATATTTGAAAAAATGAAACAAGACTTTTCTTCTAGAACAACTATGTTAAATGCTAATATGGAAGAATTTTCAAGTTTATATTTATCTCCTTCTCAATTATTAGAAAAGTTTAGAAACGAAGAAACAAAAGTTCAAAGATTAAGTCAAACAAATGTAGAAACAGCACAGAAAAAATAAAATAGTGGAGGTATTATGGAATTATATAAAGGTAAGAATTGGAATGTTATTTTTGGAGATTGGTGTCAAGATCATCCGGGATATTGTATTATTGGTAATAATAAAGAATCATTAAGCGAATTAACTGCTGAAGATTGGGTAGAATTAGGGCAATTAGAAAAAGAGTTAGAAAGAGTATGTAAGAAAGTATTCGGAGCAACAATGTTTAATTTTTGTTGTTTAATGAATAATGCTTATAGAGATAAAGAAAAACCAAAAGTTCATTATCACTTTGTGCCAAGATATAAAAACGAATTAAAATTATTTGGAAAAGTATATAAAGATAGGCATTTTGGTTATAATTTTTGGAAATGGAATTTAAGTAAATTTAAATGTCAAAAAGACCCTTATACTCAAGAGGAAAGATTAAAAATATTTGAAATAATGAAAGAAGAATTTAATTTAAAATAACATTAGGAGAGTGATTTAATGACTACAATATATTTTATAAGGCATTCAGCACCTTTTGTTGAAATTGATAATTATCAAGATTATGAAAATGTTTTATGGTCTGAATACAATAGAAATATGATTTTATCTGTAAAAGGGGAAGATGGATCTCTATCAAGTTTTCAGACACGTTTTTCTGACGAAATCATTAAGCTAAAGATAGCAAATAATTATTATACTTCTCATTAGGAGTCATATAATCTATTTTACTATGTATTCTTGTGTTATTGTACCAACTTTCAATAAAATTAAACAATATAAGTTTTGTATTTTCTAAATTATCATAGCTACTTAAATTTACTTCTTCTTTTTTTAATATGGCATTGAAGCTTTCCATACTAGCATTATCGTAGGGATAACCTTTTTTACTGTATGAATGTTTTATATTCAATATTTCTAACATTTCTTCAAGTCTGATAGATGTATATTGACTACCTCTATCAGAATGTAATATGCAATCATTTTCTCTATCTCTATTAATTACAGCTCTACTAAGAGCTGTAATAACAAGATAAGTATCTATTTTTTTGCCATATGTCCAACCAATAACCTTTAAATCAAATAAATCAATAATCACAGCTAAGTATGTCCAACCTTGTTCTTTTGTATAAATATACGTTATATCTGAAACACATTTTAATCCTGGTTTATCCGCAGTAAATTCTTGGTTTAATAAGTTAGGATAATCTTTATTAATATTAGGACTTTTACTATTATGAGGTCTAAATTTTCTATTAATAATACTTCTTATTCCAAGAAGTTTCATTCTTTTAGAAACTCTATTTTGACATGCTTTAATTCCTTTTTTCTTTAACAAAAAAGTTATTTTAGGTGCACCATATCTATTTTTAGAATTTTTATATATTTCTTTTATTTCTTCATCTAATATCTTATTGGCTTCTTTATACATATTAGTTTGATGGTTTATATGATAATAATAAACTGATCTATTTACTTCTAAACATTTACATAAAAGTTTAATAGAATAAATTTCTTTATTTCTGTCTATAAATTTAAGTTTATCTTCTAATCTTTCGAGAATATGGCGACTGCTTTTTTTAATATTTCATTTTCCAATTGAACTTTCTTAAGTTCTTTTTTAATTTATCAACTTCATCATTGGTAGTATTTTTACCTGATGGAGTAGTGATTTTTTGATATTTATTAATCCAATTTGTAATTGTACTATGTCCTACGCCATATTCTCTTTCAAGTTCACTTATTGTTTTTCCATTCTCGTATAATTTTACTATAGTCCTTATATATTCTTCATCAAACTTATTATAACTTCTTGTCATAGAACACCTTCCTTTTTCTAAGTAATATTATTATATCACTTCGTCAGATTTTTGTGTCCTAATACCTATTATAGATCCAAAAATAGATTCATTAGAAAAAGCAAAAAATGCTCCATGTATTTTTAATAACTGGGCTAACTTCTATAAAGGTGAATTTGTTTCAAATACAATTTTAAATGCAAATTCATTTGATAAATTAATTAAATAAAAAATTACAATTTGTAAAATAGCCTAGATAACTTTTTAGATACAAATATTTGAAAACGAGTTATAAAATTGATATAATATAAATCAAATATAAATAGAAATTTGGCGGGAGATAATTTATGGAAGATAAATTAATATTACTTAATAATATTGATAAAGTACATACTACAAAAATGGGTATTAATAGAATTAAGAAAAATCTTGAATTAGATAGTAATGATGTCATTGAATACTGTAAAAATAAAGTTTTAGATAAAGGTTGCAATATATATAAAAAAGGAAAAAATTGGTATTGTGAAATCGATAATACAAAGATAACAATCAATTCATATAGCTATACAATTATAACAGCACATAAATTTAAAGGGTAAAAATAAGATATTTTAAAATAAATTTTACATTATTATTTATTATTACATGATATAATGTAGCTAGGAGATGATAGTATGGGCAATAGAATGAACAAAGAAGAATTAATTGAATTGATTAAGACTTTAAAAATCGATAAAGAAGAATTTTGGGTTATATCTTCTGGAGCTTTAGTTTTAAGAGACATCTTTCCAAATGCTGGTGACTTAGATATAGCGGTTACAAACAAAGGTTTAGAACAATTAAAAAACAATTATAATTTAATTTTGAAAGATAATGGTTTTTACATTGTAAATGAAATGGTTGAATGTGTTTGTAATGGTGAAAAACAAAATTTACAATATCAGCCAGAAAAGGCAGGAGACTATTATGTTCAAAATATAAATGAATATTTAAACTATTTGAAATCAAGTTCTAGAGAAAAAGATAAATCGAGAATTCCAATTGTTGAAGCATATATTGAAGAACAAAAAATAACTTATAATAAATAAAATGAAATAACTCGCAAACCAATATAAATAAAAGGCGTGCGAGTTTTAATTTTATATATTGATATTTTATAAAAAATATTAAGTAGATAAAATTAGCATACTTTACTAAATTACATTTTTAATATATAATTTGGTTATGAGGTTGTGATATTTATGCCAGCATGCAAAACACATGAAGCAATAGCTAGAATAATAAACAAAGATTATAATATGGACGACATTTTATTAAGAGTTGGATCTGTTGCTCCTGATTGTTGGAGAAACGCAAAAGAATTTGGTTTTGAAGACAAATATTTAAGTCATTTTTGGGATTTTAGAAAATCAGGTATAGCAAATGATTATGATGAGTTTTATTTGAAATATTATAACGAAATAAATAATCCATTTTATTTTGGATATTTATTACATTTAATCACTGATCAATATTGGAAAACTTATATTGATCCAAAATATGAAATAACGATAAATGGAATTAAAGGTTATAAATTAAGAGATGGAAGTTTTAAAGAAAATATAAAGGGAGAGTATTTTTATTATCATGATGATTCTATTTTACAGGTTCTTTTAGCTAATCATTTTGATTTAGGAGAATTACCAATTAATCAAGATGATTTAGCTAATTTTAAATGTAATATAGATGAATTAGATTTAACAGGGCTATTTGGAGAAAATTGTACATTGGATTTTGCCAATAACTTTAAAAAACAAAAATTTAATGAAACATCACAAATTTTTGATTTAGACGTAGTTATAAAAGATCTATTCAAAACCTGCGATTTTATAAAAAAAGAGATAAAAAGACTTGAATTGATGAAAATTAAATATGATCAAAGCATTAAAATAGCTATTGATATAGATGATACAATGTTATCAACAACGGAATTGCAAAGTTATTATGAGAATGTATTTCTAAATGAAAATCCTCAATACACAAGAAGTGATTTAGATTGGGGAAAAGAAGGATGTATTAAATTTTGGGATAAGTATAGGCCATTAATTGCATTTGGTAGTCCAAAAGAAAATGCAGATAAGGCTATAAAATGGTTTAAAGGAAAAGGCTATTTAACTGATGCATTATCAGCTCGCCCGTTAAAAAATTATGCTCCATTAAAATCTGACTTAGTTCATCACTTGGATAAAAATGGATTATGCGTTGATCACATATATTTAGGATTTCATTCAAAATCACAATTTTTAAAAGATCACAATTATGATATATTAATTGATAATGATATTAAAAATGTTGAACAAGCAAATTATGTAGGTGTAAGTGGCATTTTATATGGAGAATATAATCCAAATTATTTAGGATATCAAACGAATGATTGGGAAGAAATGCCTTTTTTAGTCCAAAAAATCATTAATAATAAAATAAAACAATTGCAATGATATTAAATATTAAGTATAATAAGAGCAATTAGAAAAAATATAGTGATTATAGAAAGTAGGTATAAATATGGAAGGCCTTATATATAAAGAAGAAGACATATATAAAAAACTAAAAGAATTTAAATACAAATTTCCAATGACTGTTTGCTGGAGACTTAGAAAACATGCACAAATAATAGCTCTTCACTTAAATCCGGGAGAACATATAAAATATATATTTGCAGCTCAAAAAAATGATAACCCATTTGATATAATTTCAACATATGCTGTTGTTTTAACAAATAAAAGGATTTTGTTAGCATCAAAAAGAATGTTGTTTGGATACTTTTTTACAGCTATTACACCAGATATGTTTAATGATATTGAAGTTAAAATGGGACTTATTTGGGGAAAAGTAGTTATAGATACAGTAAAAGAAGTTGTTACATTATCAAATATCCAAAGAGAAGCATTAGATGATATAGAAACAAATGTAACAGAATATATGATGGATGAAAAACAAAAATATTTTGGAAAGAGTCGTTGTTGATTCTTTTTTTTATGAAAATATGATATAATTTAGGCAAGGTGATATTATGGAAAAGAAAACAATATTAACAGGAATAAGACCAACTGGTAATTTGCACTTAGGTCATTACTTTGGTGCTGTAAAAAATTGGGTATTATTACAAGATGAATATGAGTCATATATTGAAATAGCTGATGTTCAAGGATTAACAGATAATTTTAACAATCCTGAAAAAGTAAAAATAAATGTTAAAGAATTAACTATGGATTTGCTAGCAGTTGGAATAAATCCTGATAAAGCAACACTTTTTATACAATCAATGATTCCAGAAATAGCAGAACTTACAATTTACTACTCAAATTTAGTAACAGTATCAAGACTTTTTCGTAATCCGACAGTTAAAACAGAAGTAAAGCAAAAAAAAGAATTGTTTGGAGAAAATGGAGAAAGTATTACATATGGTTTTCTTGGATATCCAGTAAGTCAAGCTGCCGATATCACAGCATTTAATGGGCAATTAGTTCCGGTAGGAGAAGATCAATTACCATTAATCGAACAATGTAGAGAAATAGTAAGAAAATTTAATTCAATATATGGTGCAACATTAAATGAACCAGAAGCATTACTTAGCAAAAATGCTAGAATAAAAGGATTAGATGGAAATGAAAAAATGGGAAAAAGTTTAGGCAACGCTATTAATTTGATTGATAAAGAAGATGTGATTTCAAAAAAAATAATGAGTGCAGTAACAGATCCAAACAAAATTAAAAAAGATGATCCTGCTAATCCAGAAATTTGTATGGTATATTATTATCATAAATTAATGGAAAGTGAAAATATAGAAAATATATGTAGCGAATGTAAAAATGGTCTTAGAGGTTGTGTTGCATGTAAAAAAGAATTAATAAATGAAATGCTAGATTTTTTAAAACCAATTCAAGAAAAAAGAGAATATTATGAAAATAATCCAGAAATTGTAGATCAAATATTAATTGATGGAACAAACAAAGCGAGAAACAAAGCTAAAAAAACGATAGAAGAAGTTAAAAACAATATGCGAATAAACTATTTTAAAAAAAGCAACATTTTATAAAAATGATTATATTTAAAATAAATATCAATATAATACCGACATTAATTTAAAAATATAATATAAATTGTAAAACAAAAATCAAATTTCTTACAATAAAATTATTTGATATTGAAAAAACAACAACAAATTTGATATAATGTTATAAGAATAAAAAGGAGCTGTAAATATGGAAAAAATTTTTGTGTATGATGCAAGCGATAATAAAGTAGAAGTTGATCTTGTAAAATATTTTAAACATAAATATACTGAATATTTCATATATACGGTTCACGAAAAAGATGAAAAAGGTTATGTGAAATTATATGTTGTTAAAATAATGAAAGAATTAGGTATAACAGTAAGTCAAAATATTACAGAAGAAGATGATTGGAATTTATTGGAAAGCATAGTTAAACAAATGATAAAAGAAATAAAAAAAGATAAAATAAAATCATTTGTTGATTTAAATAGTGAAAAATTAAATAATATAAGAATTAAGAAAGCTCGCTTTTTTAAACTAGATCCTAAATTAGTAGAAATGTTAAATACAAATCAATTTGAAAAAGCCAATAAAGAAGAAACTGAAAAAATAATTAATGAAATGAAAACAAATGATTTATTTGATAATCAAAATCAAGATTTTGAATTATTATATTTAAATATAAAAAAAGAAAAAGATACTTTGGATGTTGTGTTATCAAATATGTTAATGAAATTAACAGAATATCGATTAAAATATGGAAGAATAGATATTAGTGAAAAAGAAATACCTAAAATAGAAATTAAAGATCTAAAAGAACCAATAAGTGAAGATGATTACGAAACTAAATATGTAAAAATAAAAAAAGAAAAAGAAGCGTTAGATGTTGTATTAGCCAATATGTTAATGCAATTAACAGAATATCGATTAAAATATGAAAATAAGTAAAAGAGTGAGAACTCTTTTTTTGTTAAAAATATTTAACTTGACTATAATATATTAGAATATTATAATATACTTATATAGAAAGAAGGGAATATATGAAAAAAATAATGGATGGAAATAAAGCATGTAGTAGAGTTGCATATTTATTTACAGAAGTTTCAGGAGTATATCCAATTACACCATCATCACCAATGGCAGAAAACATCGAAGAATTAAGTAGTGATGATGAAAAAAATTTGTTTGATGATAAAGTAAAAGTAATTCAAATGCAAAGTGAAGCCGGCGCAGCAGGAATGATGCATGGTTCTTTACAAGCTGGAGCTTTAACATCAACATATACAGCTTCACAAGGATTATTACTCATGATTCCAAATATGTATAAAATTGCGGGGGAAATGTTACCGGGAGTTATGCATGTTGCAGCTAGAAGTTTATCGACACATGCTCTTTCAATATTTGGAGATCATCAAGATATATATGCAACAAGACAAACAGGATTTGCCATTTTAGCTTCCTCATCAGTTCAACAAGTTGCAGATTTAACATCAGTAGCACATACGTCAGCTTTAAAATCATCATTACCGTTTTTACATTTTTTTGATGGTTTTAGAACATCGCATGAATTACAAAAAATCGAAATAATTGATAAAGATGATTATAAAAATTTACTTGACAGTGAAGATGTTAAAAAATTTAGAAATAAAGCTTTAAATCCTCTTAATCCTCAAACAAAAGGTACAGCTCAAAATGATGATATATATTTTCAAGCAACTGAAGTTAGAAATAAGGATTATGAATCATTAGCTGATATAGTTAATTTAGAGCTGGAAAAAATAAACAAAATTCGTAATACTGAATATAAACCCTTCAATTATTATGGAAACCCAACAGCTACAAAAATAATAATAGCAATGGGTTCTGTTTGTGAAACAATAAAAGAAACAATAGATAAATTAGATGATAGTATTGGTTTAATTGAAGTTCATCTTTATCGACCATTTAGCAGTAAATATTTAAAACAAATATTACCACAAACAGTTAATAAAATAGCTGTTTTAGATAGAACAAAAGAAGCTGGATCAAGTGGAGAACCATTATATTTAGATATAGTTAATTGCTTAAAAGATTCAAATATTGAGATAGTTGGCGGAAGATATGGTCTTTCAAGTAAAAATACAACTCCAGCTATGATAAAAGCAGTATATGATATGTTAAATCAACCAAAAAACAATTTTACAATTGGTATAGATGATGATGTAACAAATTTAAGCTTAAAATATGATGAAAATTATATTTTAAAAAATAGCCGTGAAATATTAATATATGGATATGGGTCAGATGGAATGGTTACAGCAGCTAAATCTATAATTGAATTAATAGGAGAAAATACAGAACAATATGTTCAAGGTTATTTTCAATATGATTCAAAAAAATCAGGTGGAGTAACTGTTTCACATTTAAGGTTTAGTGATAAAGAAATTAGATCGACTTATTATGTGGAAAATCCAAGTGTTGTGGTTCTAACAAAAGAAAGTTATTTAAATAATATAGATGTTTTAGAAAAAATAGAAGAAAATGGTATATTTATACTTAATACAAATAAAAGTCCAGAAATATTGTGGCAAGAATTAAGTGAAAACATTAAAAATATTATTATAAAAAGAAAAATCAATTTATATACTATAGATGCTAACAAAATAGCACAAAAAAATAATATTAAAAATAAAATTAGTTTAATTATGGAAACTGCTATTATTAAAATTACTGATTTATTAGAATACGATGAATATGAAAAAGATATATATAATTACTTATTAAAAAAATTCAAAAATAAAGATTATAAAATAGTTGAATATAATATGAAAGCTATAGAAGAAACAAAAAACGAAATTAAAAAAATTAATATTAATTATGAAGATGAAAAATCAAATTATGATAACAAAATGCTTAATTTTATGGAAATGGTTAATAATAGAAAAGGCGATAATTTAAAAGTTTCGGCATTTTTAGATAAAAAAAATGGTACTTTTGAAGCTGGAACAAGCGATTATGAAAAAAGAATGATAAGTGAGAAAGTCCCTAAATATTTAAAAGAAAACTGCATTCAATGTAATCAATGCTCATTTGTATGCCCTCATGGTGTAATTAGACCGTATATGTTGACAGAAGAAGAATATAATTTAGCTCCTTCTTATGTTAAAGAAAAATGTATTAAAGCATTAGATATTAATTATCCAAATCATTATTTTGTTATTGGAATTTCAATTAAAGACTGTACAGGATGTGGACTTTGTGTTAATGTTTGTCCAGGCAAAAGAGGTGAAAAAGCCTTAATGTTTGCAGATATTCTAAGCGAAATTGATAATAATTCAGATAAAGTATTTGAGTATTTATCAAATAACATAAAACCAAAAAACAATTTAAATTTAAATACAATTAAAGGAACACAGTTTAAAGAGCCAAAATTTGCATTTAGTGGAGCATGCGCAGGCTGTGGAGAAACCCCATATATTAAACTATTAACGCAAATGTTTGGTGAAAGTATGATTATAGCTAATGCAACTGGATGCTCATCAATTTATGGTGCAAGTGTTCCATCAACACCATATAAAGTTCCTTGGGCATCTTCACTATTTGAAGACAATGCTGAATATGGATATGGGATTTTGATAGGTAATAATGTAATTAGAGATAGAATAAAAAATATAATGAAAAAACCAACTCAAAATGAAAAAAACAATCAACTTTTTGAAGAATGGTTAAATAATATTAATGATTATCAAATTACAAAAAAAGTATATGATGAATTAAACTATGATGATGTTTCAGAAGAGTTAATAAAATTAAAAGATTATATACCATATAGAATGGTATTTACAATAGGAGGAGATGGATGGGCTTACGATATTGGTTATGGGGGAATAGATCATGTTCTATCTTCTAATGACAATATTAATATTTTAGTATTAGATACTCAAGTATATTCTAATACAGGAGGACAATCATCTAAATCAACACCAGAAGCTAGTATTGCAGTATTCAATTCCAAAGGTAAAAATCAAAATAAAAAAGATTTAGCCAAGATGGCTTTAGCTTATCCTCATGTATATGTAGCTCAAGTTTCATTAGGATATAATGGAGCTCAATTAATAAAATCATTTAATGAAGCAGCAAAATATGACGGACCATCTATAATAATTGCATATTCTCCATGTATTGAACATGGTATTGAAGGCGGAATGGAAAACAGTATTTACATGGAAAAGTTAGCAACAGAATCAGGGTATTTTCCAATTTTTAGATATAATCCACAAAATAAAAAATTTACTTTAGATAGTAAAAATGTTAATTTTGACTTATATAATGAATTTTTAAATAAACAAAGTAGATTTAAAATGTTAAAACAAATAAATCCAAATTATGCTGATGAATTAATAAAATTAAATATTGAAAATGCTAAGATAAGATATGAATATTATCAAAAACTTGATAAGGAGAGTAACAATGAATGATGTAATAGTAATTGGAGCAGGCCCTGCTGGAGTATCTATCAGCTTATATTTAAAAAGAAGCAATAAAAAAGTGTTGGTTTTTGATTCTAAAGAAAGTAACTTATTCAAAGCACATCAAATTGAAAATTACTATGGAATAAAAAGTATTAGTGGAAAAGATTTATATCAAGAAGGAATAAATCAATTAAACAATTTAGAAATTCCAATTAAATTTGAGGAAGTTGTTAAATTAGAAAAAGAAGAAAACTTTAAAATATATACAAATAATGGTGAATACGAAAGTAAAGCAGTTGTAATAGCTACAGGATTAAAAAGAGGAAATTCTAATTTAAATGCAAAAGAATATGAAGGAAAAGGACTTAGCTATTGTGCAACATGTGATGGCTTTTTCTATAAAAATAAAAAACTCGCAGTTGTTGGAAATTCTAGTCTCGCATATGATGAAATAAAGTATTTAAAAAATATAACAAATAATATAGTTTTATTAACAAATAATAAAGAACAAAAAGAAAATTTTAATGAACTAAATATTGAAATAGTTACTGATGAAATAAAAAATATAATCGGTGCTGAAAAAGTTCAAGGGATAATGCTTAAAAATGAAGAAGTTGTACAAGTTGATGGCATTTTCATTGCAGAAAGTTTATCCGCTACTGTTTTTAATAGGACTCTAGGATTAGAAATGAATAAGAATTATATTAAAGTTGATGATACATATCAAACAAACATAACAGGTTTATATGCTATTGGAGACATAATTGGTGAGCCTCTTCAAATTGGTAAGGCAGTAAGCGATGGAATAAAGGCGAGTAGTTTCATATCTAAATTCTTAAAAGAGAAATAAACATGAAAAAAGATGTAAAAGAATTAACAAGAATATTTGATGTTTTATCCAATGAAGTTAGATTATGTATTTTGCTAAAATTAATGAATGAAGAGGAAAAAAATGTAACATATTTACAACAATGTACTAATGTTTCACAATCTATGGTCTCACAACAATTAGCCAAATTAAAAGCACAAGGAATTATAACTTGCAAAAAACAAGGAAATGAAGTACATTATCGAATAAAAGATAATAAAATTAAAGATATGTTAAAAATGTTTGTATAATAAAGATACAAGTTAATTAAATGCTTATTTAAAATATAATAATATTAAAACTTACATATGTAAGTTTTTTTAATATATTGAATGGCCATCACGCATAAAATTTAATGAGGTGAATATATGAAAAATGAAATACAATACTATTATGGTATTATTGCAGATAATATTCGCCTATCAAATGATAACTATGAATTTGTATCAAATGAACAATATTATGTTTTATATCGTTGTGAAGAAACATATAATCTTGAAAAAATATATAACATAAATCAATTATTAATAAATCAAAATATATATAACCATATAATAGTAAAAAATATTAATAATCAAATTATAACAATAATTAATAATAAAAACTATGTTTTAATGAAGATGTATGATGATATGAAAAAAAAAATAACATTAGAAGATATAATTAAATTTAACTATATAACTACATCTTTACAAAAAGAAAATGTAAATTGGAAAAATTTATGGAGCAACAAGATTGATTATTTTGAACAACAAGTAAATCAAGCTGGAATAAAATATCCATTAATCAGAGAAAGTATAAGTTATTATATAGGTTTAGCTGAAACAGCTATTTCATTAATGAACCAGATAAACAAAGTATCTTTTTGTATTTGCCATAGAAGAATAAATAAAGATAGTACATTTTTTGATTTATTCAATCCATTTAATCTTATATTTGACACAAAAGTTCGCGATGTTTGTGAATATTTTAAAAGTCTTTTCTTTAATAAAGAAAGTGATAAAGAAAAAATAATTTTATATATTTTAAATTATTTAAAATCATCTAATTTAGATATAGAAGAAATACAACTTTTCTTTATTCGCATGTTATATCATACACCATATTTTGATCTTTATGAAAAAATCATTGATCAAAGTATTGAAGAAACAGAAATAACAACAATAATCAATTCAAACTTAGAATATGAAAAAATAATTAAAGATATATATATTTATATAAGAAAAAAAAATATACTACCAGAAATAGAGTGGATAAAAAAAATATAGGCCTAACCTATATTTATAACTTCTATAACTGATGGAACTTCTTCTTTAATTGCCATTTCAATGCCATCTTTTAGTGTTAAACTAAGCATTTCACAATTTGCACAAGCGCCTTTCATTTTAATATATACAATATTATCTTCATATTTGATAAATTCAATATTACCTCCATCATTTACCAAAAAAGGTCTTAATTTATCAATTATTTCAATAATTTTAGTTGTATTTTCATTTATTAATTTTTCTTCCATTTAAATCACCTAATACAATTATAACTTATAACATTGTTTTAGTAAACTCTTTTTATTTATTAATAATTATGTTATAATTCTTTTGGGTGGTGCTATGAAGACATATGAAATAGGAAATACCATAAAAGTAACTGTTAGTGGAATGGAAACGTATGGTATTTTCGTTAAAACAAACGATGATTGGACAGGATTGATTCATATATCTGAAATATCAACAAAGTATGTTAGAAATATTAGTGACTATGTTAAAGAAGATGAAATTATTAAGGCTAAAATAATAGATGTTGATAACGATAAAAAGAAATTAACTTTAAGCATAAAAGATGTGCCATATAAGTTTAGAACAAAATATCATTCAAGTAAAATTATTGAAACTAAGCTTGGTTTTAAAACTTTAGCTTATAAGTTACCGTTTTGGATTGAAGAAAATTTAAAAAACAGTAAAAAAAAAATAAATTCTATTGACAAACAATAATGAAGATGGTATATTTATAACTGTCTAGTGAAAAGGGCGATTAGCTCAGTTGGTTAGAGCACCTGCCTTACAAGCAGGGGGTCATAGGTTCGAGTCCTATATCGCCCACCATTTTGCCGGAATAGCTCAATTGGTAGAGCAACTGACTTGTAATCAGTAGGTTGTGGGTTCAAGTCCTATTTCCGGCACCATTATTTTGGAAGGGTAGCGAAGAGGTTAAACGCGGCAGACTGTAAATCTGTTCCTTCGGGTTCGATGGTTCGAATCCATCTCCTTCCACCATAATTTTTTTATTGCCTCGTAGCCAAGTGGTAAGGCACCACACTTTGACTGTGGCATTTCGCTAGTTCGAATCTAGCCGAGGCAGCCATTTTGAAATATTTAAATAATAATATGTCTCGTTAGCTCAGCCGGTAGAGCATCTGACTTTTAATCAGAGGGTCGTGAGTTCGAATCTCGCACGAGACACCAGATGCCTGAGTGGCGAAATTGGTAGACGCACAGGACTTAAAATCCTGCGAGAGTCAAATCTCGTGCCGGTTCAAGTCCGGCCTTAGGCACCAATATGAATATAATCGAACAAATATGTTCGGTTTTATTTTGTTAATTTTAATAATGAATAAAAAAAATATAAAAAATTAATAAAATCTATTGAAAATATATAAAATAACTGATATAATCATATACGTACTCGTAAATCTTTATATTTTCGAGATTACAATTATATGGAGAAATACCCAAGTGGTTGAAGGGTCCGGTCTTGAAAACCGGTAGGTCGGAAACGGCGCTAGGGTTCGAATCCCTATTTCTCCGCCATCTAATATCGCGGAATGGAGCAGCCCGGTAGCTCGTTGGGCTCATAACCCAAAGGTCGTTGGTTCAAATCCAGCTTCCGCAACCAAATGGTCCCGTAGTGTAGCGGTTATCACGTCTGCCTGTCACGCAGAAGATCGCGAGTTCGATTCTCGTCGGGACCGCCATTTATTTTTGGCTCTGTAGCTCAGTCGGTAGAGCAAGGGACTGAAAATCCCTGTGTCGATGGTTCGATTCCATTCGGAGCCACCATTTTATAAGAAAAGAACAATAAGTTCACTAAAAATATATTAAATAAGATTCCAATAATGATTGTTGGTTTTTTTATTAAAAAAAATAAATTTAGAAAATTTTAAAAAAATATTGCTAAAACAATAATATTGTGGTAATATTATACTTGTATTTGTTGAGTTTTCTCAACAATAAAGTATCGCGCTCGTAGCTCAGCTGGATAGAGTGTTTGGCTACGAACCAAAAGGTCAGGGGTTCGAATCCCTTCGAGCGCACCATAATAATTTTTCGGGATGTGGCTCAACTTGGTAGAGCACTTGGTTTGGGACCAAGGGGTTGCAGGTTCAAATCCTGTCATCCCGACCATTTAAAATTTAACTCTTATAAAATAAGAGTTTTTTGATGCTACAAAAAAAAAGTTTTTCTTAAAATGATCTTAATTTTTTTGAATTTTACAAAGGTTGAAGAGACAAGAAGTAATTAATGAAGATTTTACAAAAATATAGAATTATATACATTTTTTAAATATAATGTTATAATAAAAATTATTTCATGGAGTGATGCCATGAGAAATTATTATTATTATTATTATTATTATGAATATAAAGTTATTGAAATATGGTGATATATTTTTAAATTCAAAAAAATGTGATGTGATTTGGCAATCATTATAATAAAGATAATAAACTTTCATTCACTAAGAAAGGATAATATGATTAATATGACATATGACGAAGACGAGTTTTTACTTACCACTGAAGACAATGAATTTTTAATAAAGAGAATAATTGAAATAGTTGATTTAAATAAACAAAGTGATGACTGTGTAACAATATTTTGTCATTACATTGATTGTAACATTGAAATATATTATGATGGGTATATTTTAGATGGGTATATTTTCTTTATTGAAATTTGTAATCATAAGCAACCGTTATTAAAAAGATGCGTGAAATTTGCAAATAAATCTGAGATGATAGCCTTAGCAGTTTTAATTTATGATAAATTTAAAGAAAATTTTGGAGAAGCTGGTTTTAGTTACAGAGATGATTCAATTGGCAGATGTTTTGCTTCTGGAAGTGTAAATTTTGATTTAGAAAAAGGTACTGGAATAAACTATGTTTGTTATGGAATAGATTATTGTGAATTTGTTAAAACAAATACAAAAGTTAAATATTTTATCAAATAAATATTACATATGGAGGATATATGAATAAAGAAATAATTAGTATATGCTATGAATTGAATAAAGAATGTAATCTTAAATGTGATTACTGTATTACAAGTGATAATGAAAATAAACAAGTAGATTATAAATTAATTATAAAATATATTGTATCTTTAAATCCTAAGCGAATAGTAATATCTGGGGGTGAACCATTTCTTGATCCAGATTTAATAAAAAAATTAACAATTATTAGAAATTTATGTCCAGATACTTATATTTCATTGAGTACAAATGGGACAATAGATTATAATTATAAATTAATAGCAAATATTGTAGATTGTGTTGATGTTAGTATACCAAGTTTATGCTCAGAAACTTACAAATTAATGAGAGGTAAAAATTTAATATTAAATGTAAAACAAAATCTAGAAAAATTAAAAACAAATAGTTTTGATTTAAGATTAAGTTTTATGTTAACAAAAGTTAATAAACACGAGGTTCTAGATTTTTTAGATTATGCTAAAAATTTAGGAGTAGAAGAAGTTAGGATTGGAAGATATTTTCCTTTTCGTGGCGGAAATAAAAATTCAGCTAAATATGAGTTAACATCAGAAGAGATAGATGAAGTTATAAGTAATATTGATATTAAATTATATCCATTTAAAATAGTTTTCCCAATAGGTAATTTACAAATAATGAGTGATAGTTATCTTACTATTAACCATTTAGGTCAAGTTTCAACGCCTAAAAATGATGGAAAAAATATATTACTTAATTTAGATGAGAATATTTCATTCGATTCAAATTTAGATATAGGAAATCAAAGTGATATTTTTAAAAAAGTAAAGCTTAAAGAAAATAAGCAAAATAAATAATAATTCAATAAAATATTATAAAAACATTATATACTTTTAAGGCTAGTATATAATGTTTTTTTGTTAATTGTCTAAACTCAACTAATAGTTTGTTGCTTTTTTAATTTAGTTAATTATATAATTATGATAATAGGAGGAAAAAAATATGGATTATCAAAAGATAGGAACATTAATTTCAAATTTACGAAAAGAAAAAGGATTCACCCAAAAAGAATTAGCAGATAAATTAGGAATAACAGATCGTGCGGTTTCAAAGTGGGAAAGGGGACATGGATGTCCAGATGTCTCATTATTAGATGATTTATCAAGAATATTAGATATTTCTATAATTGAAATATTAAAAGGCAGAAAATTAGATACAGATGAATTAGTAAATAATAAAGATTTGATTGAATCAATGAATTATTCTAAAGAAAGTTTTAAAAACAGAATAAGAAAATATGTTAATATAGCTGCAATATTTATAATAATATTTATAATATTGTCTCAAATATTTTATATGGCAAAAAGTTTTTATTATCTTAATATAAAATATCCTAAAAGTTTTGATAGTGAGCAAATTCTAAATCAAGTAGAAGAATTTAATAAAAACATTAGTATAATTAAAGCAAATCAAGGTATTTTTAATGATGAAGAATATAATAAAATTTTAGATTATATATCAAAATTAGAAAAGAGAGAAAATCTTGAAAATAATGATTTTTATATTAATAAAACAAAATTTTCATATTTAGAAATAATTGAATTTTATCGTTTACATGATATAGGCATTAATTATACTTATTATTTTTATCAATCTGAATTTGATGATTCAATTTATGCCATTTTAAGTAAACATGATATTAGCAAAATACCAAATATAATTGATTATTATAATCGCTTCAATCAATTGCGCTCTGGTTATGAATTGCTTTTTGAACAAATAACAGTTCCATATTATAATAATAAAACTATACAATACTATTTTATGGATAGTATGTATATGTCAATTTTTTATGAATATTATAATGATAATATTTTGTTAAATGACATAATAGAAGTTGGTGGTATAAGTGAATAAACGAGGAATATTAAAATTTGTCTTATTATTATTTTCCTCATTTGCAACTTTTAAATTTCTTATGAATGCAGATGAAACAGGTTTTATAACTGTAAATGGGCACTTGTTATTTATTGGATTTGTTGTTGCTGGGACTATATTTATGTATTGTAAAAAGAATAAAATAAAGAAATTTAAATTTGTATATGATGTTGTATTAATGTTAATGATGTTATTTGTTGGTTTATTCATTGCATACTTTATATATGCAAATATAGTTACCTTTTTTAATCCATCATATGAAATGGAATTTAATATATTTTTAATCGAAATATATCCAGTAATACTTTGGTTAATAATTTTATTTAGCATTGAAGATATTTTTAAAAAAACCAATAAAACTAATGATTATTTAACAATTGCAATTTCAATTACAATAATAATATTAATTTTAAGATATTATATTGATCCAACAATGCCTCATAATGTTGAAAGTACAAGCTTATTTTCTAGTTGTGCTTACGAATATATGATACAAAATTTACCTTCCTTTATAATCATGTATATATTACTTTTAATTCACCATGCAATTAACAAAGAAAAATAAAATAATAATTTTACTTAATCGAAAAAAAGATGTATAATTAAATTACTTAGTAGATAGGAGGATATTATGAAACTATATAGATGTAATATTTGTGGAAACATAGTAGTAAAAATTGTTAATGGCGGAGGAAAACTTGTTTGTTGCAATGAACCTATGGAAGAACTAGTTCCAAAAACACAAGATATGGGAACAGAAAAACATTTGCCAGTAGCGACTATGGAAGATGGGAAATTAAATATTAAAGTTGGTAGTATTGAACATCCAATGGAGGAAAATCATTTTATTGAATTTATAGCAGTATATTATAATAATAAATATCAAATTAAAAAATTAAATTATACTGATAAACCAGAATGTACATTTATTATTGAGGAAGATGTAAGTGAGATAGAAATTTATGAGTATTGCAATATTCATGGATTATGGAAAACAGTAATAAATAAATAAAAGAAAGGCAAGCCTTTCTTTTTTTGATTATTTTAATTTTGAGGCTAAGAATTTTTCAAAAGCAGGAAGTCCATACTCATTATTATAATAATTTGGGAATTCATTTAAATGAGCAAGAGCTATCTTTGCTGTTAGTAATAAATTATCATTTGTTACATTTGTGTTTGGATTTATCAATCCATGTTCTAGTTCAATATTTATTCCGGTTAAAAAATCATTAATATTAAAATTATTAAAATCAACATTTAAGATTTTAGAGATGTACAGAACATCATCTAAATTATACATATAATCACCATTACATTATATGAAAATTGAACATATAAATGAAAAAATAATGATGTTAAATTTATTTAAAAAGTGTTATAATTGATATGGTGATAATATGGAAAATAGAAAAACAAAAAAAGAAATTGTAAAGATGCTTTTAAATCAAAATATTCAAGTTGAAAATGAAGATGAATTAATTGATTTATTACTTAATGAACATTTGGCTGTAGATGTTGATAAAGAAGATGAGGTAAATGCTAAATTAGGAGATAAAGTATCAGATAAATTAACTTCTATGGCTGGAAGCTGGAGATTTATAATATGTTTTGGTTTATTTTTAGCTGTATGGATAATATTAAATATTACAGTATTTGATAATGTTGATCCTTATCCATTCATTTTATTAAATTTATTATTATCTTGTTTAGCTGCCATTCAAGCCCCTGTAATAATGATGAGTCAAAATAGACAATCAAAAAAAGATAGTTTAAGAAGCAGAAATGACTATAAGACTGACTTAAAAAGTGAATTAATTCTGGAAGAATTACATTATCAAATGGATGAAATTCTTGCTAATCAAAAGAAAATATTAAAAGAATTAGAAAAAAATAACATAAGCTAATGTTATTTTTTATTTAAAAAACATAAAATGAAATAAAAACACATATATATCATTGACTTTTACTGTATTTTTTTATATAATCTAAATTGGTACATTTTCTATATCCCACGAAATATGTGCTGGGAACACATGTTTCTGATATAAAATATAGAAAGGAAAATGTTTTATGAAAAACACATATATGCAAAAAAAAGAAGAAATCGTACGTAATTGGTACGTAATTGATGCTGAAGGAAAAAATCTTGGTCGTGTAGCTTCAAAAGCAGCACACATCTTAAAAGGTAAACACAAACCAACATTTACACCACATATCGATTGTGGAGATAATATTATCATAATTAATGCCAAAAAAGTTAATTTAACTGGTAATAAGTTAGATGACAAAATTTATTATAATCATAGTGGATACACTGGTGGTTTAAGAGAAAGAACAGCAAGAGTTATGAGAGAAAGCTATCCAATCGAAATGATGGAAAGAGCTGTTAAAGGAATGCTTCCAAAAGGAAGATTAGGACGTCAAATGTACAAAAAATTATTTGTTTATGAAGGTAGTGAACATCCACACATAGCTCAAAAACCAATTGAGCTAAAGATGGATTAGGAGGTTTTGAATGAAAAAATTATTTATTGGAACAGGTAGAAGAAAATCATCTGTAGCACAAGTAAAAATGACATCAGGAAAAGGTATCATTACTGTTAATGGTAGAGATGTTAAAGACTTCTTCCCATATGAATTAAATATTATGAATTTAAAACAACCATTAGTAGCAACTAATAATGAAAATACATTTGATATTACAGTTAAAGTAAATGGTGGAGGATTTTCTGGACAAACTGAAGCTATTCGTTTAGGTATAACTAGAGCTTTATTACAATATGATGAAGCAAACGAAGGTAGTGAAAATAGTTACAGAACAATTCTTAAAAGAGCAGGATTTGTAACTAGAGATTCTAGAAGCAAAGAACGTAAAAAACCAGGACTTAAAGCAGCACGTAGAGCACCACAATTCAGTAAAAGATAATATGCATATAGAGCTAGATTTATTTCTAGCTTTTTCTTTGTTTTATAAATATTTAGTTTATTAATATTCATATATTTGATATAATGTTAATGGTGATTTTATGAAAAAAAGTAATAATTGGACAGATTATAAAATATTAGATGCAGGTAACGGAGAAAAAATAGAAAGCTGGAATGGGATAATTTTAAGAAGACCTGATCCACAAGCTATATGGCCTGTCAATAAAACAAATATATGGAATAAATATGATGGATTTTATCATCGTAGTAATAAAGGTGGAGGAAACTGGGAATTTAATAAAAAATTACCTGAATATTGGACAGTAAAATATAATGATTTAGTTTTAAAAGTTAGCCCAACAAATTTTAAACACACAGGGTTATTTCCAGAACAAGCGGCAAATTGGGATTATATGATGGAAAAGATAAAACAAGCAAATAGACCAATTAAAGTTTTAAATTTATTTGCATATACAGGGGCTGCTACAATGGCATGTTCAAGTGCAGGTGCAGAAGAAGTTATTCACGTGGATGCAGCTAAAGGTATGGTTGATTGGGCAAAAGAAAATATGCATTTATCTAACTTAAATAATAATAAAATAAGATTTATTGTAGATGATTGTTTGAAATTTGTTTTGCGTGAAAAAAGAAGAGGAAATAAATATGATGCTATCATAATGGATCCTCCATCATTTGGAAGAGGACCTTCTGGTGAAATTTGGAAATTTGAAGAAAGAATTTGTGAACTTATAGAAGCATGTTTAGATATATTAAGTGATAATCCTTTATTTTTCACCGTTAACGCATATACAACAGGAATATCAAAAACAGTTTTGGAAAATATACTAAAATTAACAGTATTAGAAAAATATCCAAATGGAAAAATTGAAGGTGATGAAATTGGATTGCCAATTGAAAATAACAATTTGATATTACCATGTGGAATATATGCTAGATGGGATTCAAATAATTAAATCAGCTACTAAATGTAGTTTTTTTATTTGTAAACAAAACCTTATCATGCTATAATTATTTAAACAGGGGGATTAGTTATGAATGAGTATATTAATATAATGGAAAAACAATTTATAGAATCAGGTTCAAAAGACGATTTTTCCAATTGGCTTAAAAAAATAGAAATAAATCTAGAAAGATATTATGTATTACTTAAATATATGGATTTGGATTTTGCTAAATCAATTATCGAACTTAATAAGGGTTCATATAATAATCTTGCAAAGGTAATTGAAAAAAATAAAAAAATCATTGAAATAAGTCCATATGCAGATACAATTTCAAGCAGAAGAGCTATTCCAATTAAGGGGAAAATTATTGTTAATGAAATACCATCAATTATATCTATGAAAAATGAAAAAATAGATTTTATTATAAAAAACGAAATTTATTTAATGAATCTACCATTATCAATGGGTGAAAAAATAACAATTGAGGCTTTAATTGCATTTAAAAAAGATTTATATGTAGGTATATATGGATCAAATGATGATATAAATAAACAAATAAAACTTAAAAAATTAAATGATTTAAAAGTAAGAATAAATTCTTTTAACTCAAATTTGGAAATAAAAGAAGAAAATATCTCAATCTATGATAGTTATACAAGTATTATAAAAATAAAATCTAAAATACAATAAAAGATATATATCTTTTTTTATATTTATTAAATTTTAACATATAATTAATTAGGTGATTTGATGCATAAATATCAATTAACTGTTATTATAGTTTTTTTTATATTACTATATTCAACTAGTTATGTATATGCTAAAACAAGACAATTAGAGTTGCTTGGAAAAGTTATTTACATCGATTGTGGACATGGTGGAAGTGATCCTGGAGCAATGTATAAAGATATAATGGAAAAAGATATTAATCTCAAAATCGGTCAAAACTTAGAAAAAAAATTAACAGAATTAGGTGCAATAGTTTATATGACAAGATATGGTGATTATGATTTATCAGTTACATATACAAATAATAACAAAAGAAGTGATTTATCAAGAAGAGCAAATTTAATAAATAGTTCTAAGGCAGATATGTTTATATCCATACATCTTAATGCTGAAAATACAGGACTATGGAAAGGGTCGCAAGTTTTTTATAATAATAAAAATAAAAAAAATGAACTTTTAGCTCAAATTTTTCAAAATAATTTTAAAAAAATATTACATAGTAAAAGAAAATCAAAAATAAATAATGATTTGTATTTGCTAAAACGAATAAAGCAACCAGGTATACTTCTAGAACTAGGGTTCTTAAGTAATGGAAATGATCGTTACTTATTAAAACAAGCTACTTATCAAGATAAAATAGTTAATACAATAATATTAGGAATTAAACAATTTTTTGAATTATAATACTTTATCACAAGATTCAACTTCTTTGTTTAATTCATTTGTTAATGAAAACTTCTTATTCAAAATTTCTTTTTTAAAATATTCATATTCTTTTTGAATACCAATAGTATATCCTTTTAATCTATTTAAAATAGTATTATTTAAATCAAATTCATTAAAATTTGGTTTATAATTATTATATTCTTCAAAATTAACTCTTCTATAAATAAAATTTCCTTTTTCTTTATATAAGCATAAATATACAACTTCTATTTGCTTGTCATTTATTTTTAAATTACCATTATAAATGATTGATTCATCATTTTTATTTCTAAAGTCAAATTGAGCTAAATCATCATATGTAGGGTTAATTTTTAATGCAACAAGACGTGTTTGAAAATCTAAATTAATGCATAAATCTTCAATAGAAGGAACTCCAGCAAAGAAAAACGTTTTTCTTTGACCATAAGATTTAAATACACCTGAACTTTTAAGATGCCCTGATTCCATTATTTTTTCGATATTATTTATATTTGTTATATGATATAGTCCTTCGTTAAAACATTTTAAAAAAAGGTCGTGATTATCCAATATTTTTTTGTGACTCATTTTTGTTAAATAAATAATTGGAGACATAACAATAGCCCCAATAAGTTTGTTACCTTCAATATCCATAATTTACACACAATCTAATTATTATACAATAGTGAATTAGAATCCTTTCAACTTAAATTATTATTTTATATCAATTTTATTATAACATAATAGTTAATATTTATTAAAAATATTTCTAATTTTAAAGCGATATATGTTATAATTGATACAATAGGTGATAATATGAAAAAGAACAAAATATTTAAAACGTTAGATGAACAAATTGAAATATTAAAATCTAAAGGATTAATAATAGAAGATGTAATTGAAACAAAAGAAATTTTATTTAGAGAAAATTACTTTTTTATAAGTGGATATAGACATTTATTTATGCAATCTTATAATGATACACATTTTATAAGAGGAACAACGTTTGATGAATTATATGCAACTTTTCTATTTGATCGAAATATAAGAAATATTATATTTAAATATTTATTAACAGTAGAAAATAATATTAAATCAATATTAAGTTATCAAATGTCAAAGCAATATGGATATAGAGAAAAAGAATATTTAAATCCAAAAAATTTCACACAAGATAATATTAAAGTAAGGCAAGTATATGATGTTTTAAATAAAATGCGTAGACAAATAAGAGTAAATGGGCGTCAACATACAGCAACTAGTCATTATTTAAATAATTATGGATATATTCCAATGTGGATTTTAGTTAAAGTTTTATCATTTGGTATAATCTCTGAGTTATATAATATTTTAAAGGTAGAAGATCAAATGAATATATCAGAATATTATAATTTGGATTCAGAATCACTGGGCATATATTTATCTTTGCTATCTAATTTTAGAAACTTATGTGCACATGAAGATATTTTATATGATCATAGAACACAAAGAGGAATTCCAGATACAAAATATCATTATAAATTAAATATAGAAATGACTGATGATGAATATAATTATGGGAAAAATGATTTATATGCTGTTATAATAATTCTTAAACAAATGTTAACTGAAGAAGAGTTTAGAGGGCTAACTTTTGAAATTGGATATGAAATAGATGTTCTAGATGGTAGAGTTGATACAGTTAAATTAAATTTAATATTAAATAAAATAGGATTTCCAAGCAATTGGAGAGATATTGAAGATATTGATTAAAAAGATTGCAAAGCAATCTTCTTTTTGTCTAACTATGTAAAATTTGAAATACTTTTGTTTTTTTAAAACAAAAAAATGATATAATATAATTGTAAAATAATGGAGGTAATGCTATGAAAGAATGGAATGAATTTGCTTGTGGGAATTGGTGTCATAAAATAGATGTAAGAGATTTCATCAATAAAAATTATACTTTATATTTGGGAGATGATTCTTTTTTAGAATCAATATCAAATAAAACAAAAAATGTTTGGAATAAATGTAGTGAGCTTTTAAAAGAGGAATTGAAACATCAAGTCTTAGATATTGATGTAAATCATATTTCAGGAATTAATTCTTTTGAACCTGGATATATAGATAAAAATAATGAAGTGATTGTCGGTTTACAAACGGATAAACCATTAAAAAGAATGATTAATCCATATGGTGGAATGAGAATGGTAGAAAGTTCTTTAAAAGCATATAATTATAAATTAAATCCAGAAATAGAAAAATATTTTAATCAATTTAGAAAAACTCATAATGATGGAGTTTTTGATGTATATACACCACAGATTAAATTGGCTCGCAAAGTTGGTTTATTAACAGGGCTTCCAGATGCTTATGGTAGAGGAAGAATAATTGGTGACTATAGAAGAGTTGCTTTATATGGTATTGATTATTTGATAAAATCTAAAGAAGAAGATTATGATAATCTTACAGGACCTATGATAGAAGATACTATAAGATTAAGAGAAGAAGTAATGACTCAAATTAGAGCATTAAATGAAATGAAAGAAATGGCTTTAAAATATGGTTATGATATTTCTAAACCAGCGTCTAATGCAAAAGAAGCAGTACAATGGTTATATTTTGGTTATTTAGCTGCAGTTAAAGAAAATAATGGTGCTGCTATGAGTTTAGGAAGAGTTGATTCATTTTTAGATATTTATATTGAAAGAGACATTAAAAATAATGTATTAAATGAAAAAGAAGCACAAGAACTTATAGACCAATTTATAATTAAACTTAGATTAGTTAGACATTTAAGAACTCCTGATTATGATGAATTGTTCTCAGGAGATCCTACTTGGGTAACTTGTTCTTTAGGTGGTATTAATTTGGATAATAAACCACTAGTTACTAAAAGTTCGTATAGAATTTTACATACACTAACTAATCTAGAACCAGCTCCAGAACCAAATATGACTGTTTTATGGAGTAAAAATTTACCAGAGAATTATAAAAATTATTGTGCTAAAATGTCTATTGAAACAGATGCAATTCAATATGAAAATGATGATGTTATGAGACCAATATATGAAGATGATTACGCTATTGCTTGTTGTGTTTCAGCTATGAAACTCGGAAAACAAATGCAATTTTTTGGAGCTAGAACTAATTTAGCTAAAGCATTATTGTATTCTATTAATGGTGGAATAGATGAAATTGAAAATATTAAAGTAATTGATAATTTTGAAATAATGACAGATGATGTTTTGGATTATGATAAAGTTAAAACTCAATATTTCAAAATGCTAGAAAAAGTAGCAGAAATATATGCAAATACAATGAATATTATTCATTATATGCATGATAAATATGCTTATGAGGCTGGGCAATTAGCACTTCATGATACTTATGTTGAAAGATTAGTAGCTTATGGAGTAGCTGGTATTTCTGTAGTTGCAGATTCATTATCAGCTATAAAATATGCTAAAGTAAAACCAATTAGGAATGAAAATGGAATAGCTGTTGATTTTGAGATAGAAGGAGATTTTCCTAAATTTGGAAATGATAATGATGAAGTAGATCTTATAGCTAAAGAAGTTTTAGAAAAAATGAATTTAGAATTATCTAAGCATGAAACATATCGAAATGCAATACCAACATTATCTGTATTAACGATAACTTCAAATGTTGTTTATGGCGCTAAAACAGGATCAACTCCAGATGGAAGAAAAAAAGGAATTCCTTTTGCTCCTGGAGCAAATCCAATGCATGGAAGAGATACTAGTGGAGCATTAGCGTCTTTAAATTCTGTAGCAAAATTTAATTATGCTAGCTGCTGTAGAGATGGAATATCAAATACCTTTTCAATTGTTCCATCAACATTAGGTCATGATAAAAAAACACAAATTGAAAATCTAGTTTCGGTTTTAGACGGATATTTTATTCAAAAGGCACATCATTTGAATGTTAATGTTTTAACAAAAGAAATACTTATTGATGCAATGAATAATCCTGAGGCATATCCACTACTTACAATAAGAGTGTCTGGATATGCTGTACGCTTTAACAGATTAACAAAAAAACAACAAGAAGAAGTTATATCTAGAACTTTTCATGGAAAAATGTAATGACAAAAGGTAGTGTAGATTCAATTGAATCATTTGGATTAATAGATGGCCCAGGAATAAGAATGGTTGTTTTTCTTAATGGATGTAAATTAAGATGTAGATATTGTCATAATCCAGAAATGTGGTTAAAAAAAGAAGACAATTATTTGCCAGAGGATATATTAAAAAAAGCTATTAAATTAAAACCATATTTTAAAAAAAATAATGGTGGAGTTACTTTTTCAGGAGGAGAACCACTACTTCAAAGTCAATTTCTTTTAGAAACATGTAAATTACTTAAAAAAGAACAAATTAATATTACATTAGATACAGCGGGTGTCGGTAATGACTATGATGAACTACTTGATTATATTGATTTAGTACTATTTGACATCAAAGCTGTAAAGCCAGATGAATATAAAAAAATAACTAATTATGATATACAAAAGTCACTTGAATTTCTAAATAAATGTCAAGAAAAAAACAAAAAGTTATGGATTAGACAGGTTATTGTACCAGGTATTAATGACAATGAAGAAAGTATATATGAATTAAATAAATTTATAAAAACAATTAAAAATGTTAAAAAGATAGAATTATTACCATATCATACAATGGCAATAAATAAATATGAAAAATTAAATATTGAATATCCGTTATCTGGTGTTCCAGATATGGATATTGATAAATGTAAACAATTAGAAGAAATAATAACAAAAAAGATATCTTAATAAAGATATCTTTTCTTATAAGAATATAATTACTAATAAACCAACAACTAAACAATAATATGAAAAATAAATTAGTTTACCTTCATTAACTATTTTTCTAAACCATTTTGTAGCATAATAAGTCATTATTCCTGCTACTATAGTAGCAAGCAAACAATAAATCCACATAATAGTTGAAATATTTGAAGCAACGACGTCTTTTATTTCTAATAATGTTGCTGCAAAACTAATCGGTATATACATCATAAAAGAGAATTTGAATGCATCATCTCTTTTTAATTTAGTAAACATTCCTCCAACAATAGTAGATCCACTTCTACTAACTCCTGGAAGTAATCCTAATATTTGAAAAGCACCAACTTTTAATGCATCTTTTGGCATCATCGTGTTAGATGTTTTTTTGCCATCAAAATTTCTAACTAGATATAATAAAGTAGCTGTTATTAATAAAGAAACACCAACTATTTTAACATTATCCTCTAAAAAATCTAAAACTCCAAATTTTTTTACAAGTACACCAGCTAGACCAGCAGGAATACAACCTATGATAACTAATAAACAATATTTAAAATCATTTTTATATTGATTTTCTTTAGTTTTTATATATTTAAAAAAGCTATTCAATAAATTAATAATATCTTTTTTAAAGAAAAACATTATAGCAATCAAACTACCAAAATTCGTTATAATCGCTAAAGTGTCAAAATCTATATTAGCTTGTAAAAGAGTTTTAAATATTAATAAATGTCCACTAGACGAAATAGGTAAAGCTTCTGTTAACCCCTGAACAAATCCTAAAAATAAATATTTAATTAATTCCATATTATCACCATAATTAATTATATACTATATTTTATAAATAATAAATATAAAAATTAAATAAAATTAAATAGGTGATAATATGTTACTTCGAATTTTCTTTTTTTTAATAGGTTTTGGACTAACAATAATTGGCTTTATATATATAATAAGTTACTTAAATTTAATATCAATTGGGTATAATTTTTCTGAATATGTAAACTTTATTATTAAAAGGGTTGAATGTTATTATTCGATAATTGGAATAATAATTATAATTTTAGATATCTTTATACCAGGAGGTAATTATGAACTACATTTATGATATTCTACTAAATTTTAATGATGAGCCTTATGACTTTTATGATTGGAACGAATTAGATGAAATATTACATATCAGAAGAATTCCATTATATAAAATAAACTCTATTGATTTTTTTAATATAAAAAATAATATAATACAGTTTGACTCTAACTTTTTAAATGAAATAAAAAATAAAACAGAAATTTTTATAAATAAAAATATAAAAAAAATAGAGTATAGCTTTTTAATAACTGATGAATTAGAAGTAATGGCTATTAATATAAAAAAAAATAATAATGAATATTCCAAATTATTAATTGATGAAGAGATAGATATAATTGATGTAAGTAAAAAAATGAAAGAAAAAACAATTGATTATAAAATTATTAAAGAAAAACAAAAATTACCTCTTAAAACAAGAAAAGAAATTGAAATAACTAATTATGTGAATAAGCAATTGCAGAGTATTTTTAAAGAAAAAAATATTCAAAAATTAAAATATTTATATTATGAAATATTTAATGAAAAAATAACTGAAAATAGCTTAATTAAAATAAAAGATGAATTTATTTTTAATTTAAATGATGAAAAAAAACTTTATGATATATTAAAATTAATGCATAATCATAAATAATGTATAAATTAAAAAAAAATAATAACAATAATATGTAGGAGGCAATATATGAAAAAAATATTAGTAATATTATCTATAGCAGTATTAATTACAGGATGTGGAGTTAAAAATATAATGAATACACCAACTAAAAAAGTGGAAATGTTTTTTGAAAATTATCAAACATTAAATGATGATGTGATGTCACAATTAAATACAACTGTTGATAATGAAGAAAGATTTAATGAACAACAAAAAGAAGATTATAAAAGTTTAATGAAAAGACATTATCAAAATTTAACTTATGAAATAAAAGATGAAGTAATTGATGGTGACACAGCTACAGTAACAGTTGAAATAAATGTCTTTGATTATTCAAAAGCTATGAAAGAGTCAGATGTTTATTTACAAAACAATAAGAATGAATTCTTAGATGAAAATCAAAATTATGATGAAAAATTATTTATGACATATCAATTAAATAAATTAATAGAGGTAAAAGATAAAGTTAAATTTACTTTAGAGTTAACATTATCAAAAATAAATGATGAATGGAAAATTGATGATATAAGTGATGAAAATCAACAAAAAATTAACGGTATATTTAATTATTAGGACTATAGATGTCCTTTTTTTCATATAAATTAATAGGTGAGAAAATGAAAAAACTCGTTTTTTTAATTATATTTTTAATATTAGTAATACCAAGTAATATAAAAGCAATAACAACAGAAGCTTCATCAGTAATTTTAATGGATATAAATAGCAAAAGAATATTATATGCAAAAAATATTCATGATGTGCGTAGTGTTGCATCTATATCTAAAATTATGACCGCAATATTAACAATAGAAAATGTAGATATAAAAAAAAAAGTGATTATAAAAGATGAAATAGATAAATCATATGGTTCAGGAATTTATATAAAAAAAGAAGAACAATTGACAATAAAAGATTTATTATATGGACTTATGTTAAGAAGTGGCAATGATGCTTCTTATTCATTAGCTGTAAATACATTTAAAACAGAAGTTGAATTTGTTAAACAAATGAATATATTAGGCAAAAAAATAGGAATGAAAAATACTACTTTTAATAACCCAAACGGATTAGATGAGATAAAGGGAAATTATTCAACTGCATATGATATGGCTTTACTTGGTAGTTATGCTTATCAAAATAAAGTATATAGAAAAATAACATCAACCAAAAAATATAAATTAAAAACGAATATGAATACTTATATTTGGTATAATAAAAATAAATTATTAACATCATATAAATATACAACAGGAGGTAAAACAGGATATACTAAAGTAGCTAAAAGAACTTTATTAACAACAGCAAGTCAAAATAATTTAAATTTAATAGTAGTAACATTAAATGATGGTAATGATTTTAATGATCATAAAAATTTATTTGAATATGGATTTAAAAATTATCAAAATTATAATATTTTAAAAAAAGGAAAACTAACAATTCAAAATAATTATTATAAAGATTATGAATTATATATAAAAGATGATTTTAATTATCCTTTGTTACAAGAAGAAAAAAATGCTATAAAAATAGAATATGAAATGAAAAAAGTTAGAAAAATAAAAAATAATATGATTGTTGGTAAAGCTAAAATATATTTAAATGAAGAATTAATTCATGAAAAAACAATATATGTAAAAGTTATTAAAAAAGAAACTTTTTTTAATAAAATAATTGATTGGATAATGAAACATGATAAATAAAATTTGGTTCTTTTTTATAATAGTCGGTTCTTTATTTTGTTTATTTACAAATAATATAGAGCTTTTAAATAAAGAGATACTAAATAGTGCTAAAAGCTCTTTGGAAATGATAACGAAAATATTTCCAGTAATTGCCTTGTGGCTAGGATTAATGAATATTGCAACAAAATCAGGTTTATTAAAAAAATTATCGCATCTTCTTTCTCCTGTATTGTATAAATTATTTCCAGAAATTCCTAAAAATCATGAATCAATTGACTTTATAGCTACTAATGTTATTTCTAATATGTTTGGGCTTGGTAGTGCAGCAACTCCTTCAGGACTAAAAGCAATGAAATCATTACAAACATTAAATAAAAAAAAAGATACTGCCTCAAGAAGTATGATTACTTTTTTAGTTTTAAATACAAGTGGTGTAACATTAATTTCAACGACAATAATATCACTTAGAATTATGCATAATAGTAAAAATCCAACAGAAATAGTTTTTGCATGTATTTTAGCAACTTTTTTATCGACTTTGTCTGGATTAATTATGGATAGATTATTATCTAGAAAGAACAAAATATGATAAATATGATTTCTAATTTGGCATTACCTATTATAGTAATAACTATTGTTACATATGGTGTATATAAAAAAATAGATGTTTATGATGTTTTTATTGAAGGAGCTAAAGAAAGTTTTGATATGATTTTTACTATGTTTCCCTGCTTATTGGGAATGATATTTGCAGTAAATATATTTATATCAAGTGGCATATTAAATTATGCCTATATATTTTTAGAACCTCTACTTAATTTTTTAAAAATTCCAGCACAAATAATTCCAATGATTATTATGAGACCAATATCTGGAAGTTCTTCATTGGTTATTTTAAATAACATTTTTCAAAATTATGGACCAGATAGTTTAATTGGTAAAATGGCATCAGTTATACAAGGATCAACCGATACTACTTTTTATATTTTAACTTTATATTTTGGAAGTATTAAAATAAAAAAAATAAGATATTCTTTAATAGCAGGTTTATTTGCTGATTTAATAGGAATAACCTCAGCAATTATAATTGTTAATTACTTATTTGGTTAAAACCATAGCTTTTAATTGATATTTTTGATACAATAACTAAAGGTGATTTTAATGGAAAGATTACAAAAAGTTATAGCAGCTTCTGGATATACTTCTAGAAGAAAAGCAGAAGAATTAATTTTAGCTGGAAAAGTTAGAGTAAATGGAAAAACAATATATGAACTTGGCACAAAAGTAAATGAAAGTGATGATATATTCGTTGATGGTAAATTAATTAATAAACAAATTAAAGAATATTATTTATTAAATAAACCAAGAAATGTAATAACTTCAACAACAGATGATAAAAATCGAGAAACAGTTGTTGATTTAATAAAAACAACAAAAAGAATATATCCGGTAGGAAGATTAGATTATGATACTACGGGAGCATTACTTTTAACTAATGATGGAGAGCTAACTAATATATTGACGCATCCATCTAATAATGTTGATAAAGTTTATATAGCTAAAATTAAAGGATTAATCGGTAAAGATCAATTAAAAACTTTGGAAAGAGGAGTATTAATTGATAATGTTAAAACTAGCAGATCTAAAGCAAGAATAATGAAATACGATAAAAAAACAGATTCTTCAATAGTAGAACTAATAATTCATGAAGGAAGAAATCATCAAGTTAAAAGAATGTTTGAAGCTATTGGATATGAAGTTTTAAAATTAAAAAGAGAAAGATATGCATTTTTAGACTTAACTGGTTTAAAATCAGGAGAATACCGAAAATTAAATCCAAAAGAAGTTAAAAAATTATATAGTTTGAAATAATAAACGTAATATATTGGAGGAAGAATAAATGAAAAAAAAGGGATTTACTTTAATAGAGTTACTAGCTGTTATAGTTGTATTAGCACTAATAGCGCTGATATCTGTACCACTTATTTTAGGCATAATTGAAAAAGCAAAAAAAGGAGCATTGACTTCTACTGCTAATGGATTATTAGAAAGTGCAACATTATATTATGCTAAAAATTTAGCTCAAGTATCTGAAAATCAAGTATTTTTATTTGATGAAACACATGAAGGAGAAACATTAACTGGTTTAAAACTATCATATAAAGGTGATTTTAATGGAACTGGAACACTTAGAATATATAAAGATGGAAAATCAGCAATTTGTATTCAAGAGGGAAATTATTTTGCACTGAAAAACGTAGAAGATACAAAAGTTATAACAGGAACAGGTTTATGTTCATATGATGAAACAACAAATTCTTATTTGTCTATTAATTTAGTAAGCCAAGAAATTGTAGATGAATTACAATCTAGAATTAATGAGTTAGAAGCAGGCAAAGAAGCTGTTACAAATGCATTAATAAATAAAGGTGTATCAATTACATTAGATGATGATTTAAATACTATTGCAGATATATTGAATAATACAACAATAGGTAAAAGAATGATTAGTTTGGGAGCAGGGACAAGTTTTGATTTGAAAACAAATTATGCAACATATGGACTATCAGCTACTGACTATCAAAGTTTAACAGCAGATAACTTTATAATTTCTGTACAAACAATAAATGCAAGTGGTTATTGTACAGAATTGAGTTGGTCTGGAAGTAGTTCAGCATCAGCAAATGTAAATAAATCATACAATAACACTACAGGAGTTTTAACAGTATCAAATATCTCAGCATCAGGTGGATATAGCGGTAGTAAATATGGCTCTGGTGGATATGGAACAACACTTGTAATTAATACGTATATAGTTTATTAAAAAAAAGAAGATTTAGATAATTCATAAATCTTCTTTTTTATGTGAACTATTTAAGGTTCACTTAATATTAAATTTCTTTTTCTTCGATATAAATAGCTCCAACTGGACAACCTTCTAAAGCATCTGTTACAGCTTCTTTATTCTCATCATTTAATTTTTCAAATTCATCATTAGTTTCTAAAGCTTTTGCATATCCGTTATCATCAAATTCAAAAACTTCACTAGCAATAGCAGTGCATGCACCACAACCGATACAAATATCAGTATTAACAATTATCTTTTTCATATATTGCCTCCTAATAATATTATAAAAAAACTTATCAATAAATGCAAGTAATTGTTTAAAAAAATAAAATAATATGATATTATTATAGTGAGGTGATAGGTATGACTAGTCGTATGGATAGATATTATAAACCAGAAACTAATATAAAAAAAAGAAGTCAAAAAAATGAACAGTTGTACCGTAATATATATGAAAATGCTGAATATAGTAATATCGAAGGAATAGCTACTATAGAAAAAGGCAACGAAATAGATATCAATAAAGTTAAAAACATGATTAAAAATAGAGAAGACTATTTAAAACAAAGAGAAATCAAGGGAATATTGTCTTCAACTAAAGAATCAGTTTCAATTAAAGAAATAGAAGATATTGAAGAAAAAAATTATGACATTAGAGACATATTAGATAAAGCTAAAATAAATAAAAATACGGAAGATAAATATCGTACTTTAAATAATACTAATTATGATATATTCAAAGACTTAAGAGATAAACGCCGTAAAGAAATAGAAAAAGAAGGCGAAACAGAAAACGAATTAAGAGAATTAATTGATACAATAACAAGTACAAGCGCTCTTAATAAAATGGAAGATAAAGAATTAAGCCTAGATTTGCTTGATGATTTAAAATCAACTGGAAACACTACAATAACAGCTAAAGATTCAATTAAGGCTTTATTAGAAGAAGCTAGAAATTTAGATAAAGCTAAAGATCACACAAAACCAGAAATGGATAAATCTTTTTATACATCTAGTTTAAATTTTAAAGATGATGATTTTGAACAATTAGCTAATTTAAATAACAATTTGAAAAAAAACAACGTTTTAATGAAAACAATATTATTTATTGTTTTAGCTTCAATAGCTTTAATAATTATAATATCTGTATTTAATATGACTAAATAATAGACTTTTAAGTCTTTTTATTTTATTCATTTAAGATATACTTTTTTTAATAAAATAAATTTGATATAATTAATATAGTTAAGGAATTGATAATATGAATAAAATAAATGACTTTTTATTAAAAAACATAAATATAATAATTATAATATTTCTTTTTTTAGGTCCTTTATTTGATTTATTATCTTCATTATTTATAAATGTATTTAAAATTGAATTTAATTTTATAATATTATTTAAAATATCATTTATGTTTCTTTCAATATACTATTTATTTTTTATAAGTAAAACTAAATATAAAAAAATAAGTATATTTTATATATTATTAATTTTATTATATAGTTTGATATATATAGTTATAACAATCTATACAAAAGATATATCAGTTTTATTATATGAAATACAAAATTTAATAAGAAATTTATTTTTTCCTATATGTTTAATTTCATTAATTAATATTTATGAAGAAAAAAAGTTTGAAATAAATTATAAAGATTTATCAAAAATACTGATTATTTATCTAATATTAATATTTATTCCAATGATAACTAAAACTAGTTTTAATAGTTATGCTTATAGTAAAGTTGGAAGTATTGGATGGTTTAATTCAACAAATGAAATTGGTGGAATATTATCAATTTTATTACCTTTTTTACTACTATATATTTTTACATTTAAAAAAAAGATTTATAAATTTATATCTTTAATCGTAATATTGTTTATTTACTTTTCATTAGGAAGTAAAGTACCAGTATTATCAATTATGATTATTACAAGCATATATTTAATTATTTATATATATAAAATAATTAATTCAAAATCATATCAAAAACTATTATATATAATTGTTGCTTTAATAATTGGATTAGTTTTATCATTTGTAATAATACCTAAAACGTCTTTTTATAAAAATATAGTTATTCATTTAGAATTTTTAGAGGTTAATCAATTAACTGATTTATTTACAATAGAAAAAATAGATCATTTTGTTTTTTCATCAAGAATTAAATTTCTTCAAGAAACAAGAGATAATTATATTAACGCTTCAAATATAGAAAAATTATTTGGGATAGGTTATATTGAACAATATGGAACGGATAATGCAAATATCAAAACAATTGAAATGGATTATTATGATATTTTTTATCGAAATGGAATAATTGGATTTATACTTATTTTTGCTCCTGTTATTTATTTGATTAAAAATTATTATAAGAAAATAAGTATAATTAAATTTGATTCAATAAAGAAAAATATAATGATTAGTTTGTTATTAATATTTATATTATCTTTATTCTCCGGTCATATATTAACAGCTCCATCTGTAAGTATTTATGCAATAATAGTTATGTTATATTTTAATCAGGAGGTTTTATGCAAACAGGATTCATTATAGTTAATTACAATGATTATAAAACAACACAAAAATTAATCAATAACATAATTGATTACAAAATTATAAATAAAATAGTAGTAGTTGATAATGCTTCTACTGATGACTCATATCAAAAATTAATTAAAATAAATAATGATAAATTGATTGTTTTAAAAAACACAGATAATAAAGGTTATGGTTCTGGAATAAATGTTGGAGCTAAATATTTGAAAAAAATTTTTCATAATTGGAATATTATAATTAGTAATGCTGATATCATAATTAATGATGAAAATGATTTAATAAAATTAATTGATAATTTATCAGATGATAATATTGGTGTAATAGCTCCTGTAATTAATGAACATGGCACTTTAAATAGAGGCTGGATTATTCCATCTCCAAAGACTGATGTTTTATTAAACTTACCATATTTTTATAAACATTTTAAAAATAAATTATTACTATATAAAAATGATTATTATAAAAGCGATATGACTGAGGTAGAAGTTGTATCAGGATGCTTTTTTTTAACTAAATTAGATATTTTAGAAAAAATCGATTATTTTGATGAAAATGTATTTTTGTATTATGAAGAAAATATATTGGCGTCTAAATTAAAAAAAATTAATAAAAAAACTTTTATTAATAATAAAATACAAGTTATACATGATCATTCTGTTACTATTGATAAAAGTATTAACAAAATAAGAAAATATAAAATATTGAAAAAAAGTCAATTTTATTTTCAAACTAAATATAATAAAGCTAATGTAATTGATAAATTTTTATTATATATATCTATTAAATTGGGCATATTTATTCAATATTTGATTGGTATGAAAAGAGGTAAAAAATGAAAATATCATTAATAACTGTTTGTTATAATTCTTCTAAAACAATTGAAGAAACTCTAAAATCAGTTTTAGAGCAAACTTATGATAACTATGAATATATAATAGTTGATGGTTTATCAAAAGATAATACACTAGAAATAATAAAAAAATTTGAAGATAAATTTAATGGCAAATTAAAATATATTAGCGAAAAAGATAAAGGACTTTATGATGCTATGAATAAAGGAATATTATTAGCAAAAGGAGATATTGTTGGAATTTTGAATTCTGATGATATTCTAGCTAATAAACATGTATTTGAAAAAATAATTAGTAAATTTGATAAAGATATTGATGGGATTTATTCTGATTTAGTATTTTTAGACGAAAGCACAATGAGCATTCCTACGAGAAACTTTATTGCAGGTAAAAGCTCTAAAAAATTAGGTTGGCATCCACCACATCCAACATTATATTTAAGAAAAGAAGTATATAATAAAATTGGGGTATTTGATTTAAATTATAGAATTGCAGCTGATTATGATTTTATGTTAAGAATGCTAAATAAAAAAGTTAATCTTTTATATATAAAAGAATACTTAATTAAAATGCGTTCTGGTGGAGTTAGTACTAATGGATTAAAAGGATATATAAAAAATTTAGAAGAAGCACACAATGTTTTGAAAAAAAATAACATTAAATTTAAATTGTTGAGTAGTTTTTTAAGAATTATTAAAACTTTTAAACAAGGTATAAGTGCTAAAATAAGTAAAACAAAAATATTAAAAAAACTTAACACATATTAATGTGTTTTTTTATGAAAAATTAATAAATTATGATATAATTGATATATATTATGGCAATTTTGCTTATTGGAGGAATTTATGATAAAAAATGATAATGCAATTGAAGTTAAAAATATGACTAAATGTTTTAAGATATACTCTGATAAACCAAGTACATTAAAAGAAAGATTGGTTTTTTGGAATAATAATAATAAAGAAATAAGAACAGTATTAAAACATATAAATTTAAATATTAAAAAAGGTGAAACAGTTGCTTTGATAGGAACTAATGGAAGTGGGAAATCAACTCTTTTAAAATTAATGACTAAAATAATTTATCCTACAAAAGGATCTATTAAAACTGAAGGTAAATTAACTTCATTACTTGAATTAGGAGCTGGATTTCATCCTGATTTTACAGGTAGGGAAAACATATATTTTAATGCTTCTATATTTGGCTTAACAAGAAAAGAAATCGAAAAAAGAATAGATGATATTATTAAATTCTCAGAACTAGAAGAATTCATAGACAATCCAGTTAGAACATATTCCTCTGGAATGTATATGAGATTAGCTTTTTCTGTGGCCATAAATGTTGATGCAGAAATATTATTAATTGATGAAATATTAGCTGTAGGAGATCAACATTTTCAAGATAAATGCTTTGATAAACTTCAAGAACTAAGTAAAAGCGAAAAAACAATTGTTATTGTTAGTCATAGCTTGGATGCTATAAAAAAACTATGTAGTAGAGCAATTTGGATTTATGATGGTGAGCTTAGATTAGATGGTAAACCAGAAGAAGTAATAGAAGAATACTTGAGTATTTGTGGGTAGGTGTAATTATGATAAAAAATTTATATGATTATAGAGAATTACTTAAGAGTAATGTAAAAAAAGAAATAAGAGGAAAATATAAAGGCTCTTTTTTAGGCGTGTTATGGTCTTTTGTAAATCCTCTTTTATCTGTATTAGTTTATGCAATTGTTTTTCCGATTATCTTAAAACAAAGTCAAGATAATTATGTAACTTTCTTAATAATAGGAATATTACCTTGGACATTTTTTACAACTGTAATTAATCAAGGAACGTTTACTATTGTTGGAAATGCTGGAATCATTAAAAAAGTTTTTTTTCCAAGAGAAATACTGCCTATATCAGTAGTTACTAGTGGTTTAGTTAACTTTTTAATATCTTGTTTAATTATATTCATTTTCCTTATTTTTGGTGGAATAGGTTTTAGTTCATATATATTGTTATTGCCACTAATAATAATTACGCAATATATATTATCACTAGGGATTGTATTTATAACTAGTGCTATAAATGTTTATGTAAGAGATGCAGAATATATAATAAATTTCTTTATAATGATGTTGTTTTATGCAACACCAATATTGTATTCTTCAGAATTATTTGAAGGAACAAAATTTGCATGGATACTAAAATTAAATCCAATGGCATCTATTATTAATTCATATCGTGATATATTATTTTATCAACAAATGCCAGATTTAAAGACTATGTTAATTGTTCTAATAGGTAGTATTGCTTTATTATTTATTGGAATTCATGTATTTAAAAAATTAGAAAAAGGTTTTGCAGAAGAGGTGTAAAGTGAAAAAATATGATTTTATTGGTATAAAAGAACAAACAATATATGGAGTTAAGAATCCATTATTACATATACAAGGAACAATAAAATTAGAACATTATGATTTTATTGTTTATGCAGATACTGAAGAAATAAAATTTGAACTTACTATGCTAGGTGAAAAAGATAATTTCTTGTTAACTGCAAAATTACCAAACAAAACAAAAAATGTAAAAGTATTTATTAAATATGACGATAAATTAAAACTAATTAGCTCTTTAAATAATAAATTGCTAGGAAGATTATATAGAAAAATAAAAACTACTGCAAGAAGAATTTACTTAAAAATAAAATTGGCAATTATAATGATTTTTAGAGGAATTAAATTTTTATGGAGGGAACATCATTTCTTAGTTCCACCAGCATTATGGAAAAAATATATTAAATATTATGTAGATAAAATTAAAAGTGGTATTGTGAATAATTTTTATGATCCATTTAGACAAAATGAATATTTAAATTGGATAAAAGAAAATGAGTGCGAAGAAACAATAATAAATTTTGAATATAATCCACTTATATCTATATTGATTCCAGTTTATAATATTGGTGAAAAATATTTAACTGAATGTATTGAATCAATATTAAATCAATCTTATCAAAACTTTGAAATATGTTTAGTTGATGATGCATCAACTAAAGAAGAAACAATTAAAACTTTAAAAAAATATGAAGATAATTCTAAAATAAAAATAAAATATAGAGATAAAAATGGACATATTTCAAGAACAACAAATGATGCTTTAGAATTATCTAGTGGTGAGTTTGTAGCTTTAGTAGACAATGATGACTTATTATCAAAAAATGCCCTATATGAAGTTGTAAAAGTTTTAAATGAAAATAAAAATCTAGATATGATTTATAGTGATGAAGATAAGATAGATTTTAAAGGTAATAGATGTGATCCTCACTTTAAACCTGATTTTTCTCCAGATACTTTACTTAGTTTAAATTATATATGTCATTTGGCTGTTTTAAGAAAAACTATTGTGGATGAAATTGGTGGATTTACAGTTGGACTTGAGGGAGCTCAAGATCATGATTTGTTTTTAAGATTTACCGAAAAAACAAATAAAATACATCATATATCAAAAATATTATATCATTGGCGTAAAATAGAAGGTTCTACTTCTGTTTCAATTGATAACAAAAATTATGCAAATGATTTAGGCAAAAAAGCAATAGAAGAAGCACTTAAAAGAAGAAATATAAAAGGTCATGTTGAAAAAGATGTTAAAAGCACTTATTATAAAGTTACATATGAATTTGAAAAAGAACCATTAGTATCTTTAATAATACCAACTAGAGATTATGCAGAAACATTAAAAACATGTTTAGATTCTATTTATGAAAAAACAACTTATAAAAATTATGAAATAATTATTGCAAATAACAATAGTGAAAAAAAAGAAACTTTTGATTTGTTTGATGATTATAAAAATAAGCATGATAATTTTAAAGTTATAGATGTTAATACAGAATTTAATTATTCTCATATTAATAATGTTGCTGTAAAAGAATCAAATGGTGAGTATATAGTTTTACTAAATAATGATACTGAAATAATTACTGAAGATTGGTTAACAATATTAATCGGATATGCTTCACAATCACATATTGGAGCTGTTGGACCTAAACTGTTGTATCCAGATTATTCTGTTCAACATGGTGGAGTTATATTAGGTTTAGGAGGAGTAGCATCACATGCGTATATTGGATCTTCAAGAGAAGATTTAGGTATGTATGGGAGATTATCTGTTCCATACAATTATTCAGCTGTAACAGCTGCTTGTTTAGCGATTTCAAGAAAAAAATTTGATGAAGTTAATGGTTTAGAAGAAGAATTAAAAGTTGCATATAATGATATTGACTTTAACATAAAACTATTACAAAAAGGATATTATAATGTATTTGTTCCACAAGTTGAAATAATACATTTTGAATCAAAATCAAGAGGATTAGATACAACTAGTGAAAAATATAAGAGATTTTTAATAGAATCAGATTATATGTATACTAAATGGAAATTGGATACAGATCGATTCTATAACCCAAATTTCAGTAAAAAAGGATGGTTTGTCCTAGATAAAAAAAATAAAGAAAAGTAGAAAGGCAAATTTAATATGAAATTAACAAATAAAAAACAAATTTTTTATACTACTATTTTGCTGATAACTTATTTAATAATATTCTTTACAAATAATTATAATTATTTAGTTTTATTATTTTCAATAATTGCTATATTTTCATACTTAATAGGGACAAAAATTGATAGTGAAAAACTTGATAGGTTATTGGAATTTTTTGACAAAAAAAAAGTAACTTTTATCTTACAATTTATTATATCATTGGTATTTGTAATTGGAATATATAAATTGGTGTATATTAGTTCATATAATAATTATATTTCAAAATATTATTTAATATTAACTTCGGTTTCTTTAGAAATTTTATGCATATTTTTATCCAGAAAATTAAAAAAAATAGCAATTGAAAAATTATTTATTTTAATTGCTATACCTATAGGGTTAGCATATTTAGTTTTTATTATACCAAATCATGTGCCAGACGAGAATTGCCATTATTATTCAAGTTATAATTTTTCTAACGGAAACTTATTTTCAAATGAATTAAATGGCAATATTCCTAAGCAAATATTAATAAATGATATTAATAAGATAAATACATATAAAAATTTGGATGATGCTTTAAGATTAGAAGCAAATTATGATGATACAACAGATGTATCAGTTTCAGCATATAATATATTTGTTTATTTTCCTGGGACTATTGGTATAGAAATAGGCAAAATACTAAATTTGCCAATATATTTAGGATTTTATTTTGCTAGAATATTGTGTTTTATAACTTATTTAATAATAGCTTATTATATTATTAAAATTTTGCCGGTAGGTAAAAATATTGCATTTGTATATATGTTGAACCCTATGATGATGCAACAATCAATTTCCTTATCGGCTGATAATTTGATTAATTTATATTGTTTACTATTTATAGCATATGTTATTAAATTAAAATATCAAAAAGAATATTTAAGTAAAAAAGAATTACTTGTTTTAGGTATATTGATGTTTTTAATAGCAATATCTAAATATGTTTATATTCCTATTGTCTTATTGTCTATTATATTATTTTCAAAATCAAAAAAAAATAAGAAGAATTTAATTATTTTAATTATTGTTGCAATTATTTTATGTTGCCTAACATATGGGTATACATCCTTCTTTACAAAATCAACCCCAAATCCATATGTCATTGAAAACAATATAAGCACAACAGAACAATTAAAAAATATAATAAAGAGTCCATTAGTACTTTTGAAAATGTATTATTATACTTTTATAAACTTAGGAGATTACTTCTTAGAAACTTTTATTGGAGCGAAACTAGGTTGGTTAAATATAGGTGTAAATGGATTAGTAATCAAGATATATATGATGCTGCTGATATTATCACCTTTTTTATTTAAAGAAGAAAATAGGTTAAATAAAAAAGAAAAATATTTATTTGTTGGTGTATCAATAGTTATTTTTTTACTAATAATACTTGGGTTATACTTATCTTGGACTGGTGTAGGACAATTAGTTGCTCTTGGTATACAAGGGAGATATTTTATACCTTTTGCAATATTGTTATTTATAGTATTATGTGATAAAAATAGATATCTAAGTTTTAAGAATGTTCTTAAAATAGAAACTTTTATATTGTTAGTATTACATAGCTCTGTTATAATGACAATAATTAATTTTTTTATATAATATATTCATTAAATGATAAATAAAAAATATTAATTTATATTAAATTTAAACTAGAAACATCTAGTTTTTTTTATAACTTGTATGTTATAATTATAAAAGAAAAGTGGTGTTAATATGAATAAAATATTACTTATTATACCAGCGTATAATGAAGAAGAAAATATATTGAAAACTTACAAAACAATTACAAACTATTGTAAAAGAGAAAAAGTAAAATATGATGTCATCGTTATTAATGATGGTTCAACAGATGATACAAAAGAAATATGTGAAAATAATAAAATTCCAACAATTAATTTAATTAATAATTTAGGAATTGGAGGAGCTGTTCAAACAGGATATAAGTATGCTTTTCAAAACAATTATGATATAGCAATTCAGTTTGATGGAGACGGTCAACATGATGTAAGATATGTTGAGAAAATAATAGCTCCAATTCTAAAAAAAGAATCAGATTTAGTAATTGGATCCCGTTTTATTGATAAAAATACTGATGGATTTAAATCAACACTATCAAGAAGAATAGGTATTAAATTAATTTCTTGGTTGATTAATATTGTTTGTAAAAAGAGAATATTTGATACAACCTCAGGATTTAGAGCTTGTAATAAAAAAATAATAGAGGAATTTGCAAATTCATATCCAGTTGAATATCCTGAACCAATAACAACAGTAGAGGTTATAAAAAAAGGATATAACGTGAAAGAAGTTACAGTTAAAATGGCAGAAAGAATTGGTGGAGAATCATCAATTAAAGCATGGAAATCAGTTTATTATATGATTAATGTTTTTCTTTCAATAATAATAGTAGGGACAAGGAGGTATTAATATGTCATTGAAAATAAAATTGGGGATGTTTTTCTTTTCAATAATTCTTGCATTATTTGTAAGTTACATATTAAAAAAAGAAAAAATGCCAGTTAAATATTCTATTGTTTGGTACCTAGCAGCATTTATTATATTATTGGCAGCAATTGTTCCAAACTTTTTAATATCAATATCAAGTTTTCTAGGTTTTGAAGCATTATCTAGTATGATAACTGGGCTAATGATAATTATTTTACTTTCAATTTCAATGGTGTTAACAGTAATTATATCGAATCAAAAAAGAACTATAGTTAAATTAATTCAAGAAGTGTCAATTATAAAGGGAAAAATAAATGAGGAATAAAAATTTTTTTTGGAATATGATAGGCTCAACATTTAATGCATTTAATTCACTGTTTTTTATGGTTGTTGTAATAAGAATCAATGGCAGTGCTGATGCTGGTGTTTTTACATATTCATATTCAGTAGCTTGCCTCTTATATTATATTGGTATATATTTTGGAAGAACCTATCAAGTTACAGATACAAAAAAAGATTTCAGTGATAAAGATTATATATTCAATAGGTATATATCCATTTTTATAATGGTTATAATTTCAATAATATTTGTTGTAATAATGAAATTTGATAATTATAAATCTTTAATTTTAATTTTATTAACTATTTATAGGGCAGTTGATGCATTAGCTGAAGTTTATTATGGTATTCTTCATAAAAATGAAAAATTGTATCTAGTTGGAATTTCTATGACATTAAAATCTTTATGTGGTTTAATATTATTTATTTTGGGTGATATTATATTCAAAAATATAATTTTAGCGTGTATATTTACCATATTATTTAATTTAATTATTACAATTTTGAATGACAAAAGAAGGAGCAAAAAATATTTAGAAGAAGGAAATTCAAATTTTAAAAGTATTACAAGCATATATTTAAAATCATTTTTTGTATTTGCCTTTTCATTCTTGTCAATGTATATAGTGTCTGTTCCAAAATATTCAATGGTTAATTTACCGAATGAAGAACAGGCAATATTTGGAATAATAATGATGCCGGCAACTTTTGTTAGTTTGTGTGGATATTATATTATTAATCCATATTTAAATAAATTAACAGAATTTTATAAGAATAAAGATAAAATAAATTTTGAATTGATTGTAAAAAAAATTTTACTATTTGTATTAGGAATTGGGGTGTTTGCTGAATTATGTGTATTTTCAGTAGCTATACCAATATTAAATTTTGTGTTTAAAATAAATTTAAATGACTTCAAATTACAATTAGGAATAATAATTTTAGGTGCTGTTTTCTACACGGCAGGATTGGTATATTCAAATGTATTGACAATATTCAGAAAGACCTTTGTTCAATTTATTATTTATGGTATAACTGCACTTGTTGGACTAGCTGTTTCTGTTGTTCTAATTTCTAATTATTATCTGTTTGGAGGGACAATGTCATATTTTATTATAATGTCATTGCAATTATTATTGTATACAATAGTAACTAAAAGTATTATGAAAGAGGTTTTTAAAAATGATAGATAAGATTGACTTAGTATTAAATGAACAAATAAACAATTTGAATGAATTGAAAAATAATAACTATAAAAATAAAATTATGGAAATCAGCAATTTGATTATTAATGCCATGAAAAATGGTAATAAAATTTTGATAGCTGGTAATGGTGGTTCAGCTGCAGATGCACAACATTTCGCAGCGGAATTAGTTGGAAGATTTTGTTTAGAAAGAAAGGGACTACCGGCTATTGCATTAACAACCGATTCTTCTATTCTAACTTGTATGGGTAATGATTATGGATATGATTTTGTCTTTTCAAGACAAATTGAGGCACTTGGTAAAGCTGGTGATATTTTTATAGGAATATCAACAAGTGGAAATTCTAAAAATATTATTAATGCAACTTTAGAAGCAAATAAAAATGGCATTATTTCAATATCTATGACAGGAAAAGATGGTGGAATAATTAAAGAAATAAGTGACTTTAATTTAAATTTTAATTATAAAGAAACAGCTAGAGTTCAAGAACATCACATAATGTCTATTCATTTAATTTGTGAGGCTGTAGAAAAAAAAATGAAGATATTTCAGGAGGGATAAAATGAAACAAGGAAATTATTTATCCAATAATTTTAGAAAAATATATGGTGTATTTCAGAAAAATTTATTCCTAAGAGATTTTAAAAATATTCTTTATTATGTTGATTTAATAATTCTGTTATTTATTGTTAAACCCAAAAAAATAAAATCACAAAAAAAGAAAATATTGGTTATTTATAATATGGCTTTTGGTGATGGCGTTATTTGGAGATGCACATCTGTCCATTTAAACAAATTATACCCAAAGGAAAATTATGAGATAACTTTACTTTGTCAAAAAGGAATAAATAAATTGTATGAGAATGATGATACTTACGATCATATTATTCCACTTGATTTTACGAAGGGAACTATTAGTTTGCCAGAGCGAATTAAAAACTTTAAAAAAATAAGAGAAGTATACTATGATTTAGTAATTGACCCAATAGGAATAGTTGAGTGTACTACAAATGTTCTAATGACTAGAGCAGCTGTTGGAACAGAAAAAATTGGTTTAATTGATAAAGATGTTATTATTCACTGTCCAAGACACATGACAAAAAAAATATATAATAAAATTATTGAAGTCAACGGCAAAGGAGTTTCTTTAATTGATTATTATGCAATATTTTTAAAGAAATTATCAAATGATAAATTAGATTTAAATGTTGGATATGAAAAAATAAAAACATATCCAACTAAAATAAAATTGCCAGAAAAATATTTTGTTGTATTTCCAAGTGCAAGTATGAAATTAAAAAGATGGGATATCTCCAAATACGTTGAATTATCTGGAAAAATACACGATAAAACAAAAATGCCAATTGTTTTAGTTGGTACAGTAGCTGATAAAGAAGCGATAGATCAATTCAAAAAGAATTTAAAAGTTCCCTTTGTTGATTTAGTTCAAAAAACAAATTTAAATGATTATATAAATATAATTAAAAAGGCAGAGCTTGTTATAACTAATGACACTAGTGCTTATCATATCGCAGTAATTGAAGAAACCCCGGTTGCTATAATAACTGGTGGCTATACATATGATAGATATGTTGAATACAAATTTGAAAGAATGAATGAATTTAAAAAACCATGTATCATTGTAAATGAAATGAGCTGCTTCAATTGTGGAAATAGATGTCCTAATTTAAAAAAAGAGAACAGGAATTGGCCATGTTTAGAAAATATAACAGTTGATTTTGCTTGGAAAAAAATAGAAAAAATGATAAACGATGGAAAAATAGGAGAGTAATATGAATGTTGAAAAACTACGCGCAATAAATGATAAAAATATATTAGTTTTCGGTGATTATATGGTAGATAAGTATATTCTTGGAGATGTTAGCAGAATATCACCAGAAGCACCAGTTCCTGTTATACAAATGAGAGAAGAACAATGTAAAATTGGTGGAGCTGGCAATGTGATAAATAATATTATTTCATTAGGTGCAAACGTAAAAGCTCTTGGTTGTGTTGGGGAAGATGAAGCCGGAAACTTCATAATTGATAATTTCAATAAAAATGATATTGATATTTTGCATTTTCGAAAAATGTCAAATATCAAGACTATATGTAAAACAAGAATTGTATCAAAAAAACAACAATTTTTAAGAATAGATGAGGAAAACATAAAGGAATTACCATATGAATACTATGATTATTTAAATCAAAATATAGAAGATATTTTTAGTGAAATAAATCTTTTAATAATATCAGATTATGCTAAAGGAGCAGTTGTTGAAAAAACATCACAATTATTAATAAGAAAAGCCAAAGAAAAAAATATTCCTATAATTGTGGATCCTAAAGGCAATGACTACAGTAAATATTTTGGAGCAACAATTGTAACTCCGAATGTTAAAGAATTAAGTGACGTAGTTAAAAAAGAACTTTCAACAGAAGAGTCAATTATTATTGAAAGTGGTAAGTTATGTGAAAATTTTGGTTTTGACTATGTTATGTTGACGCGATCAGAAAAAGGTATAAGTTCAATTAATAAGGATTACGAGAAAAAAGATTTTCCTGCTGTTGCAAAGGAAATTATTGATGTTTCTGGAGCTGGAGATACAGTTGTTGCCACCATGGCATTAACAATGACATTGGGATTTTCAATTGAAGAAATGTGTAGAATTGCAAATATAGCTGCATCAATCGTTGTATCAAAATTTGGAACTAGCACAGTGAATCTAAATGAATTAGTAAGCAATATATCAATTACAAGAGAGTTTAAATTATTAACTTCTGAAACAGCTGATTATATAATTGAATACTTAAGAGAAAATGGAAAAAAAATAGTTTTTACAAATGGGTGTTTTGATTTATTACATGCAGGTCATTTATCCTCATTTAAAAAAGCCAAAGAATTTGGCGATGTTTTGATTGTTGCAGTCAATAGCGATTTATCTATAAAGAGAATAAAAGGAGAATTACGACCAATAATAAAGGAAAAAGATCGTATTGAAATGCTTTGTGCATTAGAATGTATCGATTATGTGATTTTAATGGAAGATGATAATCCAATTGAATTATTAAAAAAATTAAAACCAGATGTATCCGTTAAAGGAAAAGATTGGGAGAATAAAAATGTAGTTGAAAAACCAGTAATAGAAGAATATGGTGGAAAAATAGAATTTATAGATTTAGAATCAGGAATATCTACAACTACAATTATTGAAAGAATATTAAGAGCATATAATGAATAAAGTTATATTTTTAGATAGAGATGGAACTATTAATTTTGATTCTGGTTATTTACATGAAATAGAAAAATTTAAGTTTTTACCGGGGGTTATTGATGGATTAAAATCTCTTCAAAATATGGGATTTAAGCTTATTATTGTTACAAACCAATCTGGAATTGAAAGAGGATTTTTTAATGAATTTGACTATAAAATCTTAACTGATTATATGCTAAATGAATTAGAAAAAGAAGGAATTAAAATAGAAAAGGTATATTATTGTCCTCATTTTTTTAGTAATTGTAATTGTCGAAAACCAAAATTAGAACTTTTTTATAAGGCAAAGGATGAATATGATATAGATTTTTCAAAGTCATATGCCATAGGAGATAAGAAAAGGGACTTGTCGATTTGCGAAAAAGAAAAAACAAAAGGAATACTTATTTCCTCTGAATTTGAGTCAATACAACTACAAGGGAATATAGCATTAGTCAAAAATTTTAAAGAAGCTGTTTTGCTTATACAAAAAAATGAAACAAATTAAATAATAATAAAAGTTAAGACCACATGGTAATATAAATATTTACAAATGTGGTTTTTATTTATTTTTTATTGTATAATATGCATAGGTGGTAATGTGAAAAAGAAATATAAATTTTTATTATTTGCTATTTTATTAATAGTGTTGAAACAAATTTTAATTAATAATTTGCCTATTTATGCAATTGGCAATAGTTCATGTGATGATCAATTAATGATTATGATGGAGGCAAATTTATTAAAATTAAACTGGTTAGGAGATTTTAATAGTTTAACTTTAGTTAAAGGAATTTTTTTTCCATTTTTTCTTGCCGTTAATGCCTTTTTGGGTATATCATATATAAATGGAATTACACTTTTTTACTCAATTGCATGTCTGATTTTTGTATATAGTATTAGAAAAATATTTCATAAAGAATGGCCTATTTATTTAATATTTTTATTATTGCTATTTAATCCAATTATGTTTTCATTGGAAACAGCACAAAGGGTTTATAGGAATTCATTAACTCCGGGTCAAGTTTTATTAATTATGGCATCTATATTTGCTATGTTTATTAATAGAAAAAATAACAAGAATATATTATGGTGGTCTATATTTGGAGGAATATCATTAGCGACATTTTGGAATACTAGAGAAGATGCTATATGGATATTACCTTTTATTTTAGTTTTTACTATGATAATGATAGTAGAACATATTGTTACAAATAAAAATAAATTTCAATTAAAAAAAATAATAATATTTATATTACCATTAATAATTCTTCAAACATTTAATATTGGTATTTCAACTATTAATTATATGAAATATGGTGTTTTTACGAGAGTTGATTTGAGTAATACTAATTTTAGTGAAGCTATTGAGGCGATATATTCTGTTCCAACTTATGATAATATAGAATATACTTCTGTTACTAAAGAAAAACTTGAAAGACTATATGATATTAGTCCATCACTTAATAGCATTTCAGAAGAATTAAATGCTATTTCCATTTCAATGGATCAAAATGGTAGAATTCCGAGTGATGAGCAAATAGAAGATGGATGGTTTTGGTGGGCACTAAGATTTGCAGCTGAAGCAAAAGGCTATTATGAGAATGCTATTAAAGCGGAGAATTTTTTTGGAGATATAGTTAATGAAATAGAAACTGCACAAAAAAATGGTTTGATTGAAAAGCAGTCTACTATGCCATCAGCATTGATGAGCCCTTGGCGAGAAGGTTATTTAAAAAAATTATTTAATACTAGTCTTGAAATAATAAAATATACAAACAATTATACTGATGTTAATGCAATTGCTATGGAAAGTGTTGGTAGTTATAATTCAATTAAATTTTTCGAAATAGCTACCAATGATACAGCAATATATCCAGCTCAACTTTCAAATATTGAAGGATGGTATAGATATAATTATGAAGATTATTATATAATAGCAAATGTTAATAATGAAGCTTTAAAAAGAATAAATTGTAAAAAACAAGAAAATTGTGAAATAAATATAGATTTTAATATTAGCCAAAGTGATGAAACAATTAGTTTGAAAATATTTAATATAAATGATAGTTTGATTAAACAAATAAATATAGTTGACGATATAACATCTGAAATTGGAGATAATTATTCTTATAATATTAATTTATCAAAAATTACTGATCCAAACATGCTTCAAAAAGAATTTTTGAATGTTTATGTTGGACGACTAAATATAATAGGACTTCTTTATAAAAAAACAGGAATAATTTGTGGGATAATAGGACTTGTTTCATATATTGGAGTTACCATTATTGCTTTATTTAAAAATAAAAAAATTATAGATAAATGGTTAATTTTGAGTAGTATTTTGGCTACATATTTGGTATTATGTATAGGAGTTTCATATAATCATATTTCATCTTGCCATTCCATTAGCTCTATGTATTTATCTGCTGCCTATTCATTAATAATAATTTTTTGGTCAATGTCTATATTTGTTTTGATTGATTATATAAAAGAAAAAAAATTAAATAATTAATTATTTACAAATGTGGTTTTTATTTTATATTTAATATATAATAATATTAGGTGATAAAATATGAAAAAATTTAGTATAATATTGCTAATAATAATTTTATTATTTATTACCACAACAAATATTAATGCAAAAAGTTTTATAACATTGCCAAATCAAATAAATTTGGTAGGTAAGAAAATATATCAAGAACAAAACAGATTTATTAAAATGAAAGAAAAAAACAATTTTTATTTTGAAAACAAAAATTTTTATAATTCAATTACGGGATTGCTAACTACAAATGGAAAAAAAATAATAGATATTTCCTCACATCAAAAAGATATAAATTGGGATATAACAAGAAGATTTGTTGATGGAGTTATATTAAGAATTGGATATGGCAGTAAAAATATTGATAAAAATTTTGAACAAAATATAATTGAAATAAAAAAATATAATATTCCTTATGGAATATATTTATATAGTTATGCTGAAAATAGATGGGATACTTTAGAAGAAAATAAATTTATATTAAAAATTATAAATGATTATAATTTAAATCCTAAACTAGGAATATACTATGATATAGAAGAGTTTTATATGAACAATCAAAAAATTAAAATAAGTTCAGAAACTTATGATAAAATAATAGATGAATTTATAAGTTTCTTTCATAATAAAAGATACTTTAATATAGGAATATATACTAATAATAGATTTTATAAATATAATATAAATAGAGAATCAAAAAAATATGTAAGATGGATAGCTCAGTACAATTGTTATTTTAATTGGCAAAATAATTTTAAAATTTGGCAGTTTACAGATAAAGGAGCCATTCCTGGAATAAGTACTAATGTAGATATAAATGTAATGTTTAATTAAAATGCTTTATTTAAAGTATTTTTTTTAGTATAATGTAATTATCAAGGAGTGGTTTTATGGATAAAATAGCAGTACTAATACCATGCTATAATGAATCAAAAACGATAGAAAAAGTAGTAAAAGATTATAAAGAAGTATTGCCTGAGGCAACAATATATGTATATGATAATAATTCAAAAGATAAAACTGATGAAATAGCTTTATCTGCAGGAGCTGTTGTTCGTTATGAATATAAACAAGGTAAAGGAAATGTTATTCGAAGTATGTTTCGAAAAATAGATGCTGAGTGTTATATTATGATTGATGGAGATGATACATATCCAGCAGAAAATGCTAGAGAAATGGTAGATTTAATTTTAAGTGGTAAAGCTGATATGGTAATAGGCGATAGATTATCATCAACATATTTTACTGAAAATAAAAGACCATTTCATAACTTTGGAAATAAAATTGTAAGACTTTTAATTAATAAATTATTTAATAATAACGTTAAAGATATTATGACAGGATATAGAGCTTTTAGCTACGAATTTGTTAAGAGTTTTCCTATATTATCAAAAGGATTTGAAATTGAAACAGAAATGACTATTCATGCAGTTGATAAAAATTTTAAATTAGTTGAAATACCAGTTACGTATAGAGATCGCCCAGTTGGAAGCGTATCAAAATTAAACACTTATAAAGATGGTATGAAAGTTTTAAAAACAATTTTTAATTTGTTTAAAGAATATAAACCAGCTTCCTTTTTTAATATTGTTTCATTGATAATATTATTATTTTCATTGGCTCTTGGAATGCCCGTTATTATAGAATATTTAAAAACAGGATTAGTTCCAAGATTTCCGTCATTAATTGTTTCTTGTATTTTGCTAGTTTTAACATTTATTTTATTTGCAACAGGAACAATATTGCAAGTTATTGTAAAAAAACATAAACAATTATATGAATTATTTTTAAACAATTTATATAATAAAGAGAAATAAAATGAAAAATAAAATCAGAAATTTAAAAAATCAAAAATTATTAAAACAAATATTCAAATTTGGAATAGTTGGTGGATTAGCTTTTATAATAGACTATGCTTTATTATTTATATTAACAAAAATAATAAAAATGTATTATTTAGATGCATCAATTATTTCATTTGTTGTTTCATTAATATTCAATTATATAGCTAGTATTAAGTTTGTTTTTGATGTTAAGAAAAAACAAACAATAAAAGAAATATTTATTTTTGTTTTATTAAGTGTAATTGGACTTGGAATAAATCAAGTAATATTATATATAACTGTTGATTTAATATTAATAGATGTTATGATTGGTAAAATATTTGCAACAGCAATAGTAATGATATGGAATTTTATAACAAGAAAAATATTTATTGAAAAATAGTTATCGCTTGATAACTTTTTGTTTGATTAAAAATTATCATTAAAAGTGTAAAAAAAAGTAAACAAATACATTGTAATGTTTGATAATTAAAACAAAAAGTGTTATACTAAAAATGTATAAGTATTAATGTAAGGTGGTGAAGGTAATGAAAGAAGCTGCTGGAGAAGCAAATATGACTGTAGTAACTATCATCTTAATAGGGATTATAGTTGCAGTTGTAACACCAATAATCAACAGTATGATGACAAGCACAGAAAAAAAAGCTTGTTGTATGAACAATGGTGGAACTTGGGAAAATGGTGGATGTGTTGGAGCAAGTTCTGAATGTGAAGAATAATTAAGAGGTGTTAGATTATGAGACAAGCTATTGGAAGTGTACCAATGTACAATATAATAATGGTTTTTATAGTAATAACTTTCGGTTTCTTGTCTGCAACCTTAAGTTATATGAAAGCTTTTAAAGTGAATGGTAGAATTGCAAAAGCATTAGAAAATTATGAAGGCTATAATATTCTTTCAAATAACGAAATAACTGAAACTTTATCTAATATAGGATATAAAATAGGAGATGCAAGTAGTTATTCTTGTCCAACAAGAGATAACAAAGCAGCCGTTCAAGCTATAACAGGTAAAAATCATGTTTATTGTTTGTATGAATTAGATTATTATCAAAATGGAACAACAAAAACAAGATATTTTAATTATGGTATTGTAAGCTATATTTTTATAGATCTTCCTATAATTGGTGAAACAATAAAAGTTCCAGTTTATTCAGAAACAGAAAAAATATTTAGATTTTCTGCTTAATTAGGAGTTGATTAAATGAAAGAATCTATAGGAAATGCCTTTATAATGGGAATAGTTATAACATTTATAATTATTTTCATGATTTTTTTTGCAAGTTCATTAGCATACACTAAGGCTTTTAAAGCAAAAAACAAAATAGTTGAAATAATCGAAAAATATGATGATATTTTAAGTCAAAGTGCATCAGAAAATTCTGTTTTAATTAATGCAGTTGAAGCAGAAATAAATGAGACTTTGTCTGGTATGGGATATCGTATTAGCCCTACTTCTAATAATTGTCCATCTAGAAATAATGTTTCAGCTGTTAGAAAACAAGAAACAGCAAATTATGAATATTGTGTATACAAATATACAACAACTAAAGGAAATTATTATGGAGTAACAGCTTATATGTATTTTGAAATTCCTATAATAGGGGTTGGACTTAGATTTCCAGTTTACGGAGAAACTAAGATAAGTGGAATTTTAGGTTAGGAGGAATTAGATGAACGTAATTATTGCTAACAAATATCAATCGATGCTAGAAACATTAGAAATTGATGTTATAAAAAAACTAGAAGGTGAATTTGAAGTTGAAGATATAATAAATCAATTTCAAAATTTTTTCTTTCAAAGAATGATTTTGGATATCACAGCTATTAAAGATTATCGTGATATTAAAACCTTACAAAAATTATCTATTTCATTAGATATGGATAAAGTTATATTATTATTAGACGATTCATCTGAGGGAACTTCTAATGATTATTTATCAAAATTGATTTCAATGGGAATATATAATTTTACTAAGAACATAGAAGGAATAATGTATTTATATAATAATCCTAATTCATATCGTGATGTTGCACATATACAACAATTAGATATGACATCAGGAGAAGAAGTTATTATAGAAAAATATGAACAAGCAGTAGTTGGAACTAGAATTATTGGTATTAAAAATGTTACTAAACAGTCTGGTGCAACAACATTATCTTATATGATAAAAAATCAGTTAAAACAAAATTATTCAGTAGTGGCTATAGAAGTAAATAAAAGTGACTTTAGATATTTTGGTGATAAATCACTTATATCTACAACTAATTTTGAAATAGGAAATCAAATTTCAAAATATAGTGATAATGATGTTATTATTGTAGATATAAATGATTCAAAACAAGCAGAAGATTTATGTCATGATGTTATTTATTTAGTAGAACCATCTATCATTAAATTAAATAAATTGATGCTAGTTAATAGTGGAGCATTTAAAGATTTAGCTAAAAGAGATGCAAAAGTAGTTTTAAATCAAAGCTTATTAAATTCAAAAGATGTTTTAGATTTTGAATATGAGTCTGGAGCTAAAGTATTTTATAATATGCCACCACTTGATGAAAGAGAAAAAAGTATATTCGCTTTAAATTCGTTTTTAGTTAGATTAGGATTTAATAAGCAAAAAGAAGAACAACAAGAAAAAAAGAAATCGCTTTTAAGCTTATTTAGCAAATAAAAGTTGACTTTTTTTATTAAATAAAGTATTATATGATTGTAATGTTTAATTGTTTTAAACAAAGAGGAGGTTTATTATGTTAGATATTTTAACTTGTACAGTTGGTGGAGTAGGAATGAGCAATGAAGCTTATGTAATAATTCCAAAAATTACTGTTATGGTAGTTAATGTTATTAAAATCGTTATACCAATAATGTTAATAATATTTGGTATGCTTGATTTAGCTAAAGCTGTAATGACTAACGATGAAAAAGAAATGAAGGGTGCTCAAACAAAATTAATGAAAAGAGCAATCTATGCCGTTTTAGTATTCTTAGTTATCGCAATTGTACAATTATTGTTTGGCGCATTAGCTGGTTCTGCAGATAGTGATAGTGTTGATGGAAGTACTATTCAAGGATGTATCAGTTGTTTTGTTTCACAAACAAAAGATTGCTAATATTAATATAGAAATTATATGGAATTTATTCCATATTTTTTTTTATTATGATATAATGTATTTGTAAAAAAATATTTTTTAGCGTGGAGTGATATTTATGAAAAAAATTATGTATACATTTATATTAGTACTATTAGGATTTACATCTTTTAGTCATGTGAAAGCAGCGGCAATGTGTTCAACAAGGAATATAGATAGTTCAAAATGGTCTTATGTTGAGACGATAACAAATAACAATCAACAATATTCAACAGTTGAAACATCAACTGAAAAAAGGGTTTGTTGTACAACAGGTTCTGGACAGACTTTACAATATTATTGTGACAAATATTCTATTGTAGAAAATTATACTGCTCCTGAAGTTGAGGAAGAAATTACTTCCAATGATTTAGGAACATATGATATGCAATGTAATACTATTAAGGGATTAGATTCAGAATGGAAATTTGATAAATGTGTTTGGTATTATCCTGCTTCTGCACCTTCTAATAAAGAAGTAATGGGTGTAGAAAAAGTATACTGTACAGTAGTTGGCTCAGGAGCAACTCAAAGAAGTCAATGTGATTATTTTACTTGGGAAGGGGATTTTGATTTTACTCAAAAACCAAGTAATGCTATAGATACACCATTTGGAGCATGTGGAAATGTTGGTAATGATTGGACTTTTAATTATGCTATAACAAGTTCAACAAACATAACAACACAAACAGATAATAGTAAAGTATGTTGTAATCAAACAGGAACTGGTGCAGGGACAACATACTTGTGTGATGTTTATGTAGATACTGAATATTATAATGATAAAAATGGTGATGAAGATGAAGATATAGATACTTCTGTATGTTCAATTTTAGGTGGAGAAAACAGTGATACAATATTAATTATTAGAGAAATATATAATTATTTTACATGGATCATCCCAGTATTAATAGTTGTTTTAAGTATTTTAGATTTTGTTAAAGTAATAGGCTCTGGGGATGACAAAGACTTAAAAGCTGCTGGAAACAATTTAATAAAAAGAATTATAGTTGGGGTTGCTTTTTTCCTTGTTCCTTTATTAGTTAAATTATTTATTAATATTAGTGGAATTACTGAAAATATTACTGATGGAGATAGTATTGTTGCAATAATAAGTTGCGTTTTAAAATAGGAGATGATTAAATGAACGATAAAGTAGGATTAGATATTATTAGATCAATATCTTCTGTTTTAGATAAAGCAGTGTATTGGATAATAAGTATTGCATATGAAATAATAACTGAATTAGCACAAATAGATATATTTAAAGATACAACTGTTAGTGATTTTTCAACAAGAATATATACTTTAATTGGTTTATTTATGATATTTAAAATATCGTTTGTATTAATCAATTATGTAATTAATCCGGGAAATATAACGGATAAAGAAAAAGGTGGAGCTAATTTAATCAAAAGAATTGTAATTACTTTTGTACTTATTATAATGGCCCCACAACTTTTTTCATTAATGACAAGAGCACAAAATGCTATATTAGATGATAAAATTTTAGAAAGATTTATTTTGGGCCAAAATGATGCTGGTGAAGAAAATTATTATTTAATGGATGAAAGATGTGAACAACAAGCCCAAGCAGAAAGCACAGGCGATTATATTTCATTATTAATATTTAGACCATTTTTTCAATTAGAAGATGCTGAAACATTTACCTCGGTTACTGAAGGGGAAAACATTTTAAATAGTTTTGCAAACTCATCAGGATATTGTAGAGCTGTTTCTGTAAAAGATATACTTAAACCTGATATCTATAATTCTCCTTCATCAGGATTTGGTATTTATAGAGTCAATTATTGGTTTATAATATCATCTTTAGTTGGTGGTGTTGTAGCTATATTAATGGTAACATTCTGCATGGATATAGCAGTTCGTTCAATAAAACTAGGATTTTTACAAATCATATCTCCAGTTCCAATAATGTCATATATTGATCCTTCACAATCAAAAGGTGGCATGTTAAAAAAATGGGCAACTGAAGTAGGTAAAACTTGGGCAGATTTATTTGTAAGATTAGGAGCTTTATATCTTGCTATTTATATTATCTCATCTTTAGATAATATATGGGATGTATCATCAAGTACAGATTATAAATACTGGGTATTTGTTTTCTTAATAATAGGAGCTTTGATGTTTGCTAAAAAATTACCTTCTATTATTGAAAGCGTTTTTGGAATAAAATTAAGTGGGGCTTTCAAATTAAATCCACTTAAAAAATTTCAAGATGAAGCCTTAGGTGGTAAAGATATAACAAAATATACAGGTAAAGCTTTAGCTGGAACAGGAGCTTTAGCTCTTGGAACTATGGGTTCAATTATTGCTAATAATAGAACTAAAAAGGCTTTACAGGATATGCAAGAAAAAGTAGATGACAAAGATAAAAAACTGGATGAGTTAAAAAGGAATTATTTACAACGTCTAAGATCTTTTCAAGGAACACCTACTGATAAAAAATCTATGATGAATGACTATTTAACTGATAAAAACAAATTAGACAAAGAAAGAAGAGAAGAATTATCAAAACTAAATGAGAAAAAAGAGGATTTAAGAGGTAAGTTTAGTTATGAACATCCAGTAATGTCTGGGGCTACAGAAATAGCTAGAAGTGTTCAAAAAGGATTCGAAAAAGGCGGTAAAAATATAACAGAAGTATTGAATAATGCCTTTGCAGCTTCAAAATATGCAGCTGAACTAAGAAATAAAAATGATACATTTAATAATAAAGCTAGATTTGAAGACTTCTTAACTGATATATCAGGAGTAAAAAACAGTTCTGGAACAACTAGTGAAATTAAAGGTGCAATAAAACAACAAACAGAACAATTGACAGATTTATCTAATGCGATTAATTCATTAAATACTTCAATTGCATATGTTAATCAAACTATGCCAGGAGCAATAGGATATGATTCTGCAACAGGTAAAGCTAAAGTAAATGATTCATATGATTTTGCAGGCAAAAGTATGTCAAAAGATCAAATTCAACAGTTCTTGGATGATATTTCAACATTAAGAAAATCTCAACAAGAAGGCAACAAATCATTAAATTCATTGAATGATATGTTAAAATCAAAAGAAAAAAAATAAAAGGGGATGAGCTAAATGAATAATTATTTAATTCCAGCTAATAGTAAAAAATCATTAAAAATATTTGGAATGTTTTATCCATTTGATTTAATTTTATTAGGTAGTGGAACAGTTATAACATTTATCTTAATAGCACTAGGAGATATATCAAGTTGGATATGGGCAGTTATATCATTATTGCCGATGTCTATTACAGCCTTTTTAGTATTTCCTATACCAAATTATCATAATGTTTTAACATTTCTAATATCTCTTTGGGAGTATTTTACAACAAGAAGGAATTTTATATGGAAAGGTTGGTGTGTACTAGATGAAAAAGAAACAGATAAAGAGTAAATATACAGAAGATTTTGTTCCAGTAAAAAGTATTACAAATGGAATGATAATCTTAGATAATAATGAAAAAGTAAGTGGAATTAAAATAGCTCCAAGAAATATATTTATACTTGACCAAGATACACAAAATTCTATAATAGCTAATTTACGTAATGTATATAATATGATTGATTATGAGTTTTGGATAGTTGTAGCAGATAGACCAGTTGATATAAATATTTACTTATCACAATTGCAATTACTTTATAATTCAACACAAGATTTGGCTAGAAGAAAATTAATAATTGAAGATATTAATAAAGCTAATATGTTCACATCAAATAGTATTGTGGATACTGAATATTTTCTTTTATTTAAAGAAAAAAATAATGACATTATTTCAAAAAGAATTAGAAACTTAATTTCTAATTTTGCAAGTGCTGGTTTAAATTCAAACCAAGTCACTAATGATGATTTAAGAATTATATTAGATAATTTCTTAAATGGTGGACAAACTACTAATTTTGGGACGGTGATTGGATAATGGATATTAAAAGTCAAATAGCTCCTAAGGGGTTAGAATTTAAATCAAATAGTTTTAATATTAGTGATAAATATGCAACAATATTAACTGTTGTTTCATATCCAAAATATATTCAACCAGGATATTTATCATCATTAACTAGTATGTCAGGAATAAAAGTTGTTATTAAACATATTCCAATGCAATTTAATGTTATTAGAAAAATGTTAAACAAAGAAATAGCTGATTTAAAAGTAAGATATCAAGAAGAAAAAGATCAAACCTTTCAAGAAAGAATAAGACAAGATTATGAATCATTAGAGCAATTTATAACTCAATTAGCTTCAAGTCAACAAAAAATATATGATTTTCAAATGCATATTATGATTACAGCTAATACGGAAGAAGAATTAAATAACAAGAAATTTCAAGTTAAAAATTATTTAGAAGCTATGGAAATGAGAGCTTTTCCTTTAAGATTTGAACAAGAAACAGTTTTAAAATCAATATTACCAATATTTCCAAAACAAGATATTGAAGATAGAATAGGAACTCCAATTCCAGCTCCAACATTAGCAGCTATGTATCCATTTATATTTGATAGTATAAAAGATCCAGGATTAGCTACATTGCTTGGTGTTGATTTTTCAGGCGGAGTTATATTATTTAACCAATTTTTATATCAAATCAAAAAAGAACATAATAGAAATAATGCGAATTTAATTATATTAGGAACATCAGGTAGTGGTAAATCAACAGCTATGAAAATTATGCTTAGAACTCATATAAGAAACAATTGTCAACTTGTGGTTATTGATCCTGAAGGTGAATTAGAAGATATGGCCAAAAGATATAATGGTGACTTTATTGATTTAGGTAAAGGTGGAGAATATGGAATGATTAATCCACTAGAAGTTGTAATTGATGCTGATGAAGAAGAAATTCAAGGAGGACTTGGATATACAGTATTAACAAGAACACTTCAAAGTGTTAAAGCCTTTATGAAATATTATGATCCTAAAATAGATGAAGATGTTTTAAATATGGGTAGTGAAATGATTCAAGAAACATATCGAAGATTTGGAATGAATTTTGAAACAGATTTTACTAAATTCACATCAAAAGATTATCCAACATTTAAAGATGTTTATGCTACTATAAGAGGAAAATTAGCATCTATGACAGAACCTACTAAAGAAAAAGAAGTCATGGAAAAATTAGAACTTAAAATAAGACCAATTGTTAAAGAATTAAAATATTATTTTGATGGGCACACAACAATAGGTGCAAATAGTGATTTTATAGTATTTAATATTAGAGAAATAATGAATGCTGATACAAATATCAGAAATGCTTTATTTTTTAACATTTTAAAATATGCATGGGGATTAACTCTAAATAAAAATGTTAATACTGTATTAACAGTTGATGAAGCACATGTATTATTATCAGGCAATAACACATTAGGAGCTGACTTTTTAGCTCAAATTCAAAGACGTGCCAGAAAATATAATACAGGTACAATAATTATTACACAACAACCAACAGATTTTAGTGATCCTTCTGTAATTACGCAAGGAAAAGCTATATTTGATAATGCTTCATATTATTTAGTTATGGGGCTTAAAAAACAAGCTGTTGAAGATTTATCAAAATTAATTGATTTAAATGATAATGAAAAAGAAAGTATTAAACGTTACTCACAAGGAGAAGCATTATTCGTTTGTGGAAGTCGTAGAATGCAAATTAATGTTGTCGCTACTGAACAAGAATTAGATTCATTCGGTAGTGGTGGAGGACTATAATTTATTAAATAGGTGGTGATATTATATGAATCATGATGATGATAAACGTGAAAATATTTTTGATGATATTAATGATGAAGATAATGTCATCGATAATCCACAAGGAGAAAATTTCGATTTAGAAGATGATGTTGAAAAAAATGTTATGAATTCAAATCGAAATTTTTTTCTAAATAATAAAAAAAACAAAAAAGAAAATAATATTAAAAATTTAATTAAAAAACCAAATCAGGAAACACAAGCTTTTAAAGATAAAATAGGTGCATTAAAAAATAGAAATGTATTCAATAATATGAAAAACACTATGATTAATTCATTTCAAAAAAAAGAATCTAATAAAGAAATAGCTAATGAAGAAGCTAGAAAAACTGCATTAGGTGGCATAGCAGCACAAGAGTCTATTGAAAAAATTAAAAAATCACAGGCAAGTCCAGAATTAAAAAAACAACTTGGAAACATCATAATTCAAAAAATACTAACAAAAAAAATAATTATGATTGGAAGTTTAACTGGCTTATTAGTTGTAGTACTTATAATATTTATGTCTGTAATTTTAACCTCAGTAGAAGATGATAGAAGTGAAGTTAATACAAGTAAAGAGATACTTGGATTAATAGATGGCACTTTAGATTTTAATGATATTACAGGGTATTTAGTTAATTTGGGAATATGTAAAGAAATGAGCGATAAAGATTTAGAAAAAAAATCATGTGAAGCATCATCATTTGGCAAATTTTTATTTTATTTCAAATCTATTTATGAGAATTATCAAACAAAATTAGATAAATATGATAATCCAATAAAATTGGATATTCCTTTATTACTTGAAACAATCTCTTATAATAGAAATGATAATACTTTAATAGAAATTTTAACTTTAGAAGATCAAAAAGTAACATCAGGATCATTAACTAAAAATGCTATTTATACAGAACTTGATGATTTAGCTGATGCTTTAGTTGAACAAGCGTCAGAATATGGAGATTTATATACATGCAGTGGAACAGTTAAAGATAATGCATGTTCTTCTTGTACTACCAAAAAAGATCAACTATATAAAACATATTATCGTATAAGTGATGAAAAATTTGTCTCATATTTGAAATATGGAAAAGTCCATGAAAATTATTTTAACAAATTAAAAATATATGATGTAGATGTTCATCCCGATTCAGATAGTACATGTATTCCTGAGGGTAAATATTATAATCCACCAAGTGATATACGTTATCAAGGTACGATAGTAGATACAATTGATAATATGGAAGACTTGGAGCAATCAAAAAATCCAACTAATACAATTACTGGAAGCGGAACAGGGGTTGAAATTGTTAATTATGCTCTACAATTTGTTGGAAATCCTTATGTATGGGGAGGAACCAGTTTAACAAATGGAGCAGATTGTAGTGGTTTTATAATGACAATATTTTCAAAATATGGAGTATCATTACCTCATAGTTCGGCAGCCATGAGAGGTTATGGTATAGATATAGGAACTAATCTAGCTAACGCTAAACCAGGTGATATTATTTGTTATAATGGGCATGTTGCTATATACATGGGTAATAATAAAATAGTTCATGCAGCTAGTGCTAAAACAGGAATAAAAATAAGTAATAATGCCGCATATAGAGCAATATTGACAATAAGAAGATTGGTGTAATTATGAAAGAAAATAAAATTTATATTAAAATAATTATTTCGATATTCATCTTTGCTTTAATAGCTGTAATCATAAGTTTTTATATTTCAAATAAAGAACAAATAAAAAAAATAAAAAATGAAGATTATGTTTATGAAGAAGAATATCCAATAATTAATATTGATTCTGGTTTAGCTGATGAAATAAATATAGCAATAAAAGATCTTTATGAATCAACAAAAAATGACGAAACATCATATATTAATAGTCAAATATTTAAAAATAATAATTTATATTCACTTGTTATTAAAAATGATAATTATAGTTATGAAGAAGAAACATTTTTAACAAGTTATATCATATATAATGTTGATATTAAAGATGGTCAAATTATTGAAAAAGAAGATTTATTAAATAAATATGGGTTTACTAAAGATGATGTTATAGCATCTGCTTTAAATTTATTACAAAAATATTATGAAGAAGAGGCAAGTCAAGGATATGTTGAGGCAAATGAATGTGATATTACTTGTTATATTTCATTTGTTAGAGGAATAGATGACATATATGAAAATGTAAAATTATTTGTTGAAAATGAAAAGTTAAAAGGATATATAACCTTTTCAACAAATTCTTTGTTATCAGATCAAGATTATTTTTCAGAAAATAACAATATTTATGAGTTTGATATAATTCATAAAAATTAGTAAGGTGGTGAAGCAATGATAATAATTTTAATACTGATATTTTTATTATTTATTATGCTTTGCCAATATAAAAAAAATATTGATTATAAAAAAATAAACAAATTATTAAAATGCATAATATTGATTTCAATATTTGTAATGATTTTCAATATATATAATAGTAAAAAAACAATTAATTTTAAAATACAATATGAAACACAATTAACTTATTACTATACTGGAGATAGTACTGGAACAGGAACATATTTACCTGGTTTAAAAAGTAATATAAATCAATTAGGTGATAAAGTTAAACTAAATGAAAATGGATGGTATTTTTATACTGAAAATGGAATAGATTATTTGATGGTAGCTACTGCAACAAATGCCTGTCTTAATGTTACTAAGTCTTCAGATCCATGTTATAAATATCATTTAGCAGGTAAAATAAGCGGTATAAAATATAGAGATTATAAAGAAACATTTGTAATCAAAATAAATAATATTGAGTATAATGCAATGGTTATTGATTCTTGTGGAGCTTGTATGAAAGCTAAAACAGCGACAAATGAAAAAATAGATATTTTATCTATAAAAGGAGCTAAAAATCCTTCAGGAATGAAAGCTGAAATAGTAGGAGATGACACTAGTAATTCAAATAATCAAAGCAATTTATCTTCAAATATAATTATATCAGATATAACAGATTATAATCCAGGGACTAATTATACAGGAGATATTATAAATGGATATTTATTCAATAGATTAAAAAATGAGAAAAATTCATATTCAAATGTAAAAGATGATGAATTATCTGAAGAATTAAAATCAAATATTGATAAAATAATAACTGAAATATATAATCGTGTTGTTGAAGGATTACAATATCATAATTCATCATTTATTAATCAAGATTCAAGTATTTCAGGGCCAGGTTTATCATCAGCAGACGGAACAGGCTTTTCAGAAAGAATATCTCAACCAACAAGAACCGGATTAGGAAAAGATTTCTACTTTAGTTCATCAAATTTATCTTATGCTGGAGGTTATACTGGACAATGTACTTGGTATGCTTTTGGTAGAGCTAATGAAATTTTATCAACAGTTGGAAGTAACTTAAAGTGGAATGTTGCTTCAGATGCTGGAACTTGGTATGACCGAAATTTAGCACTTGGAACGCTAGGATTTAAATCTTCAAGCGATTATACAAAACCAAAAGTAGGAGCTATTATATCTTGGAAGCGAAGTGGAGCAGCTGGGCATGTTGCTGTTATTGAAGCCATTAATAGTGATAATACAGTTGTAATTTCAGAAGCTAATGTATCATCTGTAAAAAGTAATTCTAATCCTTATGGTTGGCAAAGAAAAACACTTACTTTAGAACAAATTCAAACAAGAAATAAAGTATATAAATTTGCAGGATATATTTATATGTTAGATTGATAGAAGGTGTGATATGAAAAAAAGTAAAGTAATTTTATTTTTGATATTTATTTTATTTACTTCTGGATGTGAAGCTAAGTATAGAATTGAAATTGAGAATAATAAAATAAAAGAATATGGAAATGCCATCTTTAATCAAAATGAAATTAATAATGATGTTGAAACAACAGTGAAAGAATTATCGGGGAAATATTTTATAAATGATGATTTAATTATTTCACCATCAACAAATATATTGATTAAAAATAATACATCAATATATCAAACCATAAATGAATATAACTATAGTGATTATAAATATTCGGCTTTATTATCACTATGTTATGATGATGTTAAAGTTCTAAATTCAAATCAACAAATTAGTATTAAAACATCAGACACATTTAATTGTTTTAATGATTATGAGGAATTAAAAAAAGTAACAATTGAATTACATACAAGTCAAAAAGTAACCTATGATAATGCTGATTTAAAAAAAGGAAATACTTATTATTGGTATATAACAAGTGATAATATTAATAAGAATATTAAATTTACTTTTTATAAAAATAAGGTAACTAATATATTTAAAATAGATATTATATATTTGTCATTAATAGTATTGGGTATTGTTTTTGTAGCTAGTTTAGGTGTATACTATTTTATGATAAGAAAAAACAAAAATAATAACAAAATTTAGGAGGAATTAGATGAAACTAAAATTTAGAGCAGAACCAAAAGATTGGGCCATATTTGTATCATTTATAATATTTCTACTATACTTTGTAGCTGTAGCGGTAGGAAATATAATGTCATTTGCAGCAACAGGAGAACTAGTTGTTTTAAATCCAATTCCTGGATTAACTGAATATTTTGCTCCAACAATGGTGTTTTATATAGCTACATTAATGCTATTAATTACAAGTGTTTCTTCTCATTTTTTTGAAAGAGAAAAAGGTGTAGGAATCACATCTGGTCCAAAAAAAGAAAAAGGATATTCTAGATGGGCTACTGAAAAAGAAATGAAAAGACATTTACATAATGTAAATCCTTTAGCTGAAACATCAGAAGTAGCAGGAATTCCCTTAATGAATAATGGTAAAGAAATATGGGTTGATTCAGGAGAATGGCATAACTTAATTATTGGATCAACAGCTTCAGGTAAAACTGAAAGTATAGTTCAACCAATGGTTAAAACGTTAGCTAAAGCTGGAGAATCAATGATTATTACCGATCCTAAAGGTGAAATATATGAAAGAAATGCTGAAGAACTAAAAGAAAAAGGATATAATATAATTTTACTTAATTTTCGTAATCCTCAAAATGGTAATTGTTGGAATCCATTAACATTACCTTATAGTTTATATAAAGAAGGTAATATTGATAAAGCAACAGAATTATTAGATGATTTAGCTAAAAATATTCTTTATGATGAATCATCAAAAGGAAATGATCCTTTTTGGGAAAATACATCAGCTGATTATTTTGCTGGACTTGCTTTAGCTTTATTTGAAGATGCTAAAGAAGAAGAAATAAATTTGAATACAATCAATTTAATGACTACTGTTGGTGAAGAAAAAATAGGTGCAACAACATATATGAAAGAGTACTTTAGTGATAAAGATCAAGCTTCACCAGCATATATAAATGTTGCCAGTACTTTAATGGCACCGACAGATACTAAAGGAAGCATTTTATCAGTTTTTAAGCAAAAAATTAAATTATTTTCATCTAAAGAAAATTTATCTGAGATGCTTTCTCATAGTGATTTTGATATGAAAGATATTGGAAGAAAGAAAACAGCAGTATTTATAATAATACATGATGAAAAGAAAACATATCATCCACTAGCTACTATTTTTGTAAAACAATGTTATGAAACATTAATAGATGTAGCATATCAAAATGGTGGAAAACTAGAATATAAAACAAACTTCATTCTAGATGAGTTTGCCAACATGCCTCCATTAAAAGATGCTGATGCAATGGTTACGGCAGCTCGTTCAAGATTAATTAGATTTACTTTTATTATCCAAAACTTTGCTCAATTAACAGAAGTTTATGGAAAAGAAAAAGGAGATACAATTAAAGGTAACTGTGGTAACTGGATATATTTAATTAGTTCAGAATTATCAGCTTTGGAAGAAATAAGTAAAATGTGTGGAGAAGTAAAATCTAAAAAAGATGATAAAACATCTTCAACGCCATTAGTTACAGTTTCTGATTTACAAAGATTACCTATGTATACTATGATTATTATTAGAACTAGAGAAATGCCTTTTAAAACAAAAATGAAACCAGCATGGGAAATGGATAAAGAAAACTTATGGGGAAAATCTTATCCTAAGGCTAAATACCCAGAAAGAGAAAAACAAAAAGTTCCAACTTTTAATATCAAAGCTTTTGTTGAAGAAAAAAGACAAAGAAAAATTGATGATTTATTAGGTGGAAATGATATGAATATGATGCCTAATATGGCAAATAACAACATTCCAAATCCTTTTGCTAATCCAATGTTTAATCCAGAAATGTTTGGATCATCTCCAAAAAAAGGTGGACTAGATGTTGATGATTTAGTTAAAAGAATAGATGCTAAAATAGCAGAATTAGAAGAAGAAGAAAGAAAAGAAAAAGAAAATCAATCTAAAAAAGAAGAAAAGATTGAAAAAGAAGTTGTTAAACAAGAAAAAGAGCCAAAAGAATTTAGTCACGAAGAAATAACTGATGATCAATTCTTTGATGACTTCTTTAGTGATGAAGAGAACTAACTCTTCTTTTTTTTGTCATAAAAAAATATCTGCATATAATATAGTAGGTGATATAAATGTCAAATATAACTATTGATGAGCTATTACCAATGATAGGAAAAATAAAAATAATTGATATTAGAAATAATCAATGTTATAACAATAATCATATTCCAACATCAATAAATATCCCTTTTGAAAAATTGATTTGTAAACCAAGTGAATATTTAAATGCAATGACTAAATATTTTATTTATTGTAGATGTGGATTAATAAGTAAAAAGGCCTGCCAAATATTATCAAATTATGGATACAAAGTTGTAAATATATTGGGAGGATATGAAGAATGGGTTTTAAAAAATTGATATGATTTATTCATATCTTGTTTTATTATCTTTTTTATGTTAAAATATTATAAGAAGGCTAGGGGTGATATTATGAATAAAGGTTTTGCTTCAACAGGTATTTTATATACAATATTAATAATATCATTGGTATTATTGACATCTGTTTTATCAGATTTACAAAATAAAAAAAGTATACTAGATAATATTAAAAGTGAAACAGTAGAAGCTGTTGATGA
>JAQVKM010000019.1 GCA_028694645.1 Bacilli bacterium
GACGCTCTTCCGATCTACCCCTTCACCAAGTCCTGCAATACCATGAGTATTCAAAGTTCCGCTTTCAAACTTATCAGGAAGTATATCTGGCTGAAGCATGGATTGTGATTCACTTCCTGTACCTCCATCCTTAAAACTCTCAAGTATCAATCCTTCTTTAATATAAAGTGCCCCTGTTCCTTGTGGTCCATATAGTCCTTTATGCCCTGGAAATGCCAGGATATCTATATTGTCTTTTATTACATCTATTGGTATAATTCCAGCACTTTGAGATGCATCAACTATAAATAATATATTATTTTCATGTGATAATTTTCCTATAGCTTGTATATTTTGTACTGTACCTATAACGTTAGAACAATGATTTATAATTATGGCTTTAGTATTTTTTTTCATTTGTTTTTTTATGTCATTTATATCTACGTAGCCATTTTCATCCACATTTACAAGAGTTGTTTCTACGCCTTTTTTATTTAATGATTTCAATGGTCTTAAAACTGAGTTATGTTCTATTACAGAACTTATCGCATGATCTCCAGATTTTAATAACCCTTTAATACCTATGTTTAATCCTTCAGTAGCATTGCATGTAAATATAATATTGAAAGGGTTAGATATATTAAATAAATCTCCAATTAACTGTCTAGTTTCTAAAACCTTTTGAGATGCTTTAAGTGCCATGTCATGTGATGATCTGCCAGGATTAGCTGCATAATTTTTCATACAGTTTAGAACTTCATCATAAACTTCATTAGGCTTAGGAAAGGTAGTTGCAGCATTGTCTAAATAAATCATATTTACCTCCTCAGATAACTGTACATTTTATTACTGTAAATATATTATTATGACAGAGATTTTATTCACTATGTCGGACTTTAACAACTTATTCTTAACTTTTATTTTATGGATATTAAATTAGTTATAAAGTGGTGTTATTTGGATTAGAACCGTAAAAATTAAAATAAAAAAATTATCTAGATCTAAATAAATTATTCAAACCTAGATAATGTTCTATTTTCTTTAAATTATATTGTAGTGCTTTAGTGCATATTCAATTCCATTCTCTTCAACATCCTTTGTTACAAATGAAACTAAATCAAATAAAAGTGGATGACTATTGCCCATAGCAATACTGTTTTTTACATATTCAAGCATAGATAAATCATTAGTGCTATCACCAATAGCATATGTATTTTGGTGAGGAATATCTAAATGTTCCATTAAATATTGAATTCCAGAGGCTTTAGAAAATCCAAGTGGAACTAATTCATAAAAATCCTCACCACGATGTATAAATTCTAGGGTATTTTCAAATTCTTTATGGAAAAAATCAAAATTACTGTTTTCATTAGTCCAAATAACTAATTTATCAAAATCTATGTCAGCATCGTCAAAGGTTTGTCCAGTGTAAAAGCCTACATCTGTATGACGTCCCTTAATTCTGCGAACTTCACTAGATATTATTTTTTCATCAGCATCATAATAAACGCCTTTTTTACCTTCTAAAATTGCATCTATTTTGTATTCGCGAAGTTTCTTTACGATTCTTTTAGATAAATCTACGCCTAAACTTCTATAAAATAACTCTTTATTTTTAAATTCTATATAAGTACCACAGCCGCATACATATCCATCAAAATTTAGTTCTTTAATACAATCATCAATTTCTAAAATAGGTCTGCCTGTATTAATAAATACAAGATGTCCATTATTTTGTGTCTTTTTTATAGCTTCTTTTGCACTTTCTGGAACAGTAAAAGTCTTTTCGCTAAGCAAGGTTCCATCAATGTCAAAAAATATCATATTAGGCTTCATTTTATTTCCCACCTTTACTTGTGTGTAATTTAAATAAATATAAGTTTTACTTTGTTTATTATAACTATTTTACAAAACTTATACAATGTTTGAATATCTAATAAAATTGTTGTTTTTTAGAGTTGATCATAAAGAAAATAAATAGAGCATTATATTTTATAAAAAAGGAACTAGAGTCTTCTTAATAAATAGGATGGCTCTAGTTTTTTATTAAATTACTTGTATATTAACTTAATTTATCAGCCTGTAGATATACAGTAACATTTTTAAATATAGTTCTTGGGGTTAACCTTTTAGTAAAGACATATTCTATACATACTCTAACATTAAATTTATCATTTAAATCAGTATCTTCAGGTAATACTATATAAGTTGAGAAAGGCATATTAAAATGTGCTGAATGAACAGATTGTTCACATTCATCAGCAGTATAAACTAAAGTTTGACATAAGAAACCTTCAACTAAAAGTTTCCATCCAGTTAGCTTTAAACCTTCTGGATTTGCAATTAAAGTAGTCCCGTCTTTAGGTGATGTTGGAGTCTTTATAATCTTGGTTGTTGTTATTTTAGAATTTATATAAATTTTGTCAATACTTTCAATATCAGGTTTAGCACATGGAATAGTTAGAATTTCAGGAACACTTATTTCAGTCCAATTAGAGTTTACATTAGTGTCTAAATTGAAATCTGGAATATCGCATAAACCTGCAACTTGATAGTTAAAATTTGAACTACAATTACATCTCATAATATTTACCTCCGTTTCTCTCTATTTAATTAAAGGTTACAGTTTGTTATTTTTTCAGCTTTAAAAAATAGTGTAGTATTTTTAAAGATTTGTTTATCGTTAAGAGTGCAGATAAATATATCCTCTATACATGGGGTAACGTTAAATTTATCTGTTAGTTTATCAGTAGATTCAGAATCTAAAACTATA
>JAQVKM010000008.1 GCA_028694645.1 Bacilli bacterium
ATTTTATATACAATATTAATAATATCATTGGTATTATTGACATCTGTTTTATCAGATTTACAAAATAAAAAAAGTATACTAGATAATATTAAAAGTGAAACAGTAGAAGCTGTTGATGACAAGTTAGAATGTAGTTATGCTGAAGAAGAAATAACTTTATTAAAAAATAAATATAATACTATAAATAATACATATCAAGAATTAATGAAACAATTAGAATTAACTAACACCGATAAAAGTGAAATTTTAGATGGTAAAATAGCTTATTCGAAAGGAAATTTATTAGTAGGAATAATGCCAAATAATGGGGCATTATCATCTAACTTAAATGCAGGAGGAAGTTTTACAATCCCAGCAGGATATACAACAGGTGGTACTGTAAAAGCTAATAGTTTAGCTAGTCAAACATCGGCAACAGCAAAATCAGAAAATGTTGTTGAAGGATATACAGCATGGGTTAATGGAAATAAAATAACAGGAACAAATAAAGGATATACACAAGGATATGCAGATGGAAATCAGCAAGGATATGATGAAGCATATAATAATGCAATGCATGGAACAGCAACAGCAAATAATGTTTTGACAGGAAAAACATTTACAAGTACAGCAGGTGTAGGAGTAGTTGGAACAATGCCAAATAATGGGGCATTATCATCTAACTTAAATGCAGGAGGAAGTTTTACAATCCCGGCAGGATATACAACAGGTGGAACTGTAACAGCAAATAGTTTAGCTAGTCAAACAGCAGCTACTGCAACTGCAGCTGATATTGCATCTGGTAAAACGGCATGGGTAAATGGAACTAAAATAACAGGTACGACAGCATCATTTACAAATGTTGACTTTGCAGGGTCATCGTATACAGCTAAAGGAAACGGAGTATTAATTTTTATTTTCACAATAGCAGGTAGGGTTGATGCTGGAGAAACACACACAATGCACTCCGTATTATATAAAAATGGGGTTGCAATTCATGATGTTTGGTTTAATTCTAGAGGATGGACTATTGATAATTCTGGATTATACAAATATAAATATGAAATGAAAACCGGAGATGTCTTTAGCTATACATGGTCTCAAAATTTTGGTACGGCACAATCAATTAATGGTATAAATATGACAGCAATATATTAAAAAACAATTTATTATTAATAATAATCAAATAAATTAATTTAATCTATTTCTTTGTTAGAAAGATATCATCATATTATCTATTGATATGATTGTTAACAAAATGTTATATAGATGTTTAAATTTTTTAAATTATATAAAAAAATATAAAGATTGAAATGCAAATAATTTCAATCTTTTTTTGTTTTGTGAAAAATTCATGAAATTTAGCACTCATATGTTGACAATGCTAAATTATAATAGTATACTGATTATAGCATTCGATAAGAATGAGTGCTAAAGAAGGTGAAATATGCTAAATGAAAGACAAAAAGAATTGCTAAAATTAATTGTTGAAGAATATATTAAAACAGCAAGACCAATTGGATCAAAATCAATATGTGAAAACTTAAATTGTTCTAGTGCTACTATTAGAAATGAAATGAGTATTTTAGAAGAATTAGATCTATTAGAAAAAACACATACTTCATCTGGAAGAATTCCAAGTGAAAAAGGTTACCGCTATTATGTTGATAATATTATGCAACCAAAAGAATTAACTGGAGAAGATGTAATTAATTTAAATAAAATATTTCATAATCATTCACTAGCTTTATCAGATGCCATAGTTAGAAGTATGGAAATAATTTCTGAATTAACTAATTATACATCAATTGTTTTAGGTAAATCTAGTGATGAAAATAAAATTAGTAAAGTAGAAGTTGTTCCAATAAGTGATAATAATTTAATTGCAATTGTTATAACAGATAAAGGTCATGTTGAACATAAAAATGTATTCATTCAAGAAAAAGTATCTTTATCAGAAATAAAGCAAACAGTTGATTTAATTAATAAATTCATAATTGGAACGCCAATAAATGAAGTTAGTAAAAAACTAGAATATGAAGTTAAACCACAAATTGGTGAAAGTATTAAACAACAAAAAGCAATATATGATGCTTTATTTACAGCATTTAGTGAATTTCAACAAGAAGCTAGTGTTAAAGTTAATAAACCAAGCAATATATTAAAAGAGCCTGAATTTGATGATGCATCTAAAATGAGATCAATTTTGTCAAAATTTGAAGATAAGGAATTGATAAATAAAATTCAAGAACAATCAAATGGAATTAATGTTTATATAGGAAGTGAATCAGAGTTTGATGATGATGTAGCTATTATAAAAACAAAATATAAAATTGATGGTGAAGAAGGAACAATAGCTTTAGTTGGACCAAAAAGAATGAATTATGACAGAGTAACGACTTTACTCAAGTTTATAAAAGAAAATATTGATAGTGAATAAATGATTAATATTTCTTCATAATGAAAGGGAGGTATTATGAAAGACAAGAAAAAGAATGAATGTGAAACAAACATAAAAGAAAATGTTTCAGTTAATGAACAAAACATTTCAGTTGATGAAGAAAAAGTACAAACAAATGAAGTAACTGATGAAAAAGATATAATGATACAAGAATTAAAAGATAAAGTTGCATCATTAGAAGAAAAAATATTAAGAGATAAGGCAGATTTAATTAATTATCGCAAAAGAAAAGATGAAGAAGTAATTAAAATGTTAAAATATGCTAATGAAGATATAGCTAAAGAATTACTTCCAATTGTCGATAATTTTGAACATGCAATAAAGTTAGATGACCATAACTTAGATGATGAGTTATCTAAATTTCTAGAAGGATTTAAAATGATTTATTGCAATTTTGTTGCAACATTAGAAAAATATGATATTAAACAAATAGATGGTTCAAACAAAAAATTTGATCCAACATATCATCAAGCTATTATGACTGAAAAAGTGGATGATATGGAACCAGAAATGGTGATTGAAATTTTACAAAAAGGATATCTTTTTAAAGATAAAGTGATAAGACCAGCTATGGTCAAAGTAAGTGAATAGAGAAAGGTGATAAATATGGGAAAAACAATAGGTATCGATTTAGGAACAACTAATAGTTGTGTAGCAGTATTTGAAGGTGGAGAAGCTAAAGTTATAGCTAATCCAGAAGGAAGTAGAACAACTCCTTCAGTTGTAGCGTTTAAAAATGGAGAAACAATCGTTGGTATTAAAGCAAAAAATCAAATGATTACAAATCCAGATGTTATTTATTCAATAAAAAGAAAAATGGGAACTAATGAAAAAGTTAGTGTTAATGGAAAAGATTACACACCACAAGAAGTTTCAGCGATGATTTTAAGTGATTTAAAAGCAACAGCAGAAGCTTATTTAGGAGAAAAAGTAACAAAAGCAGTTATTACAGTACCAGCATATTTTAATGATTCACAAAGACAAGCGACAAAAGATGCAGGTAAAATTGCAGGTTTAGAAGTAGAAAGAATTATTAATGAGCCAACAGCCGCAGCACTTGCTTATGGTTTAGATAAACAAGATAAAAATGAAAAAATCTTAGTATATGATTTAGGAGGAGGAACATTTGATGTTTCAGTACTTGAATTAGGAGACGGAGTTTTTGAAGTTTTATCAACTAGCGGTAATAATAATTTAGGTGGAGATGATTTTGATCAAAAAGTAATGGATTATTTAGTTAAAGAATTTAAAGCACAAAATGGTGTTGATTTAGCTAATGATAAAATGGCAATGCAAAGAATTAAAGATGCAGCTGAAAAAGCTAAAAAAGATTTAAGTGGTATGACACAAACAGAAGTATCAGTACCATTTATAACTCAAAGTGAAAATGGGCCACTTCATTTATCTGTAAATTTAACAAGAGCTAAATTTGAAGAATTAATATCTGATTTATTAGATTCAACTTTAGAACCAGTTAGAAAAGCTTTAAAAGACGCAAATTTAACTAAAAATGATATTGATAAAGTATTATTAGTAGGTGGATCTACTCGTATACCAAGAGTAGTTGAATTAATCAAAAATGAATTAGGAAAAGAACCTTCAAAAGGAGTTAATCCAGATGAAGTTGTAGCTATGGGTGCTGCAATTCAAGGAGGAGTTTTAACTGGAGAAGTAGAAGATATCGTTCTTCTTGATGTTACTCCACTTTCACTTGGAATTGAAACAATGGGAAATGTATGTACAGTATTAATACCAAGAAATACAACTATACCAACAAGTAAATCACAAGTTTTCTCAACAGCTGCTGATAATCAACCAGCTGTAGATATTCATATACTACAAGGTGAAAGACCAATGGCAAGTGATAATAAAACACTAGGTAGATTCCAACTTAATAATATTCCAGCAGCTCCAAGAGGAGTACCACAAATTGAAGTTACTTTTGATATTGATGCTAATGGTATTGTTAATGTTAAAGCTAAAGATTTAGGAACAAACAAAGAACAATCAATAACTATAACTTCATCTACTAATTTATCAGAAGATGAAATTAATAAAATGGTTAAAGAAGCAGAAGCAAATAGAGAAGCTGATAACAAGAAAAAAGAAGAAGCAGATTTAAGAAATGAAGCAGAACAAATGATTTTTGCAACTGAAAAATCACTAAAAGATTTAGGTGATAAAATTACTTCTGAAGAAAAAGAAAAAGCAGAAACAGAAATTAAAGAATTACGTGAATCTTTAGAAAAAAATGATATGGAAGAAGTTAAAACTAAAAAAGAAAAATTACAAGAAACAGCTTATGCTTTTGCTGCAAAAGTATATGAACAAGTAAATAAAGAAGCAGAAAATAATGGTGAACAATCAACAGAAGATAAAAAAGAAGACGATGTTATTGATGCTGAATTTGAAGAAAAATAATAAATATATCAAATAAAGTTCTAGGAAACTAGAACTTTATCACTATATAAAGGAGAATAAATGGATAAATTAAAAGAACGTTTTGAAATTGAAGATAAATATAAATGGAATTTATCAAAAATGTTTGAATCAGATGAAAAGTGGGATGAATCGTTTGATGAACTATCAGATGAATATAAAATTTTAAAAAAGTATGAAACTAAAATTTTAGCTTCAGCCAGTAATTTATATGAAACTTTAGAAAATAAGTTTTTTATTGAAGCTAAAGCAGAAAATCTTTATGTGTATGCATATTTAAAAAAAGATGAGGATATAACTAATATAAAATATCAAGAAATGAGTTCAAAAATATCAAATTTATATATTAAAATAGACAATGCTGAAGCATATATATTTCCAGAAATTTTAAAATCTGATTATTCAATTATAGAAAAATATATTGATCAATTTGATGATTTGAAAAAATATTCATTTTTACTTGAAAATTTATTTAGAAATAAAAAACATATATTAAGTGAAAAAGAAGAAAAAATTCTTAATAATTTTTCTAATGTAGCAGAAAATTTTGAAAAAAGCACAGATTTTATTGTTAATAGTGAAATAAAATTTGATAATATCATAGATGAATTTGGAAATATTGTAGAACTTTGCCCTGCTAATTATTCTAAATATGCTAAAAGTTTAGATAGAAGAGTTAGAAAAGAAGCTTATGAAAGTTTAAATAAAGCATATGGTAATATTATTAATGCTTTATCATCAAATTTCATTGGTCAAATAAAATTTGATGAATTAGAAGCAACATTAAGAAATTTTAATAATTCTCTAGAGGAAGATTCATTTAATTTAAATATTGATAGCAAATTAGTATATAATTTATTAGAAGTATCTAATAATAATACACAAGTTTATCAAAAGTATTTGAAATTATTGAAAAAAAATCTAAATGTTGAAAATTTAGAAATATACGATTTAACAATGCCATTATCTGCATCAATTGAAAAAAAATATACATATGAGGAAGCAAAAAAACTTATTGTTGATTCACTTGATATATATGGTAAAGAGTATTTAGATGTTTTAAAATTATCTTTTGATAATAATTGGATAGATGTAATGCCAAATAAAAACAAATCAACTGGTTGGTATTCTTATGGTTCTTATTTATCTCATCCAGTAATATTAGGCAATTTTAATGCAAAATTGGATGATGTTTCTGCACTTGCTCATGAATTAGGTCATTCTGTACATCATTATTTTAATATAAAAGAAAATATTTATCCATATGGAAATCATTCAATCTTAGAAGCAGAGATTGCTTCTTTAACAAATGAAATTGTTTTTTCTTTGAATTTGATGAATAAAAGTAATGACAAAAATGAAAAATTATCTTTATGTAGTAATATGATTGATTTAATTGCATCAAATTTCTTCTCTACTACTAGTGCAATGAATTTTCTATTAGAAGTACATGATAAAGCATTAAATAATAAAGAGTTAACATCAGATATATTGATAAATACTTGGAAAAAGCATTCTGAAAAATATTATAAAGATATAGTTAAAGATAAATATAACTATAAATGGGCAAGAACATCACATTTTTATATGGGGTATTACTATTATAAGTATGCAACAGGAGTAAGTATTGCAATATATAATGCAATTAATATATTAAGCGGAAATCAAAAGTATATAGATGATTATATATCATTTTTAAAAATTGGTGGTAAAGACTATCCAATAAACAATTTAAAATTAATAGGTGTTGATTTAAATGATTCGAAAATATTTGAAAAAACAATAGAATTTTTTGATAGCTTATTAGATCAATTTGAAGCGATTAACAATAGTTAGGAAGTGAAGTTATGAATAAAAAAGATTACTATGAAATTTTAGGCGTAGATAAAAATGCTAGTGAAGCTGATATTAAATCTGCTTTTCGTAAACTAGCTAAAAAATATCACCCAGATGTATCAAAAGAACCTGATGCAGCTGAAAAGTTTAAAGAAGCACAAGAAGCATATGCCATTTTGTCAGATTCTGATAAAAGAAAACAATATGATCAATATGGTCATGCCGCTTTTCAAAATAATGGGCAAGCTGGAGGATATGATTTTTCTGGTTTTGATTTTTCAGATATATTTAGTGATTTATTTGGTGGAGCATTTGGTGGAGGATTTTCAAACTTTGGTTTTGGAGGTAATTCTTCATCAAGAACACGTCAAGGAAACGATTCATTAATTAGAATGAATTTAACATTTGAAGAAGCAGTATTTGGAGTACAAAAAAGTGTTGAGATAAATGAAACAAAAATTTGCCCAGATTGTCATGGAAAAGGAGGGCATAAAGAAAAAACATGCCCAGATTGTCATGGATCAGGTCAAATATCTCAAGCTGTATTTGGTGGAGCATTTGTTACAAGAACGACTTGTTCAAGATGTAGCGGTAAGGGTCATATATTTGAAAGCAAATGTACAACTTGTAATGGAAGAGGAAATATTACAACTAAAAAAACTAAAGAAGTTAAAATTCCAGCAGGAGTTGATACTGGCAATAGATTAAGAATCGCTAATGCTGGTGAACCGGGAATTAATGGTGGACCTAATGGTGATTTATATATTGAATTTAATGTTAAATCACATCCTCTTTATAAAAGAGATAATAGCGATGTTTATTTAATATTACCAATTACAATAACAGAAGCAGTTTTAGGATGTAAAAAAGATGTTCCAACTTTATATGGAACAGTTAAATTATCAATACCAGCAGGTAGTTCAACAAATGATAAACATCGAATAAAAGGTAAAGGAATAGAATCTGTAAATTCTGGTAGAAAAGGTGATATGTATATTTTACTTGATGTACATATACCTAAAAAAATAACAAAAGATCAAAAGAAATTATTTGAAAATTTAGACAAAACTAAATTAGATGATGATGAGTCTTTCATTAAAATAAAAAAATATTTATAATTTAACATAATCTTCACTTAATGAACAAATAAATTTCACAAAATAAATTTATAATGTTTATAGTGGAGGTGATAAGTTAGAAATTAAAAAATAACAATTAAAAAAATAGTGTAAATTAAATATAAAAACTCCTAAATTTATATAATAAACTATATTAAGTATCTTAAAAAGATACTTTTTTCATATAATAATTAATACAAATAAAATTTTATAATTTAAAATAATAAAAAAATAAAAAAATCTTTGTTTTTTCACAATATTTTCATTTTTTTTAATTAAAATATTATTAGATAGAAAGAAGGAGATGGTTTTATGTATTGCAAAAAATGTGATAAACATGGAAAAATTGGGGATATTTATTGTAGTGAATGTGGAACTAAATTAGAAAGAAAAAAAATAGATATTAAAATATCTAAAAAAACAAAACAAATAATTATATCTGTTTTAGCTGTAATATCATTATTATTAATAAGTTATAAAACAATTAATTATATTTATAGTCCAGGTTTTGTAGCTAAAAAATATTTTGAAGCTGTTATTAATAATAATACAGATGAAATATATTCTTATATAAAAGAATATGAAGATACTTTTGTTAATCAAGACACACTTAAAAATAAAATAGATTTAGTTGAAAGTGTAAGTGGTTATAAAATAGTTGATATTCAAAAAACTAATAATCAAGCATTAGTTCAATTTGAATATACAGTATCTGGTGAAATAAAAACAGCCTATGTATTACTATATTTAGATGGAAATAATTTTTATATATTTGATAATTGGAAAATTGAAAGCGCTAAATTAGTTGAAAATGTAACAATTAAAGTGCCAAGTAAATCTAAAATTACACTAGATGATATAGATATATCAAAATATTTAGTTGATGATGAAGATGAATATTATGATGTATATGAAATCCCTTATATGATTGCAGGTGAATATAAAATTGTAACTGAATTAAATGATATTAAAGTTGAAGATGATATAAATATACAAGATAATCAAACTTATTATATTAATAGCATTGAATTATCTGATGAGCAAGTATCTGCTTTTGAAAATACAGCTAAAAATCAAATTAACTTAATATATAGCAATGCAATTAGTGGAACATTATTTGATGATATAAGTAATAATTTTAATTCTAATAATAATTTAGAGGATATATATAAATCATTAAAAAGTAGTTTTAAAAATAGTTCAATTAAAATTAATAGTATTAATATAACTGATATAGAATATGCTGCAGCTGCATATGATGAAAAAGGTAATTTAGCTGTAACATTTAAAGCTGACTATACAATTAATTATACATATAACAAAAATAATATAGATGTAACCGATGAATATGAAGGAACAAGTAATATTGCTTTATCATATTTATATGTTGATAATAACTATGAATTATATGATATAAATAACACATTAAATTTGAAAGTGAGATGGTAAAATGGCAAACTTTTGTACAAAATGTGGCAAAGAATTAAAAGACAATAAACCTTGTAATTGCAAAAAAAACTTTGAAAAAGAAGAAAAAACAATTAATTTAACAAATTCTCTTAATTTTAATGAAGTAATAAATATATTTAAAAATATGATAAAAAAGCCAGTTGACACAACTAAAGAAATGGTAAATAAAAATAATTTGGATCTATCAATTATTTTAATTGGAATTAGTTCATTGTTTTTTGGTATATTTATGATGATTTATTTAAAAGAGATGATATGCTGTAACTATGGATATAATATGTTTTCAATAAATATTCCATATTTTAAATATTTTATGTTAACAATCATAACTGTTGTGTTAGCTTATTTAACTATTTCTTCAATTATTTATTTGTTAGCTAAAATCAACAATCAAAATATTGAATTTAAAAAAACATTAAATTTAGTTAGTATATCTTTTATTCCTATTGTAATGGCTGTAATTATAAATATATTTGTTATTTATATATCACTACCACTTGTAATATTTATTACATTTATCAGTATAACTATATCAATAATTAATTTGTATATAGGTATGAAAGAAATAGTGAATTTAGATGACAATAAAATAATTTATTTACTATCTTTATCATTAGTTGTATCAATATTTATATATTTAATATTCATTTTTTAAATAATTATATAAAAACTAGACTAATTCATTATTTTTTGATATAATGAATTAGTCTTTTTAGTTAAAAAAGAAAGGAGAAAATATGAGTAAAATAAAAATATTTGGTCTAGGTGGACTAAATGAAAACGGTAAAAATATGTATGTTGTAGAAGTCAATAATGATTTATTTGTATTAGATGCGGGATTAAAATATGCTGATGATAAAATGCTTGGTATTGATTATGTTTTACCTAGTTTTGATTATTTAAAAGAAAATGCGGATAAAATAAAAGGTATTTTTGTGACACATGGTCACGATAGTCAAACAGGAGCTATAGGAGATATTATTAAAGAAATTCCAAATATTAAAATATATGGAACAGAATTTACTATTGAAATGATTAAAGAAGAATTGATAGAGGATAAAATAGATATTTCTAATCTAGTAATTATAAAACCTCATCAAAAAATAGTTTTTGGAGATGTATCTGTTTTTCCAATAGCATTAACACATTCTGTTCCAGGTAATGTTGGATACGTTATTAATACGGAAGATGGAGCTATTGTATACACAGGAAATTTCTTGTTTGATCAAACAATGTTAGGAGCTTATAAAGCCGATATTGGTAAATTAGCTTATGTTGGTAAACAAGGTGTTTTGTGTTTGTTGAGTGAATCTTTATATGCCGATAAAATAGGATATACATCTCCAAATAATAGAATAACTTCTATTATGAGTGAGGTTTTAGAAAAAAATGAGGGAAGAATATTAGTTAATATTTTTCAAGCTCAAATATATAGAATTCAAGAATTATTTAAGCAAATAGCATTACGTAATCGTAAAGTAGTAATAATGGGTAAAAAATTAGAAAGTATTATTTTTAAAGCTATTGATATGGGATATTTTGAATTTGATAAATCTAATATTTTAACTATACATCATGTAAATGATGAAAATATCGTTGTACTAATATCAGATGAAAGAGAAAAACCTTTTTCTAATATAACAAGAATTATAAGAGGATATGATAAATTTATTAAATTAAGTAGTGAAGATACTGTTGTATTTGCATCTCCAATATATGATGGAATGGAAAAAAGTGCAACAAAAGTATTTGATGAAATTTCTAAAAAAGAATCAAATTTAATTATTTTATCATCTAAAAAATATCTAGCTCATCATGCTTCTAGTGAAGACTTAATGATGATGATCAACTTAATGAATCCTAAATATTATTTTCCAGTTATTGGTGAATATCGTCATCAAGTAGCTAATGCTAAATTAGCAGAAAAAATGGAAATTAATAAACAAAACATTTTGTTAAGACTAAATGGTGAAGTTGTAACTTTTGAAAAAGGTATTTTAGTAAAAAGTGAAGGAAATGTTAAAGTTGATGATATATTAGTAGATGGAAAAACTAGTGGTGATATAGGTGAATTAGTTTTAAAAGATAGAGAACTTTTAAGTGATAATGGAATTGTAATAGTAAGTGTAACTCTAGATAAAGCAACTAAAAAGGTACTAGCAGGTCCTGAAATATTAACAAGAGGATTTATATATGTAAAAGATAATCTAGAGCTTATTAAAGAAGCAGCAGAAATTTCTTTAGAAGTTATTGAAGCTAATACACATCCTAATTATATTGATTTTAATAAAGTTAAATTAGGAATAAGAAATAATTTGGGTAAATATTTATATAAAGAAACAGAATGCAAACCAATGATTTTAATTGTAATGCAAGAAGTTTAAAAAAGTGGTTTAATCACTTTTTTTTAATATAAAAACTGTTGTCATATTATTTTATATATGCTATAATACATATGGCTTTTTCAAATAAACACATTATGGATTCTTATATCTAGTGCCAATTGGTGGTATAAGTTAGAAGTAGTGGAAGTAAAAACAAAAGGAGGAAGAAAAAATGGCAGTAGTGTCAATGAGTTATTTACTTGAAACAGGAGTTCACTTTGGTCATCAAACTAAAAGATGGAACCCAAAAATGAAAGAATATATTTTTACATCAAGAGATGAAATTTATATTATCGATTTACAAAAAACAGCTAAAAAAATCGAAGAGGCTTATGCAGCTTTAAAAGAAATAGTTAGTAATGGAGGAAAAGTTATTTTCGTTGGAACTAGAAAACAAGCTAGTGAAGCAGTAAAAGAAGAAGCAACTCGTTCAAATTCATTCTATGTTTCTGAAAGATGGTTAGGTGGAACTTTAACAAACTTTAAAACAATTAGAGGAAGAGTTAAAAGATTAGAAGAAATCGAAAAAATGGAAAAAGATGGTACATTTGATAAATTACCTAAAAAAGAAGTTATTCAAATAAAAAAAGAATATGATAAATTAAACAATTTATTATTTGGTATTAGAGAAATGTATAAATTACCACAAGCTATGTTTATAGTTGATCCTTCAAAAGAAGAAATAGCTATAAAAGAAGCTAGAAAATTAAATATTCCAGTATTTGGTATCGTAGATACAAATTGTGATCCAGATATGGTTGATTATGTAATTCCAGGTAATGATGATGCAATTCGTGCAGTAAAATTAATTACAGCAGTTATGGCAAATGCAATTGTTGAAGCAAGTGGTGGAAAACCAATTGATTTCGTTAAAGATGAAGATAAAAATGCAGATGTTAATATCATGGAAAAAGCATTAGAATCTGTTAAAAAAAGAGAAGACAGAAGAAGACCAGATAATAAATTTAGAAATAACAACAAACCATTTAATAGAAGATTTGATAATAAAGATAACAATAGAAACTTTAAAAGAGAAGTAAATGAAGCACCAAAAGCTAATGAAGAAATCAAAACTGTTAAAGAAGAAACAACTAAAGTAGTTGTAGAAAAAGCTAATGATATATCTAAATTAACAGTAGCAGAACTTAGAGATTTAGCTAAGGATAAAGATATTAAAGGTTACTCAACAATGAAAAAAGCAGAATTAATTGATGCTTTAAAATAAATAATAAAGATGATTATAAAATCATCTTTTTAAAAAAATAGGAGGATAAAATGATAAGTGCTAGCTTAGTAAAAGAATTAAGAGAAACTACTGGGGCTGGAATGCTTGATTGTAAAAAAGCTTTAGAAGCAAACAATGGAGATATCCAAGCTTCAATCGATTGGTTAAGAGAAAAAGGAATTTCTAAAGCAGCTAAAAAAGCAGATCGTGTTGCAGCTGAAGGAATAGCAGCTATATTAGTTGAAAACAATGAAGCAGTTATTCTAGAAGTAAATTCAGAAACTGATTTTGTAGCTAAAAATGAAGAATTCCAATCTTTAGTAAAAACAATACTTGAAATTATACTTAAATCAAATGTTTCTACAGTAGAAGAAGCATTAAATTTACCATCAGAAGAAGGAACAATTAATGATTTAATTATTTCTAAAACTGCTAAAATAGGTGAAAAATTAAGTTTAAGAAGATTTGCTAAAGTAAGTAAAACTGATTCTGAATCATTTGGTGAATATTTACACATGGGTGGTAAAATAGCGGTTTTAACAATTGTAGATAATGCAAGTGCTGATGTTGCTAAAGAAGTAGCAATGCATGCAGCAGCTATGAGACCAATATATGTAAAAAGTACAAACGTACCAACAGATGTATTAGAAAAAGAAAAAGAAATCATGAGAGAACAACTTTTAAATGAAGGAAAACAAGCTGATAAAATAGAAATGATTCTTCAAGGAAAAGTAAAAAAATATTATGAAGAAGTTTGTTTAGAAAATCAAATATTCGTAAAAGCTGAAGATAAAGAAACAGTTGGACAATATGTAGCTAATAACGGAGGAAGCATTGTAAATATGGTGAGATTCGAAGTTGGTGAAGGTATTGAGAAAAAAGAAGAAAATTTTGCAGAAGAAGTTGCAAAACAAATAAATAACATATAAAAAAGACGTTAACGTCTTTTTTAATTAAAAAATATTCAAATACTTGAATAATAAAAAAAAGTATAATATAATTATAATAGAATGTGAGGAAGAACAATGAATGAGATATTATTTGAAACAGAAACACGTATGGAAACATCTATTGAAAATATGAAAAAAAGATTGAGCAACATTAGAGCAGGAAGAGCAAATCCAGCTATATTAGATGGTATAATGGTTTCATATTATGGCTCAGATACACCGCTTGTTCAATTAGCAACAGTATCTATTCCAGAAGCTAGAATATTGCAAATTAAACCATTTGATAAATCTAGTATTGGTTTAATAGAAAAAGCTATATTTGAAGCAAATATTGGTTTAACCCCAAACAATAATGGTGAAACAATTATATTAAATATCCCAGCATTAACAGAAGAAACAAGAAGAGATTATGTTAAACAAGCTAAGGTAATAGCAGAAGAAGGTAAAATAGCTTTAAGAAACATTAGACAAGATGCTAATAATGATCTAAAAAAATTAGAAATTCCAGAAGATGAAATTAAAGCAGGGCAAGAAGAAGTTCAAGAATTAATAAATAAATTTAATAAAAAAATAGAAGAAATATTAAAAGAAAAAGAAAATGAATTGATGACTGTTTAGTTATTTATGAGGTGGATTATGGATTTTAGAGGAATAATAGAATTTATAAAAGATACATTTAGCTATATATTAGTTATAATATTTGTATTGATTTTCTTCATTTATATTTGTTCTATTGAACAAGTAGTAGGTCCATCAATGTCACCAACATTAAAAGAAGATAATATTGTTTTAATAAATAAAATTATATATAAATTTAAATCAATATCAAGAAATGATGTTGTTGTTATAAAACAAGAAGAAAAACATATGATTAAAAGAATAATTGGTTTACCAGGAGAAACTATAAGTTATAAAAATAATGATTTATATATTAATGACAAAAAATATGAGGAATCATATTTAAATGATGTTATAACAAATGATTTTGATTTGAGTAATTTAGGATATGATGTTATTCCTGATGACATGTATTTAGTTTTAGGTGATAATAGAGAAAATTCTAAAGATAGTAGAAATTTTGGATTAATAAAAAAAGATTCAATTATTGGTAAAGCGTGGATCAAATTTTGGCCAATAAATCAATTAAAATTTGTAAAATAATCGACTTATGTTGACATGAGTCTTTTTTTTTGATATATTTTAATTGTAATTAAAAGGCAAAGCTTATGAAAGTAAGTGACGCAAAACTCAAGAGCCTAAGATTTTTTAAAATTATGGCAGTCAGTTGCATTTATACAGTTGTATAAATGCTTTTTTATTTATTAAATATTATTAACACTTATTTAATATAATTAAATATAATAATATGAAGTATATAAAGGGCGCATATAATTAATTGAAATTAAATTCAATTATAATATTTTAGGGGAGAGTAATTTATGGATAAGAAAAAAATACTAGGTATTGTTGCTTTTATCGTTTTTGGTTTTTTTATGGTGACTTTTGCAAATCCAAATGATGATAAAACTAATGATCCAAAAACTAATGATGAAGAAATAAAAGAAGAAGCAACAGAAGAACCAACACCAGAAGAGGTTGTTGAAGAAAATAAAGTAGCTAATAATACAGTACCAACTGTAATACCAGTTACTGCAGTTAATAATTTAGAACCATTAATAGTCAATAATACATTAAATGAATTAAAATCATCAGCTATAAATGAATTATCAGTTTATTTAAAAACAAAAGAATTTGGTGATGATTATTTAACTGAAGCTAATGATATATTAAATAAAGCTACAACAAATATTCAAAAAGCTAATTCAAATGAAGAAATTAATAATATTGTTTCAAATACTAAAAAAGAATTAGACAATTTAAAAGAAAGAGAAAATATAGATAAATATATTTTATTAGCTAAAAAAATAATATCTGATTATGTAATAAAATTAGATATTTCTGAAAAATATTTAGATGTTATAAATCTTGCTATTTTAGATTTTAATAATGAAGTCGCTGTTTTAAAATCTAAACAATTAATTGATGAAACAGTTGATAAATATAAATCAAGATTAGATAATATTAAAAATCTAGAAATATTAAATGATTATAAAGATCAAGCAATTGATATGATTAATAATCATATTACTAATTTAGAAGATTATAGAATTGCCGAACAAGAATTATTAGCTCTTATGAAAGAAGAAGCTAATAAAAATATCAAATCTTCAAGTAATAAAGAAGAAATTGATGAGATTTTAAGAAAAGCTATTATTGCAATGGATGCAGTTAAAACAGATTATACATTATATATGGAAGAAACTAAAGAAGTAACATTCCTTGATAATAATGGCACAAAAATAAGTTCTATTAGAGTATATATAGGACAAAAAGCTAAAGAACCTGAAATAACAAAAGAATATATTAGTAATTTAGTTACTTATACCTTTAAAAGTTGGAGTGATGATATAACTAATATACAAAACGACTTAACAGTAACAGCTCAATATGAAGTAACAAATGTTAAAGCTAATTTATACTTATTTGAAAATGATAATTATTCTACTTTAGGAGTAATTGATTTAAATTTAAATGATGAAATTAAAAATAATATTGAATTCAATTTAAATAAAATTATTTCAAATGATATAAATTTAATACCTTCATTTACAGCATCATCTTTACCAGTTTTAGATCAAAATGATGAATTTTTAAAATATGAATGGTATGAAATGAAATATGATAATAAAACAGGATATAGTATTTATGCTAGAAAAATAGTTGATTTTGAAGCTTTAAATACAGCTCTTAATAATGCAAAATTAGAAATAACAAATTATGAAAAAGCTATGCAATTGTCTGGAACATATAAAACCCAATCAACTACAATTATTAATAATGGAATTACTGCTTTAAATAATTCAACAAAAAATTCAGTTATTAATAATATAGTAATTGATGTTAAACAGCAATTGAATGATGTTTTAAAAAATATAAAATTGTCCTCTATTAACTCAATTGAAACACAAATAGCTAATTATAATTTTAGTGGAAGTTATATTAAAAAAGCAAATGATATAAAATTAGCAGCAACAAAAGAAATTAATAATGCTACAACACAAGTAACAATAGAACAAATAACAAATAAATATTTAAATCAATTGATTAATTTAAATAATTTATTTATTAAAATATTTAATGTTGATATTACATCACATAAATTTTATAAATTAAAAAAATTAATGATTAATAATATTGCGTCAGATTTAATTGTTACAAATGTTACATATGTATATTTTTTACCTTTTAATAAAACAAAAAAAGATACAAAATATACAAGTGATAGATATGCTAGTTCAATACTAGTAGATGAATTGTTATTTGAAGCAGATCAAGTTGTTATTGAATATACAAAAGATAATATAAAATATAGTCGTTTATATAATGTAGATAGAGGATTTTTATCTATATCAGGTTTATCTTTAGTTTCAACAACGAAGATAAAATAATTTTTCATTTATTTTGAATAACATGTATGATATACTAAATTAGGAAGTGATAAAATGGCATATATAAAATATAAAGAATTAACTAAATATTTTAATTTCAATAAAGAAATTAATAAAAATGAATTGCCTAGTTATGTGACTGATTATTTATATGATAATGAATTAGTATTTAAAGCATATAAAACACATCGTGATAAAGGTATATTTACAAATTCAAGAATGATTTTATTTGATGTTAATCCACTCAATGGAAGTAAAAAAATACATGTTATTCCTTATAAATCAATATCATCTGGAGCAATATTATTTAAAAGATTATCAGGTTCAATTTATTTTTCTTTTGATAGTGGTTATCAAATTAAACTTAATTTTGTTGGATTAAATAATTTGGAAAAAACAGAAATAAGAAAATTATTTTATGAAATTATGAAAAACGTTAAATAGTAAATGAATTATTCATTTGCTATTTTTATTTTTATGTATTTGTGTTAAAATTAGATAAGGTGATTAGAAATGGAACAACTAAATAGAAGTGAACTTAGAAAAAAAATAATGACAATTTTATATCAAATAAATGTATATAAAACGAATAAAATGCAATATGATGTTGATAATATATTAAAAGAAGTTTTAGAAATAGATAATGAATTTGTAAAAGAAGTTGTATATGGAGTTATAACTTATCAAAATGAAATAAATGATTTAGCTAATAAATATTTAGAAAATTGGACAATTGATAGATTAGGTAATACTGATAAAGCCATATTACAAATAGCTATATATGAATTAATTTATACTAAAACTCCAGAAATAGTTTGTATTAATGAAGCTATTGAACTAGCTAAATTATATAGTGATGATAGCATAAGAAAAATGATTAATGGTGTTCTTGATAAAATATATCATAACAAAATGGGTGAATAATGGATGAAAAATATTTAACAGTAACCGCTTTAACTAGATATTTAAAATATAAATTTGAAAGTGATAATAATTTAAGACAAGTTTTTATTAAGGGGGAAATATCTAATTTTAAAGCTCATTCAACTGGACATTTTTATTTCAGTATTAAAGATGAGCAATCAAGAATAAATGCAATCATGTTTAGTACAAATACTAAAAAATTAGATTTTATTCCTAAAGAAGGAATGAAAGTTTTGGTAGCTGGCTCAATTAGAATATATGAAGCAACAGGAAATTATCAAATATATGTTGAGGACTTAATTGAAGATGGGGTAGGGAGTTTATATATAGCTTTTGAAAAATTAAAAGAAAAACTCCAAAAAGAAGGATTATTTGATTTAAAATATAAGAAACCAATTCCTAAATATCCAAGTAATATTGGGATAATTACAGCCCCAACAGGCGCTGCTATTAGAGATATTTTATCGACAATAAAAAGAAGATATCCACTGGCTAATACATATTTATTTCCAGCTTTAGTGCAAGGAGATGCTTCAGCTTTAGATATAGCTAAAAAAATAAGACAAGCAAATGAAAGTTTATTTAATTTAGATGTATTAATCGTTGGACGAGGTGGAGGATCTTTTGAAGATTTAAATTCATTTAATGATGAAAATGTAGCTCGAGAGATATTTAAATCAAATATTCCAATTATAAGTGCTGTTGGACATGAAGTAGACTATACTATAGCCGACTTTGTTGCTGATTTAAGAGCTCCAACCCCAACAGGTGCAGCAGAACTAGCCGTTCCTAATATGATAGATTTAAAACATAATTTAAAACAATATAATATTAGGTTAAATGAAGCAATAATGAAAAAAATTAATTTAAAAAAATTGTATTTAGATAGTATAAAAAATTCATTTGTTATTAAGAATCCAATGATTATGTATGATAATAAAAAACAAAAATTAGATTTGATATTGGAAAAACTAAATCAAATTATTTTAAATAAAGTTGATAAACAAAAAGAGTACTTAATTTCTCTTAAGAAAAATTACATTTTAAATAATCCTGAAATACTTTATAAAAATTATCAAATCAAACTTGTAAATTTGATGGAAAAACTAGAAATAGTTAGTCCTTTAAATACATTAAAAAGAGGATATTCCCTAACATATAAAGATAATATTTTAGTAAAATCAATTAAAGATGTAAAAATTAAAGAAAATATTAAAATTAAAATGGCAGATGGAATAATAAGTGCCAGTATTAATGAGATTGGAGAATAAAATGGTAAAAGAAAAAAAATTTGAAGAAAAAATAAAAGACTTAGAAACAATAATAAATGAATTAGAAAATGGTGAAGTTGATTTAGAGCAATCAATAGATAAATATAGTGAAGCTATGAAATTAGTTAAAGATTGTGATGACACATTAAAAAATATTGAGAAAAAAGTAAATAAATTAGTTTTAGAAAATAATGAAACAGAAAATTTTGAAATATCTGAATAATCAGATATTTTTTTGTTATTATAGTAATGTAGTCTGTTTAAAAAGGAGTTGATGAAATGTTTTTTAAAAAAATTAAAAAATATGCATCACTTTTTCTTCTAACATTTGTAATTCTTCCCATAAATACTTTAGCTTATTCAAAATATTTAATAGCAGGTGGAAATAATATAGGAATTGAAATACAATCCAAAGGAATTGTTATTGTAGGTACATATGAAATTAATAATCAAAATCCAGCTTTAAAGGCCGGATTAATACCTGGTGATATTATAATTAATGTTGATAATATTAGTATAACAACAATAAATGAATTTATAGATGTTGTTAATAAAAACAAAACTCAAGAATTAAAAATAAAATATAATAGGAATGATAAAGAATATACAACAAAGTTATCTGTTTATAGTGATTCTGGTGTTTTGAAAACAGGTTTATATGTTAAAGATACAATAACTGGAATAGGAACATTAAGTTATATAGATCCTGAAACAAAATCTTTTGGTGCTTTAGGACACGAAATAGTTGAAAAAAATACTAATCAAATACTAGAAATAAATAAAGGAACAATATTTGAATCAAAAGTTATAAATATTGAACGTAGTCAAGCTGGAACCCCTGGTTCAAAAACAGCTGAATATTTTAGTGATAAAATAAAAGGAACCGTTTCAAAAAACACTAAAAATGGCATATTTGGTATTTATAGTGACACTATATCAACATCTAAATTATACAAAGTAGCAGAAATTAAAGATATTAAATTAGGTAAAGCATTTATTAAAACAGTAATAAATGGTAATGAGATAAAAGAATATGAAATCAACATTTTAAAAATAAATACAGATAAAAATACAAATAGAAATATTTTATTTGAAATAATTGATCAAGAATTACTTGAAAAAACAGGTGGTATTGTTCAGGGGATGAGTGGCTCTACAATTATACAAGGAGATTATATAATAGGTGCTGTTAATTTTGTTTTAGTTGATGAACCAAATAAAGGATATGGGGTATTTATTACAAATATGTTAGAAGAATCCGAAAAATAGAGACAAATAAGTCTCTTTTTCTATTATTAAACTTAAAAATATATTATAATCTATATAGGTGAATAATATGTATAAAAAAATATATTTAGAAATAACTAATAATTGTAATTTAAATTGTGATTTTTGTATTAAAAATAATAGAGTAAAAAAGTATATGTCAACAAATGAATTTAAGATAATATTAAATAAAATCAAAAATCATACTAATTATTTATATTTCCATGTATTAGGAGAACCATTATTACATCCTAATATAAATGAATTTATAAATGAAGCTAGTATAAATTTTAAAGTAAATTTAACGACAAATGGCTATTTAATAAATAAAATAAAACATAATAAAAATATAAGACAAATAAACATTTCACTGCATTCGTTTGATGTTAGATACAATGTAACAATAGAAAATTATCTAGATAATATATTTGATGCAATTGATGAGCTTAAAAAAACAACATATATATCTTTGCGTTTTTGGGTTAATAATAACTATAATCAATTAATTATAAATAAAATAAATGAAAAATATGATCAAAAAATTAATTTAAGTGATATTAAAAAAAATATAAAAATAGATAATAATTTATTTTTGAATAAAGAAAAAGAATTTATTTGGCCTGATTTAAATAATAATTACTATAATGAAGAAGGAACTTGTTATGGACTGATAGATCATATTGGGATATTAGTAGACGGAACTGTTGTTCCTTGCTGCTTAGATTCCAAAGGAAATATTAATTTAGGTAATATTTATAACGAAGAATTAATAAACATTATAAATAAACCCAGATATCAAAATATGTTAAATAATTTTAAAAATAATTATAAATGTGAACTACTTTGTAAAAAGTGTAAATTTCTATAAATAATTATTTAAAGACAAATAAGTCTTTTTTTGTTATAATAATGTTGGTGATAAGATGATAAACTTTATAAAAAACATGAAAAAAATAGAATTACATATTCATTTAGATGGATCAGTTAGAATATCAACTATAAGTGATATATTAAACATGAATTTAAGTGATGTAAAAAAAATGACGCAAGTAGATAATGATTGTAATTATTTAAAAGAGTATTTAGCAAAATTTGAATTACCTCTTAAAATAATGCAAACAAAAGAGAATTTAGAAAGAATAAGTTATGAACTTGCAGAAGACTTAGAAAAAGATAATGTAATATATGCTGAAATAAGATTTGCTCCCCAATTTCACGCTAATAGCTTAACTTATGATGAAATAATAGATTCAGTATTAAATGGCTTAAAAAAAGGCAAAATAAGAACAAATTTGATATTATGTTGTATGCGTGGTGAAAATACTTATGAAAGTAATTTAAAAACTATTGATATAGCTTTTAAATACTTGAATAAAGGAGTATGTGCTATTGATTTAGCCGGAGATGAATATAATTATCCAAATCAATTATATGAATATATATTTGATAAATGCAAGCAATTAAATATTCCATATACTATTCATTCAGGAGAAGCGTTAGGTAAAGATAGTATTTATAAAGCAATAAGTTATAAAACAAAAAGAATTGGACATGGAATAAATTATGAAAATGACATTTATTTAATTAATTTATTAAAACAAAATAATATTACATTGGAAATATGTCCAACAAGTAATTTAAATACTAAAGTAGTTGATGAAATAAAAAATCATCCACTTTATGAATTATATAAAAATGATGTTTTGATAACCATTAATACAGATAATAGGACAGTTTCAAATACTACTTTATATAATGAATATGAATTATTATATAATACATTTAAATTTACAAAAAAGGATTTTATTAAATTTAATATTAATAGTATTGAAGCTAGTTTTTTAAATGAAGAAGAAAAAAAAGAAATAAGAAATTTTTGTGAAAATGAAGAATAAATTAAAATTTATTCTTTTTTTGTAGTATAATTAAAAAGTTTGAGGAGGTTATAAATGAAATATAAAGTTGATAGAAACAAAATATTTGTAGGTAAATTAATACATAAAGAAAAAAACATTATAATTAGAAAAATGTTATTTACAATCAATCAAGATAATTTAGCTGATGATTTGCTTTATTATTCTCCAAACTATAAAATAGATGGAATTGAAACTAAAAAAAAATATGATTTGAATTTAATAGTTAATAGTGCTTTATCATTAGAAAAAATACTTCTTTACTTGAAATTTAATGATGAATTAAAAAAATCTGATATAAGAAAAATATATAAAATACTTTTATCTAACGAAAAATTTTATTTAAAAAATCTTGATTTGTTTGGTATGAAAAAAATAGAAGATAATATTTTTGTAAAAACAAATGATGATTCTTTTTTATCTTATGATTACTTTGCTTTACATAACTATTATTTGTTTAAAAAAGAACCAAGTGAAATAAATAAAAAAATAAAAATAAAAACGCGAGTATTTTTTTAATTATATTTACAAAAAAAACAAATTATGATATTATAATTAATGTAAAAACAAGGACCAAGAGGAGTAAATAATAATTGTTTTAAGAAAGTTAGTGGAAGATGTGAACTAATAACAATTATTATTGAAGGTAGCTTGCGAGTTGTATATTTGAAATTAGTAGAATATATCGTATAATATGCGTTAAATATTTCAAGGTAAATTTATTTTACAAATTAAGGTGGTACCACGTAATCACGTCCTTATATAAGGATGTGATTTTTTGTTAGGAGGAATTATGATTGATATAAAACAATGTATGAAAATTTTTAATAACTATTTTAAAAATTTTGATATTAAAAATAAAAATATTTTAAGTAAATTTCATCATACTTATCGGGTGATGGATTTTGCAAATGAAATAGCTTCTAGTTTAAATTTAAGTAAGCAAGAAGTATTAATAGCACAATTGTGTGGTTTACTTCATGATATTGCTCGCTTTAAACAAGTAGCAGAATATAATACATTCATTGATCACGACTCATTTGATCATGGCGATATGTCTTATGAGATACTAAAAGAAAATGATTTTATAAAACAATTTACAGATAATGAAGAAATTATAAATATAGTTTTAAAAGCTGTAAAAAATCATAATAAAAAACAAGTTGAATCAAATCTAAGCGAAAAAGAATTACTTTTTGCTAATATCACAAGAGATGCTGATAAACTAGATATTATGCGTGAACAATGTAATATGATAACAGATCATAAATTAGTATTAAAAGATATTATATTAAAAGATATTTATAATTATGAACTTACTAAAAATATAGATTCAATAACTAATGTTGATTGTATATTAAGATGTATTGCATTTATCTTTGATTTAAATTTTAAATATAGTTTTGATTTTTTAAAAGAAAATAAAATAATTGATAAAAAAATAAAATTATTACAAGCCAACATATATGATAAAAGATTAGATGAATTAGAAATATTTGTTAATAAATATATAGAAAGAAGGTTAATATAATGTTAGAAACAAAATATAATCATAAATTAGTAGAAGAAAATAAATATGAAAATTGGAAAAATAAAGGTTATTTTATGTGTGGTGATACATCAAAAAAACCATTTTCTATAGTTATTCCACCCCCTAATGTAACAGGTAAACTGCATTTGGGACATGCTTGGAATACTACCCTTCAAGATATTATAATTCGTTATAAAAGAATGAATGGATATGATACTTTGTGGTTACCAGGCATGGATCATGCTGGAATAGCAACACAAGCTAAAGTAGATAGAAAATTAAAAGATGAAGGAATTGCCCCTAGATCTATGAAAAGAGAAGAGTGGTTGAAAAAAGCTTGGGCTTGGAAAGAAGAATATGCAGAAAATATTCATGAACAATGGTCTAAATTAGGATTATCATTAGATTATTCAAAAGAAAGATTTACTTTAGATGAAGGTTTAAATAAAGCTGTTAACAAAGTATTTGTTGATTTATATAATGAAGGATTAATATATCGTGGTGAAAGGATTATTAATTGGGATCCGCAAGCTAAGACAGCTTTATCAAATGAAGAAGTAATTTATAAAGATATAAAAGGAGCTTTTTATCATTTGAAATACTATATTGAAAATTCTAATGATTATTTAGAAGTAGCTACAACAAGACCCGAAACTTTATTTGGAGATACAGCTTTAGCAGTCAATCCAAATGATGAAAGATATAAACACCTGATAGGAAAAAATGTTATTTTACCTATTGTAAATAAACTAATTCCAATTATTGGAGATGAATATGCTGATCCTGAATTTGGTACTGGTGTTGTTAAAATTACACCTGCTCATGACCCTAATGATTTTGAAGTCGGTAATCGTCATAATCTAGAGCGAATTATTGTTATGAATGATGATGCAACAATGAATGAAAATGCGCTAATGTATCAAAATCTTGACCGCTTTGAATGTCGTAAAAAATTAGTTGAAGATTTAAAAGAAAAAAATTTATTGATAGATATAAAAGAAATGACTCATTCTGTTGGGCATAGTGAAAGAACAGATGTTATGATTGAACCATATTTATCAAAACAATGGTTCGTAAAAATGCGTCCTTTAGCTGATAAAGTTTTAAATAATCAAAAAAATAAAGAAAGTAAAGTTAATTTTGTTCCAGAAAGATTTGAAAAAGTAATGAATCATTGGATGGAAATAACTTATGATTGGTGTATTTCTCGCCAACTTTGGTGGGGACATAGAATACCAGCTTGGTATAAAGATGATCAAATTTATGTTGGAATAAATCCTCCAACAGAAGATGGTTGGATTCAAGATAATGATGTTTTAGATACTTGGTTTTCATCAGCTTTATGGCCATTTAGTACATTAGGTTGGCCAAATGATACTGATTTATTGAATAGATATTATCCTAATGATGTATTAGTAACAGGTTATGATATAATTCCTTTTTGGGTAAATAGAATGACTTTTCAAGGATTACATTTTACCAATCAAAGACCTTTTAAAGAGTGTTTGATTCATGGATTAATTAGAGATAATCAAGGAAGAAAAATGTCTAAATCGCTTGGTAATGGTGTAGATCCTATGGATGTTATTGAAACATACGGGTGTGATTCATTAAGATATTTTTTATCTACTTCCTCATCTTTAGGAATGGACTTACGTTATGATGAAGAAAAAGTAAAATCAACTTGGAATTTTATAAATAAACTTTGGAATGCATCTCGTTTTGTATTAATGAATTTAGAAGATTTTGATTATAATAATTATACATTGGATAATTTAAATATATCTGATAAATGGATTTTATCTAAATTAAATAAATTAATTGATAAAGTAAGAAATCATATGGATAAATATGAATTTAATGTAGTAGGAACAGAATTATATAGTTTTGTTTGGAATGATTTTTGTGATTGGTATATAGAATTATCTAAGTTCAATCAAAATAATGTTACAAAATCTGTTTTAATTAAAGTTCTTACTGATATATTAAAGATGTTACACCCATTTATGCCATATGTAACAGAAGAAATATATCAAATGTTACCAAACAAAGATGAATCAATTATGATTAGCTCTTACCCAACAAGTGATAAAAAATATATTTTTGAAGAAGAAAAAGAATTAGAAGATATCATATCATTTGTTGTTAAAGTAAGAAATATGAAATTAGAAAGAAACATACCTAAAGATTCATTAATTTATTTTGAAGGAAAAAACAAAGAATTAATATTAAAAATATTAAAAATAAATGATCAAAATTTAACAAATAATTTAACTTCTGAAGATAATAAAGTAATATCTTATGATAATTTATACAAAATATATTTTATATTTGATAATACCATTAATAAAGAAAAAGAAATAGAATCATTGTTAAAAGAAAAAGAAAGATTAGAAAGTTCAATTAAAAGAAGAGAAAATTTACTTAATAATGCTAATTATGTAGCTAAAGCACCTGAAAATATAGTGTCATCTGAAAAAGAAAGTTTAATGAAAGAAAAAAATGAATTAAAACAAATTATTATTCATTTAAACAAAGAGAATTAATATGAAAAATAATCAAACATATGATTATCAATATGATGATATAAATGATGTTTATATTATTAATAGAATTGATGATAAGCTAAATTATGATGTACCTCAAAAATTATTAATTCAGCTTTTTCATGAAATAATGTTTCAAAAGCAAACAATGATCGTTGTTTCAGATTTTAATAAAATAATTCATTATTCAAAAGATGGTGAGACAGCAATATTGGATTTAAATCAAAGATATTTTAATGAAAAAGAAATAGAAATGATTTTGGCTTTTAAAAAAATAGAAAATTATGAACCAAATTATGATGAAGAAAAATTAGAAAATTCATCTAGCAAACCAAAAATATTATCTAAAATTCTTAATAAATTTATTAAAAATTAATTAATTAAATACCTATAATTAGGTATTTTTTCTTGTAATAAATAGTTATATATATTATAATAGAATAAGTTAGGATGGTGTCGAATGAAAAAAAGATTAATAAGTGCTTTAATTGCTTTAATAATTTTTATTCCAGTATTTTTGATGGGAGGCTTTATATATAAAGCCAGTATATATATTATTTCAATGTTAGCTTTGAAAGAATTTTTAGATGTAAAAAGAACAAAAAAAGATGTTCCTGCTTTTATTGAATTTATTTCATATGTTATTATGTCATTATTAGTTTTATCTAATACAAATAATGAAGATCTACTGTTTAAATTAGATTTTAGAGTTATAGTTGGATTATTTTTAGTCTTTTTATTACCAACTGTTTTATATCATGATAGAGAAAAATTTAGTATAAATGATGCTTTTTATCTTATAGGAGGATTATTTTTCTTAGGAGTAAGTTTTTCATTGTTAATTATTTTTAGAAATATAAATTTAAACATTATAATATATTTATTTATGATAACTATATTTACTGATACTTTTGCATATTTAATTGGAATGTTAATTGGAAAAAATAAACTTCTTCAATCAATATCACCTAAAAAAACATGGGAGGGTATGATAGCTGGAACAGCATTAGGATCATTTGTTGCAACAGTTTTTTATATTACGGTTATTAATAATAATGTTTCTATTATTTTAATATCAATAATAACTATCTTTTTATCTGTTTTAGGACAATATGGTGATTTAGTTTTTTCCGCTATAAAAAGATATTATGGTAAAAAGGACTTTTCTAATATTATGCCAGGTCACGGTGGAATACTAGATCGTTTAGATAGTATTATATTTGTTTTATTTGGTTTTATATATTTCATAACAATTTTATAGGAGGAATTTATGACAATTATATATTTTGTAATAATATTAGGTATTACAATAATGATTCATGAATTAGGACATTTTTTATTAGCTAAAAAAAATGGTGTTTATATTTATGAATTTGCTATTGGTATGGGGCCTCAAATATTTAAATTTAAAAGAAAAAATGATGAAACAATTTATTCGATTCGTTTATTTCCAATAGGTGGGTTTGTTAGCATGGCTGGTGAAGACATGGATGATGAAGATATACCCAAAGATAAACAATTAATTAATAAAAGTTGGTTTCAAAAATTTAGCGTTTTAATAGCTGGAGTATTATTTAATTTTGTTTTAGCTATTATATTATTATTTATAGTTGGACTTATAAATGGTGTTCCCTCTAGTAGGCCGGTTGTAGCTGATATATCAAAAGATTATAATTTATATAATACTAACATGGAAGTTGGAGATGTTATAACTAAAATAAATGAAACAAAAGTTTCATCTAATGATATTTTAGCTTTGTTATTACAAATATATAGTGGTAAAACAATTAATATACAAGTTCAACATAAAGATGGTAAATTAGAAGTTATTGAAGCTATTCCAACTAAAATAACCGAAAATGATACAGAAGCTTATGTATATGGGTTTAATTTGGATATTAAATATGAATATGGAATTATTTCATCTTTGAAGTATTCCTTTGAAAAAACAGGATCTCTTATTAATCAAATGGCTCATATAATAGGATATTTAATTACAGGAAAATTAAGTTTAAAAACTTTATCTGGACCGGTTGGAATATATCAAGTAGTAGGGCAAGCTGCTTCTTCTGGACTTTCTAGTGTATTATATTTAATCGCTTATTTATGTATTAATGTTGGCTTTGTAAATATTATACCAATACCAGCATTTGATGGTGGCAGAATTTTATTTTTAATAATAGAAAAGGTAAAAGGAAGCAAAATTGATTCTAAAATAGAAAATAGAATTCATACAATTGGTTTTATACTTTTAATGTTTTTAATGCTATTGGTTACTTATAATGATATATTAAGAATTTTTAAATAACAAGATAATATCTTGTTTTTTTTAAAGGATTTTGCTTATTTTTCTTGTATTATAATTTAGGAATGGTAGTTAGGAGAAATATGAAATCAATAATTTTAAATAAGAAAAATATTGCTATAATTAGTTTCATAGTAATTTTGATATCTTCATTTGCTACATATATATATTTATACCCAAAAGATAATGTAATTGATAATATGCCTTTAACAGAGTCAAATATTGAAAAAGAAAAAGAAGAAGAACCTATTAAAGTAGAAATTAAGGGTGCCTTAAATAGTCCTGGAGTATATGAAATAAATAAAAATAGTAGAGTAATTGATATTATTAATTTAGCTGGTGGATTACAAGAAAATGCTGATACATCAATTATTAATTTGTCTAAAAAATTAGAAGATGAGATGGTTATTATTATTTATACTAAAGATCAAATAAATGAATATATAAACAACAATAAAAAAATAGAATACGTATATTTAGAAAAAGAATGTGTTTGTTTAGATGATATTAATGATGGTTGTATAATAGATGATAATGTTTATGCAACAGAAAAAAATACTAAAAAAGATTCTAATAATACTGTAAATGATTTGGAATCTTCTGCATCAAATGAAGCAAATAATATAGTAAATATAAATATAGCTTCAATTACTGAACTTACAACCTTAACAGGTATTGGAGAAAGTAAAGCTAATAAAATAATAGAATATCGTAATACAAATGGTAATTTTAAAAGCATTGAAGATATAAAAAATGTGACAGGTATTGGAGATTCTATTTACGAAAAAATTAAAACTCAAATTACTGTATAGTATATTTATAATAATAACAGTAATTAATTTTTTAAATATTATTTTAAATGACAAAACAAATTTTAAATATAATTTAAATATTAATCAAATATCTGGGATAGTAACTAATTATAAAATAGATGGTAATAAATTGACTTTAGAAATTAAAAATAAAAGTAAAATAATAGGAAATTATTATTTTAAAACAGAAAGGGATTTGAAAAAATATAGACAAGAAATTAAATTAGGTATTAATGTTATTTTATATGGAAATTTAGAAAAAATAAGTCAAAATACTAATTTTAACTTATTTAATTATCAAAAATATTTATATAGTAAAAAAATATATTACATGTTTAATATTAATGAGTTAAAAATTGAAAAAAGAAAAATTCCTTTAATTTATAATATAAAAAATGATATGTTAAAAAGAAGTAATAAACTTAATTTTTATTTAAATTTATTTATTTTTGGTGAGAATAGTTTGGATGATGAAATAATTCAAAGTTATCGAAAAAATGGTATTAGTCATTTATTTGCTATATCAGGCATGCATATTACTCTTTTTACAACAATATTATTAAAAATATTAAATTTGATAAAAATAAATTATAAAAAAAGTGGAATTATAATCATTTTATTTTTATTTTTTTATATGTTTTTAACTAATTATAGTCCATCTGTAATGAGAGCTAGTTTCTTATTTATATTTTTGTTTATTAAAAAAATATTTAATTTAAAAACATCTAATTTAAATATAATGATAATTTTAATATGTTTGTTTTTACTCTATAATCCATATTATATATATAATACTGGTTTTGTATTTAGTTTTTTAATTAGTTTTTCATTAATATTATTTAGTAATATAATAAATAAATTTAATAATTATTTTATTAAAGTATTTATAACATCTTATATATCTTTTTTGGTGAGTATACCAATACTAATTAATAATTTTAATGAAATAAATTTTTTATCACCTTTTGTTAACATAATATTTGTACCATTTATTTCAATTATTATTTTCCCTTTGTCATTATTAACTTTTATCATATCTCCATTAAATGTAATATTAAACATAATAACAAATTTGCTAGAAAAATTATCTATATTGATAAGCAAAATTAATTATTTTACAATTATTCTGTCTGATATTAATATAATTTTTGTTATATTTTATTACATTATAATAGTATTTGTGATTATCAATATAAACAAAATAAGATATATAATTATTTTAGGAATTATTTTATTTTTTCATAGTAATATTAATTTGTTTAATAAATATCCGATTATAACTATGTTAGATGTTAATCAAGGAGACTCAATATTGTTACAACTTCCAAATAATAAAGCTAATATATTAATAGATACTGGAGGAATAACAAATTATAATACTGAAAAATGGATGAATAAAAAAAAGAAATATTCATTAAGTGAAAATGTTATAATACCTTATTTGAAATCAGTGGGTATTAAAAAATTACATTATTTAATTTTAACTCATGGCGACTTTGATCATGTTGGAGAAGCTGTTAATTTAATTAATAATTTTAATATTAATAAAATAATTATGAATAGTGGTAATAATAATTCGTTAGAAAAAAATATTATTAATCAAGATAAAAAATTCATTCAAAAAAGTAAATATAATTTAAAAATAGGTAATTATATTTTATATTTTATTAATGATAAAGATAAATTAAATGAAAATGAAGATAGTTTGATAATATATATGAGTTTAAATAATAAAAATATACTTTTTATGGGAGACTCTGGTGAAGAAAGTGAAAATTATATATTAAATGAATATAATTTACCAAAAATGGATATACTAAAAGTAGGTCATCACGGATCTAAATATAGTAGTTCTATTAATTTTTTAAATAAAATCAAACCTTCTATAGCTATTATATCAGCTGGTAAAAATAACCGGTTCAATCATCCTAATATAGAAACAATTGATAAATTAAAAAAATTAAAAACAAATATTTTTGTAACCAAAGATAATGGAATGATTAAAATAATATTGAGAAAGAAAATAATTGTTAAAACTGTTTTTGACGCACGCTAATCGCAATTAGCGTTTAATATAGATAAAGAAACTTGAAATTCAAGTTTCTTTTATTTTATTATTCCATAAATTTTATTAGCATTATCAAAAAACAAAAAATTATGTGGAGGTTTATAAGTTAAATATCCAAAAATAATATAAACAACTATTATAAAAAATAATGAAAACATATTTAAAAATTTATAATTCTTACTACTTAAAATATAATAACTTATAATTTGCGTTATTATATAAACTATAAATAATAAAGTAATATCAACAAATAAATTAGTATCAAAATATAAAAATAAAGGAATATAAATTAATAAATAAACAATAATGCCTAAAAAACCAGTTGCAAAAATATTAAATAAAAAATTGTTAAATTTAATATTTTGTTTTCTCAATAAATATAATTCTATAATAGAGTATATCAATATTGACGTAAATATAATTTTCATGTGTTCAAATATGCTTTCATTTACTGGAAAAAATATAGAAAATAGAGTGTTACTATAAATATCATATATAAAGTGATTAATAAAAGACAATATAAAAATAACTATTACTGCAAAAATTTTCAAATTTTTTAAATTAATAATATCACCTCATATAATATTATGAAAAAAAATAATAAATTTGATACTAAAAAAAGGAAATATAAAAGTTTTGTCGTATATTTATATTGAGGAGTGTGATATTATGGATACTAATCATCAAATTAGTGAAGATCAAATTGTTGAAATAAGAAAAAACGTAGACATTGTTGACATAATATCAAACTATATACCTTTAACAGCTAAAGGTAAAAACTTTTTTGGAGTTTGTCCATTTCATGCCGATCATTCTCCAAGTATGAGTGTAAACAGAGACAAACAAATATATAAGTGTTTTTCATGTGGTGCTGCTGGTAATGTGTTTAAATTTATTATGGATTATGAACATATAAGCTTTGCTGAAAGTTTAAAAATTTTAGCAGATAAAGCTGGTATTGAAATTAATATCAATACCCAAAAAAAAGATACAAATAAATTTAAAGAATTATATGAAATATATGAAACAGCCCAAAAATTTTATCAAAATAATATAAATACGGAAATTGGAAAAAAAGCAAAAGAATATTTACATAAAAGAAATATTAGTAACGATATAATTAAACAATTTGAAATAGGATTATCTTTAAAAGATAATAAATTACTTACAAATATGTTGATTAATAAAAAATATGATAAAAAAATATTATTAAATAGTGGGTTAATAAATGAAAATGAAAAAGGGCTTCATGATATTTATTATAATCGTATTATGTTTCCTTTATATGATTCAACAGGCAAGATTGTTGGATATAGTGGAAGAATATATGATAATAATGATAGTTCAAAATATATTAATACAAAAGAGACTCCAATTTTTAAAAAAGGGGAATTGTTATATAACTATCATAAAGCGAAAGATACAGCAAGATTAAAAAATCAAATTATAGTTGTTGAAGGATTTATGGATGTTATTGGTTTATTTAAAGTTGGCATTAAAAATGTTGTAGCTACAATGGGGACTGCTGTAACTAAAGAACAAGCTATGTTAATAAAAAGATTAGCTAAAGAAGTTATTTTATGTTTTGATGGCGACGATGCTGGAGCTCATGCTACACAAAGTTGTATAAATGAATTAAATAAATTGGGTGTTGTTCCTAAAATAGTTAGATTAGAAGATAATCTTGATCCAGATGAATATGTTAATTTATATAATGAAAAAATTAAAATTAAAATAGATAATCCTATAAGTATTATTGATTTTAAAATGCAATATTTGAAAAAAGATAAGAATTTAAATGATAATATAGAATATTCTGATTATATAAATCAAGTACTAAAAGAAGTTAGTGTTATTGATGATTCAATATTAATAGAATTAACACTACAAAAATTATCTAGTGATACAAATATTGACATAGAAATATTGAGAAAAAAAATAGATGAATTTGTTCAAGATAAAAAAGAAATAAAAAAAATTGAAATAATTGAACCAGTACGAAATATAAATAATAAATATGAAAAAGCAGAAAAATATTTATTATATTATATGTTAAATAATAAAGATGTTGTAACAATATTTAACAATAATAAGGTTCATTTACCAACTGAAAAATATAGAACATTAGCTCGCGAAGTAGTGGCTATATATAAAGAAAAAAAAGATATAAATATAGCTGATATAATGACACTATTAAATAATCAAGAAAATCATATTAAAACAATTAATGATCTTTTAAATTTAGATTTAAAAGATGAATATAATAAAGAAGAAATTTTAGATTATATAAAAACAATAACTATATATAATATAAAAGAAGAAAAAAACAAATTAAAAAAATTAATGAGTATGGAAATTGAGCCATCTAAAAAAGCAGAATATGGAATTAAATTGACAGAATTAAAATTACAAGAACAAGAAATAATGAAAGAAGGTATATAAATGAATTCAGTTAACGAAATAAAAACATTTGAAAACAGAAAAGAAGAATTAGTAAAAATAGGTAAAGAAAAAGGATATATAACATATGAAGAATTAGCCAAAGCATTAAAAGGTTTGGATTTAGATGCAGATTCATTAGATGATTTATATAACACATTTAATGAAAATAGTATAGCTGTAGTTTCTGAAGAAGAAGCCGGAAATAATGAAGATGGATCAGTTGATAAAATATTACTAGATGATACAATATTAACTAAAGATTTAACAATTAATGATCCAGTTAGAATGTACTTAAAGGAAATAGGTCAAATCAAACTTTTATCAATGGATGAAGAATTAGAATTAGCGGATCGTATTTTAGCTGGAGATGATACAGCAAAAACAGTTTTAGCTGAAGCCAATTTACGTTTAGTTGTTTCAATAGCTAAAAGATATGTTGGTAGAGGAATGTTATTTCTAGATTTAATTCAAGAAGGAAATATAGGGTTAATGAAAGCTGTTGACAAATTTGATGTTACTAAAGGATACAAATTTTCTACTTATGCAACTTGGTGGATTAGACAAGCTATAACTAGAGCTATAGCAGATCAAGCAAGAACAATAAGAGTTCCTGTTCATATGGTTGAAACTATTAATAAATTAGCAAGAATACAAAGACAATTAACATTAGAGCTTAATCGTGAACCTTCCGAAGAAGAATTAGGTGTTAAAATGCATATGTCAGTTGATAAAATAAGAGAAATTTATAAAATTAGTCAAGAACCAGTAAGTTTAGAAACACCTATTGGTGAAGAAGATGATTCACACTTAGGGGATTTTATTAAAGACGAAAGAAATGTTTCGCCAGAAGAATTTGCAACAAATGAGATGCTAAAAGATGAAATATCTAAAGTTTTACTTACGTTAACAGAGAGAGAAGAAAAAGTAATTAAATTACGTTTTGGACTTGAGGATGGTAAATCTCGAACACTAGAAGAAGTAGGGCAAATGTTTGGTGTAACAAGAGAAAGAATTAGACAAATTGAGGCTAAAGCACTTAGAAAATTGAGACACCCATCTCGTTCAAGAAAATTAAAAGATTATATGGGTGACTAATGATTAGTGAACGCTTAAAAGCAATAGCATCTCTTGTTCATAATGGAGAAAATGTAATTGATATTGGTTGTGATCACGGGTTACTTGATATATATCTAACACTACATAATAACAATAAGTGTATAGCTAGTGATATTAATAAAAATGCTTTAAATCAAGCAAAAAAAAATATTAATAAATATAATTTAGAAAATAAAATCAAAACAATTCTTAGTGATGGATTAAATAATATTGAAATAAATGAAAAATCAACAATTATTATATCAGGTATGGGAACTTCAAATATAATTAAAATTGTTAATAAAATTGATGATCAATATTTAAACGATTTAATCATTTCAAGTCATAATGAATATGAAATTTTAAGAAAAGAATTGAGTAAAAAATATATTATTGTTGATGAAATAATTGTAAAAGACAAAAATAAATTTTATTTAATTTTAAAATTAAATAAAGGCCATAAAAAATATAATAAAAAAGATTTTTATTTAGGTCCTATTTTAAAAAATAAAAACAATGATATAATTAAAAATTATTATGAGTATTTATTTAATAGTAATAATTTAATAATAAATAAAATTCCAAATAAACATATAATAAAAAAATTGAATTTAATAATTAAAAATAATTGGATAAAAAAACTAAATAGAAAATAACTATTTAGTTTTTATATGAAAAAAGTTGGTCCATTATCATAATTTTTTTGATCTGATAAATTATTTTTCACAATATTTTTTTTTGCATTGTTACTTGATGATACATTATTTGGTGTATCTACTTTTTTAAATTCATTCATTACCTTAAACATTGTTTTAGCATTGTTAAAAACAGGGGTTACTTGTTTTACAAGTGGAATAGCTTGATTAGCAAATCCTATAGCTTTTTGAGTTCCTGACATGATGGAACTAAGTGTTAATCCATTACCACCAAAAATTTTACTGAATAAACCCATTTTAACAGGTGCACTCATATAAGGATTTAATCCCATATAAGAATAAGGATTATAATAATTCATATTTATACAACCTCCTTAAAATATTATATGAACTTCAAAAAAATGTTTTACAATTTTGAAAAATATGATATAATTTTTATAGTGTAAAAGAATAGAGGAGATTGGACGGTGTTTTTTGTGCATAAACCTAAAATATTAATGCCATTTATTTTTGTGTATAAATTAGTTTTTGCAATTATAAAAGTTCCATATAATATAGTTAAATATTTCTTTTTAGGATATATTTATGTTATAAATTTTTTATTAAGAATAATTCAATTATTTATTGAAGGCGTAATATGGTGTTCATATTTCTTATATAAAACTTTTAAATATACAGGATATGGATTTAAATTTAGTTTAATTTTATTAACTAAATCATTTAAAAATAATAAAGAATTAAAAGAGGAAAAAATATTAAATAAACAAATTATTGATAAAGAAAAAATAAATGATGAAATCAATAATGAAGTAAAAGAAGTAATAATAGAACCTGAAGAAGATATAAGTAATATTAAATTAAACGATGTTATTGATAATAATAAAATGTCATTTGAAGAAGCACAAATTGATTTAAATCAAAAAATTGAAATAAGTAATGATGATTTAAATATTGATTATGAAAATGTTGATATTGATGAAAAAGAATTAGTTAAATTAACTAAAGAAAAACTAAAAATTCAAAATAAAATTAAAAAAGAAAAGCTTGATAAAGAAAAAGCAGATTTAAAAGAAGCTAAACTTCGTGAAAAAGAAGAAAGAAAAAAATTAAAATTAGAATTAAAAAAAGAATTAAAACAAAAATCTAATGATAGCTATGTTAATGAAAAAGTCGATATCAAAAAACCAGGTTTTTTTGATGATTTAAAAGATTTAGGTAAAAAAATAAATGCTATTCCAAATTTAATAATAAAAAAGTTTAATAATAATGATTTTATAAAACATAGTCGAAATCAAAAGGAAATGCAAAGAGAAGCATTACTTATTAATTTTGAAGGTGAAGATGTTGAAAAAAGTGATGTTAAAATTCTTTATGAATATGTAGCAAAAAACAAAGAAGGACAAGTAATAAAAGGATACTTTGAAGCTTTTTCTAAAGTTGAAGTTCATTCTTATTTACTTAGTGAAGGATTTGAAGTCTACAGTATTAAAACAAATAAATGGATTAAATTCTTTCATGGAAGAAGTAATGTAAATCATACTAAAATTAAAATAAAAGATTTAATATTCTTCTTAACACAATTATCTACTTATTTGAAAGCTGGAATTCCATTAGTAGAGTCATTAAGAATTCTAGCTAAACAATTTAAGAAGAAAAGCTATAAACGAATATTTGATGCTATTATTTATGATTTAACTACTGGTGAAAATTTTAGTGAGGCCTTGTTAAAGCAAAATGTTGCATTTCCAAGACTTTTAATTAATATGATTAAAACTGCTGAAATGACAGGAGAGTTACCTGAAGTTTTAGATGATATGGCTAATTACTATACAGCAACAGAAAAGACTAGAAAACAAATGGTTACAGCACTTATGTATCCATCATTAGTTTTGGTTTTTGCAACAGGTGTTATAACATTTATTATGATGTTTGTTATTCCTCAGTTTGTTGAAATATATGAGACAATGGATGCTTCACAAATTCCTAGTTTTACTTTATTAGTAATGGCAGTTAGTGAATTCATTCAAAACTATATTGTATGGATATTAATTGGAACTGTTATTTTAATACTTATATATATATATTTATATAATAACGTTAAGATTTTTAGAACAGTTAGTCAATGGATTTTTATGCATATTCCTGTTATAGGAACAACAGTTATTTATAATGAAGTAACAATGTTTACTAAAACATTTGCATCATTATTATTTCATAATGTATTTATAACAGATAGTATGGAAGTATTAAATAAAATTACAAATAATGAAATTTATAAAATGTTGATTTTGGACACTATAACTAATCTAGCTAAAGGAGATAAAATATCAACAGCATTTGAGGGACATTGGGCTTTCCCAGTACCAGCATATGAAATGTTAGTTACTGGAGAAAAAACAGGTGAATTAGCTGAAATGATGGCTAAAGTAGCTGATTATTATCAAAATTTACATGCAGAATCTGTTACAAGAATAAAAACATTCGTTGAGCCAATTTTAACAGTTTTTCTAACAGTAATAGTAGGTATTATTATTTTAGCTGTTATTATACCAATGTTTAGTATGTATCAATCAATACAAAGTTATTAGGAGTTGAGAATTATGGTGTTATATTATACTTTTATTACATTTATATTTGGAATAGTTTTAGGTTCATTTTATAATGTAGTAGGTTATCGTATTCCAAAAGGAGAGTCTTTAATATATCCACCATCTCATTGCACCAAATGTAATCATCAATTAGGAGCTAGTGAGCTAGTTCCTATTTTTTCTTATATTATGCTGGGTGGAAAATGTAAAAATTGTAATTCTAGGGTTTCTTTATTTTACCCAATATTTGAGTTATCTTCAGGCCTTTTATTTGCCTTATCATATCTTGTGTTTGGATTTTCAATAGAATTTGCAATTGCTATTACATTTATATCAATGTTATTAATTATTATTATTAGTGATTATCAAACCTTTATTATTCCAGATGAAGTATTAGTTTTCTTTAGTTTAATTATTTTAATAGAATTATTTATACAAGGAGGATTTTCATTTCTCATATCATCAGTTATAAATGGATTAATTTCATTTGTAATAATGTTTATTGTTAAAAAAACAGGTGATTTTATGTTTAAAAAAGAGTCAATGGGTGGTGGAGATATAAAATTAATGCTTGTATTTGGATTAGTATTAGGATGGCAAATGAGTATTGTTTCTATATTTATAGCTTCTTTTATTGGTCTTCCAGTAGCTGTATTTCAATTGATGATTAGTAAGAATCATAAAATTGAATCACATGATGAAGAAATACCAGATAACAGTATTCCTTTTGGACCATTTCTAGCAGTTGCAGCTATAATAATACTTTTAGCAAAAATAGATATTAATTGTATATCAAATTTATTTATAAAATAAAAATAACTTCAAAGAAGTTATTTTTTTAATAAACTATATTTATTTTTAGTATTAATAAAATATATACTAAATAAGAATGTGCAACCAACACTTAAATATTGTAAAGTAATGTAATTTGTTAAAAGAAGTAAAGAAGTTAAAACACATAAAAGAGCAATAGCTATACTTCCTAAAATTAAATAAAATACTTTATTATAGTTTATATTCATAAGAAATTCCCCCTTTTCTCCTTGAACGGGGCTTATTCTAGCACTAAAATAATTATTTGTCAAATTTTTGTAGTTTTTCATATATATTTTTAAGAGATTCTTCATATTTACTTGTATTTTTAGGTTTAAAATACTTTTTGTTAATTAAATTATCTGGTAAATATTGTTGCTTAACATAATTATTTGGGTAATCGTGAGGATATTTATAAGTTATAGAATTTGTTTTTATATGATCGGGAACATTACCCGTATTACCATTTCTTATATCTTCTAAAGCACTATCAAGAGCAATATGACCTGTATTTGATTTAGGTGATAAAGCCATTTCTATAACAATATCTCCTAAAGGTATTCTGGCTTCAGGAAGTCCTAATCGTTCAGAAGCATTAATTGCTGCATCAACTTTTGGACCGATTGATGGATTGGCTAACCCAATATCTTCATAAGCAATAACAGTCATTCTGCGATATAAAATATCTAAATCTTCAGCTTCTATTAAGCGTGCAAGATAGTGTAAAGAGGCATTAACGTCACTACCTCTAATTGATTTTTGAAAGGCGCTTATTACATCATAATGCCCATCATCATTTTTATCGTGGAAGAAAACAGGTTTATTATTAATATTTTTTAATGTTTCTTTTGTTATTATATAGTCATTAGTAGAATAATAAGCAATTTCTAATAAATTAAATGCATATCTTAAATCTCCTCCAGACATGTTAGCTATAATATCAATAACATCATCATTTATTTGAATATCTTTTAAATGTGAAGATTTAACCGCTTTTTTTAAACCAATAATTATTTCATCACTATTTAATTCCTTTAGTTCAAATATCTGACATCGACTTCTAATAGCTGGGTTAATTTTATGATATGGATTTGAAGTAGTAAGCCCAATTAAAGTAATTAAACCACTTTCTAAATAAGGAAGAAGCAGATCCTGTTTATCTTTATTTAATCTATGTATTTCATCCATTATTATGACTAAGCCACCAAATAATTTAGCTTCTTCAATAACAATATCAAAGTCTTTTTTATTATTGATAACTGCATTTAATAAACGATATTTAATATTTAAAGTTTTAACCATTGCTTCTGCAATACTCGTTTTTCCAATTCCAGGTTTCCCGTATAATATCATTGAAAATATTTTATTATTATTAATCATATTTCTTATTATTTTATTTTCACCTAATAAATGAGTTTGACCAATTATTTCATCAATATTAACTGGTCGCATCTTAACAGCTAAAGGTTTTTCATTCATAATACCACCTGATAATATTTTATCATAATTATATTATTAAAACAATAAATATCAAACAAATGTTCTTTAATGTAAATTTTATATATTTTTTAAATTATATAATGTTTTTAAATAATTATTGTTGTATAATAGATATAGATGGTAGTGATAATATGAATGATTTATTAAAGGATTTTATTGATTATTTAATAATTGATTGTAAATATAGCAATAATACTATTAAAAATTATAAGTATATAATTGTTAAATTTCTAAATTTTATAAAAAAAGATGTAACAAAAATAGATGATGATGATATAAAAAGATTTATTGAAAATAATCAAAAAATAGGTAATAATTTTAGAACAATCTCAAATAATTTAAATGTTTTAAGAAGTTTTTATAACTTTTTAGAGATAGAAAAAATTATAAATAAAAATCCTATGAATGATATAGATATGCCTAAGGTACCTAAAAGTTTACCTAGGATATTATCGAAAGAAGAGATAATTAAAATATTGAATGTTGATTTAGTAAATAAGTATAGTTATAGAAATAAAGCAATGCTAGAGCTAATGTATGCATCAGGACTCAGAATTAGTGAATTATTAAATATCAAAACCCATGATATTGATTTAGATATCGGAATAGTAAGAGTTATGGGAAAAGGTAATAAAGAAAGATTGGTTCCCGTTGATGATTATGCTATTAAATATATAAAAATTTATATTAATGAATATAGAATATTATTAAACAAAAACAATAGTGATTTTTTATTTTTAAATAATCTTGGTTCAAATTTAAGTAGGCAATCATTATTTAATATTTTAAAAGAAATTTATATTAAAAAAAATATTAATTCAACATTTTCACCGCATACTTTAAGGCATTCTTTTGCAACACATTTACTAGAAAATGGTGCTGATTTACGAAGTATTCAAGAAATGTTAGGACATTCAAATATAACTACAACACAAATATATACGCATGTTTCAGATAAAGTGGTTAATGATAATTATAAATATTTTCATCCACATGGAGAATAAGGAGGAATAATAATGTTTAAAAGAATATTTTTAGTAGTAATGGATTCAGTAGGAATAGGTGAGGCTTACGATGCTTCAAAATTTGATGATTTAGGAACTAATACAGTAAAAAATATACTACAAAAAACGAATGTTCAATTGCCAAATTTAAAAAAATTAGGTTTACATAATTTAATATATCATGTTAATGATGAAACAACAGGTTATTATACTAGAGCAGTAGAAGAAAGTAATGGAAAAGATACCTTGACAGGACATTTAGAAATGATGGGGATTATAACTAATATTCCTTTTAAAACCTTTTTAAATAATGGGTTTCCAGATGAATTAATAAAACAATTAGAACAAAAAAGTGGAAGAAAAGTAATTGGGAATATAGCAGCTAGTGGTACTGAAATAATTGAACAGTTAGGAGAAGAACATATGAAAACTGGGTCAATTATTGTTTATACATCCGCTGATTCAGTTTTACAAATAGCAGCTCACGAAGATATAGTTCCTTTGGATGAATTGTATGAAATTTGCCAGATAGCACGTGATATAACTCTTAAAGAAGAATGGAAGGTAGGCAGAGTTATAGCTAGACCTTTTGTTGGAAACCCAGGCAATTTCACAAGAACACCTAATCGCCATGATTATGCCCTTGATCCAGTTAATAAAACAGTTTTAGATTATTTAAAAGATAATAATTTAGAAGTTATTAGCATTGGTAAAATAAGTGATGTTTTTAATAATTGTGGAATAACAAAATCAATTAAAACTAAAGACAATATTGATGGAATTAATAAAATTATAGATATTCAAAAAGAAAAATTTAAAGGACTTTGTTTTGCTAATTTAAATGATTTTGATTCAAAATATGGTCATAGAAGAGATGTAATAGGATATTCAAATGCATTAAAAGAGTTAGATGATAGAATTCCTGATATAATTAATAATTTATTATTTGATGATTTGCTAATATTAACAGCTGATCATGGAAATGATCCGACATACAAAGGAACTGATCATACAAGAGAAAATATTCCTGTATTAATATATTCAAAAAAACTAATTAAAAATGGGCAAATAGAAGTTCTTAATTCATTTAGTGATATAGGAGCAAGTATAGCTTATAATTTTAATGTGATTAGTCCCTCAGGAACAAGTTTTTTAAATAAGATTAAATAATCTTATTTTTTTTTGTTCCAAAAGCCCAATTATTTAATATATTATTATAGGAGTGATTTTATGGAAGAAAAAATAAATATATTAAATGAATATTTATCTAATTTAAAAGTTGAAAACGATAATTTATATAATTTACATTTTAATGTGATTGGAAGTAGTTTTATGGGATTACATAAAAAATTACAAGAATATTATGAACACTTAGCTTTGTTTTATGATGATATAGCGGAGAGAATTAAAATGTTAAATGGTTACCCAATTACATCATTAAATAAAATGGAAGAAATATCAACAATCAAATCAATGAAAAGTATGGATTTTAATTTTAATCAAGTTTTAGAAATATTAAATAATGATTTTAATTTTTTAGTTGATTATACCAAAAATCTCATCAAAATATTTGATGATAGTCAAGATTATTATACGACAAATATTTTAAATGAAATATTAATGTATTTAGAAAAAGAATTATGGATGATAAAAAGTACATTAAAATAACATCTTTCATTTTAATTGACAATTTCAATTGAATAAGTTATAATTAAAACATAGTATGAAAGTAGGATTTTATGGAAAAAAAAGGATTTACATTAATAGAACTTTTAGCAGTAATAGTCATACTAGCGGTTATAGCTTTGATACTTGTTCCAACAATTTTAGGAATAATTAGTAAGGTCAAAAAAGGTGCACTACTTACTTCGGCAAATGGAATTATTGAAAGTGCAACATTATATTATGCAAAACAAACAAGTAATATTGAAAATGACTTAGTATTTAATTTTGATGGAACAAATAAAGGAACAACAAATGATAACGTTTCTTTATCATATAAGGGTATTGTTAAAGCTAAAGGAGAAGTAACATTATATACAAATGGGAAAGTTTCACTTTGCTTGAATGATGATTCATATTATGTTTTTAAAAATATTGATGATAAAACAACCTCAGTAGGTGTTGGAACTTGTGTATATAATGAAGAAACAGGACTATATGTTGGCTTAGCTCCAGGAGAAAGTCTTATTCCTCCAGTTGCTATAGGTACACAGTGGGATTATGCGTATTTAAGAGATGCTCAAGAATTTATTGTACCAATCGATGGAACTTATAAGTTAGAAGCTTGGGGAGCAGGTGCTATTGGGACATATACTGGAAGTTATTATGCAAGTGATAACAGATGGAATAGTACTAGTTTTCCTATTGGAACAACTTATTATTCATATGGATCATATGCTAAGGGTAATGTTTATTTAAAAAGAGGAGATATAATTTATATATATACTGGTAAATCACGAGATAATACTGGGTGGCAAGGAACAAATCACGGAGGAAATCCAGTTACTGTTTCTATTACGTGGTATGGAGTAAATATTACTCAGACAACAAATACATCTTCTTATTATAGTTCAGGAGCTACTGATTTTAGAATAATAAAATCCACAGAAGCTGATGGTTGGTCCGGAACAAATTCATTAGAATCGAGAATTGTTACTGCCGGTGGAGCAGGAGGATTAACTCAAAATGGGCACTGTCGAGCCGATTGGAATGCTGGTCAAAAAACTTATACAAAATATGGATATGATGTTGTAGCTTCAACAACAGAATCAAGTAGTGGCGTATTAGGTCAAGGTAAAATTGGGTATGCAACAATGTCATCAGTTACAAAAAATGATGGAAATTATTATAGTTACGGATGGTATGATTATGGTGCCGGTGGAGGAGGATATTATGGTGGTAATGCCAATTCTGTTGGAACTTCATTAGTTAAAAATTATACTAATATAGCAACAGGTATAAATTATAATCTTACTGATACTTCTACATCAAATAATGCAAATATATCAAATGGATATGCAAAAATAACATACATTGAAAATTAAAAAGAGATTATTAATAATCTCTTTTTTGGGTTAACAAATTTATCTAAGAGTAAATGAATGATCATCATTTTCATCTAATTTGAAAGAACGATCTTCTTCTTCAAAACCAATATCATTTTTTACACTATTATTTTGATTATTAGTGTTTTTAATGTTATTACTGTTTCTATTACAATCACTAACATTTTTGTTATTTTTTGATTGAACATTCTTAGATTGTTTTTGATTATTTTTTTTCATTTTATCACCCAATAATATTATTTTCAATATAAAAATAATTATACCAAAATTATTATACAATATGTTTTAAAAGTAGAGTGGGTGAATATTATATATGATATGTAAAAAATATTTAAATAAAATAATTTAAAATAATAAGATTATAAAATTTTATTAAATAAAAAAAGATTATATTTAATTAATTAATATTTTTTGTGTATATTTATAGTATAAATAATAGTGATATTAAATATAAAAATATAATTAAGTATAATAATAATATATAATACTATATATTTAACATAATAATGTTATTTTAAATTCTTGAAAAATACATATTAGTTAACATAATATATATTAACGGAACCAAATAATTTGTGTTAAAATCTATTACAAAATATTATTTATCCTATCTATATGGTTAATTTATTGTATTTAATTTAATATAATATAATTATTCATTTATTATATTAATTATTTTTAATTATGTTTAAGCTTATTATAAATTATTAATTTAAATTATCTATAATTTATTTATTACATATATTAATTATAGTAATTAAATACTATTAATCAATATAATAGTATATATAATTCACTTTTTATTTTATTAATATGAACTAAATAATTTTAAATAGGGGTTATTAATAATAAAAAAACATAACTTTTTAATTATGTTTTAAGATACTTTTCTAGATTGGATTTCT
>JAQVKM010000009.1 GCA_028694645.1 Bacilli bacterium
AAAAATACTGATGTAGCACTTAAAAAAATTCTTGAAATTAAAAAAATAACAACACAAGCATTGTTAGAAAAAATGATAAATGATTATCTATTAGAAAATATAGATTGTTTTTTAGGAGGTAAATAATGAAGACAGAACAAATGATTATAAGGTGCAATGAAAAGTTAAAAAAAGATGTAGATGCTGCCGCTTCAAAAGATAGTATTTCAAGAACTGATTTTATCAAACAAGCAATTATTGATAAGCTTCAAACAAATGGATTACTAGAAAGTGAACAGAAGTTTTTAAAATTATTTGAAGTTGGTTTTCAAACTTATTATGAGCCATACTTTCATAAATTAGTTCAGAATCAAAGAAATATTTTGATTAATGTAAAAACAATAATAGAACAAAATAATATTTCATATAAGCATTTAGATATGCCTACTGAATTAGATGAAATTAAACCACCATTATATAATCATCCTATAACAGAAATAGCTATAGAAAAAGCAACAAAAGGGTACTGGGGTACTGTAAAAAAGGAGAGTGATATAGATGGCAGATATAGTAATTAAATTTAGACATAGAAAAACAAAAAATCTAAAAACATGTTTATATAATTGGAATACTTATGTTGCAAAAATGGGAAAAGCAGATGATTCACAAATTAGTCAAGATATGTTTTATGAAAGCGATTTTGAAGAATCAGATGGAAAAACTTTAGTATGGAATCAAAATGGTGATGCTAGTGTTGTAGATGATTTTAAAAATGATTTAGATATTAATAGAAGTACATCAGTTTGGGATTTTGTAATTCCTTTTAAAGAAGAGTTTGCTCATAAAGTTGGACTTGAATATAAAACAGATTATTACAATATGACTAAAGAAGTAGTACATAGAATATTGCTGTTAAATAATATTAATCCTTCTGAAATTGGATGGTATTCAGCACTACATGTTAATACTAGTAATCCTCACGTTCATATGATCCTATACTCAAAAAATAAGAAAATCGAACTAGAAAGAATTCCAAAAACAAAACTAGTAAAAATAAGAAGTATAGTAGCAAATTATCTTCTGAATAATAGTGAATTTTATATAGAAAAAAATAAGAATATAAATGATATTAAAAAAGTAATTTATAAAGACAAATTAAATAAGCCATTAAAAAGAATTGGTTTTTCAGATGTATATAGAAGAGAATTAAATAGTAAGTTATTAAACCTATATAGTAAATTAAATGATAACGGAAGACTGCAATATAATTCACCAATTATGAATGAAAATAGACATTATATTGATGAAATAACTAGTTATATATTAAGCCATTATAATTTGCGATATAAGTTTGAAAAGTATCATGATAGTTTAATTGATTATAAAAAATTAAGTGAGCAGATATATGGAAAAGAAAATGGTGACTATGTTGAAAATCAAATTAAAAAACTATATGAGCAAATAGGAAATGATATATTAAAAAATTATAAAGTACATAAGGACTTGTCATTTTTTGAAAAAGAAAAAGATTTTTTAAAACACAATATTGCAGATTTTAAATTTAGAAGTGGTGAATTAAAAAATGAGAAGACTTTTATTAAATATGCAAAGAACTTATATAGAATATGTTTATTAGCAGATTGTAATAATGAACAGATAATTAGGATATTCACAAATTGGAAGAATCGTTCTAATTATACATTTGAAGTATTAAGTACTATTGAACTTTTGTCTAAAATTGAATATAAAGAGTTTGATAAAAATGAATACTTTAAAGCACTAAAAACACTAAAGTATAATTCAAAAAAATATGATAATATGAAAAACAAAAATTTTTATAAGGAAATAAGATATAGAAACTTTTTTGATAATGCTCTTAGAACTTTATTATATGAAAACGAAAAAGTAGATGAGGAAATTTTAGAAATGAAAGAAAGAGATTATAACTATGAATAAAGAAATAATAAAGTGGATAATTATTTCTTTTTTAGCTTTATTTTTATCGTTGATAGTAGCAACTAATATAGTTAATTTTATAAATTATAATAAATTAACTTTTAATATACTTAAAATAATTAATAGTGATAAAGGATTAATAGTGGGAACATTATTAATCTTTTCTTTACTTATGTTAGTAATAATTAAATATTCAATTGCAATTCAAAATTCAATAAAAAAAGGCAAATTAAAATCTGCTGGTAATAATGAATATGGTAGTAGTAGATTTGCTACTAATGATGAAATAGAAAAAGAATTTAAAACATGGAATCTTAATCATGAACTTCAAAGTGGTGGAATGGTAGTTACAAAAATAAAAGATAAATACTATTATGATGATTCAACAAATCATTCACTTATTATTGGATCAACTGGTTCTGGTAAAACAGTATCAGCTATAATGCCATTAATATTTAATTTAGCTGATGCAAATGAGTCGATGATTATTAATGATAGCAAGGGAGAAATTTTAAGAGAAACATATGGCTATTTAAAAAAGAAGAATTATAATATTAAAATTATAAATTTAAGAGAACCAAATAAAAGTGATGGATGGAATCCTTTGCATTTACCATATAAATATTTTAAAAATGGGGATATAGAAAAAGAAGTAGAAACAGTTAATGATTTCTCATATTCAATTTGTCAAGAAGTTTCAGCAAGAGATCCATACTGGAGTGAATCTTCTTCAGCTGTTTTATCTGGTCTAGCACTAGCACTAATTGAGGATTCAAAGTGTGAAGAGCAGGTCCATTTTAATAGTTTATATAATTTACTTGTTTATCATGGTTCCAAAACTTTAGATAGCAAAAAAAATTCACTAGATGATTATTTTGATAGCAAACCTTTTGGCAATCTATCTAAAAACTTCTACGCAACAGGTGGATTCGCTAAAGGTGAAACTAGGGCGACTATATTTTCAGTCCTATCATCAAAACTTAGAATATTTTCAGATATAGGAATAGCTAACATGACGAGCAGAACTGATTTTGAATTAGAAAATATTGGAAAAGAAAAAACAGCAGTATTTTTAATCATTCCAGATGAAAAAGAATCAAGACATGTTTTATCAACTTTATTTGTAGATCAATGTTACCAATCTCTTGTTAAATTAGCTCAAGAACAGGAAAATGGTAAACTTCCAGTTAGAGTAAATTTTGTATTAGATGAATTTGCAAATATGCCACCAATAAAAAACTTTAGTAATAAAATTACAGTATCAAGAGGAAGAAATGTTAGATTCTATTTGATTATACAAGATTTTGATCAATTAAAAGAAAAATATAGAGACCAAGCTGGAACAATAAAATCAAACTGCAATAATTGGCTATATTTACTAACAGCTGATAATAATACAGCACAAGAAATATCAAAAAGACTAGGTAAATATACAATAGAAACATCTAGAAGTTCAGTATCTAATAGACTAAAATCAACAGATTTTAATATATCTAATGATAAGAGTTTAACTGGGAGAGAATTACTTACAAGTGATGAATTAATGAAGTTTAATTTTGGAGAAGGTTTATTTATGAAAACTAGAATGAATCCAATTAGAAGTACTTTACCAATGATAGACAAATATAAAATTGAAATACCAAGTGAAGAAGTTAGTTACCCTTCAATTTCTAATAATAAAATTGAACTATTTAATTTAGATAGTTATAGAGCAGAGAAAAAATTTTTAGAAGATTTGGGTGAACTAGATAAAATAGAGAGAAAAAGAAGAAATAAATAATTATAAATAACATTATTAAAATTATTGAAAATCAATATAAATTACTAAACTAAGTTTTCATTTTATGTTATAATTGTATGGTGAAGTAACTTATTTGTTGAAAAGAGGTAATAACATGCAATTAAATGAATTAAATCTAAAACATTCTTATAGAAGTAATAATGATAATATGGTTAAAGATTTTTATAATCCAGTTTTATCATCTGCTAAAAAATATAAAAGAGCGGTAGGGTATTTTACTCTATCATCTCTTATTAATGCTGCACAAGGTCTATCAAATCTAATTGATAATGGTGGAGTAGTTCAAATTATTGCATCTCCAAAGTTGAGTGAAGAAGATATTAATACAATTGTTCTTGGATATAAGATGAAAGATGATGTTGTACTTGATGCAATGATAAGAGAGATAAATGACATAAAGTCTCCTATTGAACAAGAACGATTAAATTATATAGCTACTTTAATTGCTGATAATAGACTAGATATAAAGATTGCAATTATGGATGATTATGGAGCATATCATGAAAAATTTGGTATTGTTGAGGATATTGATGAAAATTTTATAATGTTTACTGGTTCAATGAACGAGACTAGTAGTGGACAACAATCAAATTTCGAATCATTTGTTCTCTTTAAATCTTGGGTAGAAAATGAAAAAGAATTTGTAAATGAATATATCTATAACTTTAATGATCTTTGGGAAAATAAAACAAATAAATTAGTAATAAAAACTTTTCCAGAAGCTGTTAAATCGAAATTGTTAGAATATCGTAAAACTGAATATGTAAAAGAAAGTTCTGATATCTTTAATATTGAAAATATATTAAATGAAAATAAATTTCCAGAAATACCAACTTGGTTTGATCCGAGACCATATCAAATTGAAGCAATATCAAACTGGATGAATAATAATTTTCAAGGCTTATTATCTATGGCCACAGGTACGGGCAAAACACTAACAGGTTTATATGGATTAACAAAATTATGGGAGAAGACAAATAAATTAGTTACAATTATAGTATGTCCATATCAACACTTAGTTGAGCAATGGGTTGAAGATATAAAAAAATTCAACATTGATCCATTGATTTGTTATTCAAAATATAGTAATTGGAAAAATCAATTATATAGAAAAATAAAATTATTTAATCATGGTACTATAAATAATTTCACTATAGTAACGACGAATGCTTCTTTTGTTACTACAGAAATGCAAGATTTTATAAAAGAGATAGAGAATGATGTTTTTCTATTAATAGATGAAGCACATAATTCTGGAACAGATTCAATGAAAAAATGTCTAAATTCAAAATATAAATATAGGTTGGGATTATCAGCAACACCAAAAAGGTTTAGAGATGATGAAAATACACAGTATATTTTCGACTATTTTGGTGGTGAAGTATATAGTTTTGACCTCGAAAGAGCAATTTCTGAGGGATATCTAGTTAAATATTATTATTACCCACATTTGGTAAATTTAACATCAGATGAACAAGAAAAATATGATGAGTTATCTTTAAAAATCGCTCAAAATATTAAAGAGGAAAAAGGAAAAATCATTATAAATGATATTGCTAAAAATTTATTGATGAAACGTTCTAGATTAGTAGCTGGCGCTTCAAATAAATTAGTTTTACTAAGAAATCTAATGAATAATTATCAAAATAAAAACTTTATATTAGTTTATTGCGGAGCAACAAAATCAATTGATGAAAGCGATGAAAGTGAAATAAGGCAAATAAATCAAGTTTGTAAAATTCTTGGAAATGAATTTGGTATGAAAATAAGAAAGTTCACAGCAGATGAGACTCCAGATGAGAGAGAAGAAATAATAGATATGTTTAGTGACGGAAAAAGTTTACAAGCTATAGTAGCAATAAAATGTTTAGATGAAGGAGTCAATATTCCTGCTATTCAACACGCTTTTGTAATGGCAAGTACGACTGATCCAAAAGAATTTATTCAAAGAAGAGGTAGAGTCTTAAGATTATATGAAGGAAAAGAGTTTGCGTATATACATGATTTTATAACACTTCCATATGATGATGGAAAGGAATATTTTGAAGGATGCAGTTTGGTAGAAACTGAATTAAAAAGAGTTTATGAGTTTAATTCATTAGCTGAAAATTGTCATTCAGGAGAAAATTTAATTGATGAATTGATTCAAAGATATAATATTAAAATTGATAAAATAATTGATGCAAAGGATTTATTTAATATAGGAGGAAATGATTATGAAGACTAGGACTGAACTAATAGATGACATCTCAAATAGAGTTCTACTGGAAATTATATTTTCTGAAAAGAAAAATTTTAATACAAAAGAAAAAAAAGATGCAGATATGATAAAATCTATTAAGATGATTATAGAACGTGAGGTAAAAAAAAATGATATTCAAAAAGATGAATCTAATTAATTTTAGACAATTTAAAGGAAATACAGAAATCGTTTTTTCCACTGACAACGTTAGAAATGTTACAGTTATAACAGGTGACAATGGTTCGGGTAAAACAACTTTATTACAAGCGTTTAATTGGTGTTTATATGGTCAATTAAAATTGGATAGTCCAGATAAATTGATAAATGAAGAGGTATTTTCGTCTATTAATGTTGGGGAAAAAGCAAGAGTTGAAGTTGAAATTGAATTTGAACATTTGAAAAAAGTTTATACTTGTAGAAATTATATTGATTATATAAGAAATACAGAAGGTAAAGTAAATAAAATTGATGAAGATCAATTGTTTACTATAACTGATCCTAGTAGTGGTGAAACAAAAAGAACTAATCAAAATTCTATAAGAGAAATCTTTCCAAGTGATTTATCATCATATTTTCTTTTCGATGGAGAACGTATGCAAAATTTAGTTGATAATCAAAGAATTGGGAAAAAAGATTTATCAAATGCAGTAAAAAATTTATTAGGTTTAGATGTTTTGGAAAATTCAAAATATCATTTACAAAAAGTTAAAAAAGAATTTGAAGCAGAATTTGTATCTGATAAAAGTTCTAGATTGGAACAAATAAATCTTGAACTCCAAAAGATAGATGATTCTATTGAAATCGAGGCTGCTAATAAAGAAAAATATGAAAATGAATTAATGGAATATGAAATAAAGCAATCTGAAATAGATAAAATTTTAAAATCTTATTCAGGATTGAAAGAACTTCAAAGTAAGCGTATTGAGTATTCAAAACAAATGGAAAGAATAATACAAGAAATAGAAGTACAAAAAAACGATATTTTTAAATCATTTGGATTTGCAAGTTCTAATCTTTTCTTAGGTTCAAGTTTTAAAAAAGTAACTGAAAAATTAAGTAAATCCGATCTTAAAGATAAAGGTATTGAAGGAATTAATGGCCCTGCTGTTGATTATCTTTTAGAGAGGGGATTATGTATATGTGGCTGTAATTTAGAAGCAGGAACTGAAAGTAGAAAAAAACTAGAACAATTAAAAGAATTTTTACCTCCAGCTAGTTATAGTACACTATTGAAGGGTTTGGAAGTATCTATAAACAACGCAACAGAGAATAATGAGAGATACTATGATAATTTTAATAAATCTTATGATAGATATAATAATTTAATAAATCAAAAAGATTTATTGACTAACAGAATTAATGATAATGAAAAACTTATTGCTGATGCTGGAGACAAAGATTTAAATGAATTTAATCAAGCATATATAGATTATAGAAATAGAATAGCTTATAAAAATCAATCTATAGGTTCATGTAAAGCTCAAATTGAAAATTATAATGAAAAATTAAGACGTTTAGAAGATGAAAGAAGTAAGATTACAGTTACAAGTAATATAAATGATTCTGTGCAATTTAAAGTTGATGTCTGCGAAAAATTAATTGCAGAAATTACAAAAAGATTAGCAAGGAAAGAAAAAGAAGTAAAAGAAGAAATGCAATTAAAAACTAGTGAACTATTATCCAAAATGCTTAACTCAAATAAACAAATAATAATAGAAGATGATTACAATTTTACTGTGACAGATGAATATCATACATCAATATTATCAGAAGGTGAAAAAATAGTTACCAGCTTTGCTTTTGTAGGTTCTATAATATCAGTAGCCAAAAATATCCTAGAGCAAGAAGATGATAGTAAATTCACTTTAGTTATGGATGCTCCATTTGCTAAATTAGATTTAACACATAGAAAAAACGTTACTAATTACATTCCTCTTTTAACTGATCAAATAATACTTTTTTCAGCAGATAGTCAATGGGATAATGTTGTTGAAAATTCATTAATTGGTAAAATTGGACTTATGTATAATATAAATAAAATCAAATCAGGTTTTTCTGTTGTTGAACTTATAAAAAAGGGGGCTAATTTATGATTTCTTTTCAAACAGATATTGTTATTAAAGGTAAAAAAGCTGAAAAATATCAGGAACTAAAATCGAAATATGGTTTTGATTTAGTTGATATTTATATGATGTCGGGGGTTTTAGGCTTTATAAATTCTTCAAAGGATGTTCAAGAAAATGATAGTACGATAACTGCAAATTTACCTAGAACAGTATTAAATAATCGTAGTTCTAAAATAGATTTTTTGTTAGAAATAATAACTTTAAGTGAGGAATTGGATGTTGATGCTGATAATGCTATAAAATTAGCATTTGAAGATAGCTCACTTGAAAATCAAAAAAAAATGTATAAAAAGGAACTTTTTGATGATTATGCATTAGGAGGAATAGATATACTTTATAATATGCTTTCTGATGTTACTTATGATAAACAAGTTGAAAACATTAAAGAAATAATTGAAAAGTTTTTTGAAAATAGCAATATAAATCAAAAAACGGTCGATGAAATTTTCGAAGAAGAAGGTTTATAATTACAAAAAAGGAGTGAGTTTATGAAATTATCAAGTATAGTAGAAAATAACAGTAAGTATAGAGAAGCAATAGAAAGAGTAAAAAGGGTATATAGAAAAGATAATAGACCATGGATTATTGGATATTCGGGTGGGAAGGATTCGACTGCAACGTGTCATGTAGTTCTTAATGCACTTCAAGAATTAGATCCTAATGAGTTAACTAAACATGTATATATTATTTCTTCTGATACTATGGTTGAAACTCCATTGATAATTAAAGAAATAGACTTAACTCTTTTTAAAATTGAAAAATTTGCAAGGGAACATAAAATACCAATTTCAACTCATATAGTCCAACCGCAGTTTGACAATTCTTTCTGGTCTAATACAATTGGAAGAGGATATCCTTGTCCAAATCAATCTTTTAGATGGTGTACGGACAGAATGAAAATTGAACCAGCTAATAGATTTATTAAAGAAGTAGTAAACGATAGTGGAGAAGTAATAATGATATTAGGAATAAGAAAAGGAGAAAGTAATTCTAGGGATAGGGTAATAAGTAATCATTCTATTAAAGATAATGATTTAATGAGACATACAACTATGACAAATGCATACACATTTGCACCAATAATAGAGTATACTATTGATGACGTATGGGATACTTTATTAAATTATCCTTCTCCCTGGGGTGGTGATAATTATGAATTATTCAAGTTATATAGTGACTCAAATTCCGGTTCTGAATGCCCATTAGTGGTTGATGAAGAAACAAAAAATAGTACCGGTAGTTGTGGGAATAGTAGATTTGGATGTTGGGTGTGTACGGTTGTTGCTGAAGATAAAGCACTAAATGGATTTATTAAGAGTGGCGTTAAGTGGCTTTTCCCATTGCTAGAATATAGAAATTGGCTTTATAATATAAGAGATGATAGAACATTAAGAATGAAAAGAAGAGCAAACGGTCAAATATATTTTTCTCCAATTACTGAAAAAGATGGAAAATTGATTATTTCAAAAAAAGGTGACAGAGAAAAGATTGAAATAGATTTTGACGGAATTGATAATAATGGTGAAAAATGGAATATTTTTAATAATAAAAGTGATGTTATAAAGTACATTAGAAAAAATGGTATTGATCTTGCAAGTGAAATAGATCCGAAAATTATATGTAAGACAACTGAAGGTTATGGACAATTAGGATTAGGACCCTTTACTTATGATGCACGTAAAGAGATATTAAAAAAACTTTTGTTACTTCAAAAAAGAATAAAAGATGAATATAATGTTGAACATGAGCTTATAAAAAAACAGGAATTAATTGCAATAAGTAAACTTTGGTTGGAACAAGGATTTTGGAATGATGATGTTAACAAAATATATTATGAAGTTTTTAATGAAGAATTAAATTTTATATCCGATGATATTAAATTATTAAATGATAATGAATTAGAAATTTTAAAAGATATATGTTTAGAAAACAATGTTGATTTTGAACTAATTAAAAAAGTATTGTATTTAGAAAAAAATAGTTATGGATTAACAAGGAGAGAGAATTTGCAAAGAGATTTGGCAAGACTGCTAAACCAAGATTATATCCATATTTAATAGGAGGCATTATATGAAAATCAAAAAAATTAAATTATTAAATATTGGTCCTTATAGAAATAACGAAATTGATATTGATGTATCAAAAAATAAAAATATTATTTTAATTGGTGGGAAAAATGGAGCTGGTAAAACAACTTTGTTAAATTCTATAAAAACAGGTCTATTTGGATCTTATGCTTATGGATTTAAGAATGGTGGAGTTCAGTACTATAATAATTTATTAAAAATATTTAATTATGAAGTTGCAAGACAAAAAAAATCGAATTATGGAATAGAAATTGAGTTTTCATTAATAGAAAATTATATAGAAAATAGTTATAAATTCAAACGAAATTGGGTTAAAGATGGTGCTGATGTTATTGAATCATTCATTTGTGAAAAAAACAGTGAGGAATTGGATGCTGAAAATGTAGAAATAATACAAACAAAAATTAGAGAAGTAATGCCACCGGCTGTTATTGATACTATGCTATTTGATGGGGAAGAAATAGCAAGAATAATAAATGAAAACAGATTACCTAGTTATTTAAAAGAAATTATAAATGTAAATTTTAATATTAATCTTTTTGAAAAAATGGAAGATGATATAAAATTTTATATTGAAAAAGAAAAAGAAAAAAGAACTTTGACAACTGAACAAATTAATTTATTGGAATATCAAAATAAATATGCTGAAAGTGTAAAAAATTTAAAAAACTTAAAGGATATTGAACAAAAATATTTAAAATTAATAGAGGAATTAAAATTTAAAATTAGACATTACGTGCGAAAATTCGAAAATTATGGTGGATTAACAGATATGGAAAAGTTTTCTATGCGTAGCTCATTAGAGGTATTAGAAAATAGTAGAAAAGAAAATTTGCAGATTGTAAAAAAATTCCTAGAGGATGATATAATTTTCTATTTATGCAAGGATAAAATTGTTAAAATAGGTAGAGAATTAGACCAAGAAAAGCCTAAATTATTGCTGAATTATTTGAGACAAATTGAGAATTATGTTGGACTTGATTATAGTAAAGAACTACGTTTGAAATTGTCTTCACTTATCATTAATGATGATGATAATATAAAATATGAAGATAATGAAAAATTAATTAAACAAATTGTAGAAATTGAGGAATGTATTAATAATAATCCACCTGAAAATTTAATTCATATTTTAAATAGCAGTAGAGATGATTTTAATAATACAAAAATTTATAAAAAAATAATTGGAAACAATGAAAACGCTAATTCAAAAGAATTAAAACAATTACTATTAGATATTAAAAATAGTGAAATTTCATTAGAGGAATTAAAAGAAAAGTTAAAACTACTTCAAAAGGAGTTAAAGCAAGTAGAGCAATATTCAAACTCTGCATTAATTGAATTAGATACTTATGAGAAAAAAGTTTCTACTGAAAAGAAGGAAGAAAATAGTTTTAATATAGCTAGAAAAATATTAAAAATATCTGATGACTATAAAAATAAACAAATTAAAGACTATTTAAAGAAAATTTCTGAATTGTCAGTAAAGAAATTTGAAGAGATAAATAAGAAAAATAATTATGTTACAAAAATAGAAATAGATTCTGATAATTATTCTATTATCTTATTCGATAATAAAAATCAAGAAAAAGATATTGCTATTTTGTCGGCTGGTGAAAAGCAGTTAATGGTTGCTGCTATAATTTGGTCTATTTTTAAACTTTCTGATAGAACCAATATGTTTACATTTGATACACCGTTAGCTAGATTAGATAAAGAAAATAGAGAATTATTTGTTGAAAAAATATTATGCTCTATTTCAGATCAGGTTTTAATTCTCTCTACTGATGAAGAGATAGTTGAAGAATTGTTAACCATAGTTGAAAAAAATATAAGTAAAAAGTATTTATTAATCAATGATGAGGAAAAAAATATTACAGAAATTAAGCCTGGATATTTTGGGGAGGTAAAATGAATGGTTCTAGATTAACAACTTCGTTAGAGGTTGAAACAAAAATAATAGAACTACAAAAAGTTCTTAAACTTTCTACTAAAGCGGCAGTTATGAGAATTGCTTTTGGTTTATCTATTAATGAAACTGGAGATCCAAGATTTATTTATTCAGAAAAAGTAGATGATCACTCTGGATCAACTTATCAAAGAGCAACAATAACTGGTGATCATGATGAATTATACAAAGCTCTAATTATCCAGCATTTAGATAAGCCAGTCGAAGAAAAAGAAATTTTTCCTGAATTATTTTATTCTCATATTTCTCGAGGAGTTAATATTTTATATAATGAATATAAGCTTGTTGGAAATTATGAAAAAATTGTTGATTATTTATTTAAAAGGATGTGAGGTGATTATAAATGCTATATATGGACAATGCAGCTACTACTAAAATTTTGCCAGAAGTTTATAATGAAATGCTTCCATATTTGAAAGAATATTTTGGTAATCCTAATAGTATGTACTATTTTCAAGCTGAAAAAACAAAAGAAGCAGTGGCAGAAGCTAGAAATAATGTTGCAAAATTATTTAATTGTCTTCCAGAAGAAATTATATTTACAAGTGGTTCTACCGAGAGTAATAACATGGTCTTAAAAGGGTTAATTCGACCATTGAAGAAAAAAGGAAATCATATTATTGTTTCTTCCATTGAACATTCGTCAATAATTAATACTGTAAAATATTTAGAAAATAATGAAGATATTGAAGTTACTTATCTTCCTGTTAATAAAGAAGGTTTAATAGATATAAATGATTTGATTGAATCAATTAAATCATCAACAATATTAATATCAATAATGTGGGGAAATAATGAACTTGGTAGCATAAATGACATAAAAAAAATATCTGAAATAGCTCATGAAAATGACATTTATTTTCATACAGATGCAACTCAGGTAATTGGAAAAGTTAATGTAGATTTAGACTATAATTCATGTATTGATTTTTTATCATGTTCTGCGCATAAATTTTACGGACCTAAAGGAATAGGAATATTATTTATAAGAAAAGATATCAATGGATTTTATCCTGATATTATTCCGCTTTTACATGGTGGTGAGCAAGAATTTGGATTAAGAGGTGGAACTTTACCAGTACATCAAATAGTAGGTATGGGTAAGGCTTCTCAGATTGCCTTAACTGATATGGAAAAAAATATAAAAATATTAAAAGATTCAGAAAAAAAATTAGTTGAAAGATTAAAAATAGTATTCGGTGATAAAATTATTTTTAATAATTTAAATAATTATCGAATTCCAGGTGTCATTAGTGTTAGATTTATAGGATTTAATAATCAACTGTTTTTAAAAAATGCATCTTCAATTTTATCAGCATCATCTGGATCGGCATGCAGTAATGCAAAACCATCTTATGTTTTGAAATCATGTGGATTTTCAGATAAAGAAATTAGAGAAACCATAAGATTTTCTTTATCTGCTTATGATGATTACAATGATTTTATTGAAATAGAATAATTAAGTATACGTAATTAGAGTTATTACCATAAAATTTGGTTTATACCTCTTTTTTTTAACATTTAGTCTTTTAATACGAACTAATGTTTGGTATAATTTTTTGGGATGGTGATGTATATTATGGATAATAAAATATATTTATGTATTGATTTAAAAACATTTTATGCATCAGTAGAATGTGTAGAAAGAGGATTAGATCCTTTTAAAACAGATTTAATAGTAGCAGATCCAGCTAGAACAAATGGTGCTATATGTTTAGCAATCTCACCAAAAATGAAATCAAGAGGAATCAAAAATAGATGTAGAGTATGGGAAATTCCTAAAAATGTTAAGCCGATAGTTGCTAAACCTAGAATGAAAAAATATATGGAATATTCAGCACGTATATACTCTATATATTTAGATTTTATAGATAAAGATGATATTCATGTTTATTCAATTGATGAAGCATTTTTAGATATAACCACATATTTAAGTATGTATAAAAAGACTCCAGTAGAATTAGCTAATATGATCATGAAATCGATATATGATAAAACAGGTATTACAGCAACAGCTGGAATTGGCACAAATTTATATTTAACAAAAATAGCACTAGACATAACAGCTAAACACGTTAAATCAAATATTGGCTTTTTAGACGAAGAAAAATATAAACAAGAGTTATGGCATCATATACCTCTTACTGACTTTTGGCAGATAGGAAATGGTATAGAAAAAAGATTACAAAAACTAAATTTAAATGATATGTATGATATAGCGCATGCTAATGAAAATATTCTTTATAAAGAATTTGGAATAAATGCTAAATATTTAATAGATCATTCAAAAGGTATTGAAACTTGTACTATTTCTGATATAAAGAAATATAAACCAAAAAGTAATTCTATTTCTAATAGTCAAATACTATTTGAAGATTATAATTATATTAATGCTAGAAAAGTATTAATAGAGATGATTGATTATGGAACATTACAATTAGTTTCAAAAGATATATATGCTGAAGTAATATGTTTTTCTATTGGATATTCTAAAGATATAATACCTCCACTTAAATATTCTAAAAAAATGTCTAATATGACTAATAGTTTTACTACTATAATGAATACTATGATTAAAGAATATGATGATAGAATAAATAAAAATATACCAATAAGAAGAATAAGTATAAGTTTTGGTGGAGTTGGGAAAAGAAGAGTAGAACAAATAGATTTATTTTCAAACTATCTAATAGAAGAGCAAGATAATAAAATCGAAAAAGTTATGAATACAATAAAAAATAAGTATGGCAGTAATTCAATATTAAGATGCACAAGTTACTCAGAAGGAGCTACACAAAGAAATAGAAATAAATTAGTTGGAGGTCATAATGCAGAATAATATAGAAAGAGCAAAACAGTTTATGCCTTTTGATGCTTTAAAAGGATTTAGAGAAATGCTGAGATTTGTAGAAAAACAAAATGAAGATAAAAAAGTATTCTCTAGTGATTTTTTAGATATATTAAATGAAAAATTAAATACATTGGAAAAAGGGAAAAATGTAAAAGTAACTTATTTTTATGATTTGAATTATATAGAAACTTGTGGAGTTGTTAAATCAGTAGATGTTATAAATCAGACTTTAATTTTACTTAATACCAAAATAAGTTTTGATGACATAATGGATATTGAATATATTTAATTTATTGACTACAAATACTATATATGTTAATATAACTCTCAATTGAAAAGGTGGGTGTAATAATGTATAAAATTATAATTGGTGGTGGAGAAACGTTTTTATTTGTAGATAATGGTACAGATGAGATAAATGAGAAACAAGATTTACTTGGATTTTTAGTCAATACAGAAAATATTATAGATTTAATAAAAACTCTTCCCATATCAAAGTATTATGTTAGAGAAAGCAATCGTCGTGAAAAGTATAAGCAAGTTACTGAAAAACAAGCAATGTGGCTGTATCAACAATTAATAGATTTACAAAATGAAAAAGCGGATTTTCAAATGAAAAAAATAAACACTTTTGAAAAATCAAATAATAGCAAATAATTTGCGTAGGGTAAAATAACATTAGGTAGCATGGCTATCTTTTTTTTATGTAATTTTAACAAAAGCAGAAGAGTTCAACTCTTCTTTTTTTGTTAGAAATATATTGTGAAAGGGAGATTATATGGTTAAAAATATTGAAATTGATGATAAATACAAAGTTGTATTTAATGTAAAAATGGTATTAGCATTATTTAATGCTATATATAAGGATAATAAAATTACAAAAGAAGAATATGATAGACTTATTATAAAAATAAATCGCACATTTAATATAAAAGTATAAAGATGATAAAGTTTTAATGAAAGGAGGAGAATTATGGATATTATTAAAGATAGAGCCAGAACAGTAGCAATTTATGCAAGAGTATCTACAGAACATGAAGCACAATTATCAGCATTAGAGAATCAAGTTCAATACTATGATGATTTGCTAGAGAAACATCCTAGCTGGAATTTGTATGGCAGATATATTGATGAAGGAATAACAGGTACATCAATAAAAAAGAGAAAAAACTTTCAAAGAATGATAGAAGATGCAAAAAATGGATGTTTTGATTTAATAATTACTCGTGAAGTATCAAGGTTTGCTAGAAATACAGTAGATACACTACAAGAAACAAGATCATTAAAGAGATTTGGAGTAGAAGTTTATTTTACTGATGATAATATCTGGACTTTAAATGATGATGATGGTGAATTGAAATTAACAATTATGGCAACATTAGCACAAAACGAAAGTAAGAAAACTTCTCAAAGAGTTAAAGCTGGTCAAAAAATTTCTTTTCAAAATGGTGTGATATATGGAACTGGTAATATATTGGGATATGATAAAGTAGGAAAGAAAATGGTAATTAATGAAGAACAAGCAAAAATTGTCAGATTAATCTATAGTTTGTTTTTACAAGGTCAAGGTTCTTCTTTAATTAAATATGAACTAGAAAAAAGAGGATACTTGACTGCAACAGGTTTGAAAAAGTGGAATACGGGATGTATAACGAGAATTTTACAAAACTCCTTTTACTGTGGAACACTAGAATATAGAAAACATTATATTCCGGATTATTTAGAACAAAAGCCTAAAAAAAACAGAGGCGAAGTAGAAAAAGTGATTAGAGAAGGAAAACACCAACCATTAATATCAAAAGAAGATTTTAATAAAGTTCAAAGAATAATAAATAGTCGCTCTAAAAAACTAACTATAAAGAAAAATATAGGATGTGGATCTCCTAAAAGTATTTGGACTAAAAAACTAAAATGTGAGTGTGGTTCTTCTTTTAATAAAGCTAAGTATCATCAAAGAAATCTAGGTGATATATCTTATTGTTATCAATGCTATAAACAGAAGAATTTCGGTTCTGTCAGAAGCAGATTAAAAAGAGGATTGGATGTTGATGGTTGTTGTGATATACATTTAGTTCAAGAATGGAAATTACAAATAATGTCAAAAGTTATATTTGATTTAATATGGAATGAAAAAGAAAAAATAATCAATATGGCTAATCAATTAATTGATGAAACGATAAAGGATAATAAAAACGATATATACGAAGAAGAATTGAATTATCATATAAAAAGAAGAAAAACAATTAAAGATAAAATAGATAAATTATTAGATATGTATTTAAATGAATTAATAGCTAAAGATGAATATATTAGAATAAAAAAAGAATTTGAAAAATCTTTATCAGATATAGATACTAAGATAAATGAACTTGAATTAAGAGGTGGCGTTCCAATAAACATATTAGAAGAAAAAATTAAAGATATTAAGAATAGTATATCAAATATATTAAATCATACAAATGAAAAAATTAATGATGACTTAATTGATTCTCTTATAGATAAAATTATTGTACATAAAGATCATTATGATTGGAAATTAAATTTTATTGAAGGAATCAAAAATATAAATAATCAGGTTAGTGATGATGATGAAACCAATGTAGATAAGGATGTACTTCTATGTAGGATTATGATTACTAATGATGATATTGAAAAATATAAAAATGATATAAAAGATGTAAATTTTGTAAGATCATTAAAACCGATGGCATTAGATATTTATATATAAAAAAGATAATTTAGTTTTAGAAACAGATTTAAAAGATCTGTTTCTTTTTTTTTGTGTAAATTAATTAAAAGATGTATTAATATATGGTATAATATAATTGTTTAGAAAGTAAAGACATCAATTTAATACTAATATGAACTAAGCTTTCCCACCGAACAATAATGTGGCACAAGCTGTAGTGAAGTCTGAGGGGAAATAGTTTCCTATTGAACAATAACGTAACACAAGCTGTAGTGAAGTCTGAGGGGAAATAGTTTCCTATTGAACAATAACGTAACACAATCTCAGGTCCGCAACAAAGTGAACAAATAGTCCGTACTTAAGTACTAATAAACCTTTATAAATAAAGGTTAAAATAAAATTAATAATTATATTAGTATTTATATAAAAATACAATTAATTTAATAAATCTTAAAAAATGAGACCAGAAATTTGAAATTCTGGTCTTTTTTTATAAAAAACACTGTTTTTTGCGACAAGATTTTTGTGATTTTAAATTGCGATAAATAGTTGCAAATGATTATTTATAATTAATTATTATAAAATATAGCTAAGGTCAAACTTAGTTCTTTATATATATAATACAATTAAACACCAATGGAAAAAAACATACTTGTACACAAGATGGGCACAAGTTAAAGTAGGCAGATTATATTGGAAAAGTACTTGGAGATTCTAGAAAAAAAGCAAGAAGATTTATTTGATTAATTTATCTAATACCTGAATTATTACAACTAGTAGACAATTTATTTATATATGACAAACATAATAAGCTAAAACTAGGATTAACTACTGCAGTAGAATTATCCTATTTAAATATTGAGGAGCAAAATTTACTTTATTATATAATAGGATATGTAGATTCTAACCCAAGTAGAGCGCAATCAATAAGGATTAGAAATATGTTTTTAAAAGATAAAGTTACTTTTGATAAATTAGAAAAAATATTATCAGAAGAAAAAAGCAATCAACATGAACAAATATCATTTAATAAAAATAATATTGAATCTGTATTACCAACTGAACTTTTAAAAAGAGACAAAAGATATATTGAAGAATACATTATTGACGCAATTAAAAAATCTAAAAAAGATGCTATAATATATTTAGGTGATGAAAGTATGGAAATAATTGATTATGAGGAAAAATATTTAGATGATTTTAAAGACTTGCTTGTTGAATTATAAGAATATATATTAACAATAGATAAAGATAATTTAGATCAATTACCTCCTGATTATAGAGATAAAAAGGCTATATTAGATTTAGATTAAGTTAAAGCTAATAATGAAAATGCTTTTTAGCAATTGATAATAATAAAGCAGTAGGATTAACAAATAAAGTATTAAATATTGAAATTTAAAAAATAAATGATATAATAAGTAAAATTAAAGAAGTTAATATCAAATTATTAATTTTGGAGGAGAGGGACTTTGTTTTAATTTTCATTTTTCTATATCATGATTATTAAATGATATTAAAAAATTGAGTATAGGAAGGATATTGATTTATATGGCATCAGTATGGCAAAATAACAAGCAATTAAGAAAATGGGAGGGAAAGCATTTTAAAGAAAATTCAAATGGTGATTTCAATTATAATTTAGCATATCCACTTGAAGATCCTTTAGTAAATGCAATTTCTAAATATATAAATATAGACAAAGAATATATCTATGTAGGAGCTGGAATAAGTCAGTTTATTAATACGATAGTTGGATTAAATATATGGGAAAGAATAATACTGCCGGATATAGAATTTGCATTATATAAAAGAACATCGGAATTACATGAAAAAGAAATGTTATTTGTTAAAGGAATTCATTTAAATGATTTTATAAAGAATTTTCAAAAAATAAAAACAAATAAAAATGATTTGTTATGTATCTCATCACCTAGATGGTTTAACGGTGAACAACTTAGCAAAAATCAAATTCTAGAAATACTAGATTTCTTTAAAGGAACACTTATATTAGATGAAGCATATGTAGATTATTCTAATCATGAAAATGAGATGTTAGATTTATGTATTGATAATGATAGAGTAATTATATTTAGATCTTTCTCTAAAAAGTTTTTAGCTTCAGGTCACAGAACGGGATATATGGTTACAAAAAAACAAATTAAAAATATGAGGAATACAATTATTCCTCCACATTCAGTAACATCATATTCAGAAAATTTTTTTGTATCCTTATTGAATGATAAAAAAATACTTTCAGCATTTGATGAAACAAGAAGTTATATAAAATGTAATAGAGATTTATTGTATAATTCACTTCAAGAAATAAATGAATTAGAAGTAATTAAATCTGATGCAAATTTTATTTCACTAATCTTTGAAAATGAAGAATTGTGCAATAAAATATATGAAAGTCTAAGTGGCTTAGCTGGAATACAAAAATTTAATGATATTGTACCATTTATAAAAATATGGATAAATAATGAGAGATTTTCAAAAGAAGTTATTAGAAGAATAAAGGAAACAATATAATGGTTTATTTATATACATTACCAGGAACAGCATTTAATGCACCACAAATTAATGTTCCACTTCTAAAAGGCTATTTAAATAAATGCGGAATAGAATCTATACAATATGATTTATCAGAAAGATTTTTAGAAACATGTTTTAAAACAGATTACATAAAAAGGGTAAATCATAAATACTATAAATCTTTAAGCGAGAGTGAAAAAAACACAGTTGATACTATAGAAAAAGCAATTAAAGATTTAAAAAACAAAAGTATTAATACAGAGAAAATAATATCTGCAAATTCTAAAATAATTGAGTATTTGGATATAATTGGAAATCTATATAATATAAAATGGGGAAAAAGAGGAATTGATTTTAAAAATAAGATATGTACAATTGATGATGTAATTAATTTTTCATACAGTGAAGATAATTCACTTTTTGATGAAATCCTATACAATGAACATGATTTAAAAAACGGTGACATTATTTATCTCTCAGTTCAATTTCCTTTTCAATTAAATTATGCTATTCGTTTTTCAAGATATTTAAAAAACCAAAACAATAATATAAGAATAATTTTAGGTGGAGATTATGTGACACATATTTACAAAAATCTAAAATGTTTAATTGAAAAATGTAATAATATCGATGGAATAACATTATTTGGAAATTTTAATAATGTTGTTGATTTATTAAATATGTTTGATAAGAAAGTCTTTAATAGAAGTATTAATAACGCTTTATATAGGGATAAAAAAGAAGTATTATTAAATTATAATATTGCTAAAAATTTATTTCATAGAAAATGGTATATACCAGATTTTGATGGGATTAATCTTGATAACTATTTATCAAATTTAAAATTGATATCACTAACATTAAATCATGGTTGTTATTATTCAAAGTGTGAATTTTGTTCAAGACCATTCTATTACAATGGTTACTGTACTTATGACATAGATGCAATATTAAACCAGATAAGATTGTTATATGAAAATGAAAGTATAGAAGCGATATACTTTATTGATGAATGTGTACCATATTCCATTTTAATTAGGTTAGCAAACTATTTAATTAATAATAAAATAAATATTAAATGGATGGTTGAAACTAGAATAGAAAAAGAATATGTAGATTCAAATGTTGCTAAATTATTATATAAAAGTGGTTGTCGTGAAATATCATTTGGCATTGAATCGTATAATACTAAAATTTTAAAAAAAATGAATAAGGGTATAAGTTTAAAAGAAGTAAAAAAAGTAATAAAGAATTTTTATGAATCTGGCATATCTGTATCAGCTACTTTTATGATTGGCTATCCAACTGAAAGTATTTTTAATATTAATAAAACATTAAAGTTCATAAAAAAATATAAATATTTAGATACATTTGGTTTAAGTGTTTTTAGTTATATGAGAAATTCTAAATTAGTAAACTCAAGTAATATAGACGAGGGTCAAGATATAAACTTGATTTATAGAACAAATAATGATAATTATGATAAATATATAAATATAATAAACGAGTTTAATGAGAGCAAAAAAATAAAAGAATTTGCATCAATAAGAAAAAATATATTATATCGTTCTCAATATATTTATTTAGATAGAACTTCCTATAGTTTAAATTATAAAAGAGGTGATTTTATGAATAAGAAATTCTTATTTAAAAAGACAAATGTAAAAGAATTAAAGTCAAAAATTTACTTAAAAGAATTAAAACCAGAAATGACACAATGTAGAATCGTACAAGTTGATAAAAAGATGAAGGAAAAACAAAATGACTAAATATGAAAGTGTTGGATATAATCAAAGTATTAGTCTAGATACAATAAAGAACCCATTATACGTATATTTAGAATTAAATAATAAATGTAACCTAAATTGTAAATTTTGTTCTGTGTCAAAAAAACAAAATGATTATATAAAAATAGAAGAAATAAAAAAAATTCTAGATGAACTTAAAAAAAATGGAATTTTAGATGTTTACTATACTGGTGGAGAACCATTACTTCATCCGGATTTTGATGAAATTATAGAATATGCTTCTAGTTTAGAATTTAGGCAAACTCTACTTACAAATGGAATAGTGTTAGATAGACATATAAATGCTGTAAAAAAAATACTATGCGTTTGTGTATCTCTACACGGGACTGAACAAAAGCATAATGAACTTACAAGTTCTAATTGTTATCAAAGAGTAATAAGTAATATAAAGTTAATTCAAAAGAATACTAATGTAAAAATTAATTATACAGTAACATATGATAATCAGAATATAGATGAAATGAAATCAGTATTGGAGTACGGAAAAAATAATAGCATACCAGTTTCATTTTCTAAGTACAATAATATTGGAAAAGGCAAAGATAATTCTTGTCATATAGATGTCAATAGTTTTGTAAAAAGCTTAGATACTCTAAGAGAAAAAGGATATGAATTTTCAGTAAATGATTGTATAGCCCCATGTACTATCGAAGAAAAATATTTATATCTAACTCACGGATGTGGTGCAGGATATATTTTTTGTAGTATTGATTATAATGGAAATATAAAAATATGTCCAAGTTCAACTAGATATATTGGAAATATTAAAAAAGAAGCTTTAAAAAAAATATGGAATAAAAAACATATGAAAGAATTTAGAAGAATGAAATGGATTCCAGAATATTGTAAATCTTGTAAAAACTTAACAAGGTGCAGATGTGGTTGTAAAATAGAATTAGGAAATGATTTAGAAAACATTAATGATTATATAGTTGTTAATGAGATGGAAAAGATTTGGGATAAAATTAAAAGTAAATCAATACAGGTTAATATTTTTGTAATAAGAAAAGAAGGAAAAAATTTTATTAGTTTATCTAATCCACCTAGAAAATATGATAAAGAGTCATTTAGTGTTATAAACAAACTTAATGATGGAATAAAACCTGAACAATTAATTGAATATAAGAATTTAATAATTGCTTTATATAAAGACGGAATAATTAAGGAGGAAGTTTAATTATGCTAAAACGAAAGCTAAAAGATCAACAAAATCTAATTTTATGGAATGGTAAATACTATGTAGTTAATGATTTAACTTTTGAATTAATAGATATGTTTGATAAAAAGATTGATATAAAGGAAATTGAAAGAAAAACTGGGTATAACAAAAAAGAATTAAATATATTATATGCCGAAATCGAAGAAAAAATATTATTAAAAGATTATTATGAAAACAATTTGAATTTAGAGACACCCATCAAAATCCAATGGAAAATTACAAATAAATGCAACTTAAGATGTAAACACTGTTATTTAGGAAAATTAGATGGATTTGAATTACCTTATAATAAAGTCAAAGAAATAGCGAATACAATAATTAATTCAAATGTTATGGAAATTACACTATCTGGAGGAGAATGTTTAACTTATAAAGGGATTGATAAAATAATAAAAAAATTTATTGATAATGGAATAAAGGTCGATGTTTTTACCAATGCATTGCTATTAAAAGATTTATTAGATAAAATTGATTCAGATTTATTTAATAAAGAAGCATTGTTGTTTTATGTAAGTGTTGATGGCTTAAAAGAAAGTCACGAAACAATTAGAGGGAAAAATACATTCGATAAAACAATATCTAATATTAAATATGCAATCGGAAAAGGATATCCTGTTGTAACCAATACAGTAATTAATAAGATCAATTATAGTGATATAATTGATATGATTGTCCTATTAAAGGAAATGAAAGTAAAAGATGTTCAACTATCAAATCTAATTGTACAAGGAACAGCAGATAATAGTATGAAAATATCTCATACACAACAATTAGCTTTAAAAGAGAAGATAAATGATTTATATCAAAATCATCCGGAATTTGGATTTATTTATTATTCTGAGGTACCAGATAGTGATGGATTAAGGAAAGTATATTCATTAAGTAAAGATAAAAAGGAATTTATTGGTAATGATAATTGGAAATGCACAGCAGGGGTAGCAAGAGTAACTATAGATTCAGATGGAAAGGTTTACTGTTGCCCATTTATTAAAGATAGTTATTTAGGTGACTTGAATAAAGAAAATTTATCTGAAGTATGGTATAATAAAAATAGATATAAATTTTTAAAGAGATTATCGGAAGAAAATAATGATAGAGTTTGTTTAGCTATAAAACAAAAAAAGAAAGGTGAAGAAGAATGATTAGATTAAATGAATTTAAAAAATATAAAAGTGTTTTAGAAAATATAATAACAAATAAAGCTTTTAGAAGTCGTATGATGTTCGAAGGAATAGAGGATGAAAGATTTGCCATAGAACTATTGTCTTATATAAGTTCTTTAGATAAGGAAATAACTTCTAGTGATTTAGATAGTATTCTTGAAGATATTAGAAAGAAAACTATTGAGTACTATGAAAAATCAAAGGAAGAAGAAGTTTTTGATAAGAAATTATCTTATGCATTAAGATCATTTGCATATTTTTACTTTTTAGAAAGTATAGATGAACATTCCATTTTAAGTGATGGAATAATCGAAGAAATTAAGAATAAATATCCAAATGATTATTTAGATATAATTTCTAAAATAGATAAAGCCTATTTATCAATAGATACAAAAGAAATAGCGCAATTAACTGGAGAAGCTCTATCTATAACAGATGACTTATTGAAAAAATATATTGTATTAAAACAATGGCAAGATAAACAACATCATTTCTTCGATAATGGTTATGGAGAATATTTAGAAAAACAACAACAAAAATACTGTGAAAATAATACTATGGATTCATTCTCGCTTGAGCAATTTACGCTTAGAAAAAGATTATTTGATTCATTATCTAATAAAGGGATTTTAGATTTAGAAACATGTAGTGTTATAAGTGAATTATACATCAAAAAATTCGTAGTTGAATTTATTGGTGGAAAAATGTATGGATTATCAGTTTTAAATAGTAAAGAAATAAAAGTTCCATTTAGTATGGTAGTTCCAACTGGTATAGATATAAGCAATGAAGATTTAAAAATATTTGATGAAAAATATGATTATTATTCTGTTAGAAGTTCTGCTGATATTGAAGACGGCGAAAAGAATTCGTTTGCAGGAATGTTTGATTCCTATTTAAATGTTCCAACAAATGAAATATTAACTAATATTAATAAAGTAAAAGATTCAATCAATAATGAACGTTTGAAAGAGTATATTCAAGTTAATGGGTTAGAACAACCACATATGGCAGTTGTAATTCAATCATTTAAAGAACCAGAATATGCTGGGGTATGGATTGGCAATTCTGATGATTCTGGAGTTCTTGAATGGGTAAAAGGTAATGGTGAAAAATTAGTTTCTGGGTCAAGTACACCTCATTCTGAAATATGGAATGGTGGACAATGTGAAAAGTCACTAACAGTAAATGATGAGCCAATAGGTAAAAAAATGTTAGAGTATCAGCAAAAAGTTGGTAGTAATGCAGATTTTGAATGGATGATATTAGATGGTGAACTAATTATGTTACAGTTTAGACCTGTAACTAAAAAAGTGATTGTAAGCAATGAATATGGTAATCAAACAGAAGAAGATGGATTATTTGGAATACCAGCAGCTCCGGGTTTAGTAATAGGAGAAGGTAGATACCTAGATTCTCCAAAAGATGAAATAGTTAATAATAAAATATTATTAGCAATGATGACTGACCCAGATTGGTTACCTCATCTAATGAACTCAAAAGGAGCAGTTACAGCATATGGTGGATTCTTATGTCACACTGCAATTGTATGTAGAGAATTAGGAATTCCATGTGTTACTGGTATAGGTGAAGATGTTATAGAAAAATTAATAAATCAATCTGAAAATCTAGAAGTTAATGGAAATAGTGGAAAAGTAAAAGCACTTAGAATAAAATAGTACAAAATTGAAAGGTGGTGAAACTGTGCTAAGTTTGTTTAGAAAATTATTTAAAAGACAAAGTAATGTTTTAATTAATATGAATAATGTTAATAAAACATTATCAATGTCTATGGCAGGAAATGGTAACTGTTCAGACTGTTGCTAATAAACTTGAATATAATAAAAAAAGCTTATTAGGCTTTTTTATTATGTAACAATGATTCTTTTTGATTGAACAATGGATTTAAATTTATTAAATATTGCATAGGGTTGTCCATTATATATTTTATATAATCAGATATACTTTTGTCCTTAACATCGTAATAATCTTTATTTAAAATACAATTATAGAATATCTTATAAATAAATTCTTTTTTGGAATTTAATGGGAATGATTCAATCTTATATTTTAATAAGTCTGCTATTTCTTTATTTTTAAAATAAATCAAACATAATATTATTAATAGATTAGTAAAATCTAATTTATAATATTCACTAGACTCATAAACATGGAACAAATCTGATGGCTTAATTAATTCATCATATTTAATTAGCATGCAAACATTTAAAAAAGTATCTATAAAAAATAATATATCTTCTTTTGATGCATTTAGAATATTCGTATATATATGTTTTAATTTTTCATAATTCATATTAATATTCAAATCTTCATAATCAAAACAATCTACTTCTGTCATACTTGGTATATATACTCTGTAAGTATTAAATCCTAATGTATTGTAGTCTATAATAAATATTTTTTTATCAATTATTATTTTTAAATAATCAAGAATTTCTATATTAGTAGTTAAATAATCTTTAAAACAAAGATTATTAATATTAATATATTCGTTACTAAAAAATTTATTTATTAAATATCCATTATTATTGTTAAAACATCTTAACCAATTATATGATTTAAATGATTTTCCATATAATTTAACAAGTTCTTCTTGAGTTTCATAAGGAATCATTTTTTGCTTTAATTCCTTAAAGTTAACCCCTTGCATCATCTCGGTAATACATCTTGATAATGCAATATTAAATGACGTATCAGAACCCATAGTAAATGTATAATTCTTATGTTCTTTATCAAATAGTAAAAACCCAATTACAGGATACTTTCCAAGTGAGCAATCTTTAATATAATATGTAAATCCAACTTTATTTAATGCATCTAGCATTTTTTTATTATTTTTAGTAATTGGATAAGTTAAAATATCAATGTTTTTAATGTTATATTCACCTGTCAAAAGTTTTTGATAACAATATCGTTCAAATATTTCAAATATCGCTTGATTAATTGCTTCCTCGTAAGTGTTGCCAGAAGCAAGACCATTTGTATGACAAAATGAACATATTGCATTAATTGGTAATAATTCTGTTGTACCATCTTTTATGTTAACAGCTTTATCTAAATTAAAATATATATCATCTAACTTAAAAAAATCTTTTTTATAATTAGCTGAGGCTGTAGATAATATAGAATCAAATAAATAATGTTTCTTGTCTATTTTATTTGAAAAAATTCTTCTTTTATTTAACATATTACTTTGAAGTCTTTCAATTAACTCCGCATATGCAGAGGCTTTAGCTAAGCTAAGAGAAGTGCCTTTACCATTAGATCCTTTTCCATTGTCTAGTTCTAATCTAATAGAGTATGATCCTTTCAAACTTCTTCTTAGTCCCTTTAATCTGACGTTAATGTTATTATCTTTTAATATTTGTTTAATAGTATTTATTGTATCAGAAGAGGTCTTATCTTTTCTTAAATAATTACACTTTTCGAAAGAAGATAAGAGGTTGTTCTTTTTACTAAAATTATAAGTAATTATCTTTTTAGTTTTAGATTTTGATGGAATGTCAAATATAGTATTTATATTTTTAATATTCTTAAAATTTTTACCGATAGATACTTGTAATTTCTTGTCATCAATATAAATGTATTTACAATCATTAAGTAACAAATAATCAATAATATTTTTTATAATATTGGAATCATTATTATCTTTTTTTATATAAAATACTAAATATAGATTATTAGGAAGTTTTAAATAATCAATATTTTTTGTAGTTGTAATTATACCAACATTCATTTATAAAACCCCTTTAATTAAAATATTTTATTTATTATACAATAAATAAACAGCATTTGCAATCAGTATAATATAAGATGTATATACCATAAAATCTAACATTAATAATAAACATAGTTTTCACTTCAAATTTCATAAATATATTACTATTTGCATATGGTATTTTATTATGCCTTTTAAAAGTTTTATCAATTATTGTAATTATGAATATTAATTGCCATTATATCTATTGATTACTTATAAATTTTGTTTAGCAAAATAAGGATAATTTAATTCTTCTTCTTTTGTTTAGGAATCGGATATTTATTGTTAAAAGCAAAGAAATAAAGACTATAAATTTTATAATAAAAGCAAACCTTTTAGAGTGAAATATATATATTTAAAATTCAGTTTTTATATTTTTAAAATTATGATATTCTATACAAGAAAGGCTAAAGTAATTAGTCTAAAATTGATATAAAGATTAATTATCCTTCTGAACAACGATGTGGCACAAGCTACGGTGAAGTTCGGGAGGAAATAATTTACTACCTTACAACAATTCATCACAAGTTGCAATTAAACAAAGAAAATAACTAATTAATTAAAACTAAGATAAGCTATATATCTTAGTTTTTAAATTTATTCAATGGTAAAATGACTGTGAATATGGTATAATATATTTATAAATATGGAGGTGTATTATGTTAGATAATAAATTAGGAATAACTAGTTCTGTAGAATTTGCAAATGAAGAAGAAAAAATAACAAAATTAAATGCACTTAAATTATTTGATAGTAAAAAAATAGACAAAATAGAAGTGGGCACTTTTAAAGGATTATCTGAAATACATAATTATTTATTTAGTGATATATATACTTTTGCAGGTAATATAAGAAAAGAAAATATTGCAAAAGGAAATTTCAGATTTGCATCTTGTATGTATTTAGAAGATGTATTAAAAAAGATAGATGATATGCCTCAAGACAATTTTGAAAATATAATAAAAAAATATGTTGAAATGAATATTGCTCATCCATTTAGGGAAGGTAATGGAAGAAGTACAAGAATATGGTTAGATTTAATTTTAAAAAAAGAATTAAATAAAGTTGTTGATTGGAGTAAATTAAATAAAGAAGATTATTTGCTTGCTATGGAAAGAAGTCCAGTTAAAGATTTAGAAATTAGATTGTTAATACAAAATGCTTTAACAAATAAAATAAATGATAGACAAGTATTTATGAAAGGAATAGATACAAGTTATCAATATGAAGGATATAATACATATTCAATGAATGATATAGATAATATGTAATCAAATTTTTTCTTGTATTCAAACAAAACAGTAATATAAGTTATAATTATAAAAGCTAATATTAAGATTGAGTTTTCTCAATCTTTTTTAATTATATAAATTAAGTAATATTTAAAACTGAAATATAATGTCGTTTAATACTTTATTTATTTGTAATTTTACAATTGATATAAGTTATTTTTATTGTATAACAACATAAAATGATTTATAATTAAATAAGATTAAGGAGGTTTATATGAAATTAAATGAAATTATTTTTCCAGATAGTCTTCCTAAATTGGATTTACATGGATATGATCGACAAACAGCAGAAGTTGAAATAAATGATTTTATAAAAGAAAATCAAATACTAAAAAGACCTAATTTTGTTATAGTTCATGGAATTGGAACAGGTATTTTAAAAAACACAACTTTTGAAACTTTAAAAAAAAATAAAAACGTCTTAGAATTTAAAACACTATATAATAACAATGGATGTACAATTGTTCATATAAAAATTGACAAAAACAGTATTTTATGCTAGAATTAAGACATTGTGAGACAATCTTTATAATAATAAAAACATAAGAAAAACAAAGGCAAATTTAAAAATGGTTGCATAAATTTGACAAATTATAATTATTGTGTTAGCATATCGGGCATGCGTAAACAAATGAGGGGGAATTTTTATGTATAACGATAATTCAAACAATGCAGGTTTTTCAATTAAAAACCTAATATTACAATTTTTATTTGTAGCATTATTTATATTTATTATTTTATGGTTATTTCCATTAAAAAGTGATTTAAATAGTGCAGTAAATACACTTATGGGTGATGAAACAGAAACAACTGATTCATTTTATAATCGTGTATTTTATGAAAATGTAATAGCTATGAGAGATGGAGCTAAAAGTTATTTAACTACATCACGATTACCAAAAAATATTGGAGACAAAGTAAAATTAACATTACAAGACATGTTAGATAAACACATTATTTTGCCATTTGTTGATAAAAATGGAGATACATGTGATGTTAATGCTTCATATGTAGAAGTAACAAAATATGAAGATGAATATGTTATGAAAGTTAATTTAAAATGTGGAGAAGAAGAAAACTATTTATTAGTTTATATGGGATGTTATGATTATTGTACAACAACATTATGTGAAAAAAATGCATCTGATGTTAAAAAACCAGTATTATATTCTGGTAAAACTAATCAACCAGTTACTTCAGTTACAGTTGTAAACAACAATACAAATATTAATAACAATAATAACAACAATACAGTTACTCCAACACCAACACCAGATGTTAAAAAATATTTATATGAATATGTTAAAACAACAGATGGATATTATGTTGAATCTGATTGGTCAAGTTGGTCAACAACAGCAGTTTCTGCATCAAGTACAACTGCCGTTAAAACAAAAACAGTAACAGAACAAGTATTAACAGGATATAATGTAACGACATCTACAGATACAACAAAACCAATATATGGAACTAAAATTGTTAATACCGGAGCAGAAAACTTATTAGTATGTAATAATTATGCTTATGTTGCTGATGGTTCAGCTACAATAGCTGGTAATGAATGGACATATGTTGGATATGTAACTTTATATTCAGTACCAACAAGTACAGATACTGTTAAATATGAATATGTAAAAGCAGTAGACGAAAGTTGTAATGAAACATGTGGATCAACAGTAGGTCGTATATATAAAAAATATGTAAAAACAAGTTCTACAGTTGATATGACAAAATATACATGTACAAGTTCATCTATTAAAACTGTTCAATTATATACAACAGTTACAACTATTATTGGATATCAAACAACAACTTCAAAAACACCAGTTTATGAAACAAGAGTTGTTAAATATTATAGTTATAAAACAAGAACTTATGTTGAGGGAGCTAAAGATACTAGATGGAGTATTTACAATGATACAACATTATTAAGTAGTGGTTACCAATATACTGGAAATAAAAAAGAAGTATAAAAATTTAATATAGAAAAGGGTTGATATTATGACAGATTTTATAATGATGACTGCAAAAAAAAGATTTGAAGAATATGAAAATTTAGAAAAAATAACTTCTGAAGATATAAAAAAATTAGAAAAAATTTTAACTGATTTAGAAGCATTAGCTAATGAAAATGGAATTGAATTAACAGAAGAAAATAAACAAGAATTAAAATTACAATTTGATAATATTAAATCAAAATTAGTTTTATCAAATAATGATTTAAAAAATTCAGTTTCAGATTTAGTTAATGAACCAAGTAAATTCAGTGTAGTTAAAGAAAGTATTAAAAATTCTAAATTAATGCAAACAATTGGTAAAGTTAAATTAATCAAAGAATCTAAAAAAGCAAAAGCTACTGGTTTAAAAATTGCTTTATTTGCTCTTTCAGCTTCAACTATAGCTACAGTCGCTTCTTGTGCTAAAAAAGAACATGATATACAAAATACTAAAGTAGCTATTAATAGTGAAATAGATAAAATTAATAATGATGCTGTTACTGACAAAGCGGAAGAAATTTTAGAAGTAGGAAAAGCAGTTTCTGTAAATATGGTATTACCAGAAAATTTAGCATTTGATCCAAATAGTAATACAGAACTAGTTAATAGATTATCTACTTTTATTGTTGACATCATGGCTAAAGGTATTGCTGTAAAAGATTTTATGACTGAAGAAGAAATAGAAAATGCAGAAAATAATAATATCAGTTTTACAACAGTTAGCAAATTAATGGATTATTATTTTGTTATGAATATTAATGATATAGATCCAAGTGATTATGCTAGATTAAAATATAATACTAAAACAACAGATATGATAATTAATAATTATATGGCTGTTGCTAATCTTTTAATGGATGATTTATTAACAGTAAAACAAGATACAGTTATTGATTTTACTCAAATTATAGCTGATAAAGAAAGTGCTAAAGCACTACAAGTTTTACCTAATATGATAGCTTCTTTAAATGAAGAAAACATCAAATCATCAGAAATAAGCAATTATATTGAAGAAAATTATATCAAAGAATATACAGATATGCCTTCAGCATCTGTAAATGAACAAACTTATAGATTTATGTTCTCATTTGATGAATTAACAAATGGAAAAGGAATACCAAGTGACATTAACATTATTTTGAATGAAGATGAAACTTATTCTTGCCAAGTTAATAAAAAAGATGGAGAAAAAAATAAATCAGAAAGATCTCAAGAGTATACAGATATTAAAAATATTATTGATGATAAATTAAATTTAACAACACAATATATTAATCAAGATTTAAGTAATATTAGTGAAGAAGAATTAAAAATTGGATATATTTTAGAAGATGAAATAGAAGAAAAAGTAAAATCTTTAAATCCAGTATTTAATCCAAATCCAAAATATGAAGCTAAGGAAATAGAAACTGCAAAAAGTAGTAAAAAAGCAGTTACATCAACTAATGGAAAAACACCAAGTCAAGTTATTGGTGATAATGGATTACCAATTGCAAATGAAGAATTACAATTAATGGGTATTGATCCATCAAATCCAAATGCAAAAGCAATGTATGAACAAGCTGTTAAATCAGCATTTGAACAAAAAGCTGCAGCAGATTCTTCACATACTATAACTGATACTGATGGTAATATAGTTGTAAGTGGAGCTTCAGTTAATGCAACACTATATAACAATGGTTATGCAGAAGGATATACTGAAGGAAATCAATTACAAAGTTATAGTCCATCAAATTCAGATGCAAGTTTTACAGCTGGATACTCTGAAGGATATGCTTTAGGAAAAGCAGATAGACAAGCATTAGATGCTTCAATTAATAAATCTTCTACAACAACATTTCAAGATGTGCCAGATACTATTGTTAATCAAAGCACAACTGAAACAACACAAAATTATACAGGAAATGTTACATCAACACCAAGTACTGATACACCAACAACATTTGAACCAGCACCAACTGAATCAGTTACAATAATAAGTGAAGAAGTAACAGAACAAAATTATACTTCAAGTGTTAAAAATCAATTATTGGATTTGAAAAAATTATTGATAAATATAAACTCAGATTTAGATGAAGTTTTAAATACTGATAAAAAAATATAAAAGGAGATAAACCTCCTTTTTTTTACATCTTTTTACAGAGTAAAAAAAATAATCATTGAAATAATAATATAATTATGTTATCATATATATACAGTAGAATACATATAATAGCATTGACATGAGATTAAAAACATAGTATAATTTGAAGGCTTTATGAATTATACATGATAGTAAAGGAGGTAATTATATGAAAGGTATATATTTATTTGAATATATTAATGAAAATGAATTCCATAAACTTGAAAGATCATTAAAAAAATATAATATGTTAGCTTATAAAAAACTATATTTTGAATATTATCCAAGTTTAAAAGAAGGAAATTTTTTAGGAGAGTTAATAGCAACAAACAAATCAAATAATACAAAAACTTATGAATTAAAATTACCTACCGATATTTTATTCGCTAAAGTACATGGTGATATAAAATTAAACTATATCGTTTATGATACAGAAAAAATAATAATGTTAGACAAATTACAACCAGTTAAAATATTAAGTGAAGGTCATCAATCAGAATTAGTTACTTATAAAGGTGTTATGGTATCTAAAGAAAATTCAGAAAAAGATTTATTTAAGATAAATTTATTGAATATGCTACAAAAATAATACTTTAGTATTATTTTTTTTTAGGAGGTATAAAATGCAACAATTAGAAAGATTTGAATTATTAGTAGGAAAAGAAAAATTAAATAAAATAAGTGATATAACAGTATTAATAATAGGACTAGGTGGAGTGGGAAGCTATGCTGTTGAAAGCTTAGTCAGATGTGGAATTAAAAAAATAATAATAGTTGATAAAGATGTAATAGATATAACTAATTTAAATAGACAACTAATGACATTACATTCAAATATTGGTCACAATAAAGTAGATGTTATTGAAAGTAGAATTAAAGATATAAATGAAAATATCCAAATCAAAAAAATAAATGAATTTATAAATAAAGAAAATATAAACCTTTTATTTGAAGAAAAAATAGATTATTTAATAGATGCATGTGATACAATAGAAACTAAAAAAGAAATTATAAGACAATGTGTTAATAATAATATTAAATTGATATCTTGTATGGGAACAGGTAAAAGATTAGATCCTTCTAAATTGAAAATAACAGAATTAAAAAAAACATCTTATGATCCTATCGCTAAAATATTAAGAAAAATGGTTAGAGATGAAAAAATTAAACAAAAAATAACTGTTATTTGTAGTGAAGAACAACCAATAAATACAAATTCTAAAATCATACCTTCTAATTCTTTTGTTCCAGCTTCAGCAGGATTACTTTGTACAGGCTATATCATAAATGATATTTTAAAGGAGGAATAATATGCCAGAACTACCAGAAGTAGAAACAGTAAAAAATGCTCTAAAAAAAAGAGTATTAAATTTAAAAATAAAAGATATAAATATTATATATAAAAATATAATTGAATTTCCAGATGTTGAGACATTTAAAAAAAACATAATAAATCAAGTAATACTAGATATATCAAGAAAAGGTAAATGGTTGATTTTTGAATTAAATGATTATTGTCTACTTAGTCATCTACGTATGGAAGGTAAATATAATATAAAAAAAATAAACGATGAATATGATAAACATGAACATGTTGAAATAATATTTGATAATAATGTTAGTTTAAGATATAAAGATACAAGAAAATTTGGAAGAATGTATTTAATAAAAAAAGAAGAAATATATAATACTAAACCTTTAAATGAACTAGGATTAGAACCATGGGATGAAAATCTTAATGTTAAATTTTTAAAACAAAAATATAAAAATAAAAAGCTACCTATTAAAACAGTTATATTAGATCAAAGTATTATTACAGGAATAGGAAATATATACGCAGATGAAATATTGTTTTTAAGTAACATTAATCCGCTCAAACAAACTTCAAAATTAACTAATAAAGAAATGCAAAAGATAATTGATAATACTAAAATAACATTACAAAAAGCTATTGAATTGGGTGGAACAACTATAAGAAGTTATACATCAGAAGAAGGAGTTCATGGAAGATTTCAAAATGAATTATTAGTTCATAATAAAGAAAATGAGTTATGTCCTGTATGTAATAATAAAATAATAAAAATAAAAGTAGGTGGAAGAGGAACATATTATTGTCCTAAATGTCAAAAATAAGATGTTAACAAAAAAAGGTTGACAGCTGTAAACAATTATGTTAAAATTATTTAAGAACGGAGGTTTAATATGGCAGTTAAATTAAGACTTAAAAGAATGGGTTCTAAAAAAAGAGCATTTTATCGTGTAGTAGCAGCTGACTCTAGAAGTCCGAGAGATGGAAAATTCATCGAAACTGTTGGTACTTATAATCCAATAACTGAACCAGCTGAAGTAAAAATCAATGAAGAAGTTGCTTTAAGATGGTTAAATAATGGAGCTATCCCAACTGATACAGTAAGAGATTTATTTAGCAAACAAGGAATTATGAAAAAATTTCATGAATCTAAAATGACTAAAGGAGCTAAATAATGAACTTAGTGGAATTAACTGAATTTTTAGTTAAAAATGTAGCTAAAAAACCAGATATGGTTTCTGTAAAACAATTCGATGATGAAGAAGAGTATATCATTATTCAAGTTTTAGTTGATAATGAAGATATGGGAAATGTAATTGGCAAAGGTGGAACAACCGCTAATGCAATTAGAACTTTAGTTCAAGCATCAGCTTATATAAACAATTTAAAAAAAGTTAAAATCAATATTGATTCTTTTTAAGAAGTTTATACTTCTTTTTTTTGTAAACTAATATGTCAAATTAAATTAAATTAAAAAAAAATATTATTAATTTTATACAACTATGATATAATTTTGTACATAGCTAGATAAAGGAGGAATAATATGAAAAAAGGATTTACTCTTATCGAATTATTAGCAGTAATAGTAATTCTAGCCATAATATCATTAATAGCAGTACCAATGGTATTATCAGTAATTGAAACATCAAAAAAACAAGCTGCTGAAGTTAGTGCTAATAATTATTTAGATGCACTAAGTAACAGCTCTTTATATAGTGATTTAGAAGGAACTGCTGTTTTAGAAGAAGGTACTTATTTAGTATCTGATTTAGAAGAAAAATTTGGTTCACTTTTAAAAGGAGAACTTCCTACTAAAGGAACGGTAACAATTGATGCAAATGGTAATATAGAAAGTGCTTCTATTTGTATTAATGATTACAAAGTTGACTATAGTGATACAACTGCAACAATAGATGAAACAAATAATTGTGATGCAGTAGTAGATAGTTTAGATGATACAACTTTATATGAAGATAGTAATGCTATATATTTTAATCCAGAAACAGGAAAAAAATGTATTGCAGCTGAAGCCGTTAGTACAGTCGGAACAAAAACAGGTTGTATGAAATGGTATGCATTTAATGATGAAGAAGGAGCTACAACAATCAATTTAATATTAGATCATAATACAAGTCAAGATGTAGCTTTTAATTCAAATAATGATAGTTCTGTTATGAATGAAGTTGCTGTAGCTTTAAGTAATGATACTGCAACTTGGAAAGATGAATATAATCCAAGACTTATAACAGCTTTTGAAATAGCTCAAATAGTAGGATTTACTAGTTTTTCACAAACAGGATCAGAAGTATATATTGACACACTAACAACAACAGCACCAGCTACTTTAAGTGATTATCACTATGGTTGGTTATATGATCGATTAAATACCTCATGTGTTGTAGGTTCTAATTGTTGGAATGATGCTGAAGATAATGAAATAACAAATAATATGTGGGCATATTGGACATCAACATCAAGATGGGGTTCGGTTTGGGTAATGGATAGAAGTAGTAGAATACATAGTGCATTACCTACTAATACAGATGGAATAGGGGTAAGACCAGTTATAACAATACCTAAGGCTTTAATAAAATAAAAAATACGTTTTCAAAACGTATTTTCTTTAATTATTAAGCTTTTTTGATTGCATAAATTATAAAAGATAATAAAGCAATAGATAAAGTACCAATACCTCCAATAAGATAAGGATTAAAATCACTTTTGTTTTCAACAACTTCTTCAATGTCATCATCTTTATCAATTGTGATAATAGGAGATATCGTTAATTCAATTTTATCTTCATTATCCTTAGTTTTATAAAAAGAATAATAATTAATATCAACATTTGTTTTAATATTAACAGCATCTTCTTTAATTTTAATTTTTAAAGTTCCAATAATATCTTCAGCTTTAACTAAAATATTTTTAGTTAAATATAGTTTTTGACTTTCAAAATCATATAATACATTATCAATTCCATTAAATGAAACAAAATCAAATATTTGATCATCATAAATAATATAGTAGAATGTTTCATTCATATCTAAATTAAGATCCTTGTTCATTTTAATTTTTAAAGTAACTTCTTCATTATTATTATAATCGATTTTATCACTTTCAATCATAAAATCATTCATTGTAGCTGCTGATACATTAGTTTGAAATATAAATAATGATAAGAAAACAAAAATAGTTTTAATAATTTTCATATTATCATCTCCTCAGTATATATATATCACAAAAGTAACAAAATTACAAATTACGACAAATTACGACAATTATTGATTATCGTTTTGTAAATATTTGTAAAAAAATAAAAAAATTTATTTATTTTACCATTATTAACATTAAATAATACTGTTTTTATTTTATTTAAATATAAAATTTGATATAATGTTTATGGTGAATTATATGTTAATCAAAATAAATGATGTTAATATTAATTATATAAGATATGGTAAAAAAGAAGCTAAAACATTAGTTTTTTTACATGGATGGGGTCAAAATATTGAAATGATGCAACCTGTCGCTCAACCATTTAGTGATACACATGATATAATTGTAATTGATTTACCTGGATATGGATTAAGTGAAGAACCTAAATTTGACTGGCAAGTTAATGATTATGTAGAATGTATACATAATTTATTAATGAAATTAGAAGTAATAAATCCAATCTTAATTGGGCATTCATTTGGAGGTAAAATTAGTTTGCTTTATGCTACTAAATATGAAGTAAATAAACTTATTTTATTCGCTAGCCCTTATAAAAAAGAAATAAAAAATGAAACATTTAAAATGAAAACATTAAAATTTTTAAAAAAAGTACCTGTTGTTAATAAATTAGAAAATTTTGCTAAAAAACATATTGGATCAACAGATTATAAACAAGCAAGTGTAATGATGAGAAAAATATTAGTTAATACTGTTAATTTAGATATTAAAGATGAATTATATAAAATAAGTTGCCCAACAATTATTATATGGGGAACAAATGATGAAGCTGTAAATATAGAAGATGCTTATCAATTAGAAAAAATAATTCCAGATGCTGGATTAGTTGTATATGAAAATTGTACTCATTATGCATATTTAGAAAAATTAAATCAAACTATTAATATAATGAAAAGTTTTTTGAATTAGGAGTGATATAAATGTTAATAAAATTTATAGTTTCAATATTACCAATATTAATATATGTATATTTTAAATCTAGAAAGTCATTTCATATGTTACAACAAAATTGGTATAATGATGGTAATAGATATATAAAATGGTTATTTAAAAATATTAAAAATAATTTTATTAATTTAGAAATATTTTTTGTATTATTTTCATTATTTATATTAATTCAAGATAAAATAGCAATGATATTAGTAATAATATTTTATGTAGTATTATCTTTAATATTTTTAAATAATAGTAAAAAAGAACAAACTAAAAAACCTTTAGTAATAACAAAAAGAGTTAAAAGATTATTTTTAACAACATTTTTACTATATTTAATACCAATTATTATATTTAGTTTAATATATAATAATAAGTATTTATTTGTTTATTATTTAATTATAGGATTTATGGTATACATAAATAATTTAATTGTTTTAGTTTCTAATACAATAAATATTCCGATAGAAAAACTAATTAATAGAGGATTTAAAGTAAAAGCTATTAAAAAATTAAATGATATGAAAAATATGAAAGTTATAGGAATAACTGGAAGTTATGGAAAAACAAGTAGTAAAAACATATTAAGTGATATCTTAAATGTAAAATATAATGCTTTTCCAACACCAAAAAACTTTAATACACCTCTTGGTTTAATAATAACAATCAATAATCATTTAGATAAATTTAATGATTTATTTATAGCTGAAATGGGTGCTTTTAAAAAAGGTGAAATAAAAGAATTATGTGATTTAGTTCATCCAACATATGGTATTTTAACAACTATAGGAACAGCTCATTTAGATAGTTTTGGAAGTAGAGAAAATATTCAACAAGGTAAGTTTGAACTTATTGAATCATTACCATCTGATGGTATTGGTATACTAAATAAAGATGATCCATATCAAGTTAATTATCAGTTAAAAAATAACTGCAAAATAGTATGGATTGGAATAGATAATAAAGAAGCTGATGTTTATGCATCAAACATTAAATTATCTCATTTAGGAACAACATTTGATGTTAATTTTAAAAATGATAGTAAAACATATCAATTTGAGACTAAATTATTAGGCAAAGCTAATGTATATAATATTTTAGCTTCTATAGCTTTAGGTTCAGAACTTGGTATTGAAATAGAAAAACTACAAATGGGAGTTAAAAAAGTTAATTCGATTGAACATCGTTTAGAACTTAAAAAAATGGGTAACATAAATATAATTGATGATGCCTATAATTCAAATCCAGTTGGATCAAAAATGGCTGTTGATGTATTATCAATGATGCCAGGAAAAAAGATAATAGTTACTCCGGGTATGATTGAAATGGGAGATGAAGAATATAACTTAAATAAAACATTTGGTAATCAAATAGCAGATGTTTGTGATGAAGTTATATTAGTAGGTAAAAAACAAACTAAACCAATTTATGATGGTTTAAAAGAAAAAAATTATGATGAAAATAAAATACATATCATTGATGATGTTAAATTAGCATTTCCAATGATGCAACAATTAAGAGAGAATGAAACTTATGTTTTATTAGAAAATGATTTACCAGATATATTTAATGAGAAGTAGAGGCGATAATAATGAAAATTAAATTAGGTGTTATATTTGGAGGGAATTCCGTTGAACATGAAATAAGTATAATAACAGCAGTTCAAGCTATGGGATATATAGATGAAAATAAGTATGATATTATACCAATATATATAGATAAAAATCGTATTTGGTATACAGGCAAAATGTTAATGGATATGGAAGTTTTTAAAGATACAAATATCATTAATAAATATGCTAAAAAAGTAATATTAGGAAAAACAAAAGATGGTTTTGTTTTACAAAAAACAGATGGTTTATTTAGAAGAACAATTGAAACATTAGATATAGCTTTTCCAATTGTACATGGTAAAGGTGTTGAAGATGGATCACTTGCTGGATATTTAGATACAATCGGTATTCCATATGTAGGACCAGATATACTAGGAGCTGCAGTTGGACAAGATAAAGTTGTTATGAAACAATTAATGGAATCAAGTAATATACCAGTTCCAAAATATACATGGTTTTATGATACTGAATATTTATATAATAAAAATGAAATATTAGAAAAAATAAAACAATTGTCATATCCTGTTATAATTAAACCTGCTAAATTAGGTAGTAGTATTGGTATTAATGTAGCTAAAAATGAAGAAGATTTAGACAAATATATATTAGAAGCTATTCAATATGATAATAAAATAGTAGTAGAAAAAGTAATTGAAGATTTAATGGAAGTTAATTGTAGTGTGCTTGGAAACTATGAATATCAAGAAACTAGTTTAATAGATGAAATGTTAACAAAAAATGATTTTTTAACTTTTGAAGATAAATATATAGGTGGAAATAAAGGTAAAATGAAAACCTCTTCAACTAAAATAGAAAATGCTAGAATAGATAGAGTTATACCAGCTAGAATAAATGAAGATATTAAAATCAAAATAGAAGATTTAGCTAAAAAGACATTTGTATGTTTAAATCTTTCTGGGCTAGCTCGTATTGATTTTTTAATAAACAAAAAAACAAATGAAATATATGTTAATGAACCAAACACGATTCCAGGTAGTTTAGCTTTCTATTTATGGGAACCAAAAGGTAAAAAATATGAAACATTATTAGATGAAATGATTACTTCAGCTATAAAAAATTATAAAAATAATAGTAAAAAAATATCATCGTTTGAAACTAATGTTTTAAGTTCTTTTAATGGAAGTAAAGGATTAAAAGGAAATAAAGGAAAATTAAGAAATTAATTTTCTTTTTTTTTATGAAAATTTAAATTTAAAATAAAATTAATATCTAAAAATAAAAATTGTTGTAAAAAAAATAATATTCAATTTATAATCTAATGCTAATATTTAACATTAATAATTTGCATGTATTATAAATAAATGATATTGTTAATACAGTTTTTAAGGAAAGTAATAATGTTTACTATTTTCCTCTTTTATGATAAAATAAGACTGGTTTAAAAGTTATTTTAATTAATAAAATAATAAAATATTTGAAAATTAAAAAATTTACAAAATATGTAAATAATGATTATAAGTATTAGATGAAAGTGGGTAAATAAATATGAATGAAAATAAAAATAATATAAATTGATTGATTACGATTAATTGAAACCCCCAATGAAACCCTTATAAATAAAGGGATTGATTAAAAATGCTGTTTACATCTTTTATTAAAAAAAGCATAAAAAAAGCATATTTTTATCAAAAAATAGAAAAAATGCCTCATTTTATTGATAGAATTATAAAGGTGATTACGCCGTTGAAACCCCCTCTAAAATTGAAACATTTTAAATTGCACATTTAACATATATTATTTAGTATAGTAAAATACAATTAAATAAAAGTTGGAGTGTGATTGATATGAAAAAATTTAAATTGAAATTAGATATATACGAATTAAAAATAATAATAAACTCTTTAAATGAAATGCGTAATAAATTATTAAGTCAATCTGAAGAAACTTTTGTGATTGATGAATTATTACTAAAATATATAAACATATTAGAAAAATAAAACATATCGGAACTGATAGAAATGTCAGTTCTTTTTTTATGCCCAACAGGGAATACATAGCCATCATATTAATTTATGGTGGCTAAATTTATAAAGAAAGGAGATGAGAAAATGCCACAATGTGAAATAATTGCAATTGCTAATCAAAAGGGTGGAGTTGGTAAAACTACAACAACATTAAGTTTTGGTGTTGCTCTAGCAAAGGAAGGTAAGAAAGTATTATTGATTGACGCAGATCCTCAAGGAGATTTAACAACTTGTATGGGTTATTATGAACCAGATGATATTCCTGTTACATTAGGAACATTAATGGAATATTCAATGCTTGATAAAACATTAGATAACAAAGATTATATTCTTCATCATAAAGAAAATGTAGATTTAATACCATCTAATTTAGATTTATCATCTATGGAAATGAGTTTAGTTAATGCTATGAGTAGAGAATATACTATGAAGAACTGCTTACAAGAATTAAGAAAAGACTATGACTATATTTTAATTGACTGTATGCCTAGTTTAGGAATGATAACAATAAATGCACTAGCAAGTGCCGATAAGGTAATTATTCCTGTAGAAGCACAATTTCTTCCAGCAAAGGGAATGAGTCAATTATTAAGAACTGTTAATAAGGTTAGAAAACAAATTAATCCTAATTTAAAGGTTGAGGGTGTTTTAATAACATTTGTTGATAAGAGAACTAATTTATCAAAAGCAACATATCAACAACTTCAAGAAAATTATGGAAGTATGGTTAAAATATTTGATACTCAAATACCTAGAACAACTAAAATGGCAGAATCAACTGCTTCTGGTAAGAGCATATTTAATTATGATAAAAGTGGTAAAGTTTCAGAGGCTTATTCTCTCTTTACAAAGGAGGTGCTAGAAAATGAGCAAGAGCGAAATAAAAATGCCATTGCCAAAGTTAGATGATTTATTCACTACACAAAAAGAGCGAGATGATAATAACTCTGACAAAGTTGTAGATATATCTATTAAAGATATTACAGACTTTCCAGAACATCCATTTAAAGTATTACAAAATGCAGAAATGGAAGAATTATCTAAAAGCATTAGTGATAGGGGAGTATTAGTTCCTGTTATAGTAAGACAAAAAGAGAATGGTCAATATGAGATGATTTCAGGTCATAGAAGAAAAATGGCTAGTCAATTAGCAGGGAAAGAAACAATACCTTGTATCATTAAAAATTATACTGATGATGAAGCAACATTGATTATGGTAGATAGCAATCTCCAAAGGGAAGAAATACTTCCTAGTGAGAAAGCATTTGCTTATAAGATGAAATTAGAAGCACTATCACATCAAGGAAAGAGAACAGATTTAACTTTATCCCAAGTTGGGAAAAAGTTGAACGCCTACGAAGAACTTGCAACAGAACAAGGCGAAAGCAGAAATCAAATTCACAGATATATTCGATTAACCGAATTGATACCAGAACTGTTGGATAAAGTTGATGAAAAGATTATTGCTTTTAATCCAGCAGTAGAATTATCTTATTTGAAACAAGATGAACAATATGTTTTACTAGATTGCATTGATTATAACGATTGTACTCCATCACTAGCACAGGCAATTCATTTGAAGAAAATGAGTCAAGAGGGGACTTTAACTACTGAAAAAATTGAATCACTTATGGAACAAGATAAACCTAATCAAAATCCGAAATTGAAGATTAGCAGAAATAAGTTAGAGAAGATACTACCAAGTAGTTTGAAGACTGACGAACAAATTGAAACATTTGTTATTCAATGTGTTGAAGAACATATCAAAAGACAAAGACAGAGAAACAATGACGCAAGATAAAGTGTAATGATGTTTTCCAATAATCCCTTCCTACAACCTACCCTTAGTTATTATTACTAACTATAATTACTAACTGAAAAAAAATATGTAGATTTGTAGAGATGACATAGAAATGTGATAAGAATATAATTCAAGTAAATGGAGGGATGAAAATGAAAAAAATAATTATATCAATTTTGCTTATTGCAATATCAATTGGTGGATTTGGAATAAACCAAATAACCAAAGTAAGTGATGATATAAAGAATGATACAACAACTGAAAAGAAAAGTAATGTTGAAGAAGCAACTGCTAAAGAAACGAAAATAGATGACTCGGTTAATGCAGATATTGATGAGGTTACTGA
>JAQVKM010000020.1 GCA_028694645.1 Bacilli bacterium
ATTCTGTTCAATTTTCAAAGACCATTTTCTTTCTACAACTTTCGTTGTAACTTCTTGTTTTTTGTTGTCACCCTCAAGCGACTAACTTAGTTTATCACTTGGTTTTAATCTTGTCAACAACTTTTTTTCAAATCTTTCAAACTCTTTCAAAAAAGGTTTTTATTTGATTTCTTTCAGTTGTTTATGTATCTTAGCGACGTGTTTTATCTTAACATAATACCTATATTTCCTACACATTAGTATATCTTATTTATTAAATTTATATTCATTATAATCAATATTTCATCTAAATTCTCTTTTATTCTATTAATGATACACCAGGAAGAGTTAGTAATATATTTATATAATATTGCACCAATTCTTTTAATAAAAACATAGTAAAATTATTTTAAATATAAAATAACTGTCCTTATATATATTTTTACTAATATTAGTTTATAAGCTATACTTTAATACTATTGCTCATACGATAAAAACTAATATATAATACACATCTGGACAGTTATTTTACATAACTATAATAATATTTATAATCTATATTTTTACTATTTGTTGTTATATGCTATTTTCTCTAAAATTATTAATGCTGTATCTTCAATAGCTCTTTCTGTAACATCTATAGTTCTACAACCTATTTTTCTCATTATTTTATCTGCAAATTCAAGTTCTTCCAACACTCTTGCATCTCCAGCATATTCAATATCAGATGTTATCCTGTGGAATTTATCCAGTCTCTTCTTTCTTATTTCAATCAATCTAAGCGGATTTATTGTAAGACCAAATACCTTTTTTTTATCAATTTCATATATTTCATCTGGTACTCCTACTTCCGGCATCAAAGGAATGTTTATAGCTTTAATTCCTTTATTAGCTAAGTACATACATAATGGTGTCTTTGATGTTCTTGAAAGACCAATTAACACAACATCTGCATTCTTTAATCCTCTATAATCCTTGCTATCATCATACTGCATTGCAAATTCCATTGCTTCTATTCTTTTGAAGTATACCTCATCTGTTTGTCTCATTGCTCCCGGATTATATGTAGGATGTGTTTTTAATATTGTAGATGCAACATTTATAATTGGGCCTAATACATTCATAACTGATATATTTTTTTCCATTGCTTTTTGTGTTAGATGTTCTCTTACATTAACAGTTATTATTGTAGATACTATTATTACATTTTCACATTCTTCCACAACTTTCATTACATCCTCAATATCTTCTAAAGCTTTAACATATGGAATTCTTTTAACTTCAACCTTTTCTGTAAATTGACTTGCTGCTGCAACTGCAACTTGATGAGCAGTTTCCCCTATAGAATCTGATACAGCTAAAATTGTTAACATACTTTCATACCTTCTTTCTCAATATTTTCATAAATTTATACCTTAGTATCTTTTATTAAATATACAATGCATCAATAATTTCTTACCCATAATTCATTACACATATGTATATTTTCCCTTATTTCTATATTAAACTAAATTGAATTGATTTAATAGTAGTGAATTTATTTTTCCCATATGTTAAACTTTAATATAACATTAATATAATTACAATTGGAGGTACTCATATGAAAAACAAAAAAGCATTGACTATATGCTTTCTCCCATTAATGTGGTTTGTATATGTATTATTTGAACTTTTTACTGGAAGAATTAATGATTTTAAAACAATTTTATTCAATATCATATTAATTTTACTATTTGCTCTAGTTGGGCTTCTAACTTATTCTTTAGGAGTCAAACATGAAAACGGATTTAATTCAAGAATATTAATAATTCTATTTTTTATTTTTCTATTATTTGATCAAGGAATAAAAATATTAATAAAATTCTTATGGTTCAATAATGATTTTCCTTTAATCCAAGGAATGTTATACTTTAGACCTATAATCAATACAGATGGTTCTTGGTTAAATGCTAGATTTGGCACTTCTGTAAGTTTTCCTATTCTAATAACCTTAAACATAATTGCCATTTTTATTTTTATTGAAGTGTATAGATATTACTTACATAATGGAAATAAAGACTTTTGGTCAGATATGTGCTTTATTTTTGTTAGCTGCGGTGCATTATGCTCTCTAATAGATAAGGTATTTTATGGTGGCAGTTTAGATTTTATAGGAATAAGTAACTTATTCGTTGCAGATATAAAGGATTTATACATAAATTTAGGTATTTTATTTTTTGCTCTTACTATGTTTAGTAATGGTTGTCTATCTTCTAGTCAAGAAGAAACTTCATTTAAAGATGATCTTATAACTTTAAAAAAATTTCTTATATTTATAAAAGAAGATATATGTGGTAATTTTAAATCTCTATAATTCAATAACTTTATATTTAATATAAATAATAAAAAAATAAATCTCTTAAAATAACTTTTAGTTATTTTAAGAGATTTATTTTTTATATAAATACTAAGCAAGTTCTAAATAAAAATTACTTTATATTAAAGTAATTGGTGGCTCACCCGGGAATCGAACCCGGGACACCATGATTAAAAGTCATGTGCTCTACCGACTGAGCTAGTGAACCATCTTACCTCGCAACGTCCTACTCTGCCACACAGTCTCCCATGCAGTACCATCGGCGCTATAGACCTTAACTTTCCTGTTCGGAATGGGAAGGAGTGTTACCTCTATGCCATCATCACGAGATGC
>JAQVKM010000010.1 GCA_028694645.1 Bacilli bacterium
AGCATTATTTCCACCATATAAATTAGTTATTTTACCGCCATAAACATTAACACTAATATTTCCTTCAACATATGGTGTATATGTAGCATTTCCTTCACCACCGCCATATATTGTTCCAACATTACCTGTATAATAATTAACTGTAACATATTTACTAGACTTTGCTGTTGTATTTGTACTTCCATTTACAGTTCCATACGCACTTCCACCATATACTGTTCCTAATATAGTTGGATTTATACCATAATTTCTACTACCTAAATTTAAAACTATATTCCCAGCTACAAATGTTCCAGGACTAGAAGATGATGTATATCCACCTTTTCCTCCACCATATATTGATCCGTTTATTGTTCCACTAACTATATTTAATTTTGAATCTCCATACACTATTCCTTTAGCATTAGAGCCTCCGTATATTGATCCATTTATTGTTCCTTTAATTACACCAATATTGATTGTAGCTGTTTTAGTAGTAGACCCAGCTCCACTATTATTACCTCCACCATATATCGATCCATTTATTGTTCCACCAACTATTTTAATTGTAGCTTCCATTGTATTATAAGAACTTGAAATACCTAGCGTACCATAATTACCTCCACCATAAACATCTCTATTTACAGATGCTTCATTAGCTATAACAACTGTTGCATTGTCGTTTGAACCAATTGTTGAGTAACTACTATTTCCATTTCCTATTCCAAAAACATTTCCTGCTGTTGCACCATATAATGAACTTGATGATGCTATCAAAGATTCTTCCCCAATTGTTGCATTTCCACCAACAAAAACTAAAGAACTTCCATTTACCGTTCCATCTCCTGATGTTCCTTGATAACCATTGCTTCCCCCAAAAATACTATAACTTATTAAACCTCCAGTTACTTGTACTATTCTATTTCCATATGTTGCAGTTGATCCAGCTCCAGCTGTAATCATATCAACTGTTCCACCAGTCATATAAATATAACTATCATTATAAAGTGTTCGATTTGAATTAGTAAGTGGACCTCCAATCAAATTATAAGAATATCCACCTTCATAAACTATTTTACGGGCAGCATTATGTGTTCCACCATATCTTCCACCAACATATATTCCTGTTGTATAATCATATTTGTTTGTTCCATAAGATCCACTTTTAACAGTTAAATCAAATATATTAGAAGTTGTAGTTGCTCCATAAAAGATGCCTCCCCAACTTCCTGAAGCACAATATATAACTTGTAAATTGCTATTGTTATTTATTGCTTTATCATAATCACTACCATATATACTTTTGTTTTCAATGTACATTGTATAACTTGTACTAACTATTCCTGTTGATAAAGATGTTGCATTATAAACTCCTGATTCAATTATTAATTTATATTTTTTTACACTTGAACTACTTCCAACAGAACTTGCATATCCTCCCATAACGGAAGCAAAATTAGTGTAATTTGTACTATATTGGGTTATACCTCGGCCTACTTTTAAATTAAACCAATTTCCATATAAGTTTCCACTAGAACTTCCTGAAGGAGGATTATATGCTCCTGTTGTTTTTGTAATAGCACTATAAATTTTGATATTTTCAATAACCGTATCAGCATAGCATCTAACAGCAGCACTACTTACTGTCCAAGTAACAGAACTTCTATAGTCTGTATCATTATAAACACTTGTTAGAGTAAATGGTTTATTTTGAGTTGAAGACCAAGTATTTGAAATATTACCATTCATAATAACAATATTAATATCTCTAGTTACCAAATAATAATAATTATAACTTTCATTAAATAAATTTTGATTATAATTATCATAATATTGAATAAGTTCATAATAAGTACATGTTGCACTAGAACAAGTTCCACTTTTTTGAAGATTCCCTAAATCATCATAATATCCTACTAAAGAATCGTATCTATTTAGTGTAACAGCTCTATATAATCCAGAAACACTTCCACTTAAAGATGGATCTAATATTTGTTGATCAACTTGAAGATTTAAAGTTGCAGGATCAAGCACAGTCATTGTACTACTACTATTCAAATAATAATAAGTTAATTCTGAATTATAATTTTCACCTGAAATCAAGTCATAATAAGTACATGTTGTACTAGTACAAGTTCCACTTGTATACAAAACTCCTCTATTACTATAATATCCAACTCTACTTTGTCCACGAGATAAAATTACTCTTAAATAATATCCTGACATATCATAAGGAAGATAAGTATAAGTATAGGCTGTTATTGCTTGCATACCAGCACTTTTTAAACTTGAAAAAGCAGTTGCCCAAGTACTACTTGAATTAACATAAGAAATTGTTGCATCTATCCAAGTAGAATACATATCTAAATTAATAGTATTAGGAATTGATGATGAATATGTTATTGGCACATCAACATATCTCGTATAAGTAGTTGAATCATAATATATTTTGGCTCCATTATAATCTGTAATCCAGCCATTGAAAGCTTTATTTTCAGGTCTATCAGTAAATATATTATCCGATAATTCAATTGTAATATAATCATCACTTAAACTCGCTGTATTATTATTATTAACATTATATAGTTTATAATATATGTAAGTATCTTGCTGTTCTGTAGTTGAAACATATCCTTGAAGAGTATTTTCCTTATTTTTACCATAATATGATAACTTAACAGCAACCAAGTTATTATCATTGTATATTTTTTTGTTTTCATTACTAGGCATATATCCATCATCACTTGTTGTATAATTTAATCCCATATAATAATAATAATCTTTTTTAATATCATTTAAATAAACAACATTTCCAACTATACCTGTATTATTAGTAGATAATTTAGAAGCAAAAATAGAATCACTATAATTAATTAAAATATCATCTTTATTTATTGTTGTTTCATTATTAAAACGAATATAATCATTATATACAACCCAATTAAATTTTTCATTACAATTAGCTGTTAAAAGAGAAGCTAAATCATATTCTGTTTTATTACTATTTGATAAAATTAAAGACTCATTATATTCAAACTTTTTAATGATAAATGTAGTTGAATAAGAATATAAATAAACCGATGAAAAATTACTTGGTAATGCACTATACCCATATATATTTTCTAAAGAATTACTATAAATAACACTATTTTTAATATTATCATCTAATGTAGAGTTATTATATCCAACAATATTGCCTTTATTTATTGAAGAGGATGATGTTATTGTTGCATTAACATATATTCCATTTAAAGTAGAATTAATATCTTGATACCCTATTAACCCACCTATATTAGCATTATTAGTTATATTTATTGTTGTATCATATATTGAACAGTTTTGAATAATAGAATTTGTTTTACTCAAAACAGCTCCTGCTAAAGTTCCAATATATATATTGTTATAATTAGATACATTAGATAAAGTAATTGTTATTTTAGCTAAAACAAGATTAGTTATATTAGCATTATTAGTCATAGCGAATAAACCACCATAATAGTCATTACTTGAACTATTTCTCGTTGTAAATATCCCATTAGCTATTACATAACCATTACCATCAAAAGTTCCTTTAAATATATTAGTGTTATTATCATAATTAGAAATAGAAACAGGTATTCCTATTGACTGAATATCATTTCCATCTAAATTAATGTTATTTGTTAATTTGTAATATAATGTATTATAAGAACTAGAACTACTTCCTTCAATTAAATTTTTAAAATACATTAATTCAGAACCTGAACTTATTTGATAAGGATTATCTTTTGTTCCATTTCCTCCTGAAAAAGAAGAAGCAACAGAAGTTCCATCCCAAATATCATATTTTTCATACTCTTCTGAACTAATTAATTCTGAAAAAGTTTTAGAGAAAATAAACATGAAAACGATTATTGCAAGTAAAAATATAATTGCAAATAATTTAATAAAATTAGATAACAATTTTTTGTTTTTTTTAAGTAATAATTTTTTAAAAAATTTAATCACCATAATCTCACCTTTATTTTACTCTACTTAATAAAAATTATATCATATTTTGTCGTTATTTAAAATATTTATTGGTATTAATAAAAATAAATATTTTTTTAATAAAAAAAGAACAAATTAATTTTGTTCTTTCAATAAATTATTTTGTTGTTAGTCCACTTTCAGTTAAGAAATCAGCAAAATCGTCATATTCTGAGTAACCAACCCAACCATTAATATATTTTCCATCTTTAAATACTAATATCATAGGAGTTGAACCAAAGTTTTTAGATACATAGCTATCTAAAGCTACTATTTTATTATAACCTTCTTCATCACTTATTTCTGATGTTGTAAAATCAATTACTTGAGTTATATCAAAATATATTGTTTTGTAATTAAATTTTTCTTGAGCTTCTTGCATAGTTGGAATAAATTTAACACAATATGAACAAGTAGCTCTACCAATATATACAACTTGATATCCATCTTTTTTAATTTCACTCATAAATCCATTAACATCAACAGATGTAAATTCACTTATATCATATTCTCCAGTTGTTTGTTCTGTATTTGTATTTGATGTTTTAGTATCTCCATTAACAGCTATAACAGTTATAATTAAAACTAACATTAATGTTATTAAAACATATAAACATAATTTTATTTGATTTAAACTTAATTCTATTTTTTCCATAAATACCTCCTTTTAAATTTTAACATTATTTATTTATATATACAATCATTTTTTTATTGTTATTTTATTTCTTCTAATTTAACACTAACTAATTTGCTTACTCCCGATTCTTGCATTGTTATTCCATATAAAATATCAGCGTATTCCATTGTTTTCTTTTTATGTGTTATTAAAATAAATTGTGTTTTTTCTTTAAATTTATCTAAATATTCACCAAAACTATCAACATTAACTTCATCTAAAGCAGCTTCTACTTCATCTAGAACACAAAATGGAACTGGTCTTGATTTTAATATAGAAAATAATAATGATATAGCAGTTAAAGTCATTTCTCCACCAGATAATAAAGTAATACTTCTTAAACTTTTACCTGGAGGTGATGCTACTATTTCAATTCCTGTTTCTAAAATATTATCAGGATCTGTTAATTTCAAATCAGCATAGCCGCCTTTAAATAATTCTTTGAAAGTATCTTTAAAATGCTCTTTTATTGTTTTAAATGTTTCTTTAAATGCATCAATCATTATATAATCCATTTCATCAATTATTTTAAGTAATATGTCTTCAGCTTTTGTTAAATCTTCTTTTTGAGATAATAAAAATTCATATCTTTCACTAACTCTTTCATATTCTTCAATTGAAGCTAAGTTAATAATTCCTAAATCTTTTATTATTTTTTTAAGTTCATTTACTTTACTACGTGCTTTATCTTCTTCCATATATAATTCATATTCAGTAGATGCTTTTTCATAAGTTAAATTATATGTTTCATTTAATTTATTAAGTAGCGTATCTAATTTAACATCTGTTCTATTAACTTCAATTTCTAATTCTTTTAATTCTTTACTTTTTTGAGCAAATAAATTATTTTCTTGTTTATAACTAAATTCATATTCTTCTAATTCAAAATTTAATTCTGTTCTTCTTTTTTTATTTAATTCTAACTTTGATTCAATCATATTTTTTTGATCTAAAACTTTATAATAATTTTCAATTAATTTTTCTTCTTCTTGTGATAAATTATTATTTAGTATTCCATTTACACCACTAGTTTCTTGTAATATTTTTTCTAAATTATCATTTATTTCAATTAATAAATTATTTTTATTATTTATATATTCTTCTAATTCTATTTTATCTTTATTAATTAAGTATAGTTTATCTTCTAAAGATTTGTATGCATAATCATTATCATTTATTTTATTTTCTATTTCTTTGATTTCTTCAATTATTGATTGAAGGTTTTTAATATTATTTTCTAACTCATATTTTTCAGTTATAATGTTTTTATTATTAGAATTTTTTCCACCAGTTATAGACCCTCCAACATGTAAAAGTTCTCCATCTAATGTAACAATTTTATATGTATTTTTAATTTGTCTTCCTATTTCATTAGCATTATCAATATTGTCAACTACAATGATATTCCCTAATTGATTTTCAATAATATTTTTATATTTATTATCATATTTAATCAAGTTGCTAGCTTTATCAATAAACCCTATTTGTTTTTTTAACAAATCCAAAGTGTCTTGATCTATATAACGTGATTTAATAATATTTAGTGGGAAAAAAGTTGCTCTTCCTATATTATTGTTTTTTAAATAATTAATAGCTTCTTTAGCTTTATTTTCATCATCTACAACAACATAGCTAGATGAGGCTCCAAGAGCTACTGTAATTGATTGTGAATATTTTTCTTCTACTTCTATTAAATTTCCAATAACATTATGTATTCCACTTAATTTAGGATTATTTAATATTGCTTTGACTGAAGAAGGTAATATGCTATTATTTTCAATGCTTTCAGTTAGATATTTTATTTTATTTTCTAATTCTGTTTTTTTTCTAACATCATTTGTTAAAATCATTTCTAATTTGGTTTTATTTTCTTTTGATTTAATAATATAATCTTTATATTTTTCATATTCAACTAATAAATCATTTATCTCTTTTTTAGAATTATTTATTTCGTTATTAACTATATTAATATCATTTTGATACTTCAATTCTTTTTCTTTTAATTCAATTAAATTATTATGCAATTTTGTATCTTCAACTTCATATTTTTTTCTTTCAAGTAAAATATTTTTTTCACTATTTATTTGTTCGACTTGTTTTGTTTTTTCAATTAATTCTTTTTGTAAATCTGATATAATATTATCTAATTTATTTATATTATTTTTATATTCAACTTGTTTTATTTCGCTTTTATTATTTGATGAAGATATATTTAATATTTCATTATTTAATTTTTCTATTTTTTCTTTATTTGTTTTATATGTATAATTTAAATTAGTAATATCTGATGCTATTAAAGCTATTTCTATTTTTTCTAATTCATTATTTTTTTCTTGAAATATTAATGCTTTATTTCTTTGTTCTTTTAATGGATTAACTTGTATTTCTAATTCGCTAATAATATCATTTACTCTATTTAGATTATCATTTGTTTTATCTAATTTTCTTAAAGCTTCTTCTTTTCTTTTTTTATATTTTAATACTCCAGCTGCTTCTTCAAAAATAACTCTTCTTTCAAGTGGTTTATTTAATATAATTTCACTAACTTTACCTTGTGATATAATATTAAAACTTTCTTTAGCTATACCTGTATCCAAAAACAAATCAATAACATCTTTTAATCGACATTTTTCTTCATTAATTAAATATTCATTTGTTCCATCTTTATATAATCTTCTTTTTATTGCTACTTCATCATAATCAATTTTTAAATACTTATCTTTATTATCAAAAATTAATGCTACGGTAGCTACATTTTGAGGTTTTCTTGATTTGCTTCCAGAGAAGATGACATCTGTCATATTGCCGTCTCCTCTTAAAGATTTGACTGATTGTTCTCCTAGTACCCATCTAATAGCATCAACAACGTTACTTTTACCACTACCATTTGGTCCTACTACTCCCGTTACACCATCAGTTAAATCAATTACTGTTTTATCTGCAAAAGATTTAAAACCTGATGCTATTATTTTTTTTAAGTACATAAAATCACATCTCCATTTTGTATCAAACTTCTTATATTATATAATAAATTAGATGTTAAAAGCAAATAAAAACTTAAGAGTTCTTAAGTTTCATTAGTTTTTATTTGTTCTTTTTGATAAAACTTTAACAGTTTGAATTGATTTGTTATAAATATCTTCTGGGATATGTCTTTTTATTGAAACAAAATAATAAAAAAGTTGAGGATTATATGTTATAATTTGTTTTATTTTACTTAATTGCTTTTTATCAAAATTCGGATTTACCTTCAATAAATATTTCAAGTAATCTTCATTAAACGGATTTACATTATTTTCATGCCATGGTTTTATATCAAATAATCCGATTGTATGAATTATTTTAGGGTCTTTTTTAGCTTCATTGATTTCTTCAATAGATATATCTGTTTTTTTACAGTAAAACATTTTTTCTTGAAAAAAATTAAATATATATTCATATGGAGTAATATTATATTTAAGTGGTAATTCACTAAATTCATCTCCTAAAGCACAATTCAATACATCTTGATCAGGAAGAAATAGTTTTTTATTATTAAACTGAATAAAATCAGATATTTTTTTCATATAATCTTTTTTTAACCAATCATTTATGTTTATCAGTAAAACGCCACTATTATAATAATGTTTGATATCCTCAGATAATTTTTTTCTATATGAAATTGTAGCATGGTCTTTTACTGCCATTATCGAATAATTATCATAATTATATAAATCAGTTAAAGATGATTTAATTATTGTGTCTGCATCTAAATAAAGAAGTTTGTTAATATCAAATAATTTGTTTTTCATTATTTCAGTTAAAAATAATCTTGCGTTTGCTATTTGATTTCCTCGCCAATTTGGTAATCCTAATGTATCAATATCTGGCATGTTATAAAAACAAACATCATTTATATCAAACAATGATACTATTTTTTCTATATCAAAAAAATCTTTTTTAGATAAATTTTCTGTTATTACATGAATATTTAAATTTTTTAATTCACTATTCTCTAATAGTGAATATAATGAGGATTTCATTATATCTAAATATTTATCATTTATTATATATAAAACATCTATTTTTTCATTCATATTATCACCAACAATTAGTTATTTATATTATCAATTATATTTTTATTTGTCAATGTAAAATTAGTTTTTAGCTTTAAATATCATTGATAAAAAAAATGAAATAACAATAGCCGATATAATTCCTGATGATGTTAAATCAAACATACCCATAGCTAAACCAATTATGCCATAATCAACTGCTTTTTCTATAGCACCATGTATTAGTAAATGACCAAAACTTGTTATAGGAACTAAAGCTCCGCCACCAGCCCACAAAACAAATTTATCATATATACTAAAAACATCTAAAAAAGCTCCTATTATAACAAATATTGTCGTTACATGTCCTGCTGTTAATTTAGTATTATCAAGTATAATTTGCCCAATTACACAAACAATTCCTGCAAAAATAAAAGCATTAAAATAATTCATTTATATTGCCTCCAAACTAATTGCATGAGCAATAGCAGGGATGGTCATTTTTTGATTAACCATGGTTGATGACATTAATGCCCCAGTAGCTAAAAGAAGAACTTTTTTCAATTCTTTTTTTCGCATTTTAGAAAAAATATATCCATATGTTACAAGCGGAGCACAAGCAGGACCACTTCCTCCAGCATAAACATTTTGTTCATTTAAATCAAAAATTATTGTAGCTGTATCATCATATTTTTTTAAAATAATACCATATTCTGTTTTCATATAATTAATTAATATTCTTTTCCCATATTTTCCTAAATCTCCACTTAATACTAAATCATAATAATCAATATCTCTTTTGGTTTCTATTAAATGATAATATAAAGTATCAGCACATGCTGGTGCCATGACAGCTCCCATATTATAAACATCATTTATTCCCATATCAATTACTCTACCTATTGTTGCACTTTCAATTTTAATATTACTAGGATTATTACTTAAATATGCACTTGCTGCTCCAGTAACTGTGAATGTTGTTGTTTTAGGTTTAGGTCCACCATATTCAACAGGATATCTAAATTGTTTTTCTGCTGTTGCATTATGTGATGAGACATTACAAATACAATTTTTAATTTGATTTTTTTCTAGCATATTAGCTCCTATTATTAAACCTTCTACACTTGTAGCACAAGCATTATATATTCCAAGATAAGGTATCTTTAAATTACTGGCTACATAATTAGAAGAAGTAATTTGATTAAGTAAATCTCCTGATATAAATAAATCTATATCAAATCTTGTTTTTTGAATTTTTGAAAACAAAATATCTAAACTATCTTCTATCATTTTTATTTCAGCTTGTTCAAATGTTTTTTTATTTAAATATAATTCATCATAACTTTTATCAAAATAATTATTTAATGGGCCTTTTTTTTCATCAGGACCTATTACTGTTGCTGTATCATTTATATAAACATTTTTATATTTAAAAGTCATATATTACCTCCAAATAAAAGAATTCTCATTAATCCAAAAACATAAGCACTTACAACTCCATAAATAATTACTGTTCCAGCTAATTTAAACATATTAGCTCCTATTCCTGTTACAAAACCTTCTTTTCTATAATCTAAAGCTGCACTCATCATTGAATGAGCAAATCCTGTTATTGGAACAATCAATCCAGCTTTAGCAAAAGAAACCCAATTATCAAAAAAACCAAAACAAGTTAATAAACAGCCTACAAAGATAAGTGTTATTATCATAAATGTTCCTGCTTGACTTGTTGGAATATGTAATAATGATGAGTATAATTCAAGTAAAAACTCGCCAATTATTCCAAGTGCTCCTCCAATAAAAAAAGCAATAAATGTATTTTTTAAGCGATCTTCTTTTGGTTTATATTTATCAACAAGTTCTTTATATTTATATTTTTCCATTTTATCACCTAAATTTATTATGAAAAAAAAATTTTTTTATATACAAAAAATAGGTAATTACCTATTTTGAATATTAATCTAAATAATAAGTTATTTGTCCTCTACATAATGTATGAGCATATGATGGTGAAGATAATCTTTCACATCTAACGTTATTACCATCTACTACAATTTGTCCTGCAAACCACCCATTTGTAGTATTTGCAATAAGAGCGGCATTAATAACCATTTGATTAGGAACTAGGTTATCTGGTAATGTGGCTATAAGAATTGTCCCCGGTGTTATAGCTACAGATGCATATGATGCAGCTATATTTATAGTAACTTGTTTTCCATTAATATAGATACTACTATCACGATCTGCATCTAATGTTACACTTGCACTTTTATAAGTACTTAATGGTATTTTTTCAAAATTTGTTTTTTGATTTAATTCATTAATAGCTCCAGTAACTGTTTGCGATGTTGTTGCAAGAGTTTCACTTCCCAATAATGCTTTAATTGCATTTACTTCTTCACTTGATACTGTTCCTTCTGTATTTCCTGATAACAAAGTCATACAGTCATCTTCATATATAATTACTTTATTTGAATCTGCATATTTTATTGCACAATAATCACTTGTTATTACTTTTACTTCTACTTTTCCATCACTAATAACATTAACATAACTTCCTATATTTGGTACTGTTCCTTTATATGTTAATTTATTTTCTTCACTATACATCCCTGTTTTATTTGCATCTGGTAGAAAACTTAAATTTGTTTGTTCATTATTACTTAACATATTTTTTGTATAATATAATGCTCCTGCTTCTGATAAACCATATACTGTATCTTCTAGTGCTCCTAATTTAGCTTTTTCTATTACATTTAGTATCATTGGTATTGTTATAACTGCTATGATAGCTAGTATTACTATTACTGCTAATAATTCTATTAATGTAAACCCTTTTTTTCTCATAAATATGCTCCTACCTTCTTTTATTAGTATACTAGAAAAAATATCTTTTAACAAGATATTTAATTTAATAAATTTTGTTTTATTTTTGTTTTTATTTTTTTTAATTGCCTTGATATCTGTACTTGAGTCATTCCTAATTTTTGTGCTAATTCTGTTTGATTTAAGTTATTATTAATACTCTCAGTTATTATAATCCTTTCTTTTTTACTTAAATTAAGCATTTCTTGTTTTAGTGATATCAATATATCTAAATCAATGTTATTATTAGCTATAACCTCTTTTAAAAGCAAATCATTTTCATCATTTATTTTTGAATCTATACTATAAATATATTGATTGCTTTTTATAGATTCTACAATCATATTTTCAGGTATTTCTAAATATTTTGATAACTCATTAATTGATGGCTCACGCATCAATTTTTGCGACAATAATATTTTAGCTTTTTCTATTTTTAAATTAATTTTTGTTATATCTCTACTTATTTTTATTTGCTTATCTTCTCTTACTAGTTTTCTCATTTCACCTAATATATAAGTATAAGCATATGTACTAAATTTTGTATTTTTATTTTCATCATAATTTTGATAAGCTTTTATAAGTCCTAAACATCCTACTTGAAAAAGATCTTCTTTATTATTATAGTTTTCAAAGTAATGCATTATAAAATAAACTAAATTTTGATGTTTTATTATTAATTCATTTGTCATTATATATGAATTATATCAAAAGCTCTTAATTCATTTTTAGCTTCTTTAATATAGTTTAAAATATGACTTTCTTTTATTCTTTTTTCAACATTACTATTTATTCCACATAATAAAGATTTTCCATTTTTCTTTTTACTTAATTCATAAACATATAAAAGAAAATTAATTCCTTTTATATCAATAAATGATACTTTTTCTAAATTAAAAACAACATTAATGATATCATTTTCTTTAACTAGTGTTACTACATCATGTAATTGTTCTACAGTTTTTTTATTTAAAACACCTTCTAATCTAACAAATAAAATACCTTTTCTAAATTCTAAAATACTGCTTAACAATGTTATCACCTTCCTTGATATAATTTATCATGAATTATTTAGAATATATATATATTCGACAAAACTATATATTTCTTTCATACGACATAATCAACTATATTTATTATACTGTGCAAACATATGTTTGTCAAGATGAATAAAAAAATAATTTATACACTAAATTTTATTTTTTCAATATATCTAGTGTATAAATTATAACTATTAGCATGTCTTATATGTGCAATCCATGAATTTAAAGATCTGGTGACTTTTATTTTGTTTAATTTATTGTTTTGATATAAATAATTCCATTTTTTTATATTTTTATTCATTTGTTTTTTACTTCTATTTCTAATTAATTTGTGTGTGAAATAAACTCTATATCCACAAAAATCAACACCCATTGATGATGGATAATATCGACTTTTATGATTTAATTTAAGATTAAGTTTTTTTTCTATAAAATTATTGATTATTAAAAATGTTTTTTTAGCTTCTTCTTTATTTCTTACAATTAATACAAAATCATCCATAAAACGTAAATAATATTTTATTTTTAAATCATTTTTAATATATTGATCTAATTCATTTAGATAAATGTTTGCAAAATATTGTGAAGTATAATTACCAATTGGTATTCCTATTTTATCTTCGGAATCAAAAATTAATTTTGAAGTTAAATTTAATAAATATTTATCTTTAAAATTTTTTTGAATCATAAAATATAGTATTTCTTGATTTATATTATAAAAAAATTTACTTATATCCATTTTTAGTATATAAAAATCTTCATATTTGTTTTTAGCTTGTTTCATATATTTTTCCAATTTATATATGGCTTTATGTGTTCCTTTATTTTCAAGGCATGCATAACTATCATATATGAATTTTGGGACCATATATGGTATTAAAAATTCATATACATACCACTGATGAACAACACGATCTCTAAATGGCAGTGATTTTATAATTCTTTCTTTTGGCTCATAAACTTTAAATTCTCTATATTTTCCTGTGCAATAAGTATTATTCTTTAATTCCTTTATTAATTTAATAATGTTTTTTTCAAGATTAAATTCAAATTCCATAACTTCTTTTTTAGCTGTTTTGTTTTTTTTAGCTCGAATATAGGCAGCATACATTTTTTCAAAAGTTAAATTTTTTAAATATATATTTTTTACGGTTTTTGACAAAAGCGCACCCACTTTTCTAACATATCATCTATTTCAAATATTTTATAACTCCAAGCCGTATAGTTTTTTTTAGTAATATATTTATTCTTAAAAGAAATCCTAATATAAATATTAAGTAAATTTAAATTAGCTTCAACATTAAATAAATAATTCAATTTATCCTTTTTTAAATATACTTTTTTAGCATATATTAATTTTTTTAGTCCATCATTTATGGATTCTTTTATATCTACCGCAAGATTTTCTTTTTCTGGATATTTTTTTGTTAAATTATAAACATATATTATTAAATCTTGATATTTTTTTATAATTTCAAGTTCACTTTTTTTATCATAATATATTTCTTTTGATATCTTATTATTTTCTATCATTTATCTATAATTTATTAAGCAATAAATTTTTATAATATAATAATTTTTCTATTGCTTTATTTCCATCTATAGTATTTATATCAATGTTTAATATATCATTTATAATCTTATTTATTTCATCCAAAACAATTTCATATTCATATCCTAATAAACTAATAAATTTTGTATATTTATCTAATTCTGTAACTGGAAAACCACACTTTTTACTTTCATTGCAAAAATTTGTTAATTTTAAATTTAATTCTTCACTTATTATTTTGGCATCTTCTCCTAATAATATATAAAAATTTCCATTTTTAAAAATATATAATTTTTTATTATTATCTTGTTTTTTAATTAAATATTCATCATACAACTTACTCATTTTATCTTAATCCTTTCAATTCATAATAAAAAGCAGCACAAAAAAATTGTTACTGCTTTTTTGCATAAATTCTAATTTTCGCCATTTTACTACTAACTAAAATTTATTATTCATGTGTTTATCTAATTATAAATAATTAGAAGGGAATAAAGTTCCTTTGATGTACTAAATCAAGGATAATTAATTTAATTACAGCTTTTATGATTATCTCAAATTTGATTTGTGACTCGAAGCTCTAGCGACAGAAACCACCGGGCGGAAAGAATTGTTGCTATTGGAATTGCCATTAGTGTTGTTGAAATTGAACACACCAGCACCCGTAGCATTGTTGAAATTGCCACCACGATGAAACCAAGGGTTAGAAACGTGCTATTATAACTTTATCCCCATAATTGATTATTTTTTTGTAGGCTTCAAGGTTCACCTAAAGATGAACCCAGAAGCACAATAATCACTTTTTTCTTACTTTTCATTTTTATTTTTTTCCTGTTTGATGTTTACTTATTTCGAAAGAAATAGTGCAAGTCGTTCCTCCTTGCAGGAAGCAATAATTTTTAACAAAATTATTGTTAACTAGCGACAGAAACCACCGGGCGGAAAGAAAGGTTGCTACCGGAATAGCCATGAGTGTAGCAGAAATCGAACACACCAGCACCCGCAGCATTGATGAAATAGCCACCACGATGAATCCAAGGGCTAGAAACGTATGGCATATAAGAATTATCTGTATACCATGCTCCTTGTGATGTTCCAACCCAAGAAGCTCCGTTATATCTATTCACTGCTCCACTTGTTTCATATATGGCGTCTCCATATATTTTTTTATCATAATCCATTCCTACATTATTAAGTAAATTGGCTGCTAATGTTTCATATCTTGTTATATATTTACTAGGCATTGCTGCTACTTCGGCATTTGTAAAGCCACTGCTTGCTCCTAAATTATTATATACAGCCATTGTCTTGTCCCAAGCACCTCCACTCATATCATATATTCCTGTTATATTATAAGTTGTACTTGCTTTTACTCCATTTGTTGTATTATATGCATTTTGACATCCTGTTGTTGACGCAGTAGCTGATGCACTTGATCCTGCACATCCTGTTGTATAGTTATTAGCATTATTTATCCATATTTCATCATTAGCTCCATATATTGATTTTGATAAATATGTTGCTGCACCCCATTCTAAATTAGTCATGGCATGTGTATCCACTTCACTTGCTAACCATCCATATGTTGCTTTATTTTTCATATCTAGTGTTAAATTATATATATTTTTATTATTTATACATCTCCAACTTGTAGCATTTGGTATTATTTTTACAGTTTTTGTTGTTACATTATCTCCTACTGTTGGACATGACCCATCTGATGTATATCCATTTACTACACCCTCAGATGCTGTTGCTTCATATTTAGCTACCCAATATCCGTACCCATTTATTTCATTTTGAAATGATGGATGTGTAAAATAATACATACTTGTATCTTTAACTCCTGCTTCATATCCACTACTTAGTATTTGTGTTTTATCTTCTGTTATATTTGTTGTCCCTTTTAAAAATTTTATTTCAACAGAACCTGTTGTACTTGAGTGATATCCACTTGTTATTTTATATGCATATCTTGGTATCCATACAAAGTATGATCCATCAGCTGTTTTAACATTGGCCCATTTTTTATTGGCATAATCATACCATTCTGGATCATTAACTGTTGTTTCTATTTCATTATTACTTGCATCCCATTTTACTGGTGTCATGCCAGTACTTAATATTGGTTTATTTACATTTTTAGCATCATCATAATTATTTAAAGCTAAATCTATATTTATTGCATCACAATTATTATATTTATCATATGTTGCTTTATTATAGCTATAATCTATTTTTTTATTGTTTATACATAATGATCCTACTTCTATAACACCTTTTTCATTTATGACTATTACACCACTAGTTGGTTTTTGTCCTTTTACTTTGATATTATCATTTATATCAGCTACTAGATATGTTCCTGGTACTAAATCAATTCCATTGTTTAATTCTCCCAGAATAGATGCTTTTTCTACAGCATCCATATATCCTAATGCACTTGACTCAATTGCTCCTATTTGTGCTTTTGAAATTATTCCCATAATTGATGGTACTGCTACTAATGCTATTACTGCTAGTATTACTATTACTGCTAATAATTCTACTAATGTAAATCCTTTTTTCATTGAATCAAATTTACTTCTACAATTTTTTATGTTCATATACTAACTCCCTCAATCTATTTTCTATTAAGTATATAATAACATACCCCCCCCGATTTTTCAAGACTTTTTTTCTTTTTTTCATTTTATTTTTTTTATTCGCAAAAAAAGGAAATTGAATTTCCTTAATTTAAATATTTCAATGTGTTTTCGTTAGCATATATTGTTATTGTGTATTCATCTAATAAATCATAATTGTATAATGTTTTATTTTTTAAATCATTAATTATATTTTTATTTAAAGTAAATAAATTGACTTCTTGATTTTCATAAGTTACATGTATTGAGTTATCATATTCACCATGATATATAAATGGTTTTATATAATCTTTGTAATATGTAACTTCAATAATTAATTTATTATTTTCTAAATTGTTATTAATAACCGTACTATAATTTTCAGCTATATCTGTTTGCATGTCTACATTTTCTTCAAAAGTAATTACTTCTTTAGAATATTCACTTTCTGGCAAAATATTATAATATTCAAATTCTGTAACATAATCTAATGTTAATATTCCACCAACTATACATATAATAATATTAATTATAAATGGATAATATGATATTTTTTTATGATTAAATAATAAATTAAATATTACACTTGTAAATGATGAAATTAATCCAAATATTCCTATTAATAATATCAAGATACCATAAATTAAAACACCTTTAATTATTAAATATATGGCTAAAGCAATTAATACTCCTACTCCAATTAATACTCCCCATATAGGAAATAAAAAGCTTATAACAATAAATATTTTAATTAATAAAATAATAAATTCACTAAAGTAATTATTATTTTTTATTTTTTTTTTATTTTCTTTTATTTCTTCTATATTTTCTTCTGTTACTTCTTGATCTTGCTCTTTTTTTCTAACTTTTTTATTTGGATTAGTGTATTTAGAGATAAGATTTGCTATTAAAAGAACACATAAAGCTAAATAAGCTACTTCAACTATTATTTTCCAAATAAATGATAAAATTTCATTAAATGGTGATGATCCTAAATTAAATATACCTTGTCCCATTTCACTTATAATATAAAATGGTAATTTAAGTATTGCTAATGCAATAAGAGCAAATAAAACTTTTATAGCAATTTCAAATACTGTTTGAGTATTGAATTCGATATCAGAATTTTTGAAATTATCAACTACATCTTCTGTTATATCTGATAATTTTTTAGCTCCTTTTTTTATAAAAGTTTCACATTCATCAGAAAATGATTTTTCATTATTATCAAATTCCGGATTAATTTTATAAGCACTTAATATTTCTTTAGCTAATTCATCAATTGATCCAAATTCCTTAACTGCTTCACTTTCTGTTTTTCCATGTCTTACTTTTTCTTCAATAATATCACGATACTCATTTATAGTATCTTGTCTTTCTTCTTCTGATAAAATAGCCAATTTTTTTTCTAAGTCTTTTAAAAATCTTTCTTTATTCATTCTTTCCACACTCCTTAATAAATTTATTTACTGATTTTGAAAAATCATTCCAGGTTTTGATTAATTCATCCATTCTTTCTTTACCCAAAATAGTTATTTTGTAATATTTTCTAGATGGGCCTTCATTTGATTCAACTAAATATGTTTCGGCATACTTTTCATTTGTTAATCTTTTCAATAATGGATATATTGTTCCATCATTAACATCGACGACTCTTGATACTGCTTCAATGAGTTCATATCCATACATATCTTTTTTATTTACGGATAATAAAACAATTAATTCTAATACCCCTTTTTTAAATTGTGTATTGATAATATCACCTCTTCACTGTCATTTTATAACAACTACCTTGTATTGTCAAGTACCTATCTTTAAAAAATAGTAAAATTAAGTAAAAGCAGCACTTTTATGCCGCTTTTTTAAAATTTCAAATAAAGTTTGAACATTTTCCACAATCTAAATTAGCTACTTGGCATTCTTCTGAACAAGAATATTGTGGAGTGTATGTGTGTTTATAAATATGTTTATTTACTGTATGAGTATGTATTGGACATACATGTGGTACTTCATGATAAAATTCTTGTTCAACGCATTTAGTTATTGTTGGTTCTACCACTTGCCCTTCCATCATTGGTTGAGCATTCATCATTGGTTGGCCCATTGGCATTCCATATCCATACATATTTTGTCTCATCGGATCACAGCAGTTTCTATTACAAAACATAATTATTTCCCCCTTATCTATCTTATCTTATGTAAGTCCATTTTTTTTGAATATGTTATTCGCCTTATATTAATATAATAAAAAAAAAATTAGATTATTAATCTAATTTAAAATGGCATTTTAAAATTTCCGTTTTTCATTTTTTTCATCATCATTTTCATTTGTTCAAATTGTTTTAATAATCTATTTACTTCTTCAACACTTCTTCCAGATCCTTTAGCTATTCTTATTTTTCTACTTGCTTTTAAAATATCTGGATTTTTTCTTTCTTCTTTAGTCATTGATTGAATTATAGCTTCTATATGTAATAAGTCTTTAGGATTAATATTAATATTATTAAGTCCCATTTTAGAAGCTCCAGGTATCATTTTAATTAAATTTTCAAGTGGTCCTAGTTTTTTAATTTGATTTAATTGTTGTAAAAAGTCTTCTAAATCAAAATTACCTTTTTGCATTTTTTTAGCCGCTTTCATAGCTTCATCTTGATCGATAACTGATTCTGCTTTTTCAAGCATTGTCATTATATCTCCCATTCCTAATATTCTAGTTGCCATTCTTTCTGGGTAAAATTCTTCTAAGCCATCCATTTTTTCACTAACACCAATATATTTAATTGGTATATTAGTTAAATAACGAACTGATAAAGCTGCTCCACCTCTTGTATCACCATCTAATTTAGTTAATATGGCTCCTGTAAGGTCTAATTTATTATTGAATCCTTCTATAACATTAATTGCATCTTGTCCTGTCATACTGTCTATTACAAGAATTATTTCATTCATCTTAATACTGCTGCTAATTTGATTTAATTCTTCCATTAATAATTCATCAATATGCAATCTTCCTGCTGTATCTATTAAAACATAGTCATAATGATTTTCTTTAGCATAGTTTATAGCATTATTAGCTATTGAAACGGGATTAGATAATCCTTCTTCATATACTGGAATATTAAGTTCTTTTCCTAATTGTTTTAATTGTTCAATAGCTGCTGGACGATATACATCGCAAGCTACTAACAATGGATTTTTTTTGTATTTTTTTCTTAAATTATTAGCTAATTTAGCTATAGTGGTTGTTTTTCCTGATCCTTGCAATCCAACTAACATTAAAGTAGCTGGATTCCCAGTTAAATTTAAATCTTTTTTTTCTCCACCTAATAATTCAACCAATTCATCTTTTAATATTTTAACAAAAGCTTCTCCTGGTTTTAATGATTTAGCTACTTCTTCTCCTAAAGCTTTTGTCTTAACTTTATTTATAAATTCTTTTACTACTTTATAATTAACATCAGCTTCTAATAAAGCTAATCTTATTTCTCTTGTTACTTCTGTTATGTTTTCTTCTGTTATCTTACCATAACCTTTTATTTTAGTTATTGCACTTTGTAATCTATCTCCTAAGTTTTCAAACATATTGTTGCCTCCTTAATATAATTATTATACTAGAAAAAACAAAAAAATTCTAGATATCTAAATCTAAAACTTTATCTAATTGATCGATAACCTTGAATCCTTTTCCATTTAATTTAGTTGAAAAACGAATTCCAATGCCACCTTCTTTTTCCCACTCTCTTAAATTCCCAGAGTAGTCATCAATTAAAATTGCTCCTTTAGTATGAACCATTTTAGTCTTACTTATTTTTTTAGGTACTGGAATAATTGTAATATCATTAAATCTTTTTCTAATAAAATTAACTTTAGCTATAGCTTCATCAAGTGAATTTATATGTGTTAAAATACTAACATTATATTTATTACTTTTAAGTATTTTATCAATACAATCAAGACTATTATTTATTTGTGGTGTATCATCAATAAATTCATCCCAATTAATTGTTGATAAAAATATGCTGGTTTGTTCAAAATTTTTACTATCAATATTTTCTTTTTCCAACATTGAATATATCGTTTTTATAGTATCTAATATTACTCCATCAAAATCTATATACAAATCTTTCATATTTATCACTCCTACTAAGATGTTAACATTCTATCATACTAGTTATTTTGAGTCAATGATTTTAAATAAGAGCACTAAACTATTTAAAATTTTATTAATTAATAATTGTACTAACATAAACTTTATTATATAATAAATATAGTTAGGATGATATATTTATGAAAACAAAAGGATTTACATTATTTGAATTACTAGCTGTGATAATTATTGTAGCATTACTTAGTATAATAGTTTTTCCAATGTTGATTAAGGTAATTGAAAAATCACAAAGAAATGCAGCTCAAGTTAGCGCACAAAATTATTTAGATGCACTTGAAAGTAAAATGATTAGAGAATCATTTTCAAAAAATATTAATTTAAAAGAAAACAATAAATACTATTTAATTGCTGATAGTTTTTTCAGTGATGAAACTTCTTCGGAAGTATTAAATATTAAACCTGATATAAAAAAAGCATACCCTGAAGATGGGTATGTTATGATAGATGAAAAGAGTCTTCAAATATCTTATGCTTATTTAGCTATAAATGGATATGAATTTGAATGTAAAAAAAATGTTTGTGAGTTCCGTCAAAAGTATGGAATATATACCCCAACTGATCCAGAAGTTACTATTAGTCCTTACCCAATTATTTCTGATCTAGGAATAACAAGAGTCACTATAAAATCTGACCCTAAAAAAGGAGTCAAAACGTACTATAGCATTGATTTGGGTAATAATTGGCTTGAATATAAAGGTATTATTACAGAAAATTTTACAAAGTTAATGGTCAAAAGTGTTAGCCGTAGTAAGCTTGAAAGTAATATTGTTATTCAAAATAATGTTTCAATTGCAAGTGATGCTATAACTAGTGGGGCTTATGATGAAAATAACGCAACTTCTAATGCATCTACTTTTACGGATACTTTGCTTAGAAAAATATATATATCTGAAAACATGATAGGTCAAAACATATCACTAACTATGACTAGCGGAGGAGCTAATAATATTCGTTTTTATAATAAAGATAATGGATTAATTTTTAATAATACTTATGGTTCTAGTGTTACTATAACAATTCCTGATAATGCTTATTATATGACTTATGCCATAATTAGAGGAGGTCTATCTTCATATCTGTATGAAATAAAAGTTCGCGATGAACCAGTTATCAGTAGTGTACTTGGTTATCCCTTAATAGATGAAAATGGTGTATTTGTTCAATCAACAGAAGTTACTATTAATTATTTTCAAACGAGTATAACTAAACTATATAAAATAGGAACTGAGGATAATTGGATTCCTTATACTGATGCAGTCAAATTAGATTATGGTAAAACATTAACAGCTAAAGGTATTGATAGCACCGGAAAAGAAGTAACTAGTTCATTTACAGCTACTTTACCAAGTGACGCTATAACTAGTGGAGCTTACGATAATAATGGTAGTTCCTATAATGTATCAACTTTTACGGATACTTTACTTAGAAAAATATATATTTCTGAAAATATGATTGGCAATAGAATCTTGTTGACTATGAGTGGTGGAGCTAATAATGTTCGTTTTTATGATAAAAACAATGTCTCAATATTTAACAGTAATTATACTACATCTTCAACTATAACAATTCCTGCTAATGCTTATTATATGACTTATGCTACAATTAGAGGCGGACAAGCTTCATATTTATACGAAATAAAAGTTCGTGATGAACCTACAATGAGCACAATCATTGGTTATCCGATAATTGATCAAAGTGGCATATTTGTTCAACCAACTGATGTTACAGTGAGTTACTTTCAAACAAGTATAACTAAACTATATAAAATAGGAACTGAGGATAATTGGATTCCTTATACTGATGCAGTCAAATTAGATTATGGTAAAACATTAACAGCTAAAGGAATTAATAATTCTGGAAAAGAGGTTGTTAGTTCTGTTACCACTACATTTCCTGGCGACGCCATAACTACTGGCGCTTATGATGGTAATAACGGAACTGCCAATGCATCTACTTTTACAGATACTTTGCTTAGAAAAATATATATATCTGAAAACATGATAGGCAGAAAAATATCCCTAACTATGACTGGTGGAGCTAATAACATTCGTTTTTATAATAAGGATAATGGTTTAATATTTAACAGTAATTATGGTTCTAGTGTTACTATAACAATTCCTAATAATGCTTATTATATGACTTATGCCACAATTAGAGGCGGTCAGTCTTCATATTTGTATGAGATTAGAATTGTTCCTTAATAATTAAAAAAGAGAAAAATTAAAATTTTCTCTTTTTATTTTGATAATCAAATATTCCATATTAACTATCATTTAAATATTTTTTTGGTTTTACTTGATACTTTTAAAAAAACAATATCACGCCTAATAATTCTATTAATGCAAATTCCTTTTTATTTATCATAGTATCACCTATTATATAGGCATATAAAATACTTGTTAATTTATCAAAAAAAATAATCAAATTAATGATTATTTTAAAGCATCTATTAATTCAGCTTTTTTCATTGAAGTAGCTCCAGCTATGTTTTTAGCTGCTGCCATTTCTTTTAATTCAGCTACTGTTAATTTAGATAAATCTTGTGATTCAACTTTTTCTTCAGTAGTTTTAACTTCTTTTGTAGCTTTAGTTTCTTTAACAGAACCTGTTAATCCTTCTTTAGCTATTACTACTAAAGCTGTAAATGCTTCTGCATTATCAATAGCTAATTCTGATAACATTTTTCTATTAATTTCTACTCCTGCTTTAGAAAGTCCATTAATGAATTTTGAATAACTAATATCATTCATTCTACATGCTGCATTAATTCTTGTAATCCATAATTTTCTAAAGTCTCTTTTCTTTTGTCTTCTATCTCTATAAGCATATTTTAAAGAATGCATAACTTGTTCTTTAGCTGTTTTATATAATCTATGTTTACTTCCAAAATATCCTTTTGCTAATTTCATCACTTTTTTTCTTCTAGCGCGATGAATTGTTCCACCTTTAACTCTTGTCATAATATCCTCCTTCTAACTATTTACCTAATATTCCTTTTATTCTGTTGTAATCTCCTTGACTTAATAATGATCCTGATCTGCTTTTTCTATTAGAAGCAGCATTCTTTTTACCAGTATTATGTCTTGATCCTGGTTTTCCAATTGCGATTGTTCCTCCAGGTCTTACATTACAAACTTTACTAGTTCCTTTATGTGTTTTTAATTTTGGCATAAAAATCCTCCTATCTTTCTTTCTTTGGCATAAGCATCATTGTCATAAATCTACCTTCCATTTTAGGTTTTTGTTCTATTTCTGCTAATGCTTCTAAAGCATTTGCAAATTTATTTAAAACTTCTTTACCTAATTCAGGATGAGCCATTTCTCTTCCTTTAAAACGAATTGCAACTTTTATTTTATGACCTTTTTCTAAGTACTTCGCTGAAGCATTTACTCGTGTGTTAAAATCGTGAACATCAATTGTTACTGATAAACGATATTCTTTAACTTCTAAGTTGGTTTCTCTTTGTTTTTTCATATTTTCTTTTAACTTTTTCTTGTTTTCATATTTGAACTTATTGTAATCCATTATTTTACAAACTGCTGGATTAGCATTTGCATTCATTAAAACAAGATCAAAACCAGCATAATTAGCTAAAGTTTGAGCATCTCTTATAGGTTTTAATCCTAATTGTTCTCCATTAGGTCCTATAACCATTACTTCCTTAGCACGTATTTGCTCATTAATGTACAAATCTTTTTCTTTTGCGATAACTGACACCTCCATAAAAAAATGAATACGCAAAGTATCCACATTATAATCCAAATTAAACATTTAATTGGCATTATACCCAAAGCTTAAGCAATCGGGTGAGAAGTGGATACTTCTTCTTTCCTTTTTCAATTACTATCATAGTATACATAATAATTCTATGTTTGTCAACTATTTTTTATTAATAAGTTCCTCCATCAATTCTAATAACTTCATTATTAATATAACTTGCATCATCACTTACTAAAAATGAAACTAGTTTAGCTATTTCTTCTGGAGTACCAATTCTTCTTAAAAATATTTTTTCTTCTTCTAATTTTATATATTCTTGATCGACATTATTTAATTCATTTTCTGTTCCAACCCATCCTGGAGCTACTGCATTAACGTTTATATAAGGAGCAAATTGCAAAGCCAAGTTATGTGTTAAAGAAATAATTCCTGCTTTTGAAGCATCATAATCTAAACACATAGGAAAATATTTATTTATTCCATTTGTTGATGTTATATTAACTATTTTACCATATTTATTTTTTAACATATAAACACTTGCATATTTACTAACTAAAAATGTACCAACTAAATTGATATCTAATGTTTTCATAAAATTATCTTTTGTTTTTTCTTCAAACAATGTATCAATAGCTATTCCTGCATTATTAATTAATATGTCTAACTTACCAAATGTTGTTATTATTTGTTCAATCATATTTATTATTTCATCTTCTTTAGAAATGTCAGCTTTGATAATTAAAGTTTGAACACCATATTTTTGACATTGTTCTTGTACTTTTAAAGCTGAAGTTAAATCACTATTATAATTAATAACTACATTACATTTTTTACTAGCCAATTCTTTAGCTATAGCAGCTCCTATTCCTTTACTAGAACCTGTTATTAAAGCAATCTTATTTTCAAACATATTAGTCCTCCTTTTTAATGATTTTAATATATCATAAAATTTTTAAAAAGCCAACAATGAAGTTAAATATATTATTTTAAATAAAAAAAAAGAGCTTTATGCTCTTGATGAATATTTTCCATCTGCTGTTGTAACAATAATTTTTTCTCCTTGTTCAATAAACAAAGGAACTCTAACTAATTTGCCAGTTTCAACATAAGCATCTTTTAATGCATTATTTGTTGTATTCCCTTTAGTAGCTGGTTCTGTTTGCGTAACAGTAAATTCTACTTTATCAGGTAAGACTAATCCTAGTAATTCTCCTTCAAATAAAATTACATCAACAGTCATATTTTCAATTAAATAATCTTTATCTTCACCAACTTGTTCACTTGTTAATTCTAATTGTTCATATGATTCCAAATTCATGAAATAATAAATATCTCCTGTATTATATAAATATTGTACATTACTTCTATTTATATTAGCTTTTTCGAATTTAACATTTGTATTAAAAGTTCTTTCAATAGTTCCACCTGTTCTTAAATTTTTAAGTTTAGTTTTCATGAAAGCTGAACCTTTACCAGGTTTTACATGCAAAAATTCAATTACTTGATAGATATTTCCTTCAATCATAAGTGTCATACCATTTTTGATATCATTTACATTTATCATGTGTTATCCTCCTAAATATTTAAAAAAGAATATTATCTATCTTTAAATTATTTTTCTTCTTTATGAGCAGTATGTTGTTTACATCTTGGACAATATTTATTTAATTCTAAACGTTCAGTTGTATTTCTTTTATTTTTTTCAGTTCTATAATTTTTTTCATTACAAACTGTACATTTTAAAGTAAGTCTTTCTCTACTTTCACCTTTTTTTGCCATGGTAAATACCTCCTTTTTTAAAGCATTATCAATATAATAACAAATTTTTTATTAAAAGTAAAAGCTTTTTTAATAAATATTATGTTTTTATATCAAAACCTTTATTATTATATCATATCATTTATAAATTTCAAAGTATTTATCACTAACCCTTTTAGCTATTCTTTTATTAACATAAGATTGATAATTTGAAACATCTGGTGATATTACTGTAAATGTTACTTGTGGATTGTCATAAGGAGCATATCCAACAAATGTAGTTGTTATTGTTTCGGTATCTATTTTATTATCATTATTTGTATCAACAAAACTTTGTGATGTTCCTGTCTTACCTGCTGGTTTATATTTTTTATCTATATATCCTGATCCTGTTCCACCAGTTTCTAAAACTGCTTTAAAACCTTCTTTGATTCTATTTAAATATATTTCATCAATATCAACTTTATTTAATATTTGATTTTTAGTTTCATAAATTAAATTTGTTAAATTGCTATTTTTTGTAGATTGATATATTTTTTTTAAAAAATATAATTTCATTCTATTTCCATTATTAGCTATTGTAGAAATATATTGAGCTAATTGAATTGGAGTATACGTATCATATTGTCCAATAACAAAATCTAAAAGTAATCCTCCGTTATCATTTTTTCCTTTATAACCTATACTTTCAACTGGTAAATCTATTTCTGTTTTTACTCCTAAACCAAATTGTCCAAAAATACTACGATATTTATCAAAAATTGATTGTTCTACTTTAAGCGGGCCATTATAAATATATTTTATACCAGCAACATTCATAGCTGTATAAAACTGATAAGTATTTGATGAATATTTTAAAGCAGTTATATCATTTAATAAACCTAAACTTTTCCACGAACATTTAAGTGGTGTTGATGCTATTTTGACACAATTATCATATCTTTTTTCATTTATTTCCACGCCTTTATATTTATAACCTACTATTTGTGATGCTCCTTTTATAGCTGAACCCACAGTAATTGGAGATGTTACAATTCCAGGAGTATAATCATATATCTTATATGAATCATTACTTTGAACAATTTGTTTTCCTGAGGCAGCTAGTATTTCTCCTGTATTTGGATTAGTTATAATAACAAATGATCTATTATAGTATTCAGTATTTGGTTCCTTTTTAGCTTTTATTATTTCTTCTTCAATTATTTTTTCTATTTCTTGTTGCAACTTTATATCTATAGTTAAAACTATATCATTTCCTCTTTGACCACTTTTAATTAGTTTTTTTTCATTATTATATTTTACTTGATATTGATTTTTAATTCCTCTTAAATAATCATCATACTGATATTCTAAATAACTTATGCCAACTCTATCATTTAAATTATATCCTTTATTTAAATAGATAGTTTTTAAATCACTTGGTATTCCTGTTTGAAAAGATGAAATATTTCCTAACAAACTTCTAAATGTTTCTTGATATAAATATGTTCTATCCCAATCAAGTCTTATATTTATTCCTAAAGTTGTATTTAAATTTGATGCTAGTGAAGCATACTCTAAATCAGTAATGTTATCTCTTTTAATTATTTTTTCTTCATAAGAATAACCTTTATTCATCAAATAATATATATATGCTGCTTCTTTATCTAATTCATTATACTTTTCTAATTCTTGAGTTGTAATTCTATCTATTTTGATTTTTTCTATATCTGTTGTTGTTATTTTTCTTTGTTTTAATTGTTCCCATTCTTGATTGGTTATTTTTTCTAAGGAAGCTGTACTATTATTTTTTAACCAAAAGTTTTTTAAAATAAATTCTGTGATATTGTCATAATTAACATCTAATATTTGAGCTAAAAAATAAGCTGTTTTAATTTCTTGTTTAACTGTTGTTTTCTTAGGTTTAACATAATATATTTCTTTAATTGGTTTATTATCAACTATCAATTCATTATTTCTATCATAGATTCTTCCTCTTGGAGCTGTTGGACCTTCTACAACCTTTACTTGCAATTGATTTAATTTTTGAACGTATTTGTCTTTTTGAATAACTTGAATATAAAATAAATTAATAAGTAAAATTAACATTGATATCATAATTATTATAATTAATATATTATATCTTTTTTCAATAATTTTTTTTATATCAATATTTTTTTTATTTAATGTTTTTTTCATAATTAATATTTACTTGATTAAAATCAATAATTTCAATCATGCTTTTTATATATTCGTTTCTTTTACTGTAATAATCTAAATAATAACTATGTTCCCATAAATCAAGCGCTAATATAGGTATTAAATCATATAAATAAGGTGATTCTTGATTAACAAAATTAACTATTTCTAATTGCTTTTCTTTATTTATTACTAAAAATGTATATCCAGACCCCACTAAGTTGTTAGCTTCTTTAATAAACTTATTTTTAAACTCATCTATATTTTTAAACTGTTTATTTATCATTTCATTGAATTCATTTGTATTTGTTTTTGCATTAAAACTTTTAAAATATAATTCATGATTAACAGTGCCTCCTAAGTTATATAATATTTTATCTCTTTGTTTAATATCAAATTTATCTATTATTAAATATATCTCCTCTTTTGGAATATTGAATTCAAAATTATTATCAATTAAAACTGTATTTAAATTATTTAAATAATTCAAATATAAATTATAATGATTTTCAATTGTTATTTTACTTAAATAAGGTTCTAAATAATTTGTTTCTAGTGTTATTTTTTTATACATAACTTCCTCCTTACTTTAATATATTATAGTTATATTTCAATATTCACTTTATTTTACATATACTAATATAGAGGTGTATATGAAAAATTTATTTTTAAAAAAATATATTGATGAATTAACGAAAGATGATATTTCTTCATTTGCTATTATTAATAATATCACTTTAACTGATAATGAATTATCTATTATTTATAATACGATTAAATCTTATTGGTATACTATTATTTTTGATGATTATAAACTTATATTAAATAAAATATCTAATAATATATCAGATAAGAATATAAAAAAAATAGAAGAATTAATTATCTTCTATAAAAACAAATATAAAACCTATTTATAAAATGATCTTATTTCTTTCATTAAATTAAGATTATTTTTTTTATTTCTTATCATTTCTATTTCAAATTTATATGGTGGATATAATCTTTCTTTAGATTCATCATCAAGACTTACATAAGGAGTTTCTAGTATTTTAGGAACATCTTTTAATAATGGATTATAAATTATATTAATAATATTGTCAAAACCTAATGTCCCAAGTCCTATATTTTCGTGTCTATCTTTATGAGCATTTATATCATTTTTACTATCATTTATATGTATACATGCTAATTTATTTAGCCCAATTATTTTATCAAATTGATCTAAAACTTTATCAAAATCTCTTATATCATATCCAGCATCATTAATATGGCAAGTATCTAGACAAACCATAATTTTATCAGAAAAAGTAACATTATCAATTATAAATTTTAATTGTTCAAAATTTATTCCAAGTTCACTTCCTTTGCCAGCCATTGTTTCTAAACAAATTTTTGTTTTTGTGTCCTTTGCTAAAACTTTATTCAAACCAAAAATTATATTTTTTAATCCTTCTTGCTCACCACAACCAACATGACTTCCTGGATGTAAGACTATCTTATTTATTCCAAGTTCTTCAGCTCTTTTTAATTCTTCACTTAAAAACTGACAAGAAAAATCCATATTAGATGTATTAGCTAAATTAATTATATAAGGGGCATGAATTATAACATTGTTAATATCAATATTATTTTCTTTCATTATTTTTTGTGCTTCTTTTGTTAAATCTAAATCTATTTTTTCTCTTTTAGTATTTTGTGGTGCTCCTGTATAAAACATAAATGTATTTGCACCATAACTCAAAGCCTCATTAACACTTCCTACTAATTGTGTTCCTTTTTTAAAAGAAACATGTGAACCAATTATTAATTCATTCATAAATCATCCTACTTTCTAACAACGTCTTTTCCATCATAATAATATGTTACATCTTCATAAATAAAAGTACCACTAATTATTTGATAATTATTAATATTAATTTCTATTTTATCTGGAATTTCTCCTTTATAATTAGCATAATTTAAATTTGTGATTTTATTTTCTTTTTCATCATTTAAAACTATTTGTATCTCATATGCTTTTATCAAATTATTAATCGAGATAATATGAGCTTGATTTTTTGAATCAACATTATTTTGAACTATATTTTCTATATAGCTTTTTTTATTATAATCATTTGTTTTTTCACTTATATAACTAATTGATTTTATTAAAACAATAATTATAATAATAAATATTATGATTTTTTTCATATTATCACCTATTACAATTATATCATCTTTTTTTAAATTTAAAAGAATTATATTAATTCATCTTTTTTAATAATGTATAATTTTTTATTTAAAAAGATAGCATAAAAAACATCTTGTAGTTTAACTTGTTTTTCTTTTAATAAATTCATAATTTCTATTTCATTTTTTTTAATTTCAGCTAAAACATCATAATTAATCATTCCATCTAGTATTATTGGCATTGGATAATCCTTAGTATCTTGAAAAACAGATAATTCACCATTGGTTTCTAATATGGCATAATCAACTTCATTAATGTTTTTAATCCCTTTACTTCTAAGTTGTATAACAAGATCATCTAATGTATATCTAAGTTTGGACATTATACTAAATTTTATTTTGCCATTTTTAATTATAACACTAGGTACTCCATCTACAAGCTTCCTTATTTTATTACTTCTTAAACTAATATAACTTATACTTATTTCAGAAATAACTAGTACACTAATTGAAATGATTGATTTCATAATAGAAGTATTGGGTTCTTGTATTGATATGGCAGCTAGCTCTGCTATTAAAATCGTTACAATTAAATCTCCTACTCCTAATTGACTTACTTCTTTTTTTCCCATTATTCGATATACTATTATTATAAATACATATAAAAAAAATGTTTTACCTATTAAAATTGAATACATTTTATCACCTAATTAATTATGCACAAGTAATATATTTTTATTCACTTTCATAATTTTAGTAGGAGGAATTATATGAATTATTTAAAAAAAGTTGGTCTTTCTTTATTTATATTTTTTATTTTTGTTTTTATTTCTACTTTTATTTTAACTATATTTAATTATTTCAATTTAATTAATATTGCACTTGTTTCTATTTTTCAAGTAATTATTTCTATTGTATCTGTTTTTATAAGTGGATTTCTTTTTGGTAAAAAGAGTAATAAAAAAGGATTGATTGAGGGTTTAAAATTAAGTTTCATAATTATTTTTATTTTATTTATTATGAATATTATATTTAAAAATAATTTCGAAATCAAAAATATAATTTATTATTTAATATTAATTTTTACTTGTACAATTGGAAGTATTATTGGTATAAATAAAAATGTTGAAAATAATTAAATTAATGATATAATAAAGCATGGTGATTTTATGGGTTTACTGCAAGAAATAAAAAAAGAAGATTTGAATTTATTATTTTTAGAAAATGATGGTAGTGAAGCATATATATTTAAAACAACTTTTAATAATAAAAAATATATTTATAAAGAATTTAAAAAAAGACATAGCAGTATAAATTTTTATGAAAATAAAAAAAATAAATTAAATGAAATATATAATTTAAATTTACCAGTTAATATTGTTAAACCAAGTTATATGGTAAAAGATAATGGTTATTTAATGGAATACATGGATAAAACTATTTCATTAGATGATATGTTAAATATTGATATTAATAAAAAAATAGAAATTTTAAGTTCTATTCGTAATTTAATACAATATTTAAATAATAATAATATTATATACGGAGATATAAAAGGAAATAACATTTTATTTGATGGAATAGATCCTATATTGATTGATATTGATAACGTTATAACACAAAAATATATATATGATACTGAAACCTTTTTTATTTCTGAATATAAAAAAAGATGCGATAAATTAGATTTAGGGTTAGATAAATTTAATTTGAATTTATTTACATATTGTTTTATCAATAATATTTATTATTTTAGACAATATCAGGAATTAATTAGAGAAAATATTTTTTGTGATAATTATAAAAATTTTTCAAGTGATGAAAATATAGATATAATAAAAAGATTAATTAGTTTTAAAACATCATATAGTGATGATTTATTAATAAATAATTTGGTTAAGAAAAAAATATAAAAGAATACATTTAAATTGTATTCTTTTTTTCATATTCTTCTAAAAAATGTTTTTTATATTCTAATATATTATCATTTTTAATAGCTTCTCTTAATTCTTCAGTTAACTTAATTAAAAATCTAATATTATGAATAGACAATAATCTTCCACCTAATGATTCATCACAAACAATTAAATGTCTAATATAAGCTTTTGTATAATTCTTACATGCATAGCAATCACATTTTTCATCTAATGATGTAAAATCTTCTTTAAATTTAGCATTTTTAATATTTATTTTACCATTTCTTGTAAAAGCGTTTCCATGTCTTGCTATACGTGTTGGTAAAACACAATCAAACATATCTATTCCTCTTATAACACCTTCAATAATATCAATAGGATCTCCTACTCCCATTAAATATCTTGGTTTATCTATTGGCAAATATGGAATAGCATAATCAACCATTTTATACATTGTTATCTTATCTTCGCCAACACTAGTTCCACCTATACTATAACCATCAAAATTCATTTTAACAGTTTCTTCGGCACTATATTTTCTTAAATCTTCAAATTCTCCACCTTGTACAATTCCAAAAAGAGATTGTTTTTCATTTTGATGAACATCTTTTCCCCTTTTAGCCCATCTTAATGTTCGATCAACACTTTGTTTCATATAATCATATGTAACAGGATAAGGAGGACATTCATCAAAGCTCATAGCTATATCACTATCTAATTTATTTTGGATCTGAATAGAAAGTTCTGGTGTCAAAAAAAGTTTTCTACCATCTAAATGGCTTTTAAAATGTACACCTTCTTCTACTATATCTTTTTTCTTGTTTTTAGCTAGTGAAAAAACTTGAAAACCACCGCTATCAGTTAATATAGGACCATCATAATTCATAAATTTATGAAGCCCTCCTGCTTTTTGTACAATATCTTCGCCTGGTCTTAACCATAAATGATATGTATTAGAAAGAATAACTGCACTATTAGCTTCTTTTAATTCTTCAGGTGTTAATGTTTTTACATTAGCTAGTGTGCCAACTGGCATAAACATTGGTGTTTCAAAGCTTCCATAATTAGTATGCAAAATTCCATATCTTGCTTTCGTATTTTTTTCTTGCTTTATTAAATCATATTTTATTTTCATGTGTCACTTCCTTGCTTAATAAGTATACCTAAAATAAAAATAAATTGCAATGCAATTTATTTTATATTTTTTTTATTTTTAAACCAAATATATATACAAAATAAAGCTGTCCCTAGTGTTGCTGACATCATGTCTTTCATTGTATCAGATACTCCTGTTAATACAACTTTTTGGGCATCCTTATTAAATATAATATCAGTAATAAATTCAAAATATTCCCATATGCCAGCTATTAAAAAGGACATAGATATAATAAATAAAATATTAAAAAAAATGTTTTTTTTGTCATATTTATTTATTTGTACAAGTAATTCTAAAGTTAAAAAACCAAAAACAATTCCTGATATAAAATGAGCAAAGGTATCATACCAAGATATGTTATTATAAAAATTCAATACTGATCCTAAAAAATAAGCTACAAATATAAAAATTATATATATATATTCTGTTATTTTATCAATGTTAAATTTAAATGTTTTTCTTATTATTTTAGGTATAAATATAACTATTATTATAGCTAAATCAATTAACAAATCATATATATTATTATTTATAAAATCAAAATAACTAATATATAAACTATAACTTATCATAATTAAGATTAAAAAAACATTAATTCTCTTCATTCCCAATTTTTTCCACCTCAACTTGGTTTATAGAGTTAAATCTTCTATTAATTTTATCAGTTGTTGTATGAATTTCTTTAACATCTTTTGTTACATTATCAATGTTATGAGCTAATCTATCCCAACGATCTTTATATCGTTTAAATTCAACATCTAATACTTTTAATTCACTATGTATTATAGAAGTATATTTATCTCTTTCTATATTTTTCATTATTACTTGAATAGTTGTTAATGTACTCATTAAAGTAGTTGGACTTGTCAACCACACTCTTTTTTTATAAGCATATTCAACTATATCACTATGATATGCATTTAATTCTGCAAATATAGCTTCAGCTGGTAAAAAAAGTATTGCTTGATTAGAAGTTACATCATCAATTATGTATTTACTTGATATTGCATCAATATGTTTTTTCATATCAAGTTTAAATAATTTTTCAGCTTGTTCTCTTATCTCTAAACGATTATTTTTATCAACCATTTGTCTATAGTTTTCAAGTGGAAATTTAGAATCTATACCAACTAATCCAAGTGGTTGTGGTGCAAATAAAGCGCAATCTACTATTGTTCCGTTTTCTAATTTATATTGTAATTGATATATTTCATTATTGTTTTCCCCAAAAACATTAGCCAATATATTTTTTAAATTTACTTCCCCAAAAATCCCTCTTGTTTTTTTATCAGTAAGAACGCTTTGTAAAGAAACAATATCATTAGATAAATTATCAATTTTCTTTTGTGCTTCATCTATTTTAGAAAGTCTTTCTAAAACTGAAGTAAATGTTTTATTTGTTTTTTCAAAATTATGATCTAGTCTTTCATTAACTGCATCATTAATCAATCTTAATCTTTCTTCTAATTTTTCATTTAATTTTGTAAAATCTTCATTCAATTCTCTATTGATATCCGATTTAAAACTTGATACCTCTTTTATCATATTTGTTTCTAATTTACCAAGTCTTTCCGTAATATTTGATTCATTAATATTTTTTGATAAAGATATTATTACTAATATTAATATTACAACTAAAATTAAAATTATTACATATTCCATAAATAACCTCCTATTTAATATTAAATTTTTTAATAACTATTTTAGATAACAAAAATGCTATTAAAATTAAGAACCCTAATTTTATTAAAACATCTATATCTGTAATGCTTTCCATTAATGTAGTACCAACAAATCCCCAAAAATATATTAAAAATATTTTAGAAATAATTAATGCAAATAGATATTTTTTATATGACATATTTGATAATCCTGCTGATATATTAATAGAAAAAGCAGGAGTAAATGGTATTGATAAAATTATAACTAATTTAGAAAAATCAATATTTCCTATTTTCATCATGAAATTTTTTAATTTTGAATCATTTTTTAATTTTTTTAACAATATTGGTCTTATTTTTCTAAATATATAAAAGCTCAAACTACATCCAATTATTGTTCCAATCCATGATATTATAAATCCTAAAAAATTTCCAAAAGCTATCATGTTTATGGCTATAAAAAGAGCTAAAGGAAGCATTGGAATAATGGATTCCAAAACAACTATAGCTAGACCTAAAAATATACTTAAAAATATGTTACTACTTTGTACTAAATCTTTTATATTTTCAATAAATGTCTGTAGCATTGCTTCCATTTTTTCACCTTGTTTTCTTTATTTTTTAATAAAATAATTTAATAATTTTTATTTAATATTTTTAACCATTCTTCTTTTGTTTTTACAATATTATATTCGTATGCTTTTTTACTTGCATTGTTTCCCATTATTATTCTTCTATTAGGGCTTGTTATTAATTCGATTATTTTTTTGGCCATTTTTTGTTTATCTCTATTATTTATTAAGTATCCATCCCAATTATTGCTTATTATTTCTGTGGCACCAATTGCTGAATCGAATGCTATAGCTGGTATACCATAAGAAAAAGCTTCTAATAAAACTATCCCAAATGATTCTGAATATGAAGACATTACATAAATTGATGATTTTTCATACATTTTATTAATATATTCTTTATTCTGAAATCCATGTAATTTAATGTTATCTTGTAAAAAGTTTTCTTTTATTTTGTTTTCTATTTTTTCTTTTTCTGATCCATCACCTATTATATTTAAACACCAATCTGGATAAATATCATTCACTATTTTAAAAACATCTATTAAATCTAAAAAACCTTTTTCTTTAGATAGTCTTCCAACAGAAATAATGTTTTTTTCTGTTAATTTGGAACACTGTAGCGGATATTCATCTAATGAATTTGGTATATATATACAAACTGGTTTAACTATTTTTTCATAATATTCTTTAAGTGATTTTGATACCAAAACAAAATAATCTAAATTTTGAACGCTATTTATTATCTTTTTTATATATTTTTGATTATAGTTGTGATGATTATGTTCCCAGCCTATTTTAACAGCCTCAGATTTTCCATATTGACCTAACCATTTATTATGAATATCTCTAGTTGAAATAATTATATCGCTATTACAATTTTTAATATAATCAATCATTAATTTCTTTTTTAAATGTAATATTTTTATTGCATTAATACCTTCTTTTATGGCATTAATTATTTGAATTTTTTTTAAACATAATAAAAATTCTTTTTTGTTTGGTTTTAAATCTTGAATTAGATATTTTATTTTAATATTTTCATTTAATTTAAATGGAATATCATCATATAGTTTATATGTTGATACTATTTCAATTTGAAAATCATCTATTAATGCATTAGCTAACGAAGTAATACATTTTTCTATTCCACCATATCCTAGATGAAGTGCTAAAATTGTTATTTTTTTCATATTACACCTCACTTATTATTTTCTTCATTGTTAATTATTGTTAATGATTCTTTAGCCAGTGAAATACAATCATTATATGCTTTATCGCGATAATTTTTGTAAATGTTATTAATTTCATCTAAACTACATTTATCGCAAATAGGATTTAGACTTATATATTGATTAGTCATATCATAAGTACCTTTAAATGTAATATCATCAATTACAAATGTTATAATAATTGTATTATCTGAGATTAAATATTTGCCTACATAATTAGACTTCGATTCTGCATTTTTGGCATCAAAAACATATGTTTTTTCATTAAAATTAATTGTTTCTATATATTCATAATTTTGATTATAGTCAAATTTTTTATTATTTGAAACACAAACATTATTTCTACATGAATAATTATCATTTTTCATATATTTAGTGTATGTTTTGTTATTACTATAATTAATATTTGATATAACAAGTAATAAAAAATAAATAATCAACACAAATAGTATTATTCCACATATTATCATTATTATCATTGATTTTGTTTTAATATTTTTTTTGTTTTTATTTTTCATTTTCATATCGATCACCTACCATATATATTTTAACATATTTTGAATTAAATGTAATTAAAAAGATATGAATAAATCATATCATTTTCATATATTATATTAACCCAAAACATATAGTGCGTGATTACTAAAAATTGCTGTTCCTGTTGAATTTGTCGAAATGGTTATTGAATACGTTTTGCCTGCTTTAAGATTAACAATTCCAGACCAATACCCCAATGTTGCTCCGCTTATAGAATTTGCTTCAGCTTGTCCGCTAATTCCAATTAAGTTAACACCATCTTCCGTAAAGTATTTCACAGCTACACCAGTTGTACTTACTTTAGTATTTCTTCCGCCTATAGTCATAGATAACAGTGCTGTTTCATCTTTAGTTGGTGTATATGAAAAGCTAACTTGTGTTGCTGTTTGTGAAGTCATGGTTCCTGTTATTTTTGTTCCGTTTACATATGCTGTTTTGCCAGATGATATATCAGCTGCAGTTGCTGTAGCTGATGTTTGACTAGCTAAACTATTTGCTGTTACAGTCCCTCCTGTTGTATAACCTGCTGGGATTGTAAAACTTCCTCCAGCATTTAAGTTAGATGATAAGGTCCCATTATTTGGCATTGTTCCAACTACTCCTACACCTGCTGTACTTGTAAATGTTTTTCCTGTCAAAACACTTGAAGCTGTTGCTGTTCCATGCATTGCATTATTATATGCTTCATCATATCCTGCTTGATTTCCATCTGCATATCCTTGTGTATATCCTTTATTTGTTCCTGTTATTTTATTTCCATTTACCCATGCTGTATATCCTTCAACAACATTCTCCGCTTTTGCTGTTGCCGATGTTTGACTAGCTAAACTATTAGCTTTTACTGTGCCTCCTGTTGTATATCCAGCTGGGATTGTATACGATTGTCCTGCATTTAAATTAGATGATAAAGTTCCATTATTTGGCATTATTCCTACTAATAAATTACCTTTTGAATAAGCTATTTTACCATCTAAAATTTCACTTTTATCTGTATTAGTTAATTCTAATTGTTTCATTAATTCTTGATATGTATTATTTAAAGTATTATATTTATTTTTTAATAAAGTTATTTCTTCCTCGGCATAACTACATTCAAGCTTATCATCAACAGCTTCTACTGTTTCACTTTTAATATTATCTAGTATACTTTTTTTATTTTGTAGATCTGATAAAACAGATGTCAATAATACCAATGATATTATTAATATTGTATATAAAATACCTGTTGAAGCAAAACCTTTATTCATAATATCACTCCTGGCCTTCTTATAATATTTTAACATAAAAAAGGTAATAAAAAAAGATATGAATTTATCATATCATTGTTATTGCTAAATTAATATCCTATTGCGGTAACCCTAAAAGTCCCTGATGATGCCCAGTTTCTTGGATAAGAAGCATAAGCTATAGCAGTATTTGTTCCTGTTACTACTCCACCAACTGGTCCTACCCATGCATTACTTCTAGCTAAAATTTCTATTGATACAATCCCAACTATTTTTGTAGGAAAATCATAAGTAAGAGTTGAAGAAGCTATATATAAATTTTCTTGTCCCGTTACAGTTGATGAAAAGCTAAAATCACGTGTTTTAGTAATTAAACTAGATCCTACATCAACAGACATATTTCCAGTAATTTTATTGCCATTTACATAAGCTGTTTTACCAGATGCAATATCAGCTGCAGTTGCAGTAGCTGCTGTTTGACTAGCTAAACTATTAGCTGTTACAGTTCCACCTGTTGTATATCCTGCTGGGATTGTAAAACTTCCTCCTGCATTTAAGTTAGATGATAATGCCCCATTATTTGGCATTGTTCCAACTACTCCTACACCTGCTGTACTTGTAAATGTTTTTCCTGTCAAAACATTATTTGCTGTTG
>JAQVKM010000011.1 GCA_028694645.1 Bacilli bacterium
GCATTTTCTTTGGCATCACTTGCTATTTTTTTACACAAATCAGTGTTATTCAATGCATAAAGTATTTTATCTTTTAGATCTTTAGAATCTCCAGAAATATAAAGAAATCCTGTTTTTTTATCTTCTATTAATTCACTTGTTGCAGCTATATCTGCACCAATAACTAAACAACCACTAAGCATTGCTTCTACAGTTGTTCTTCCAAAAGCTTCTCCGTTAGAACACATAAATGCAATATCTGTTTGATTCCAATATTCTTCAATATTTTTTTTAAATCCGAGATACTTAACTTCATTTTCTAAATTTAATTTAATAATTAATTCATTTAAATAATTAATATTTTTTTCATTTCCATAACCTATTAATAAAGTTTCAAATTCAATATTTATATCATTTTTCAAATTAGATAATGCATATAATAATTCTTTTTGGCCTTTACTATCTTGAATTGTCCCCGCTAAAGTAAAAGTTAATTTTTTATTTAAAAATATTTCTTTTTTTTCATTATAAAATTTATGTGTGTCAATTCCATTGTAAACAATAACCATATTATCATTATTCAAGATTTTTTTATATTTATTAAATACACATTTTGAAATAGTTATAATCAAATCAGATTTTGATATTAATTTATAGCATTTATTTTTATTAATTAATGTAGCATTATGCCCTTCTTCAAGCATTTCTCTTATATGCCAAACAAGCTTAACTTTTTTTTGTTTAGCGGCTATAGCTCCAACATAAGAAAATAATGAATTAATATGAACGACATCTACTTTTTCATTTTCAATAATTTGCTTTATTTCTCTAATGGCTTTGTAATTAAGTATTTTTTTTATGAAATATTTAAATATATTAATAAATTTTTTACTAATCCTTTTTTCAATTGGAACTACCCATGAATATGACTTGATAACATAATATTTAATATTCTTTTCTTTTAAAAGGATTTCTGCATCTCCATTCCCAGGAAGAATTATAATGGGATTTATCCCTTTTTCTATCAAGTATTTTGAAAGAGTTATCATTGATATAGTTGCACCAGAAAGATTTGAATCAGTTCCTATAAATAATATTGTTTTCATTTAAATACCTCAATTTCTAATTATAATTTTTTTTATTTGATTTTTAATTGTTTGAAATACAACCTTCTCATCAGTATTATTAACTGGCATTTTTTTTATCAATAAATTATCATTTTTTAACAACCATACATTGAATAATCTTTCTGAAAGAAAACCATATATTCTTTTGTTATAATTGTCATATTTTGAAATATCAGTGATTTTTTCAAGTTCAAATAAAATATTAAATAACCATTCACAATATTGATTTATTATTTCTTTTTTTCCAATAAACATATTATATGCAAAAAAAGATTTTTTTGTTGAAAATAAATCAAATGAATCCAAATATTCTGGGTAAATTTTTTCAATTATAGCTCTGCAATTATTAAAGTCTTCAATATGATGAATTTTGGCATAATGATCTTTAATGTTAGATTTAAATATATAATTTGGATATGGAACAATCAGGTCATATTTTTCAAATATCTTTAAAATATCATTTTTATTTAATAATTTATCATATGAATTATTAAATTTTGTTTTAAAAAAATATCTTCTATAATGAGTTAAACCAACAATATTTGAATTATCGTTTTTCCAAATCCAATATAATGCTGTCAATTCACAGTAGTTTGCATTTTTATTTGATATATTATTTCCTGTATCATCTCTTAAGTACCCAAATTTTTCTTTATTTATTGAACCAACTTGAATTGGATTATAGATTTCCATTTCAGGAACATTGAATTTTTTATGTGTTGCTATATAAACATTCATATTATCCATGTTAACTACTCTCCTTCTTTTTTGTTAAAAATATTAAATAGAAGAATTGTATCATTATTGGTAAATATAAGAACATGTTTATAAAGAACATAAATATTATATTATGAACAAATACAGAATATGCTAAAGCAATAGTATCAGATTCCTGTTTTCTTGTTTCTCGATGTAAAATTGTCCCAAACATACTTATAATAATATTAAAAAATACTATTCCAATTATACCAAAGTCCAAATAAATAGATGGTAAATAAGTTGAAACATTGAAATTACTTAAAATTAAATAATTTTTTTGAAAGTTTAATGATATATTTAATTTTTCCAGTAAAACTGTTGGTAAGAATTCTTTTAACATTGATGCCCCATGGTTAACTCCACCATCAGTTAAATTAATTAAATTATTTAAATTATTAACTGAAAAAGTCATATACGAATACACCCATTTTGCTGAAGAAGGTAATTCTTCATATTGTTGTTTTGGGTAAAATATACTATCAATTACATTTGAACCAGATCTAAGATTTCCAACAAAGCCAAATGCTAATGCACCTATTATAGTTGCAACCACAATTTTTTTAAAACTAATCTTAATTTTTTTGGTATATATTGCATATATTATTCCTTCAATAATCATTGACATTATAACTTGCCTTGATATAACCATAATTCCAATAACCAAATAAATTAACCCATCTTTTCTTTTATTAAATAATGTATAAGCTCCAAGACAAATTACTAATCCATAAAAGGCTCCATTTAAAGAAGAAACCCCAAAATCAAGATAAGTTAAAGGTGACCCAGTAAATGTCCACAACAATGGAAATCCATTAGAATATATCACTTCTATTAAAAATATAATTACCACAATCCATCTTGCTATAATTAATTTTTTATTTAAATCAAATCTTGTTTTAATCCTTGGCAATTTTATTTTATCAAAATCAATTCTCTGAAAAATAAAACAACCTATATTATATGATAATACAACAACGAGGAATACCATAATCGTTCTTTCTGATAAATCTTGCTGAAGTAAACTTAATTTTAATTCATATAATCCTAAAATTACAAACCAAATAGAATTAAAAATAGCTGCTGGAGAAAATATGTCTCTATTTTTCAAGTAATCAAATATAAACAAAATGACTAATAAAATTAATACAATATACATTTTTTAATTCCTCCTAATGAAACATAATTTTGAAGATCAAAATTAATCTATTTTTTATTCTTTTAGGTATGCTATAAGGACTTAACATAGACACATTATTATCATGTCTTCTATATTTAATTAGTTTATCTTCTATGAAGATACTTCCATTACCTTTAATTTCACCAATTAAACCAATCCATTGATCATGCATTTCAATACTATTTGGTATAGGTAAAATATTTTTTTTAATATCAGATTTAAAAGCCATGCAACACCCAATATAACTATTTTTATAAATATTTTTTATTATTCCTTTTTTGGAATTTCTTAAATTAAAAAATGATTCATTCATAACTTCTAAATTACTATTTACAACAACAGCATCATGAACTATTACAGAACATTTATTTTGTTTAAAAATATTTAATGTTTTTTCTATTTTATTTTTTTTCCAAATATCATCTTGATCTGATAAAAATATATATTTTCCATTGCTATTTTTAATAGCATTTGAAAAATTTTGTTTTACCCCTTTTTTAGGACCATTTATTAACTTGATTCTTTTGTCATTATAATTTTTAATTATTTCTATTGTTTTATCAGTAGAACCATCATCAGATATAATAATTTCATCTTCTTCTGTTAAATTTATTAAAATACTATCTATTTGTTCTTTAATATATTTTTCACCATTATAAGTAGCCATAGCTATTGAACATCTAACTTTATTTTCCAAATATTCTACCTACTTTCATACCAATATATCTAGCTGACATATCTGGTAAAAATCTAAATAAAACTTTAAAGTTTTTTTCTTGAATAGCTCTTTTTAAAATATATTTAGCTAATTTACTACCTGATTCATCTATTTCATAATCTTCTAAATATTTATTTTGTTTAAAGAATATTCCAATTAATTTATATCTGTTATACAGTTCTTTTAAAGTAAATTCATGTGAATGATAAACTACTGAATCAGAGGCATATTTTATTTTATATCCCTTTTTAATTAATTTATAAGCAAAATACATATCTTCATTTATTGGTAAGTTTTTATTATCATATCCATTTAATTTTTTAAAAACTTTTGTTTTGATAGCTGAAGAAGCATCTGAAAAGAAAAATGTATTTAATCCTAATTTTTTCATATCTCTTATAGATACAATTCTAGAATAATCAGGATAATTGTTTTCTCTTGTATATTTTTCAATATTATCATATTTTGTTATTTGTTTACTATAAGCTGCTGCTACTTCTTCATTAGCTATATTTCTAGTTAAATTATAAAGCCATAATTTGTCTACTATTTCTATATCTTGAGAAATAAATACAATAATATCAGCTTTACTTTTTAAAGCATATTTTTCTCTTGTTAAACTATGAGAAAAATCTTTTGGTTCTATTTTTACATAATTTAAATTTTTTTCTTTCAATATTTTTTCTGATTCATCATTAGTATTTGTAAGAATAAAAAAAGTTCTAAGTATATTAACATTTTTTTGTTTATTTATACCTTTAATAATATTATTAATATATTTTTGTCCATTATAAAGTGGGCATATTATTTCTATATCCATAATATCAACTTCTTTCTATTTAATTTTTACATACTCATGTACATCATTAATTTTATCTTTTTTTCCAACAATAATTACATCATCAGATTCTATAAAATAAATATCTTCTATATCTGATAAAATGATTTTTTTATCATTTCCATATACAATACAATTTTTAGAGTTTTGCATTGTTACATTACCTTTGATTATATTAGAATCTTGATCTTCACTTATATATCTTTCTATTGAACTCCATGTTCCTATATCATCCCAACCAAATTCACTAGGAATTACATAAGCTTCATTACTTTTTTCCATTATGGCATAATCAAATGATATTTTTTCACATAGTTTATAGTTTTCAACTAATTGTTTATAATATTTAATATCTTCAATATTTGGTAATTTCATTAATAATTCATACATTTTTAATAATTTGTTTTTATATTCTTGTAACATTTGAATTATAGGTATTGCAAAAGCTGCTGTTTTACCTGTTCCTGTTTGAGCACATCCGAGTAAATCTTTTTTGCTTAATATTGCTGGTATTGCTAGTTTTTGTATCTCTGTTGGTTCTTGATAATTCTTATCTTCTAATGAAGATAGAATTTCTTTTATTATTTTTAAATCTTCAAATTTCATTTTTTTCTCCTTTATTAGTTTTGACACGGCTTTCATTATAACATAAATAATTATATATATATACTATTATTTGATAATTACTATGTCTTTTTACTAAATACTTATAATATAGTTCATATTTAAAATAAATATACAAAAAAACTACTTAATTATTAAGTAGTTTATAATTATCAATTTATTTTTATTATTGTGTTAGAACTAGGCGGGATCCAACTATTGTATTAACTGCACCAGTGTTTTTTTGGCAATAAAATTGACCACCTAATCCACCAGCATTAGAAGCTCCACCTCTATGAAACCAAGGATAAGCTGATTCTATAAAGGAAGCGTAATCTCCATACCAACTACTATGATATCTTGATGCATTATCAGCATCTAAATATGCAAGAAAAGGTCCAGTTTCTCCAGTTGCATCACCTAATATTCTATAAGAATATGTAGTGGCTGCTGAACTAGCCGAATATACATCAAAATATTTACTATCATAAGTAGCTATAGTAGTTGTTGTAAAGCCACTGCTTCCCAATGTTCCACTTCTATAACTAGCCATATATTCAGTAGCTCCACCTGACATATCATAGATTCCTGATATATTTCCAGTAGTTGATGCCTTATAACCAATTTCTGTATTATAATCAGCATTATATGTATCACCATCACCTGTTGTTCCAGGATATACTTGTTGATTAGTTGTTGGTAATGCACTGTTTCCTGTTATATAATTTGAATTATTATTGACATTTGTTTCATCATTTATTCCATATATGGAATTTGATAAATATGTTACTGCTCCCCATTCTGTATTTTTCATCATATGAGAATCATTTGTTCTGTCATAATTGTAACTTGATACAAACATATTATATATTGTATTATTTCTCCAACTATATACATTTGGTTTTACTATTATTTTAGTTTCATCTGCACTTGTTATCTGTGCTGTTGCTGTACTTGTTGCTCCTAAATATCCTGTTTCATATTTTCCTACCCATATTCCATTTGTATTAAATGAAGTGAATGCTGGATGTGTCATATATTCCCCATTATCACAGTTTCCGCTTGTTCCACTAGTAAGTGGTGTTGTACATTCTCCACTATTAGCATCACTTGTTGTTTCTACACCAAATTTTATATTTATTGCAAATTTTGTATCTGTTGGACTTGTTGTTCCAACATTCCATAATTTATATTTATATCTTGGTATCCATACAAAGTATGACTGAATTGCACTTTCTGGTATTGTATCTCCCACATTATATGTTCCACTTGATAAGATAACAGCATTGGCCCAGTTTTTATTTGTATAGTTATACCACTCTGAATTAACATCAGCATATTTTACTGTTCCATCATTAGAAATTATTACTGGTATCATTCCAGTACCTAAGACTGGATCTGCTCCATTTAATATTTGTTCTTTATATTGTTTACTACTTATCATGTTCCATGAAGTTCCATCATATATATATGCATCTACACTATTCCATGAAGTTCCATTATATTGTTTTATTGATCCTATTGGTATATATATATTATCCATTGTTATATATATACTTGATTCTGTATCTAGTTTTATCCATGTTGTTCCTGTTTCTTTTACTGTTGGTTCTTCTATTGCTATTACATAATTTGTTACATTTATTCCATTTACTAATTGTATTTCATTTTTTGTTCCTGATACAGTTGGCGCTTCTTCTACTGTTTTTACCCATAATGTTAAATCTTCTGTTGATGGTAAAAAGCTATCTGGATTGATTGCTGTATCATTTATATAACATAAACTATTATTTACTGTTCCTGTTGTTATTTTCGTATCGTTATAATATTTATATCCACAATATTTTCCATTATATACTACTATTGCTATTTTTCCTTCATCATTATATGATAAAGTAAAATTATCTACTTTACCTTTATATTTTAATAAATTATCTGATTTATTTATTAATGCAGAAGTTGATACTCCTGCTTCACTATTTGTTGCATAATATAAATTGGCTGCTTCTACTATTCCATATGCACTATCTTCTGTTGATCCTTTTTTTGATTTTTCTATTATTCCTAATATTATTGGTACTGATATTAATGCTATTACTGCTAGTATTACTATTACTGCCAACAACTCAATTAATGTAAATCCTTTTTTCATTTTAACAACTCCTTTTATTATATATTTATTGTATCAAAAAAAGTATCTTTTGAATAGATACTTTTAAATATTATTTTGATTTATTATGGTGTTAATACTATACGAAAGGTTATTGCAGTACTTACAGCACCATTACCCCTATTAGTACTAAATTGACCAGCAAGTCCACCAGAATTATATCCACCACCTCTAGCAAACCAAGAGTATGTTGAATCAATAAACTCAGCTTGATCATTATACCAACCAGTATGATATCTACTAGTTCCATCGTTGTCCAAATAAACAAAGAATGGTCCTATCTCACCAGTAGCATCCCCCAATATTCTATAGTTAAAAGTAGTAATTGTTGAATTTGCTGAATATACATCAAAATATTTAGAGTCATAAATTGCTATATTAGCCGCTGTGAAACCACTACTTCCATACTGCCCACTTTTATATGCAGCAACATACTCATGTGCACCTCCAGAAATATCATAAATGCCTGTTATATTTTCAGTTGTTGAGGCCAAATATCCTATTTCTGTATTATATGCCACATTATATGTTGCTCCATCCCCGTTAGTAGCTGGATATGTTTGCTGATTTGTTGAAGGAAGTGCTCTGAAACCAGTTTTAAGCGAAGAATTATTATTAATACTTATTTCCTTATTAATACCATAATTTGAATGAGATAAATAAGCTACTGCTCCCCACTCTGTATTTTTCATCATATGCGAGTCTAGTGTTCTATTATAATTATAACTTGATAAAAACATATTATAAATTATATTGTTTCTCCAACTGTATACATTAGGTTTAATTATTACTTTACTAGAATCTGAAACATTTACTTGAGCGGCAACTGTTGTAGTAGCACCTAAGTATCCTGTTTCAAACTTTCCTACCCATATTCCGTTTGTATCTAAAGTAGTAAAGGCCGGATGAGTTAAATACTCTCCATTATTTGTTCCATTCGAAGCAGGTATAGTTTTGTCTTCAAATTCAATCTCAATCGAATGTATTGTTTTTATTGCTGTTCCTGTATTCCATAATTTATATTTATATCTTGGTATCCATACAAAATATGATTGTATCGCACTTTCTGGTATTGTATCTCCTACATTATATGTCCCACTTGATAATATTACCGCATTAGCCCATTTCTTATCTGCATAATTATACCATTCTGAATTAACATCAGCATATGTTACTGTTCCATCATCTGCTATTATTACTGGTATCATTCCTGTACCTAGCACTGGATCTGTTCCATTTAATATTTTTTCTTTATATATTTTTGTACTTAAATTTAACCATGAACTTCCATCATATATATATGCATCTGTACTTATCCATGAACTTCCATTATATTGTTTTACATTATCTATTCCTATATATATTTTATCCATACTTATATGTATACTTGATTCATTATTTACTATTATCCATGTTGTTCCTGTTTCTTTTATCGTTGGTTCACTTGATGATATTACATAATTGGTTACATTTGTTCCATTTACTATTTGTATTTCATTTTTTGTTCCATCTACTGTTGGTATTTCTGTTACATTATGAACCCATAATGTTAAATCTTCTGTTAATGGTAAAAAACTATCTGGATTGATTGCTGTATCATTTATATAACATAAACTATTTTCTACTTTTCCTGTTGCTATTTTTGTATCATTATAATATTTATATCCACAATATTTTCCATTATATACTACTATTGCTATTTTTCCTTCATCATTATATGATAAAGTAAAATTATCTATTTTTCCTTTATATTTTAATAAATTATCTGATTTATTTATTAAAGCAGATGTTGCAACTCCAGCTTCACTATTTGTTGCATAATATAAATTGGCTGCTTCTAATATTCCATAAGCTGAATCTTCTGTAGCTCCTTTTTTTGATTTTTCTATTATTCCTAATATTATTGGTACTGATATTAAGGCTATTACTGCTAGTATTACTATTACTGCCAATAATTCAATAAGCGTAAATCCTTTTTTCATTTTAACAACTCCTTTTATTATATAATTATTATATCAAAAAAAGTATCTATTGAATAGATACTTTTATAATAATGGTTTTAAAAATTGTCCTGTATAACTTTCTTTTACTTTTGTAATTTCTTCTGGTGTTCCTTTAGCTACTAAATTACCACCTTTATTACCACCTTCTGGCCCTAAATCAATAATGTAATCAGCTACTTTAATAACATCTAAGTTATGTTCAATAACTAAAACAGTATCTCCGTTTTCAACTATTTTATTTAAAATAAGTAACAATTTTTTAATATCATCACTATGTAATCCGGTAGTTGGTTCATCTAATATGAATAAACTTTTTCCAGTTGGTTTTTTTTGTAGTTCTTTAGCAAGTTTAACTCTAGCTGCTTCTCCTCCACTTAATGTTGGAGCTGATTGTCCTAATTTAACATAAGAAAGTCCTACATCATTTAACATTTGTAATTTATTTTTAATTTTTGGAAAATTATCAAAAAATTCTAAAGCTTCTTCAACACGCATTTCTAAAACATCATAAATATTTTTATCTTTATATTTTATATCTAATGTTTCTCTATTATAACGAGTTCCATGACATATTTCACAAGGAACATATACATCTGGTAAAAAATGCATTTCTATTTTTTTTACACCATCACCATAACATGCTTCACATCTTCCACCTTTAACATTAAAAGAAAATCTTCCTTTATCATATCCTCTTAATTTAGCTTCTTTAGTACTTGTGAAAACATCTCTTATATCATCAAATACACCAGTATATGTAGCTGGGTTAGATCTAGGTGTTCTTCCTATAGGTGTTTGTGATATATCAATTACTTTATCAATATTATCTAATCCTTTTATAGCTTTATGATTACCTGGTTTTTCTTTAGATTTATATAAATTATTGAAAACAGCTTTATATATTATTTCATTAACTAATGTACTTTTACCTGATCCACTTACTCCTGTTACACAAGTAAATGTTCCAAGAGGTATTTTAACATCTATGTCTTTTAAATTGTTTTCACTAGCTTTTATTATTTCTAAATATTTTTTATTTCCTTTTCTTCTTGTCGTTGGAACTTCTATTTTATATTCACCTGTTAAATATTTACCAGTTAAACTATTAGGATTTTTCATAACTTCTTCTGGTGTCCCTGCTGCCATAATATTTCCACCATGCAATCCTGCACCTGGCCCTATATCTACTAAATAATCAGCTTTTAACATAGTATCAGTATCATGTTCTACAACAATTAAAGTATTTCCTATATCTCGCATTTCTAATAAAGAACTAATCAATCTTTCATTATCTCTTTGATGTAATCCAATACTAGGTTCATCTAAAACATATAAAACACCTGTTAATCTAGAGCCTATTTGAGTAGCTAATCTAATTCTTTGAGCTTCACCACCACTTAATGTTCCAGCTGTTCTATCAAGTGTTAAATAATCAAGTCCTACATTTATTAAAAATTTTAATCTTGAACTTATTTCTTTTAATATTAAATTAGCTATTTCAGTTTGTTCTTTACTTAATTTTAAATTATTTAAAAAATCATATAATGTTCCTATACTTAATTTTGTAACTTCATAAATATTTTTATTACCAACTAAAACAGAAAGAATTGATTCATCTAATCTAGCTCCATGACAAGTAGGACAAACTGTTTCTGTCATATATTGTTCTATCCATTCTCTTATCCAAGCACTTTTTGTTTCAATATATCTTCTTTCTAAATTTGTTATAATTCCTTCAAAATAGTTTTTAGTTTTTCTAATATTTCCTGTTTTTGAAACATAATTAAATTCAATTATATCTTTAGAACCATATAATAACATTTCTAAGTCACTTCTTTTTATTTTTTTTATTGGTTTATCCATATCAATATTATAAAAATCACAAGTCGCTTTTAATTCTGTAAATGTTATATTTGTTTCATCTTCAACATTAACTGATACAATAGCTCCATCATTTATGGATGCATCTTTATTTCTAATTATTAAATCTTCATCTAATTTATATTTTATTCCAAGGCCTTTACAATCTTGACAAGCTCCAAAAGGAGCATTAAATGAAAACATTCTTGGTTCTAATTCTGGTAATGAAAAATCACATTCTGGGCAAGCATAAGTTTCACTCATTACATATTCTTCTTTACCTAAAATTTCAACAATAACTTTACCATGTGACAATTTAGTTGATAATTCAATTGATTCATATATTCTACTTCTAATATCTTCTTTTATTATTATTCTATCAATAATTACATCTATTTTGTGTTTTTTATTTTTATCAAGATTTATTTCTTCAATTAAATCATGTTCTTCATTGTCAATGCGAATTCTAGCATATCCTTCTTTTTTTAATTTTTCAATTAAATCTTTGTGAGTGCCTTTTTCACCATTTATAATTGGTGCCATTATTCTTATTTTAGAACCTATTTCTTGTTTTAAAACTTGATTTGTCATTTCTTCTATACTTTGTGAACTAATAGGTTTATGATGATTAGGACAATAAGGTATTCCTATTCTTGCATATAAAAGTCTTAAATAATCATATATTTCTGTAACTGTTCCAACAGTACTACGTGGATTTTTATTAGTTGTTTTTTGGTCAATAGAAATAGCTGGAGATAATCCTTCAATACTATCTACATCTGGTTTTTCCGTTCCACCTAAAAACTGTCTAGCATATGCTGACAAACTATCAATATATCTTCTTTCTCCTTCAGCATAAATTGTATCGAATGCTAAAGAACTTTTACCTGATCCACTTACCCCTGTCATAACAATTAATTTATTTTTTGGTAATTCTAGTGAAATATTTTTTAAATTATTTTCTCTAGCTCCTTTTATTATTATTTTATCCATATAAACCACTCCAAATCTTTATTATTATAACAAAACAAACTATAAAACTCAAATCTTGTTTTATTATATTATTATTAAATATTTCACGTACAACATCCCTGTTACCTTCTTTTTTAACTGTCGCAAATTTTGCGACAACTGAATCATCTAATTCTTCACTTAATGCATTATTAATATGTTTACCTATAGTTTTAATATCTCTATCAAACAGTTTTGAAATTTGTTCTCGATTTAACTATACTGTTTCATCTTTCATATTTACTTCTAATTTAATTTTTTGATTTTCAAATAATATAATTTCGTTTTTCATTTTTATCTCCTTTAATAATTATTTAACTGAAGTGTGATGTTTTGTTACTTCAGTACTTTTATTTCTAAAAAAATTCTCCTTTTTATTAAATTTTGCCCATTACTTAAATTATAATGTCTACTAATATATTTCCTATTATGGAGAGTTAGGCCTTCATATCAATTTTATTATATTGAATATTTGTTTGTGTTGCGATTATAATTTTAAAATTGCTATATAAAAAATACTATTACTTCTATAGTATTTTTTTATCAACTTATTTCCGGTTTAGATATTTGTTTCATAATCTTGAATTAAGCATTAACAACTACTAAGTTTGAATCTTGGATACTATTATTATCCATTTTGATTTGTTCTGAGTTAATATAACCTACCCCAATCATAAATACTATGAAACAAATCATAACTTTACTTTTTAACATTTCTTTCATGCTATCAACTCCTTTGTTGTATTAATCATAACACGAACACTTGTTTGTGTCAATAACTTTTATGCATTTTACAAACATTTGTTTGACATGGTGTAAATAGTATGTTAAAATGTATTTATAAAAAGGAGGTAGATTAATATTGGAAAACTTAACTAGAAGGCAAGATGAAATTCTAAAATATATAAAAGAATATATGGTTAGTCATGGATATCCACCTACTATAAGAGAAATTGGTAAAGACTTAGGTGTATCAAGTCCAGCAACTATTCATGTGCATTTAAGCAATTTAGAAAAAAAAGGTTTTATAAAAAAAGAGAATACAAAAAATCGAGCTATTGAATTATTAGTTAATAATGAATTTGCTAAAACAGATGAATCTGTTGTTGATGTTCCATTACTTGGTAAAATAACGGCTGGTAGTCCAATTGAAGCTATTGAAAGACCTGATGAATACTTTAGTTTACCATCATATTTAATCCCTAAAAGCAAAGAAGTATTTACTTTAAATGTTAGTGGTTATAGTATGATTAATGCAGGAATATTAGATAATGATATTGTAATAGTAGAAAGAACAAATACAGCAAGAAATGGTGAAATAGTAGTAGCTATGACAGATGAAAATGAAGTTACTTTAAAAACTTATTATAAAGAAAAAGATCATTTTAGATTACAACCTGAAAATGATACAATGGAACCTATAATATTAAATAATGTAACTATTTTAGGAAAAGCTATAGGTTTATATAGAAAAATATAAAAAGATATGAATTCATATCTTTTTTTATATCTTTATCATTTTATTAAAAAATTTTTTTATATTCTTTTTGTATGAATTTACTAACTAATTCATTTTCAAAAGCAAGCAATTCACATTTTTTATCAATAAATCTTTGCAATTCATCATTTATTTTAATTAATGAAACTTTTTTTACATCTGATGCAAATAATTTAATATATTCTAAATTATTTGTTGCAATTATTGCATCTGTTAATTTTTCTATGGGTGCATTTTTGATATCTCTAGCAAATAAGTAGATTACTTTTGGGTTATTTGATTTTACTACTACATCTGCTAATTTATCTATCAAAGAAGGTTTAACTTTCTTGGCTAATGAATATATATAATCTAAATTTTGCATTTTTATTATTGCATCTGCTAATTTTTCTATGGGTGCATCATTAATTTCTAGTATAAATAATTCAATATATTCCAATTTGTTTGTTGCAATTATTGCATCTGCTAATTTATCTACTAAAGCCCTTTTGATTTTTTTAGCAAATAAAATTATAAATTCGACATTTTCTGTTTTTATTATTGCTTCTGTTAATATTTCTATTGGTGCATTTTTGATTTCTTTAGCAAACAAATATATATACTCTGGGTTTTTAGTTTCTACTACTTTTTTAGTTAATTCTTTTATTGGTGCCTTTTCAACAATTTTTGCAAATGAAATTATATTTTTAAAATCATTTGTTTTGATTACAGCTTCTGTTAATTTTTCTATTGGTGCATCTTTAATATTTTTTGCAAATAAAGTTATAAATTCGATATTTTCTGTTTTTATTATTGTATCTGCTAATTTATCTACTAAAGTATTTTCAATATTTTTAGCAAATAGATATATATATTTTACATTATTCGTTTTAGATATTGCTTCTGTTAAGTTATTAATAGAGGCACTTTTTAAATCTCTAGCAAATAAATATATGTATTCTGGATTTTGTATTTCGATTATCGCTTTTTCTAATTTTTTTATTTGTTGAACATCTATTTTTAATTTTTTAGTTTCAATATTTATTGCAAAAGAATATATATTTTTTGCATTTTTATTTTCTATTAATGTATCAATAAAAATATCTATTGCAACATTTTTAATATTATTAATAAACAAATATATGTATTTGGCATTATTTGTTTTTATAACTTTTTTTGCTAATTTATTTACATCGACATTTTTAATATCTTTAGCAAAATTATATATATATTCAGCATCATTTGAATTCATTATTATTTCAGTAAATTTATCAATTGGTGCATTTTCAATATTTTTTGCAAAACTATATATATTTTTAGCATTTTTTGTTCTTATTAATGCATCAATTAATTTTTCCATTGGCGCATTTTTAATCTCCCTAGCAAAATAATATATATATTCTGGATTTCCAATTTTTATTATAGTTTCTGCTAATTTGTTCATTGGAGCATTTTTTACATCTTTTGCAAAATAATATATATATTTCGAATCTTCAGTCGCTATTATTTGATCAGCTAAATAGTTTACTGATACATATTCATTTTTAAGTGCATAATTATATATTTCTCTTGCACTATTTAAATCAATATTTAATATTTTTTGTTTCTCAATTATATTCATATTTCCCCCTAAAATTTAATATATATTTTAACATTTTTATTATTGTACATCAATAAAAATAGAAAGAAAATTTATTTTTTTCTTTCCATTATATTATTATTTATTTTTACTTTTAAAATCTTCATATAAAGATTTAACTTTTTGCTTTCCTTTATTATAAATATCATTTGTAACATCCTTTGTTACATCTATAGCATCTTCAGTATAATCTTTAAATTCGGTTAATCCTGATACAAAATTATTATATGTATCTTCACCTAATTCATCTTTTATTTTCAATAATAAATCTTCTATTTTATTTTTTAAATCTGATATATTATCTTGATAATCTTCTGATAATTTATTTTTGTAGTTTGGATATTTTTCTTCTATTTCAAAATCAATTGAAGATATAATTGTAAGTATTTTAACTTTGTTTTGATTTGTTAAATCTTTAAATTTAACATCATTAATTGATTCATCATAATATATGAAATCAATTAAGGTAATAAATTTATTAATTATCTCTTTTTTAACTGGTTTTGAAGATTCAAGTGATTCATTTATATCATCTTGCATTGTTTTTATATCATCAACAATATCGTTTTCGGAAACACTTATTTCACTAGCATTAACATTTTGTTTAAAAATTGGATTACTAACTAAAACAAAACTTGATAATAAAATGCAAGATAATTTATTGTAAAATACTTTTTTTATTTTCATTATATTCATCTTCTTTCTTTTTAGAATAAATACAACCACAATAATTTTGTCTATATAAATTATATTGTTTTGATAATTCTATACTTCGTTTATAACCATTGTTTTTTTTAAAATCAGAAAATAGATATTTAACATTATATTTATTTTGTAGTAAATTACCCATGTTATTTAATATAAAACTATTTTTATAAGGACTTACTGTTAATGTTGTTGTAAAATAATCAAAATTTAATTCAGCTGCTTTTATAGCTGTTTTACTTAATCTTAAATAATAACATTTACTACATCTTTTATTTCCTTCTTTTTCTTCTTCTAAATTATGAGATATTTCTTCAAATTTATTATAGTCATAATCACCTTCTATAAAGTTAACTTTGTATTTTGTAGGTAATTCTTGAATTAATTTGATTTGTTCTTTTTTTCTATCTTCATATTCTTCTTTGGGTGAAATATTTGGATTATAATAAAAGACTGTTATCTCAAAGTAATTTGATAAATATTCAATGACATAGCTACTACATGGACCACAACAACTATGTAATAATAGTTTATTGATTTTATTATTATCTAAATTTTTAATTATTTCATCTAATTTAAGTTGATAATTTATCATTTAATTTTATCCTTATATTTTTTTAACATACTTTGAAAATCAGGAAATGCTTGCACTAAACGTTTTGATAATCTTGATTTTTGAAGTAAAACATTTCTAACCATTTTAGTTATTTCTTCTGTACTATCTTTTTTTATATTTTTAGCTACTAACTTAAAGTTTAAAATTATTTTAAATGAAACAATAACATCAGCTATAAATAATAAAGCTCCTACAATAGATATAATTTTAATTGTATTAAAACTAAATATATTAATAATATTAACATAAATTGGATTTATTATATACATTATTAATAATCCACCTATTCCAAATAATACTAATGTTTCTAAGCAAATACGACCATTAATATTAAATTTTTTATTAGAATAATCCCACCATCTTGTTTTAAATATTTTTTCCATTAAAAAACTAGTTACATATTCCAATATACCACATATAACAACGCACATTACAAAAATAACAATATAATCATCAATATATTTATATAAAAATAATATCATTAAAATACTACCAAAACCATATATTGGACAATATGGACCTATTAAGAAGCCTCTATTAATAAATTTCTTATTCCAATATATTGCGTTAATAACTTCTACTATCCATCCTGTTATTGAATATAACAAAAACAGTAATATGTAAATCCAAATATTATACAAATTAATCACTTCTTCTTTCAAATAATTTATCTATGTTTTTTTCTGGCATTAGTATTTGAAAATTTCTATCTACTTTTATTTCAAAAATATCATTTTCATTTATATATTCTTCACCATCAATACTCCATCCTTTTTTTAAAGGATTTTCAAATTCTATTTTTAAATTATTTGTTTTATAAAAATAAAATCCTGGGACCTTAGTAATATCTTTTGTTTTTAAATAATATAAACTTTTAATTATGTTAGCTTTATCTGTTAAATCACAAAATATAACTTCAAACTGATTATCATTTAATTTAACATCTTTATAAAAATTATCAATACCACCTATTCTATTAGCATTAGATATCATTATAAAAGAATAAGCTCCTTGATATTCTTTATCATCAACAGTATATTTTAAATTATATAATTTTGTTTCACCATTTAATTCTTTTAATCCCGAAATTAAATAAGCTAAATACCCAAATTTTTGTTTTAATTCTCTTGGCGTTTCATATGATATATTAACAAATTTACCAAAGCCAGCCACATATACAAATGGTTGATCATTTATTAAACATATATCTAAATTATTTACTGTTCCATTTAATAAATTTTTTAAATTATTTATTATATTTTTACCATAACCAAACATAGCTCCAATATCATTAGCTGTTCCATATGGAATATGAGCTACTAAAAGACGATTTTTTCTTTTTAAATTACCTGATACAATTTCATTAAATGTACCATCTCCACCTATAGAAATAACTAAATCAACTTTTGGTAATCTTTTCATTATTGAAAAAGCATGATTTTTATATGCCGTTGGAATAAATACACATTCATATTCTTTTTTTAGTAATATTTCACTAAATTCATTCATATGATTAAATTTTTTATCTTTTCCACATTTAGGATTATATATAACGACACATCTTTTCATAAAATCACCTCTACAATTTTAGTACTTTTTTTATTTTTAATTTAATTCTTTGTAAACAGTTATCTATTGATTTTAAATCTTTATCTAATAACCCTGCTATTTCTTTATAATCAAAGCCATTTATTTTAAGTTCAAATACTTGATTTTCTAATGTTGTAAGTTCTTTTTCAATTTTATTTATTATTTCTTTTTTATTTTCTTCATTTATTATTAAAAATTCTGGGTTATCAGTATTATCTCCTAATACATTTTCTAAATTTAAACTATTTCCGTCTTTATCTTCTTTTTCTAAAGAAAATGAATCATTTAATATTTTATGTTTATATCGTCTTGATGATATCATTGCGCTAATCATTTTTCTTTCAATACAAGTTTTAGCATATGTATAAAAAAGAGTTTCTTTATTATCTTTAAAACTGTTAATGGCATTTGTTAATCCTAACATACCTTCTTGAATTAAATCATTAATTTCTAAACCTGTATTTTGACAGCATTTTATCATTTTTTTTGCCTTGGAATTAATTAAAGGTTCATACTTTTTATACATTATGTTAGTTGCTTCTTCATTATTTTCTGCAATATAATCAAGAAGTTCAAAATCATTATATTCTTTATACAAAAATATTCCTACTTTCTAGATTTAATGGCTTCATATATAATAATTCCTGTTGCAACACTAGCATTTAAACTATTTGTTGTTCCAAGCATTGGAATACTTGCTATAAAGTCACAAGATTCTTTTACAATTCTACTCATTCCAGAACCTTCATTGCCTATAACAATTCCTATTTTTCCTTTATAATCTATTTCATCATAACTTGTTCCATCCATATCGGTTCCTATAATCCAAAATCCTTTTTGTTTCATTTCATCGATTGTTCTACTTAAATTAGTTACTTTTACTATAGATACATGTTCAATAGCTCCTGTAGAGACTTTTACAACTGTTGAGTTTACTTCTACTGAACGATCTTTTGGTATTATAATACCATCTATATTAGCTGCTTCACATGTTCTTATAATAGCTCCAAAATTATGTGGATCTTCAATATGATCTAATATTAAAATAATAGCATTTTCTTTATTTAATAAATCATCAATTGAAGCATATTTGAAGTCTTCTACATCTAAGATTACGCCTTGATGCATACCATTTACTTTTTTATCTAATTCATATTTTTCTAAATAATTAATATTAATTTTCTTTTCTTCTAATTTATTAATTATTTCTAAATCATTAAATTTAGTATAAACATAAGCTTTTTTTATTTTTTTATTTTCTTTTAAATATTCTGATACAACATTTTTACCATATATATACATTATTCACCTATTATTTCTTTCATTAATTCATTTAGTCTTTTTGTGTCAAATAAATATAAATATCCAATTAAAGATTCAAATCCAGTTGAACTTCGATATGTTACTATATCAGTATTTTTAGGAGCTCTATGTCCTTTAGTATTTCTTCCTTTTTTTATTATTTCTAATTCTTTATTTGTTAATTTATTTTCATTAATTAAATCATTTAATATTCTAAATTGACTTTTAGCTGAAACATATTTAGTCGCTTCTTTTTGTAAATCATTAACTTTTACAATGTTTTTAGATATTAAATATTTTCTTATATTTAATTCATAAACAGAATCTCCCAAATAAGCTAAAGCTGTTGGATTTAAATTTAAATATTTGTCTATTAAATTAATATCATCAATATCATTTTTTTTCTTTGATTTTAATTTTAATTTTTTTATATCTTCTATATTTTGAACATAAAAATCATTTATTAAAACACAATCTTTCTTATCACAATTATCTTTTTTTAAAATAATATTATTATTTAACTCAAGATCATTTTCATTTATTAATTCACAAGATATTTCAATAACTGATGTATCTTGTTTTATTTCATGCAAAACTAAAGCAGCATCTGATAAAACAATATAGTTATTTTTATCTAAGTTCATTTTATTTAATATATCAATTACTTCTTTTTTATTCATTTATATCAAACCTATCAAATGTAATATTTTTTATAATCCCGTTTTTTATATCATTAATAACAGCTGTATAAACTTTTTCATAATCAATTAAACCACCACGTTCTAAACATCCTCTTCTTTTTCCAATAATATCTAATGTTTCAATAATATCCTCATCAATCTTTTCAATATCATAACGCTCTTTTAAAATATGAGGATAATATTTTTCTAATGTTTTTAATATATATACTACAACATTTTCTATAGGTAAAACTTCTTCTTTAATAGCTGTTAAACTAGCTAAATTAAAAGCGACTGTTTCATTATCAAATTTAGGCCATAATATTCCTGGTGTATCTAATAATTCTAAATTATCATTTATTCTAATCCAATCTAGATTTTTAGTAACACCTGGTTTATTTCCAACATTAACAGCTTTTCTACCTACTAATTTATTTATTAATGTTGATTTACCTGCATTTGGAATACCTACTATTAATACTTTAGTTTTTCTTTTAATTAAACCTTTTTCGGTTCTTTTTTCATTAACTTTTGTCATTAATTCATTAGTTGCATCAATTATTCTTTTATTAATATTTTCTTTTAATAAATCTACTCCAATTACTTTATAACCTTTATTTTCATAATATTTAATCCATTTATTAGTTTCTTTTTTATCACATAAATCTATTTTAGTCATTATTAATAATCTTGGTTTATTTTTAGTATAGTTCTCAATATCTATTATTTTAGAAGAAAAAGGTATTCTTGCATCAATTACTTCATATACTACATCAATTAAACTTATTTTTTCTAAAATTAGTCTTTTTGTTTTAGCCATATGACCAGGATACCAGTTGATTACGGTTTTTTGTAACCCCCCTTTATCAGTTTTTTCTTCTATTGCTTTTGCTTTTCTTTCTGCTCTTTTTTGATACATATTTTTTGCCATATTAAATCACTTCTTTCTATATGTTTATTAAAATTTTACAAGTTATCTAAAATCTTTTTCCAATCTATTATAACACATTTTTTTGATTTTTAAGATACTCCAGAGCAACTTTATATTGGTCTTGAAATCTAAATGCAATTTCAACATCTTTATTATTGCCAATATATATATTTTCAATAAAACTATCTATTATATTTCTATCAATCTTTTCTATCTTACCAACTTTTTGAAAACATTTTATCCAATCCAAATTATATGAATTAATTTTATTTCTCGTAATACTCTCTTTCTCCAAATTCAATTTATTAATTTCATACAAGTATTTTTCTTTGAAACTATCATAATCGTCTTGTGATATATAATCATATTTATAATCATTTAACAAGTCATTTAATAAATCTTTATACTTCTTTATTAATTTATCTAATTCAATCAATCTAATTTGTTTTGCTTCTATATTATACTCAATACTTGAATCGGAAATTGTATCATTTATTTTATTATTAATATCACATATTAATTTAATGTAATTATTTATTGTATTCAGTACTATTTCATCTAATTCTTTTTCTTGAATGTAGTGTTTATTACAACTTCTATTTTTAATATATGTGCTACAATAGTAAAAATATTTTTCTTTTCCATTTTTTATTTTAGTTCTTCTATATAAATTACAATTACACTCTGAACATTTTACATAACCTGTATATTTATAAAACTTTCCATCTTTATTAACTTTAACATTTCTGTTATACATAATACTTTGTGCTTGCTCAAATACGTCTTTTTTTATAATAGAATTATGTGTATTTTCCGATACTATCCAATCATTTTCTGCAACTCTCACAATACTATGATTTTTATGACTTATTCTTTCTCTTTTTCCTTGAATCAAATCTCCAATGTATATTCTATTTTGAAGAATATTATCTAATACTTTAATACTCCAAGTTTTAGTTATTTTACTCACCGTGATATTATATTTTTGTTTTAGATATATACTAGGTGTTGGTATATGATTATTATTAAACTCTTTTGCAATTTCTTGTTTACTTTTCCCAGTTAAAACCAAATTAAATATTTTTTTTACTATATCTGCTGCTTCTTTATCAATTATTAACTGATGAATATCATCTGGATTTTTTAAATATCCAAATGGAGCAGTTTTTCCAATAAAGTTACCAGATTTTTTACTTGTTTGAAGTGATGTTCTCATTTTCTTTGATGTATCTTTTGAATAACTTTCATTCATCAAATTTTTAAATGGTATTTCCAATGAGTTCATTATATTAGGATTTAAAAACGAATCTACATTATCATTTACTGAAATAAATCTCAATCCATATTGAGAAACTATTTCATCAATAAATCTTCCTACTTCAATATAATTTCTTCCTAATCTGGATAAATCTTTAACAATTACTGCATTAATTTTTCTTTTCTGAATATCCTCTAACATTTTCTTATATCCAGGTCTATCAAAATCAGTGCCAGTATATCCATCATCTGGATAACTTTTGTATACAATTATATCACGCTTGTCAACTAGGTAATCTTTCATCATTTTTATTTGAGTTGTTACACTATTTGATTCTTCTTCTCCTCTTTCATCAAATGATAGCCTTGGATACAATCCAATTACCCATTTTTTCATTTAACTTCACTCCTTCACTTTCTAGATATTTAATTAATCCTTCATATTCATCTTGATATTTAAACTTTATTTCTAAACTTCCGTCTTCAAGGACATATATAACTTCAATTAATTCTTTTAAAACATCAAATGACAATCTTTTTATTTTTCTATTTCTTTTATAATGTCCTATCCAATAATCATTTTTTCTGATTTTTTTTACTGTTTCTTTATATGTTGAAGTATATAATTCTATATCCTGATTGAATTGATTTATTTTCAAATCTATTTCTTCTGATAACTTAATAAATTCAGTTTTCTCTATTTTTCCGAATTTCCATTCTTCATAAGATTTTCTTTTTTCTTCCTTTAAATTGTTAATTCTTAATTCTGCAATTCTTACATTATTTTTGTATTCATTTTCAAATGATTCTTGATTGCTGTGAAAGTATAGTTTAGTTAAACTTCTTTCAAGTTCAATTACTAATTTAATTTGAAATTGAATTGTTTCAAGAACAATATCTTCTAAAACAGATGTCTTGATTTTATGAGAACTACATTTATTATTTAAATGCAAATAACCAGTACAGTAATAATTAGAAATTAAGTTTTTCTTTCTTGTATCTTCCTGTCGTATCATACTTCTTCCACAATCCTTGCATTTCAATATACCTCTAAATATTGAATAATTGAATGGTTCGTATGGTTTGCCTTTTCTTGTATCATTTTGTTTATTAATTATTTTAACTTTATTAAAATCTTCAATAGATATAATTGCTTCGTGAGTATTATATGAACGAACATAATCTTCTTCTGCTTTAGTAATAATTTTTTCATTACCAAAACAAAGTTTAGTTGTTTTTAACTGCACTAAATTTCCTGTATATGTTTCATTAGTAAGTACCCTCGCAATAGTAGATGTACTCCATAAGTATCTTGGTTCAACCTCATTAATGTCTAATGATAACTTTCTTTTGTTTCTTCTTTGCAGTTCTTTGCGACATAAAATACCATTATTATTAAGATATTTGCATATTTTGATTCTTCCGTTCCCTTCTAGTGCCATTTCAAATATTTTTTTTACTATTTTTGCTTCTTCTTCATCTGGAACTAAATGATGTTTATCATCTGGATCTAATTTATAGCCATAGGGTGTTGTTCCAGCAACAAATTGTCCACTTTTAGCCATAGTCTTATATGCTGACATAACTTTGACAGAAATATCTCTTGAATAGTTTTCATTCATAAGGTTTTTTATAGGAATAATTAAACTATTTATTGATTCTGGATTCAAAAATGAATCTACATTATCATTTATTGCTATGATTCTTAAATTATATATTGGAAAGATTTCTTCAATATATTTTCCTACTTCTTTATGATTTCTGCCTAATCTAGATAAATCTTTAACTATAATTCCATTTATTTTACCTTCTGCTACATCTTTCATTAATCTTTTAAAGTCTGGTCTATTAAAATTGGTTCCAGTAAATCCATCATCTGTATAATATTCTTCTATTTTTATGTTTTCTTGATTTTCTATAAAAGAATCAATCATTTTCTTTTGATTAGTTATAGTATATGATTCACTTGTTTCACCATCATCAAATGACCTCCTGCCATAAGCTCCTAATAACCATTTTTTATTATCAGTGCAGTTTTTATTAACTTTTTTATTTCCTCTACCTGCCATAATTTTCTCCTTTCCACTAACAACTGAATTTTAGTATGTTTCGTATTAATTTACGAAGGTGGAAATTTAAAAATTACAGACTTGACTTATCTATATAAGTTTTTTAAAACATCTGTTAGACAATCATCTGCTGTTTTATTTGTATTAGAAAACACTATCTTTACTAGTTTTCCTTTAACTTTAAATATATATGGATTTTTACATTCATTTAAAAAATCAAGTATTCTATCATTACTTGATTTTCTTTTACATATATTTAAATCAAATATTTCATCTACATCATCAATTTTTATTTCATTAAGTTCAATATTTCTACATCTATCTAATTTATCTTTTAAATATTTTAAATCAATATTTTCCAATTTTATCTCTCCTTTTAATTTCATGAACTTTTATTTCATACTCACTTTTTTCATTGAAAGCAAAGTATTCACACCCAAGTAAAATATTATCAACCATATTTTTTGCTTCGTCTTTACTCGTAGCACTTACTTCTATATCTTGTTTATAGTTATTTGCTATAATAGTCACTATATAAGTTTTTCTTTTTTTCATAGTTACCTCCAATTCCATAAGACTTTAAATAATCGATTAAATCAAAGTCAAATGTATCAACTATTGCAGAGTTAATATTGCTTAATTCTTTTTCTGTTAATCTTCCAACATACGAAATTAATCTTGCTTTATCTATTACTCTTATTTGCTCCAATAAAATCAAAGAATCATATTTCAAATAATTATTTTTTTTTATAAATATATGTGTTGGCAATTTTGTTTTTTTAATTACACTTGTTAATGGTGCGACTATAATTGTAGGACAATATTCATTACCAAATTCATTTTGAAGAATTACCACAGGACGTTCTCCATTTTGTTCACTACCAAATGTAGGGCTTAAATCTGCATAATAAATATTTCCTTTCCTAATCTTTTCCATTATCTATTATTTCTACTTTAAATAAAGTCTGTGGTTTTTGATTATCAAAAAAAGTTCTTAAATCTTTGCCATCTTTCAAATAATTTTCAACTATTTTTTTTACATCAGCTTTTGCATTCTGCATACTTGTTTGCGAGTGATCCATTGTTAGTATATAATTTACTTTAACAGTTACTTTATAATTTTTTCTTTCCATTTAAAATTCCTCCTTATATGTATAAAAAGCAGATTACTCATAATAATCTGCTTTTCTTAATTGCTTTTCATATTAACTGTTATTTTTCCTTGAACCCCACAGTCTTTGGGAAATCATCAAACGACTGATTGCTAATCAGTTCCATAGGAATCTCACCTCAACTGTGGTTCTCACAGAGCCGTACCCATTGCTTTAGTCTGTGGCTATACGGAAGTATCATTATACCTATTATTTATTATTGCAATATTAAGAGCAACTTAATATTTATAGTCAAGTATTGTTCGCAAGCGTACTTACTAATGTGCTAGTCCTGTTCGAACTATAATAGGAATGTATTTGACGAATGTATATTAAGTTTTCAAAGAACACATCCTATCTCCAAATAAAAAGGAAACAGGAGAAAGAATAATTAATACCCTTTCACTTGTTTCCCCACTTAAATGCCAAAAGTTAAGTCTAAATATTTAATTTTTTATAATTTCTTTTAATTTTTCAATTGCATTATCTAAACTATACTTAATTGCAACTTTTGAACAATGCTCTTTTTCTGCCATTTGAATCATATTCATTTCATCAAAATAATACATTTTTATTCTTCTTTGCTGTATTTCTGGAAGTTCTTTAATAGCATTTTTTAAATCTTCAAAAGTAGATTTTCTGATAATCTCATCTTCTAAACTTAAAGGCTTGTCCATTGCTCTGCTATTTAGATTATTTTCATAAACTTCAGAATGTTCTATATGCCTTTCTATTTCATGTTCAATCTTTTTATCTGCACTCCAAGACTTTATGTATATATCTGCAATTTTTTTATCTATTTCTACTTTATGATATTTTTTCATACCATCTCTAAAACAATTATAGAATTTCTTACTTTCAGTATCATATTGGATTTCATAATATTCACTATAATTTAATCCTCTTTTTATTATTACAATCACTTTTATTCCTCCAATCAATTTGAATTTTTTTCAAACTGATTAAAGGTGGTGACCTACACCTAGTTATATTATTTTTAGATAACAAAAAAACGCCGACTACAAAATCCATTAACTGAATTTTATAATCGGCGTCAAAGCAACCAATACAGCAGATAGTTGTACTGCAAATATTTTTAATTTTACATTTTTTAAATCTAAATTTCTTTTCTAATAAATCAATCCATTTTTCTCTCATAAAGGCAGTACTTCCCCTCAGAGCATTGCCTTTATATACAAGAGTTGATAGGTGCTTTTTTCTTATGTATAGCTTATCTTTAGTCAACTCTAATTAAAAAATTAGACAGTAATACCTTCTGTAAATAGAAAATGTACTACCTAATCATCTCTATTAATATTCTTTTATTTATTTATATACCCCTTTTTCTCACAATATCACAGCCTTGTGGCATTGCTAATTAAATTAAAATAATAAAAAATTATTTGCTGTATATAATAACACACAACTTTTGCGAAAATTGTCGAATTGTGGGAAATAGCATATTTTATTGCATAAAACGACTTTTTTTGCTGTAAATTAACCTTTTTTATCGTTTCATACATCATTTTTAACAATTTATGAAAAAAATACACAGATTATAAAGTCTGTGTATTTTAAATAAAATAACTTAATTTTTTGTATAAATATATTTTTAAATTTCCGAATTCGTACATAAATCCAAGATTTCATTTTCAGATATAGTTGTATTATATCTTTCATTATATTCAGTAAGAAAATTATATATATTCATAATATAATCATCCACTATAGTTGCGTTATCCAGAAGTTTTTCTTTTAACACATCAATACCACCTAAAACATATTTCTCATAAATTTTATAACATTCTTCCTTTTCTGAAGTACCTTTAGCATATCTGAATGCTCTGTCCAATCTTTTTTCAATAGGTTGTGTATCCTTTTCATGCAATAACATAATTAATTCATAGTTAAAGTTCAATGTATAAGACTCTCTATTCATTTGGTCAAAATTTATCTTTTTCACATTGTCAACTGTAACTTGACCAGATTCATCTCTTTCAGATTTTCTACCATACAAATAACCAACTATTGGTGCAATAATAAATACATCAATATTTCTATCAAAAAATTTAAATTTGGTAGTGCTATCTATTTCTGATGTTAATTGTGTAACTATATTTGCATGTCTTCCTTTAAATGTATAATCTTTATCAAACATTTTACTCACCTACCTTTGTTATTTTACTATCTAGAGGAATTTCTTTATCTCTTAATGTAACCTCATATTCTATACCGATTTTCCCAGCCATTTCTCTTTTTGCAATATTACCATCAGAATCTTTAATGAATATTATTACTTGTCTTGCAATTCCAGGAATTACTTCACATATATTTTTAATTCTTCTTTGGTCAAATGAAGATAATGGTGCATCCATAACAAGTGGATATTCATCAGTTACAATATCACTGCTTTTTTCTTTAACTTTTTGTTTAGATAAACTTATAACACCAACAATAAAAGCAAATATAATAGAATAACTTTTTGCAGTATTAGAATCAAGATTTGAACTATTTTCTTCTAGTTCATTAACATATGATGTTATTTTATATCTGTCATCTATATTTATTGTCATACCTCCAGCATATATTTGTTTAAATAAAGCATTTATTTGATCTTCTAATTTTTCTCTTGTATTTGATTCTTGATAATCATATGTTGATTTAAATTTATTATACGCCTCTCTTGCATAAATAATTTGTTCCTCTATTGCCTTATTTTTCTCTATTTTTAATTGTAATCGACTAATTTCTGCTTCTGCTTCTCTTTTTTTATCATCTGAATATAAATTTTGACTTGTTAATTGATTCTTTTCATTAGTTAAATCTCTTAATGTTTTTTCCATTGTCATTTGTCTATTTTTTAAGTCTGTTACTTTAGTATTGGATGATTTAAGTATCGAACTATCTATATCTCCAATACTTTTTTCTAATTCATCTATTTTATTGCTACTTGCTCTAATTGCACTTAATTGCGACTCAATATTTGAAAAATAATTATTTGCTTGTTTTATAGTTGAATTAGACTTACTTTGAAATGTTGATATTGCTGTTCCTAATGATTGTGGTGGAATATATTTTAATAATTCAGTTAAATTTTGTGATGCTTCTGATGTTGGATCTGATAAATCATTTCCACATAAGCATTTTTTTCTATTCATTAAAAATTTAATTGTTTCAGCTCTTACAGATGGAATTCCTTTATCTATATTATCCGTATTTTTCAATTCAACTAATGCTTCCTGTATCAAATGTCTTGAAAAATAACTATATGTTTGTTTTGTAAAATTACTCATTAATAAAGATATTGAATTATTCTTTGTTTGGTTTTCCTGTCTTAAATTTGTATTAAGTCTATTTAGTTCTTGTTGCATCTTTTCTGCATCAGCAAATGATAAAATTTCTGCTTTCGCTTTTTCTATTTCACCTTGATAATATGTAATTTCTTCATCAATTTTATCAATTCTTTGATTATTTAGTTCAATTTTATCTGTAGAACTATATATAATATCCCTTAACTCTCTTGTTTTTTGATCACCAGCAGCGTCCATTTGTGCATTATATCTACCAATAACACTGTTCTTTTGATTTGGATTCAAATGTTCTATTGCTTTGGTTAATGCAGTTAATCCTAAAATATTTTGAACAGCACTTTTAAATTCATCACTTTTACCTGAATTTACTTCCCCTGCCATTTTTTCAATTCTTTCACCATCAAAGAAAAAGTATTTTGATAAAGTTTCAGGTAAAATGTTTGAAATAGTAGAAACATTTTTATATGGATTATTTACAACAGTTTGTCCATCTTCTTGTTTTGTATATATTTCTAATACAGGATTATCTGATTTGACAATACCATTAATATCCTTTTTATATATCTGTTTTCTAATTATAGTGTATTCAACATTATTATGACTTAATTCTAGTTTAGCAATTACATTTGCTTCACTATTTAACATCATTTCTTTTTCTACAATACTATTTAACACCGATTTATTTTTAAATCCCTCTGTTTTTGAATACAAAGCCCATTGGAAGGCTTGTGCTAAAGTTGTTTTACCTGCACCATTTTCAGCCATAACAAGAGTTACATTTTTTTCAGTATCAGTAGAAAAAGTTATTTCATGTTCTCCTTTAAATGGGCGGAAATTTGTTAAAGTCATTCTTTTTAACAACATTTTAATTCCTCCTCTATAATTTTTTCTATTTTCTTTTTAATTTCTTCATCATTAAATTCTCTTGTTTTAACATTGTCGTTTTCCAACTGAATAATTCTTTTAACAATAATATTTAATTTATTATCATCAACAATGTAATTAGAATCATTGATTTCAGTTATTTGCTCTGATTGATTACTCATAATACATTTCCTCCATTTCTTCATCATCATTTAAATGATATGCATCTATAATGTCATAAATTAACTTGTCAGATTCCATTCTATTAAGTGCAAGTCTTTTAAATTCTGTCATCCTATTTATTTCATTTTTTACCATTGACTTTTCACAACTTATTTCCTCTACTGTTAAATTTGCTGCTTCATCTAATGGTCTTGGTAATGTTACAAAGTCATATATAATAGCAAATTCCTTTCCAGGATATTTTCTTAAAACCCTACCTCGCCTTTGTATATATTCTTTTGGATTAGTAGTACTTGCAAGAATAAATGCAGTTTTTATTGCAGGTATATTCACGCCCTCATCTAAGCATTTAATGGCAACTAACGCTTGTAAATAATCTCCATCAAAGAATTTTTTTCTTAACAATTCTCTCGTAGCACTATCCTCATTAGATGTAAATTGTGCTACATTCATTTTTAAATCTTTACCAAGCAAAGATGTTATCACATCAATTTGTCGCATATCTTCCCCTAAATCATCTTGTTCAGATATTTTAGTTGCTCCACAATATACTAAAATATGATTATCATTAACAAATGGTTTTATTTCTTTTGCTAGTCTAGGTATTTTTGCATATGCACCAGCAACTACTCTTGCTCTTCTTTGTGCTAATACTTTTCCTCTTTCATTTAATTCTGTTTTACCATTTTTCTTAATAATACATCTTGATATTTCTTTTGAAAGTGTATGATACTCTTCAAGTTCGCTTTCCTCAAAATAAATTACTACAGGATGATATTCATATGGAGTTAAAAACTTTTGATTAATCGCATCTTCCAATGAAAATTCAATACATTTTTTTCCAAAATAATTTAATAACGCTTGCGTTCCTTCTTCGTCCCCATGTCTTTCTAATGTTGCTGATAAAGCCAATCTGTAATTAAATTTATCTGTTAATGTTTTTTTCAAATTGGTTGCACCAAAATTATGAGCCTCATCTACAACAAGTAATACATCCCCTCTAATATTTTGTATTTGAGATTGTATATACTCAGATGAAAATGTTCCATTCGTACAAACAAAGCAGAAAAACTTTCTAACACCTAAATTATAATCCATAATTGCCATTTTAAATTTTTGTTTAAAATCTTTTTGAATTGAAGAACTATGTCCTATTATTGGATTAATATTAAAGTTAAGTATGTCTTCAACCCATTGATCAACAAGATGTTGATATGGACAAACAATAATAACTGCCAACTTACCATTTTTATTTTTATATAGTTCTGTTATAGCACCCAATCCAGTAAATGTTTTACCAGTTCCTGTTGCCATATCAAAAATTCCTTTGTAATTGTTATCCTTCCAATTTTCAATTGCATTTTTTTGATAATCATGCAATGAAACACCTGCTGGTATTTCTGGTGAATTTGTAACTGTTTTAAGCTTTTCAACTTCACTATTTGAAGTTATGTTTTTTATAAATTCTTTATTATCTATATCCCAATCAACATTGCCTTTTTTATATGACATAATTTTTTCTTTTACAACTCTAGGAAAATCATATACAACTGCACTTGAATCATTATTGAACCATAACTGATCAAATGCTTTTTCTTTAATAACAACTCTATCATTATCTTCCCAAGAAGTAAATACATCTACAATTTCATAATTATTAATAAATGCATTTTCCGTTTCATTCATAGAACCTGAAAAAGCAATAATATTGTTTTCATTATCATGAATCAAACCCAACTTTTCGTGATATAAACCCAATTTATCATTTTTTAAAGAAAAAGCAATTTTTATATCTAACTTTTCTTGTGCAATTAAAGTGGCTAATAAATTTAATCGTTCTTCTTCAAAATAATTCTGTGGTTCAGTTATATATCTTAATAATGCTCGTTCAAT
>JAQVKM010000012.1 GCA_028694645.1 Bacilli bacterium
CTAACTTGTCATCAACAGCTTCTACTGTTTCACTTTTAATATTATCTAGTATACTTTTTTTATTTTGTAAATCTGATAAAACAGATGTCAATAATACCAATGATATTATTAATATTGTATATAAAATGCCTGTTGATGCAAATCCTTTATTCATAATATCACTCCTATTTATAAACATTTATTTTAATATAATAACCTATATTCTTTATATTATATTTACTTTATTAATTTTAACTTATAATCTTATTTGTGTCAATACAAGGCAATATTCAGCTACAAAAAATATAAAAAACAGATATAAATAATCTGTTAAATTTTAATTAAGTTTAATTATAATTGTTCTACCCCAATATCCATGCGTATTAGCATTTATTTTATCCCCGGCTTTAATATTTTTTAATTCAACAGTTTTTGATGATAAATATGAATCGTAATTTCCACCTGTTGCTATACTATCAAGAACTGTACTACTACCAGTTGATGTTGTAAGAGAATATTGAAGATCAAACACACTATTTGATGCTCTTGAAATTATTAAAAATCCATAATTAACATCTTCTGTAAATGTATAACTTGGAAATAAATCTTGTCCTAAAACTTGATATAAAGTTTTAGGTATGTTTGTTTTTGCAACAAATGTTCCATTAACTAGTTCTCCATCAACAACTGCCGTTTTCCCAGACAAAATATCTGCTGCTGTTGCATCTCCTAAAGATTTTAAATTATTAATCTCATCTGTTAAATCATCCACTTGTTCTTGCAAATTATCTACTAATTCTTGACTTACTAAATTAACACTTAAATATGTATTTGTTGCCTCATCATATGAACATGTTCCTGTTCCTGTTGTTACTTTTGTATTATTTATATTTTTAATTGCATAGTATTTTTCATCTTGAATACATATTGCTGTTTTTCCATCTTTATATATTCTTACACTTCCAGTTCCTTTAAAGTCCCCTTTATATGTTAATTTGATATTATCAGTTGTTTCTCCATCATGTGTTTCATCAAATAAGAAAGCTTTATTTTCTCCAATAGTACTTAAATTTTTAGCATAATATAGTGTTGCACTTTCTAACAGTCCATTTGCTGTAGCACCAAGTGCACCTTTTTTTACTTTTTCTACTATTCCTAATATCATTGGTACTGATATTAATGCTATTAGAGCTAGTATTACTATAACAGCTAATAATTCAATAAGCGTAAATCCATTATTTTTTTCCATATTCATACTTCCTATCTCTATATTTTATATTATACTAAAGGATTTATTTATTATCAAGTAATTTAAATAAGAAAAAATATATGGATTTTATTCATATATTTTTATATTTTAACCAAGTTTTTTAATCTTTTAATTATTTTTTTTTCAATTCTCGATATATATGATTGACTTATTCCTAGAAAATTAGCTACTTCTTTTTGCGTCATTTCTTCTTTATTAAATAATCCATATCTTAAAATCATTATTTTTTTATCTCTTTCATTTAATTTATTTATTTCTCTTTGTAATATTATTTTTTCTGAATTTTCTTCTATATTTTTAGTAACAATATCATTTTCTGTTCCTAATATATCTTCTAAATGTAATTCATTTCCTTCGGAATCATAGCTTAAACTATCTTCAAAACTAATTTCTGTCTTTCTTTTTTTATTTTTTCTTAAAAACATTAATATTTCATTATCAATACATCTTGATGCATATGTAGCTAGTTTAATGTTCTTATCTAATTTATAAGTATTAACACCTTTTATAAGTCCTATTGTTCCTATGCTCACCAAATCTTCTAAATCAATATTAGTGTTTTCGTATTTTTTTGATAAAAAAACAACTAATCTTAAATTATGTTCAATTAATTTTTCTCTAGCTTTTAAATCTCCATTATTTGATAAGGTAACATATTTAATTTCATCATCTTTAGATAATGGTTCTGGTAATTTATCTGTACTTCCAATAAAATAAATATTATTTTTATTTATTTTATTAATAATAAAATCAATTATCTTTTTTATCATATTATTTCCTCCATTAAGTAATTATTTAATATGCAATCAATACCGTCAATATTTATTGTTTGATTACTTATTCCTACTAAAATATCTTTTTTTATTTTTCTTTTATTTATTTCAAATTCTCTTATTTTAAAACACTTAAGTAAATTACAATTATTAATAGTATATATTGGTATTAAAACAAATTCCATATTATTATCTTTTATAATGTTTTTGTTTATAATAATTATAGGCTTATTAGAATATGGTGATTTTAACATATTTCCTGTATCTAAATAACTACTTAGCTCATATTTTTTATTTTTATAGTATATATTTAATTTATAATAATTGTTATAATTGTTTTTTAATTTTTTTATCTGTTTCATATAAATATATAATATAACTGGTGAAAATATGATTAAAAAAATAAAATTGATACTTAATCCATTATGATAAAATACTAACCCTATTTGCTTATATGAAAATTGTATATTCAATAAATAAAGAAATCCTCCTAAGATTATACTTGTTGTATATAAATATAATATATTATTAAATGTATATTTAATATTTTTAAAAGAAAATGATATAATAACCATGAATATACTTATTATTATTTTAATGAAAAATAAAGTAAATGAATTCATATTAATAAAAAGTAAAAATATACTTAAACTGCCCATTAATGCTCCTAAAAATAGTTTATAAAATTTAGCACATCTTTTTAATAAAATAGAAACTGTTAACAATAATAATAAATCAAAAATGAAATTTAGTAATAATATTAGATCTAAATATATTTTCATTTCATCACCATACTTATTATAAAAAAAACAACACATATATTGTGTCGTTTTTTTATAAATTACTTAATTTTTCTTTTATTGTTTTACTAACAAAACTCATATCAGCTTTTCCTTTAAATATTGGTGTAAGTCTAGCCATTAGTTTTCCCATATCGGAAGATGAAGTTGGGTTAATTTCTTCAAATGCTTTTGTTATTTCATCATTTATTTCTTTTTCTGTTAATTGTTCTGGCATATATTTACTTAATATATCGATTTCTTCATTTGTTTTACTTATTAAATCTTGTCTATTTCCTTTTTCAAACTCAACTATAGATTCTTTTCTAGTTTTTATTTGTTTAACTATTACATTTATAATTTCATCATCATTCAATTCTCTTTTTAGATTTATTTCTTCTAATTGCATAGCACCTTTTATCATCCTAATAACTGTTAATACATCTTTGTTTTGTTCCTTCATTGCTGTTTTTAAATCATTTAATATTTTTTCTCTCATATTCATTTTCCTTTCAAAAAAAGAGCTAAAAGCTCTTAGTAAGTATTACGACTATTTTTTTTACTATTTTTAATAGCTTCTTTTTGAGCTAGTCTTTTTTTAACACCAGGTTTCATATAACCTTCTTGTCTTTCACGTAATTTTTTTGAGGAACCATCTTTTGCATTTTTTTGTTTCAATGTTCTTAAGGCACCATCTACATTTCCATTTCTTACAACTACTGTAGCCATCTGATAATCCCTCCCTTCATAACTATTTGATATTATAGCACCATTTTATTCATATTTCAACATATTTTGTAATAAATTAATTAATTTAAATAAAAAAAGGAAATCAAATTCCTTTTTCAATTATTATTCTCGCGTATGTACCAATTAATTGTCCATATGTAAAAATAACTTTTATTAATATTTCTATTATAGGAATACTTAATATTAATAAACATATTTTGCTCATTAATATTAAAAGCTCATTTTTTATAATGGACATAATGCTCCATTTTGAACTCTTCTTATAGCACTTCCTATACTTCTACCTAAATCCAATAGGCTATTAATTCCTCTTACTATATATCCTAGCATTGAAGCGCTAATTGAACCTCCAGTTATTAACTGTAGTTGTTCATTACTCAAGTATTTCATAAATCCTCCTAACGACACGAAAGTGGGCGAATATAACCATCGATAATTCCAGAAAGTAAGGTTATTAATGCACCTAAAGCTAAACCAAATCCAAAAGTTATTCCGCCACCATCTATTTTTTTTAATTCTATTTCATTTAATTTTTTCATATTGACCTCCATTTACATAAAATATATTAAACGTCTTAATAATCTTAACCAAAAACTTAACATAAGTACTCCTTCCTACTTTGTTTTAATGATTTCATTTTCTATCCTTTTATTATTTAATTTTATCACTTTATTATATAAATCCATATTATCTATTCTATGAGAAACAATTATTATTATTTTATTATTATAATTCTTAAAAATACTTTTTAAGATTTTTCTTTCTGTTGATACATCTATCTGGCTAAAACCTTCATCAATTAAAATAACGTCTGATTTTTTTAATAATGTTCTAGCTAAAACAATTCTTTGTTTTTCTCCACCAGATATATTAAATCCATTTTCTTCAATTAAAGTATTACATCCAAGAATATTTTTATTTAATATCTCATCAACACAACAAATATCACATATTTTTTCAAAATCTACTTGCGACACATTATCATTTAAAACAATATTATTATAAATAGTATCTGTGAACAAAATTTCATTTTGTGACAAATAAGATATTTTAGAAATATCTAATTTATTAATATCAATATCATTAATAAATACAGAATTTTTAATATTGTAATAACCTTTTATTATTTTTAATAAAGTTGACTTCCCACTACCACTTCCACCAATTAATAGTATTTTATCATTTTTACTAATTTTAAGATTAATATCTTTTAAAATAAGTTGTTTTTCATTATGATAATAAGTTAGATTTTTTATTTCAATTGAATTAACTTTATTTATCTTTCTTTTTTTACTGGTATTATTTTCATAAACTATTTCATTTATTCTGTTTATAGACAATATAGCTTCTTTTATTAGATGATCACTTTCTATTATGTCTTTAACAAAATATAGAAAAATATTAATTAAAGATACAAATAAAACCAAATTACCAACAGACATCATTTGGTTTTTGACAAATAAAGTTCCTAAGAAGATAATAATAATTAAATTAATATCATAAATAAAATTTTTAAATAAATTTTCCTTGTAATATAAATAATTCAATTTGTAATTTTCATTTGAAAAATTATTATACATTTTAAAAAAAGTTGTTTTTCTATTTTTTTCAATTGATAATCCTTTTATTGTTTCAAACCCAGATATTGTTTCTATCAAATAAGAATTAATATTTGTTTCAACATTTTTTACTTCTTCTATTTTAAACAAAATAATTTTTTTAAAAATAACAATTATCAAAATATAAATAAGTGATATTATTATTGTTATTAAAAACAATAATTTATTAATAACAAAAAGAGCTATTAAAGAAAATAATGATAATAAAAAATCAATTAAAAAAACTGCACATATCTTACTCATCATTTCCTTTATTTTAATCAAATCATTAAATCTAGTTATGATATCACCGGTTGTTTTATTCCGGTAATAGTTATAAGGAAGTGAAACAATTTTATTAAAAACATCATTTGTTAAAGTTAAATCAATATTTTTATTTATTTTAATAATTATTTTATTTTTAATAAAATCAATTACATTTTTCATGATGCTAAGATTTAAAAAAGCAACAAATAATATTATTAAAAAGTTTATTGTTTTATCATTTTCATCAATAATTATTTTTAAATAAAAAGAATTCATGATAGATAATAAGGTTACCAAAATAGATATAAGTGATAAAATAATAATTTTTTTATTATTATCTAAAAGAATTTTTAAAATCATGTTTTTCATATAGTTTTCTTCTTTGTATATAGGCATTTTATGAAGTGGGATGAAAGTTAATACAACGTTTTTAAAAATCTTTTCAAATTCTTCAAATCTCATTTTAATTATCTTTTTAGCTGGATCAGCTATAACAACAATCTTCTTTTTATAATCAATTTCATATACAACAACAAAATGTTTATATACATCATCAATAACAATGTAAGCTATAAAAGGAATGGCTATTTTATTAAGATTTTCAAAACTTGTTTTTATACCATCAGCTTGAAATCCTAATTTTTTTGCAGCTTCTATTATGTTATATGCAGAAGTACCATTTTTATCTGTTTTTGTTAGTTGATTTAGTTTTTCTAAACCTATATATCCTCTGTAATATTTAATTATCATTGATAAACAGGCAGCCCCACAGTTTTTTATATCGTATTGCTTTGTAAAATAATATTTTTTTATTTGTTTCACCTCCTTGCTTATATCCTACTAGTATTAATTCAATATTCCTTTTAAAATATAAAAAAAAAGAAAAATTATTTAATTTTTCTCATACTTATATATTGTTATAAATTTCGAACCATATTTTTTTTCTTTCAAAATAGCTAAATCACATATTATTTTTTCTGTTTCATATTCACATATAATAATAGCATTATCATTTAATAATTCTTTTTTTATTAATATTTCTATACTTTTACTAATTAAATTTAATTTATATGGAGGATCTAAAAAAACAATATCAAATTTAGTATTAATATTTGATAAAAATTTTTCATAGTCTTGTTTTATTAAAATAGCATTTTCCATCATTTTTAAGTTTTCTTTTAAAATATTAAAAATTATATCATTTTTTTCTACAAAGTAACATTGTTTAGAATCGTTACTTAAAGCTTCTATTCCAAGACTACCTGAACCAGCAAAAAGATCTAAGCAAGTACTGTCTTCTAAATAAATCTGAATCATACCAAATAATGATTCTTTTATTCTATCCATAGTTGGTCTAGTTCCATCAATATTAAAGCCATTTATTATTTTTCCTTTATATTTTCCCGATATTACTCTCATACTAATCCCTCAAATTAATTATAACATATTATTTTAATGAAGAAACAACATTTTGTAAAACATTGATTGTTGAAATAATATTTTTTAATTTATCACTAGTTCTAAGTTGATATTTAATTTTGACTTGTTCTTCAAAAGATTTAAATATTTCAGGATTTCTATTTAACATTTTATACCAATATGAATTTTCTCTTATATATCTTAAATAATAGGGATTATTTTTGATTTTAAATTGAATATCTAAAGTCATTAGTCTTCAAAATGTTTATATAAAGGTCTTGGTTTATATTCTGTTTTAATATTATTTTCCTTATTGTTTCCTAAATCTTGAAAAACTCCAATAACGCGACTTACACTATTTAATCCATCTTGTATTTCTGTTAAATTAATAGTTTTTAACCATGTAACAAATTCATTGATACCAACATTCTTTACTGGTTCTGTAACTTTTTTATTTAAATATTGATCCCAAATTTCATTATTTTCTCCATACATATCATATATTTCATAAAATTTCTGCCATGTCATTTCATCATTTTTAATATATTTTATTAATGATGGATTTTTTTTAACAAACTCTTTGAATTCTTCTTTTTTCATATCAACCACCTATTTTATTATATGTATGTTTTTGATAAAATTCACTTAATTGGGAATTTAACCAAAAATAATCTTGATTAATGAAGTCACAAACAAAAATTTTTTTATTATATATATTTAATGTCTTAAATATTAATGGTATGTTCATATTACTTATAACTATTACACAAGAATAATTTATTTGAATTATTGTTTTTTCTATTATGGAATTTAATTTAATTATTTTTTTAGAAATAATTTCTGTTTCATATTTATTTTTAATATAATTATTTAATAACTTAACGCTAAAGACATTACATATTTTTTCATATAAATATAATCCATGGCTTAAATCATATTCATTTGTCTTATATAAATAAAATAAGGCTTTATATAATATATTTTGTTTATATCTATATTTATTATAATACTCATCTCTTATAATAAATAAGTAATATTTTCTCATATCATCACCTCTTTAATTATAAAAAAACAACATAATTTTTTATGTCGTTTTATGATTAAAAATTAAACATTATTATTGATGGTTTAAATATTAAAAGCAAACCAATTAATAACATAATAATTCCACCTATCAAATGTGAATACTTAGTATATTTATTTGATATTCCAGTAACTTTAAATGTAAACATTGCTATAGCAAAAATAATCATATCATCTAATAAGAAAAATAATATGTATATCAATATATATATTAAATACATTACTTTTGATAAATTATTCATAGCTAAAACTTGTGTAAATAATAATGGTAATCCAGCAGAGCAAGCTAGTTCAATAATATTAACTGTTGCGGCTAATGAAATTACCCCGATTATGCCAATAATTAAATTTTTTTCTAATACGAAGGTTTTAATTTTATTCATTAATTTTTTTCTCTTATTAGAATCAACAACTTCACATCCAACATCTTTTTTTAACATACGATAATAACTTCTTAAATTAATAAAAGCTGCCATAATAGCTATTGAAGCAATAATATTTCTTAATATTGTTACATTACTCAATTTAATCGTTATTGTTAACCAAGACATCATAAATAACATATATATTAAAGCTGATGTAAAAATAAATATTGTACCTAAAATCCACATTTTTTTTCGATCTTTAGTTGTTAATAAGAAACTTATTAAAAATATTAATACCCACATTGCACAAGGATTAAATCCATCTACAAAACCAATAACTACTGCAATTAAAGGTAATGATACTTTTTTAGCATCAATTTTTCCTAAAACTGGAACTGTTATATTTGAATCATCTATTATTTCTTCTTGATTCAATTGTTCTGAGGTTGTATTTCCTTGATTAAGAGATTTCACAATATCAGAGCAATCATTAATACTACAATATTCAATATATTCTTTTATTTTTTCTTTTGTATTTTCATTAAACCCGGTTAATGTATTTGTTCCAATAACAGTATAAGGAACATATGAATTACTTGTGTTAAAATATGATTTCACTTGATTTAAAAATTCACTATTTAAATCGTCATGCCAAACTTCATACTTAATAATATTTAAATTATCATAATCATCTTGAATCGATTTTAAATATTCTATTTCTTCTGCACAGTGTGGGCATTCTTCACCATGAAACAAATATAAATTAACTTCATTTTTATTTTGGGCATTTACTCTAGCTATAAACAACAATGGTATTAATAATAGCCATATTTTTTTCATTTAAGCACCTACTTCTTTTATTATTTCAAATATTTCTTCTTTTGTTTTTTCGCCAATTATTCTTTTAATTTCTTCATTTTGCTCATTCAAAATAATAATTACAGGAATTATATTTCCAATTTTATATTTTTTAATTATTTCTTCATCAAAATCATAATCATATTCTATATATTCAAAATGAGGATAAACTTTTTGCAATAATTGCCATATATTATAAGTTACTATACAACTTGTACACCACATAGCACTTATTCTTATTATCTTCATAATACACCTTCTATTTCATGTTTAATTTATAATAACATCTATCAAATGATACTAAAAATTTATTTATCTCTTCTTTAGTGGTTAAGCCTGATAAACTTATTCTAATACTGTGTTTAGCTTTTAATTCATCTTTTGTTACTTCTAATACAGCTTTACTAACAGGATTATTTGAAGAACAAGCACTTTGTGTTGATATATAAATTTCATCTTCTTCTAAAGCATGTTGCATTGTCTCAGGTTTAATTCCAATAATACTAATATTTAGTACATGAGGAATAGTAAATTCATTACTATTAATGAAAACTTTATCATATTTTTGTAAATGTTGTTTTAAATAATTATTTAAATTCAATACATTTTTGTAATCTTCATCAATTGTTTCATTTATTAATCTTAACGCTTTAGCTAAAGAAACAATTAATGGTAGAGCTGGAGTTCCACTTCTATATATTGTTGTGCTTTTGCCCCCATGAATAATTGGTTCTAAATTAATTTTTTTGTTTTTAACTAAACATCCAATTCCTTTTAACCCATATATTTTATGAGCTGAAAAACTAAATAAATCAACATTTTTGAAATCTATTTTTACCTTACCAATACTTTGAGTTGCATCAACATGAAAAAAACATTTATATTCTTTAAGAATTTGTCCTATTTCATTTATTGGTTGTAATATTCCTGTTTCACTATTTACAGAAGCTATTGTTACTAATACTGTATCTTCTCTTAATTTATTTTTTAAGTCATCTAAATCAATTATCCCTTTTTCATTAGTTTTTACAAAATCAACTTCATATCCTTTTTTTTGTAAATAACCAACAGGTCCATAAATTGAAGAATGTTCTAAATTAGTTGTTATGATATGTTTACCAACATTTTGATATTTATCACATATACCTTTAATTGCTAAATTATTAGATTCACTAGATCCACTTGTATATATAACTTCATGATCTGTTAAATTTAATATTTCTTTTATTTGATTTGTTGCCTGCTTTTCCAAATTATTAGCATCTACTCCTAATTTATGTAAAGAATTAGGATTTCCTATATAATTTAAACAAACTTTATTAAAACTATCTAACACCGCTTTATTAACTGGTGTTGTAGCTGAATAATCTAAATATATCATTTTAATCACCTAATTTATTATATCATTGAATTGTGAAAAAAAAAAGAAATACTATTTCTTTTATCAATTATCTATATCCGCAAACATTTTCCAAGGTTTTAATTTTGTCTTATCTTTTTCATATACCTTATAAATGCTTAATATGTTATTTTGCTTGTTTTTAAATAAAACAATATCATGATTATATATATTGTCTATTAAAGAACCATTTTTAATTTTAAATTCTAGATTTTCATCACAAATTACTATAAAATATTCATTTAATATTTCTTTTGGTTTTATTAATTTATAATTGTTATTTTTAACATCATCTATTGAATAGCTTTCTTTTATATCAAATATGCCTTGCGCAGTTCTTGTAAGTTTTGACATAACACCAATTGTATTTAATTCTTTAGCTATATCATCTATCAAACTTCTAATGTAAGTTCCTTTAGAAACCAAACATTTAATTGTAAATATTGTTTTATTATCTTCATATTTTATATCACCTAAAAGTTCGATTTTCTTAATCGTTATTTTTCTTTTTGGTAATTCTATATACTCATCATTTCTAGCATATTGATATAATTTTTTACCATTAATTTTAACTGCTGAATATATTGGTACCGTTTGTTCATATGTTTTTTCAAATAATTTTATTACATTTTGTATCTGTTTTCTATCAACAATAGCAACTTCTTCTTTTAATAGATTTCCGGTTATGTCTAGTGTATCTGTTTTTAATCCTAATGTAATTTCGGCTATATATTCTTTATCATTGTTTGTTATTATTTCAACTAATTTAGTAGCACTACCAATACATATAACCAAAACCCCTTCTGCTAAAGGATCAAGTGTTCCGGTATGTCCCACTTTTTTTGTTTTTAATTCCTTTGAAATAATATTTACAACATCTCTACTAGTATAATCTTTTTCTTTGTTAATTATCAATATACCATTCATTTTATCACCTAATTAATTATAACACAATTTATAAAAAAAAGACTTTTGTCTTTTTAAATATCTTTATAATCAAATTCTAGTTCTAGAATTCTGACTGTTTCTCCTTCAACTGCACCAAGTTCTCTTAGTTTATCATCAATACCCATTTTTCTTAATTTATTTGTAAATCTTTTAACAGCTTCATCGGTAGAAAATTTTGTCATACGTAGTAATTTTTCAACTTCTTTCCCAGTTACAACCCATGTATTTCCTTCTTTATTAATAAAGAAAGGTTGTTCTTGTTTGAATTTATATAAAATATGACTTTCAAACTTTTCTTCTTCATATAATGGCTGTTTTTCAATATGATCTAACATATTTGATAATTCAACTAAAACATCTTTTAATCCAATATTAGTTAGTGCTGAAACTTCAAATATTTTAACATTCTTTACTTCTTTTTTAAATTGTTCTAAATTTTCTTTAGCACCTTCCATATCCATTTTATTAGCTATAACAATTTGAGGTTTTTCCATTATCTTTGTATTAAAATCACTTAATTCTTTATTTATTATTAAATAATCTTCATAAGGATTTCTACCTTCAAATCCACTCATATCAATAACATGAGCTATAACGCGTGTTCTTTCTATATGTTTTAAGAAACGATCTCCAAGACCTTCTCCTAAAGATGCACCTTTAATTAATCCAGGTAAATCAGCTACTACAAACGATTTATTTTCACCTACTTTAACTACTCCTAAATTTGGTGTTAAAGTTGTAAAATGATATGCAGCTATTTTAGGTTTTGAAGCGGATATTTTTGATATAATAGTTGATTTACCAACACTAGGCATTCCTACTAATCCAACATCAGCTAATAATTTTAATTCAACTTTTATTTTTTTATATTCTCCTGGTTCACCATTTTCAGCAAAGTTTGGAGCAGGATTAGCTCTAGTTGCAAATGCAATATTACCTCTTCCTCCACGACCTCCATAAGCTACCACAACTTGATCATCTTTTTTAGTTAAATCAGCAATTATTAAATTTGTTTCTGTATCTGTAATAACAGTTCCAAGTGGTACTTTTACAATTATATCTTCAGCATTAGCTCCTTGTTTAGCTTTTCCTTCACCATTAACACCTTTTTTACCTTTTATAATACGATTATATCTTAAATCAACTAAAGTATTTAATCCTTCATCAACTTTGAAAATGATGTCACTACCTTTTCCACCACTTCCACCAAATGGTCCTCCCATAGGAATATATTTTTCTCTTCTAAAAGCCATACATCCATTTCCACCATCTCCGGCCAATAATTCTATAACAACTTCATCTATAAACATTATATCACTCATTTCTTCTATCAATTATACATTATTTTTGCATAAAAAAAAAGCACTATTTTTTATTTGCATAAAGAGTGCTTACAATCACTAAAATTATTACTACTATTATGACAAAAATGATGATGTTCATACTTTGTGCTTCGGTTGTTGGTTTTTGTACTACTGCTAAAATATTTAATAAATCATTAATTCTTGTAGTATTCATTTTCACACTCCTAATAATAAAATAGTTAATGGTATTAAATTATAGAAAAATTTAATAAACATTATAATAACAATATTTTTATTGTATTTCAAATATAAACCTGACAGTATTAAATAAAATAGAAAATATGAAATAAAATCCAAAATCATATATGTTTTACTCATATCTCCATATATTGTATTCATTATAGCATAAATCAGACTAGTTGTAATCATAAATACAATTTTATTATTAATACATTCAGATATTGATTCCCTAAATAACAGTTCTTCAACTATTGGAGCGAAAAGCATAGCTTTAAATATTGTATACATTGTTGATACGCCAAATAAAGACTTTAAAGCATTAACATTATCATCAATACCATCAGCTGCCGACGGAAGAAATATTTCTGTTAAAAACCCCATTATCAGGTTAAATATAAATAATAATAAAACCCATTTAAATATAATTAATATTTTTTCTTTTAATTTATATTTATTTAAAAATTCATGATAATCATCTTTTATTTTATTTTTATATGCACAAATCATTCCAAAAAAGAAAATTAAATCTGCAATAAATAGATTGTATATTTGATCATTTAAATTAAATACACCTAGCAAAGATGATACTATAACTGTATAACTAAAGTAAATAGCAAATATTATTAAAGTTTTAATAAGTATTTTTTTTTCTAGAAATTTCATAATTATTACCTACCTTATCTAATTAAGTATATCAAAAAAAAAAGACTAACTCAATGTTTTTTTCTTTTTTTTATTTTTTTATTGACAATTATTATAAAAAAATTATATAATTAAAGTCCGGCATTTTAAACACCGGACTTCATAATTAACTAGTTAAATCTATATATCTAAACATCTTATGATTTTAATTAGTTATTATAAAAATTTTCTTAACCATCTTAACATGACTTACCCCTCCTTCCATCATGTGTTATAATTAACATTAACATAAACAAAAAAATAAGTATGGTGCTTATTTTATAATATGCACCTGACTACCATAGCATAAGCTTTAGGCTCTTGAGTTTTGCGACACTACATTTCCATAGCTTTGCTAATATATTTCTGTTTACGGCTAAAGTATAACACTAAAAATATAATTTGTCAAATTGTATTTAAACAAAAAAAAGCAACTTCAAACGAAGTTGTTTTTATTTTATTATTAAACTCTTTCTGGATATACACTTGCTTGTTTTTTATCTTTTCCAACACGCTCAAATTTAACATATCCATCTACTTTTGCATATATAGTGTCATCACTACCAATACCTACATTGTTACCTGGATATATTTTAGTACCTCTTTGACGGTAAATAATTGATCCACCTGTTACAAATTCTCCATCAGCTGCTTTTGCACCTAATCTTTTAGATATTGAATCACGTCCATTTTTTGTAGAACCTTGTCCTTTTTTATGGGCGAATAATTGTAATTCTAAAGTTAATAATTTAGTCATCATTGCACCTCCTTATTTTATTTTTATATATTTATTATAATCCGTTGCCATTTCTTTTAATAAAGATAACATATTATCAATTAAAAGATTAATTATTTCAGTATGTTTCAAAACAGTAATATCTATTTTCCCATCATCTTTTTGATACTCAATAGCTTTTTCATCTATTTTAAGTATGGCATTAATAGTTGTGATAACAATAGAACTTACTCCAGCACATACGATATCTTTTCCAGATACATCGTAACCAGAATGTCCATTAATAAATATTTTATTTATTAAATCATCATTTTTAGTTATACTAATTTTAATCATATTATAAATTAATTTTTTTGATTTCTACTTTAGTATATGGTTGACGATGTCCTTGAGTTTTACGATATTTTTTCTTAGCATTATATTTAAATACAATAACTTTTTTTTGTTTACCGTGTTTCATAACTTCTGCAGTTACTTTAGCTCCTTTTACATAAGGATGTCCAACTACACCATTTGCCATTAAAATATTATCAAATGTAATTGTTGAACCTGCTTCTGCATCTAATTTTTCAACATATAAAACAGTACCTTCTTCTACATAGTATTGTTTTCCACCTGTTTCGATAATAGCTTTCATATTATACCTCCTTTTTTTTTAAATCTAAGACTCACCATTAAGGTACACATAAATGTTTTAAAACCTTTTTTGTGTGGTTGTAGCGCTTTTTATAGAGGCCCTACACAATTAATGATTTTAGCATATTTTACCTTTATTGTCAAATAAATTACGTAAAAATTCTTTTTCTGTATATTGTTTATTATTGTAAATAAAAATATGTTTGTAATCTCTTTTCATTTTGTTAATATTTTTAATAACTTTATATTTATTAAAATATAAATTATAATTGTATCTTTCTAATATAAATTTATTATATTTATATCTCTTATTTTTGATTTCTTTAATATTTTTTAATAATAAAAAATATATAAATATTATAAATATTAAATTAAATTTAATAATTGAATATATTATAAAAAATATACAACAAAATATAGAACAAATTAAAGTTATATAATAACTTGTTTTATATGAAAAAAAATAGTCTGTTATTAAATTTAATATTTTTGATCCATCAAGTGGTATTATTGGAAGTAAATTCATAAATAATATTATAATATTATAATTTGTAATAATATCTTCTTTTAATTTTAAATTAAGTATAGTAATAAATATTATTTGAAATAGTGGTCCTAACATAACTATTATTAGCTCTTCTTTTATTTTTCTATTTAATAACTCATTAAAAATAGTAATTCCTCCAAATGGTAAAATTACTATTTTTTTTATTTTCCAAGAAAATATGTATGCGCCAAATATATGACCTAGTTCATGAATCAAAATGATAATTAAAATATATAAATAATTTTTAAAATATCCATTTATTATAAATATAAAAGCTATTATATAATTAAATACATGAATTTTAAATATGTTCTTCATAAGTTATAAATTTATCATTTTTTTTGAATGCTAAATATAATTTATCATTTTTTGTTTCTCCAAGCAAATTACCTTTTTCTACATAATCATATAAATTGACTGAAATATTTGATAAATTACCATACCATGTTTCTAAACCATCTATTTGTTTTACAATTACAGTTTTTCCATAATCATCTTTATTTCCGACATATATAACCATTCCACTTTCTAATATTGGAACTAAATAATTATTATCTACTAATAGTGAAACACCATCTTTATAAATACTTTGTTTATAAAATTTCAATTTTTCATTAAATACTGCTTTAACTTCATTTTTAAAAATATCACTAAAAGGTATTGGAGATCCAAAATATTTTTCATACATATCATTAATAGTTATAAAAGTAATACTTTCTTCAAATACTTTTTTATAAAACTTTGATTTTAATGAAACATTTGATTTTAAAATTATCAAAGTTAATAATGTTAAAATTATAGTAAATAAAAATTTAATACTATATTTATAATATTTATTTGTATTTTTTTGATCCTTTTTCATAATATTCACCTATTTAATTTTATGAATATTTTTTTCTAATATGAAATTTAAATATGACAATTATAAACATATATATATAATTTATAAAAAAAGATGAGGTAATACTATTTAATAATATAATAATATTATTATCAAACTTAAAAGATAATATCAATATTAAATATGTAATTACTCTATATAAAATAATAATTAATAATAATACTAAAAATTTATTTATATTATTGTTGTTAATTATTTTAAATAAATATAAAATTAAAAAACCAATTAAAGGAAAAATAAAAGTATTTAAAATTATATTTAAATATACAACATCATATAATAATCCTATTATAAAACATGTAACTAAATATTTTTTTTTATCATTTAAATTAACTAACAAAAAAGATGTTAAAACAAATAAAGGGTTGAAAAACATTGTTCTGGTTGATATTAAATTAGTAAATATACCTTCTAATATAAAAGAAAAAATAATCATTTTAACCTTCTATTTAAAACAGTTACATAATTTATATCATTAAAATTAGCACTTGGTCTAACTTCTAGTGTTCTAGCTAAATCAAAATTATCAGTTGTAATATTACTGACAGATCCAATTAGTATTCCAGAAGGATAATTATTACTAAGACCTGTTGTTGTCACAAAAGAATTGATTGGTATTTCTGTATTCTCGCTTATTCCCTCAATAATGAAAACATTTTTTTTAAAGTCATATAAAGTAAGTAACCCATATATATAATTTTCATTTATTTCAATCTTAACTGATATTTTATTTTCTTCATTATTTGTTAGCAATTTAACAGTACTGTTTTGATAACTTGTATTAATTATATTACCAATTAAACCACCTTCTGTTATTACAGCATCTCCTACTTTAATATTATCATTACTTCCTTTATCAATAATCATTGTATTAAAAAAATAATTAATATTTCTATTTATAACATTAGCATTAATTGATATGTATTCACTTGTTAAAAAATTTAGTTTTAAACTTTGCTGTAACTCTTTAACTTCTTTTAAAGTTTCTCTATATTTAGCTTCTAAAAAATCATATTTATCTCCTTTTAACTTTAAATCCTTGTATTTTTTAGATAATTCATTAAAATGTTTAAATTCATTAATTTTATCGTCAATAAAATTAATAGGAACAAATACCAATTTTTCCATAATTAAAACAGAATCTTTAATTATATTTTCTATTATTAAATTTTTTTTATTATTTCTAATATCATATATAGTTAATCCCAAACACAAAATAATGATAATAACAATGATAATTATTTTATATTTTTTTTCTAATTTTTTCATTTTTTCTCCTATTTAATATCGCTATTTTCAAAAAAACTATAATACTTATTTTTACCTATAATAATATGATCACATATTTTTATTCCTAACAATTCTCCTATTTGAACTAATTTATTAGTTAAATCCATATCTTGTTTACTAGGTATTATATTGCCTGATGGATGATTATGAACACATATGATTGCTGACGCAGAAAGTAAATACGCCTCTTTAAATATTTCTCTTGGATGTACAACACTAAAGTTAATTGTTCCAATATAAAGAAGTTTTTCTTTTATTATTTTTTTATTATTATCTAAATATATTGCATAAAAGTGTTCTTGAAATTTTTCTCCAATTTTTTGTTTATAATAATCAAAAATGATTGATGCGTCATTAACTTTTAATTTATTTATAACTGATATCTTCTGATTAATTCTATGTCCTAATTCAATTGCAGCTATAATAGTACTAGCTTTATTCTCTCCTATTCCTTCTATTTTAATTAATTGTTCTAATTTGATATTTTTTAATTCACTTATATCTTTTATTTTGCTTAATATTTCATTAGCTAGATCTTTAGCAGATCTATTTATTGTTCCTGTTTTAATTAAAATAGATAATAATTCTTCATTTGATAATATTTCTACTCCATTATTCAATAATCTTTCAATAGGACGATCATTTATTGGTATTTCTTTTATTTTACTCATTTTTTATTATCTCCTCATATTTACTTAAAATTTGACTTTCTATATTTAATATTGAAGAATTCTCTTTTATTTGACTAATCATCATTTCATATTGATTTAATAATTCAAAAAATTTCTGATTTGTTATTTCAAATGTTCTTACATTTATAACATATCCTAATGACTCATAATATCCTTTTATTTTATCTAAATTTTCATTTTTAGTTATAGCAATAAATACTATGAATTGATTATTTTCTTCCATATAAATATAATAAGGAACATTTTTAACATTATTTTGCATTTCTTCTTTTGAAGAATATACACCTATTTGTAAAAAATTTAATGTTTCTTTTTCAATATAAGTTTTAACACTATCTTTATCGTATTGATTGAACATGAAATAAGATAAAGATAATCCTATTATGCAACAAAAAAATATAGATAATAAATTATTTTTCATCATAATCACCTATCTATATTTTAAATTTTTATTTATAAATATTTTGTCGTTTAATACGCTTTAGCAAAAGTTACTTCATATTTTGCATCTTTACCACAGCATATACATTTTTTATCTTGTATTTCTTTATTTATACATCTACTTGTAGCTGTAGTGTCTTCTTTAATCTTAACTTCACAATTTTCATCTCCACACCAAGGAGCTTTTACAAATCCACCTTTATTAGTAATTATATTTTTAAAATCATCATAATTATCTACATTATAGGTGTTTTCATTTAAATGATTTAATGCTTTATTATACATTTCATCTTGAATTTGTTTTAATAAATTGCTGATATTATCACCTAAATCATTATTTATATCAAGGGTGATTTTAGTATAATCATTTCTTTTAGCTACTACACAAGTATTATTCTCAACATCTTTTGGTCCTATTTCAATTCGAAGGGGAATTCCTCTCATTTCAGCTTCACTAAATTTCCATCCTGGAGATTTATCTGAATTATCAATAGCAACTCTAATATTTTTATTTAATAAGTTATTATATATTTCATTTACCTTGTTTTGAACTGTTTCATTTTCTTGTTTAATTGGTATAATTATCACTTGCGTTGGAGCAACATTAGGTGGCAATACCAAGCCATTATCATCACCATGGACCATTATAATAGCTCCCAACAATCTAGTTGAAACACCCCATGAAGTTTGATAAACATATTTCCAATTATTATCCTTATCTAAAAATTTCATATCAAAAGCTTTAGCAAATCCTTGGCCAAAATAATGTGATGTTCCAGACTGTAAAGCTTTGTTATCATGCATTAAAGCTTCAATAGTATATGTTTGTTCTGCACCAGCAAATTTTTCTTTTTCAGTTTTTAAACCTGTTATCATTGGTAAAGCCAGCAAATTTTTACATGTTGCTTTATAAATATCTAACATTCTTAAAGTTTCTTCAATAGCTTCTTCTTTTGTAGAATGAATTGTATGACCTTCTTGCCATAAAAATTCTGAACCTCTTAAAAAAGGTCTTGTTGTTTTTTCCCATCTTACAACACTGCACCATTGATTATATAATTTAGGTAAGTCTCTATATGAATTAACTATTTTAGAGTAATGCTCACAAAATAATGTTTCACTAGTTGGTCTTATCACCAAATTTTCTTCTAAATTATCTGTTCCACCTTTAGTTACGACCGCACATTCAGGAGCAAAACCTTCAACGTGATCAGCTTCTTTTTTTAATAATGATTCAGGTATTAACATTGGCATATATACATTAGTATGTCCTGTTTTTTTAAATTCTTTATCTAAATAATTTTGTATATTTTCCCATATTGCATATCCATAAGGTCTATAAATTATAAACCCTTTTAAACTTGAATAATCCATTAATTCTGCTTTTTTACATACATCAGTATACCATTTAGCAAAATCGTCATTCATCCTTGTTATTGCTTCATTTTTCATTTTATCCCTCTTTCTAGTATTTAAATTTTTATATATTTATCTACCCTCAAAGGGAGTTTTAATTATTTTCATAATTTCACCTCAAGTAAATTAATTATATCATATTTTTAATATATTAAGTAAAAAAAAATAAATATATGAATATTTTTTCTTTAAATTTACATTATAAATATGAAAGGAATGATTATATGGAACAAGTACCAGATGTAATATCAAATAAAGATTTAACTTATTTATGTGATATTTTTAATTGGAATTTTAACACATTAAAATTAGTTAATCACTTTAAAGACGAAGTGAAATTGGAAGAATTGAAAGATGTTTTTGATGATATAACAGAAATTCATAATAATATTTGTAATGGTATTATAAATATTTTAGAGAGGAGAACAAATGAATAATAAAATAGAAAATAATAAAACGGAAGTTGTTGAAGATATGAATATGAATGATGAAGATATATTATCTACTATTTTATCGATAGAAAAAAATATGTCTGTTAATTTAGCTTATTCATTAAATGAAGCTAGCAATGAAATATTATATGATGAATTATATAGTATTTTTGAAAATGTAAAAGATTTACAACGTGATATATATGAAATTATGTTTCAGTATGGTTGGTATTCGATAGAAAAAGCTGATAATAGCAAAATAAATGAAGAAGTAAATAAATTTAAAAATAAATTAAGTAAATTAAAACAAGATTAATATATCTTGTTTTTTTATAAAAAAAGACAATTAATTATTGTCTTTTAGTATTTCTATAGCCTTACGCATTTCTAAATCATATTTGACCATTTCTTCTCCACCAAATAGATTTAAAAATTCATCTTTTTTCATATTATATTTTGCTGCTAAAGATTCAGCTTCTTTATCTGTTTCTTCTTGTGTTACTTCTATTTTTTCTGCTTTAGCTATTTCTTCTAATAATAATCTAGATTTAACTCTTTTGATTCCTTCTTCTTTCATTTGTGTTTTTAAAGCTTCTTCATCTGAGTTAGTAAATTGATAAAATTGTGCTAATGTAATTCCTTGCATTTTTAAATTTTCTTCATATTGTTTAATCATTCTATTTAATTCTTCATTAATCATTTCTTCAGGTATTTCAACTTCCATGTTTTCACAAGCTGCTACAAGCAATGAATCAATAAAATGATCTTCAACATGAGCTTCTTTATGAGTTTTAATATTGTCTTTTACTTGAGCTTCTAAAGCTTCTTTAGTAGTTATTCCTTCCATACCTAAATCTTCAAAAAATTCTTCATTTATTTCTGGAATGATTGTTTGTTTAATTTCATTTAATTTAACTTTAAAAGTTGCTTTAGCTCCTTTTAAATCTTCACTATGATAATCATCAGGGAAAGTTACTTCAATATTTTTTTCTTCACCAACATTCATACCAATTAATTGTTCTTCAAACCCAGGTATAAAAGTATTAGAACCAATTGTTAAAGAATAATTTTCACCTTTTCCACCTTCGAATGCTACATCATCTTTAAATCCTTCAAAATCTATAATAGCTAAATCTCCATTATCTAAAGATCCATCTTTAGATACATTTTCAGCATATCTATTACGCATTTCTAAAATTGTATGATCTATTTCTTCTTGTGTTATTTCTATTTCTTCTTTTTTAACACCTAATTTTTTATATTTACCTAATTTAACTTCTGGTCTAGTTGTTAAAACAAAAGTAAATTCACAGTAATTTTCATCAATACTTTTTAAATTAACTTGTGGTTGTGCTACTAATTCTAAATCTTTATTTTCTTCTAACATCTTAGTATATGCTGTTTGCAATGTTAAATCAGCAGCATCTAAAAATAATGATTCTTTACCATATTTTTTTATAAATACATCTTTTGGTGCTTTACCAGGTCTAAACCCATCTATTTTAGCTTTTTTATTAGCTTCTTCAAAAGCCTTATCTAAAGCTTTTTCCCATTCTTTTCCCTCAATTTTTATTGTAATTTCTTTAATATTTTTATTGTTTTCCATTATTATTCCTCCTTTATACTTATATAGTATATAATATTTTTTATGCTTTTTCAATAAAAAATATCTTTTAACAAGATATTTCCATGATTTCTACTTCGTATTTACCATTAGGACTATCAACACTAACTGTTTCACCTTTTTTATGTCCAATTATAGCTGTTGCAATTGGAGATTCATTTGATATTTTATTATTAAATGGATCTGCTTCTTTAGAACCAACGATAGCGTATTCTTCTATTTCATTATCTTCAATGTATTTAATTTTAACAGTTGTTCCAACAGTTACTTTATCAGTGTTAACATCTGTTATTATTTGTACATGTTCTATGATAGATTCTAATTCTGCTATTTTGCTTTCAACTTCAGCTTGTTCTGTTCTAGCAGCATCATATTCAGCATTTTCTGACAAATCACCTAATGATCTTGCTTCTTTTAAAGCTTCAATTACTTGTGGTCTTCTTTCTAATTTAAGATATTCTAATTCTTTTTTTACTTCATTTAATCCTTCTTCAGTTAAATATATTTTATTTGTATCTTTCATACAAAATCACCTTCCTTAATTGATTACAAAATGATACTATACTTTTAATTATTTGTCAACTTTCTTGATTCTAATCAAATCATATTTTTCTACATTTTGTTCTATTTTAATTTTAACTATTTGTCTAGGATGTCTAACAACTTCTATAATTTCATTATTTTCATCTTTTATTTCACTCATAACATAATTTATTATGTCATGATTTGGGCCAAATATTTCTACTTGATCTGTTTTTTTAAAATAATTTCTTTGTTCTATTGTAGCTTCTTTTGTTTTAGTATTATAATCTATAATAATACCTAAAAAATCTTGATTTGATATTTCTTCTCTTCCATTATAATAACTGCAAGATTCATCTTTTATTTCATTAAAAAATTGGGGAACAGCATCTCTATTAGCACAATTTCTAAGTATTTTTTCATATTCTTCATTATAGATATAACTACCTGAAAGATATTCATCAATAGCTTTTCTATAAATATTAACAATAGTAGCTATATAATAAATTGAACGCATTCGTCCTTCAATTTTAAAAGAAGTAATTCCTAAATCTATCATATCTGGAATATATTTTAACATTGATAAATCTTTAGAACAAAAAGTAAATGGTTTTTCTGCTTCTATTTTTTCTTCTTTTTCATTATATAAATCAAAGTCCCATCTACATATTTGACTACATCCACCACGATTTGCATCTCTATTAGTAATAGAATTAGACATAGCACATCTTCCAGATACACTAGCACACATTGCCCCATGAATAAAACATTCTATTTCAATATCTACTTTTTCTTTTATCATTTTGATATCTTTATAATTTACTTCTCTTCCTAAGACAATTCTAGTTACACCTAAATTTTTCCAAAATAAGCATGCTTCATAATTGATTGTTGATGCCTGAGTTGATAAATGAACTTCTAAATTAGTTTCTTCTAAAGCTGTTTTTACAATAAATGGATCACTAGCTATAATAGCATCAATATTACATTCTTCCAATTTTTTTAAATAATTCAAAACTTCTTTAATTTCTTTATTATGAATAACAATATTTACAGTTACATACACTTTTTTATTTAATGAATGAGCAAATAAAACACCTTGTTTTATATCTTCAAAACTAAAGTTAATTGCATTAGCGCGAAGACCTAACATAGGACCTCCTATATATACAGCATCTGCTCCATATATACATGCATATTTTAATCTTTCTAAGTCCCCTGCTGGAGCTAATAATTCTACTTTATCCATTATTTTTCACCTTATATATTGTTTCTGTATGTAAAAAGTGTTTTGAAACATTGTTATTTAATAATTCATTAATTTTTTGTTCTTCATTTATTTCGTTTGATTTATAAATATGTAATATTTCAATAAATATATCAACATCAATATAAAATTGATTTAAAGTAACATATTCTATATTATTCTTTTTAAATTCTATATATTCATTATACCCATTTAATATATTATTTGCATAAACAGTTGTTCCATGATTTTCATCAGTTATAAAATATTTTTTATTTTGTTTTTGTAAACTAAATATTTTTGATTCATCTTTTAATTTAAAGTTATTCAAATAATTTTTAACAATATTTCTTTCTGATACAAACATTGGTAAATATCCAAATATTGGAACAATTAATTTGCTAGTTGTATTTTTTCTTATCTCGATTATTTCATCTTTTGTAATATCTGGAGATAAATAAGTATATTTTACATCAAATGATTGCCAAAAATTAATTGTCGCATAGTTTGTTGTCAAATGTTCTTGACTCCAAACCAAATCGATATTTAAATTTAATTCTTTTCTGATATTTACTATTGAAATATCATAATAAAATATTCCTTTTATATTTAATTTATTTAATTTAATTAATATTTTTTTTAAATCATCTATTTCATTATTATGTATATTTTTGTTTAATGATACAAATATTTCCTTATTAGATTTAATTAGTTCTTCAATTTCTGTCAAATCAAAATAATCATCAAAACCTATAGCAAAATCTTTTAATCCAATTAATATACAATCACAGTGATCAATAATTTTATTTATATGTTTTTTTTCTGGAATAATTATTAATTGTGTCATATTATCACTTCCGAGAGTTATTATATCATGTAAAATTATTTATGTAAATGAAACTAATCACTGAACAATTAAAATAAATATTATAAATAAAATATTATTAATAATAAAAAAGGAAATTATATTTTCCTTTATTTTTTATTTATTTCAAAATAAAATGTTGTTCCTTTATTTAATATAGATTTAACTCCATAATCAAATTTATGTTTATTTAAAATACTTTTTACAATAGAAAGCCCTAAACCTGTTCCACTAGTACTTCTTTTATGAGTCTTATCAGTTCGATAATATTTATCCCATATTAAATCTAATTGATCTTTTTTAATTCCTTTACCATGATCAGATATTTCAACACGATAAGTATCTTTTTTATCAATTATATTTATGATAACTTGTTTATCTTCACCAACGTATTTAACAGCATTAGAAATTAAATTATAAATAACTTGTTCTATTTGTTTTTTATCAGCTTTAACTAGTAGTTTTTTATTATTTTCATAATTAAATTTATAATTGTTTTGTTCTTCTAAATAATCGAATTTTTTGATAATTGATTTAATTAAATCATTCATATCAAATTCTTGTATCATAAGAGCTAATTTATTAGATTGCATTTTAGATAACTCCAAGATATCATTTACTAATAAATTTAATCTATCCGTTTCTTCAATAATTGTGTTTAAATTACTTTCTCTTTTTACTTTATCATTGTATGTTAAATCTCTTACCATTTCAGCATAAGCTTTAATCATAGTTAAAGGAGTTTTTAAATCATGTGATATATTAGCCATTAATTCTCTTCTTATTTCATCGGTTTTTGATAATTCATCTTTAGCTTCTTTTAAAGTATTTGATAATTGCACTATTTCTGAAATTGAACTATCTGTATCAAAAGTAACATCATAATCACCTTTTGCCATTCTAGCTGCATTTTTATTAATTTTAATTATTGGTTGAGATATTTTTTTAGAAATAAAATAAGAAATTAATAATGATAATATTAAAACCAAAATTGTAACATATATTAATTGACTAGTTAAAATATTAGTTGTTGAACTAAGTGGTTGTAATGAAGTGGAAACAAAAGCATAAGAACTATCATTTAATTTAACACAAATAATTAATATCTGATTTTGATATCTATTATCGATAATTCTATACTCTGCTTCATCTTTTTGACTATTGATAAATTCAATTTTATATTTTTCATATGCAAAATTACTTTCCATACTACTTAAACATCCTTTAGAAAAACCATTAGATGAATATGTTTGTTCATCATTTATAACAATTGAAATACATACATCTTTTTCAAATGATAATGAATCTAATATATCTTCAAATTCATCTGTATTATAATTATTATATATTTTATCCGCTATTTTACTCATATCATTTGTTTTAACCCAAACATAATATGTATCTAAAAAAATAACTTGAAATAACCATAAAAATGATAAAATCGTTATAGAAAATATAATTAAATATGTCCAAATTTTTTTAATTAAATTATTTCTTGATTTCAAATTTGTATCCTAATCCTCTTACAGTAACAATTAAATCACGATATTTTCCTAAATTATTTCTAAGCATCTTAATATGAGTATCAATAGTTCTATCATCGCCAAAAAAGTCATATCCCCACAAAGTACTAAGTAATTGCTCTCTAGATAAAGCTATATTATTGTTATTTACAAAATAACACAACAATTCATATTCTTTTGGTGTTAATTTTAATTCTTTTTCATCAATTTTAACAGTATGTCCTTTATAGTCAATTACTAAATCTTCATAAATATAATTATCTCCAACATTATTTCTTTTAGATACGGCTTTAATTCTAGCTAATAATTCTTTTGGTGAAAATGGTTTAGTAATATAATCATCAACACCCAAGTTAAAACCGTTTAATTTATCATATTCCTCATTACGTGCTGATAACATAATAATTGGAATATCTTTTATCTTTTTTATTTCTTTACAAGCAGAAAAGCCATCCAAATTAGGCATCATTACATCCATTATAATTAAATCGATATTATTTTTTTCTACACATTTAATAGCTTCATTTCCATCTGAAGCTTCAAATACATTATATCCTTCATTAGATGTATATTCTTTAATAACGTTTCTAATTAATTCTTCATCATCAACAACTAATAAATTCATAAAATCACTTCCTTTTTAACAATATTATATTATTTTTATGAAAACAAGGTGAAATTAATTATAATATTTAATAAATTATATACTAAATTATTATAACTTACAAATTCATTCATATTTATTTATGTTACTTGTTGTTATTATATTATTATCATTTGTATACCACACAGCTTCTACATTATTCAATGATTCTATATATTTTTTTCCATCTTCTATATTCATTAAAAAAAGCATTTTAGATAATTTATCACTTAATTTACTATCTTTGGTTATGACAGTAACACTTTGCATATTATTACTAGGAAATAATGTCTTTAAATCAATAACAGAATTATATTTTATTTTATTCCACTCATAATACTTATCATAAATGCTAGTTGTTGAAACAGACATATTATTAGCATATATAATTTTAAATATTTTATTATTAACTTCTAAACCAATTGAATATTTATTATTATCAAAATTATCTCCAACCAAAATAACATTTCCAGTATTAATTATATATTTTTTTATTTTGTTTTTTGTTAAATACTCACCTATTATATTTGTTACATAACCTTTAACTATATAGTTTAAATTTATATTTACATGATTATTTAGTATTTTATAATCATTTGTTAATTTAATATCTTGTATATTAGATGTATTATAAACCGATTTTAATTCTTCTAATGTTGGGACTCCATATTTACTTTTTATATAACTTTCCCAAATATCTATAACATTTCCTTTACTTATATCAATTAATTGATTCGAAGTTTTATATACATCTATTCCATATTGAATTAAATTATATAAATCTTTATCGAGTAAAATATATTCACTATTGTCATTATTATAATTTATATAATATAAATTATTGATGTTTTCATATTCATTATAGTTATCAACTAACTGATCATATTTAGCATATATATCTTTTATATCACTAAATATTTGATTAGCTTTATCAGCATCATCACAATATATTTTTAAATAAATATAAGTATTTAAATAAGAAAAATTAATTGAGTATTCTTTTTCTTTATTATTAAATTGATCATAAACAAATATCAAAATAAATATTAATATTAATAATAAAATTATAAAAAAAAGAAATTTATTTATTTTAGATTGCATATTATCACCAACATAATTTTATCAAAAAAAAGACTTTATTAAAAGCCTTTTTAATTTAAACTATATTTATGTTTTTTTATATATAATTTTTTACATTTTATTAATTCTTCAATTTGCTTTTTCTCTTGTTTGGTTTTATCTTTTTTTGAAATCATTATATCTAAATAATGATTAGCTTTTTTAATATTACCTTCTAAATATAACTGTTTAATTTCATTTAATTTTTGAATATCAAATTGATTTCCACATTCAAATTGTTTTGTAATTTCATTAGTTAGATACGCATTTTTATCCAACATTTCTGTTTTAAAATTTAAATTTTCAATATTTGAAATAAAGTGAAGAATATCTAGATATTTATCAATTGATTCTCTTTTTATATTGGCTATAACACCTAAATAAATATTACTTTTAAATAATTTTTCAATTCCTTCTTCATTGTATTTAATTAAATATGGAATTGCACCATTATAGCTTTTCATCTTAAAACAAGTTTTTCCGATATAATAATTAAATATATTACAACCTGTTTCATTAAGACCTTTTAAAAAATAAGTTAAAGCTGCATTATATTGTTTTTTATTTAATAATTCTTTTCCTGTTTTTTCGTATTCTTGAATTACATATAGTTTATCATCACTTAATGAATTAATTTTGTTTTTTTCTTGTATTTTTTTATTTAAATAATTAATAACATCTTTATTAATTAATGTACTATATTTATTTAATAATTCTATAGCTTCTTTTAAATTATTTTTAATTATTAATTTATTTATTTGTTGTATGATATTGTTTGACATAATAATTTTCCCCCAAAAATCAATTATTTTTCATTTAGCACTTTTTTATATACTTCAATTAATTGTTTTCCTACTTTTTTTACTTCTCTATCTAATGCTACTTGATAAGCTTCATTTGTTAAAGAAGGTATTTCTTTATTAATCAATTTTTTTATCAAAATTTCAAATTCATTTACGTCCTTAGCTTTATAAACATTTTTATTATTAATTAACCAACTTTCAAATACCGGTATATCTCTAACAATCATATCTATTTTGCTTGTACATGCTTCTAAAGCTGGAATTCCCTCGTTTTCTTCTAAAGTTGGGAAAATATATACATTTGCACCTGAATATGCTCCTTGTAATATTTCAAACTCAACATATCCTGGAAAAAATAAATTTGGTAATTTAGTATTTACTGCATCTTTTATTTTTTTAGGAGATGCGGCAAGTGGACTATATCCCATCCATACAAATTTGTATTCTGGCATTCTTTTAGCTAATTCAACAAAATCTAAAATCCCTTTTCTTTCAATATATAATCCTACTCCAATAATAACTTTATCATTTTTATCAAAATTAAATTTTTCTCTAAATTTTAATCCTTTTTCTTCATTTCTTTCAAACGCTTGCATATCAATACCATTAGAAATAGCAACTATAGGCCTAGTTATGCCATATGATTCTAATATTCTTTTTGAATATGGAGTTGGTGTTATTATATAATCGCCTAAAGAATAACATTTAATAATCCATTTTTTAAATAATGGAGATAATAAATTAGAAAAAATAAATGAGTTTTTAAAATCTTCTTCTGTGCTATGAGCATGATATATTATTTTTTTACCTAGTTTTTTTGCTTTTTTAGCTAAAAAATAACTTTTTGGTCCATAAAAATTAATATGAACAATATCATATTCTTCATTTTTATTTGTAGTATAATCAATATTATTATCTTCTAACGCTCTTTTTTGATGTTTAATAGCTTTCCCTAATCCTGAATTTCCAATGCTTTTTAAATTTTCTGTATATAATAATACTTTCATAAGTCACCTCTTTTATGATTATATCATAATTCAAGATTTATAAGAATAACATCTTCTCCAATTTTATCAATTTGTTGCCAATTAATTTCAAATTCACTATTATTAAAGAAATTCCAAAAAAACTTTGTTTTTTGAACTATTAATGTCTTCAAATTTCCTTTTTCATCTATTATAACATCTATAATATTTCCTATTTTTTTACCATTATTAACTGATATTATATCCTTATTTTGTAATTCAGATAAATTCATATTATCACCTATTTAATTATATGAAATAGCTTTAATATAATTAATAATGATTGACTTTAACATCAATAATGTTATAATATTTATTCATTGGAGATGATATTATGCAAAATAAAAAAAATGAATTACAAATTATTAAAGAAAAAGCTGCATTTGTTTATAAATATAGTGGTATTATTTCTGATAAAATATATAATCCTATAACTAAAGAAGATACTATAAATAATTTAGAAAGATTACTTTTTAGTTGTGATTCTATAGAACAATGTAATGATTTATGTAATAAATTAAAAAATAAAAGTAATATTAGAAGTAATAGTAAAGCAAGTTATTATAATTCTATAAATATTATTTTTGTAATAGCTCAATTTATTAATCGTGCACCTATATCAAATTGTGAACTTGAAGAATTTAAGAATAAATTAAGACAATATCCAAAACATTTTAAATTAGATGAAAAAGATGATTTAAGATTAAATGGTAATTTTGTTGCAATGGATTATGAACAAGCTAAAATTTTAATTAAAAAAAAATAGAATTTCTTTGAAATTCTTTTTATTTTATTAATTTTTTAATATGATCTATTCCACTTTTTTCTAGTCTAGATATTTGAGCTTGACTTATACCTATTTCAGAAGCTAGTTCTAATTGTGTTTTTCCATATATATATCTTTCATATAATATGTATTTTTCTTTGTTTTTTAATTGTTTTAAGGCTTCTTTTAAAGCAATTTTATAATCTAGTGAATAATACCCATCTGACTTATCTTCCAATTGATCTGCCAAATAGATAGTATCCCCTCCATCATTATATATTGGTTCATACATACTAACTATTTCTTTCATTGAATCCAAAGCATTACTCACTTCAAACTCAGTTAAATCAAGTTCTTGTGCTATTAAAGTAATACTTGGCTCTTTTCCAAGTCTATTTGTTAGT
>JAQVKM010000013.1 GCA_028694645.1 Bacilli bacterium
TACACATTTTATCACACTTCCTATTTTATTAATTCAAGAGTATCCATAGCTATCATTAATTCTTCATTTGTTGGTACAACATATACAGGTATACTAGAATCAGAACTTGAAATAAGAGCAAATTGTCCTCTCATATTATTTAATTCGTCATCTACTTTTATACCTAGACTAGATACTTTATCACAAATAAGTTTTCTTGTTGCGATACTGTTTTCTCCTAATCCAGCTGTAAAACAAATAACATCAGCTTTGTTTAAAATATTATTATACATGGCAATGTAATTAGCTACTTTTTGTGTATATATATTTTGAGCTAAAATACATCTTTTGTTTCCATTTTTGATGCCTTCTTCGATATCTCTTGCATCAGAGCTAACCCCACTTACTCCAATATAACCACTATTTTTATTTAAATCATCAAAGACTTCTTTTATTGTTTTGTTTTCATGTTCCATTATGTATGGAATAATACTTGCATCAATATCTCCACTTCTTGTTCCCATCATAAGACCGGCTAAAGGAGAAAAACCCATTGATGTATCAACTACTTTTCCCGCATTAATTGCACAAATACTAGCTCCGCTACCTATATGGCAAGATATAACTTTTAAATTAGGGTTGTTTAATTTTTCACTAATTGTTTTATATATAAATCTATGGCTTGTTCCATGAAATCCATATTTTCTTACACCATGTTTTTCATACCACTCATATGGAACTGGATATATATATTCTTCTTCATCCATTGTTTGATGAAATGCTGTATCAAATACTGCTACCATTGGTGTAGAAGGCATAGCTTCTATAAAAGCTTTTACGCAAGCTAACATTGGTGGATTGTGTAGTGGAGCTAAATCGTTAAATTTTTCACATTCTTTTAATACTTCATCATTTATTAAAACACTTGATTTAAAAACATCACCACCATGTACTAAACGATGTCCTACACCATCTATTTCATCTAATGATTTAATAATATTATTTTTAAATAATTCTTCTTTTAAACATTCAACAGCTTCAATATGATTATTTAATTTGCATTCATGTCGAATTTTTTGATCATTTATTTTAATATCATAAAAGCTACCTTCAATTCCTATTCTTTGAAAATAACCATTTATTAATTCTATTTGTTCTGGTAATTCAATAACATTAAATTTTAATGATGAACTTCCAGCATTAACTGATAAAATTTTCACATTTTTCCTTCTTTCATATTTTAGTCTTTTTTCTTCATAGTTGGGAACAATATTACTTCTCTGATAGTATCACTATTTGTAAGTAACATTACTAAACGATCAATTCCCATACCCATACCACCAGCTGGGGGCATTCCATATTCTAAGGCTTCTACATAATCAATATCCATTTCATTAGCTTCCTCATTACCTAATTCACGCTCTTTTAATTGATTTTCAAATCTTTCATATTGATCAATTGGATCATTTAATTCAGTAAAAGCATTAGCATATTCATGACCACAAATAAATAGTTCGAATCTTTCTGTAAATCTTTGATCACTAGCTTTTTTAGCTAAAGGAGATATTTCTACAGGATGTCCATAGATAAATGTTGGATCAACTATTGTTTCTTCAACATATTTTTCGAAAAAAGCATTTACTATATGACCATATTCAAAATGATTTTCTACTTCAATATTATGTTTTTTAGCTAAATCTTTGGCTTCTTCTAATGACATTTGTTCGAAAAAATCAATTGATGTTATTTCTTTTATTGCATCAACCATATGAACTCTTTTAAATCCTGGTTTTAAAGAAATGTCATGTCCACGATATGATAAATCATATGTTCCCAATACATTATATGCAGCATTAGATATTATTCCTTCTGTTAAATCCATCATTCCTTCAATATCACTATATGCTTTATAAACTTCAATTGTCGTAAATTCTGGATTATGATTTTTATCCATTCCTTCATTTCTAAATAATCTACCGATTTCATATACAGCATCCATTCCACCTACTAATAATCTTTTAAGTGGTAATTCTGTAGCTATTCTCAAATACATATTAATGTCTAAAGTATTATGATGAGTAGTAAATGGTCTTGCTGATGCTCCACCTAAGATAGTCCCTAAAACTGGTGTTTCTACTTCAACATATCCTAAATTATCTAAATAATTTTGAATTGATCTAATTATTTTAGGTCTTGCAAAAGCTACTTTTCTAGCTTCTTCATTCATTATTAAGTCAACATATCTTCTTCTATATCTTTCTTCAATATCAGATAATCCATGAAATTTTTCAGGTAATGGTCTTAAAGCTTTTACTAAATGTGTATATTTTAAAGCTTTAATTGTTAATTCACCTGTATCAGTTCTCATAACTAATCCATCTATTCCAACAATATCACCTAAATCAGCCTTTTTAAATAATTCATAGTTGTCATCACCTAGTGCATCTTTTCTAACATAAATTTGAATTTGTCCAAATTTATCTTGAATATGCATAAATCCAACTTTACCTTTACATCTTTTAGTCATTATACGACCAGCTATTGTAGCTTTTTCTTCTTTTTCATGTAATTCTTCTTTTGTATATTGTTCATATTTTTCTTTTAAAGATTTTGAATCTCCTGTAATATCAAATTTATGTCCAAAAGGATCTATTCCTAAATTTTTTAATTCTTCTGCTTTTTCTCTTCTAACTAATTCTTGTTCACTAAATTCTCTCATTTTTTTCACCTCTATATATTATGTTTGATTTACTAAATATATCTTGTAAACCACGCAAATCATGTCTATATATTACCATAAAACCACTACTAATTACTAGTAATAATTGGAAAAAACCTAAAATACTAAGGATTATAAAGTATGTTGTATTTTTAAATAATATAACAGCTATTATTGATAATAAGTAATATAATATTCCGTTTATGATAAAAGATCTAATTATTAATGCTTTAATTGATATCTGTTCTTTATTTTTTTCATTTATTTTTATTTTTAAAATATATTTACCAAATGTAACACCATTTGTAAAAAAAGGTATAAAAACAAAATAAAAAATCATTATTAATAAACTAATTATTGTAATAATTAAATTGCTACTATCTATTTGATAATTTAATTTAGAATATGAAACAAAGTAATCATCAAAAGTTATTTCTGATCTTAGAATTTGTTCATTTATTTGATTTATATTTTTATGAGCTTCAAATATATTTTCGTTATATTTGAATACATAATTGATTAGCATTATAACAGCTATTATAAATATCATATCAATTATATATGCTGCTAATCTTTTGCTAAATTTCACTTTCATAATAATTATTCTCCTTAAATTCTTTTATTAAATCATTAAATTCTTTTTTGGTGTTGATCTTAAATATTTTTTCTTTTAATTGGCTTGCATTTGGAATTCCTTTTAAATACCATGCAGCATGACTTCTTATTTCTAATAAAGCTAATTTTTCGTTTTTTGTTTTTAATAATAAATTAAAATGTTTTTGAATCATATCTATTTTATCATTATAAGATATCTTTTTAGGTTCAATATTATTTTCTAAATAATCAACACACGCTTTAATAAGCCAAGGATTTCCAAGCACTCCTCTTCCAATCATTATTGCATCACAATTAGTTTCATTCATCATTCTTTTAGCATCATAACAATTTTTAACATCTCCATTACCTATAACTGGTATTTTTACACTTTGTTTTACTTGTTTAATAATATTCCAATCGGCTTTGCCAGTATATCCTTGAGCTCGTGTTCTTGGATGAATAGTTATAGCATCAGCTCCAGCTTTTTCTACTATTTTAGCTACTTCAACAGCATTAATAGAATTACTATCCCAACCACTTCTAATTTTAACTGTTACAGGAACTGTGACTGCCTTCTTAACAGATTGTACAATTTCATATATCTTTTCAGGATTTTTAAGTAATGCACTTCCTGCTTGGTTTTTTACAGCCACTTTTGGTACAGGACATCCCATATTTATATCAATAAATACATTTTTATATAAATCAGTAATTATTTTAGCGGCTTTTGTTAAAGTTTCTATATTAGAACCAAATATTTGAATAGCTACTGGAATGTTTAACATATCAATACCATTTAACATATCAAAAGTTTTTTTATTATCTCTAACTATTGCCTCAGCACTTATAAGTTCAGTAATAGCATATCCAAGGTTCATTTCTTCACATATTTTTATATATGCAGGATTGGATATTCCGGCCATAGGTGCTAATACTATTTTATTTTTTATTTCTATATTTCCTATTTTAAATTTCATTATATTACCACCTTTAATATTTTATATTTATAAATTAGATTTTAAAAAATTATCTAATAATTTATTATGTTCTTCACCTTTTTTAGTAATTACAGATACTTTTTTTATTTCTATTTGTTTACAAATGAATTTTAATCCACAACTTTCAATTATAGCTACAAAAACATCATTATTTTTCTCAATAAAAAGTTCGTTAATAAATCCGTATCCTCCATCAATTTGAAATAAGCTGATATTTTGAAAAATAATTTCTATATTTGCATCTTTAAAATTTTTATATTTTTCATCAAATTTACTCATTGTTTTAATAAATCCCTCACAATTAATTTCAATACAAGCATTTAATCCATCATATTTAATATTTGTAACCATTGCATCATGAAAACTAATTGGTTCCCCAAAAATAGAAATGATTTTATCTATGCCAATAACTTTATTCCAAACACTCATATTAACTCTCCTATTCTAATCAATTTTATTAATAACTTTATAATTTTTTTTACAAATTTTATATATTATAATTATATAATAAAAGTCCCTTTTTTACAATGTATTTAAAACAATAAAAAATGACTAAAAACATATTAGCCATTCTTAAATACTAATTAAAATAAATAGTTAACTACTTTTAGTATATCTTAGTGTAATGTATGCATAATTAAATGTCCAAGCAGATCCGGCATCTAAAAATATTTTATTGTTATTTTTAGCAAAAGTTACAGTTGCACTATAAGTTCCACCAGCTGTTGAAGCGTATGGAAGTGGAATAAATTCATATGCTGCACCACCATTATTATATCCATACATAAATGAATTATTAGAGTCCAACCATATTTGATTCATTGCACTTAAATCATAATTTATAGCTCCTTGAACTGTAGTATAAATTGTTTTTTGATAAATTGTCTTTCCATCAGTCCATTTGCCTACAATCTTTTCATCATTTGAAAATATTGTGATATTATTTACACTACTACTTAAATTATTAATAGCTCCTGTAATGGTTCCATCTCCAATAGTAGATATATCATTTGAACCAATTAGTGTTTGTAATTCTGTTATTTGATTACTTACTATTTCTTCTATTATATTTCCATCTAATGTTGTTACACAATCATTATCTAAAATTGTTACTTTTGTTTCCGTTGTTGTTTTGACAGCACAGTAATTTCCAATTATTATTTTTATTCCTACTGTACCATCTGTTTTTAATAAAACTTCCGATCCAGTTTCAGGAAGAGATCCTCTATATGATAGTTTTGTTTCTCCAGCATACATTCCTTTTTTTGTTTCATCTGGTATAAAACTTATATTTTCATTTATTCCTTCACTTATATTTTTTGTATAATATAAATTAGCTGCCTCAATTAATCCATATGCACTATCTTCTAATGCTCCCAATTTAGCTTTTTCTATTACATTCATTATCATTGGCATTGTTATTACTGCTATAATTGCCAATATCACTATAACTGCTAGTAATTCTATTAGTGTAAATCCCTTTTTTTTCATTTCAATTCTCCTTTATTATTTGTTTTTATTATACTAAAAAAAATACCTTTTAACAAGGTATTTTGTTTTTATGAATAATGATTTTTCAATAATTAATCCATATACTTAGTCATTTGTTTCATCGTTTGATTAACTTGTTTTTGGCTAGGAGTTCTTCCCATGCTACTCATCATTGCTCTAATCATTTGCTCATTAATTGGTGGATTTTTTTTCATATATTTTTTCATATATTGACGAGCTACAAAAAATCCTATAACAGCTCCTACTATTAAACCAGATAATACTTTTAGTATATCCATTAAAAATTCCATAATTCACTCTCCTAACTATATTTTACTAAATAATATTAAATTATACAAGTTTTATTCTAAATTATCAAGGAAATCATCTATTGTCATCATTTTTTTATCTATTTCATCTAGTGAAATATTCTCTTTTTCATGTTTTTCTTTAATTTGTTCTTCTTCTAATTTAGAATCTAAATATACATCTAATATATTCTCTTTTGTTATATTACTTCCAGTTGAATATCTATCAGCTATAGGTATTTCAGTTAATTTGATACTTATTAAATCATTAGTTGTTTTTATATTTAAGTTTTCTTTATAGTTAATTATAAATGATTTTAATATATAATAAGGGTTTGTTTTAACATCTCTAATTAATTGTAAACCTTTTCTTGCTCTTGAAGATAATTCAAATTCTGATAACTTCACTCTTTTAGCTGTTTTTTTATCTGTTACTAATGTTAAATATTCCATATCTTCATGATATATATATCCATTTACAACTTCATCATTTTTTAAGTTAATAGCTTTTACACCGCTAGCTTTTAATCCAACAACAGGTATTTCTTCTGTTTTATATGATAAACCATATCCACCTTTGGTAACTATAAATACATTTTGATTTAAACTCATATCAACATTAACAACTAAATCATTATCTTTTAATTTAATAGCCGTCATTGGCTTTGAATATCTTTGAACTTTAAAATCATTTGTTAAAGTTCTTTTTACCATTCCATTTTTAGTGAATATTGTTATATAGTTTTCTTTTTCAAAATCAAATATTGGTATACTTGCTACAACATTTTCTTCTGATTTTATACTTATAATATTGCTTATATGTTTACCTAATTCTTTCCATTTCAAATCAGGTATTTCATAAACAGGAACATATAAATAATTTCCTATGTCTGTAAATAATAAGATTACGTCCATTGTTGTCATTTTATATTTACCTATCACATAGTCCCCATCTTTAAATAAAGTTTCACTTTCTTTATCATAGCTTCTTAAAGATACTCTCTTAACATAACCTTCTTTAGTAACTACAACAATACAATCTTCTTTTGGTATCATTTGTGTTGTATCAATCTTAATTTCTGTTATTTCATCTTTTATTTCTGATTTTCTAGGTGTTGCATATTCATTTTTAATTTTTCGTAATTCTTCTTTCATAACTAATTTAAGTTTATTTTCATCTACCAATATTGATTCTAATCCTTGAATTATTAATTCTAATTTTTTAAATTCTTCTTCTAATTCTGTTATATCAGTATTAGTCAATCTATATAATTGTAAAGTTACAATTGCGTCAGCTTGTTCAAATGAAAATTCATATTTTAAAACTAAATTATTAATTGCATCACTTTTGTTTTTACTTCCTCTAATTGTTTTAATTACCTCATCCAATATAGATATTGCTTTAATTAATCCTTGAACTATATGCATTCTTTTTTTATTATATTCTAAATCAAATTCTGTTCTTTTAATAATTATTTCTTTTAGAAAATCAATATATGCTGTTAAAATAGGCATAATTCCTAATGTCATTGGTCGTCTATTAACAATAGCTACCATATTATAATTATAATTAATCATTAAATCTGTATTTTTAAGTAAATAATTAATTACTAATTCTTTGTCAGCATCTTTTTTTAAATCAATTACTATTCGAACAGGATCTTCACGATCAGATTCATCTCTAGCTGCTGTTAGTCCTTCTATTTTTTTATCAATAATTATTTCTTCTATTTTTTTTACTAAAAGCTGTTTATTAACATCAAAAGGTATTTCTGTTATAAGTATTTGGTCTTTTCCTTTTTCTTTGATAAATTCATATTTTGATTTTATTATTACTTTACCTCTACCCGTTGAAAAAGCATCTATTATTCCATTTTTACCTTCAACAATACCACCAGTTGGAAAATCAGGTCCTTTTACTATATCTAATATTGTTTCTAATCTTGCATTGGGACTATCAATCATCTTTATAGTAGCATCAATTACTTCTCCTAAATTATGTGGAGGGATATTTGTTGCATATCCAGCACTTATTCCACTAGCTCCATTAACAAGCAAATTAGGATATTTAGCTGGCAAAACAGTAGGTTCTTTTAATGAATCATCAAAATTTGGTGCAAAAGATACTGTTCCTCTATCAATATCTTTCATTAACTCACTAGAAATTTTTGAAAGTCTTGATTCAGTATAACGCATTGCTGCTGCTGAATCACCATCCATTGAACCATTATTTCCTTGCATATCAATAAATGGTGTGTTTTGTTTCCACCATTGTGACATTCTTACCATAGCATCATATATACTTGAGTCTCCATGAGGATGATATTTACCCATGATGTCTCCTACAGAACGGGCTGATTTAACATACGGTTTATCATGTGTATGGCGTTCCTTATACATCCCAAATAGTATTCTTCTTTGAACTGGTTTTAATCCATCTCTTACATCTGGTAAAGCTCTATCTTGAATAATGCTCTTTGAATACTTAGCAAAACGTGATCCCATTATTTCTTCAAGTGCATAATTTTGTATTTTATTTATTATATTTGTCATATTCTCACCTACTTAATTATACAAAAAAAAAGCATTTATGTAAAGAAAGGCTTTTTTAAAATTTAATGCTTTTTTCTATATATTCTTTTATTTCATCTGTTTTTAGAGTTATTTGCTCCATTGTGTCTCTAAATCTTATAGTAACTGTATTATTATTTATTGTTTCATCATCTATAGTAATACAAAAAGGTGTTCCTATTATATCTTGTCTTCTATATCTTTTGCCAATTGAACCAGAATCATCATAAGTTGTCATAAATAATTTATTTAATTTTTCATATACTTCAATTGCTTTATCATTGTGATACTTTTTAACAAGTGGTAAAACAGCTACTTTATAAGGCGCTAAGAAAGGATGTAATTTTAGTACCTCTCTAGTATCATCTTCTAATTGTTCAACATGATATGCTTCACATAATACAGCTAAAACAGTTCTATCCACACCATATGTTGATTCAATAATATATGGAACAAATTTTTCGTTTGTTTCTGGGTCCAAATACATTTGTGATTCACCACTATATTCTTGATGTCTTGTTAAATCAAAATTAGTTCTATTATGAGTTCCATTTATTTCCCCAAATCCCCAAGGAAATAAATAATCAATATCACAAGCTGCTTTTGCATAATGTGCTAATTTATCATGATCATGAAATCTTAATTTTTCACTTGGCAATCCTAAATCATTATAGAATTTTTTCCCATATTCTTTGAAATAATTATAAAGTTCCATATCTGTTCCTTCTTTGCAAAAGGTTTGAAATTCCATTTGTTCAAATTCAATAGTTCTAAAAGTGAAGTTACCTGGTGTTATTTCATTTCTAAATGCTTTACCAATTTGTCCAATACTAAAAGGCAATTTTGTTCTCATACTTCTTTGAACATTTAAAAAATTTACATATTCTCCTTGAGCATTTTCTGGTCTTAGATAAATTTTACTTTTAGAATCAGCTGTTACGCCACGATATGTCTCAAACATTAAATTAAATTGTCTTAAATCTGTATAATTAGATTTGCCACATTTAGGACATGGTATATTATTTTTTCTTACATACTCCATCATCTCTTCTTGTGACATTGCATCTCCAATAGAAGAAGATGTATAATCGTTAATTAAATTATCAACTCTATGACGTGATTTACATTCTTTACAATCAATTAATGGATCTGAAAAACTAGCTACATGACCACTGGCTTCCCAAACTTTAGGATGCATTAAAATAGCGGCATCTATTTCATAACTGTTTTTTCGTTCTTGAATAAATCTTTGTCTCCAAGCGTCTTTGATATTGTTTTTTAATCTTGAACCAAGTGGACCATAATCCCATGTATTTGCTAATCCACCATATATTTCACTTCCACTAAATATAAATCCATATTGCTTACATAAATTAACTAATTTTTCCATTGTGATTTCATTTTTCATATTATTCCTCCTAACAAAAAAACTCCTAGTAATGTAAGGACGAATTTAAATCCGCGGTTCCACCTTACTTATTCTAGAAGAATCAACTTTATTTATATTACTCCGGGATTCCAAACCATCATCGCATTTAATATCACACATCTATTGTAATATTATTTTTAATTTTAGTCAATTATTTTCAGTAATATTATTATATTATTACAATTATTTTAATATTTATTAATTTATTTAAAAAAAGTATTGACATCAATACCTTTTTGAGTTAGTATATAAAGCACCAATTCAAATTTACGAATTGGCGCTAGTATCACACTAGCCAACCCCTTTTTATTCTTTTATGAAACTGTTCTCAGGGGGACAGTTTCTATTTTTTTATTCTTTTATGATTGGCTGTTCTCACGTTATATGATTAGTTGCCTAACATACAAGTATAATATAACATATGATTTGATTTAATAAAATATATATATATTAAAAAAAAGTAAAGTTTACACAACTTTACTTTTTATTTGAATACAGCTATTTTATTTGTATCAACATATTCCCCATTTATAATTAAATAAATCATATATTTCCCTTTTAACATATTTAAGTATAAAACTGGAATGGCATCTTGATTTGCTAATTTATATGTATATAGATAATTATCTTTATTTTCACCTATTAACATAACCTTAACTTCATCATCTTTAGCGAATAAAGCTGACAAAATAAATTTTGTTGATGTTAGTTCTATTGATACATCCAAATTACTACTATTTTTAATATTATCTAATAATTTAGATATTTTTGTTATCTCATAATCACTACTTATCGTATTATCATACTTTGTATATTTTTGTATTTTAAAATTATTTGTTGATTTTTGATATAAAACATTTTTAAATACACGATATTTTCCTTGATTAATTGTTGCATCAAATAATATTTCATCATTTGGTGATAGCTCAATTATATTAGCAAAAATATCCATATTACCAAGTTGTAAACATCCCTCAACATGATAAGACTCTTCAGTAAATTCCCAGCCAAAATTAGCTAATTTATTATCATTGTTTAATATTTGAAAATTTGATAACGCATAACTAAAATATGATTTGTCTGTTCCATATTCCCAATTTGTTTTAATATTCATATCATCAATGTTGTATAAAACTAAACTAGAATAATTATCTAATAATTCAGTACAATTTACTTCTCCAGCTTTATATGCATCATATCCATTATTAAATATTCCAAGTAAATTATCATCAGTTATAAATGCAGAGTGTTGTCCTAAAGGATATCTACTGTTATCTGTAACTTTAAGAAAATATTCATCAAATTTATTTGACCAATATTTAGGATCACCAAAGATCCATTTTAATTGTAATGTTTCATAATCAATAGCTAAAACAGAATTCATATCTCTTAGTGAAACAACTAATAAATTAGTTTCTTCATTCAAGTAAATACTATTATTCCATGCCCATTTATAATCAAAAGATTTTGTTAATTCAGAATCTATTTTGTTTATTATTTCAAACAAATCAACCTTTTTAATAGTTTTACCTGTTTTTACATCTATTTCACTTATATAATCATATATTCTTCCACTAGATGGATTTGTCCCAGCTACAAGAAAATTACCATTAGATAATTCATTTACTTCGTGATGCATTCCACCATCTACTATATATTGATTATATATTTTACCCAAATAATCAACTTCTACAAGGCCACTTACTACTCCATATGTTGTTCCCAATTCTCCATTAGCTAAAAGCATATGTCCGTTAGATAAAAATTCTATATCAGTATAAAAATTTTCTGTTAAATACCATTTTAATTTTCCCTCTTTATCATATGCAGTAATAGGATCTCCAAGTGGTGATGTCATAAAATACAAATCATCATTTAATTTTGCACTAGAAGTTTTAACATCTAAGGAAGCAATTCCACTATCTTCTGTCTTAATTGTATATGTAGCACTTTGCTTATCACTCGTTGTTAATATGACAGTATTATCAAAATTATCATTTAATCCATATATTGGAATACTATGTTTTTTGCTCTTTTCTGTTGTCGTTACATCTATTCCATTAATATTTACAGTTATCGATACTTCTGTTTTTGTTTTGAAAATAATCAAAGCTGTTAATGGAGATATTTTATATGGATTTAACATAATTTTTGCTTTAGTCAAGGTATATGATGAATCATTTATATATCCTTTTATTTCTTCATCTATTATATCTTGTTGAGCATAAATATCTTCTGTTGCAATAATCTCTTCTTTATTTTCAAAATATTTAAGTAGTTCATCTTTTTGCTTTTTATTATTAAGATAAATAATACCAAATATTGTTAAGATTATTAAAATAACAACAATTGATAATACAACAATTAATTTCTTTTTCATAAAGCTCTCCTAACTTGTTTTTAAAACATATGGTGATGTTTTAGTTCCTTTTCCTGATAATATTTCATCATCACCTTTGAATGAAATTACAGGTCTTGCATATGCATTAGCTATATTTGGAGTTTCATATAAATATTCATATCCAGCATTATATCTAACAGCTAAAGCAAACGAAATATAATAATATGAATCAATTAATGATTGTGCATTATTAATTAATCCTAAATTTGATAACCAAAAATATTTACCTGCGACATTATCATAAAAATATGTTCTGTCTTTAACTTTCATAAATTCTTCATAATCAATTAATCCCACATAAACTGTTGCTTGTCTACTAGCAATATTTGCTGTTGAAGTAACTGTTGCTGAAGATAAAGTTTTAGAATATGTATGTGAAGTACTTACAGATGAAGCAAGGGTAATCCATCCTGTATTATATGTAGCTTGATTTATATAATTTTTATATGTTGCAGGTAATAAACTTAAAAAGTTACTATTTAAAACGGTCGTCCCAATCAAACTTGTTGTGAAATTATTTGTACTATATGTACAAGAATATCCATTATCGCAACAATTATTATATCCATATGATGTTGCAGAATATACTCCATTTAGAATTGCTTTATAATTATCTTTTTGATATACAACAAAGACATAATTACCAAATTGTACATACATTCCTGAATCATTATTACAATATGATTCATTATTACATTTATCATTATATCCTGAAGATAATTTATTTGATGGAGTTGCAACAATAATATCTGATTGTGAATAATTATCGACATTATCAAATACTGATGCTTTTATATAATATTTGACTCCAACATCTAAATTAATTAGATTACAAGTTGCCTCATTTGCTGTTGAAATTACTTCAACAGAAGAATTCATATTGTTTTCACTTGTTCCATAATAGCAAATATACTTTTTGATACCACTTTGGGAATCACTAGAGTTTATTTTTACATCTATTGTTGTTGTGGAAGAAGATGTCCAACTCAAACTTGGTTTTATTGGAGCTGTGTCATCTATTTTTACAACAGCTATTTTGCCAGTATCGTCCCCCACTTTAGTAATATTACCTACTTTGTCTCTTACTAAAGCTTTTATTATTGAATTTGATGAAGCAATATAATAATTATCTGATTGCCATGTTTTTCCATTATCAAATGAGAAAGCCTTTTTAGCTAGAAAGGAGGTATCTTCAACATTAATATTTATTTGTTTTTGTCTTGACCATTCATTATATTTAGGATTTAATGATGTTATTTCATAATCAGCTTTAGGCCCTTCATTAATTATTCCTGTAATATCTATCTTACTATAAACATATTTATTATTATATTTAATTCTTGCAATAATAAATGAGTTTGTTTTTAATGTTAACTGAGCTGTTGTATCTAAAACGGTTGTCCAATTAGTCATTAAATTAGCAAAATTAGTTTCACTACATAAGTTACCACTTGCTTTGATATTAGTGCACATTTCATCTTTAACATCAATGGTAACAACTGAATAATCATATATATAACCTTCTTCTTTTTTTGGATATATAATTTGTAAGTTTTTTACAGTCCCACTTGTTTCAGATTCAGTTGAAAGTTTAAATTTAGGTGCATCAACTTCTAAAGTAGTGTACTCTCCTGAAGCTTCTGTCATACTAATATTTATCATATTTTGATAATCATCATTATTTGAATCCATATTTTCATCATATTTATTATTATATGCTCGTACATATATTTTTATAGTTTCAACTTTTCCTAAATTATTAACAGTATATAATTGTTTAGTTGTTATAGCACTCCAATTTTGTCCATCTAGGCTATATGAGTATCCTTTAATATCACTTTGATTATCTTCAGCATAAGCTACAATTGTTATGCTTGAACTTGTTCTATTATTTAGTTTAATTGACAAGTCAGGAGGTGTTGTATCAAGATATTTACAATCTCCTTTTATTATTTGTAAATCACTTTTAGTTCCGGTTGCGCAATAAACACCATTTGTTACATTTTCAACATATATGCTTCCTTCATCATCTTTATATATTACTCCACTAGTAAATTTAGAATTTTTTAAATTTAAATTTTCATCCGTTATTAATATTCCACCTTTTGGAAAATCACCATCTTCTTCTAAACTAGTAATATATATTTTGGCTGCATCAAATATGTTTTGAACACTAACTTGATAAGCACTTTTCTTTGATTTTTCAACATAACTTAAAGTTATAGGAACAGCTATAACAGTAATTATTGATAATAAAATAACCACAGCTAAAAGTTCTATTAATGTAAATCCTTTTTTTTTCATTTAATATCTCACCCTCCATTTTATAAGTTACTTTTATCTATTATATATATAATATACCAAAAATTTAACTTTTTTTCAATAAAAAAAGAAGATATTCTTCTTTTATAACCAAACGGCAAATAGTACTCCAACCATTGCTAAAATTATTCCAACGAACCAAAAAGCTTTGACAATATCTCTTTCATCCCACCCTAGTTTTTCAAAATGATGATGAAGTGGTGTCATTAAAAAAACTTTTTTTCCAGTATACATTATAGAACCTGTTTGAATAATACATACTAGTGTTTCTATAATAAATACTCCAGCAATTATAATAAATGTTATTTCATGATTGGTTAATATAGCTATGGAAGCTAAGGTTCCACCAAGTGCTAAAGAGCCTGTATCTCCCATAAATATTCTTGCAGGATAAGTATTGTAAAATAAAAATCCCAACAATGTTCCAACTAATATAAAACAAAAAACAGCTATATCTCCAGAACCAGTTACCCAAGTCGAACTCCATGAAATAAGTCCAAATGCTAAAAAAGCTATTAAAGATAATCCAGCTGCTAAACCATCTAGACCATCTGTTATATTTACTGCATTTGAAGAAGCAACCAACATAAATAAAAGAAATGCTCCATATAACCAACCCATATGAATTTCAATTCCTAGGGTATGAATATTTAATATAGGACTATGCCCTGTTTTCATAAAGATAAAGAAAAATATTATTGCAATTAACAATTGCCCAAACAATTTTTGTATTTCTGTTAATCCTTCATTTTTATTTCTTTTAATAATTAAATAGTCATCAATAAATCCTAAAACACCATATCCTAAGAAAACAAATAAAATAATTAATAAATTGCTCGAGTATTCTATTTTTTCAGTTAAAATTAAAAATAATGTTATAACTGATGTTGGTATCATAAAAATTAGTCCCCCCATTGTTGGAGTTCCTTCTTTTTCTTTATGTTTATTTTTTAAAAATACACTAACTGTTTGCTTTGCTTTTTTCTTTTTTAAATATGGAATTAATACAACTCCTAATATAATTGTTAATATAAATCCCATCATTAAAGCTAGTATTGATTTAGCTAGTATTAACATATCATCATCTCCTAATTTCTAATTAAGTATATCATTTTATCAATATTTTGTATAGTAGTAAAAAACTATTGATAACAATAGTTTTGGCTTTCTAAATATTCATTTACTGTTTTTTTATCATTGAAAGGAATTCGATCTTTTCCTATAATCATTACTTCTTCATGACCTTTTCCTAATATTAATAATGCATCATTTTCTTGTAATAATTCTATTCCTTTAATAATCGCTTCTTTTCGGTCTAAACAAATTTCATAATTTTGATATTGATTATCTTTTAACATATCTTCAACTATTTGGTTAGGATCTTCAAAATGTGGATCATCATTTGTTATGATAAACTTTTTAGCATATTTGCCGACTATATTTGTCATTAAAGGTCTTTTACTTCTATCTCTATCACCAGTGCAGCCAAAAACAATATAGATATTTCCTTTAGTAAATTCTTTTACTGTTGAAATAAAATTTTCAAGTCCATCTGGTGTATGTGCATAATCAATAATAATCATATTATTTTTGCACTCAATAGTATCCATTCTACCATCTGGAGTCTTAACATCTTTAATTACTTCGGCTATCTTTTTTGCATCATACCCCATTTCAAATAAAATAGTAAGAGCTCCAATAATATTATATATATTATATCTTCCAATTAATTTTGAAGTTATATTAATTGCTTCTTTATTATGAATATAATCAAAATTACTTCTCTTACTATCCATAATTAAATTTTTAACATTATAGTCTCCGCCATTTAAACCAAAAGTAATATTTTTGTTTTCTTTTAACATAAATGTATTTTTGTAACTGTCATCAAAATTAATTAATGCTTTTCCATTTTTTTTAAGTTTTTTAAATAATATTTGCTTAGCTAAAGCATAGTTTTCCATAGTTTTATGATGATCTAAATGATCTTGAGTTAAATTAGTAAATACTGCATAATCAAAATTCATTGTTTGCAATCTTCCATTAGCTAAAGCATGACTACTAACTTCCATTATGATTGTTCTGTATCCGGCATCATATGCTTTCATTATCAAATCATATGTATCACATATATCTACACTTGTATTAGGTAAACTCATTACTTTTTTATCTAAATAAAAACCCATTGTGCCGATATAACAAGCTTTAGTCCCTAATTGATTTAAAGCTTGATATAAAATATAAGCTGTTGTTGTTTTTCCATTAGTTCCAGTTATTCCTATTATTGTCATCTCATCTAAATATTTATTATAATTTTCTTTTAAATAATTATTTAAATATTCTCTAGTATCTTCTACTATTAATGTATCAACAGAATAATTACCTCGCTCAGCTATAATTTTTGAAGCTCCATTTTCAATTGCTTTATCTATATATTGGTGTCCATCATTTATTTCACATTTTACTGCTATAAATGTATCACCTTTTTTTATTTTTCTTGAATCACTTTGTATATCTAACATATTATCACTCTCACTTAATATTTTACTATATATTTACTATTTAATCAAATAAAAATAGCTCTTTAGCTATTTATTATTCATATATTAAATATATTTGACCTTCAAGTGCTGCTGTCATCCCTGTACGCATATTATGAGCCCAAACACTAACACCATATCCATTTGTAACTATTCCTGTTGTAGAATCATATGTAATTGAGCCAACTAAATCAGTACTGAAATTGTATGGTGAGTAATCCCATGTTGTATATCCTGCTCCATATACTCTGGTTGCTTTAAAAATAAAATTATCTACTGTTAAATTTTGATAGTCTGTTGATGTAAGTCCATAAGTTGCATAGTTTGTTTTTAAATCAAAAGTTTTAGCACTACCTAAGTTAATAACTTTTTTGCCTTCACTTATTGAACTTATTTTATTGCCTAATGATTGTAAATTCTCATCTGTAGAAGCAGTTACTCCTTTTGCTGCTAGAGCATCAACGATGTATTGCTTTTGAGCAACTAAAGAATCATAATTATTTTGTAAATTATCAAGTTGTTCTTGTAAATCATCAACCAAATCTTGACTTACTAAATTAACACTTAAATATGTATTTGTTGCTTCATCATATGAACATGTTCCTGTTCCTGTTGTTACTTTTGTATTATTTATATTCTTAATGGCATAATATTTTTCATCTTGAATACATATTGCTGTTTTTCCATCTTTATATATTCTTACACTTCCAGTTCCTTTAAAGTTTCCTTTATATGATAATTTGATATTATCAGTTGTTTCTCCATCATGTGTTTCATCAAATAAGAAAGCTTTATTTTCTCCTATATCATTTAAATTTTTAGCATAATATAGTGTTGCACTTTCAAGTAGTCCATTTGCTGTAGCTCCAAGTGCACCCTTTTTTACTTTTTCTACTATTCCTAATATCATTGGTACTGATATTAACGCAATTATTGCTAGTATTACTATAACAGCTAATAATTCAATAAGCGTAAATCCTTTTTTCATAAATGCCCTCCTATTATTTAATTAATATTATATAATATAAAAATTACTCCCATTTAATATTGCTTATATACGCTGTATCTCTATATAATGGCATATTTATTTCCACATATTCATATCCAGATATATCAACCGAATACTCAGCACCAGAATCCATTCTTCCTTCTACTGTTATTGTTTTAGCTACTGTAGAAAAAGTGTTATCTGTATAACAATTTACATACATTGTATTCCATGTTCCACCTCTTTGTGGGACAAATTTTAACTTTTTCTTGTCGTTTAAATAGAATTTAATAAGATAATTATATGCATATCCATCGGTTTGAACTCTTAAAACTTGTATAATATATGAACTATCTATGTCACTCATAGTTCCAGTAACTAATTCTCCATTGACAACAGCTGTTTTGCCAGATAAAATATCTGATGCTGTTGCATTTCCTAAAGATTTTAAATTACTAATCTCATCTGTTAAATTATCAAGTTGTTCTTGTAAATTATCTACTAATTCTTGACTTACTAAATTAACACTTAAATATGTATTTGTTGCCTCATCATATGAACATGTTCCTGTTCCTGTTGTTACTTTTGTATTATTTATATTCTTAATTGCATAATATTTTTCATCTTGAATACATATTGCTGTTTTTCCATCTTTATATATTCTTACACTTCCAGTTCCTTTAAAGTCCCCTTTATATGTTAATTTGATATTATCAGTTGTTTCTCCTTCATGTGTTTCATCAAATAAGAAAACTTTATTTTCTCCTATAGTACTTAAATTCTTAGCATAATATAATGTTGCACTTTCTAACAGTCCATTTGCTGTAGCTCCAAGTGCACCTTTTTTTACTTTTTCTACTATTCCTAATATCATTGGTACTGATATTAATGCTATTAAAGCTAGTATTACTATAACAGCTAGTAATTCTATTAATGTAAACCCTTTTTTCATCTTACACACTTCCTATCCTATATATATACTTTAAATTATTATGAAATAATTGTCAATAAAAAAGAAAGTTTTTACTTTCTTATTTTAAAACATCTTTTCTTCTTCTAAAACCTGAAGAAGAAGCTTCTTCTTTTTTTTATAATGAATTCTCCTAATTTAAATATGGATGAAGTCTTAAAGCATTTGGTGCTGCTCCTACATATCTAACTTTATCTCCTGCTGAAACTATAAATGATAAAGCCCCACCATTTCCATAAGCTGAATTTTGTCCAGTATTAAATCCCCCAACAAATATATCATTTATATATAATTGTGAATATGTAATATTACCACTTACAAAAGAATACAAAAGCAGTCCACTTTTATCTAATGTTACATTTGTTGTAGAACTTGTAATATCTTGAAATGTAGAAGATATTCTACTATAAATGCTTGTAGATAGATTATTAACCTTTTGATTCAAATCAGTTATATTTTGTGTATTATCAGATAATTGATTTGTTAACAAATCAATTTGATTTTGTAAAATAGTAATATCATCAGCAGTTACAATTGAATCTGAAATTGAATTTCCATCCAATGTTGTGATGCAATCATTTTGTAGTAAAGTTACGGCTTTTTGCGTAGTTGTTTTAATTACACAATAATCCCCACTTATTAATTTTATTCCGATACTACCATCTGTTTTTAACAATACTTCAGAGCCGGTTTCAGGTATTAACCCCCTATATGATAATTTTTCATTTCCAGCATACATTCCATTTTTTGATTGATCTGGTATAAAAGATAAATCACTACTTATTTGTTCACTTATATGTTGTGTATAATATAAGTTAGCTGCTTCTATTAATCCATATGCACTATCTTCTAATGCTCCTTTTTTTGTCTTATCAATAATATTTGATATTATAGGGACAGTAATAACAGCGATTAATGCTATTATAACTATTACTGCAAGTAATTCAATTAATGTAAAACCTTTTTTCATAAAAAAACCTCCATATTATATACCAATAGTATATCAAAAATGGAGGTTTCAAACAATATTAATTTTCTTTAATTTTATTAAATCTTTGCTCAATTCTTTTTAAACCAAATAACTTCATTATTTCATATAAATCAGGAGTCATAGCTTTTGTAGTTAAAGCAACCCTAATTACATTACTTATATCAGCTACATTTCCTTTATAATTTTCTGGAGCTGCTTTATATTCTTTCATATCGCTAGCATATCCTAGTTCATTACAAGTTTCTTTAATTTTATTAAACCATGTTTCTTTATCATCATTTATATCAATTTTTTTAACATAAATATCTAAAATTTTATTTATTTCATTTATATCATTTATTTTATCAAATTCATAATTTAATTCTTCATTAAAGAACAATTCATCATACATGTACCATACTTGTTTTTTTATTTCTGAATAACTAGCATAATCTTTTCTAGGCTTTTTTTGTTCTCTTTCAATATTCAAAACTGAAATTGTGAAGTCTTTATATTTTTCTATTAAATTCATAAAATCAAGATCAAATTCTTTTGCCCAATTATATAAATTTTGATATACTTCTAAAGCTGATAATTTAGAAATATAATTCTTAGAAATATTTAATAGTTTTTCCAAATCATATAATGAACCACTTACACTCATTTTCTTAAAATCTAGTTTAAAATCATCTATTGTTTTTCCTGGATTGGCATCATACCAAGATTCAAAATTAGAATTAGCTATTGTCATTAAATATAACTTAACAGCTTCAACTGGAATTCCTTTTTCATGGTAATAAGAAACAGCTGCTTCTGGATCTTTTCTTTTTGATAACTTTCTTCTTGAACCATCTTCATCTATTTTCATAACTAATCCTAAATGAGCATATTTTGGTATTTTAAAACCAAACATATTAAATAATTCAATATGTAAAGGTGTTGATGGCATCCACTCTTCACCTCTTAAAACATGTGTTGTTCTCATCAAATGATCATCAATTACATGTGCAAAATGATATACTGGTATTCCATCATTTTTAATTAATATATGATCAATGTCATTCTGAGGAAATTCTATTTTGCCCCTAACTAAATCATTAACAGGAACTTTTTTTTCAAAGTCTCCTCTTGATTTTATTCTAAGAACATACGCTTCCTTATTTTTAATTTTTTTTGCTTTTTCTTCATTAGATATATTTCTACATACAGCAAATCTTCCATAATAACCTATTCTTTCTTTCTTCTTTTCTTGAACTTCTCTTATTTCTTCTAATTCCTCTGGAGAACAAAAGCAAGGATAAGCTAAATCATTTTCGACTAAGTATTTTGCAAAAGTTTCATAAATTTCTTTACGTTCGCTTTGTATATAAGGTCCATAATTTCCTATTTGTTTATCTTCCGAAATAACTCCTTCAGATATTTCTATATTAAAATTATTCAAATCATTCACAATACCTTGAATACCATTTTCAACACTTCTTTTTTGGTCAGTATCTTCTATTCGCAAATAAAATACTCCCTCTGTATCTTTAGGAAACTTATTTTCGATGAATGCTGTAAGTAAACTTCCCATATGAACGAAGCCGGTTGGAGATGGTGCAAATCTAGATACAACAGCCCCTTCTTTTAGATTTCTTTCTGGATATATTAATTCATAATCTTCTATTGTTTTATTTACATTTGGATACATAATATCAGCTAATTCTTTGTTAGTCATTTTATCACCTTTTTCTTTTATTTCATGTATTAAATTATACCATAAATGATAAAAAATAACTATATCATATAGTTATTTAAAATAAAAAAGTAGACATTGTCTACTTAATTTATTTCCATCTATTTAACACATCACAATTGCTACTATGTGGTTCTGGATTTGGAGCATCCATTTTAATTATTAATGGAACCCTAAAAGCTTTTCCAAAGGCAACACATGTTCCTGGTTGTAAACTTTTTTGTTTTTCAACTATTTCAGCATTTATGTTAGGCAACATTTTTTTAATATAATCTAAATCTCTTGGATGATTCATTTTAAATATTAAAAAACTACTACACTGTGAAATAACAGTTTCAGATATTTCAACAGGCCTTTGTGATATCAAATTAAAAATAAGACCATATTTTCTACCTTCTTTAGCAACTCGTTCAAATATATTGTAGCCTATTAAATAGTTATCTGTATCATTTTGAACATATCGATGAGCTTCTTCAAGAAAAATATGAAATGGAATTGAAGCCCTAACTTTAAGTTTTTTTGTAAAATCAAATAACATTTTAGTATATATTTTCGTTATTACTTTAGCTAAAGTATCATCTATGTCTTCTAAATTAAAATTAATTACTTGAGCCTTTTTTCCATTTGAACATGCTACTAATGATGAAATGTAGTTTTCTAATGATATGTAGCTTGGGTATGAAAAGTATATTGCATTACTTCCTGTAACTAATGAATGCAACCTTACTTTTAATGTAATAGCTTCATTATACATTTTATCATTTCTAAGTAATCCCTCAGAAATAAGAGTAAACTGTAATGCCTTTTCTAAATCATTTAAAGTAAAAAATTTAGGTTTCCCAGGATCATAATTATCAAGATTTTCATCTATGAAACTTGAAATATACTCAGTTATTAATATGCTTTCAGTAAATTCACCATCTTTATCAATTATGAAACACTCTCTAAATTTTCTTGTATATCCTATACCTCTAACTGGGGATTCAATATTAAATTGCTCTGTATTACAAGAAGCTAATATTGAAAATATATCATTTCTCTTTGCCGTTGAAGTTTGATTAGTATACATAATAGTCATTATTGATTTAGCAATCAAATGATTCTTAAATTTTTTTGATTGTTCTGATGACTCAGAAAAAATACTTACTAATTTTAACATTCTTTCAATTATGGGTAATTGTGAGTGACTATCTGCATTTAATAATAATGCAAAATCATCTACATCAAGTAACCATAAAGGAAGTTTCAAAATACTTCCATCAATATCATTTAAATTGGTTGTATAATATTTAAAATTAAAATTTGGATTTATTAAGTTTAATTTAGAAAATGCATTATGATATTCTCCATAAGCATCAAAAATAAAAAAATTAGATTTAAAGGGAACAATATTTGTTTTTGTAAATACATTTTGAAGTAACCTTGCAACCCCATATGATTTTCCACTTCCGGTGTTACCAAATATAGCCATGTGATTACTGAATAATTCATTTATATCTGCATAAATATCACAATTGTCATATAATGGTGATTTCCCAAGTAACATATTATTTTCTTCATTTCTTCCAACAATATATTGCAATTCATCATTAGTTATTATTCTTATTTTTGCTTCTAATGTTGGTTTCATAATAACACCACCAACAAATCTATTATCAATTATTTCACCTAGAAAATTAACAGTAATTGTTCCATTATCAATATTTTCAACTTCTCCAAGTATTTTTCTTCCAGAATCTTCAAATACAACATGAAGATTCATTAAATTTGATAATGGCGTATTAGAATTAACCTCTATACGAGCCCCATTATTACTAATGTATATTATTTTTCCAAACATTGTATCGTCCCTCTTTATTCTAAAGTAAATCTATAATTTTTTCTTTTAAATTATCATTTAAATCTTTTATTAATTCTTTTATTTCTTTGTTTTTTTCATAAATATGTAAATTATCTTCTAAATTTTTTAGTTTATCTTCGCTATCTTTAATTTGTTTATAAATACCATTTCTTGATATATTATAATTTTCACTCATTTCACTAAGAGTTAAATTATTATAATAATAATCTTCAAAGTATTCCTTTTGCTTATCTGTTAACAAATTAGAGTATATATCATATAAATTAATTATGTAGATTCTATATTCCATAAACTTTAGCTATAATACCAATTAAGATAACAATAAGCCCTATTACAAAATATAATGTTGTAAAACCTTTTCTTTTAAAAGTTGTATAATTATTATAACCCATAACAAATAGTGCTAATGCTAACATAACTTCTGTTACAAAAGACATTATTGGTAAAAATATTGTACAAATTCCTAATATTACTAAAGTTGAAACTAGTATAGCTTGTACAAATAAAGCTGTATTATTAATTTGTTTATTTAATTCAATAATTGAATCCATAGATATAGTAACAAATTGTTTTTTTGTTTCTTCTTTTTTTATTGATTCTTTTACTACTGGTTTTGTTTCTACCTTTTTAGTTGCTGCTTTTACTACTGGTTTTGTTTCTACCTTTTTTGTTGTTGTTTTTACTACTGGTTTTGTTTCTACCTTTTTAGTTGCTGCTTTTACTACTGGTTTTGTTTCTACCTTTTTAGTTGTTGCTTTTGTTACTGGTTTTGTTTCTACCTTTTTAGTTGTTGCTTTTACTACTGGTTTTGTTTCTACCTTTTTAGTTGCTGCTTTTACTACTGGTTTTGTTTCTACCTTTTTTGTTGTTGTTTTTACTACTGGTTTTGTTTCTACCTTTTTAGTTGCTGCTTTTGTTACTGTTTTGTTTTCTACCTTTTTAGTTGTTGCTTTTGCTACTGGTTTTGTTGCGACTTTCTTAGTTGTTGTTTTTTTTGTTTGATTTGCCATTCTTTTCACTCTCCTAATTCTTTAAATAATCCATATATATATTTTTCTATATCAAACACTTGTAAATCATCTTTTGATTCTCCAAGCCCAATATACTTAACAGGAATACCAATGCTATCTTTTATAGCTAAAACTATCCCACCTTTTGCGGTTCCATCTAATTTTGTTAATACTATTCCTGTTACATTTGTTATGTTTTTGAAACTTTCCGCTTGACTAATACCATTTTGTCCTGTTGTTGCATCTATTACTAACAATGTTTCATGAGGTGCACTTGGAATTAAATTAGCAATTACTTTATTAATTTTTTCCAATTCATTCATCAAGTTAACTTTATTTTGTAATCTTCCTGCTGTATCAACTAGTACCACATCATAGTTTTCATCTTTAGCTTTTTTAATACCATCATATATAACACTTGCTGGATCTTTTCCAACATTATATACAACATCAGTTTCAATTTTTTTCCCCCACTCAACTAATTGTTCTACTGCTCCAGCTCTAAAAGTATCTCCAGCAACTAATAATACTTTTTTCCCCTGTTTTTTTAATTTATACGCAATTTTACCAATTGTAGTTGTTTTTCCTACTCCATTAACTCCGACAACTAAAATAACTGTTGGATCATCTAAACTAAAATTTATTTTGTTAACAATTATTTCATTTTGAACGTATGTAATAAACATTTCATCAACAATTAATTCTTTCAATTCATTCGAATTAAAAATATTTTCTTTTTTAACTCTGTTTTTTAATTTATCAATAAAATTAATTACTGTATTAACTCCAATATCAGCTGTTATTAATATTTCTTCTAATTCGTCAAAGTATTCATCATTAATTTTGTTATATTTTAAAGTTAATAAATTAAGTTTTGAAGTAAATTCTTTTCTAGTCTTTTCTAAACCTTTTTCATATGTTTCTTTTTCTTCTTTTTGTTCTTTTATAAAAACACTTTTAAATTTATCAAAGATTCCCAATTTATACCTCCTTTATTATACATACATTATTTTACACTATTTTTAAACAAAATAAAAGTTAAATATATAAAAATATTGATTTTTTAAAATTAGCAAACTTTTTATTATTGAATATAATAAATTGAAGAAAGGGGAATGTTTTTGAAAAAAATATTATTTTTAATAATTTTACTTATATTTATTTGTTTAACAAGTTATTTCATATTCCATGAGGAAAAACAAACTAAATTAAAAAATATTAAAGTAGCTGAAGTTACTCACTCAATTTTTTATGCTCCACAATATTTAGCTCAATCTTTAGGGTATTTTGAAGAAGAAGGATTGAATGTAGAAATAATTTTGACAGCAGGAGCTGACAAAGTCACAACTGCTGTTTTATCTAATGATGTTCAAATTGGTTTCTGTGGAAGTGAAGCTACAATATATGTATATAATAACGGAGAAAAAGATTATTTAATAAATTTTGCTGGGTTAACAAAAAAAGATGGAAGTTTTTTAGTTTCGAGAAAAAAAATCAATAATTTTAAATTAACTGATTTAAAAAATAAGCATATAATAGCTGGGAGAAAAGCTGGTATGCCTGCCTTAACTTTGGAATATGCGCTTAACAAAAATGGATTAGATACTGAAGATTTCATACTCGATACAAGTATAGATTTTTCGTCAATGGCTGGTGCTTTTATTGGTGGTACTGGAGACTTTGTTACTTTATTTGAACCAACAGCATTACAAATTGAAAAACAAGGATATGGATTCGTTGTAGCTTCGGTTGGAGAACTAGGAGGAATTGTTCCTTATACTACTTACAATGCAAGAAAAAGTTATATAGAAAAAAATCCTCAAATAATCAAAAGTTTTACTAAAGCCATTGATAAAGCTCTTATTTATGTTCATAATCATAATGCCAATGAAATAGCTAATAAAATATTAAATTATTTTCCAGACAATTCTTTAAATGATATCACTAAAGTTGTACAACGATATATAGATATTGATGCTTGGTTTAATTCAACAAAAATATCAGAGAATGACTTTAAACATGTACAAGAAATAATTGATAATGCTGGTGAACTTGAGAATTTTGTTTCATATGAAAAATTAGTAAATAATAGTTTTTCAAAATGAAAAATATATTATCTATTAAAAATTTAAGAAAAACATATCATACCAAAAATGATGAAATAGTTGCTGTTGAAAACTTTTCATATGATTTTAAAGAAGGCAATATAATTGCAATCGTGGGTCCCAGTGGTTGTGGTAAATCAACTATTTTGAATATCATTGGCAATTTAATTAATAAATCAGATGGTGAATTAATTTTTAATGATGATTGTAAAATTGGTTATATGCTACAAGAAGATTGTTTATTTCCTTTTAGGACAATAATTAAAAATTGTTTATTAGGATTAGAAATAAAAAAAGAAATATCAAGTAAAAACATAAATTATGCAAATCAATTATTAAAAAAATATGGCTTATATGATTTTAAAAATAAATATCCAAACACATTAAGTGGTGGAATGAAACAAAGAGTTGCTTTAATAAGAACCTTGGTTTGTAATCCAAATTTAATTTTGCTTGATGAGCCATTTAGTGCTATAGATTACCAAACAAGATTACTATTATCAGATGATATATATAAAATTATTAAAGAAGAAAATAAAACAGCAATCTTAATAACACATAATATTGAAGAAGCAGTCGCACTAGCTGATAACATTATTGTATTATCCAATCGTCCTAGTAAAATAAAAAATATATATACAATTAATTTATTCGATAAAAGTATTCCATCTATAAATAGGAGAGATAAAAATTTTAACTACTATTGTGATTTAATTTGGAAGGATATTGATTTTAATGTATAGTTATGAACATAAAGTTTTTATAAAAAAAAATAAAAATTATAAATTACTTGTAAATTTTTGTCAATTTACATTAATTATATTTTTTATTTACTTATGGCAATTTTTAGCTGATAAAAATTATATAAATGTTTTTATATTATCTAGTCCAAAAAGAATAATTGATACACTAATCAAATTGCATATATCAAACAATCTTTATCATCATATATTAATTACAATATATGAAACTATGATAAGTTTTATTTTAGGAACAGTAATTGGTTTTTTTATAGCTTCATTACTTTGGTGGAATAAATTTTTATTTAAAGTTTTAGAACCATATTTAACAGTTTTAAATAGCTTACCTAAAATTGCATTAGGTCCAATTATAATTATTTGGGGTGGTGCAGGAATTAAATCAATAATAATAATGGCACTATTAATTTCAACTATTATAACTATAATTAATGTAACTGAATATTTTAATAATATAGATCAAAACAAATTGAAATTGTTAAAATCTTTTAATGCAAATAAAAAACAAATCTACTTTAAATTAGTTTTTCCAAGTGCTATAAGTGGAATTATCAATACCTTAAAAATAAATATAAGTATGTCATTAATTGGAGTAACAATGGGTGAATTTTTAGTATCTAAAGAAGGTATTGGTTATCTTATCGTATATGGTTCACAAACATTCAACTTAAATTTAGTAATTACTGGAGTTATTGTATTGTCGATAATATCAGCATTAATGTATTATATCGTTTTTTATATTGAAAAAAAGCTAAAACATTAGCTTTTTTTTAATACAATTTATCACTTGCTTTAGCATTTAAACTTAAATCTGCTCGTTTTCCTAGTTTATATGCATAATATCCTGCGGCTCCAATCATTGCTGCATTATCAGTACAATACTTTAATTTTGGAATCGTTAAATTAATATTTTCTTTATAACATAAATTTTTAAATTTTTCTCTTAATCCTTTATTTGCTGAAACTCCTCCAGCTAAAATTAAATTTTGTACGTTGTATTTTTTTAAAGCATTCATCGTTTTCTTTGTTAAAATTTCAACTACTCTATTTTGAAAAGAACAAGCCAGATTTTCTGGTACTATTTTTCTATTTTTTTGTGCTTCGTTATGAACAAGATTAATAACAGCGCTCTTAATTCCACTAAAGCTAAAATTATAACTATCATCATCAAGTGGTATTGGTAAATTATATGTATCTTCACCAATATGAGCTAATTCATCAACTAGTGGACCACCTGGATATTTAAGCCCAATAACTCTAGCAACTTTATCATAAGCTTCTCCTACTGCATCATCTAATGTCCCACCTATATATTCAAATGAATAATCTTCTTTCATGTAAATAAGATCTGTATGTCCTCCACTAACTACTAGTGCAATTAAGGGAAAATTTAATGGTTTAACAAGATTATTAGCATATATATGACCTGCTATATGATGAACTGGAATTAATGGTTTATTATATATGTAGGATAAAGTTTTAGCTGCTTGTACCCCAATCATTAAAGATCCAATTAAACCTGGTCCATAAGTAACAGCTATAGCATCTATCTGTTCCATTTTTAATCCAATTTTATTTAATGTTTCCTCAATTACAATTGTAATATTTTCAATATGATTTCGGCTAGCAATTTCAGGTACAACACCACCATATAATGAATGAATATCAATTTGAGACAAAACAATTGTTGATAGTTCATCACAACCATTTCGTATAATAGAACAACTTGTTTCATCACAACTTGTTTCAATTGCTAATATATATATATCTTTCACAATATCACCCCATTCTAATCATCATAATGGCATCTTGATCATGATAATATTTTTTTCTAATTGTTATCTCTGTAAATCCAAATTTTTTATATAGATTTATGGCTTTTTTATTGGTTACATTAACTTCCAAAGTAATGTTGTCAAATTTATTATTTACAATTAAATAATTTATGAGCTTACTACCAATACCCTGCATTCTATAATCATTAAAAACAAATACATAGTTTATTTCAATTCGATCATAAATAAGATCATAATTTAATATTCCTTTTATTCCATCTTCTTCATATATAATTGTTTTATTAAAAGGATTTATCACAAAATCATTTATAATTTCATCTTTAAAATTATTTTTTAAAATATCTATTACTGATAAGCTTTCAACTTCTTTAATCATTTTTTATCAAATTTTCCTCTGCTTCAGTTTTTTTTAAATAATTTGGATTAGCTTGATGTGGGTTAACACCTTTATCATTAAAGTGTTTTTTAACAATCTTTGGTATATCAATATTAGGTTTAATTATATTTAAAAAATCATAATCACTAACAAATTCTATATCATCCAAATCATAATTTTCATTTAGATTCAACATAAAATCATCATATAATACATATTCATCTTCAATAATTGAGCATAATTTATTATTATATAGACCAGTAAATATATACCCTCTTCTTGCATCAATTAAAGGAACAATATACTTTTTTTTAGTATTACTTGAAGCCAAAGTCTCCAATTTTGAAATTAAAATAATAGGTTTTTTTAAAGACCAAGCAATTACTTTAGCTACAGTAACACCTATTCTAATTCCAGTAAAAGATCCTGGTCCATTTACAACAAAAATTTTTTCAACACAATTAATATTTAAATTTGATTCATCAAATAAATTTTTAATGATATTTAGTATATTTTCTGATAAATTATTTTTGTTTTCCATAGTATCATAGCATATTAAGTTTAAGTCCTTTAAAATGCCAACAGTAATTGTCTTATCTGCTGTATCTATAAAAAGTGAAATCACAATACCGCCTCACATAATTCCTCATATTTTTGACCATAAGGAATCAAAGTTAAAGATCTTTTATCTTCATCAATGACTTTAAATTTAATTTCCAAACGTTCACTAGGCAATATATCTTTAATAGTTTCTGCCCACTCAATAACAACTACACCATTTTTAGTAAAATATTCTTCGATACCAATACCATCAACTTTTCCATCTAAACGATATACATCCATATGATATAAAGGCAATTCTCCATCATATTCCTTAATAATATTGTATGTTGGGGATGTAATATTATCAGTAATCCCTAGTGCATTTGCTATTCCTTTAGTAAAGATAGTTTTTCCACTTCCCATATCACCTGTTAAACAAATTACCATATTTGGAAATTTTTCAGATTCAAAATTTTGAGCTAACTCTATTGTTTCTTTTACACTACGTGTCGTAATTTTATATTCCATTTTATCACCATATATAGTATAAACAATATTAAAAAATATTACAACCATTTCGCAACTTTTTAAAATAAAAAAATGTAACAAAAAAGTTACATTTCAATTATCATATTTTCAGAAGATACTTCTAAAAACATAAATATTATATCACAAAGGTATATCAATTGATACATCTTTTTT
>JAQVKM010000016.1 GCA_028694645.1 Bacilli bacterium
CCAACTGTATCAGGAACAAAAAATGAAATACAATTAGTAAATGGAATAAATGTAACAAATTATGTAATAGCAATAGAAGAACCAACAGTAAAAGAAACAGGAACAACATGGATAAAACTAGATACAGGATCTAGTGTATATATAACAATGGATAATATATATATACCAATAGGATCAATAAAACAATATAATGGAACTTCATGGAATAGTGTTGATGCATATATATATGATGGAACTTCATGGAACATGATAAGTAGTAAACAATATAAAGAAAAAATATTAAATGGAGCAGATCCAGTCCTAGGTACTGGAATGATACCAGTAACAATTTCTAATGATGGAACAGTAAAATATGCTGATGTTAATTCAGAGTGGTATAACTATACAAATAAAAACTGGGCCAATGCCGTTATACTATCAAGTGGAACATATAATGTAGGAGATACGATACCAGAAAGTGCAATTCAGTCATACTTTGTATGGATACCAAGATATAAATATAAATTATGGAATGTCGGAACTACTAATCCTATTAAACTTGCTCATTCAATAGAAATAGTATTTGAAAACAAAACAACTGCTATATCAAATGGAACAAATAATGGAGAATATTTAACACATCCAGCATTTACTTCATTTAATACAAATGGAATATGGGTAGGAAAATATGAAACAGGATACTTAGGAGCAACAAGTACAGCAACAGCACAGATAACAAGTGCAGATCAAACTAAGATAATAATAAAACCAAATGTTTATAGTTGGCGAAATAATACAATATATAATATGTTTGTATCAAGTTATAACTATAATAGAACACTAGATTCACATATGATGAAAAATACAGAATGGGGAGCAGTAGCGTATCTTTCACATTCAATATATGGAATAAATTCTGAGATAAATTTAAATAATAATTCGTCATATAAAACAGGATATAGTTCAGTGCTTTCAACGGGACAACAAACATATCCAGGAACAAATGGAGATGGAGAAACATATAATTTGTCATACAATACAGAAACAGGATATTTAGCTTCATCAACAGGTAACATTACAGGAATCTATGATATGTCAGGTGGAGCGCATGAATTCATGTCATCATATAGAAGTGGAACATTAGGAAGTAGTGGTTTTACAACAGCTAATATAGCAAGTTATGATTCTAAATATTTTGATGTATATTCATCTAGTTCAACATTGACTAGTTATACATATAGGATTTTAGGAGATGCGACAGGTGAAATGGGACCTTTTGCTTCAGTTACAACAGGAACAACAACAGGAAATGTTAATAGTTGGTATAGTGATAAATCAAACTTTGTTAATTCAACTAATCCTTGGATTATGCGAGGAGGATATTATTTATACGGGGTTATTGGAGGACAATTTGACTTCAATGATTATTCAGGAGCCGCACATTTCGCTATTGGATCAAGACTAGTTTTAACACCATAAAATACTTTCTTGAAATTTTCACAAATTGTTCAATTAAATTTCACAAAGCGAAACTATAATGATTATAGTGGAGGTGATAAGTTAAAAAAAACAACAAACAACAGAACAAATTAAAATAATTAATGTGAATTAAATATACAAACTCCTAAATTTATATAAATAAACTAAAAAAGAATCTTTTGATTCTTTTTTTTACATATTAACAGCTTTAGGTACTTTTGGTAACCCTGGCATAGTCATAATATCTCCCAAATATACAACAATAAATCCAGCTCCAGAATTAATTTTAATATCTTTTATTTTAATATTATAATTAGTAGGGGAACCAAGTAATTTTGGATCTGAACTAAATGAATTAGGCGTTTTAGCTATACAAATAGGTAAGTTAGATAAACCTAAATTATTAATTTGTTCAATTTTATTTAAAATATCATTTTCAAATATTACATTATTAGAATGATATATTTTGGTACATATAGTATTTATTTTATTTTCAATATTATCATCTAAATTATATAAATATTTAAAATCATTATTACCCTTTAAATTAATAATATATTTAGCAATATCTAAAGAACCTTTTCCACCTAATAAATATGATTCTGAAATTTTTATATCAACACCTAAATTATTAACATAATCTTTAATGAAAACAATATCTTCATTATTATCATCTTCAAATTTATTCAAAACAACTAATAAATTTGAATTAAATAATTTCATATTTTCAATATGTGTTTTTAAATTTAAAATTCCTTCTTTTAAAATACCATTACCATGATGTTTTAAAGCTTTAACAGTTACATTAATAATTGTTAAAAATGGCTTAATATTTCCATAACGGCATTTAATATCAAAAAACTTTTCTCCACCTAAATCGCTTCCAAATCCAGCTTCTGTAATAACATAATCACTTTTAGATAAAGCAAATTTGGTAGCTACCAAAGAATTGCATCCATGAGCTATATTAGCAAAAGGACCTCCATGTATAATAACAGGATTATTTTCTAAATCTTGAACTAAATTAGGTTTAAAGGCATCTTTAAGTAATAAATATAAAGCATTTGTAATATTTAAATCTTCAACATAAATTGGTTTATTATCATAACTAAATCCAATTAAAATATTATTTAATTTATTTCTTAATTCATATTCATCATTTGATAAACATAAAATAGCCATAATTTCACTAGCAGCTGTTATATTAAAAGATTCATCTCTGTTGCTTAATTTAATATTTCTTAATGCTCGATCATTCATATCAATACATCTATTAAATTCAATTTTATTTTCATCTATGTTTAATTTATTACCTTGATATATATGATTATCAATTATAGCACAAATTAAATTATTAGCTGATGTGATGGCATGCATATCTCCTGTAAAATGAAGATTGATATCTAAAGATGGAGTAACTTGAGAATAACCACCCCCAGTAGCACCACCTTTAATTCCAAAAACAGGCCCTAAAGAAGGTTCTCTTAATACGGCCAAACTATTAATATTTAATTTTCTTAACGCTGCATTTATTCCGATTGTGACAGTTGTTTTACCTTCACCATATATAGTAGGATTAATGGAAGTAACAAGAATTAACTTTCCTTTTATATCAAAATTATTTACAATAATTTTAGCTTTATCATTTCCATATAAAATTAAATCTTTTTTATTTAAATTTATTTTTTTTGCAACAGAAACAATATTTAATTTAACACATTTATCTTCAATATTTAATTCATTCATTTAAATCACCAAAAACATTATAACATTATTTAAATAAATATAAAATACAAAAAATAAAAACATTTGTTCACAATTTATTTAAATAATTTAAATTGTATGTTATAATAAATTAGGTGATAAAATGTATAAGTATATAAAAGGAATAATAACTGAAATAGAAAGTAATCATATTGTTTTAGAAAATAATGATATAGGATATTTAATATATACTCCAAATCCTTATTCTTTTGATTTGAATTTGGAATATAAAATATATATATATCAATATGTAAGAGAAGATGAAATAACATTATATGGATTTAAAGAAAAAGAAGAAAAAGATTTATTCTTAAAACTGATTAATGTTAATGGTTTAGGATGTAAAATGGCACTACCTATGTTAGCTTTAGGTTCAATTAATGGAATTGTAGATGCTATAGAAAGAGAAAATATATTATATTTAAAAAAATTTCCAAAAATAGGAGATAAAATAGCTAGACAAATAATACTAGATTTGAAAGGTAAATTAATAGAAAATAAAAAAATAATTACTTCAAATCAAGATGAATTAATAGAGACATTAAAAAGTTTAGGATATAAACAAGTTGATATAAATAAAATATTACCTAATATAAAAGAAGAAAAGTTAGAAGAACAAGTCAAAGAAGCTTTAAAATTATTATTAAAATAAAATGTATGAAAAGAGGAAATATTTATGGAAGAAGAAAGAGTCTTAACAAATAGAGAATTAAAAGAAGATACATTTGAAGAAACAATAAGACCAGATAGTATCGATGAATATATAGGTCAAACTGAAGTAAAAGAAAATTTAAGTGTATTTATAAAATCAGCTAAAATGCGAGAAGAACCTCTTGATCACGTGTTATTATATGGACCTCCAGGTTTAGGAAAAACAACACTTTCATATATTATAGCTAATGAGCTAGGAAGTAATATAAAAACAGCAAGTGGACCTTCTATAGAAAAAAGTGGAGATTTAGCTGCTATTTTATCAAGTTTAGAACCAGGAGATGTTTTATTTATTGATGAAATACATAGAATGCCTAGATATATAGAAGAAATATTATATCCTGCTATGGAAGATTATGTTTTGGATATAATTGTTGGAAGTGATTCAACAAGTAGAAATATAAGAATTGATTTACCTCCTTTTACTTTAGTAGGTGCAACAACAAGAGCAGGAGATTTATCAAGTCCTCTTCGTGATCGCTTTGGAATTGTTTCTAAATTACAATATTATACAGAAGAGGAATTAAAAAAAATAGTTGAAAGAACTAGTAGAGTTTTAAATGCTAAAATAGATGAAGATGCAGCTTTAGAACTAGCTAGAAGAAGTAGAGGAACTCCAAGAATAGCTAATAGATTGTTTAAAAGGGTAAGAGATTTTGCTATTGTTGATAATCTAGAAGAAATTAATTTAGAAATAACTAAATATGCTTTAAATAAATTAAAAGTAGATAAATTAGGATTAGATGATACTGATTATAATTTAATTAAATCAATCATTGAAAAATTTAATGGTGGACCTGTGGGAATAGAAGCTATAGCATCTTCTATTGGTGAAGAACAAACAACTATTGAAGATGTTTATGAACCATATTTACTTCAAACAGGATTAATTAAAAGAACAACAAGAGGTAGAGTTGTAACAGAAAAAGCATATGAACATTTGGGTATTGAATATCCAAATAAGAGATAATATATGCAAACTTCTTTAATTGATAAATATGGTAATAAAAAACAAATTAATTATTATGAATTAGAATCTGAGTGTATCAAAATAATAAATAATTTAGATAATGATTTAAAAAATAAGTTTAATGAATTTAAACTAAAATATAAAGATTTTAATCCATACTTTGATTTTGTTATTATGTATCTAGGATATTGTATAGAAAATCCAATGGGATATGATAATTGTTTATTAATAAGCAATAATGAAAAAATATATATATTTAAAAATAATAATTATATAAATAATAAAATTTATGAAACTTGCTTTACTAGTTGTGATAATCAAACTTTAAATATAAGCAAGGTAACATATAATATAAATGAATTTGATAATGGATTAATAAACAAAAATAATATATTTATATCAAACAAAGATATGTTAACTCATAGTGATACTGCAGAAATGATTTTAAATCAAATTCTTATATCAAATAAACAGATATATGAAGAATATATAGTTTTTGAAAATTTTGGTAATAAAGCTATTGATTTTTTGGAAAGAAAATTTGGTTTTATTAGATTTGGATTTAATGAAAAAATATTATTAGAATATAGTGAATCAGCATTATCATATAAACAAAGAGATTATATAAGTTATTTAAAAAGTAATGATTATGTTGAATATATTTTGGATAAAGATGATAAAATTAAAATTATGTAAAGTATCTATTCAATAGATACTTTTTTTGATATACTAAATATATAATAAAAGGAGTTGTTAAAATGAAAAAAGGATTTACGCTTATTGAATTATTGGCAGTAATAGTAATACTAGCAGTAATAGCCTTAATATCAGTACCAATAATATTAGGAATAATAGAAAAAT
>JAQVKM010000014.1 GCA_028694645.1 Bacilli bacterium
TTGTTGCATAATATAAATTGGCTGCTTCTAATATTCCATAAGCTGAATCTTCTGTAGCTCCTTTTTTTGATTTTTCTATTATTCCTAATATTATTGGTACTGATATTAAGGCTATTACTGCTAGTATAACTATTACTGCTAATAATTCTACTAATGTAAATCCTTTTTTCATTTTAACAACTCCTTTTATTATATATTTAGTATATCAAAAAAAGTATCTATTGAAAAGATACTTTTATAGTTATATATAAATTTAGGAGTTTGTATATTTAATTTACATTAATTTTTATTTTGAATAATTTTAATAATTTCTAACTTATCACCTCCAATATAAACATTATAATTTTTATTTGTGAAATTTATTTGAATGTTAAGTGAAAAATAAAAAAAATAAGCATAATGCTTATTAAAATCCAACTATCATACTTAATATAATAAATGCAGCTCCTAAAACAAAAGTTAATCTTGTTATAAAAAGCTCCCCACCACGTTCTTTTCTATTTTGAAATAAACTATCATTTCCACCAGTTAAAGCACTTGAAGCACTTTCTGCTTTACCAGCTTGTAATAATACTAACGCTATTAAAAGTACTGAAATTATTATTATTATAGTTTGCATAAATCACCTTCCTATCAAATAATTTATCATAAATGTCTTTAAATTGCAACAATTATCAATTATTGAAACATTTCTTTCATTAATTCTTCTTTGTTTTTTATACCATTAATATAATCTATAGCCTTCATTTTACTTTTACCTTCTGGTTGAATTGTTGTTAAAACAATTTCTCCATTTGAAACTTTTACACCAATACCATCTTTATATAATGCTGTTATTTGACCATCTAATAAATTTGAATAACTGTTTTCAGTATAATAACATTCCCATATTTTCATTATTTTATTATTCAATATCGCATAAGCTCCAGGCCATGAATTTAATCCTCTTACTTGATTATATATTTGTTTTCTTGTTTTACTAAAATCTATTTTTTCATCTTGCCTACTTATATTAAAAGCATATGTTGCTTCATTATCATTTTGTGGAACTCTACTAGCTGTATTATTAATAATATTAGGAATTGTTTCAAGTAATAAATTTTTTCCTAAAATACTTAATTTATCATGTAAAGTGCTTGCTGTATCATCATCTAAAATTGATATAGCTTTTTGCGTTATTATATCTCCTTGATCTAATTTAGGACTCATATGCATAATTGTTATTCCTGTTTCTTTATATCCTTCTATAATTGCTCTATGTATTGGAGCACCACCTCTTAATTTAGGTAATAAAGAAGCATGAACATTAATACATCCATAATGTGGATATACTAATATTTCTCTTGGAACTAATTGTCCATAAGCACATGTTACAATTAAATTAGGTTTTAAATCTGTAATCATTTGCCATTCTTCTTTTAAACTTTTTGGTTGTAAAACTAATATCATATGTTCTTCAGCTAATTCTTTTATTGGTGTTTTTTTTATTTCTTTATTTCTTCCAACTTCTTTATCTGGTTGTGTCACAACAGCACGAACTTTATAATTTTCAATTAATCCTTTTAAAATAGGCACTGCAAAATCTGGAGTTCCCATAAACACTATACTTAATTCTTTTTTTATTTCAATATCTTCTATATTCATTTTATCACCTTATACAATTATAAACTATATTTAATTTTAATACAAATATATATTTAAATCAAATATATATTTTTCCTAATTCTTCAGCTATTTTTATTCCATCAATAGCAGCACTTGTAATACCTCCAGCATATCCTGCTCCTTCACCACAAGGATATATGTTTTTAATATTACTTTCGTAATATTCGTTTCTTATTATTTTTATTGGAGATGAGGTTCTGCTTTCTACTGCTGATAAAATAGCATTATCACTAGCAAATCCTTTAATCTTTTTATCAAAATCCTCAATAGCTTCTTTTAAAGCTTCATTAATATATTCTGGAAATATATCATTTAAATTTGCCATTTCATAATTACCTTTTAATTCAGGTTTTATATTTTCAAAAGAAGTTGATTTTATATTTTGTTTGTAATCTTTATAAATTTGTATTGGAATATTTGATTTTCCTATTTCATATGCTTTTTCTTCTAATTTTCTTTGAAATTCAATTCCATCCAATGGTGAATTCCCAAAATCACTAGGATTAATTGTTACAATAAGAGCACTATTAGCATTTTTTGAATCTCTTGCATGGTTGCTCATTCCATTAATAGCTAATCTGCCTTTTTCTGAAGATGAATTAACTACGTAACCTCCTGGACACATACAAAAGCTATATACTCCTCTTCCATTAGATGCTTTATAAGTTAATTTATAACTTGCAGCTTCTAATTTAGGGTGTGATAAATAACCATATTGACTCATATTAATTTCTTCTTGTAAATGTTGAATACGTATTCCTAATGCAAAAGGTTTAGGTTGCATGTCTATCTTTTTTTCATATAACATTTTAAAGGTATCTCGAGCACTATGTCCTAGAGCAAGAACAAGTACTTCACAATCAATTATCTCTTTTTTATTAATTTCAATTTGCTTTATTTTGTTATCATTTATAATGATATCAGTTAAACAAGTATTATATTTAAAAGTACCTCCCATAGAAATAATTTTATTTCTCATATTTATTACTACTTTTCTTAATAAATCAGTTCCAATATGTGGTTTATTTAAATAAGCAATATTTTGTGGAGCTCCTGATTCTATTAATATTTTTAATACTTTTTCTTTTCTAAAGGCAGAGTCTTTAATTTGAGTAGTTAATTTACCATCTGAAAAAGTTCCAGCTCCACCTTCTCCAAATTGCACATTAGATTCAGTGTTTAATTTTCCATTATCCCAAAATTCCGAAACTGATTTTATTCTATCTTCTACTTTTTCTCCTCTTTCTATAACTAGAGGTTTATATCCATTTTCAGCTAAAACATAAGCACAAAATAATCCTGCTGGACCTGCTCCTACAATAATTATTTTATCATTTAATTTTGTTGTTCCTGTTTTTACATATTCATATTTTTCTTCTGGTGTTTTTAAAACATTGATATTTTTACTAAAATTTAATACTTTCTCTTCATTTATAACTTCTACATCAACTTCATATATATAAAAAAGGTCTGGTTTTTTTCTAGCATCTAAGGATTGTTTACTTATTTCTATTTTGATTATATCATATATTTTTATATTTAATTTTTTAGCACATCTTTTTTTTATTTCGTCTAAAGAATCAATATCTATTGGTACTTCTATTTGTCTTATTCTTATCATTTTTTACCTACTTCTATTCCTGCCAACATACCTGATAACCAAGCAAAGCCTAAGTTATATCCTCCACAATCACCATCTACATCTAATAGTTCACCTATTATATATAAATGTTTTTGTTTTAATGATTCCATTGTATTTATATTTATTTCATTAAGAGGTATTCCTCCTGAACATGTTTGCGCATTTTCATAGGAATTAGTTCCTATAATTTTTAATTCAAATTCTTTTATATTATATATTAACTCTTCTTTTTGTATATCAGTTAAATTTTGCCAAGCTGTTTCTTTAGATATTTTTGTCATTTTTAAAAGAACATTACTTATTTTATAATTTAAAAAACCATCTAATAATTGTTGAATATTTCTATTTTTTGCTTTGTCATTTATATTATTAATATACTCAAACATTTCTTTTTTACTTTTTACTAAAGGCATCAAATCTATTTTAACTGATATTTTTTTATTATCATCAAGTAATCTAGCTGCTAAACTACTTAATTGAAATACAGATATTCCGCTTATTCCATAGTCTGTAAATAATATTTCTCCTTGCTCAAAATCAATTTTATTATTATTTTCATACATGGTAATATTAACATCTGATCTTACACCGGCAATTTCTTTTAAAAATTTATTATCACTTTTTAATTGAACTAATGCCGGAAGAGGTTTTATTACCAAATGACCTAAAGATGAAGCAATATCATATCCAAGACCATCTGAGCCGGTTTTTGGTGAAGCTTTAGATCCACTAGCTAGAATTAATTCATCTGATATAAAAATACCTTTATTGGTCTTTACTATAAACTCATTATTTTTATATTGAACTTTTTCTACTAAAACTTCTGTTTTTATATCAACTTTATTTAATGTAGATTGTAATTCTAAAGCATTTTTAATGCTTACTGATTGGTTTGAATTGGGATAATAATATCCATTTTTTATTTTTGGCATTATCCCTAAATTATCAAAAAAATTTAAAATTTCTTTTTTGTTTTGTTCTGTAATAATCTGTTTTAATATATCTATATTATTACTTTTATAATGAAATATATTAAAGTCTTCATTAAAATAATTACATTTTCCGTTTCCTGTAATCAATATTTTTTTACCACAAGAATTATTTTTTTCAAGTATTGTAACTTTATTATTATTTTGACTTGCAAAGATACTAGCTGTTAAACCAGATGCTCCACCACCTATAATGATTATTCTTTTCATATATTTCACCTCTTAATTGCAAATTAATTATATCATAGATTTTAATTATTTTATTATTAAATAAAATAAAAACTTCTTAATTAACATAACTAAGAAGATTTATTTTCAATTAATTTTTTTATTATGGTGTTAAAACTAGGCGGGAACCAATGGCAGTGTTCACAGCTCCTGTGTACCTATTAAAACTGAACTGACCAGCAAGAACTCCATACTCGTAACCACCGCCTCGAGTGAACCATGGGTAAGAAGAGTCAACGAAGTACGAACTGTCAGCGTACCAACTATTATGATATCGGGCAGTGCTATCACCATCTAAATAACTTAAGAATGGTCCCATTTCCCCTGTCGCGTCACCTAATATTCTATAATTATAAGAAGTAACTGTTGAACTAGATGAATATACATCAAAATATTTAGAATCATAACCTGCTATATTAGCTGTTGTAAAACCACTACTTCCTAATGTTCCACTTCTATATGATGCCATAAATTCATGAGAACAGCCTGACATATCATATATTCCACTTATATTGCCAGTTGTACTTGCTAAATAGCCTATTGTAGTATTATATGGATCATTATATGTAGCACCATCACCATATGTACCAGGATATGTTTGTTGGTTAGTTGAAGGTAACGCTCCATATCCAGTTTTATAACTTGAATTATTATTTATATTTATTTCTGTATTAATTCCATATGTTGAATGTAACAAATAAGCTACCGCTCCCCATTCAGTATTTTTCATCATATGGGAATCCAAGGTTCTATTATAATTGTAACTTGAAACAAACATATTATATACCGTATTATTTCTCCAACTATAAACATTTGGTTTTATTATTATCTTAGTTTGATCTGAACTTGTTACTTGAGCTGTAGCTGTACTTGTTGCTCCTAAATACCCTGTTTCATATTTTCCTACCCATATTCCATTTGTGTTTAGGGATGTGAATGCGGGATGGGTTAACCATGTACTATTAGTTGAACCAATTGAAGCTACTGTTGTTTTATTTTCGAATACTATTTCAATTGAATGTTTTCCTTTTATAGCTGTTCCAGTATTCCATAATTTATATTTATATCTTGGTATCCATACAAAGTATGACTGAATAGCTGATTCTGGAATTGTATCTCCTACATTATAAGTTCCACTTGATAAGATTACAGCATTTGCCCATTTTTTATTTGTATAGTTATACCACTCTGAATTAACATCAGCATATTTTACTGTTCCATCATTAGAAATTGTTACTGGTATCATTCCAGTTCCTAGTACTGGATCTGCTCCATTTAATATTTGTTCTTTATATTGTTTACTACTTATCATGTTCCATGAAGTTCCATCATATATATATGCATCTGTACTTACCCATGTGGTTCCATTATATTGTTTTACATTATCTACTGCTATATATATATTATCCATACTTATATGAATGTTTGATTCATTATTTACTAATATCCATGTTGTTCCTGTTTCTTTTATCGTTGGTTCACTTGATGCTATTACATAATTTGTTATATTTATTCCATTTACTAATTGGATTTCATTTTTTGTTCCATCTACTGTTGGTATTTCTGTTACATTATGGACCCATAATGTTAAATCTTCTGTTGATGGTAAAAAGCTATCTGGATTGATGGCTGTATCATTTATATAACATAAACTATTATTTACTGTTCCTGTTGTTATTTTCGTATCATTATAATATTTATATCCACAATATTTTCCATTATATACTACTATTGCTATTTTTCCTTCATCATTATATGATAAAGTAAAATTATCTATTTTTCCTTTATATTTTAATAAATTATCTGATTTATTTATTAAAGCAGATGTTGCAACTCCAGCTTCACTATTTGTTGCATAATATAAATTGGCTGCTTCTAATATTCCATAAGCTGAATCTTCTGTAGCTCCTTTTTTTGATTTTTCTATTATTCCTAATATTATTGGTACTGATATTAAGGCTATTACTGCTAGTATTACTATTACTGCCAATAATTCTATTAGTGTAAATCCTTTTTTCATTTTAACAACTCCTTTTATTATACATTTAGTATATCAAAAAAAGTATCTATTGAAAAGATACTTTTATAGTTATATATAAATTTAGGAGTTTGTATATTTAATTTACATTAATTTTGATAAATTCTACTTAAACAATATAAGGATTAACATCTATATCAACTATTACTTTATTTGTTCTATATAAATCATTAATATAATTTAGTTCTTTAATTAATTCATCTGATCTTTTATATTTTAATATTATTTGCAAATTATATATATTGTTTATTTTAGGAATCATAGATGATGTTGGTCCTAATATTAATATATCTTTTAAATTTTTATTTCTTAAATAATTAGCTATTTTATTAGCTTCTCTTAAAGCTAGATCATAGTCTTTATTTTTTATTTTAATGATGCTTAAATTAAAATATGGACTATATTTAAGTATCTTTCTAATGTTCATTTCTTCATTATAAAAGCCCTCATAATCATTTTTGCTAGCTTTAATAATACTATAATGATCTATATTAAATCCTTGAATAATAACTTCACCTTCTAATGATGCTCTTCCTGCTCTTCCTGCTACTTGATTGATCAATTGAAAAGTTCGCTCAGCGCTTCTAAAATCGGGAATATTTAATGATGAATCACCATTTATAACTCCAACTAAAGTCACTTTAGGAAAATCTAATCCTTTAGCTATCATTTGTGTTCCAACTAATATATTATATTTTTCATCTTTAAAATCTTTTATAATTTTTTCATGGCTTCCTTTATTGCTTGTTGTATCATTATCCATTCTTATTGTTTTAGCATTTTTAAAATTATCTGAAATATATTGTTCTAATTTTTCAGTTCCCATTCCAAAACTGTTTATATCCTCAGAATGACATTCAGGGCAAATTTTAAGTAATTGTTCTCCATGTCCACAATAATGACAACGCATTGTATTTGAAGTTTTATGATATGTAAGTGGTATATCACATGCTTCACATTTATGAACATAGCCACAATTTTTACAAGTGCTTATAGTAGTATATCCTCTTCTATTTAACAATAAAATTATTTGTTCATTTTTATTTAATTTTTCTTCTATTTTTTCTTTTAATAAAGAAGATATAATATTATTACCTTTTCTTATTTCTTGTTTCATGTCGATTAAATATGTATTTGGCATTTTATTATTAATTCTTTTATTTAAAGTTATCAATTCATAAATATTTGTTTTAGCTCTTGTATAGCTTTCTAAAGAAGGTGTTGCACTTCCTAAAACAAGTGGAATATTATACTTTTTAGCTCTAAAAAGTGCTATATCAATAGCATTATATTTAGGATTATTTTCTTGTTTATAAGTATTTGAATGTTCTTCATCAATAATGATTATACCTAAGTTTGTAAATGGAGCAAAAATAGCACTTCTAGCTCCTATTACTATTGATACTTCTTTTTTTTCGATTTTACGCCATTCATCATATTTTTCACCATTGGAAAGTCCACTATGTAATATAGCTATTAAAGAGCCAAATCTTTTTTTGAATAAATTTACGAGTTGGGGTGTTAATGATATTTCTGGAACTAGTACAATAGCTTCCTTCTTATTTTTTATCACTTCTTCTATAATATGCATATATACTTCAGTTTTGCCAGATCCTGTTACTCCATGTAATAAGTATGGCTTGAATTTTTTAGTATTTGATATTTTATTTACTGCTTGTTTTTGTAATTCATTTAATTCAATTCTACATTTTTCTTTGATATTTTGATTATCAAGACGATATTTTTCTTTAACTTCTTTAGATAGTATATTATTTTTTAACATTGTATTTACGGATGATAAAGATATATTATTTAATTCACTTTTTATTATTAAATCATTGGTTTTAAATTTATCTAAAATTTGTCTTTGTAATTCATTTTTAGGTATGTAATTTTTATCATTTAATGATATATATGTTTCATATTTTTTATTAATTAATGTCCCATTCTTAGCTTTTAATGCTGTTGGTAACATAGTTTGATAACAATTAATTAAGTTACAAATAGTTTTTTTACTCATGTAAATACCTAGTTTTAACATTTCTTCATTTAAAACTGGATATTCATCTATAACTTCAATAATTGATTTTACTTTATAATCACAATCAAAACAATTTAATATATTTATAACAAAACCTTCTAATGTTTGATTTCCAAAAGGAATTAATACTCGTTTTCCTATTTGAACTTCATTTATTAAATGATCAGGTATTTTATAAGTAAATGTTTGATCTATTTTTTTTGTTTTTAACTCTACTAATATTTCAGCAAACATATTATCACCTGATTCCATTATACAATAAATCTTATAAAAAAAACATTGAATTAATCAATGTCTTTCACATTATTTATTTGATATCCAATTTAATAAATCCTGTTTCGGCATAAATCCTGTTTTTTGATCAATCATTTTTCCATTTTTAAATAAAATCAAAGTTGGAATTGACATAATACCATAATTTCTAGCTAAAGCTTCAGCTTGATCAACATCTATTTTAACTATTTTTGTTTCTCCTCTATCACTAGCTATTTCTTCTAAGATAGGAGCTAACATTTTACAAGGCCCACACCAATTAGCATAAAAATCTACTAATACTATTCCTTCACTTATTAAATCATTAAAATTCATTTCATTTCCATGTATTACACTCATTTATTTTCCTCCTCTATATTTAGTCAATATTGATTCTATATTGTTTATTTTTAGTTTATCTTTTTTTACTAAAGTATCTACTGATTTTACTGTTATAATATTATATTTCAAAAACAAGTCTAGTGTTTCTTTGTTAAATTCCATTGCATCTGGAGTTTCCTCATATTTTTCTTTTAACACTGAAAATTCATTTATAACATTTAATGTTTCATCTGTAAAGCTTGATAAAATAGGTGTTTTAGACAAGATATCATTTTTATATTTAAAATTATTAACCAAATCAAAATTAAATATTGGTAATGACGCTAAATATAACAAAATAAATACCCATACATAACTTTCAATAATTCCTAATACTGCACCTAATATTTTAGATGGAATTCCAAGTATTATTGTCATTGTTAGGATTTTTTCAAATAATGAAGTTACTAATTTTATTATATTAAAAATAATAGATAATATACTAGCTAGTATAACAAAAGCTAAAGCTTCATATAAAGCTATATTTAAAACTGTTACTCCTTTAAATAAACCTCCAAATTTAAAAAATGGTAGATTTTCATATAATAAAATTGAAACTTGATTTTTAAATAAAAAAGCTAATATTATTATTGCAAAAAAGCTTAAAGCAGAAACTAGTTCTTTAGTAAAACCTCTTTTAAATCCTACTACAGCACCAGATAATATTAATAAAATAATTACAACATTCACTATATTCATAAGATACCTCCTATTTAAATTATATTATAAAATCAAAAAAAAAGAAAGTAATCTTTTCATTATCTTCTACAATATTTTTTTAGTTTACAGTCCATATCTATTATTTTTTCTTCACATTCATCTAAAGTTTGTACTTTTGATATTTCACCTACTATATGTTCAATATTAAATTTTTTATTTAAAGAACTAATTGTATTTTTTAAGTTGTGAACCATGCTATTTAAACTAGCATTATTTTCTTCATCAATTACCATATAGTTTTTTTCAAAATCAATTATTTTAATTTCATAGCCAATTGGTGTTGTAAAAAAAACAAAGTTTTTAGGATGAACATCTATATATATAATTCCACTTTTATATTGATCTTTTAATTTTTTTATCATAGCCAAATATATTTCTGTTTCAATATTTTTTTGATATATATCTAATTCACTTAATTCATTTAATGTAACTGATTCATAATAAAATCTTATTTCTTGACCGATAATTCTTCCATCTAAAGTTACAACTCCTGTTGGAAATTTAGTTTCAACATCTTGTTGTTTTTTCATTAGTTTTGATATTAATTCATCATCTGAATGTCCATTAAAATCATAATCTGCAAATTTTTTATAAATTCTATATCCTATTTCTTTTATTTCTTTATGTTGATATATATATACTCCATTTTCATGATTATAATCACTTCCAAAAAAATATCCATTTGCTTTATTACTTTCAGTTATGTAATTTCCTAAATTATTATATAATTCTCCTTGTTTAAAAGCTATTTCTCTTATATTATCAAAATGTTTCCCATATATATTTGTAAATCCATAATTAATTTTTGGTACTTTTGTTGTCATTTCTTGCATAATACTACTCACCAGTTAGTTATATTAACATAGTTATCATTTTTTTTCAATATTTTACTTACTTTTTATTGCTTTTATATCTTGATATATTTAACAAAATACCTATACTTGACATACTAATTAGTAAACTAGAACCCCCATAAGATAAAAATGGTAAAGTAACTCCCGTTACAGGTATTAATCCCACTACAACCATCAAATTTAATATAGCTTGTATAGCTATTTGAAAAGTTATACCAAAAGCTAAATACTTACCAAATAATTCTTTACATTCATATGCTATTTTAAATCCTCTAATAATTATAAATATAAACAATGATGAAATTAATAAAATACCTAAGAACCCAAACTCTTCAGATATAATAGCAAAAATAAAATCAGTTTGAGGTTCTGGCAAATAAAAATGCTTTTGTCTAGAATTTAAAAATCCAAATCCAAATAATCCTCCTGGACCTATGGCATATAAAGATTGAATTATTTGAAATCCACTACCTAAGGGATCGCTCCAAGGATTAAGAAAAGATAAAATTCTTTGTAATCTATATGGCGCTATAGCTATTAAAATAATAATACCAATCATACCTAATAAACCAAGTTTTAAAAAAAATTTAAAATTAATTCCACCAATAAATAATAAACCTATAATACTTATAACAATAATAATTCCTGTTCCAAAATCAGGTTGTAACATAATTAAACCAAAAATCAAAAACAAAATACTTAAAATTGGTAATACTCCTTTTTTTATATTTTTTAAATTTTTTTGATTATTAATTAAATATTTTGAGGTAAAAATAATTAATATAATTTTAGCTCCCTCACTAGGTTGAATTCCAAATGTTCCTATTCCAAACCAACTTCTACTTCCATTTCTAATTGTTCCAATATGCGGAATTAAAACTAATATCAATAATATAAAAATCAGTAACAATAACTTATTAGCATATTTATAGTATTTTATATATGATGTTTTACTTATTATTATTAATAAAAATAAACCTATAAAAAAGAAAAGTAATTGATGTTTTACAAATTTGAAGGAATCATTAAATTTATATTCTGCCCAAACATATGAAGAAGAAAAAATCATTACAACACCAAATATAGATATAATTATAATAGCTATAAATAAATATAAATCAAAATTTTTTTTCATATTATAACCATACCCCATATATTAAAGCTAGCATTGAACTAAGTAGTCCAATAATCCAAAAGAGTTTAACAATATCACTTTCTTCCCAACCCAATTTTTCGAAAGTATGGTGAATAGGAGTCATTAAAAAAAACCTTTTTTTTGTTAAACGATAATAATATCTTTGTATTAAGCAAGTAGTTGTTTCTATTACAAAAACACTTCCAATTAAAATAAGTAATATTTCATGTCTAGTTAATATAGCTAAAGTACCTAGTGTTGCTCCTAAACAAAGAGATCCTGTATCGCCCATAAAAACTTTAGCTGGCTTAACATTAAACACTAAGAATCCTAATAAAGAACCTACTAATAAAAAACAAAAAATAGCTATATCTTCATATCCATCTAACCATCCAGTCATAAAAGTTATGATTCCAAATGTAAAAAAAGCTATTAAAGATAATCCTCCAGCTAAACCATCTAAACCATCTGTTATGTTAACCGCATTTGATGAAGATAACAATACAAGTAATATGAATAATCCATAAAGAAAACCAATGTCATATTTTATATTTAAAGCATGTATCCATAATAATGGTTCATTAGAAGCTTTTAAAAAAAGATAAAAAAAGATTATAGCAATAATAGTTTGAAGTATTAATTTAGATGTTTCACTTAAACCTAAATTATTATGTTTTTTAATTATTAAATAATCATCTATAAATCCAATCATGGCATAAAAAATAAAAATGAAAATAACAATTAATAAATTATATGATAAATCTATTTTATTAAAAAAATAAAAAATAAGCATATTTATTAATGTTGGAATAATAAATATTAATCCTCCCATTGTCGGTGTTCCAATTTTATTTTTATGTTTTTCACTTAAATAAATACTTAAATTTTGTTTTATTTTTAGTTTTTTTAATAAAGGTATAATAAGTGCAGCAAAAATACAAGATGTAATAAATCCTATCATTATAGCAAATGTAGTTTTAACTAAAATTAACATTAATCACCTACTTATCTATTTAAAAATATTATTTTATATTTAAAAAAAGTACAAAAAAAAGCATATTTCAATATACTTTATTTTACTATTTTATTACGTCCTTCTTTTTTAGCTTTATATAGTTTTTGATCGGCTTCATCTATTAATTCATTAATTTTTCTATTTTTATTAGTAGAGCTTATTCCGCCACTTATTGTAATATTTTTATTTGTATTAGGTATAAATACTCTTTTGTAAACAGAAACTCTAATATTTTCAGCTATACGATAAGCTTTATTTATATCAATATTTGGTAATATAATTAAAAATTCTTCCCCACCATATCTTGTTGGTGTACAATAATGATCAACATTTTCTTTTATCATCTGAGCTACTTCTTTTAATATTTCATCCCCAATTAGATGTCCATAATCATCATTTACTTTTTTAAAATTATCAATATCTAATATAATTATTGATAATTCTTTATATTTCTTCTTAATTGATTCTAATAAACATTCATCCATATATTTTCTATTCCAAAGTCCAGTTAAACTATCTTTAGATGAAATATCTGTTAAATATTTATTCATATCATTTAATTGTTCATTTTGTTGTTGATATGTTTCTAAAACTGTCAATATACATAAACTCAAAGAAAATATAACAACAGTTAAATTCATAACAGTTATAAAATTATAAACATATTCATTATCTTCTACAATAACATTATTATCTTTTATTATGTCTAATTCATTTATTTGATTACTAAAATGATTTGAAAATAAGACTATGCTAACATATAATACTATTTCTACTATCAATAATATTTTTCGCATATTTTTTTCAAATAACAATATAACAAATACTATACCTATTATAAAATATAAATATAACATTTGATTAGCACCAATTAATAGTGCATATGGAATCATAGATAAATTTGATAAAATACAAATAATGGTTGCATATAAATTAACTTGTTTTGTTTTATTAGTAATAATAAATGAAATAATATAAAATACTATCAAAAGAGCATACGATAAAATAAAAAAATAATGTGTTTTAAAAAACAAAAAAATTAATATGTTTTGTAACAGTAATGCAGTCAGGCTAAAACATTCAACATTAAATATTTTGTTTTGTAAACTAATATCAGGCCCAAAATATTTTCTATGCAATTTACTTAGTATCATTATTTAGCCTCCTTTATTTTATTATATATGATGAATATATTTAAGTCAATCATAGGTATTTTAATTTAACATCAGTTTTATAGTCTCACCTTCATATATTCTACTTCCTTCTTTAGGAGATTGATAAATAACTTTATTTCCACCTCCTGTATATTCAACTTTAAAGTTTTTTAAGTTTTTCATAGCATCTTCTAAATTCATATTTATTACACTTGGTACCGTTGCATATTTTTTATCATAATAATTATATTTTTTTTCACTAGCATTTTGAGGTTTTTCTATTTTTAAAATATCAATAGCATTTAATAAAATATTTCTTACAATAGGAGCTGCTATAGTTCCTCCATATTGTGTTATTCCTTTAGCATTATCAATAGCTACATAAATAACTATTCGAGGATTATCTGATGGCATAAAACCAATAAAAGATACAATATAATTACCAATTATATATTTTCCATTTTGAACTTTTTGAGCTGTTCCTGTTTTTCCTCCAACACGATATCCATCAATAAAAGCATTTCTTCCTGTTCCATTTGTTACAACACTTTCTAAAGCATATCTTACTTTTAAACTTGTATCTTCATCAATAACTTTTCTTGTAATTTGTTTTTGAAAATTTTTTATAATAGTATTAGTTTCTGGCTCATTTAAACTTTTAACAATATATGGTTTTAATAAATAACCTCCATTAATAGCTGCACTAACTGCTGTTATTTGTTGTATTGGTGTTACACTTACTCCTTGGCCAAAAGATGTTGTAGCTAATTCAACTGGTCCTACATTATCAATGTTAAATAATATACCATTACTTTCTCCATTTAAATCTATTCCTGTTTTTTCTCCAAAACCAAATTTATTAATATATTGAAATAAAGTTTCTTTTCCTATTTTTTGACCTAAAGTTACAAATCCTGGATTACAGGAATTTTCTACTACTTGTAAATAAGTTTGAAAACCATGACCTCCTGCTTTCCAACATTTTATTCTAGCACCATCGACATTAATGCTTCCCGAATCATAATATGTGTCTTTTTCTAAATCCACTAGATTTTCTTCTAAAGCGGTTGCTAAAGTAATTATTTTAAATGTTGACCCGGGTTCATATGTCATCCAAATTGGCAAATTTCTATTTATTTGTTCAACTGTATAATTTTGATATTGATTTGGCTCAAAATCTGGTCTTGATGCAATAGCTAGTATTTCTCCTGTATTTGGATTCATTGCAATAGCTAGTGCTTGATCTGGATTATATTTATCTACAGCATTATTTAATTCTCTTTCTATTACTGCTTGTAATTCATAATTAATTGTCAATGTTATATTCATTCCATCTTGTGGTTTTTCATAGCTTTCTGTTAATTCTAATTTGTTTCCTTTAGCATCTGATATATATTTTATAGCACCATCTTTTCCTGTTAAATAATTATCATACATAAGTTCTAACCCACTTAATCCTTGATTATCAATTCCAACAAATCCTAATGTGTGAGATAATAATTTATTGTAATTATAACTTCTAGTTGATTCTTTAACTAAATATACTCCATCTAAATGAAGATTATTTATTTGATCAGCTATTTCATAAGATAATTTTCTTCCTTCTGGATGAACTCTTTCAATAGATGTTTTTTTATTAACGTGTTTATACATTTGTTCATATGTAACATTTAAAATGTTTGCTAATAATGTTGTTGTTTTAATTTTATTCTTTATTTGGTTTGGTATTAATACTAATGATGTTGTTGTTTTATTATCTGCTATAACTATTCCATTAATATCATATATTTTACCTCTATTGGCCATAATTGGTAAATTTCTATTCCAAAGCTTATTAGCTAAGGAATTTAATTTATCATAGTTTATTACTTGAACATAAAAAACTTTCATAATGATAATTATAAAGCTAACAATTATGAAAAGTAATATTATTTTAATTCTTACATGTATATTTTTAAAAAACATATTTATCACCAGTTAATTATATGAATTTGAATAAAAAAAAGAGATAAAATCTCTTTAATTAAGTATATATGGATTAGTGTTTGTTCCTATTAAAAGTGGATCAACATCTAAATTAGTAACATACATACTTGATTTTCCAATTATAACGGGATATATATTATATAAACTATTTGAATCACTGAAATTTAGATTTCCGCTTGAATCAATATTCCATATTTTTGGTCCATTACTATTGATTGTCCATGTTGTAGCACTAAATGTATTTTTTAAATAATTATTAGTTGCACATGTTGTTGCTTTAAAGCCATTAAAACAATTTTCATCTGTACTAGCTAAAACATAATCACTTATATTAATAAGCCCAACATCAGAAGTAACTGTATTAGCTTTTTCTAATGATTTTAATATTTTAATATTAACTGAGTTATCACTAACTACTCCTACATTAAATGTTGCTTGACTTTCTATTTTATTAATTACCTTATTAATAGTTTCATTAGATTCCATAAAATTATTTAATATTTCTGAATTTATAGATGCTGTTGCAAAATTAGATAATGAGTTAGAATCCCATTGATTACTAGCTAATAAACTAACACGCATTAATTTAATTGTATAATCTTTTTTATTAATACTAATTATTCTCCATAAATCATTTGTATCTTTGAATTTGGCATAATTTCTCGGATCATTTCCTCTAAATACATATTCATCATCCATATCATATAATCCTTGAGTTGTATTTCCTTCATATAAAATATTTGATTGATAAATGTTTATTATTGAAATACCTGCTGGATTAATTGGGTTGACTTCTGTGATGACTAACTCACCATCTACATAGTTTCTAATATAACCATGTGGATCTGCTAACAATTCTGTATTAGAAGTTAATGTAGCACAAGTTGCATCATTATATTTATAAACATATTGGCTTGTAGCTTCATTATATTTTACTTCTACACAACCATTCATATAATCTCCAGATATAGGATTTTTAATATTATCATTTTCTAAAAAACCTTCTTTTTTTAAAACTGACAATTGTAAAAAAATTGAATTAAGATGATATTTATCTAATAAGTCTATGTTTTGCAAAGCCCATTTTTCACTAGATAATTCAATATCTTTAACTTGAGCATCGTATAAATTTTCTTTTGATCTTTTAATTAAAGCTGTTACACTTGGAAAGACAATCATAGAAACTGATGCTAATATGACTATAACAGCTAATAATTCAATAAGTGTAAATCCTTTTTTCATAAGTTACCTCCATTTTTATATAGTTATTGTGTACTTGTCTGTTCAATATTTTTATCTGTTAAAACAATATTCAATGTACTATCACTATTTATAACAGTACCAGGTGTTATATCTTGGCTTGTTGCATATCCATAACCATTAATATTACATGATAAACCAATGATGTTACATAAGTTTGTAATATCTGCTCTACTCCAATTAATAACATTTGGCATTAATATATTATTGTCATTTGTTAATAGTATTATTTTTTCTCCAGATATTAATTTTGAACCTGATAATATAGATTGCTTTATTATTTTATTTCCTAAACCAAGTTGAATAACATTAATATTATTTGTTTGTAATTGACTTACAATATCAGTAGTATTTTTATTTATATATGATGATATCTCATATATTGGTAATTTCGTATCATCAGATGTTTCAAGAGACATATTTTTATATTTTGCTATGCTTTCCATAATTGATTTAACCGCTTTATATAAACCTGCACTTTTACCATTAGTTGGCTTTTTCATAGATGCATATATTATTATTTCTGGATCATCATAAGGAAACATTCCTGCAAAAGAATAAATATAAGCATTGTCTCCAACTTGATATGTTCCCGTATTAGCATCATATATTTGCGCTGTACCTGTTTTTCCAATAACATCTAAATTATCAATACGATAAGTATAACCAGTTGTTCCTGCATCTGTTCCTTGAACTGTATTATACATTAATTCTTTTATCTTATTAATAGTTGAAGAAGTAACAATTTGTTCTGTTGCTTCTGTTTTACTTTCATAATATATCTCATCGGTGTTTGAATTAACTATTTTATCAACTATATGTGGTGTTAACATTTTACCATCATTTGATAATAAAGTTAAGGCTTGTAAATTTTGAATTGGTGTTGTTGTTATTCCTTGTCCAAATCCCGCTGCAATAAGTTCTATTTGATATGTAAAGTTTATAGCTCCTGTCACTTCTCTTGATAATTCTATATCAGTAGTTTCTCCAAAACCATATTTTTTATAACACTCTCTTAATTGTTTTTTAGTTAAATGTCTTTCTATTAAATTAGCTATTCCAACATTTGAAGAATATTCAAATCCTTTATCAAAACTAATTTCTCCCCATCCATATAAATTCCAGTCATTTACGGTGTCATTACCAACTTGATAATTTCCAGACATAAATGTTTCATTTCCATCATAAACATTGTTTTCCAAAGCACACATATATGTATATATTTTCATTGTTGAACCAGGTTCATAAGCTAATGAAACTAAAGGATTTTCATAACTAGTTAAATTTCTAACATTTGGATCAAAAGAAGGTGTTGATGATGAAGCTAAAATATCTCCTGTTTTAGCATCCATTACATTGATTGTCAACCACTCAGGATTAAAAGTATCTTGAGAGTTTTTAATTTCTGTTTCAACAAATCTTTGAATATTAGCATCTAATGTTAAATATATATTATATCCATTTTCTGCTTCAATTGATATTTCCTTTGTATTAGCTATTTTATAACCATATTTATCTTGTTGATATTCTAAATATCCATCTGTTCCTTTCAATAAATCATTGTATTTAGATTCTATTCCTAGCTCTCCAACTATTTCTGTTGATGTTATTTGCTCTTCATTTTCATCATATGTGGTTACTTCTTTATCTTTAGCATATCCAATTACATAAGAAGCAAAATCTCCATTAGGATAATATCTTTTTTTTGTTTCTTCAAAATCGATACCCGATAAATTTAAAGCTTCTATTTCTTCTTTTTTTAATTCTGTTATTCCTCTACCACCAGGTCCTAACTCCACTTGATATTTATCTTCACTAAGAAGTTTTGTTAAATCTTCTACACTCATATTTAATAATGGTGATAGCGCATTAGCTGTAGCTTCTATATCTTTAACATAATCATCTTGCATATAAACGCTACTTTTTTCCAAATAAGCAATAACAGTATATGAACTAACATTTAAAGCTAGAATATTCCCAGTACTATCATAAATAGTTCCTCTATTAGCTTTAATTGTTGTTTTAACAGTATTTCTACTAGCTGCAAAGTCATCAATATTTATTCCATATACAACTGGTGATAAAGATAAATAAGCAAATTGTATATATAATACTAAAAAACAAATTATAACAATAAAATATGTTAACATTGGTATTTTCCACATTTTTTTTGTTGTTTGTTTTGCCATCTTTTCACCTTCTACCTATATTTCTTTAATTATAACATTTTTTTTATTTAAAAAAAAGCACAATGATGTACTTTAATTACCTACAACTATTATGTTTTCGTTGTTATAAGCTAAACCCATATCTGAAGCTACATCTTTTACTTTATCAAATGATGTTAATTCGTTTACTTGCATAGTTAAACTTTCATTTGTTTTTTCTTGATTAGCTATATCATATTTAAGTTGTTCAACACTCATACTCAAGTGTCCTACTCCTGCTTTACAAAATATTTTAAGAATCATAGTGAAAATTAAGCATAAAGATGCCATCGTATATAATAATTTTTCACCTTTTGTTAATTTTCTTTTTTTTCTCATGTTATCTTATCCTCTCTATGACTCTTAATTTAGCACTTCTTGATCTTGCATTTTCATTTATTTCTTCAAAACTTGGATCAATTGTTTTGATCATTTTAAATTTTGGTAAATATTCTTCTGGAATAATTGGCATGTTTTTTAATTCTTTTTTTATTTCACTTACTTCTTTAAATACTTTTTTACATATTTTATCTTCTAATGAGTGAAATGTAATAACACAAATTCTTCCATTTATATCAATTACGTCTAAAGCATCTTTTAAAGCTTTTTCAAATACTTCTAATTCATTATTTACTTCTATTCTAATAGCTTGAAATACTTTTCTAGCTGGATGTTTTTCTCTTTTGTATTTTTCTGGAACACCTGTTTTAATTATTTCAACTAATTCTAATGTTGTTTCTATTTTTTTATTTTGACGATAATCAATTATTTTTTTAGCTATGGAATATGAATATTTTTCTTCACCATATAATTTGAATATTTCTGTTAATTTACTTAAATCATATTCATTTACTACTGTATAAGCATCTAATGTTTGATTAACATCCATTCTCATATCTAATTTAGCATCATTATGAAAACTAAACCCTCGATAATCATTATCTAATTGAGGACTTGATACTCCTAGATCAAATAATATTCCATCAATTTTATTAACATTTCTTTTTTGTAATTCTGATTTTAAATTAACAAAATTACTTTTAATTATTTCGTAGTTATTGGATATTTGAGATAATTTTTTTTCACTTTCTTTTATAGCTTCTTGATCTTGATCAAAAGCATATAAAAATCCTTCTTTTATTTGTTTTAATATATTACTACTGTGTCCTGCATATCCTAATGTAGCATCAACGATGATACTATCTTTTTTTAAATTTAGATTTTCAATACTTTCTTTTAATAAAACACTTATATGCATAATTATAAATTAATTGAAAATAAGTTATCAGCTATATCAGATAGATTTTCTTCATTTTCACTAATAAATTTATTCCAATTTTCTTGACTCCAAATTTCTAATCGATCATTTACACCGATGATGACACAGTCTTTTTCTAAGTTGGCATAATTAGTTAATGTTGAGGCTATATTCACACGACCTTGTTTATCAAAATTACAAGTAGCTGCTCCTGATAAAAAAAATCTCATAAAATTTCTAGCATCTTTAGTATTAGGTAATTCTTTATATTTTGTTATTAGATCTTTCCAATCTTCTTTTTTATATATAAATAAACAATTATCTAGTCCTCTTGTAATGATAAATTCTTCACCTAATTCTTCTCTTATTTTTGATGGAATAATTAGTCTTCCTTTTTCATCAATACTATGATGATATTCTCCCATGAACATATTTATCACCCACTTATCCCCACTTTTAACCACTTAACACCACTATTATATAATTTTTAAATATTTTTGTAAAGACATATTATAAAAAAAGACATAAAAAAACATCATTTTTTACGATGTTTTACGATATTAACATATCTTGGTTAATTATTTCTTTAAATTCTCGTTTATTAAAAAATGGTGATTTTACTTTTTAAAATATTTCAATATAATATGCTTTAATGTTTTGTTTGATATTTTGAAAGGAGTTTAACCATGAAACAAAA
>JAQVKM010000001.1:0-164118 GCA_028694645.1 Bacilli bacterium
AATTATTTGTAATAAAGTATCTAGTCTATGTATAAAAGTAGATGACGAATTAAATAATATGAGAGTACAATTTGCTCTTATTTCAAGTTCTGATTCTAGTATACCTGTATATGTTGTACCAACAAATGAAGAATTAATGATAGCTATGGATACTCTTGAATTAATAAAATAGGAAGTGTGATAAAATGTGTAATAAAATATTCCGTAAAATTTATAAGCAAATAAAAAAATATGATACAATCGTTATAGCTAGACATGTTGGAGCAGATCCAGATGCTTTAGGAAGTACATTAGGACTTAGAGATATAATTAAAGCGACATTTCCTTTAAAAAAAGTTTATACTGTCGGTTATCCAGCAAGTAAATTTAGATATTTAGGCGAGTTAGATAAATTCAGTGAAGAAATGTACAATGATTCGCTACTTATAGTCTTAGATACACCAGATAGAAAAAGAATAGATGGTGTAGATGTTGATAGATTTAATTATTCTATTAAAATTGATCACCATCCATTTGTAGATAGTACCTGTGATTTAGAGTGGATTGACCAAACAGCTAGCAGTGCTTCGCAAATGATAATGGAATTAACATTTAAAACAAAATTGAAAATGACTCCTGAAGCAGGAGAAAAATTGTTTATAGGATTAGTAGCAGATACAAATAGATTTTTGTTTTATTACACAACTTCTAAAACATTTGATTTAGTTTCTAGATTAATTAAAGAAACTAAAATAGATTTTTCTAAATTATATGATAATTTATATCTACGTCCCTTTAGAGAGATTAGATTTGAAGGATTTATAGCACATAACTTAAAAATAACTGAAAATGGTTTTGGCTATTTAAATATTACTGAAGATATACTTGAAAAATATGATGTTGATGCAGCTACAGCAGGAAATATGGTTAATAATTTTAACTATATTAATGAGGTATTGGCATGGGGAATATTTTCATATGATAAAAACAATAATAATATAAGAGGTTCAATTAGATCAAGAGGACCTATTATAAATGAAGTTGCGAGCAATTATAATGGTGGAGGCCATATATATGCAAGTGGGGTAAGATTAAATGATTTTGATCAAGTAGACTCTTTAATAGCAGACTTAGATAAAGTTTGTAAAGAATATAAAGAAAAATTATAAATTAGGATTTTTTATATCTGCTATAATACTTTCATTATTTGAAACAAAAAGGGAATAAAGAGCTAATATAGCAGCTATAGTAGTTAATAAAGAAGCAAGTATTTGTAAATCAAAAGAATCTGTTGATTCTTTTTTTATATATGCCATCTCTTTATTAATGTATGATGAATATAAAAAACCAAAAGAAACAATTAAAAATGTAATGCGATTTATTAGTATTAAATATTTTTCTGTTTCATCATCAAATATAGATTCTTGATTTGATAATTTTAATTTTTCATTATAAGTTAACAATAAAGATATAAATAAACTAATTATTAAAATAATAGTAGCATACAATTGAATGTCAATTAATGAGTTCTCATTTTTATTTATGTTATTCATAATAAATTATATTAATTATCGACTTATAATATAAGTATATAAACTTGATTAAATTACTTTTTTAATATATAATTATAATAGTTATAAAAGGAGAAAAAATTATGAAAAAAACTTTATTGTCTTTATTAATAATGATAATTATTTTTATAGGTATAGATAATGTTAGTGCTGCATCTTGTTATATGTGTGGAAATACAGGCAATGCAACTTATACATGGGCTGATGATAATCCAAATACAAATAGTTGTAGTGTTGTATCTAAAACACAAGAAGAATGTAGTGGTACATATTCGGCATATGCTTGTTATATGTGTGGTGGTTCTAACAACGCAACATATACTTGGACAACAAGTAACCCAAATGCAAATAGCTGCAGCAAAGTAAATAAAACACAAGAAGAATGCAGTGGAAGTTCATCATATAAAAAAGTAACTTGCGGAGCCAAAACAGAAGTTCCAGCAGCTTTACCTGTCTTAGTAAAGAATTTTATAAATGCTCTAAAAATTTTAGTACCAGTAATATTAATAATTTTTGGAATGTTAGATTTTGCAAAAGCCTCTATGTCTGGAGATGACAAAGGTATAAGTGAATCAAGAAACAAGTTTATTAAAAGAACTATTGCAGCAGTAATAGTATTTCTAGTAGTAACATTTGTTCAACTTGGATTTAGTGTTTTGGGTGATAAAGGTAGTGAAGCAATAGCTTGTGTAGATTGTTTTATTAATGGAAATTGCTAGTTTTTTGACAAAAAACATATATAATGGTATAATTTTTTACATCGCGAATTTTTGAAAAAAGGTGATTAAATGAAAGTAAATAAAGTAGAACTTACGATAAGTGCAGTTAGAAGAAGTCAATATCCTACTGATAACAAGCCAGAGTTTTTGCTTGTAGGAAAATCAAATGTGGGAAAAAGCAGTTTTATTAATACATTAATAAATAGAAAAAATTTAGCTCGTACTTCATCAACTCCAGGAAAAACACAAACGATTAATTTTTATCTTGTAAATGAGGAATTTTACTTGGTTGATGCTCCAGGATATGGTTTTGCTAAACTAGGACAAGCTAAAAAGAAAAAATTTGGTTTAATGATGGAAGACTATTTGACAAATAGAGAGAATTTAAAACAAGTATTTATGTTAATTGATTTTAGACATAAACCATCATCAGATGATAAGATGATGTATGAATTTTTAAAACACTATCAAATTCCAGTTACAATTGTAGCTACAAAATCTGATAAAGTTGGAATAACTAAACATCAAACACAAAGAAGTTTAATATTAAAAGAGTTTGATTTAGTAGTTGGCGATGACTTTGTTGTTTTTTCTAATGTAACTAAAAATGGTAAAAGAGAAATACAAGAAAAAATTGAAAGAATAATTTAGCTCACTTATTATAAAATAACATATCTTATAATAGGTGATTATTTTGAAATTTATTAGAAATAATGAAAATATAAGTATATTTGTAAGTAATGATTATTTACAATTTGATGAATCAAAAATTGAAAATTATCTTATGGAGATTTTTAATAAATTAAAAAAATTCTATTTTATTAAAATTATTGGTTATTATCATATTAATTTATATATTGATAAACTATTTGGAATAATAATTGATATGTTTAAAGAGACTGATGACTATGATGATGAAAATCAAATAGATATGGAAATAAAAATATTTAATGATTCATTTTTATATAAAATAGAAGATAATAGTTATTTTGAGTTAAATAATGAAAATATAATATTATATTTTTATGAAAATAATATATACGTAAATATTATAAATGAGCTAGATAATAAATTAATGATTAACATATTAGAACATAGTACAATATGTTATAAAGATAATAATAAAATTATAAATTATGGAAAAATAATTAAAATATAATTTATATTTTTTTTTTGAAAGGTGGTTTAATATGAAAAAACCAGTTGTTGCCCTAATAGGAAGACCAAATGTAGGAAAATCAACAATATTTAATAAATTGGTAGGAAAAAAAATATCAATTATTGAAGATACCCCAGGAGTTACTAGAGATAGAATATATGGCAATGTTAGTTATAAAGATTATAAATTTCATTTGATTGACACAGGTGGAATAGATTTATCAGAACAATCATTTAATAATGAAATAAAAATGCAAGTTGAATTGGCTATAGATGAGGCTGATGTAATTGTTTTTGTTGTTGATGGTAAAGAAGGTTTAACTAGTAATGATTATGAAGTAAAAAATATGTTAATTAAAACAAATAAGAAAGTTATAATAGCTATTAATAAAGTTGATCATAAAGCATCACGAGATAATATTTATGATTTTTATGTTTTAGGATTTGATAATTATATTCAAGTCAGCGGAGAACAAAACATAGGAATATCAGATTTATTAGATGAAATAACTAAAGATTTTAATAAAATTGAAACAGAAGAATATCCTGAAGATGTTATTAGATTTTCAATAATAGGAAGACCAAATGTAGGAAAAAGTTCACTAGCTAATGCTATTTTAAATGAAGAAAAATTAATAGTTTCAGATATAGCAGGAACAACAAGAGATTCTATAGATACACCGTTTACTTATCATGGAAAAGAACTTGTTGTTATAGATACAGCAGGAATGCGTAAACGAGGTAAAATATATGAAAATATAGAAAGATATAGTTTACTTAGATCAATGAAAGCTATAGATAGATCTGATGTATGTTTAATTGTTATAAATGCTGAAGAGGGTATAATAGAGCATGATAAACACATTGCAGGATATGCACTTGAAGCTGGCAAATCAATTGTTATCGTCGTAAACAAATGGGATGTAATTGATAATAAAGATGAAGAAATGAAAAAATTTAAAACATTAATTAAAAGTGAATTTGCTTTTATTGATTATGCGCCAATTGTTTTCTTGTCAGCTTTAACTAAAAAAAGAATTCATACTTTAATACCAGAAGTTATTAAAGTGTATGAAAATTCTAGAAGAGAAATTAAAACAAGCATATTGAATGATGTTATAATGGAAGCATATAATTTGAATCCGCCTCCATCATATAAAGGTAAAAGATTGAAAATATATTTTTCTAATCAAGCAGGAATGATGCCTCCAAAATTTAACATTCAAGTTAATAGTAAAGGATTAATCCACTTTTCTTATGAAAGATATTTAGAAAACAAAATAAGAGAATCTTTTGATTTTGAAGGGGTACCTATTATTTTACAATTTAAAAACAAAGGAGAACAATAAAAAGCACATAAATGTGCTTTTTATAATACAATAGCAAATAAATTTCCAGAACCTCTATTAACTAATTTTGTTAAAGTTTGACTTAGTTTAAATCTAGCATTTTCAGGTAATAAAGATAATTTGGCTTGTATTCCTTCTTTTACAATAACATCTAAACTACGACCAAATATTTCACTTTTCCATATGTTGTCAGGATTTATATCGTAATCTCGCATTAAATAATTAATTAATTCTTTACTTTGAATTTCAGAACCAATAATTGGCTCAAAAGTTGATTCTACATCTACTCTTATCATGTGTATTGATGGAGCAACAGCTTTCAACTTTATTCCATATCGACTTCCTTGTTTAATTATTTCTGGAGTATCTAATTTCATATCAAGCAAAGTAGGTGAAGCTACTCCATAACCTGTTTGTTTTACCATTTTTAATGCTGTTTTGATTTGATCATATTCCATCCTAGATTCTTGATAATCTTGAAATAATTTGAGTAAATCTGCTTTGTTAGAAATTTCACAACCAATTATTTCTTTTAAAATTGCATCATATAAATTATCTGGAGCTTCTAAATTAATTGTTACAATACCTGTAGATGCATCGACATTAGATAAATAAGCTTTTTTTATATATTCAAAATTACTGAAGTGATCTGTTATTAAGTCAACATCTTTTAATTTATCTATTTCAATGACACTTTCTTTTATTTTTTCAATATATCCTTTTTTTAACCAATTATTTGGACCTAAACAAGCTATCCATTCTGGCATATTAATTTTAACTTCTAATACAGGAAATTCAAATAAAGCTTCTCTTAATACTGAATAAATGTCTCTTTCTGATATATTTTCAATATTAAGTGGCATAACAGGAACTGCATAATCTTCTTTTAATTTTTCGGCTAATCTTTCTGTTTCTGGTAACATTGGATGAGTAGAATTTAATACAACAATAAAAGGTTTACCTATTTCTTTTAATTCATCAATAACTCTTTTTTCAGCTTCGACATAATTTGATCTTGGTATTTCAGTAAAAGAACCATCTGTTGTGATAACTATACCAATTGAAGAATGATCTCGAATTACTTTTTCAGTACCGATTTCAGCAGCTTCAACAAATGGTATTTGTTCATCATACCATGGACATTTGACCATTCTTGGGCCATTTTCATCTTCATAACCTTTACAACCGTCTATGACATAACCTACACAATCAATCAATCTAATACTTGATTCAAATTGATCAATTTTGATTTTAGCTCCATTACTAGGAACGAATTTCGGTTCAGTTGTCATTATTGTTTTTCCTTGAGCACTTTGTGGTATTTCATCAAGAGCTCTTTTTTTTTCGTATTCATCTTCAATGTTAGGTACAACAAGATTTTCAATAACTTTCTTAATAAAAGTTGATTTTCCTGTTCTTACAGCACCAACAACACCTAAATATATATCTCCACCAGTTCTTGTTGTAATACTTTTTATAATATCTATTTTTTCCATTTAATCCCTACTTTCTCAAAACTTAGTTAAATATATTATTATTAGATAGGGAATATGTATAATTTATAACATTTTATCTAAATTTTTAGGAACTTTATCATTTTTAATAGCTTGAATTATTTTTTCTTCTTTTTCATTAGTAACTTCTTTGCCAGTTAATTTAGATAAATCATGGATTATTTCGCGCAATGTACCTTCATTTTTTAAGTCAGATTGCTGTAATTTTGATGCTAAAGACAAAATATCGTTCTTACTAACATTGGTTTTTTTTTGAATTTTATCAAAAAAATTGTCTGAAAAACTAACCATAAAACGACCTCCTAAATTAGTATATGATTATATTTAAAATAAGTTAATATAACGAAAAGCAAAAAAAGCAAAAAAACAAAAAAACAAGAAATTAAAAAAATAACTTTTCACACTTTTTTAAAAAAAACATAAAAAATAAAATTTTAAAATATAATTTTTTCTTGTAAAATAAAGGAAAAATGTAAAAACAGAAAAATCAAAAAATCAAAAAAATAAAAAAAGTAAAAAAATGTAAATTTTAAAAAATGAAATTTCTTTAAAAATAAAGAAAAAAACGTATCATCGAACATATTTTCGTAAAAACTTTTTTAAAATGTATTGACAAGGTATATTCTTTGAGGTAAGATTGATTTATAAGATAGACGGAGGGTGAGTTAAAAAATGGGAAAAGAATTAACTTTAGAAAATTTAAGTGTAATTAAAAGAAATGGTAAAAAAGTTGATTTTGATGGAGCTAAAATAGCTTTAGCTATAAAAAAAGGCTTTGATAGCATAGAAATAGATGATGATGAAAATAATAGTTATTCATATTCTGAAGAAGATATAAGAAAAATATATCAAGCTGTTATAAAAAGAATAGAAAAAGAATATGAAGAAAAAATTAAAATAGAAGAAATTCAAGATATGATTGAAGAAGAATTGAGAAAACAAGGATATCAAGATGTTTACAAATCTTTTTCAGAATATAGAGAAAGAAGAAATCAATCAAGAAATTTATTCTTTGATGAGAAAAAAACACATAAGTTTTTAAAATCAATTGAAGGATTAGGATTAAAATCAGCTAATGAAGATAATTCTAAAAGAGAAAATGCTAATGTAGATGGCGATACAGCCATGGGAACAATGCTACAATATGGCTCAACAATATCTAAAGAATTTGCTAAATCATATTTAATGAAAAAAAGATATTCTGATGCACATGATTCTGGTGATATTCATATTCATGACATGGATTTTCTTCCAATGGGAACAACAACTTGTATGCAAATAGAATTAGATAAACTTTATAAAAATGGTTTTTCAACAGGACATGGGCATTTAAGAGCTCCAAACGATATAGCTTCTTATTCAGCTTTAGCTGCTATAGCTATTCAATCAAACCAAAATGATCAACATGGCGGACAAAGTGTTCCAGCTTTTGATTATTACATGGCTCCAGGAGTTTTAAAAACATTTAAAAAACTATTTAAGCAACAATTATTTGATATATTAGATTATGAAGATTTATTAAATTTTATTAGTATTGATAGAATAACTAGAGAAATTGATAAATTAGATTCAATTGAATTTGATATTTCAAAATTTGAACCTATATATAAAGATTCAAAAAGAATTAAAGATTATTTTATTAAAAGTTATGAAAAAGCTTTACAAAAAACAAATAGAGCAACATATCAAGCAATGGAAGCATTTGTACATAATTTAAATACAATGCATTCAAGAGCTGGAGCTCAAGTCCCATTTTCTTCAATTAATTTTGGAACAGATATTACTGCTGAAGGAAGAATGGTTATAAAAAACTTTTTATTAGCTACTGACTCTGGATTAGGAAAAGGAGAAACACCAATTTTCCCAGTTTCAATATTCAAAGTAAAAGAAGGAATAAATTATAATAAAAACGATAAAAACTATGATTTATTTAAATTGGCATGTAAAGTTTCATCTAAAAGACTTTTCCCAAATTTCTCATTCATAGATGCACCACATAATATACCTTATTATAAGAATGGTGATTTTAAAACTGAAGTTGGATATATGGGATGTCGTACAAGAGTAATGAGTGATGTAACTGACTGTAATAATGAAACAACAGGTGGAAGAGGTAATTTATCTTTTACTTCTATTAACTTACCAAGAATAGCTATTAAAAATGGTATTTGCTTAAAAGAAAGAACAAAAGCAGATATGCAAAATTTTTATCAAGATTTAGCTGATATGATGGATTTAGTTAGAGATCAACTTTTAGAAAGATTTGAAATACAATGTAGTAAACATAGTTATAATTTTCCATTTTTACTTGAACAAGGCGTTTGGACAGATGGAGACAAATTAAAACCAAATGATCGTTTAAGAAAAATATTAAAACATGGAAGTCTAACAATTGGTTTTATTGGGCTTGCAGAAACATTGAAAGCACTTATTGGTAAACACCATGGTGAAGATGAAGAAGCTCAAAAATTAGGATTAGAAATAATTGAATTTATGAGAAAAAGATGCGATGAATATGCAAAAGAATATAAATTGAATTTTACTTTGATAGCAACCCCAGCGGAAGGACTATCTGGAAGATTTGTTGATATAGATAAAGCTATTTATGGCAAATTAAAAGGAATAACAGATAAAGAATATTATACTAATTCATTTCATATACCAGTATATTATTCAATAGGTATAAAAGAAAAAATAACTAAAGAAGCTCCATATCATCAATTAACAAATGGAGGACATATAAGTTATATTGAACTAGACGGAAATACCGCTATGAATGTTGAGGCATTTGAAAGTGTAATTAGATTAATGAAAGAATCTGGGATTGGTTATGGGGCAATTAATCATCCAGTAGATAGAGATCCTGTTTGTGGATATATTGGGGTTATTGGTGACGTTTGCCCTGGTTGCGGAAGAAAAGAATTTGATAGTGTTCCACTTGAAAAATTAAATAATTTAGAATGTAGCTGTTAAGGAGGTAGAAATTATGGAAAAAACAGTTGGTGAAGGTGTAGGATTTGAAAGAATCAGAAGAGTAACAGGATATTTAGCAGGTGATGTTAAAAGATTCAATAATGGAAAAAGAGCTGAAGAAAAAGACCGTGTAAAACACTCTGGCATTAAAGAAGTAATTTCACAAAATAAAGAAAGCTAATATGAAAATTAGATTAGCTGCTTATTTACAAAGTGATAGCATTGTAGATGGAGAAGGAATTAGAACAGTTATTTGGACACAAGGATGCCCACACAACTGTTTTGGTTGCCATAATACATGTACGCATGACTTTAAAGCTGGTTTTACTGAAGATATAGAAACTATTTGTAAAGATTTATCTTCATTAGAAGGACAAGATGGAATTACTTTTTCAGGAGGTGACCCTCTTTGTCAACCAGAAGCTTGCTTAGCAATAGCAAAGTTTGCTAAAACAATTAATTTAAATATTTGGTGTTATACGGGATACACTTTTGAAGAATTAATCAAAATGAGTCAAACAAAACCAGTCATATTAGAATTTTTAAATTATGTTGATGTCTTGATAGATGGCAAATTTGTAATGGCAGAAAAAAGCTTAGATTTAATGTTTAGAGGTTCTAAAAACCAAAGAGTTATTGATGTTAAAAAAAGTTTAAAAAATAATAAACCATGTGTAATAAAAAAATATGATTATAAAGAAAACAAAAATGATTATAATTTTGCACATGATAAATATTTGTTTGTATAGAATACCTTAGGTATTCTTTTTTTTATGTATTTTGAATTTTTTAAAACATAAAATATAATGGTGAATAATATGAAAAAAATTCATTTAAAAAAAAGAAAATTTAAATCTAAATCTAATGTTATTGTAATTATAATTTTAATAATTATGATAAGTATATACATTAGCTTTAGTTTTATAAATAAAAAAATAATTCCTGTTTTTATGGATTATGCTGAAAGTGAAGCTAATAAAATAGCTGTTTTAGTTATAAATCAGGCTATTAATGAAGAAATAACTAATAATCTTAATATAGAAGATTTATTTCTAATTATAAAAGATAATAATGGTAATATTAAAAGTATTGATTTTAATCCAATATATGTAAATAAAATGTTAAGTAAAATCAATAACAATGTCCAAAATTATTTGTCCAAATTAGAGCAAGGAAAAATAAATCTAGAGAATAATAAATATTATAATAAAAATGATAAATTAAAATCAGGAGTTATATTTGAAATACCAAGTGGGGTTATTTTTAATAATGTTATATTATCTAATATAGGCCCTAAAATACCAGTTAAATTAAATATGATAGGTAATATATCAAGTAATATTTATACTGATGTTACAGAATATGGAATTAATAATGCTGTTGTAAAAATATTTGTAAATATTCAAATGATGGAACAAGTAATATTACCTTATGTATCAAAAAAAATTACAGTTAAATCAGATATTCCAATTGCAATTAAATTAATCCAAGGAGAAATTCCTAATTATTATTTTAATGGAATAAAAAGCTCTAATTTATCTATCCCAACTAATTAATATTTAAAAAAAATAAATAATATGATATACTTATTTTAGTTATTGAAAAGAGGTATAAATATGAAATATTTATTTATAAATGATTTAAAATATGAATTAATTGAAAATTATAAAGATGCATTAAATATTGACGAACTAATAAATAAAATGACTGATTATTTTAATGAATTTGATTATGTAATAGGTGATTATTCATATGGTAAATTACGTTTAAAAGGATTTTGTAATAAAGATAATAAAAATTACAAAGATATAAATGATATAAATAATTTAAAAATATATATAAATGATTTTTGTGCTTATGATTGTAGATATTTTGTGATAAAAAAAATATCAGACGAAATAATGTAAAATATAGTAAAGTTGCTATATTTTTTTTGAAAAATAAACTATAATATATATAAGAGGTGTAATAGTGGAAGAACAAATAATAGAATTATTAAAAAATAGTGATAAAGCTTTAGCTGTAGACGAAATAATAGATTTATTACAAAAAGATACTGTAGAAGAATTTAAAGAAACTTTAAAAACTTTAAATAAATTAGAAGATGAACTTAAAATATGTAGAACAAATAAAAACAAATATATGTTATTCGAAAACAATAATTTAAAAATAGGAACATTAATTGGAACGAAAAAATCATATGGATTTGTTGATATTGAAGGAAATGAAGATGTATTTATACCTCCAAATGCAATGAATGGAGCTATTCATAATGATAAAGTAATAGTAGAAATTACTAGCAAAAAAGGAATAGATTTAGAAGGACGAATTGTTAGAATAGTTGATCGTAAATTAAATAATATGGTTGGAGAAGTTATTGTAAAAAATAATCAAAAAACTGTTGTTTTAGACAATGAAAGAGTTAAATTAAATGTAATATTAGATGAAACAAAAGATAAAGGTGCAATGGAAGGCCATAAAGTATATGTCAAAATAACTAATAAAATAGGTGATAATACATATAATGGTGAAGTTATAAAAATATTAGGTCATAAAAATGACCCAGGTGTAGATATATTATCAATTGTTTATAAATATGACATCAATGATACTTTTAGTGATGAGGTTATGAATGAATTAGATGATATTCCATCTGTTGTTTCACAAGATGAAATCAATAAAAGAAGTAATCATGATCTAAGAAATATGACAATTTTTACAATAGATGGTAAAGACACCAAAGATATAGATGATGCTATTTCTATTGAAAAATTAGAAAATGGTCATTATAAATTAGGTGTTCATATAGCTGATGTAAGTCATTATGTAAAAGAAGGAACAGCTTTATATAAAGAAGCAAGAGATAGAGGAACTAGTGTTTATTTAGCCGATCGCGTTATTCCAATGTTACCTCATAAATTATCTAATGGAATTTGCTCGTTAAACCCAAATGTTGATAGACTAGCAGTTACATGTATGATGGAAATTGATCAAAAAGGTAATACTGTTGATTATGATATATATGAAAGTGTTATTAAATCAAATATTCAAATGACTTATGAAAATGTAAATAAAATTCTTGAAGAAAACATAATCCCTGAAGGTTATGAACCTTTTGTAAATGATTTGAAAACAATGAAGGAATTAGCTGATATATTACGTCAAATGAAAACAGAAAGAGGATATATAGATTTTGATTTAGATGAATCAAAAATAATTGTTAATGAACTAGGAGAAGCTGTTGATGTTGTATTAAGAGATAGAGGAACTGGAGAAAAATTAATTGAAGATTTCATGATTGCAGCTAATGAAACAATAGCTACACATGTTTATAATATGGAATTTTTACCATTTGTTTATCGTATTCATGGTGAACCAAGCGAAGAAAAAATAACTAGATTTATTAATTATGTAAGTAGTTGTGGTTATACGTTAACAGGTAAATTTGATAAAATGTATCCAAGTAGCATGCAAAAGATATTAGATCAATTAAAAGAAAAACCAGAATTCCATATATTTTCATCTTTATTATTAAGAAGTATGCAAAAAGCTGTATATGATATTAAAAATATAGGACACTTTGGTTTAGGTAGTAAATGTTATACACATTTTACTTCACCAATAAGAAGATTTCCAGATACAACAGTACATCGTTTATTACATAAATATTTTGTTGATAACAAAATGGATTCAGATACCATTGATTTTGAAACACAAAATTTATTAGATATAACTGAACATTCTTCAAAAAAAGAAAGAGATTCTGTTGATTGTGAAAGAGATGTTGATGATATGAAAAAAGCAGAATATATGCAAAAACATATCGGTGAAAATTTCACGGGAATGGTATCAAGTATTATGTCTCGAGGAATGTATGTAGAACTTCCTAATTTAATAGAGGGAAGAGTTTCAATTGAAGATTTAAAAGATGATTATTATACATTTGATGAATCTACAATTAGTTTAGTTGGAAATAAAAATAAAAGAGGATATCGCTTAGGAGATATAGTTAATGTAACTGTAAAAGCTGCAAGAAAAGATTTAGGTGAAATTGATTTTATTATTACAAAAGGACAAAAAGAAGAACAAAAATAAAGTAGGTGATTAACTATGATAGAAATTAACAATAGAAAAGCTAGATTTGATTATGAAATAATTGATACCATTGAAGCTGGAATTGTTTTAACAGGTACAGAAATTAAATCTATTAGACTTGGTAATGCTAATTTAAAAGATAGTTATGCTATTATAAAAAATAATGAAATATTTTTACTTAACATGCATATTAGTGAATATAAAGAAGGCAATATTTTTAATCATAATGAAACAAGAACAAGAAAACTTTTGTTACACAAAAAAGAAATATTTAAATTAAGAGATAAATTAGTTTTAGAGGGATTTACTTTAATTCCTTTGAAATTATATTTCAAAAAAAATAATGCTAAAATATTATTAGGTTTAGCTAAAGGTAAAAAAAATTATGATAAAAGAGAAGCTATCAAAAAAAGAGATGTTGAATTAGAAATAAAAAAATATATTAAATATAATTAATTTGAATTATAACACTTTTTGTGTTATAATTTCATCTATGGGGATGTCAAGGTTTCGACGGAAATGTTGAGCTTTAAACTGCAAGTGGAAGGTACTCCTTACGTACAAAAAAACAATAAATGCAAACAAAATAAAAACTGCATTTGCTTCAGTATTCAATAGCAATACTGTTGCCTTCGCTTAATTTAATTTAGGAAATGCAACTTTCTTTAAATCATTTTCTACGTGATTTACTGAGGGTTCGATTTAGTAGAATATATCATTATTTAGCTTAGTAATAATGATGAAATTTATAAGCTTGCTAAACAATGGATTGTTAGTTATTAACATTGTTTGGGACTTTAATTAACTAACTAAACTTGTAGATGTTTTCTGTTATATGTTTTCGGACAGGAGTTCAATTCTCCTCATCTCCACCATATTGATAGGAAACTCGAACTTTTCGAGTATGTATAGAAAATACTAACTAAATTATAGTTGGTATTTTTTTGTGTACTAGGAAAGAGGGATTAAAATGTTACAAATAGAAACTAAAGAAATTAAAATAAGTGAAGAATTAAAAAGAAAAATAGAAATGATAGGAAGATTTACTAATACTAAACCAATAATTAAAAACGGAAGTATTAGAAATATAAAAGGGACTAATATTGCATATGTAGAACCTCATCAAATATTTATAAAAAATAATATATATTTGATATATGATGAATCTGATATTGTATTTATAAATAATCTATATAATTCTATTTATTTAAAAGATTTAGAAAATTATATAAAACAAAATTAAAATCTTGACTTTGATAAGATAAAACTATATTATATAAAACTAGTAAGTGGCAAGTACTGCATTTAGTGGAGGTACATTATGAATAAACCATTAAACAAGTTAAAACAATATAATAATCAAAGAGGAGTCAAGAGTATTAGTAAATAATGCTTTTGTCTCCTCTTTTTTTGATAGAAAGAGGGAAATGAATGATAGAAGAAAATAAAATAGCCGGAATTTATATTAGAGTATCAACTGAAGATCAAGCTAGAGAAGGATTCTCTCTAGGAGAACAAAAAGCTAGATTAGAAGAGTTTTGTAAGTTTAAAAGGTATGAAATATATAAAGTATACGAAGATGCTGGAATAAGTGCTAAAAACGATAAAAGACCAGCATATCAAGAATTAATGAAAGATGTTAAAAATCATAAGTTAAATGTAATAGTAGCTTTTAAATTAGATAGATTAACTAGAAGTGTTTATGATATAGAAAAACTTATGAATATAGTTAATGAAGAAAATTGTGATATAGATTGTCTAGCTGATGAATCAAATACTACTACCTCAAACGGAAGAATGATAATGAGAATAATGACAAGTGTATCTCAAAATGAAATAGAAAAATGTAGTGAAAGAACTAAACTAGGACTAGCAGGTGCTATTAAAAATGGACATATACCAAGTCATACACCACTAGGATTTAAAAGAGAAAACAAAAAGATAATAATTGATAATTTTAGTAAAGATATAATAATTAGAATATTTGATCTATATTTAGAAGGTAATTCTCATCAAAAAATAGCTAACATATTAAATGAAGAAAAAGTATTAAATAAATATTGGTATGATACTTATATTAGTAAAATACTAGCTAATCCAATTTATAAGGGAGATTATGTAATAAAGAAAAACACTAAAAAAGAACAATATTTTGAAAATGTAGTAGAACCATTAATTACAAAACAAAAATGGGAGTTATGCCAAAGCCAAAAAACTAGAAACGCAAGACACTATGAAAGAACTGGAACTTATCTTTTTACTAATAAATTAAAATGTCATAAATGCAATTGTTTTCTAGGTGGAAAAGCAACAACTAAAAAAAGTGGTAAAAAATATTTTTATTATAAATGTGAGCATTGTAAAATTAATATTAAAGAAGAAACTATTGAAAATGAATTACTAAAAACAATTAACAGTTTAATAGAATATGATGATTTAGTTAATAATTACTTTACTCCATTTGTTAAATCAAAATTTGAACTAGATAAAAACGATTATAAAAAAGATTTAAAAGAATTAGATAAAGAACAAGATAGAATTAAAACAGCTTATATAAAAGGTATTGTTAGAATAAATGAATTTGATAAAGAATTAAAACATATTGAAGTAAAAAGAAGCTTAATTAATCAAAAAATAGTAGAACAAAATCAATATGAAAACTTGAACTTTACAGTAGATGACTTAATGATTATAAAAGATAAAAAAACAATAGAAAATTATATAATGCCAGACAAAATATTAATGAATATATCAAACTATATTATGTTATCAAGAACAGATAAACAAAAGTTTATTTCAAGATATATAGATAACATAGAAATAGAAAAAATAGAAAATAAAATTAATATTATAAATGTTAATTTTAGAGAAGACTTATTTATAGATTTATTAAACTATCATAAAGAATATAAATTACCAATTGATATTCATATATTTGAAGATAGTAATAATAATTCAATACCAATTCAAGTAAATGGATTTAAAACAAAAGAAGAAGCAATTAACTATAAAAATAAATTAAAACAATTTTATAATATAAATTATAACGAAGTAGAGATTAATGAAGAACTAGAAGGAAGTTTTACTGGAGATAATAAAACCGAGAAAATAGTAAGATTAATACCACTAAAAAGTGAAGAAAAATATAAGGAAAACAAATTAAATTTTGGAGTAATAAGTGTGAATCTAGCTAACTAAAAAAAGAAAGTCAAAAGACTGTCAAAAATAAATTTGTATATACAAATAAAAAAGCAATAAATCTTTGATTTATAAGAGTAAAACTTGCTACTAGCAAGTTGTTGTAATACAGAACTTATCCTGATAAAAAGATAACAAAAAATTCTGCTTTAAAAAGGAGGCTTATTTTGAAAGATAATAAAATAACTGTGAGATTTTCTAATGATGAATTAGAAAAAATAAATGAAGTAGCAAAACAAAAAAAGATTAAAACAGCAACACTAATTAGAAATATAACTTTATCATCACTTACCAATCAAGAATTGCTAAGTGAAAAAGATGAACTAAGAGATTTTATAATTAAAACAATTGAAGAATCTAGTGATAAAAAATTAGGAAGAATAATATCATTAATATTTAGAGCAACATCTAAAATAGAAGAAGTATTTGAGCAAAATGATTTATTCTATCAAAATACTAGAGATTTCTATAATTGGGAATATGATAAAAAGGAATATATAAATAGAAATTATTATCATCCAATATCAGAACTTGCAATGGAATTTATTAAAGAAAGAGATGAAGAAAGAATGAAGAATAGAATTAAATCGGATTAGTAAAATATCAAAATATTCTATAAAATAATTAAAAACCCTTGAAAATTCGGGGGGGGTATGTTATTATATTGTTAATCAATAAATTAATAGTAGAGGAGTAAGAATATGAGTTATTTTAAATTATGTAGTAAAAAGATTGTTGATTTAAAAAAAACAGGTTTTACATTAATCGAGTTATTAGCAGTAATAGTAATATTAGCAATAATAGCATTAATTGCAACACCAACGATTTTAGGAGTAATAGAAAAAGCTAAAAAAGGAGCAGCAGAAGCAAGTGCATTAGGTTATATAGATGCAGTAGAAAAGTTATCATTAACTTCATCTTTAAATGGAGATGATTCATTAAATGAGGGAACTTATGAAGTACCTACATTAAATTCAAAAGTAGATATAAAAGGAAAAAAACCAACATTAGGTAATGTTACCGTAAATTCTGACGGTGAGGTAACGAGTGCGACTCTTGCTATAAATGGTTATAAAGTTAGTTATACTGACTCAATAGCAAAAGTAGTGAGTAGTGAAATTACTGACATGACATATACTGAAAATGTATTGAAAGGAACAGATCCAGTCCTAGGTACAGGAATGATACCAGTAACAATAGCAAATGATGGAACAGTAACATATGCTGATGTAAATAAAGAATGGTATAACTATACAGATAAGAAATGGGCAAACGCAGTAAAATTATCTTCAGGAACATATGCAGTAGGACAAGTTATACCGGAGTCTGCAATACAATCATATTTTGTGTGGATACCAAGATATAAATATAAAATATTTAATATAGGAAATTATACAAGTGGAATAACAGGAACACCAACTAGTAGTACAAAACAAAGTATAGAAATAGTATTTGAATCAAAAGATAAAACTGTATCAACAGGAAATACAGTAGGATCATATTTAACTCATCCCGCCTTTACAGCTTTAGATACAAATGGAATCTGGGTTGGTAAATTTGAAACAGGATATTTAGGTGCAACAACGAAAGAAACAGCTCAAGTAACAAGTTCTGATCAAACTAAAATAATAGTTAAACCTAATGTATTTAGTTGGAGGAATAATACAATTTATAACATGTTTGTTTCAAGTTATAACTATGATAGAACAAATGATTCTCATATGATGAAAAATACAGAGTGGGGAGCAGTAGCATATCTTTCACATTCCGTATATGGAATAAATAAAGAAGTAAATATAAATAATAACTCATCATATAAAACAGGGTATAGTGCCTTAACTACAACTAATCAAACAACATATCCAGGAACATATGGTGATGGATCAAACTATAATAATGCATATAATACAACAACAGGTTACCTAGCATCAACAACCGGAAATATAACAGGAATATATGATATGTCTGGTGGAGCTTGGGAATATATGGCTTCATATATGTTTGGACAACTTGGAAGTAGTGGATTTACTGCTGCTAATATTGCAACTTATAATTCAAAATATTTTGATATTTATAGTGCTTCAAGTACAATAACAGGTTATAATTACAGAATATTAGGAGATGCGACTGGAGAAATAGGGCCATTTTATAGTTATGCAGATGGAGATGGAAGTACAAGATACCATAACAGTTGGTACGCTGACTATTCGTACTTCGTTGAGTCTTCTTACCCTTGGTTCAATCGAGGCGGTGGTTACTACAGTGGAGTTCTTGCGGGTCAGTTCAATTTCAGTAGGAACACAGGGGCTGTGTACACTAGCGTTGGTTCCCGCCTCGTTCTTGCAGGCTAAAATTTCGGAAATTTTAGTCTAACCCTTTTTCTTTGAATGGAGTATGCCCTGCCCCTTTTTAGGCAGGGCATACTAAAAATTATGGCATTTATTTTAAATAAATGTAGGCATTAAACTGTTAAAAAACTAACCCTTTAACTCTTTACGCTGACAATTCGAACTTCGTTGACTCTTCTAACCCTTGGTTCAATCGAGGCGGTAATTACAACAATGGAGTTCTTGCAGGTCAGTTCAATTTCAATAGGAACACAGGAGCTGTGAACACTAACATTGGTTCCCGCCTCGTTCTTGCAGACTAAAATTATAAAGTTATATTCTTCATCAATATATAAGTTTAAGGACTTATAAAAGATGCTTATTTTAGAAGTTTAAGGCCTATCTATTTATTAGATAAAAATATAAATAAAATATTTTGATGAGTAGTAAAATGATGAAAACTAGAATATTTATGCAGTACAACTTTTTTGTTCTGCTTTTTTAGTGTTTTACAGATTTTGGAGGTATGTTTATGAGTAAAATATACAATGAATATTTAAGATTAAAAGAAATTGATAGTAATAAATTATATTTATTTAAAAGTGGCAAATTTTATATATTTGTAGGTGATGATTGTGATTTGATAAATGAATGTGTAGTATTAAAGAAAACCCCTTTTTCAAAAGAAACTTTTAAATGTGGGTTCCCAGTTAATTCTTTAGAACAATATTTGAGAGTTTTTAGTAATCATAAATTAAATATTCAAGTTGTGGAAGAAATAAGTGATATCGATGAACCAAAAATAGTGCTTGATTTTATAAAGGAAATAGATATAGATAATATTACTCCAATGGAAGCAATAATAACTTTGAAAAAATTAAAGGACTTAGTAAGATGAATGATAAAAAGAGTGCAGAAGATTTAATTATATATAAGCAATATTTAATTTTAATATATTATACGGAGATGATAACTGAAAAATTTCCTAAAAGTCAAAAATTGTCATTAGTAACAAATATTAAAAATAATACATATGATGGTATGAAAAAAATAATACTTGCTTATAAATATTATGAAAAAACTGATAAATTAAAATCACTAAATGAGCTTGATATTAACTTAAAAATGCTAAAAGTATTAATTAGAATTTCTTATAAACGAAAATATATAAATAGTAAAAATTATGAAGCTTGGAGTAAAAAAATAAATAATATTGGTAATTTATTAGGTGGCTGGATTGTATCATGTCTAAAACAATAAAAAATATGTTCAATAGTAAACTAACTTTTGAAAAACTTTTACAAGCTCATGAAAGAGCTAGCATAGGTAAAAAATGTAGAAAAGAAATTATTTTATTTGAAATGGATTTAGAAACTAATATTATAAAAATTCTTAATGATTTAAAAAATAGTAAATATAAATTTGGTAATTATAGGGAATTTATAATATATGAACCAAAAGAACGAATAATTAAATCATTACCTTATAAAGATAGAATTGTCCATCAATGGTATATAAGTGAATTTGTTAAACCTTTTTTCTATCGGAGATTTATTATTGATTCATATGCATGCATAGATAATAGGGGTACTCATAATGCAGTATGTAAAATTCAAAAATATATGCAAAAAATGAAGAAAAAGTATGATGATTATTATGTTTTAAAATGCGATATTAAGAAATTTTTTTATAGTATTAATAAAGAGATTTTATTTAATATAATAAAGGAAAATATCTCAGATAAGAAGTTATTAGAATTAACTAAAAATATATTAAGTACAGAAGATAATAAGGGAATACCAATAGGCAATTATACTAGTCAATTTTTTGCTAATATATATTTAAATGAACTTGATCATTATATAAAAGAAGAATTATATGTTAAATATTATATTAGATATATGGATGATTTTATTTTACTAGTGCCTAATAAGGAAATTGCAAATGAATTAAATACCAAAATAAAGGAATTTGTAGAGATAAAATTAGATTTAGAATTAAATAGAAAAACTAAGTATTTTCCATCAAAATTTGGTATAGATTTTTGTGGATATAAAATATTTGAAACACATATTTTATTAAGAAAAAGATTTAAGAAGAAGTTTAAAAAAAATATTATTTTATGGAATAAACTTTATTATAATAACAAACTAAATTATAATAAAATGAGTATGAGTTTAAATTCATATATAGCTCATTCAAATCACTGTAATAGTTATAATTTCAAAAACGAAATATTAAAAAAAATAGAATTTGTAATTGATGATAATTTCAAAATATGATAACATTATCGTAGTTAGTATTTACTTACTACCTATTTAATATTGCCGAAAGTTGTCGTACTGGTAACTCTAACGCACCAGAGGGAAATTAGTCGAAATAATTATTCGACTTTCAAATATAAAGGTTAATTTCGATTAACTTTTTTTTGTGTATTTGAAAGGAGATTGATTAAATGATAAATATAACAAAAGAAAATATAGAAATAGAAGATTCTTTAAATAATAGAATTAAAAGTATAACAAAGTTTCTAGGAGTAAAATCAAAACTTATAAAAGGTAAATTAATAAGTATAGATAAAACAAATTTAGCTTATATTGAGCCACATAAATTAGAAGTTAATAATATTACATATTTATTCTTTAATGATTCAACTTTAGTTTATATAAATTCTTTAGAAAACTCTATTGATATAAGTGCTTTAAAAGATTATATAAAAAGTAAAAACTAATGCCTATAAAAAATGTTGACAAACTTATAATAAAAGTTTATAGTAATAAATCAATGAAGTTGTATTTCCAAAATTAGTAAATGGAGGGATTATATGAAAATAAAATTTATTGATTCAAATTATTATATATCAAAGAGGAGTCAAAGGTATTAGTTTAACTAGTGCTTTTGACTCCTCTTTTTGTGAAAGGGGAAAACTATGAAAAAAAGTGCAGGAATATATATCAGGGTATCAACTGAAGATCAAGCTAGAGAAGGTTATTCACTAAAAGAACAATTAATTAAATTAAAAGATTTATGTAAATATAGAGATTATAATGTATTTAAGATCTATGAAGATGCCGGAATTAGTGCGAAAGATACTAATAGACCGGCATTCCAAGAGATGCTAGATGAAGTAAGAAAAAATAATATTAATGTTATAGTATCTTATAAACTAGATAGATTAACTAGAAGTGTAAGAGATTTAGAAAACTTAATAGTAGAACTAGAAAAATATGATTGTGCTTTAGAATGCGCGGTAGATGATATTAATACAAGTACAGCTAATGGAAGATTTTTTGTTAGAATGCTTACAGTACTTTCACAACTAGAAATTGAAAGAGTATCAGAAAGAACAAAATTCGGTTTAGTTGGAGCTATAAAAGATGGACATATCCCAGTAAGAAAAACTCTAGGTTTCACTAGACTAGATAAAAAACTAGTAATTAATCCAATTGAAAAAGATACAATAATTAAAATATTTGATTTATATTTAAAAGGTAATTCATATCAAACAATTTCTAATATTTTAAATGAAGAAAATACCTTAAATAAAAAATGGTATGATACAACAATTTTAAAAATATTATCTAATCCTCTTTATAAAGGTGACTTTATAAGTGGTGGTAGAAACGGAACTCCTGTTTTATATGAAAATGTAGTTGAACCTATCATTTCAAAAGAACTATGGGAAGATTGCCAATTCCAAGCAAAAAAGAATACTAGAAATTATACTAGAAGAAATGATTACATATTTTTTCAAAAAATAGTCTGTCCACACTGTAATAAAATAATGGCTTGTAAAGCTCCAGGTGGTACAAAAAAGAAATATATTTATTATCAATGTAATACTTGTAAAACATTTGTTAGAGAAGATAAATTAATAGAACTTTTAATAGAACAAATTACTACTATTATTGAATATGATATTTCAGTTAGACAATTTTATGCACCACTTTTAAAACATAAAATTGAAAATACTAATGAAGTAATTAATAAGGAAATAATCAAATTAAAAGATAAAAAAATTAGATTAAAAGAAGCTTATCTAGATAAAGTAATTGATTTAAAAGAATATAATGAAGATAAAAAAATATTGCAAATGAAAATAAAAGATTTAGAAGATAAAAGAAATAAAGAAAAAGAACTAGAACAATTTAATTTTACAGTAGAAGATATTATGTTAAAAAGAGATTTAGAAAGTATTAAATGTTTAGTTAATCCATTTTATCAAACTAATTTTGAAATAAAGTGGGATGAACTTAATTTAAAAGAAAAACAAGATTTAATAATGAGTTATATTGAATCAATTGAAGTAGTTAAAAAAAATAAAGATATCGAAATAAAAAGAATTAACTTTAGAAAAACTTTTATTGAAGAATATGCGAATTTGTTTAATAAGGGAGCTATCAATAGATTTTTAGAAGTAAATGCGAATGGTGAAAACATTCAAATTGAGGTATGTGCTCCGATGACAAAAGAACAAATAAATAAACATGTAGAAAGATTAGAATTTAACTACCCAGTAGCTTATCATGAAATCAAAAAAGAAAAATATAATGATCATCAAATTGGTTTAAAATATACTAGAATTAATAAATTTAATGAGCCGCTTAAAATAATACCTATATTAAATAAAAAAGGTTTTAATAAAATAGAGAGTTATGGAGTAATAGAAGTCCCAGTTCCTCCAGTTACATTTGTAAATGTAGATAGGATGGTTGAATAAATGAGTTATGCAATATTTAGAGTAGAACCAATTAATACCTTAAAAGATTTAGGACAAATAGGAGCTCATAATAAAAGATTGAAGGAAGCCTATAAAAGTAATCCTGATATTAATAAATTTAAATCAAGTGAAAATGTTCAAATAATTGATTGTAATAAAAACCACTATAATTCTTATATGGAATTAGTTAAAGATTATAAAGAGCAACATGATAAAAAACAATTAGTGGAAAGAGAAAATAGAAAGAAAACATTTAATCAAATGTTAGATGATTCTAATAGTGTAGTAGCTGATGAATTATTATTTACTAGTGATAAAGATTTCTTTAAAAATATGAATAAAGATGAAATTATTAATTGGGCAAATACTTGTATGGAATTTGTTTATGAAGATATTGGTTATAGTAAAAATCAAATTTTAAATGCAGTAATTCATTTAGATGAAAAAACACCACACTTGCATTGTGTGGTGGTACCATTAATAAAAAAATATGATAAAAGAAGTAAAGAAGAAAAATGGACTATTTCTAAAAAACAATATATGAAAGATAGAGATTACTTATCTACCTTACAAGATAAATATCATAGTAGAATGGTTAAAAATGGATATGATTTAGATAGAGGTATTAAAAACTCTGATAATGAACATATTGATATAAAACAATATAAACAAATAACTAAAAAATTAAATTTAGAGATAACTAGTAAAAATGAAAAATTAAGTGATGCAATGAGTGATTTGGAAAATAAAATGGAAACTAATAAAGAAACTATTTTTGATAAAGAATTTGTTAAAATTAAAAAAGATACTTTTGAATCAATGAATAAAGTTATTAATGAAACAAAAAAAGTAATAGAATTACAACCAAAAATACAAAGAGTTTATAATGAAGTTGATGAATATGCAAAATCATATAAGTATTTAGAAGAAGAGAATGAAAATATTAAAAGAGAAGTTGAAATATTAAAGTATAAGAATAACAATTTAGAAAGAGAAAATAGTAGGTTAAATAACTATATAGAATCCATTTTAGAAGTAATAAAGAGATTCTTTAGACAAATACTAAAGATAGGAAATAAAGAAGCTAAAAATGAGGCAGTTAGTGAAATAAAGAATTTTTATGATAAAGAAGATTTTAACAAAGAAGATGTTTATGAAGTATCAAAAGATACTATTAAAGAAGATGAATTATTTAAATATGCAGATATTGACAAAAATTATTTTAAGGAGGAGAAGAAATTATAGAAAATGAGCATATTGTAAAATTTATTTGGCTATGTTGTTTAATTTTATTAAATAATTCATAATGATTTGAGTCTTTAAAATAATTTTTCATAAAATTAAAAAAATATTCTCCACTTTGCTATTTTAAAAAGTATAATTATTGGTTATTAAATAGCTGAAAAATAATTTATATATATTATTTTATAGTAGAAAGGAGAAAATGCAATGAAAAAAATTATTTCTATTATTATATTAGTTATTACATTTATAAGTTTTGGAATTTTAAATGTTAAAGCTTTAGATTATAATAATCAAATTAAATTTAATTATAGATATAGCAGAGAAATAAATAATTCATGCTATTGGATTAGTAGTTCTGCATCAGGATTTACTAATAGCATTAATAATGCTGCATATGATTGGGCACATTGGAGTAATCCACTTGTACTGACACCAGTTTCAAGCAGTTACGCAACGCATATGGATTTTTATGGAAAACCATCATCATATTGGTATCCATATAATGGTGTTCTTGGTGAGACAACGCATTATACATCGAGCGGATCATATATATATCCTGATAATGGTAATTGGTTTTATGCAGATATTTATTTAAATAACGATAGTGTATACAATTATCAAGGAACAGCTGCACATGAAATGGGACATGCATTAGGATTAGCTCATTGGAATAGCAATCCATATAGTATTATGGCACAATCTAGTACTAGAATAGTTCAAGTTGTACAATCAATTGATAATCAACACTTGAATGAAAAATATTAGTTGAAAGGAGAAAATATGAATAAGAAAATTATTATAGCCTTAGGGTTAATAGCCTTAACCGGAATAACTTATATAAGTATAAATTATTTTTCAAAAAGTAATGATGATGAATCATTATCAAATAACACTACTAATTTAAAATATACAGAAAACAAAAACATAATAATAAATCAAGTTTCAGACTTAGATATGATATATGACAATTCCAATACTTCTGAATTAGAAGAAAGAAGCGATTTGATTATTATTGGTAAAATAAAAAAAATTGATGGTGCAATAAACTATAATGCTGCAAAAAAACAATATATTATGACATCAACAATTGGTACAATAAAAATTAAAAATATAATAAAAGGTAATAATATTGTTTCTAAAAATGATGAAATTAATTTTGCTAGATTAGGTGGTACAATTAGTATTGCTGAATATGAAAAATCTTTAGAACCAAGACAAATAGTTAGACAAGGATTAGATAAATTAACTGAAGAAGAAAAAAGAAATTCTTATATTAAGGTATCAATATCAGAAGATATTGAACCTCAAGAAAGCAAGGATTATCTAATATATTTAAAGTATGATGCTGATCTCGACAGATATGCCATTATTGGCATGGAATATGGTTTAAAAGAATATAATGAAAATAAAAAACTAGTGAAAAATAACAGCACTAATAAATGGGAAGCAATAAAGTACGAAATAAAATAAATTTCTTAAATAGATTTTTAATATAAAAATCAGGTATAGTAATATACTTGATTTTTTAAATATATTTTTACCGTTTTTTAAAAAATTGATGTATAATATATATTATATATTAATTTTTTAATTTGTAGAGGGTGTGTGCATGCAGATGAATTTAAAAGAAGCTTTATTAAATTTAAATGAAAACAGTATTAAATATTTATACGTTAATTATAAGAAGCCAATTTTTTTGTTTGTCTTGGGTATTACAAATAATTATGATCTAAGTGAAGATATAACAGAAGAAACATTCTTTAGGATAATTAAATATAATAAAAGTTATAATGAAATAAAAAATCCTAAAACTTGGATATTTACAATAGCAAAAAATACAGCATATACTTATTTAAAAAAGAATAATGATATATTATTTGAAGACGAAAAATTAGAATATATATTAAATAAACATAATAGTGTAAAAAATGATGATGCCTTAGTTATTGAGGAATATTTATCATCTTTGACTAAGATTGAAAGAGATATTGTTATTTTGCATATTTTTGGTGGTTTAAATCATAAAGATATATCAAAAGTTCTGGATTTAAACCATTCACAAGTAAGAACAAAATATACATATGCTTTAAAAAAACTAAAAGGGAGAATCGGAAAAAATGAGTAGTAAAAAATTAAAAAAAATTATCAATGATAGTATTAATATTGAATCAAAGGAATTTTTGAGTAATTTATTAAATAATTCCGAAATTAAAAATGTAAGGATAATTAGAAAAGAAAGAACTAAATTAGTTTTTAGATTTGCTATGTTTATTTTACTTATATCAATATGCTTTATCAATCTAAATAATGATAAGTCGAGAGTTAATAAATTTGACAATAATAAAATTAAACATGATATTATTAATGTTAATAATTTTCCATATGATGTTGATGAGCAAGGTAATTATCCTATATTTGATAATGTAAATGGTATTATATCGCGAAATATTGATATAACCAGCATAAATAATCTTTTTAAAGTAAATATTGTTGAAAATAGATTTGCAAATTATTATATTATAAATGAATGCAATTACAGCATGCCTCAAAATACTGTAATTTCTTGTACAGTTAATTTAAATAGTAAAATAAATAGTAATTCTAAAATGCAAATAAAAATGACAAATGGTGCATTTCCTTTATTTGATGATGAAATAAATGATAAATGGGAAGTTTATATAAAAGAAAACAATTTTCTGATTTCAAAGATCAATGATTTCAACTTAATTATAGTTCAAAATACAAATAATGAGTTTAATAACTATAAAACAAAATTTATTATAGAAAAAATAGGTATTTCAATTGATTCTTATGACATGAATTTAGAAGAAATAAAGTGTTTGTTGAAAATAATAATAAATTCTATAAAATAGTAATTATAATTAATTATGTTATTAAATTTCACAATGCTTAAAAAGTGTTAAAAAAATAATTATCAACATATCATTAACTATCTTTTGATAACCAAATGAGTAACACACTACGCTATTGGCAGAGCCAATAACGGTGTGCAAATGGGTAGCCCTTTTGAAAACCTATAATGCATAATATTGCAATTAAAATTATATTTTAAAAAAATAAGTTTTCTCTATTGATAAAGCACATCGCTACTTTCTAAAATGATTGGCAAATCTTTAATATTCTAATTATTTTTTTGTATATAATTTTTTAAATATTAATAAAATTTTAAAAATATGATATAATTACTTAAAGACAAATATTAATTTGAAAGTGAGTTTAATTTTATGAATAAAAAAATCACAATAATTTTATCTGTAATAATTTTTGTTGTAACTATTTTTGTAATTATTTTACTCAAAAATAATTATTTAAAAGAAAATGTTATTATACATAATAATGAAAGATATGCAAGAATAAAAAAAGATGTTGAATTTGAAATTATAAGATATGTTGAACTTGTTACACCTATATGTGAAAATAATGGTGGTGAAATGTTAATAACTCATAAAACTATGGTATATAATGGAGGTTTTGATAAGGAAAAATTGCTAGATGTGGATAATAAATCATACTGTAGTGTCTATGCTTTATCAAGTTGTAATGGTGAAAATAAACATACATATAAAATTTATATAAAATGCAATGATTATGAGGATAATGGTTTTGTACAAAGGGATGAACCGTTCACAAAAAAATAATAATTTGCAGTGATATAATTCATGTAAGTAAAAAAAATTGTATATAAATGACATAATTAAAAATTGAATAATATATTTTTTATTTAAATTTCAAAAATGTGATATAATAATCTTAGAAATTAACTAAATAAAATTTCCAAACGTCCTTTACAGGCGCACCATAGTGATTGTTACTCGAACTTTTCGAGTATGTATAGAAAATACTAACTAAATAAATAGTTGGTATTTTTTTGTGTACTAGGAAAGAGGGATAATATGTTACAAATAGAAACTAAAGAAATCAAGATAAGTGAAGATTTAAAAAGAAAAATTGAAATGATAGGAAGATTTACTAATACTAAACCAATAATTAAAAATGGAAGTATTAGAAATATAAAAGGAACTAATATTGCATATGTTGAACCTCATCAAATATTTATAAAAGATAATAAAGTAACTGTAAGGTTTTCAAGTGTTGAATTAGAAAAAATAAATGAAGTAGCAAAACAAAAAAATATTAAAACAGCAACTTTAATTAGAAATATAACTTTATCATCAATTACAAATCAAGAATTACTAAGTGAAAAAGATGAACTAGGAGATTTTATAATTAAAACAATTGAAAAATCTAGTGATAAAAAACTAGGTAGAATAATATCATTAATATTTAGAGCGACTTCTAAAATAGAAGAAGTATTTGAACAAAATGATTTATTTTATCAAAATACTAGAGATTTTTATAATTGGGAGTATGATAAAAAAGAATATGCTAATAAAAACTATTATCACCCAATATCTGAACTAGCTATGGAATTCATTAAAGAAAGAGATGAAGAAAGAATTAAGAATAGTAAGTAATAAAAGAAGTAAATCTTATATTAAAATAAAAATATAAATAGAAAGAACCTATTGTTTGGATATTATTTAATAGAAATTAATGATATAATATTTATAACGAATTACGGAGTGATATTATGGAAGAAAAGAAATTTTTCGAAAGGCTTGATGCAAGAGATTACGAAAATTTAGAAAAGGAATTATTACAATAATATAAAAAGTCGAGAGATTTAAATACTAGATATTTTTTGGGTATTTGCTATAGTAAGCAATATTCTAAGTGGAATGAAGCAGTCACTATTTTTAAGGAATTATTAAATTCTGATTTTAAATATCCAGCTATGTACATTTTTCTTGCAAAACGAAGTAAAAGTAATTTAGAAGGCTCGAAATTTATTAAAGAAGGAATAAAAAACTTTGAGGATAATAAGAGTTTAAAGAAAATATTATTATTCTATTTAGAAGATGATGAAAAAGAAGCTTATTTTTTAGAATTGAAAAATGATATTGATATTACTTTTGATATAGCAATAGAAATGATTAGTATTTATTATTCTAAAAGAGATTATAAAAAAGCATTAGAATTATTTGATTATTTAAACGAGGAAGAAAGCCCTAATAAAATTGATTTATATTTTTTAAAAATTGCCATTTCATATTTGGCAAACAAAAAAATTGATGTAGAAGTTATTAATTCATTTATAGTAAAAGATAATAATAGTTTTTTGGGTTTTATAATTCGGTTAATTGAAATTGATATTGAAAATAATGAAAATATATCTAAAAAGCTGATTTCTCAGTTAAATTATATGTCAGAACCTGATAATCCATTTATTGAAATAGTTAACTTTGAAAACGGAAATCATTCATATTTTAGCATTGATGAATTATTTTATTCAATATTAAAAAAACTGGAAGAAAAATTCACTGATGTGGACATAATAAGAAAGTTAAAATTGATATATGCTTTCCAAGAATTATATTTAGCAGATGAAGAAAAAGATGTTAGCAAGACTAGATTAAAAGAAATACAAAAATTAGTAGATGAGGAATTAGAAAAACATAGTGATAAAATATTATATTTACAACTGCTTGATATATATATAAAGTTATCAAATAATAAAAAATATTTTGATACTTATATAAAAGCAATAGAAAATTCGCATAATATTGATTATATAGATTTATCTGATTTCAATTTAAGTGATTTAGATTATGCTAACAATTATGTGATGCAAAATGTTAAAATTTATGATTTTAATAGTAATAAATATCAAAGCTTAATTGAAACATTGGTTAAAACTCTTCACAGCCACGAAAAATATTCTGATATTGTAAAATTAATGGATGCAATTGAATATGAAAAATTAGATTATTTAAAATTTGGATTTGAAATTGCATATTCTTTTAGTAATGATAAAAGAACTGATAAAACCAAAGAAATCTATGAAAGTTATATAATTAAATATCCGAATAGTGATGCAGCAATAAATAATTTGGGTGTAATATATGAAAAAGAAAGAAATTATGAGAAAGCACTTGAATATTATAAAAAATCTGAAAATATATCACATAGTGATATTTCTTCGAACAATATAAAGAGATGTGAAGAATTAATGGAACAGTCAAAAAAAGAAATAGATTTGGAACAAAAATCTTTAGAATATTTTAAAGTGGAAAATATATGGATTATAGATAGAATAAAAAATTTTTATGAAGATGCTGATGAAAAAGGAAATGTGATTTGTCCTTATAAAAGATTGCCAATTATTTTAAAATGTAGTGAAGAAAAATCACAAGATGTTCTAAAACAAATGTTAGAAAAAGGATATTTATTTAAAAATAAAAATCACGATTATGACACAAATTCAAGTGTTTATAAAATTAATTTTAGCATTGCAAAAAGGTTGGATGAGATAAAAGAGGATAACCAACTTATATCTTCATTTACTAGTAATTTAGATAGATTTACGATAGATGAGCTTTCAAACATCGAGTATAAAAGAGTAATATCTAAACTTAATGTTATTGGAAAGAATAACCTTAAAGAAATATTTATTAGGGATTATAATGAATTAGTATTCAATTATTTAACAAATCAACAAAAAACGGTTGTGTTAATGAGTGGCACATTAGTTGAGTTAATATTACTATTTATTTTAAATAAAAAGAAAATTACAACTTATAATGTTGGTTCAAAGCAGAAAAAAAGAAAAATAGTTGATATGGATATTACTGAAATGCTAGAAGTGTGTGACAAAGAAAATTTAATTCAAAAAGCACCACAGAAATTTATGGATGGAATTAAAAATTTTAGAAACTTTATTCATCCAGGTAAAGAGTTGAGAGAAAAAACATTAGAACTTGATAAAACAACAATAGAATTATCTTTTAATATTGTAAATTGGTTAATTTTAAACATAAATTTAAAATAATATAAATGTTATAAAAAATAATTTTTTAGAATATTATAATCAAAATATTTTTTGAAATAATAATATTTTTGATATTTAATAATAGGCTAGTGTGGTAGTGTAAAGAGTTTGACAAAATATAAATATATATTTATAATATGATGTAAGAAAGGAGATATTATGGAAAAAGAACACTTAGTTGTTGATTTATATAGAAAGGTTATTTGTTCTTTAACATGTATTGAAAAACGAACAAGTAATGATTTAACTAGAAATAAAGCATTAAGTTATATAAATCAATTTATAGATCAATATGATCAATATTTAAATAAAAAAGAATGCTTAAGTTACAATATATCAGATTTGATAGATTTTTGTAATGATTGCTATAATGAAGTAGAAGTCTTTGACTATGCTGAAGATGTTGAGTATGGAGTAAAAGAACTTATAAAAAAAGCAAATAATGAAAGAGGGCGATAAAATGGCAAAGGAAACTGAAGGTGGAACTTGGATCAATGTAAATGGTAATGAAGAAAAAGGACATGTTAATATTTATGGCAGTGATCCTAAGGAACTTCATGATGAGTCAATTCACATAAATATTGATTATGATAAAAGAACATTCAATATTAACGAAAAATCCGATGGAGAAAAATCGACAACTGATTGCAGTTGCTATTTAACTTCAGCATGCATGAAACATTTTCAAGGAGTATTTAATGATAGTTGTGATGAATTAATGACATTAAGATGGTTTAGAGATAAATTTGTGTCAAAGGAAGACATAGAACATTATTATATAACAGCGCCAATTATTGTAAGTAGCATTGATTCTCTAGAAGATAATAGTAAAATTTATGATTATATTTATGGTCATATTATAAAACCATGTGTCTCTGCAATAAAAAATGGTGATTATGATTTTGCATATGACAGATATAAGAGTAGTGTTGTTGCGTTAGAAGACGAATTTGCAAAACCTGCTTTAAAAAAAGAACTTGTTAAGTCTTTAAAATTAAAAACAATATAAAAATATATTTTTTTAGTTAATATTTAATTACTACTTATTTAATATCGCAAGAGTTGTCATACTGGGAACTCTAACGCACCATAATGATTGTAACTTTAACCTTTAGAGTATGTATAGAAAATACTAGCTAAATAAATAGTTAGTATTTTTTTATTTGAAAGTAGAAAAATTAAATAATAAATATAACAACAGATAATCATTATATATAGTAAATATATTTTTATTTACATTAAACTAATAATATATTATAATATATGACATTAAGAAAAGGCGATTATGATGACTAAAATAGATGAAATAGTAAATAAAACATATTCCAAATATTCTAACACACTTGATTTGTATAAGAATATATATAATATCATAACAAAAACTAATGGTAGATATAATAATTTGAATTATGATGTATTATTAAAATTAGTAGATGAAAACATAAATATACTAATAAATATGATTGATAACAATGTTTATGAGATAGATGAAATATTGTATTCTTCATTAGAAGTTGTATTATCTTATTTTCTAAGTGATCAATATATTAACAGTGGTAGGCTAGGATCTAATTCAAAAAAAAGAATGGAAAAAGTTAGTGAATTAATTAATTTGAAAAATAGATTCACATTAATTAGTAATGATAAAAAAGAATATTCTAATGATGAAATTATAAATTCAACTTTCCTTCTAAAAATAGATGATTTTATGAAATTATATAATGGAAAAAATTATGAAATATCTAAATATAAAACAGAAGATGAATTAATTGAAGATTTGAATTCTATAGCATATTCTAAATCACCCATAAGGAAAGCTTATATGTGTTTTGTGTTAGAAAATATTAAATTACAGATTGAAGAGAATATTTTAAGTAGTGATTTAAAATATTTACTTGATAGAATAAATTTTTATATTGAAGCTAATAAAAATATTGGATTACCAGTTATTGATAGAGTATCTTTTATGAAAATTGAAATGATGATCAAAATAAAAGAATATGAAAAGAGCTATGTTAAATCTTAATATTAAATATAATATTAAACTAGTGAATTTATAATATATGATTTTTTAGCTAATACTTAATTACTAGTTATTTTGAATAATGATTAATCAACTCTCAAATATAGAAGAATTGAATAAAATTTTACTTTTAAAGTAGAAAAAAATTGAATAACAATATATATCTAAATAATAATTTAAAACATTTTGAAATTCCTGATATGATTAATTCAATTAAAGTAAAAAACATTTTGAAAAATACAATATAAATTAATTCTGTGATTCAAAAGAAGAAGTTTTACAACTATATAAAAAAGCATCGGTTAGATAATCATAAAAATCATATTACAAGTAATCCAAAAGCAGTCTTAAATATGACTGTTTTTTTGTATATAAAACTTAAAATAATGGAAATAAAATTTATTGATTTTTTTTATTAATTTTAAATTTTTTAAATAATGTGATACAATTAATTTGTAAGATAATGTTAGGAGGGGAGATAAATATCATATAAGACAATAAACTAATTATTTAAGGAGGAAATATGGAAGAAAAATTCAAAAAATTATTAAATTTCAATAAAATAATGGGATTAATACACTTTATACAATTTATTATAATGTTATTTTTAGCTACTAATGTAATACAAAAAATATCACAATTTAAGCCAATGATTACACAAAATTATTTAGCTTATAATATTAAAACACAATCATTAGAACCAGCAGTAAGAAATTTATTTGAATTACCTTTTGGTATATTAGTTGCATCATTTTTATTAATTTCAGCTTTAGCACATTTAATTATTTGTTTAAATAGTAAAAAATATGTTGAAGATTTAAAAAATGGAATAAATAAATTTAGATGGTTTGAATATGCTATTAGTTCATCAATTATGATTGTTTTAATAGCTACTTTATTTGGAGTATATGATATTGCATCTTTGATATTAATATTTGCTTCTAATGCAATAATGAATATTTTTGGATTAATAATGGAAGAAATGAATATCAAAACTAAAAAAACAAAATGGGGACCATTTATTTATGGAGGAATCATTGGTATAGTTCCTTGGATTACTATTTTATTATATATGTTTGGAACAGGTAATTTTGATTTAGTACCATGGTTTGTATGGGCAATAATCATAACTTATTTTGTTTTCTTTAGTACATTTCCTATTAACATGTATCTTCAGTATAAAAAAGTTGGAAAATGGAAAGATTATTTATATGGTGAAAAAATTTATATTATACTAAGTTTAGTAGCTAAAACAGCACTTGCTTGGTTAGTTTTATTTGGAGCAATGCAACCATAATTAAAGGAGAGATGAAAATGAATAATATTAAAGTCGTTCAATATGGATGTGGAAAAATGTCTATATATACAATGAGATATGTAGAAGAAAAAGGCGGAACAATTGTTGGAGCAATTGATATTAATCCAGATGTAATTGGGAAAGATATATCTGAGTTATTAAATTGTGAAAAAAAAGGAGTAACAGTTGTTTCTATTGATAATGCCGAACAAATGTTAAAAGAAGTAAAACCTGATATATGTATTATTACAACTATGAGTTTGATGAATGATGTTAAAGATGCTTTTATGTTATGTGCTAAATTAGGTATCAATGCTATTAGTACTTGTGAAGAAGCTTTTTATCCTTTTAATTCATCACCAGTTATTACTAAACAAATAGATGAATTGGCTAAAGCTAATAATTGTACAATAACAGGTAGTGGATATCAAGATGCTTTTTGGGGAAATTTAATATCTACATTAGCTGGATCAACTCAAAAAATTACAAAAATAAAAGGAAGTTCTTCTTATAATGTAGAAGATTATGGAATAGCTCTAGCTAAAGCACATGGAGCAGGACTTGATATAAATGAATTTAATAATCAAATAGCAAGTTCTGATAATATAACAGAAGAACAAAGAAATGAATTGATTTTAAATGGTCAATTTATGCCAAGTTATATGTGGAATGTTAATGGTTGGTTATGTGATAAACTAGGTTTAACTGTAATATCACAAACACAAAAATGTGTTCCTCAAATTAATGAAGAAGATCTTGAATCATCAACTTTAAATATGATTGTTAAAGCCGGTAATGCAACAGGAATGAGTGCTGTTGTAACAACAAAAACGGTAGAAGGAATAACAATTGAAACAGAGTGTATTGGTAAGATATATTCAAAAGAAGATTATGATTGCAATAATTGGACAATTTATGGTGAACCAGATACAAACTTAATAATTAATCGCCCTGCAACAGTAGAATTAACATGTGCTACTGTTGTTAATAGAATTATGGATGTAATTAATGCTAAACCAGGATTTATTCCAACATCACAAATGGGAGAATTAAAATTTATTAAATAATTATAATTAAAAAGTTAGGATTAAATCCTAACTTTTTTTATTAATATATACTTTTTCTGAATTACTTTTTTCTTGGAATAAAATTTTATCTTTAAAAACCTTTAGTTTATTTAAAAGTGATAATCTATTATCATCAAATGATTTATTAACTTCAAAATTTTGACCAGTTATAATAAAATTCCATATTTTATTATTATAATTTATTTTTTCATTAATAATAAAAGAAAAATTATAGTTGTTTATTTTTTGAATTGATGTAGTTAAATACTCATTTGGAATTTCTTCTTTTTTCATTTCATAAAAGTAAGCATTTTTAATCATAATTTTATTTAAATTAATGTCATAAATTTCTTCCATAATTTGACCATCAAATAATATTTTATTTGTATATTTTTTAAAAATTACTTTTTTATTAATAATATAATTATTTTCTGTTGCTATATGTGCATATGTTTTAATCTCATCATACTTATTTAATTCATCTTTATTATTACAAGAATTATTTGAATATAACATATTTGTATCATTTTTTTGTTTAATAAAAATCCATATATTTTTATCATCAAATATTTTAAAATTATCAAATCCATTTTTAATTTTAATAATACAATTATCTTGATCTATATTCATTCCACAAATGAAATCATCTTTTAATAATTGTGCTATATGTCTAATTAAACAATGATTATTTTTTATAAATTTTATAATATTATTATTTAAACCAGCTATTTTTAAATAACTTGCTATGGTATTTGTGTCTCTCATTTTTACAACCTCTGTTTACTACTAAATTTACGTGTATATATTGTAGCATAAATTTTATATTTTGCAAATTATTTTTTACAAATATTTTAAAGTATATAAAAAATATATGATATACTTGATTTATAAAGGATATATTAAAATATAGATGTATAATAAGATATAATGATAGTGATATTTGACACACAAACAAATGTTTGTTATAATTATTAGGTGGTGAAATATGGAAACATTAGATAGTATAAAAGGGTTAGGACCTAAAAATATAAAATTATTAAATAAACTTGGAATATATGATATGAAATCTTTAATTGAATTTTATCCATTTCGTTATGATATTTTAAAAAGAAGTGATATTAATACTCTTAATGATAAAGAATTGATAGTTATTGATGGATATGTAGAAAGTATTCCTAATGTATTTTATATTAATAAAAAATTAGATAAAATGACTTTTAAAATTAATATAGGTTTAACTATATTAAGTGTAATTATTTTTAATAGAGGTTTTTTAAAAAGTAAAATAGGAATAAAAGAAAAGATAACTATTATTGGTAAATATGATAAATTACATAACAGTGTAACAGCTAGTGATATAAGATTTGGATTATTAGAAACAGATAAAATTGAGCCAGTTTATCATACTACATATGGAATAAATGGAAAACAGATAAGTAAATATATAGATAATGCATTACAACAAAAAATAAGAATTAAAGATTATATTCCAGATTATTTAAAAGAGAAATATAAGTTTAGAAATAAAGAACAAGATATTTATGAAATACATAAACCTAATAATCAAAATAATTTAAAAAAATCTTTAAATAGAATTAAATATGAAGAATTATTTTTGTTTATGTTGAAAATGAATTATTTAAAAAACAACAAAAATATTAAAATAGGATTAAAAAGAAATGTTGGATTTGAAAAGATAGAAGATTTTATTAATAAATTACCATTTCAGTTAACACAAGATCAATATAAAAGTGTAAAAGAAATTTATGATAATTTGATTGATGAAAAAAGAATGAATAGATTATTGCAAGGTGATGTTGGAAGTGGTAAAACAATTGTTTCAATAATAAGTATGTATATTAATTATTTAAGTGGATATCAAAGTGCCTTGATGGCTCCAACTGAAATTCTAGCTACTCAACATTATAATAATATAAAAAAATTATTTGAAGGATATGATATTAAAGTAGCTTTATTAACTGGAAAATTAAAAGCAAAAGAAAAAAAAGAAATTTATGATAAAATCAAAAATAATGAAATTGATTTTATTATAGGAACACATGCCTTAATATCTAAAGATGTTATCTATAATAACTTAGGTTTAGTAATAACAGATGAACAACACCGTTTTGGGGTTAATCAAAGAGGTAATTTAAAAAACAAAGGATTAACACCTGATATTTTATATATGAGTGCAACTCCTATACCAAGAACTTATGCTTTAACTTTATATGGTGATATGGATATATCAAATATTAAAACAATACCAACAGGTAAAAAAGAAATTATAACAACAATAAAGAAAAATAGTGAAATTAAAGATGTTTTATCGTCAATGTATGAACAATTAAAATTGAATCATCAAATATATGTAATAGCTCCACTAATAGAAGAAAGTGATAAAATTGATTTAGAAAATGTTACAACATTATCTGATAAAATAAATAAAGCGTTTGGTAAATACTATAAAATTGGTATTTTACATGGCAAATTAAGTAATCAAGAAAAAGAAGAAGTTATGAACAAATTTCAAAAAAATGAAATCAATATTTTAATTAGTACAACGGTAGTTGAGGTTGGTGTAGATGTAAAAAATGCTACTATGATTGTTATATTTGATGCTTTTAGATATGGTTTATCATCATTACATCAATTAAGAGGAAGAGTAGGTAGAAATGATTTACAATCTTATTGTATTTTAATTAGTAATAATGAAACAGAAAGATTAAAAATATTGACAGAAACAAATGATGGATTTAAAATAAGTGAAGAAGATTTCCTTATCAGAGGTAGTGGAGATTTATTTGGTTCTAAACAAAGTGGAGATATGGTCTTTAGAGTGGCTGATTTTAAAAAAGATTATAAAATTTTGTTAAAAGCTAAAGAAGATAGTGAAGAATTTTTAAATAATGATTTAATAAATAGCAATGTTTTAATAAAAGAATTATTATTTAATAATCAAGAATTAAATTAGGAGAATTTATGAAAAATATAGAAATTAAATATGAATTAATTAGTAAAATAAATAAAAGAAATAAAATAATTAGTTATATTAAAGAATTTACATGTATAGAATTTATGACAGCATTAATGGTTATGACTTTTTTTATACCAATTTTAAAGAATCATTTATTACTAAAATTATTTGTTTCATCTATTGCACCTGTTACTATTATAGTAGCATCAAAAGTAACTGTTAAAATATTAAATTTTAAATGTGAACAATTAAAAAATAAAGTAAAGAAAATAGATAATATTATATTGAATAATGAATTAATTAAAGAAAAAAATGAAAAAAAGAAATATGAAAAAGAAGATAGGGATGTTAATAAATTAAATGAATTAATTAAATTAAGAGAAAGTATATTAAGTAATAGTGATGATATAATACTAGAAAATAAAATTAAATAAGATATTAATATTATAGATAAAAAGATTGACTTTTTATCATAAACACTCTATAATTATACTAGCGTGATGATAGTCACGCAAACACTCTTACGAACTAAAGTTGAGAGTGTGCAACCAAAACCCCCTGAGGCGCCGAAAGGCGTCATTTTTTTTGAAAAACTTTCAAAATTGATTAATTATTGTAAAATAAGACTAAAAGTTACCAATTTTGTTCATAAATTATAGTTTGAAATAGTACCTAAATAGTACCTAGATGTGTAATTTTAGGTACTATTTAGGTACTAAAATTAGTAAAAAAAAATAAATATTCAATAATAATAGTAATTTTAGATACATTTTTATGCATTTTAAGTTAAATCAACTGGTTTTGTTCCATTTATATGATAAAATGTAAATAGGAGTGGTTTTATGAATAGTAGTTTAATAGAAGGATTGGGTATTAATAAATTAGAAAATTTTTTGTTAAGAACTAAGAAAATAAATCCAGTAATAAATCAGCGGGATAAATATCCTATTTGGGATGGGGAAATATTAGTATATATATCTGAATGTATGGAAAAGAAAAATTTATACTGTAGAATTCCGGTGCAAATAAAATCAGAATTAATGTCTGATGGTAAAAAAGATGAAGAAACGTATTCAGTAGAAATTTCTGATTTAGAAAAGTATGCAGACGAAGGTGGAGTTTTATTTATAAAAGTATTATATGATGAAAAAAAAGATTTTGGATATTTTTATATGAAAAATCTTATTAAAGGTGATATAAGAGATATTTTAACTGAAACTAAAATAAATCAAAAATTTAAAACAATTCATTTGAAAGAAATTAATAATGAAAAAAATCTTTTTACTTTATTTTCAAATTTTAAAATACATAGAGAATTACAAATGCAATTACCAAAACTTATTGATAATAATTTTTGGAAAAGAGATTCAACAATTTATACATTTGGTTGTGGTAACATTAACGATATTGTCATTGATGATCAATATGCTTATGCTAAAACAAATCTTAATTCATATGCTTATATTGGAAAAATTAAATTTGATCAACTGACAAGAAAACTTAGTATTGAAGTAAGTACGAATAAAGCCAAATATTATAATGTTATAGAACAAAAATATTCTAAAAAAGAAAAAATAATTAAAATCAGTGATTATGTGTATTTTGATAATGAATATAAATTGCAAGTCAAAAATAGCATAAATAGGGAAAATTCACTTAGAGAAACGATAAACGATTTAGAATTTGTTTTAGATTTATATATAAATAAAAACATAAAAATCGGTAATGGACCTGAGATTAATTTTGAATTCGATAATAAGATTATTATAGAAACTCGAATCAAACAAATAGAAGCTGATTTGAAATATTTAAAAGGAGCTGCAAATATAATTTCTTCTTTAAATATTCCTATTGAAAGCATTAAAGTAAAAGATGTTGTTAATGATGAAAAGCTGGTATGCAATATTTATGAAATAATTAGTCAAAAAAACACTGTTAAATTTGATGACATAAATAGCGATACAATAATTAATGTTGTAGATGTTTTAGGAATTGTCTTTTTAATATATTTTGTAAAAAAAGCAGATGGTAGTTATATAGGTTACAATTTTTTGAAAGATGATTATGTATATAATAACTTTTCTTTAGAATTAGATGAAACTGTTCAACTTAGTCGATATTTTGGATTAAAAAGTGATATTTTAGGAAAAATAATATTTGATTCAGAAATCATTATTAGCGAGATTAAAAATTGTACTAAAAATGAGGTAACAATAATTTATATAAATAATTTGATGTTAGAATTTATAAAGGCTTATGATGAAAATCATAAATTTGAATATTTAGATATAGCAAGAAAAATAAATAATATTCTGAGAAAACAACGTGAATATTATTCAGAATCTTTCTATCAGATAAACAGATTTCAAATTTTAAAAAGAACTAAAGAATTGTTGTCTGAAAATATATATACATTAACAAGAATAAAAGTTAACGAAAAAGATAATAATGTATGTGTTTGTTGCTGTTGTATATTACTAGAGCAGTATGAAGAGTTTGTAATTTATTTTGAACAATTAGATATCGAAACTAAAGAGACATTTAAGAACTGGGCAATATATAATTTGATTCCCAAAGAGATAAATTTGCACAAATACAATAAATAGTATATAATCTATTTATTAATTAAATCGTGATCAATTTGAAGTAGTTTTTAAATTAATTTAAAGAGAGTCATTGTTAAGTGTAAAATGACAATTGTTTAAAAATGAATTACGTTTTGTGAATTTAATTCGTATTACTACGTTATAAGTTTAGAGTGATAGTTATAATAACTATAAAAAAGATGGTACCACGGGTTATCTCGTTCTTTTAGAACAGATAATTCGTGTTTTTTGTATAAAGGAGGTGGTTTTATGGATAGTGATTATTATTATAGTAGAAAAACAAACATGAGAGGAGATAATAATATGAATTGTTTTGAAACATTAAAAAGTAGAGGTTATATATACCAAACTACACATGAAGATGAAATTAAAAAATTATTAAATGGAGAACCTATAACTTTCTATCTTGGGATAGATCCAACAGCAGATAGTTTACATATAGGGCACTTCTTTGCTTTAACTATGGCAAGATGGTTACAAGACTTTGGACATAAAGCCATTATCTTAGTAGGAGGTGCTACAGCTTTAATAGGAGATCCTACAGGTAAGTCAGATATGAGAAGTATGTTAACTATTGAACAAGTAGAACATAATAAAAAAGAAGTAAAGGAATTAGTAAAAAGGTTTGTTAAGGAAGATACTTTAATAGTAGATAATAGCACATGGTTTAAAGGAAGAGAATATGTAGATTTTATGAGAGATATTGGAATTCATTTCAATGTTAATAAAATGCTAGCAACAGATGTATATAAAAATAGACTTCAAAATGGAGGGTTAACATTCTTAGAAATGGGATATATGTTAATGCAAGCATTTGATTTTACATTCCTAAATAATAATAATGATTGTATATTACAAATAGGTGGTTCTGATCAATGGGCTAATATTGTAGCTGGAGTTGATCTAGGAAGAAAACTAAATAATAAAGAAAATAAGGAAGTGGAAGTTTTATTTGGTTTAACTTGTCCATTACTAGTTAAAGCAGATGGAGAAAAGATGGGGAAAACTTCTAGTGGTACTTTATGGGTATCAAGAGAAAAGACAGATAGTTATGATTTTTATCAAGCATTTGTAAATTCATTTGACGAAGATGTAGAAAGGCTTTTATCTTTTTTTACTAGATTAGAAATAGAAGATATTAAAAGATTATGTAAAGAAGATATAGTGGATGCTAAAAAGCTAATGGCTTTTGAAGTAACTAAATTAGTTCATGGAGAAGAAGAGGCAAATAAAGTAAAGAAAATATCAGACGATATATTTAGTGGTACAGGAAGTTCTGAAAATATGCCATTTTTTAAATTAGAAAATTTTGAAGAACAAAATATATTAGATTTTTTAAATTGTATAGGAATAGTTTCATCAAAAAGTGAAGCAAGAAGATTAGTAGAACAAAATGGTATATCAATTAATAAAATTAAAGTAAATGATATAGATAGAAAAATAACTATATCTGATTTCATTGATGGAGAATTAATTGTACAAAAAGGTAAAAAGGTGTTTTTAAAAGTAACAATTGAAAGTGAAAATTAGAATTATTTTTAGGTACTAATTAGGTACTAAAAAGTCAAATAATAGTTAAAAATAGATGAAGAATTATGAAAAAAAATAATAAAAAATGATTGTAAAACAAAAGATTTTAATAATTTTAGAAAAAAAAGAAAACAAATAAAAGTCCCCCTGAAGAGAGCGCAAGCTCTCATTTTTGTTGTAATATAAGAGCTAAAACGATTTTGATAAATTTTAGATGCTATTTTAGATGCTATAATTTCAATATTAGTCATTTTTATTTTAATTATTATTTAATTATTATCAATTGTACAATATTGATAACAACTACTACTTTTAAATAAAAAAATGTGCTATAATATAAATAATAGGTGATGGCATGAAAAAGTATGATATAAAACAAAATAAAAAAGATTTTTGGTTTTTAGAAAATACTACAACTATGAAAGGTACCAGACCAAAACGTATTGTTAAAGATTTTCTAAACAGAAAAGCTATCTTTAAATATGAGCATCCTGAATATATATGCAGCGAGGCATGTTCAGAAAAAATAAGCTACGAGATAGCAAAAGTGCTTAATTATAATTGTGCAGAAATAGAATTTGGTAAAGACGAAGATGGTAAATTAGGAATATTAAATTATATTTTTCTGGATGTAAATAAAATTGAACATATTGATGCTGTTTCTTATTTAAATAGAAATAATGATGATAGATCAAAATTTTATACTATTTCAAATATAAAAAAAAGTTTAGATGATTTAAATAAAAACTTATTTTATGAATTTTTAAAAATAATGGTTTTTGATGCTCTGGTTGGTGAACAAGACAGACATGAAGAAAATTGGGGAATTACAAGTATAGATGGAGAATACTTTTTATCTCCATTGTATGACAATGGTTGTAATTTACTACGAGAATTCAAAGATGAAAAACTTTCTAATAAATATTATAGTAAAGAAAAGTCTTTTGATGCATATATTTTAAGGAGTAAAACCATAATTTATAAAGAAGATGAAAATACACAATATAGACATTTTGAATTAATAGAGTATTTAAATGAACTATATAATGATGAAATTCAAAATGAGCTTAATAAATTAAACAACTTAACTGATGAAATAATTGAGGATATAGTTAATAAAGTTCCAGATGAACTCTTGACTGATATCCATAAAGCATATATAATACATTATCTAAAGACAAGACGAAATATATTATTAAATATTAAATGAATGGGGTGAAAATATGAAAAATGAAATGTGGTTAATTTGGAAAGAACCAATCAGTAGAAGAAGATATATTATCGGAACTTTAACAAATACCGAAAATAGATATACTTTTGTATATACTGATCCAGAACTAAGTAATGCTCAAGAAAAAGATTTTAAATATTTTCCTGGATTTGAAGATATTAAAAAAATTTATGAAAGTGAAAATTTATTTGCTAATATTAAAACAAGACTTCCTAATATTGGAAGACCTGATTATTTGGAAATTTTAAATTGTTATAATTTGGAAAAAGATTCTACAGAAATGGAAATTTTAAAAGCTACAAAAGGAAGATTATTAACAGATAACTATGAATTTGTCCCAGTTTTCGATAAAAGAAAGATTGAATTTGAGGTAGCAGGCACAAGACATTGTAGTGATTTAGAAGATTGCAAAAAAATGCTTGAGGTAAATGAAAGATTGTATTTAGAATTAGAACCTGAAAATGAATTTGATGAAAATGCAATTAAAGTTAATTTTAAAAATGAAGGTGTAATTTATCATTTAGGTTACGTTCCTAGATACTATAGTAAAGAGTTAGCTGAATTATTAGCAGGAGAATCAAGTTATTCTGCAATGATTCAAAGTTTAAATTTTGATAGTGAAAATTCTGATGAAAATATAACAGCAACAGTAAAAATGATTTTTAATTAATCTTAATGATCCGTTGATAGCTTGTTTTTTTGATTTAAAAAATTATTTGTAATTATATTTATGTGATATTATATATTTTGTATTATTAAATGAATAATTGTGCTATATTAAATATGTAGTAATTTGATTAGAAAATGTTATTCGCTCTCGGATGGCGCGAACAATAAGTTATTCCGAATGATAAATGATAATCGCTTCTAGATAGGCGAGCAACAAATTAATCTAGGTGAAAATTAAAAATATATGATACAATATTAGTGCAATAAAAAAAGCAAAACTTTTTGTAAGGACTTCACAATGATGGAGTTCTATTTTTTTTTACAAATTTTTTTTTACAAATTTTTAAAATTGCTTTTATTTTTAAATATTGAGTGATATAATTGATTTATAGAGGAACAGCGCTAGTACAGGCTTAATTATTGAGTTTTGTATTGGCGTTTTTTAGTAGGAGGTAACAATGACTATTTTAGAAGATTATTTAAAAAAAATTAATGTTGATAAGTGGGGATATATTGAATTTGAAACTGAGTTAAAAAGTTTAATTTCAAGATATAACAAAAATCGTAAAACAAATCTTATCTTATATGTATCTTCATTTAATCCAGTTTTACCATGTGCATTGGAGCAAAAGGATTTTTATTTTTTAAAGGATTTGCTTGATTCTTTTGAAAAGGGAAGTGATATAGACTTTTATATTGAAACTCCGGGTGGTAATGGAGTGACTGCTGAGGAAATAGTTAGATATATAAGAAGTGAATTTAACAAAATTTCATTTGTTATTTGTGGAGAGGCTAAAAGTGCAGGGACAATACTAGCTATGGCTGGGGACGAGATATTAATGACTAAAACGGGAAGTTTAGGACCGATTGATGCTCAAATGCCATCAAATAGAGGAATGATATCAGCTTATGACTATATTGATTGGATGAATCAAAAACGAAAAGAAGCTGAAAAAGAAGGTAAATTGAATCCTGCTGATGTTGTTATATTATCACAAATTACTCCAGGTGAACTTAATGGCGTTACCCATTCCTTGAAATATGCAGAGGATTTAGTAAAAGAATGGTTATTTAAATATAAGTTTAAAGATTGGAATGAAACAGAAACTAGAAAGTTACCAGTGTCAGACACTTACAAAAAGAGAAGAGCTTCAAATATAGCTAAGGCCTTGAGTAATCACAGTAAATGGAGGACTCATGGGAAACCATTGAAAGCTGAAGACTTGGAAAAAATTGGTTTGAAAATAACTCATATTGATGATGATTGCAATTTAAGTGACATTGTATATAGAATAAATGTTGTTTGTAGATTAATGTTTAGTATGAGTAATACATATAAGTTGTTCTGTACTGAAAAAGGAACTCTATCTCTAAATGCACAACCATCAGCTCCACAACAAAATGTACCTCTTACACAACAATTTCCGGCTGTTATAGATATCAATCATAATTGTCCAAAGTGTAATAAAAGTGTTGTTTTATATGCAAAATTAATTGATAATCCACAAATAGATGTAGATATGCTTTCAAACGGGAAAATAGCTTTTCCAAAAAACAATATATTTAAATGTGATTGTGGTTATGAATCAAATCTTCAAGGAATAAGAAGTGACATTGAAAGGCAATTTGGCAAAAAAGTATTATAAAAAGTTGTTAAAATTTTAAAAATAGAATATAATAAATATAGGAGGCGTTATGGAAAGAAAAAAAGTTAAAGCATTTTCTTCTAACACCAATAAAAAAGAAAACAATATGATAGAATTTTTGAAAGATGTAAAAAATGGTAAATATGCAAACGATAAAGTAAAACCAGATTTAAGAATATCATCATATGTTAGCAATAATTCACAAGTAGTTTATAATTATGGTGTTAGATAATTAATATAAGGTACTTAAGGTACCTTTTTATTATCTATACAATTTTGTTAAAAATCAAAAAGAACCTAGTCCATCAAAGGACTAGACTCTTTTCTTCTATTTCTTCATATTTCTCATTTTGTTGTTCAATAATATTAACAATAGTATCTAGTCTATTTTGATACATATGTGAATAAGTATTAAGAGTTTCATCTATTTTAGTATGACCTAAATATTTAGCTACTAAAGTTATATTAGCTCCACTGTCTATTAGCAGAGAAGCACAACTATGTCTAAAATCATGAAGTCTTATATATTTAACTCCAGCTAAATTAATATTTCTTTTCTTCCTTTCAATTAACGTTGTATTAGCAAGAGGATTAATATCTCCAAATATATACCAATCATTATTAAAGTTTTTATATTTGGAATCTTCTAAATATAGTTTATCTAAATTATCTAATAAGAATTTAGGAATAGGTAAGGTTCTATAACTACTCATTGTTTTAGGACTAGTAAGAGTCCAACTATTACCAGTCTTTTCATCTTTAACACACACTACATTTTTATTAACAGTTAAAGTACCTCTATTAAAATTAATATCATTCCAAGTTAAACCTCTTATTTCTCCTTTTCTAAGACCACAATAAAAAAGTGTTTGAAATAAACACCTATATTTAAAATTATCTTCAACAGCTAGAAATTTATGAAATTCATCAATAGTAAAAAACTTCATTTCTTTTTTTCTTTCATTAGGATTATTGAAATTAGTCATTTTATTATAAACACTATTAAAATTAATTTCATACCATTTAGTACCATAATTCATAATAGCTTTTAAATATTTATATATAGTATTTTTATATCTAGTAGAGAAGTGATCTTGATTAACTGTTTTCTTCCACATTTCATAATGTCTTATATTAAACTCAGCTACTTTAATATTTTCAATAGGAGTAATAAACTTTCTCATTCTTCTGTAATTTAATAAAGTAGTAGCTTTTACTTTATCTTTTTGATATTCATAGTGAGAGTCTACTAAATCATTAAAAGTAATATCACTATAATTGAATTGATCTTGTACTTTTAATCTAAACTGTGTTTCAGCATCATATGCTTCTTTTCTAGAAGCATATTTTTTTGAATTAAATCTTTTATTATTTCCATCTATATCTTTATAGTAACAATCAAATACCCAGCTTCTTTTATCTTTAGTCCACTGTTTTTTAGGAACTTGTCTTATTGTCAATTTATCACTTCCAATCTATATTTTGATATCATATTTATCCTCATCATATTCTTTTTCTATATCGTATTTATCTTCTTCATCAATAATTTCTTCTTTTATTAAATCGATATATACTTTATTATAATTGTAATCTATACTAAGTAATTTTTGTTTAAAGTGATTTATAAATTTATCCCATTTGTATTTAAAATCATTAATAGTATTTTCTAACTTTAAATTAATTTTTTTAAGATAAGTATTTTCTTTTATATATTTATTTAAGTCATTATTCAAATTATTTATTTGGATATTTTTATTATTAACATTATTAGTTAAATCTTCTATATCTGTTTCTACTTTATATAGATTATTACTTAACTTATTTAGTTTCTTTATATTTGAATTGTTATTAATAACATCATCTATAAAAGTTATAATTCTTTTTTTCTCATGTAGAGTCATAACATATCCATTAGCTTTCATATTAACTCCTAAATCTTCTAAAAAAGTTTTTATTTCTTTTGAACTTTCTTCTAATAATTTAGTTTGATTAGTAACAAAATCTAATTTATTTTTATTTTTATTAAACTCTTTTTTTAAGTCATTATAATTTTTCATATCTTTAACATTTATGTCATAGTTTCTACCTAGTTCTTTATCTTTTAAAATATTATTTAATGAATATATTTTGTTAAATGAATCAATACATTTGATTCTCATTTTATCTTGAATATTAGATAAAGACTCTTTAGTAAATATTGTTGTTTTACCAACTTGTTTAATCATTCCGTTTTTATTACCATCTTTTACAGGAACTCCTATAATGTGTAGGTGAGGGGATGATTCATCTAAATGAACAGTAGCATTAGCTATTTTAAAAGCAGGTACTACTGTTTTTAAATCTTTTATTTGGTCTTTAAATACTTGAATCATTTTAGTTTTAAATTCATCTTCTTTATTACTCCAGTAATTAATATCTCCTAGTTCTATTATTATTTCACAAGCTAAATCTGATTTATTATTTTGACTTATATGATCAAAGTAATTAATTATTTTTCTATCATTTCTAGTTTGTCTTTCATTATATTCTAGTCTGGCATCTTCAAATTCTTTTTTATATAATTCTTTAACATCTTTAACTAAATCATCAGTTCCTTCTATAACAATAATACCTTGATTATTACCTTCATATAGTCTTAAATTATGATTACTTACTGTAGATAAACCTCTACTATTTTGAATAGCGTTATTAGTAAAAGAAGATTTATTAGATGCATTTTCTTTAGCACTATTTCTAGCTCTATTTGTTTTATTTTTATCACTCCCTAAATGGAATGAGTATGATAATGTTTCTATATTATCAATCCTTTCTTTTGTAATTTTGTTAGTATAAAATATACTGACTAAATTTATAACCCCCTATGTATTTTGACACGTTGTATCAAAATAGGTGGGTTAACTAAATAAAAAAAACTATAAAATTTTATAGTTCCTTGTTACTTTAACTTTCATAATCAGGTTCTATATATTTAACAAAAAAACCTCTTTCTAAAGAGGTTCTATAAAATTCAATATGTAGTCCTTGTTTTTGCAAGTTTACTATGTTATTTTTAATTAATCTAGTGAACTTAGTTGGTGTGATTTTAAGCTGTAGTTTAGCTGTTAATTCAGCACTAGTAGTTTTATATTCTTTATTAATAATAGAGTAGTTTAAAAGAATTATTAAGTTATAATCTAGATCATCTGTATAATCTTCTTTATTTAATTCAAATACTAAATTTTTATTTCTAGTTAAACTTATTTCTTTACTTTCAAAGTCTCTACTTTCTATATATAAAGTAAATTTATCTTTAATAATATTATCTTGTATTAATACAAATTTACCATCTACTGATGTATCTATAGCAGTACTACCTAGTGATAATCCTTGTTTATTTAAGTGATGTACAAATAAAATAGTTAAGTTATATTTATCACATATACTTCTAAGTTTTGGTAATGCTTTTTGTCCCATATCTTGATAACTATTTATATCATATGCTACACCTAAATTAATTCCATATAGCATATCTAATATAATTAATTTACCATTCTTGTTTCTAGCAAAATCTTGAATATCTATTTCTAAATCCATTAAATTTATATTACTTGAATCTATAGCTCTTTCTACAAAGTAAAAGTTTTTATCATTAAACTTTATATCCATTTTATTTATTCTATCTAGTAATTGACTAGAACTTACTTCTGTACTTACATATAAAACAGGATAGGGGATAACTTTATTTTCTAGAAAGTTTTTATTATTACTTAAAGAATCTGCTAGTTGTAAAGCCAGTAATGATTTACCAACTTTAGCTTTAGCTAGTAAGCAATATAATCCAGGTGATTTAATCATATTATCTACTAATATTTCTTTTTCTTTTACTTGTTTTATTTCTGATATTGTTTTCATTACATACCAAATCTTTTTTCTAAAGTCATATCTCTTAAATATTCAATATCTATTTTTAAATAGTTAACTACTTCTTTCATTGGAACAAATTGTTTAGGTATAAAATAACCTTCATCAATTAGTTTGTTTGATATTTCACTTTTAATTTTTAATGCACTATTTCTTCCTATTTGAGCTAGTTGCATTATATCTTTTAAGTCACACCATTGTTTTGAAATAATGTTTAGAGTTTCTTCTGCACTCATTAAATTCCTCCTTTGTTTTTTAACTTTTCAATATCTTTATACATTTGATATAAAGTTTTTTTGTCTTTGATTAACGTTTCTATATTAGCTTCACAGCACATATCAATGTTATATTTTTCTATAACATCATCAGTATCTGTATTTGTTAGTTCAGCTAATGTATAAATAGCTTCTATAATGTCATCATCAACTTGATAGCATGAACTATTTAATATATCTATCCATCTCATAATTTACCTCCTTTCTAGCATAAAAAAACTCACAAGTTATTTGTGAGCATAAAAAAATGATATAAACTTGCACAGTTACATCATTTTACTATATTGTAACACTTGACTTAGGATATACAACCCTAAGTTTTTCCTTAATTTTTCCTAAAAAATTATTTAGATCATATTTTTAAAATCAAATATTCTATCAGCTATATCTAATGCTTCTGATAATTTTACTACAGCACTTTTTTTAACAATATTATATTTATTTTTATATAATCTGGTTTCATTCATAATATCATCATCAGTATAGTTATGCATTATAGAATTAATTGTAATAAATCGTTCTGTATAATTTAACTTATTAATTGAGTGTATGAATTTATAAAGTAGAGGATAGGCTATATCAATATCAGTAAGATAGTAACTGATATTTAATGTAGGAATATAATAATCGTTTGTTTTTTCATCATAATTAGATTTAGATTTAATTTTATATTTTTCATCATGAACAATATTAAAGTCATTAAGTTCATCAAATTTAATTCTAACTAAGTTAATAATTTCATTAATAAAAGTAATTCTTTTCTTTAATTTAATATAGTTATATTTTTTAACAACTTCTTCACTTAAACAATTAGATAAATCTTCTAAAGAATGATTATAGTTCATGAATACCCCCTAAATACTCAAAAAGAGCATATGAAACTAAGCTCATATGCTCTATAAATAATACTACTCATAGAAGATATGAGCTTGCTTGTTTTATATAATAACATAAATTATAAAAATTGCAACGTAATTTAGTTAAAAAGCTTATTTTAGATAGTATTGTGTGTTATAATTTATTTATATAAAAGCAGTAAAATAGACAAATAATGACATTATGACATTTTGTTTTTAGGGGTACCTATAATTTAACTGTCATTGTGTCATACGATGGAGGAGATAAAATGAGCAACAAAAAAGAACAAGAAAGAGATGAATTACACAGAACTATTTGGAAAATTGCTAATGACCTAAGAGGTTCAATAGATGGATGGGATTTTAAACAATATGTTTTAGGATTATTACTTTATAGATTTATTTCAGAAAATTTAGAAGAATATTTAAATAACGAAGAACATAATGCAGGTAATAGAGATTTTGATTATTCTAGGATTACTGATGAACAAGCAGAGTTCGGTAGAAAAGATACTCTAGAAGAAAAAGGTTTCTATATATTGCCAAGTGAACTTTTTGTGAATGTTAGAAAAAACGCCAAAAATGATTCTGATTTAAATATAACTTTAAATACTATATTTAATAATATTGAAAATTCAGCTAAAGGAACTGCTTCTGAAAAAGATATGAAAGGTTTATTTGCTGACTTAGATGTTAATAGTCCGAAATTAGGAAATACAGTTAAAGAAAGAAATGAAAAATTAGTTAAGTTACTAGATTCAATAGGAGAATTAGGACTAGGTAATTATGGAGATAATACTATAGATGCATTTGGAGATGCATATGAGTTTCTGATGACTATGTATGCTTCTAATGCAGGTAAATCTGGAGGAGAATTCTTTACACCTCAAGAAGTTGGAGAATTGCTTGCTAGAATAACTTTAATTGGTAAAACAGAAGTAAATAGAGTTTATGATCCAGCTTGTGGTTCAGGATCTTTACTTTTGAAATTTGCTAAAGTTTTAGGAAAAGAAAATGTTAAACAAGGTTTTTATGGTCAAGAAATAAATTTGACAACTTATAATTTATGTAGAATAAATATGTTTTTACATAATATAAATTATGATAAATTTAATATTGAAAGAGGAGATACTCTAACTGATCCAAAACATTGGGATTGTGAGCCATTTGATGCAATAGTATCAAATCCACCATATTCAATTAAATGGGCAGGTAAGTCAAATCCATTATTAATAAATGATCCAAGATATGCTCCAGCTGGTGTATTAGCTCCTGAATCTAAAGCTGATTTAGCTTTTACTATGCATATGGTATCTTGGTTAGCACAAAACGGAACAGCAGCAATAGTTGAGTTTCCTGGAGTACTTTATAGAAGTGGTGCAGAACAAAAAATAAGAAAATATTTAGTAGATAATAATTTTGTTGAAGCAGTTATTCAACTTCCTAGTGATTTATTTTTTGGAACTAGTATAGCTACTTGTATAATAGTTATTAAGAAAAGTAAAATTGATAATAATATTTTATTTATTAACGCTTCAGATGAATTTGTAAGAAACACTAACAAAAACAAATTATCAGATGACAATATTAGTAATATTATTGATTTACTAAAAAACAGAGTAAATATAGATAATAAATGTTATTTAGCTAATTATGATGAAGTCAAAGAAAATGATTATAATATATCTGTTAATTCCTATTTAAAAATAGATAGTGAACAAGAAGAAGTCGATATAAAAGAATTGAATAAAAATATAGAAGAAATAGTATCTAGACAAAGAAAAATAAGAACAGAATTAGATAAAATTATATTAGAATTAGAGGCTGATTCTAATGAATAAGATAGATAAATTAATAAAAGAGATGTGTCCTAATGGTGTTGAGTACAAGAAGTTAGGTGAAATATCTAAATCTCTAAAAAAAGGAACTTTAAAAATAACAGAGTTACTAGAAGTGGGATACCCAGTAATTAATTCAGGTCGAACTTTATATGGTTATTATGATGAATATAATAATATTGGACCAGCATTTACTTTTGCTGCAAGAGGCGAATATGCAGGTTATGTTAATTTTTTTGAAGGGAAATTTTGGGCTGGAGGACTATGCTATCCATATGTTTCAATGGATGAAGACAAATACAGGTCAAGATATATATATTATTTTTTAAAAAATAAAGAAAAATTTATTAGGAAAACTATTGTTTCTGATGGAAGTATTCCAGCTCTAAATAAATCAGATGTTGAAAATATTAAAATTCCAATTCCTCCTATAGAAATTCAAAATGAAATAGTTAATATATTAGATAAATTTGTTGAGCTAGAGGCGGAGCTAGAGGCGGAGCTAGAGGCGAGAAAGAAACAATATTATTTTTATAATGAGAAAATATTTAAGTTATCAAAAAATATTAAATATTGTAGTTTGAACGAAATATGCACTTATGTTGATTATCGAGGAAAGACTCCAAAAAAAACCAATCACGGAATATTTTTGGTAACTGCAAAAAATATAAAAAAAGGATATATAGATTATAATTCATCAAAGGAATACATAGATGTTGATGATTTTAAAACTGTTATGCGCAGAGGAAAAGCTGAAATAGGTGATATTTTATTTACAACTGAAGCACCATGTGGTAATGTTGCTCAAGTTGATAGAGATGATATAGCTCTGGCACAAAGAGTAATTAAGTTTAGAACTAATACTGAATTTTTGAGTAATTCTTATTTGAAATTTGTTTTATTATCAAAACAATTTCAAACTGAACTATCAAGAATATCAACAGGTGCCACAGTAAAAGGAGTTAAAGGCAGTAAATTACATAAGATGAAAATTCCTGTTCCTTCTCTTGAAGAACAAGAATATATAGTAAATATACTAAATAAATTTGATAAATTAGTTAATGACATTAAAGAAGGTTTGCCTGCAGAAATTGAATTGCGTAGAAAACAATATGAATATTATAGAAATAAATTATTAAGTTTTGAGGAGGTGTATTATGACTAATATAAATATAATATCTGAAAATGATAATTCAACTGTTATAAGTGAGTATAAGGGATTAAATGATAGATATAAAAGTTATCAAAGTGAAGATGCTTTAGAACAAGAATTTATTAAAACACTACAAGGACAATCATATGAATATTTAAAAATTAATAGTGAAGAGGAATTAATAAGTAATTTAAGAAAACAATTAGAAAAATTAAATAATTATAATTTTAGTGATAATGAATGGAATTATTTATTCAATAATATTTTAACTAATAGTAATAATGGTATATTAGAAAAAACTAGAATTATTCAAGAAGATTATATTCAAACTATTGATTTAGATAACGGAGATAAAAAAAATATTTATTTAATTGATAAAAATAATGTTCATAATAATTATTTACAAGTAATAAATCAATATGAGAGTACTGGAAATAGAGATAATAGATATGATGTAACAGTTTTAGTAAATGGTTTTCCTATGATACATATAGAACTAAAAAGAAGAGGAATTGATATTAGAGAAGCTTTTAATCAAATTAATAGATATCAAAGAGATTCTTTTTGGGCAGGTAGTGGACTATATGAATATATTCAAATATTTGTAATAAGTAATGGAACTTATACTAAGTATTACTCAAATACAACAAGAGATTTACACCTTAAAACAAGTTCTAAAAAAGCAGCTAATACTTTTGAATTTACTTCATATTGGGCTGATCAACATAATAATGCAATTATTGATTTAATAGATTTTACAAATACATTTTTTGCTAAACATACAATATTAAACATTATATCTAAATATTGTATTTTCACATCAGATGATACTTTATTAGTAATGAGACCTTATCAAATAGTAGCTGCAGAAAAAATAATAAATAAAATTGAAATAGCTCATAATTATAAATTCTTTGGTAGTATTAAGGCTGGAGGATATGTATGGCATACAACAGGAAGTGGTAAAACACTAACTAGTTTTAAAGCTTCTCAAATAGCTAGTAAATTAGATTTTATTAATAAAGTAATATTTGTTGTAGATAGAAAAGATTTAGATTATCAAACAATGAAAGAATATGATAAATTTAAAAAAGGAGCAGCTAACTCTAATATAAGTACTAAAGTGCTAGAAGAACAATTAAGAGATGCTGATTCTAAAATAATAATTACAACAATACAAAAATTGGATAACTTTATTAAGAAAAATCCAAATCATGAAGTATTTGAAAAACAAGTAGTATTTATATTTGATGAATGTCATAGATCACAATTTGGTGATATGCATAAAAATATTATAAAAAAATTTAATAAATATTATATATTTGGATTTACAGGAACACCTATATTTGCTGAAAATTGCAAAACAACTAAAGGTATAATGCAAACAACAGAACAAGTATTTGGAGATAAACTTCATACTTATACAATTGTTAATGCTATAAATGATAAGAATGTATTACCATTTAGATATGAATATATTAAAACAATTAAAATGGAAGATAACGTTAATGATGAAAAAGTTAATGCTATAGATACAGAAAAAGTATTAGCTTCACCAGAAAGAATTAATTTAATAACAAATTATATAATAGATCATTTTAGTACTAAAACAAAGACAAATGAGTCTTATGTTCATAATGCTTTAAACAACGTAATAGAAGTAGCTAAAAACAATAAAACAAAAGAAGATAAAAGTAAACGTAATATAAATGGATTCAATTCTATATTTGCAGTATCTTCTATTGAAATGGCTAAGAAATATTATGAATCATTTAAAAATAATCCAACTCATAATTTGAAAGTAGCACTAATATATAGTTTTGGAGCTAACGATGAATTAGTTGATGGATTAGAAGATGAAAATTCTGAATCAACGGAAAATTTAAATAAAAGTGATCGTGATTTTTTAGATATAGCTATAAAAGATTATAATGAAATTTATGGAACAAGTTATGATACTTCAAGTGATAAATTTCAAAATTATTATAAAGATGTATCACTTAGAATGAAGAATAAAGAAATAGATATTTTAATAGTTGCTAATATGTTCTTAACTGGATTTGATGCAACAACATTAAATACATTATGGGTAGATAAAAACTTAAAATATCATGGTTTAATACAAGCTTTTTCTAGAACTAATAGAATATTAAATTCTGTTAAGACTTATGGTAATATAGTTTGTTTTAGAAATTTAGAAAAAGATTTAAATGAAGCTTTAGCTTTGTTTGGAGATTCTAATGCTTCTAGTATTGTTTTACTTAAAACTTATGATGAGTATTACAATGGTTATGAAGATAAAGGTAATACTTTTGTTGGATATAAAAATTTAGTTGAAGAATTAAAAGAGAAATATCCAACAGGTGAATTAATAATGGGTGAAACTAATCAAAAAGAATTTATAAAATTATATGGAATAGTTTTAAAAACGATTAATATATTATCTTCATTTGATAGATTTGAAACAGATACATTATTAAATAAGAGAGAAGTTCAAGATTATCATTCAATGTATATCGATTTGTATAACCATTATAGAAATGTTGATAAAGGTGATAAAGTTGATATAACAGACGACATAGTATTTGAAATGGAACTTGTAAAACAAATCGAAGTTAATATTGATTATATTTTAACTTTAATTCAAAAGTATCATGAAAGTAATATGAAAGATAAAGAAATATTGATTACTGTAAATAAAGCCATCATGGCAAGTCCGGATTTAAGAAACAAAAAAGATCTTATTGAGGAATTTATTAATTCAATAAATGGATCAACAGATATATATTTAGATTTTGCTAGTTTTATGAATAGTAAGAAAAAAGAAGAATTAGATAAAATTATAGTTGAAGAAAATTTAAATAAAGATGAAACTTATAATTTTATTAGAAAAGCATTTGAAAATGGAAGTGTAGAAACAAATGGTACAGAAGTATCAACAATACTTCCACCTATGTCAAGATTTTCTATGAATGATGATAGATTTAATAAAAAGAAAAAAGTATTAGATAGATTAATGGATTTCTTTGATAAATTCTTTAGTATATCTAGTGACAAATTGTAGAATAGTGGTATAATTTAATTAACATAGAGCAGTATTTCATAATTAAAATGAGATATGCTCTTTTTTAGTAGTAGAGGTGAAAAATGTTGAAAATATCCGAATTAAATCCATTTTCAGATTTTAATTTTAATAGAGACCCAGGTTTGTTTGCATGTATTGGTAATAATAGTGGAATCAATTCTGAAGAAAGAGATTCTATAATTGCTGATGGTTACAGAACAAATGCAAAATTATTATTCGAGGCGATTAAATCAGGAAAAGAATTTCAAGATACTTGTGTTTACCCATTGTTTTTCTCGTGCCGTCATTCAATAGAATTATCTTTAAAATTAATTATTAGTAAACTTTTAAAAATATATATAATGCGCAATAATCTTGAAAATGATGATGATTTTTGTCGTGAAATAAGAAAAATTCTTATATCTCATTCAATAAAAGAATTAGTAGATTCTTTTAAGCAATTTCAAAGTTTTGATGCTGATATAAAGGAAACTTTCGATGAATTAGATGATTTTGAGTTATATATCAGAGATTACTTCTTTGATGTTGAAGCTGATGCATTTCGATATACATATAAAAATGATAAATTAACAGTAAATCTTTGCGACAAAAGATTACTGCATATTGGAATACTCTATACTAAATATGAAACTCTCATTAAGCAATTAGATTATTATTACTCTTATTTTTGTAGTTTATTATATGGGCAATATGCTACTGGAACATATACTAAAAAGTTATCTCGTGAACAATTAAAAAAAATTTCAATTATGATAGATATAAATAATTTGGATACTTTTGATGAAATAAAAGAAAAAATAATTACTGAATATAACTTGAGTAGAAATGATTTTTCAAAGGCTTTAGATGTAATAAAAAAACACAGGGAATTTTCATCAAACATTGGAAGAGAAATAAAATTTGGAGATATTAAAGAAAAAACTATAAAAGAACTGGTTTATTTAATAAATTTAGTAAATAAGATAAGAGAAATAGAACCATTAAAAAAAGATTCTATTTTAGAATTAGATCAGTATACTGAGGAAAATAAAATTTTAAAAGAAAAGTTAGAAAATGAATTAGAAGAAAAAGCCAATAATTTATTTAATAAACTTAAGCGAAGTGAAATTAACGAACTTTTATCTTTTTATGAAATAAATTTGCCATCAAATTATTATTCTGAAGACCTAGATATGATATTAAAATATTGGCAAGAAATTGGACAATTAAATAATAATTATATTATATCAAAACTTTGTTTTTCTACTGATTTTAAATCTGCGTTTAAAAAATGTGGGCAAGAAACTTATCTAGAATGGTTTGAAAAATATTTGCAATTATCAGATATTTAATTTGTCAAAGGTATTAAGTTGCAAAAATTTGAAATAATTTATCTAAATAAAAAATAGCATTTAAATACCATTTAGATGCTATTTTTGTTAAATTTGAGTAAAATTCACTAAATTTAGGTAAACCATAATAATTAATTTAGCCCTTATTTTATAAAGGTTTTATTGCTTTTTAAACAATTTAAAATATGCTGCTTATGCGCCCCCTGAAGGAGCACTATGTGCTCTCATTTTTGTTGTAATATAAGGGTAAAATGGATTATATAAAAAAATGGATGCTATTTTAGATGCTATAATTGTAAAAAAATAGAAAATGTAGTATAAATAGAAAATGTAGTATAAATAGAAAATGTAGATAAATAATTGTTGACTATATAAAAAAATGTGATATTATATATGTAGCTTTAAGGAGTTGGTGATATTATGAATGAAGTAGTACGTCACATAATGAATTATGGAATAGATTTAAATATAAAGAAGTGTTTTTGTGCCCAAAAAATTGGTACAGGCACTTCTTTTTTGTAGGAGGAAATATGAATTTTGAGTATATTGAAAAAAGTGATTATCTATTAAATAAAGAAAAATATATTGATCTTATTAAAGAAATGTTCAGAGGAGATACAAATAAATTGGCAAATGAAAATGAAATTGAGAATCATTTAGATTTTATATTTTCAAAACAATTTAGTAACAATGCTTTTTTAGTATTACAAATTGAGGATAACAAATTAATTTCAATGATAAATTTTTTTGAATATAATAATTGTTTAAATGAATGGTGTTTATTCTCTTTGTTTACAAATAGAAACTTTAGAAAACAGGGTTATGGTGAAAAAACTATGTTATTTGCCATTTCAAAATTAAAAAAATATAAGTGCACAAAATTAATATCAGGTATAGAAGGTGAAAATATTCCATCTATTAAACTACATGAAAAAGTCGGATTTAAATACGCAAATTGTAATTGGGACGAATTGGCATCTGGTTTTCCAGAAAATCATTTGGGATATATTTATAATTTTGAAAAATAATTATAATAGGAGGATAGTATATGAATAAATCAAAATATTTTCATCATATAAAAATTAACGAAAATATATATGCTGTATTTAATTCATTAAAAGTTAATTAATAATGGAACATCTAGTTATGGTTCAGCATTTGATAATGCTGATGAAATATATTTAGCATTTGGATATTCTAGATACTAATTAATATTTTATTGTATTGGAAAATGGGTTAACATTTTAAAATAGAATATTTGCCTTTTTTAATTATTAAAAAGTGGAGGAATGAATGAAAAAAATTTTATTAATATCTACAATATTTGTAGGGATATTAATTGTATTAATTGGATATAAAAATTTTCAGAAACCAGTGAGTTATGATGATTTAAGTAAAATAAATAATAAAATAATTGAATATTTTTCAACAAAGACTACGTTAGATGATAATTTTTGTTTTAATTATATAGATGAAAAAAATAATATAGTTATCGTTGGTCTATTAGACAATAGCAAAGAACAACAAAATAATTTTAAAAAGAACATTATTAATTCAAAGCATATTAAATTTGTACAAGGGTCTAAGAATATTAATGTTCAAAAATAACTAGATGATAAAATTTTTGTAATTAATATATAGAAAAGTGCAAGTAATACAATTTAATCTTTTTCAAAATTAAAGTACAAAAATAGTACTTTCTATGGTAAAGAAAATTTTAGGTAGCAAAAAGAACTCATAATGCTTTAGGTAGCATTTAGGTAGCATTGCTACCTATTTTTTATAAATAATAGTATTGAGTTAAAATGAAAAATACTATATTTTATAGGGGAAAAATGAATTTTATTGACTTTAGAAAGTGTTTTGAAGCAGCCCCCAGAAGACCACTATTAATTAGTGGTCATTTTTTTGTCTTGTTTTATAATGGTAAAACAGGATTTTAAATAATTAAATTAATTTTTATGTACCAAAATCATATAAAAATCAAATCTAATTATTAAATCTTTATTTTAAGTAGTATACGTGTTATAATAGTATACATTTAAGCAAATCTAACAATTAAAATATTGATGTGGGTGATAAAATGAAAAGAATAAATAATATTACAAAAGACGAATTAAATAAATTATATAATCTAAGTAAATTAAATCCAATGATAAAAGAAGATTATGAATTTGAAAAGTGGTTATTAGAATTTGAAAAAAATATAGCTATAGGTAAAAATTTGAATGGTGCTATATTTGATAAACATTACATATTAGATGATAACGTTTTAATATTAAAAGAATCAGAATGTTTATCAATTAATCCCTTACCATTTGAAAATGATAAACAAAAAATGAGCGATATATCAAAAAAAACTTCTTTACTAATTATGAACAATAAAATTGGAACAATTATTATAAAAGACATGATAATAGACAATAATTTTATATTTGATAACCTTAGTGCTTATAAGGTTAAGTTTGTGAATTGTTACTTTATAGATAATTTTGTGTTCAATTTTAATTTTGTACAAACATTGGAATTTTTATATTGTAGTCTACCTAATTTTAATATATTTAGTAATATTAACGTATCCGAATTAATAATATCACGTTCTAAATTTAGACAAGATAGTACAAAGTTTAATAAAATTAATGCTAAAGACATTATTATTAAAAGTACAAATTTAAATTACAAACATTTATTCTATATATCAAGTTTTGAATACTTAGAAAATTTAGAAATTAGTAATAAGGTGTTTAATGATTCAGATATAATTATGCTTGATCAAATAGCTCCTGTTTTAAAAAAAGCTAGATTGAATATAGTTCTTAAAGACTTGAATACATTTGAAAAAATAAACCCAATGGTATATTTTACTTATCCATTTAAATATGATGAAGTAGAAACATTTAATACAGACTATGAGTTTGTATCAAATTCCGAAATTAGGTATAAGCTAACTGATTTGGATGAAAGAACAAAAATAATAGAAAATATTGAATTATCCATCGATAGTGTATATAAAAATAAAGCATATAAAAATTTAAAATCAAGGGAAATATTTCATGAAGAAATTGATAATAATATAGAAAAATATAAATTAGATAATAATAAAGATAGACTTTTAGAACTTATAATATTATCTCTAAATAGTCTTGAAGAAAACATCATAAAAGATAATATTGATGAAGATACTAAAAGACTTCTTTTATTAGAAATTAAAAATTTTGAAAATAATACAAAAAGGTTAGAAAGATGTTTAATGTTTAATTCTTTTAGTAGTCAATTACATATAGAACTGGATTTTATATTTAAACATTTATATAATAATTTAAGTGATATGAATTTTTTTGCTCAAAAAGAAAATTATAGAAGTGTAAATAAAGATGGTAGTGTAATAAATCCATTATATATTGATAAATCAATTGAAAGAATGGAAAAGGTATTGAATGATTTTAAAAATAAGAAAAAAACAACTTTTGATTTTTTTGATATTTTATCAATAACAGAATTGAATCTTTCATTTATGTATATATTTAAAAGAAAAAGAAACTTTAATTTTTATAAAAATATAACTTTAAATAAAAAAGAGTTAGAATTTATAACACCAGCTATTAAAAATGAACTAATAAGTGGGGATAAACTACTCGAAACTTTTAATATAAATAAAAATGTTAAAAATTTAGGAATAATATTACCATATTGTGAAAACAATGTATTTAAAGATTATATGGAAATAATAAATTTGGATGCTAGTTTTGAAAAAAGTAAACTTTTTGAATTGAAACAAGTTATGAAATATTTAACAACAAAGCAAATACCTAAAACTAAACATGAGATTATGGTATCAAGTTGTAGTCTTGATAAATATAGAGATGTCAATGAAAATTTAAAAAAATATAAAAACAGAACAACTAGATTATCAAAATTTATGGAAATTTATGGAAATGATGATGAATATAATATTGAAGATTATAAATTGTATTTAAAAAATTATAGATGTCTTAACGAAAATATAATATACACAAAAATTTGTTTAAGTATAATGTATGAAAATAAAGAAAAATTATTTAAATTAACTGCTGAAGATTATGAAAATATAAAGAAGACTATCAATGATAAGTATAGTTATAGACAATATAATATGGAATTATTTTATTACTATGAATTAATAAATTATATTACAAAAAATTATCCTGATTTTTTAAATAGATATATAAAAACATATTCTATTTTAGAAAATGAAAAGAAACATGTGTTTATATTAGAACATTATCATGAAACTAGAAAAGAAGAAATGAAAAAATTGGTAATTGAAGAATTTAATAAATCAAGAACTGATATTGAAGAAAAACAGAAGATGTTGATAAAAATGTAATTTATGCATATAAAAATAAAAAGTACTAGTAATAGTACTTTTAAAGTGAGAAAATTTTTAAGCAGCATTTTAGGTGGAAAAAAAATTAATTATGATTTATATTTTTATACAAATTAATTACTACTAAAATTTAAAAATCATTATACATAATTAAATAGATTTGTAAATTAATTTAAAAAGAATTATAATTGATGCAATAAAAAGAACTTAATAAACGTTATTATATTGAGAGGTGATAAAAGTGAAATTAATTAATTTATCAATAAATTCCGGAATAAATGATTCATTGATTAATAAGATAGCAAAAGGTAATGCAAAAGCTTTTGATGAGTTATATGAAAAAACGAAAAAAATTGTATTTGGAATAGCTCTATCAATAACTAAATCACCAAGTGATTCTGAAGATATTACTCAAGAAGTATATATAAAAATTCTTGAAAAATCAAAATTATATCAAAATAATAATAAACCTCTCGCTTGGATATATGCCATAGCTAGAAATCAATCAATTTCATTAATTAGAAAAAACAAAAAAACAGATGAAGTTGATAGATTAGAAGATGATATTAGGTTTTCTAGTGTTGATAATGAGATAGATAAATTAATATTAAAATCAGCTTTAGAAATTCTATCAGAAGAAGAATTGCAAATAGTAATGTTACATAATTCTGGTTTAAAACATAAAGAAATAGCTAAAATGTTAGACATACCATTATCAACTATATTATCTAAGTACAATAGATCATTAATGAAAATGAGAAAATTTTTAGAAAATAAGTAAAGGAGGAATTTATGAGAAGCTTTTCTAATAAGCAAATTGAAAAAAGTTTGCAAAAATCAATAAGTAATATGACTTCTACTAACATGTCTCCAGATTTTAAAACAAGTTATAAGGAGGAATATAAAATGAGAAAAAACAAATTATTTTTCCCATTCTTAGTACCAGCTTTAGCTGTATTTGTTGCAGTAGTTGGGTTAGGAACAAATTATTATGATAAAAATTTAAAGGTTAATTCAAATATTACATTAGATGTTAACCCAAGTATTGTATTATCAACTAATTATTATAACAAAGTTATAAAAGTTAAAGCTTTAAATGATGATGGTGAAGAAATATTAAAAGATATTAATGTAAATAATCTTACACCAGAAGAAGCTACTAATATAATAATAGATAAATTAATTGATGAAGGATATTTAGAAGGAGATGGAGCTAATATATTACTTACAGTAGAAAATAATAATTTAGCTAAAGCAAAAGAAATTGAAGCTATTTTACTAGAATCAGTTAATTCTAAACTAGATGAGGAATATATAGCTGGAACAGTAATTACTCAAGTTGATACAATAAGAAAAAATATTGATGAAGATATTAAATCATTAATGGATAATTATAATATATCTTATAGTAAAGCAATATTTATAAGTAATATTATAAAAAAAGATGATACTTTGAAAGTAGAAGATTTAGCAAAATTAAAAATAAGTGAAATAAGTAAATTATTAAATGACAACAATATAGATATTAGTGATATAGTAGGACATAATAATGAGGATAGCATGTATGAGAGCGCTGCATTAACTCAAGCTAAAAAAGGTACTATTGAAGCTGAACAAGCTAAAAATCAAGCAGAAAATAAAGTTCAAAATGCATCAGAAGAATTACAAAATCAAATTAAAAATAATCAGAATACAGAAGCTGCAGAAAAGGCATATGAGGAAGCTGAACAAGCAAGATTAAAAGCTGAACAAGAAGCAATTGCAGCAAAGAAGGCTTATGAAGAAGCTGAGGCCGAAGCTAATAAAGGCGATACGACAAAAAATACTGAAACTAATCAAAATAGTAATGGAGATTCAACTAATTCTACATCAAGTGGTAATCAAGGAAGTATAATTGGAGTAAACAGTACTAGTGGTAGTGTTGGAACAACATCAAATACCACTGGAACAAGTAGTGCTAATAGTAATTCTGGGCCAATGTCTGGTAGTACAGGAAGTAATTCAAATAAAAGATAATAATATAAAAATACAGTTGATAATATTAACTGTATTTTTATTTAAATTTATAAAAGTTGCACTATATCTTAATCGTTCAATAATAAAATATAGATAAATTTTAATAATTATCTTTTTTTATATATAATTATAAATATTTTCACTATTATTTGTAGAAATTTTTAAAATAGTAATATATAATAAAAATAATATTAATTTTAATATTATGGGGGACAGCATGGAAGTAAGAAGTAAAACAAAATCTAATATAGATGAAATATTAGAACAATACAAAGAAATAGGTAGTGATAGATATAATTTGTTAAATCTATATACATTGACTATCGATACTAAGCATACACAAAAATTTGATGATGCATTATCTTTGATAAAAAAAGATAATAAAGATATTTTATTTGTGCATGTATCAGATATTATAAATAACATTAACTATCATTGTAAAAATAATTGTAAACTTAAAACTTTTTTACAATACCATGGAATCAGTAATTATAATAGCACTAATTCTTTAATTCAAGGTGCAAAAAGGAATTCAATTACTTTAGTAGCAGTTTATGATGATGGTTATTTAATTGAATATAAATTTATAAAATCTATTATTAATGTAAATGTAAATATTGATTCAAATAGATTTGATAGCTCATTAAAAAAAACAAATATAACAAAGGAAGTATGTAATCAAGCAAAAAATTTATGTGAATTTTATCAAAAATTAAAAATTAAAAATATACATAGGAATGCTGAAAATGATAATAAATCTAAATCACTTTTATTAGAAGAAATGATATCAATTTATACATATCTTTTAGGTAATGAACTTATTAATAAAAAAATAGGCATTTATTATGAAGATATATTGATAAAAAAATCAGCTAATTCTAAAGGACATTTTTATGTTAAAGCGACATCTCCATTATATAAAGGTGAATCATATTTGAATCAATTATTAATTTATGACTTTATATTTAGTGATGATTTAGATAATTTAGATTTTTGGAAAGATAATAAAGCAATGATTGAAGAATATTTACTAGAAAAAAAGAAAAATAATCAAAAGAAAAAAGATATTAATAAAAAAGCAGTTTCAAATAGTTGTTATAATTAAAATTATTATTAAATGTTATATCAACTTTTGTTATTACATTATTTTCATCATATAATAATATAATAAGTTATTATTTTATCAAAATAGAAAGAAGGAATATATATATGAATAAAGAATATTTAAAAGAAGTAATTTTTGATATAAAAATAATAGAATATTATAAAAATAAAATAAATAATGAATTACAAAAATATGTGGTTGATAATATAATAACTGAATACTCATTAAATGATGAAGGGCATAATATTGATCATATTAATTATGTTTTAAATAGAGCTATTGAAATAGGCAAAAATTATGAATTGAGTTGGGATATTATTTATATATGTGTAATGTTTCATGATATAGCTTGTCATATAAATAGAGAAAAACACGAAATATTATCAGCTTTGGTAGCTTATGAAGATAAATATTTAAATAGCTTTTTTACAAAACAAGAAATGAATATAATAAAAGAAGCAATAGAAGATCATAGAGCTTCACTAGAATATATCCCAAGAAATATTTATGGTAAAATTTTATCATCAGCAGACCGTAAAGTTGATATAAAATCATATTTAATAGCTGCTATAGCTTTTGAATTAAGAAAACATCCTGAAATGACTAAAGAAGAAGTTATTTCTAAAACCTATTTATTTGCTATAAAAAAATATGGAAAATCAGGCTATGCTGTTAATAAATCTTATGTCAACGACAATAAATATAATGAATTTATAAGTAATTTACAAGAACTAATTGAAAATGAAAATGTATATTATGACAATGCAAGCATTATATATGATGAATTAAAAAATAAAAGATTAACAAAAAAAGTTTATAATTAATTATAAACTTTTTTTATCAAATTCATTTATTTTTTGTATAAATGAATTTATATTGTCATCTAGTATTTTGATATTAATATCATTATTTTTACTTATCATTTTAACTAATAATTTATTTATTCCAGTTTGCTTATTAATATCTGTTTCTCCGCCAAATGATTCACATATTAAAAATTTATTCATTAAATTTTCAGGAATATTGGTTTCAAAATATGTCTTTTTGTTTTGATCAAATCCACAACATATGAAAAAAGCCAATTTTTTATTTTCAAGTAATTGTAAATTTTTATAAATAAATTTTTTTATTTTTTTATCAATCATTCCTATTCTAATAGGTGAACCAATAATGATTAAATCATATTCATTTATATTAGGTTCATTTTTATTTAGATTAATTATATCAGTGTTGTCTAAATTGTTATATAACTCATATGCACATTTTTCTGTACTTCCTGTTTTACTAGTATAAATAATTATTTTTTTCATAAAAAAATTCTCCTTTATTAATTATATTATATCATAAAGAATAATTATATTTATCATTAATTTGACTAAATAACTTTTTGTGTTACAATGAAGACAATATATTAAGGAGGAACTTATGGAAACTATTTTACAAACTATAATAATAATATTTGTTTATATGAACATACTATATATAATTGCTAGAATGAAAAAAAATAATTCCATTGTTGATATTGGATGGGGAATTGGATTTATCATATTAGCTTTAATCAGTTTATTGAATAATATAAATCTAAAATATTTTCCATTTAGGCAAATTTTGCCGAATATTTTAATTATATTATGGGGAGGAAGACTAGCATATTATATCTTTAAAAGAAATTTTAATAAAGAGGAAGATTATCGATATCAACAAATGCGAATAAATTGGGGTAAATATGTAAACATTAAATCTTATTTTTATATCTTTATGTTACAAGGAATATTGATGTATATAATTTGTTTACCAATAATTATAAATAATATTAGTTATGTAGATAATATTTATATAACTGATATTCTAGGAATAATTATATGGATTATTGGATATCTATTTGAAGTTGTAGGTGATTATCAATTAAGGAAATTCATTAAAAATAAAAATAATAGTGGGAAAATAATGAAAGATGGATTATGGAAATATACTAGACATCCTAATTATTTTGGAGAAGCCACTATGTGGTTTGGTATATATTTTTTAACAATACACTCTAAAATAGGGATTTATGGAATTTTTAGTCCATTATTGATAACATTCTTATTATTATTTGTATCTGGAGTTCCATTATTAGAAAAGAAATATGCAAATAATTTAGAATTCATTGAATATAAAAAAAGAACCAGTATATTTATACCTTGGTTTACTAAGAAAGGAAGATAATTATGAATTATGTTAAAATGTATTTTATAGCTTTAATTGTTTTTGTTTTAATAGATGGGATTTGGTTATTATTTATATCTAAAAATTTATATCAAAAAGAATTGGGTTATTTATTATCAAGTAATCCTAATATAATTGCTGCTATTATATTTTATTTATTATTTTTAGTAGGATTAATATACTTTGTTATTAATCCTGGTATAAAAGAAGATGATATAATTAAAATAGTCATTTCAGGAGCATTTTTTGGTTTAATAACTTATGCAACTTATGATTTAACAAATTTAGCTACTATAAAGAATTGGCCACTCAAAATAACAATTATTGATTTAATATGGGGAACTACTTTATCTAGTGTTGTTTCAGTATTAACATATTATATATATAAATTTATAAAATAATAAAAAGCTATTTAATAGCTTTTATTTTTTTTCACTAATTTGAAATAATTTATTTTCATTTAAAATAATTATTTTATTTCTTTGTAGTGTAATTATTTTTTCGTTTTCAAAATACTTTAACATTCTACTTATTACCTCTCTTGCAGTTCCTAATTCATTCGCTATTTTTTCATGTGTAATAATAATGATATTATTTGAATCCGATTTTTGGTTTAATAAATATTCAGCTAATCTTTTATCTAGGCTACTAAAAACAAATTGCTCAAATATCCACATTATATCAGAAAAACGAGAAGACAATATATTATTTATATAATTAGATAAAACAAAAGATCTATTTAAAATATTTTTATATTTCTCAGTAGGTATTAATAATATTTCACAATCTTCTTCACATTCTAAATATATTTCAAAATTAATATTTTTCATAATACAAGAAGCTGAAAATAAACAAATATCATTATTGTATAATTTATACAAAGTTATTTGTTTACCATTTGGTGATGCCATGAATGCTCTAATAATACCTGTATTAACAACAATTAAACCTAGACATGTAAAATCACCTTTATGTATTAAATCATTTTTTTTATAATTAATTATTATAGCATTATTTATTAAATCATTTTTTTCATTATCATTTAATTGATTCCAAATTCTTAAACTTGATTTTAAAATATTTTCTATTTTATTCATATTATCACATCCATATATATTATATCATTTTAAACATAAAATAAAAAATTATCATTATGTGATAAAGTTACTGAAAAAATATAATTTACAATATATAATTTAAAACAGAAAGAAGGAATATATATGGAAATAATAAAATTAAATACAGATAATTTTGATAATATTGTTTTTGAAGATAATAAAACAGTATTAGTAGATTTTTATGCTGATTGGTGTGGGCCTTGTAAAATGTTAGCTCCAGTTTTAGAAGATTTGGCTTCTGATAATAATGATATTATTATTGGTAAATTAGATGTTGATCAATATACTTCATTAGCTGAGAGATTTAATGTTTATAGTATTCCAACATTAATGATTGTAAAAAACAAAAAAATATTGAAAATTGAACCAGGATTTAAAACAAAAGAAATGTTAAATGAGTTTATAAATGTATGAAAATAATACAAATAAATAATAATTTAGAAGAACATATTAAAAATGAAATAATTATTTATTTTTATGCTGATTGGTGCAAATATTGTAATATGTTAACTCCAATAATAAATGAATATGAAAAAACAAATAAAAGTGATTTAATTATTGGGAAAATAAATATCGATGATAATCCTTTATTATCTTTAAAATATAATATTGAATATGTACCAACATTTATAAAATTTAAAAATAATGAAATTATTTCATCTTGTGTTGTAACTTCAAAACAACAATTAGATGAATTATTGAATATATAATAGTAAAATTATTAATGATAAAAATTGATTAATTTCAATTTTTTTGTGTTATAATTATACAGTTAATAGTAATATTTACTATTTTTTATTGGTAAAATTGGAAACGGCATTATATACTTCATAATGTGAACAACACAATGATTTAAATAGAAAGGAGTATTTATGCCGGTAACTAAAAAAGAATCAATTATTTTTTCAATTATTATGGTAATTTGTATGGTTTTTGTAATGACTTTTTATAATATTTCATTACAAACCGGGTTAAGTTATAATAATTTTATTATTACTTTGTATTCGTTACCAATAACATTTTTAATAGCATGGTGTATTGAATATTTTTTTGTTGAAAAAAAAGTTCATTCATTAGCTAGTGAAATTATTGATTTTAAAACAACAGATAAAATATTAATTATAATTGTTATTTCTACATTAACGGTTATATTTATGTGTCCATTAATGAGTTTAATAGCAGTATTATTACATAATCATAATAATATAGTAAATATACCATTAATATTTATTAAAACATTTGTTTTTAATTTACCTGTAGCTTTATTATCTCAATTATTATATATTGGTCCATTTGTTAGATTTGTTTTTAAAAAAATAAAAAAATATATTTGATATAATTTGACAATATATAAAAAATAATATATATTATGTTCCATTAAGGGGGAACATCATGGAAATGGATTATTTTATTAGATCAGCTGCAAATATTATTTTGCCACATATTGATGATAATACATCATTGCCTTTATTAATGCCATCAGATGATGAATTTTTAGAAAAAAGAAGAAACAGCTATCAATTGATGTATATTGGTCAAGAAAATCCAGGTTGGTTAAATTGGATGGAAGAGTTTGATTTAGAAAAAATTCAACAAAAATATATAGATCAGTTAAAACATTTTATGAATTTAGGATCAAAAACAACAACACCTTTCTGGGGATTTTTAAGAGAAATTAAAAATGATTTAAATGAAGATAATCTTATTTGGACAAATTGCTTATTATTAGGTAGTAAATATGGAAATAAAAGAGCTCATAATTATAAAGACATAGAAAAAATTTCATTGCTTAATTTAATATATTTATATAAATATTTTAAACCAGATTGTGTTGTAATTGTAGCAGGGCCAGAGAATCCATATTATACAATAATTCAATATTTTTTAGAAGAAATAGATTCTTCTTTAAGAGGGAAATGTCCTGATAAAAGAAATTTATTAGTATCAGATTTAAATATGAATATTCATTATACATATCATCCACAAGCATTAGCTAGAGGAAATGTATTTGGTGAAGTTGCTGAAAAAGTTAAAACATATGTAAAATAACAAGAAATTTCTTGTTTTTTTTTGTATAAATTGAAAAAAAATAAAAATGTGCTATAATTAATAATAGAGGGATGGTAGCAAAAATCAATGTCTATGGTTATTATCGGTTTAGACCGTTAATATAAGTAGTATTTTAAAAATCTAATTATTTAAAATACTTAAAGTGGAAAGTGAAAAACTGAAGCAAAAAAGAGAAAGAAATGGAGTTGGTTAGGTGTTAAAATCAAAAGTAGGCTTTAGTACAGAAAAAGACAGTTTCAATAGTGGAGTAGAAACTGCCTACAAAACTACACAAGGATTAACAAATCCTAAAGTAGCTTTATACTTCACATCTTCAAAATATGTTGAAGAAGATGCAGTAAAAGGATTTAGAAGTATACTTCCAAATCTACCTTTAGTTGGATGTACATCTTCTGGAGCTATTATAACAAATGATGGCATAATTTCAGGAGAAAACGGATTTTCAGGAGCAATGATTTTTGATGATGAAGATTTGATTATTGGTGTTGCTGGAAGTGAAAAACAAAAAGATGCTAGAGAAACAGGTAGAAAAATAGCATTAGAAGCAATTAAAAATTCAAAAAGTCATTTAAGACCTTCATATTTTTATATGGTAGCTAATCCAGCAGAAGAAGAATCATATGTTAAAGGAATTCAAGATATAATTGGAAGAGTTCCATTTTTTGGAGGTTCTACAGCTGATGATGCAGTAGAAGGTGAATGGAGAATTTTCTGTAATGACAAAGTATTTACAGAAGGATGTGCTGTAGTATTCTTTTACACAAATAAACGTGTAGTTACAGAATATACTGGTGCTTATAATGAAACAAATACAAGAGGAATTATAACAAAAATAAATGGTCGTACATTGATGGAAATTGATAATGTGCCAGCATTACAAAAATATGCAGAATGGCGTAATATGAATCCAGAAGATTTAAAAGGATTAAATTTGCTTAGTGCAACAATTTTAAATCCACTAGGAGTAAAAGATCCAACAGGCAGATTAACTTTAATTCGTCATCCTATGGTTGGTAATGATGATTATTCAATGAATATTGGAAATGACTTAGCTGTTGGAACTTGTGTTAATATGATGGAGTCTACTGTAGATGAATTAATATCAAGTACAAAAGATGTAGCTTTAACAGTTAAAAATAAATTAAATGATAAAGTAGGAGCTTATTTCTTTGTTCACTGTGGAGGACGTAAACTTGGTATTGGTAATCGTATGGAAGAAGTTTATGAAAATTTAAAACAAGTTTGTGGAGAAACTCCATTTATGACTATATTTACTTTTGGAGAATATGGTTATAATGAACATTCTTCAAATTCTTGTGGAGGATTAATGTTATCATTTACAGGATTTGGAAAATAGGTGAAGTAAATGAAAAATTTAATAGGAAAAGATTGGTGTGATTCTTCAAATAATAAAACTATAGAAGTAATTAATCCAGCAACTTCTGAATTTATTGATTTTGTTCCAGATGCTTCTATTGATGATGTTAAAAAAGCAGTAGAAGAAGCTAATAAAGCTTTAAAAGATTGGGGTAATACACCTTTATATCAAAGAGCTGAATTATTAATGAAATTCAATGATTTAGTTAAAAGAGATTTTGATAAATTAGCTGAATTATTATCAAATGAAACAGGAAAACCAATTAAAGAAGCAATAAATGAAATTAATAATATTGATATAGCTATTAAAGCTTTTTGTGAAAAAGCTAAACATGAGTATGGCAATGTTATAGAATCAGGACAAGAAAAAGGTAATGAAAAAACAATTCAAATGACAATATCACAACCATTAGGAGTTGTGGTAGCTATTTTACCTTTTAATTTTCCATGTGACTTATTTTGTCAAAAAGTTCCAAGTGCTTTATTGATGGGAAATTCAATAATTGTAAAACCATCAACATATAATCCACTTACAGTTACTTCATTAGTTGAACTTTTAATAGAAGCAGGAATACCTTATGGTGTTGTTCAAGTAATAAGTGGTGGAGTTGAAGTTGCACAAAGTTTAGCTAGTAATAAAAATGTAGCTTTAGTTTCATTAACTGGATCAACAACAGCTGGGAAAGATGTTCTTAAATTATCTAGTGAAAACTTGACTCATACAATGTTAGAATTAGGTGGTAATGATGCATTTATTTTAGCTGAAGATGGAGATGTTGATTTAGCTGTTGAAGAAACAATATGGGGAAGATTATATAATACTGGACAAGTTTGTTGTGCTAGTAAAAGATTTTTAATTCATAAAAATGTTAAAACAGAATATATTGAAAAATTAATATCTAAAATTAAGACTTTAAAAGTAGGATTACCTTCTAATAAAGATACTGATATTGGGTGTTTAATAAATGAAAATGCAGCAATAAGAGTTGAAGAACAAGTTAAAAAAACAATTGATCAAGGAGCTAAATTAGTTTATGGTGGTAGAAGAAATAAAGCTTTCTTTGAACCCACAATATTAGATAATGTAACTAAAGATATGGATGTAGCTAAAGATATGGAAATATTTGGACCAGTTATATCAATAATTGAATTTGAAGATATAGCTGAAGCTGTTGAAATAGCTAATTCATCTTCGTTTGGATTATCTGGATCAATAATAACATCAAATATGAAAACTGCTTTTGATGTATCTAAATCATTAGAATGTGGTGGAGTAGTAATAAATGGAGCTAGTTTCTTTAGATCGTTTGAAATGCCTTTTGGAGGATGGAAGCATTCTGGAATTGGTAATGAAGGAGTTATGTCAACTTTACATGAAATGTCACATACAAAAACAATAATACTTAAAAATATAGAAAAATAGGTAATATAAAAATATAATCATTTGATTATATTTTTTTTGTTAATATTTTATTTTGTATAGATATTTTATTCAAATCATTAATTTTATCTAAATATCTTTCAAATACTTTTAAAATAAATACAGTATTCATAATAGTATTTTTATATTTATCCATTTTGTAAACATAATCTTTTGGTTTTTTTCCTGTACTTGTAGATAAAGGATTTGTTAAGAAGTTGGCTGAAAATTGATTTATAGGATCATAAAGGGCCCAAGTTCCAGTAAAACCAGAAGAAGCAAAAGCTTTATTGCTGGCTAAAGAAGGAACTTCACTAACATCTAATCCAAGAGGATGTTTTATATAAAACATTCCCATTTTATTATTTTTATCATTTAAATTTTCAAAATTTCTTTTTCTAATTATTTCTTCATAATATCTTGAATTAGGATTTAATAATTTGCTTAATTTTAATAAATCTTGTGAAGTAGAAAATACTCCAGCATGTCCAGCTATTCCACCAACGACTCTACATTTAGGGTTATTAACAGTATGTAGTGAACGATAATTGCTTCCTGTTACTGGTATTTTCAAATGAGGATTAAATCCAGTATTTTCCATTTTTAATTTTTTTATAAATAAATCATTAAAAACATTTTCATAATCAAATAATTGCCCAGCTATCATATAAGGAATGTCTGAATAATGAAATTGATCATTTTTAATATATGATTCTCTTAATAATTGATAAGCTTGATTTTTATCAAAAATAAATTTTTTTTGAAAATTTGTATCATCTATTCTAAGACTAGTTTCAATATTATAATCAAATCGTAAAGCATCTATTAAAGAAATATTTAGATTTTTAAATTCTTTATTAATTAAGTTTATATTAGAGTACATATTAATATTTCCCTTTTTATGTTCTTCAAAAACAGCTAGAGCTAAAAATAATTTAGATATTGAAGCTAAATCAAATCTAGTATCAGGGCTTATATCTTTTTTATAATGAGTACTGTTAATACCGCCATAAACAGAACTTGTTATACCACTGTCTAATTTAATTGAACTAGATATACCAGGTGTTAATTTTAATTCATTTATAATAATATCTGATAATTGTTGATATTCCATAGATAATGTATCTATTATTTCAGGTATCGTTTTTACATCAGCCTCAGCCATTATTGTTAATGATTTTAACTTATTTATAATCTCTAATTTTTGTTCTTTATCTAAATTACCACCATTTAATTTCATTTCATCATAAACTTCTTGTGATGATTTTTGAATTAATTCTCTTATTATTTTATTCATATATGTGCCCCCTTTTTAATAGGCTTATATTATAACATTAAATTTATTTTTGTCAAATATAAATATATTGATTTTTAATGAATTTAGTATTATAATAAGCAAATATTTGGAGGTTTTATGGAAAAACAAACAGTTAGTGAATTTTATAATGGATCAGCTTCATATTATTGGTATTTAAATCATTATTATAGTGATAAAAATATTAATTTTAATATTTTTAATAATGAACAATATCAAATAGGAGCTCAAGTTTCTTTAATTTCGCTATTTTTTTTAATAAAAAAAGAAGATTTAGTAGAAAAAGAAGGTGACTTATCTTTTTCTTCTAAAGTAATAGATGAAAAATTAGAAGAAAACATATCTTTTTTAGCTAAAAAAGAAAATAGCAAATATGTAATAGATAATTATTTATTTAATGAACCTACTGAAATTATAGCATTAATCAGAAATAAATTAGCTCATGGAGACTATGAAATAGATTATACAAATGATGGAAGTATTATTTTGAATAAAGAAAGTTTTAAAATAAAAATTCCTTTGAAAAAACTAAATTTATTAATATGTTCTTCAATTGAAAGTTTAATTTGTTATTCAAAAACTAAAAAAATATCTAGGATAATGTCTTTTTGTCCTATTAATTTAAAAACAACTGAAATAATAAAAAATAAAGAAGAATTAGTTAATGTAATTAAAACAATAGAAGTTTCTAATTATATTTTAGAAAGCAAAAATAATAATTATATTTCTAAAAAATCATTAGATTACTTTAAAATATATATTGATGTTTTAAAGCAAAATCAACAAACAAAACAAGATGATGATCGAATATTATTAAAACTTGAAAAGCAATTTGAAAGTGATAATACTGATTTAATAATATCAAGTAAAAAAATTAAATTGCAAGAAGATATAAATAAAATAATTAAGATGTTTGAAAATGAAAATTTATATAATGCTCAGAATTTAGAAACACAAATTAAATTTTTAACTTTACGTGTTTTAGAAATAATAGAACCCAATTATTTAAATAGTGGATTATTGCCTGGAATATTATATAATCTTATTTTGATAAGCAAAATATATGAAACAAAAAATCTAGATATGATAAATTTAATAAAAACAGAGTTAAGTAATAATTATAATTTATATAAACTATATTCAACAGAAATGTTTATATCATCTATATTAATGCAATTTTATACATTATTTTGTTTTCCTTTTGATAATATATATTTAAATAAAAGATATTCTTTAAATAGAGAAAATTGTTTTGATTTTGGTAAACTTAATTTAGATTTTGTTAATCCAACAAAATTGACAATATATAATATTCCATTAGATGAAGCTTTAAAAGCAAAAGAAAGTTCAATAAAAGAATTATCAGAAATAAAAAATAATTTATTAAGAGAAAAAACAAATTTAGAAAAAGTTACAATATTAAATAATACTCAAGCAATTGAAATTATTAATGATAATATTATAAGATTAAATCAAAAATATAATTGCATTTTATCTAAAGTAAATATAAATAGTGATAAACATATTCAAATAAAAGAAGACTATATAAAAAATGAAAAATACTTTAAAAATAGAGCTATTATAGAAGGTATTAGAAATGCTATAGCACATGGTAATATTAAAATAAATAAATACAAAGAAGTTAGTAATTTTAAAAATACCATTATTAGTTTCAAAGATATATATAATGAAAATATAGAGTTTGAACTTGATATAAGTATATCTGATTTTGAAAAATTATTTAGTGATGAAAATATTATTACAATTCAAAAATTTTTAAATAACCAAAATGATGAAGAAATAAATAACGAAACCTCATTAAATAAATTTCAAAAAATAATTAATATAATTAAAAGAAGGTGTAATATATGAATATAGAACAAATAATAGAAAATGGAAAAGAATTTTATGATGAACTAATACAGGACGAAAATGGCAGATTTAAGTCTTGGGAATATTGTTATAGATTGTTTTATAATAATATTGATAATGAATTAACAGAAGAATTACTTGATTATCTTAGTTTAAATCTATTTATGTATTTAGCTAGTTGGGGAATGTATAGAGGTTCATCATTTTTATTAAATAAAGATTATAAAATTCATAAACCGGTAATAAAAGAAATCTTTAATAAAAAATATAGATCTTTATTAGCTATAAAAAGTGAGGATTATTTAAAAATAGAAAATCAAGACAAATTAATTGAAATTGTTTCATTTATGCAAGAATATTACTTAAAAGTAAGAGAAAGTATTAAAGATAAGACAATAGAAAAAGGCGTTTCTGATACTTTAATAACTAAAATATTATTAGGAACTTTAGGTTGTGTACCAGCCTATGATGAATATTTTATTAAAGGAATAAGAAAATACAAAGTAGCTTCTGGTATGTTTAATAATAAGTCAATAATTAATTTAGTAAACTTTTATATTAAATATGAAGATGTATTAGAAGAAGCAAGAGCAAATATGAATATAAAAGATGATAATATCAAATATCCACAAATGAAATTATTAGATATGTGTTTTTGGAAAGCTGGTAAAAGATAAAAAAAAGATTTATATCTTTTTTTATTATTTTATATAGAAAAAAACCAAATTTTATATTATACTATTTAATAGGAGTAAGATAAAATGGAAGATAAAAAAAATTTAAATCCAATTGAATTGCAAAAATTAATTAATCAAAATTATAAAATAACAGCTGATGAAGGATTGATACTAAATAATTTAATGTCATATTATGATAATTTAACATCTTCTCATGAAGAAGAATTAAAAAATTTAACAATAAAAGAACAAGAAGAGTATCAAATTAAATATAATTATGAATTATATTCAAGTAAATATAAAATTCTTTTAATGCAAAAAAATATAAGTTATAAATCTTATCATATAAAAAGAATAGGTTTTGTTAGAGATCTAGTTTTAGCTAAAGCGTCTAAACAAACAGAAGAATATAAAAAAATATTTAGTGAATTTATTGATAAATTAATAGAAGAAATAATGAATGAATTAAAACTTACTATTGAAATATCAAAAACAATACCACATCTTCGTAATAGTTGTATTGGATATTTTTTTGAAATATATAAAAAAATACAAATAGAAAGATTTAAATTAGAATTTCAACCTGTTATAAAAAAAATACAAGAACAATATAATAGTGATTTAAAAGATATAATTGAAAAAACTAAAAAAATGCCAAATAAAACAGAAATTGAGATTAAAAATATTATATCTAAGAAAAAAGAAATATTAGATGAAAAAGTATCAAGAGATACAGCTTTAGCACAAGAAAAATCTATTTCTAAATTAGGAAATCAAAATAATATAAAAAAATCTGAGTTAACATACAATAAAATTTTAGATTTAATAGAAAATGTTAATGAATTTTTTAAAAAAAGTAAAAATGATGGTAGTATGTTAAATGCAGAATCAACAACTGTAAGAAATATAGAAAAATTGGAAAAAGAATTTGATATTATAGCAGAATATTTAAAAAAATTTAATGATAATGAAGTTGAAAAAAATAAGGAACAAAATAACCAATTAAGAAACTTAATTGACACATATTTAAAATATCAGAATGTCAAATTAGAAAATGTTAATATTGATAAAAGTAATGAAAAATTAAATCAAATATTAAAACAAAATAGTTGTATTAACTCTTATAAAGGAGTCATAACAACAGGACAATTAGCTAGTGATAATGGAATTAATCTTTTAGATGATTTAATAGAAATATCGGATTTAAATCAATTTAAAGATATTTCCTTAAAAGCTAAATCATCATAAATAAAAATATTACAAAACAATATAAAAAGTTGTTTTTTTTATTGATAAAAGGGTTCTTATATGCTATAATTAATAAGAATAGGAAAGTATGCAAGGAGGATATTTATGGCAGAAGAAAAATTATTAAGACAGATGATTATGTATAAAGATAAAAATGGGATAGAAAAATTTGCAGAAGTATTATGTGCTTTTGAAGTTGGAGAAGATAAAAACAAATATGTAGTATATACTACTGATGATATGGATGAAATAGAAGAAGGTAAAACAGATAAAACAAGTTCTAAAATTGTTTTAGTTTCTGAAATAAAAGAAGGAGAAATTGTTAAATTTGAAGGAATATCTGAAGAATTATGGACTGGTTTAATTAGCAAAATAATTATTACTCTAGCTCAAATTTGTAGTGGAGATAATATTAATTATGAAGCAACAATTAAAGCTAATATGAATTTTGATAACTTCAACCTTATAAATATAGATAATATTATTAAAGATAAAAAAATAATAGAAATTAGCGAAACAATTACTAAAAATGCAGCTCCTGTATACTATTTAAATATTATTAAAAAAGTTAATTTAGAATATGCTATGTTAAAACAAGAAGAAACTGTTTTAGAAAACCAAATTAACACAAAAATGGAAGAAGATAATAATCAAAGTAAAGAACCGATGATAGAAGAATCTACAGAAGAAAAAAATGAAGATTATCAAATAGAACCAGAATTAAAAGAAGTTCTTGATCAAATAGCTTTAGATGTTAAAAAAGCAGTGATTGAAGAACCAAGTGAAAATTTATCTTCAGCAGAAGAAGTATCACAACTTGATTTATCTTTATCACAATCAGAAAAAGAATTTGATGACGCTATTTTATCAGCTTATAAAGATTCTGAAAAAATAAAAAATGAAATGCTAATAAGTATTGAACAAGAACCAATTAATTATTTAAGAAATATTGTTAATACAATGCAACAAATGCATGATGAAACAATAAAAAAATTAACAGAGGCAAGTAAAAAATGTATTAAAGATAAAGAAACAACAATAGTTTCAGATTATCAAAAAGAAGCTCAAGAAATAGCTTCAAAAACAGAAGAATTACTTAATAAATATAAAGATTTAAGTGTTAAATTTGAACAAGCAGAAAATGAAATTAAGGATTACTATAATGAAAATATAGATTTGAAAAAAGCAATTTTTGATAAAGATGAAACAATTAGAGAATTAGGCGTAAGAGTTAATGAACAACAAATTACAAATGATTCACTATTAGATACAATATCTAAAAAAGAAGAAATTATATTAGAGCAAAAACAAAAAATAGATGATATGCAAGAAAAAGAAAATAAAACACAACTTGAAAATTTGGAATTAAAAAAACAACTTGAAAATTCACAAAAAGAAAATAATGAAAATAAATTAAGTTTTGAAAAACAATTAAATGAAAAAGACTCTATAATTAAAGAAAAAAATATTAAAAATTTAACTGATGAAAATGTTATAAATACATTAACAAATCAAATAAATTCTAAAAATATTGAACTTAGAGAATTAACAGATAGAAATACAGAACTTCAAAATCTAGTCTCAAATATAAAAAATGCTGTTGGAGTATCAGGAACTATATCTTTTGAAAATCCAACTGATGGAAACACTAAAACAAAATAAAAAACAGGTTAACTGTTTTTTTTAGTATATATCATCTTTTTCAACATCAAATATTTTATCTTGAAAATCTCTTAAATTATCAATAATCATAGTTTTATCAAGTTCATATTCTAAATCTTTATCATGCATTATTTCATTATGTACTTGATTATCTTCAATTTTTGGTTTATTTTTTTTCTTATAAAGATAATTAAATAAATAACATATTATACTTAATATTTGTAAATTGATTGTTGTATATGATAATGAATATACTATTTTATTCATATCAAATAATAATATAGAAATCATACCAATTACAATAGTTGTAAATAATAAAGCAGTTTTGATTTTGCCTATATATAAAGATTCTGTTCTTCTACTTTTATAATGATAATATAAATTAGCTGAACCTATAATAATTTCTAAAATCAATATATATTTAAACAAAGTAAATTTTTTTATTAATGACCATACAAGTCCAATAACAAATATTTTATCAGCTACTGCATCTAATTTAGCTCCAGTATTAGAAACAGTATTCCATTTACGAGCTAATCTTCCATCAAAGAAATCTGTTATAGCTGCGATTAAAACTAAAAAAACAACAATTTTAGTATTTCCTATTACACCTAATATTATAATTATAGGGGTCAAAATAATTCTTGTTAGGGTTAAAATATTTGGAATCATTATTTTATATTTATTATCCATATTAATCCTCCGTATCATTTACATTTTAACATTAAATTAAATTTTTATCAATATGAATAAAATTTAATTTAGTTAATATAATTTAATGTATTAATTAATTTTAATACAATGGAAAACCATAGTGTTTATGGTTTTCCTTTTATTTTATAACAACACATGTAAATATATGACAAATATCATTAAATTTGATTGTCAATATATGTTGTTTTTTGTTATAATTAATATGCAATTAAGTAGTAAGGAGGTAATGATTATGAAAAATATTTTAAAATTTATTGTAGTTTTAACTTTAATTTCTTTTATCATACCTTCTTTTAAAGTTTTAGGGGTTACAACTGGTTATATTACAAAAATAACATCGTTTAAAACTTTGGCTAATGAGGCAGGAACGAATGTATTATTATCTTTAGATCCAGGTGATAAAATTTCGATTTTATCTTCTGTTGTTGTATCAACAAATACATCAGTTTGTGTTTCTGGTTATTATCAAGTTAGTTTCTATTGGGAAAACTATAATCAAAAAACATATACTGGATATGTTTGTGCTGACAATGTTCAAGTCAATATAGATGTAAATAAATATGCTGAAGAATTTACAATAAATAAAATTCCTCAAATTTATTGGGAAAAATTAACATTGTTAAAAGACCTGCATCCTAATTGGATATTTAAAGGTTATGAAACTAATTTAGACTGGAATGCTGCAATATCTGCTGAAAGTAATTTTGGAATGAGTGCAGTTCAAAGTTCAAACCCTATATATTTATCATTAGATCAAGGTTCATATGATGTTGCCACAAATACTTATAACCAATTACCAGAAGGTGGTGGATGGTATTATGCAAATAAGCAAACTGTTGCTTATTATATGGATCCAAGGAATTTCTTAACTGAAAAAGAAATATTTATGTTTGAAAATCTAGGTTATAATGCAGCTTATCAAACATTAGAAGTTGTTCAAAATATTTTAAAAAATACAGCTTTATATAATTATGCAAATATTTTTATAGAAGCAGCAACATATAATGGAAATAATATAAGTCCTGTATCATTAGCTGCTAGTGCTAGACAGGAAGTTGTCACTGGAGATGGAACTCTTAGTAATTCAGCTAATGGTAATGGAAAAATTGATGGTATATCATATTATAATGTATATAATATAGGAGCTGCATCATCATGTGAATCAGCAATAGCGTGTGGTATTAATTATGCTTCTGGATATATTCAAACTTTAAAATTGACAACATATTCAAGACCATGGACGACAATTGAAGCTGCTATAAAAGGTGGTGCTGAATTTAAAGCACAAGCTTATATTAATAAAGGTCAAAATACCATTTATTTTAAAAAATACAATGTAACAAGTAATAAAACATATTCAAATCAATATATGACTAATGTAGCAGCAGCCGTATCAGAAGGAGTAATATCATATAATGGATATTCTAAAATATCAGGACTTCTTGATAATGCTTTGGAATTTACAATTCCTGTGTATAATAATATGCCAACTTCTGCGGCTAGTTTACCAACTGCTATTGATCAAGAAGCATTAGATAAAGCTAAAGAAGAAGCTAATTCATCTTCTTCAAAAACAATCTCTGAGATTATTATAGGTGGTGGATATACATATAATACTAATTATATAACAAATATAGGCATAGGATCAAAAGCGTCACTTATAATTTCTAATTTAACTAATTCTGGTGCAACTGTTAATATTTCTACTACAAATAGCAATGGAACTTATAATTTAAGTGGAGACTCTAAAGTGGGAACTGGAGATATAATAACAATCACAAGTGGAAATACAACAGAGTCATTTAGAATAGTGATAAAAGGAGATGCAGATGGTGATGGTAGCGTAAACGCTGTTGATTATGTAAAGGTTAGAAATTATATTATGGGTTCATCAAGTTTAAATGGATCTTATAAATTAGCATCTGATGTAAATAATGATGGTAGCATAAATGCAGTTGACTATGTTAATATAAAAAATTATATTATGGGTAATGCAAGCGTGCTAAAATAGGAGGATAAAATGAAAAAGGGTTTAAAAGGATTAGTAATAGGTTTTTTAGCATTTATCTTATTTCAAGCAAATGCTATAGCGGGAACACTAAATATATATGCCAGTACAACATCAACAACAGTTGGGTCTAGCGTTGTTGTTACGGTAAAAGCACCAGATCTAGCTGGTAAATTTTCAATAACATCTTCAAATGGATCAGTATTATCAGGAGGATCGTCATCTGTATTTTTAGATCAAAGTCAAGTGACTTATACATTTGCTGCCAATGCGGCAGGAACGGCTACAATCACTGTAACACCAATTGATGCGGCTGATTATTCAGGTAATGTTTTTACTACTAGCAAATCTGTAACAGTAACAGTAAAAAATAAAGTAGTAGTAGTTTTATCAACTGATAATAGTTTATCTTCTCTAGGAATTGATGGTTCTGAATTATCACCCACATTTAGTAAAGACACTTTAGAATATTCAGTTGAATTAAAGCCAGAAACAACAAGTGTTAATATAAATGCTGTTACATCAGATGATGGAGCAACAATATCTGGCAATGGAGCAAGAGAAGTAACGGATGGAGATAATAGATTAGAAATTATTGTTACATCTGAAAGTGGGTCAACTAGAACGTATGTAATTAATGCAAAGGTAGCAGAATATAATCCAATTGAAATAGAATATAATAATGAAAAATATACAGTTATAAGAAAAAAATCATCTTTGACAGCACCAAACAACTATACAGAAACAACAGTTAAAATAAACGATGAAGAAGTACCAGCTTTTAAATCAGAAGTAACAGGATATTTATTAATAGGGTTAAAAGATTCTAAAGGTAATTCTAATTTATATATATATGATGAAGAAAATAAGACATATACTTTATATAAGGAATATACTTTCAACGGAATAATTTTAAGCCCAATGGAATTAAATAAAAAAGATATTCCTAAAGGATATAGTCAAGTTAAAATAAATTATAATGATCAAGAAATAACAGCTTATAAATTAACTGAAAATTCTGATTATGCTTTAATATATGGAATGAATGTTGAAACAGGAGAAAAACATATTTATATGTATAATTCAATAGAAGATACAGTTCAAATATATAATACAGAAGAAATAAAATTTTTAAAGCAAGGATTAGATTTATATTTAAAAATAATTATTGGTTTAATAGCTGTATCTGTAATTTTATTTTTAACAATTATAATAATTATTTTTAAAAAAGCTAAAAGAAATAAAAATGAAAAACAAGATAATAATGAAGTTTCAGTAGAGAAAGAAATAACAGATTATACTGAAATGAGAAGGAAAGAATTATCTAAAAAAGAAATAAAACAAAAAGAAAAAGAAAATAGAAAAAAAGAAAAACAAGAGTTAAAAGAAGCTAAAAGAAAAAACAAGAATAAAAAATCTCTTTTTGTAGATGAAGATGATGTTAAAGTAGAAAAAATAGATATGAACAATAGATCATTTTAGTGATCTATTTTTTGTTATAAAAAATATGAAAATATCATATTATATGATATAATAATATCAACAAAATAGAAAAAGGTGATGGTATTTGAGAGTTATCATAAGTGCAGGAGGAACAGGAGGACATATTTATCCTGCTCTAGCTATTATAAACAAAATAAAAGAAACAGAACCTGATAGTGAATTTTTATATATAGGAACTCATAATAGAATGGAAAAAGATATTATACCAAAATATAATATTCCATTTGAAACAATAGAAATATATGGTTTTAATAGAAAAAATATACTTAAAAATATTAAAACAATTAAATATTTTAATTTAGCTATAAAAAAATGTAAAAAATTAATAAAAGAATTTAATCCAGATGTTGTAGTTGGTGTTGGAGGATATGTAACAGGACCAGTTATTTATGCAGCTAAAAAACTAGGATATAAAACTTTTATACATGAACAAAATAGTATACCAGGAAAAGCAAATATATTTTTAAGTAAATACGCTGATAAAATAGGTATATCTTTTAAATCAACAATCAAGGAATTTCCAGAATACAAAACAATATATACAGGAAACCCTTGTAGCGAAGATGCTATAAAAAAAGAAATAATTCCAAAAGAAAAATTCAAATTAAATCAAAATAAAAAATTAGTTTTAATAGTAATGGGTTCTCTTGGTTCTAGTAGAATGACTGATATTTTGATAAAAACAATTAACTTATTTAATAATAAAGAATATGAAATATTATTTGTTACAGGAAAAGACTCATACGAAAATATTAAAAATGTTAAAATTCCAAACAATGTTAAAATAGTTCCTTATATTGAAAATATGACAGGTATAATGAAAAATACAGATTTAATTGTATCAAGAGCTGGAGCTTCAACAATGAGCGAAATAATAGCACTTAATATTCCATCTATATTAATACCAAGTCCATATGTACCAAATAATCATCAATATAAAAATGCTATGGATTTAGTAAATAAAAATGCAGCATTTATTATTGAAGAAAAGGATTTGAAAAAAGATACTTTAGTAAGAAAAATAGATCAAATAATCAATGATGAAAAAATAATTAAAGAAATTAAACAAAATTTAGAATTACTAGCTGTAAAAGATAGTGGAACAAGAATATACAATGTTTTAAAAGAATTGAGCGAACAAAATGAAAAAAATTGAAAATTTAAAAATAGGTAAAATATTAAATGATATTTCATTAGAAAAATATACAACTTATAAATTAAAAGAAAAAGCTAAAATGATAATTATACCAGATGATATTAATAAGTTAATAGAATTAATTAAATATTTAGAAATTAAAAAAATAAAATATAAAATTATTGGAGAAGGATCCAATTTAATATTTGATAAAAATTATGATGGTGTCTTAATTAAATTAGAAAAAATAGATGATTTAAAAATAAATAATAATATTATAACAGTAGGAGCTGGATATTCATTAATTAAATTAGCTTTAAAAGTATCTAAATTAGGATTAACAGGAATGGAATTTGCAACAGGAATTCCAGGAACAGTAGGTGGAGCTGTATTTAATAATGCAGGAGCTTATAAAAGTGATATGGGATATATAGTTCATTCTATAAAAGTATTAACCCCAGATAAAAAAATAGAAACTTTATATAATAAAGATTTAAATTATCATTATCGTACTTCATTTTTAAAAGAACATCCAGAATATATATGTTTAGAAGCTAAAATAATTTTAAAAAAAGGAAAAAAAGAAGCTATAATGGAAGTAATTAATGATAGAAGACTAAGACGAATAGAAGCTCAACCTTTAAATTATCCATCAGCTGGATCAGTATTTAGAAATCCGGATAATAATTTTGCAGGAAAATTAATAGAAGATGTTGGATTTAAAGGGAAAATAATTGGTGGAGCTAAGGTAAGTGAAAAACATGCTAATTTTATTGTTAATTATAATAATGCTAAAGGTTCAGATATAGTAACTTTAATAAATCAAATAAAAGAAAATGTAAAAAATAAATTTAATATAGAATTAATATTAGAACAAGAAATAGTTGATTAAGAGGGATAATATGAAAAATAATAGAAAAAAAAATAAAAAGAAAATACCAAATAAAAAAATACAAAAAAAAATACCTAAAAAAATAGTTCAACATAAATATGAAAAAGTTAAAGTTAGAAAAATAAGATATGGTAGAATTCTTGTATTTTTATTAATAATATTTCTATTATTTTATTTAATATCAACATTTGTTAAATTCCCAATTAAAAACATTTTTATTTATAATAATCAAATATTAAGTGATCAAGAAATAATTGAATTAGCAAGTTTAGAAAATTATCCTTCAATTTTTTATAAAACTAGTTTTTCAATAGAAAAAATGTTAGAAAAAAATATATATATAAAAGATGCAAAAGTTAAAAAAAGAAGTTTAAGTGAAATTGCTATATATATAGAAGAAAATAATCCGCTTTTTTATGATACAACTTTATCTAAAACAATATTTGAAAATAAAGAAACAACTACTGATATATTAAAAGTTCCAGTTTTAATTAATTATGTTCCAGACACTATATATGATGATTTTATTAAAAAAATGAGTGAAATTGATACAGAAATTTTAAATCGTATTTCAGAAATAAAATATGATCCTAATACTGTAGATACAGAAAGATTTTTATTAACAATGTCAGATGGTAATTATGTTTATTTAACTTTAGAAGAATTTGATAAAATAAATAGTTATGTAGATATATATTTAGATATAATTGGAAAATATGGAAACAAAATAGGAATACTTTATTTAGATTCAGGAGAGTATTTTAAAATTTTGGAATAAAATAATTTTAAAAAATATATGAGATGATTTATTATCATCTTTTTTTTACGTATATTTACATTGTTAAAATGATAAATTAAAAAAATTATTGACTTATTAAAATATATTTAATATACTTTAGGTATAATATATTAGCAAAGTTTATGAAAATAAATGACGCAAAACTTTAGAGCCTAAAAATTCATTTGAATTTATGGCAGTCAGTTGCACATTAAATAAATGTGCTTTTTTTGTTAAAAAACATCTATAAATGTTGGAGGATTTATGAAAAAAGGATTTACGCTTATTGAGTTGTTGGCAGTAATAGTAATACTAGCTGTTATAGCTTTAATAGCTATACCTAGTATAATGGGAATCATAACGAAAGCTAAAAGAAGTGCAGCAGAAAGTAGTGCACATAATTATGTTAGATCTGTAGAAATGAGTTTACTGACACTTAAAGAAGATGATGAAGAATTAATCGGTTATTACAGTGTAGATAGCATAAATGATAAAGTTTCATTAAATGGATCAAAACCAAGCAGAGGATATTTAACAATATCAGAAGATGAGATAGTTGTAGAGGCAAGATTATGTATAATGGGGTTAGAAGTGTATTATGATGGGACTAATGCAAAAGTTTTAGCAGATAATTGTGATAATATGGGACCTATATTGACAGATGGTAATTATTTAATGGCTAGGCCGCTAAATACAAAGTATTATTTTATAGAAAATGATGAAATTATAGATAATCAATCATATAATGGAGGGAGTTATTTTTGGACCTATGAGTATCTTTATGAAGATAATAATTATATAGAAAAAGGGCATCTTCTTGATATAATATCAATTTCATTTGTCAATTATATAGATATTTCTAATGCTGTGGAACAATGGGATTTATCTTATGAACAAGATAAATCTATAATGGGGTGGTTAAAAGAAAATTCTTCCAATCCAGGTTATTATGATTTATATATAGGAAGTAATGAGAAAATATATGCTAACCCAGATTCATCATATTGGTTTTCAGATATGACTAGTATCCAAACAATCAATTTTGATAATTTTGATACTTCTTGGGTAAATAATATGTCTTCAATGTTTAGTTCCGTATTGTCATTAGAAAGTATAAATGTAAGCAATTTTAATACATCTAAAGTTACAGATATGTCTTATATGTTTTCACACATGGAAAGTATTACCTCTTTAGATTTAAGCAATTTTAATACATCAAATGTTACTAATATGTTAGGCATGTTTGAACGACTATATTCATTAGAAAATATAAATGTAGTTAATTTTGATACATCTAAAGTTACAGATATGTCTTATATGTTTTCACACATGAAAAATATTACATCTTTAGATTTAAGTAGTTTTGATACATCAAATGTTAATAAAATGAAAGAAACATTTGTTGATATGGAGGCATTAACATATTTGAATATAGCTAATTTTAATACATTTAAAGTTACAGACATGTCTTATATGTTTGCACACATGGAGAGTATTACATCTTTAAATTTAAGTAGTTTTGATACATCAAATGTTACTAATATGTTGGGTATGTTTAATGGACTATATTCATTAGAAAGTCTAAACTTAAATAATTTTAATACATCAAATGTTACTAATATGTCTTGTATGTTTGAAGATATGACATCTTTATTATCATTAAATTTAAGTAGTTTTAACACATCAAAAGTTACTAATATGTCTTATATGTTTGAAAATCTAATAGCAATTCAAAATTTAGATGTAAGTAGTTTTGATACATCAAGTGTTACAGACATGTCTTATATGTTTGCACACATGGAAAGTATTACCTCTTTAGATTTAAGTAATTTTGATACAGCACATGTAACAAATATGAATAGAATGTTTTATAATGTAAGCGCATTAACAAGTTTAGATTTGAGTAATTTTAATACATCAAATGTAACGGATATGTCATGGATGTTTTCTTGGGCACAATCTATAACAAGTTTGAATATAAGTAATTTTGATACATCAAATGTAACAGATATGTCATTTATGTTTGAGATAATGACATCATTAACAAGTTTAAATCTTAGAAGTTTTGATACATCAAATGTAACAAATATGACTCAAATGTTTAATTCTGATGAGTTGTTGACTACAATATATGTAGGACCTGATTGGACTACAACAGGTGTTAACACATTAGATATGTTTCGTTATTGTGGAACATCTAGTGTAACTTTAGTACCATAAAGTATTAAATGAACAATTATAAATTTATAAAATAAAAATATAAACGTTGGAGGATTTATGAAAAAAGGGTTTACGCTTATTGAGTTGTTAGCTGTAATAGTAATACTAGCTGTTATAGCTTTAATAGCTATACCTAGTATAATGGGAATAATAACGAAAGCTAAAAGAGGAGCAGCTGAGGCTAGTGCATATAATTATATTGAAACTGTAGAAACAGGAGTAGTAACATCACAACTAAATGGTGAAAATTTAACAGGATATTATGATGTTATAGAATTAGAAAATAAAGTATTATTGAAAGGAACAAAACCAAGTAAAGGCAATGTTACTTTAGCTGATAAAGGTAAAGTAGAAACAGCAACATTGTGTATAAATGGATTTATTGTAAACTATAATGGAACATATGCTAAAGTAGTATCTAATAATTGTAATAATATGGATACAAATGCGACTCTTATAGCTAGACCTAGCAATTCAATAGGGTATGATGTGGATGGTGAAGGACATCTTGTTGCTAATCCCAGTTATGATGGAGGAAATTATTTCTGGACTTGTGAATATTCTTCTGGATATCCAATATCAGGGCATTGTAATGATATAACTTCAATATCTTTTGTTAATTATGTAGATACGAAAGACGCAGTAGAAAAGTGGGATCTTTCAGAAGAAAAAAACAATAGCATAGTAGCTTGGATTGAAGTTGATGAAAATGATGAATCATCTTATAGTTTATACATAGGGAGTTTTGGTACTATATATGCTAATTCCAATTCATCATATTGGTTTGCTTATTTTAATAATCTCAATTCACTTGATTTAAGTAATTTTGATACATCAAAAGTAACAAATATGTCACGCTTGTTTGCTGGTTTAGAATTAGAAAATTTAGATTTAAGTAATTTTGACACATCAAAAGTAATAGATATGTCATATATGTTTTTTCAAATGAATTTTTTAAGAAATCTTGATTTAAGTAATTTTGATACATCAAAGGTAGAAAATATGTCATGGATGTTTACTCATATGTCTAATTTAGGGGACCTTAATATTAGTAATTTTGATACTTCAAGTGTAACAAATATGTCATATATGTTTACTTTTACATCAGGACTAAGTAATCTAGATTTAAGTAATTTTGACACATCAAAAGTAACAAATATGTCATATATGTTTGATTGGATGGCATCCTTATCAAGCTTAAATGTAAGTAATTTTAATACATCAAATGTAACAAATATGTCATGGATGTTTTATAAAACGTATTCTTTATCAAGTTTAGATGTAAGTAATTTTAATACATCAAAAGTAACAAATATGTCAGGTATGTTTGCTGGTATGTCTAATTTGGTGAACCTTAATATTAATAATTTTAATACATCAAATGTAACTAACATGGATTATATGTTTAATCACAGTACTAAATTATCGACAATATATGTAGGATCTAATTGGACAACTTCTGGTGCTTCTATATCATATATGTTTGAAGGTTGTGGAACATCCAGTGTAACTTTAGTACCATAAAGTATTAAATGAATAATTATAAATTTTTAAAATAAAAATAAGAAAATTGGAGGATTTATGAAAAAAGGGTTTACGTTAATCGAACTTCTAGCTGTCATAGTAATACTAGCTGTCATAGCTTTAATAGCAGTACCTAGTATAATGGGAATAATAACGAAAGCTAAAAGAGGAGCAGCAGAAGGAAGCGCTCATAATTATGTTAAAGCAGTAGAAACTTCTGTAGTGACGTCACAATTAAATGGTGAAAATTTAACAGGATATTATAATGTAAATAATTTAGAAGATAAGGTCCTATTAAAAGGAACAAAACCAAGTAGCGGCAATGTAACTTTAGCAAATAATGGAAAAGTAGAAGAAGCAACATTATGTATAAATGGGTTGGAAGTAAAATATGATGGAACATATGCTAAAGTAGTTTCAGATAATTGTAGTAATATAACCAACCCAACTTACACAATATATGCTAATGGAACATCGATATATTTTAATCCAGTAACAGGACTTACATGTACAGCGGCAGAAGCAGTAAGTACACCAGGAACAAAAACAGGATGTATGAAATGGTATACATTTAATGATGGTGGAGCATCTACCGATACAATTAACTTAATTCTAGATCACAATACAACTGCAGACATAGCATGGAATTATTCGGGTAATAAATCAACAGGTCCAATTGAAGTTATGACACAATTAGCATCTGATACTAGTTCTTGGGCAGGAATACCAACAAGAACAGATAGTTATACTGTAAATAATGCAACAGCTAATTACACAATAGATTATAGTACATATAAAGCAAGACTAATAACAGCACAAGAGATAGCTCAAATAACAGGTAATTTAACTTTCAATGAAGTAACTGCAACATGGGAAAACGATGCATATTATTTGGATAGTAATACTAGAACGCAAATGGCCACTACAATAGGAGCAAGTAATTATGATTGGTTATTTGATTATACAGAGGAATGCACAAATTATGGATGTAATATAGCAGATTCGTCTAGTATTGGATATTGGACGGCTACTGCTGTTAGGCAAACTTATACAGCAGCGTGGGATATAATCAGAAGCGGTTTTTTAAATATTTGTGATATAAGAGCTACGGAGGATATCGGCCTTCGCCCAGTTATAACAATACCTAAATCTAGTTTATAAAATAATAATTTTGATAATAAAAAAATGTTTATTTAAAAACATTTTTTTTATTTAAAATTAATATCATTTAGATTCAATATATTACTAGAAAACTCATATATATATTTAACTTTATTATTTTTAGGTATTATTTTATTTGGTTTAACATTTTGATAAATACAAATAATTTTATTATCAACATCAGTCATAATCAAATCTAGGTTTTGAAAACAAAAAAAAGTATGAAGAATACAATTATCAAATCTTAATCCATAATTAACTTTTTTTCTTTTAAACATAAAACCAATTAATTTAGACTTAAAATTATTACATATTTTTATATCATATATTTTGTTATCTGATATTAGTTTCATTTTATCACCAAATATAATATATCATATTAAAAAATATTTGACAAATAAACAAAAAAAGTATAAGATGTTAGTAGACATACTATACAGGAGGTATTTATATGAGACTAAATAATAGAGGACAAGCTTTAGTTGAATATTTATTAATAATTGCAGTAATAAGTGTTGTAGTTGTAAGTATTGTTAAATTATTAGGTGGTTATCTGCAAGATTCTATGACCAAATCTTCTTGTGCTTTAGTTGATAAAGTGTATGTAGAAGGTTCTAAACCTGGTGAAGGAATGTGTGTAGATCAATAAGAGTTTAAAACTCTTTTTATTTGCTTATTTTTATATAATGATATATAATATCTATTGCATTGGAGGTATATTATGATACTTGATTTTAAAACAATAGATTTTTGTAAACTTTTAGTAGCTAATATGAAACTAGAAAATATAGATAAATTTAATGTTAATATTATATCTAGTGAATTATCATTATTTTATAATGATATTAAATATCAACCATTATTTAATGATTTACATATAAATAAATTAAATGAAATAGAAAATTTAAAGATTGTATTTTTTGATATGTTAACTAGTGGATATCAATATTTTTATCAACAAATAAATCAACCAAACATATATTATATTGCTTTAAAAGAAAGTGATGCCCTTAAAATAAGTAATTTATATAAACCAAATTATCAAATATTAATGAAACAAATGGTTATAGAATATAAATCATTAATTGATGAAAAAAAATTAGTTAAAAGAATAATAAAGTAAATTATTATAAAAAGACTTAAATATATTGTTAAAAGTCTTTTTTTTTGATATAATTTTTAATGATAGGAAAGCGTGATAATATGAAAAATAATAAAGGTCAAGCACTGATAGAATTTATTCTTATTTTACCCGTTTTTTTAATGATTATTTTAGGAATAATAGATTTTGGTAAAATATTCTATACAAAATATACAATGCAAAATGATTTGGATGTAATAGCTGATTTATATAAAAATAATAAAATAGATGAATATAATAATTATGCTGCAAACAATGATTTAAATTTACAAATATCATCTAATATAGAACTTACTACTATAAAAATAACAAAAAACATTGACATTATGACTCCAGGATTGGATAAAATACTTGGTAATCCATATTTGATTGAAGAAAGTATGATTGTTTCAAATGAATAATAAAGGACAAACATTAGTACTTTTTGTAATGTTATTACCAGTTATTTTAGTAGTTATGGGAATTGTAGTTGATTTAGGAATGATTAGTATAACAAAAAGAAAAATTGATAATAATATCAAACAGGTTATTGAAGTTAATTTAGAAAAAATGGAAAATAATTATTCACAAGATGAAATCAAAAACAATATTAATAATCTGTTAACAGCTAATTTAGGAATGATTGAAAATAATATTGTTTTATCTGAAGATCAAATAGAAATTACTGTTAATAAAAAAATAAATTATATTTTTGCATTTTTATTTAATAAAAAAAATATTGATTACTCAGTTACTTATATAGGAATTATAAATGATAATCAAATAAAAATACAAAGGAGGAAATAACATGGCAATAAAAGAAGCTAAAGTAGTTACAATAACATCTGTTAAGGGTGGAACTGGAAAAACTGTTACAACACTTAATTTAGCTGGAATATTAGAAAATAGAAAACTTAAAGTTTTAATAATAGATTTAGATTTATATGCTGGCGGAATAGATTTACTATTAAAATTAGAACCAAAAAGAGATTTGTTTAATTTAATAGATGATGTTAATAATAATCAATTTGAATCGATTGATGATTATACATGTAAATATAGTGAATATATAGATGTTATAACTTCACCACATGATCCTAGAAATGCAAATAAAATATATAGTAAATATTTAAATCTTGTTTTAGGAAAAACAAAGTCAAGATATGATGTAATATTAGTGGATACAAATCATTTTATGAATGATATAAATTTAGTTATGTTCGATGCAAGTGATGAAATAGTATATATTATTGATAATGATTTAATAGGACTTAAAAATATGAGAACAATGGTTTCAATATATACTGATATGGAAAAGAAAAATTATAAAATCATTTTAAATGAAGCTAAAAAGCAAAAAGGATATTTTACTCCTTATGATATAAAACATATGATAAATAATAATATTAATTATACAATACCATCTTCATTTTATATTAAAAATATAGAAAAATACTTTCTTGATGGAAAAATACCTACTTTAGATAAAAGAATTAAATCTTATCATAAGAAAGGATTAGCTAATTTAGAAAAAATAGCTAATCTATTATATAAAGTAGAAAAAAAAGAAAGTAAAGCTCAAATAGAAGAACAAAAAAAAGTAGAAATACAAAATATGTTAAATGAAACAAGAAAGTAGGGATTATATATGTCAAGCAAAAAATTTGTAGATGAATTTGATATTAAATTAGAAAATCCAGGTTACGAACAAAGAAGTGACTATGATACTTTCCAAAATAAAAAATTATTAGAAGAACTTAGAAATAAAATAATTCAAAATTTAATTGATAATAACATTGTTAAAACAGGAACAATGGATGAATATGTTAAACAAGAAATAGATAAATCAATTGAAGGATATGATTTATCAGTTATTGAAAGAAGTTATATTTATAATTTAATTGATAATGAAATAAGTGGATTTGGTCCAATTAGTGAGTTATTAGAAGATCCAGATATAACAGAAATAATGGTTAATGGGAAAAATGAAATTTATATTGAATTAGATGGACATGTTATTAAAGATGAAAGTATTTCATTTATTAATGATGATCACATTATAAGAACAATACAAAGAATGATTCAACCGCTAGGAAGAACAATAGATACAGCTAATCCAATGGTCGATGCAAGATTAGCTGATGGTTCTAGATTAAATGCTGTTATTCCACCATTATCTTTAAAAGGACCAGTATTAACAATTAGAAAATTCAAAAAAGAATTAGCTAATATAGATGATTTTTTAAGAAGTGGAAGTTTAACTCCATATATGGCACGTTTTTTAGAAGCTTGTGTTCAAGCTAAATTAAATATCATTATTTGTGGAGGAACAGGTGGAGGAAAAACGACTTTATTAAATGTTTTATCATCTTTCATTGGTAATGATGAGCGTATTATTACAATTGAAGATGCGGCTGAATTAAAGTTAGAGCAAGAACATGTTATTTCACTAGAAACAAGATTAACAAATTATGAAGGTGAAGGAGAAATAACAATAAGAGATTTGGTTATTAATTCTCTTCGTATGAGACCAGATCGTATTATTGTTGGAGAAGTTCGTGGAAAAGAAGCATTTGATATGTTACAAGCTATGAACACAGGACATAGTGGAAGTTTAACTACGATGCATGCTAACTCTGCAATTGTTGCATTAAATAGACTAGAAACAATGATATTGATGGCGGGAATGGAAATTCCAATAAAAGCTTTAAGAGAGTATATAGCTAATGCTATTGATATCGTAGTACATATTCAAAGACTTAGTGATGGAAAAAGAAAAGTTGTAAGTATTTGTGAATTAACTGGATTTTCAGATGATGAGGTTCATATGAAAGAAATATTTGCATTTAGACAAACAGGGTTAATTGATAATAAACAAGTTGATGGTGAGTTTTTAAAAACTGATTATTTACCTAAAGTTTATCAAGAAATAAAAGATAAAGGAATTGAAACACTAGAAGATATATTTGGTTAGATTGAGGTGATGATATGGAAGAATTAAGTTTATTTGAAACAGATGGAATAAGTAATCAACAGTTAAATGTCGTTTACACACCTAGTTCTTCTGTAGCAAAGTATAGTTATGAAATAATCAAAAATAATGAAACATCCGAAATTTATAGTATTAGTACTAATAAATCTTCAGTTATCAATTTATTTGAAACAGGTAATTATCAAATAGTAATAACAGAATATGATTATTACAATAAAAAAACTGTAAGATCAAGTGGCAATTATCGTCTAGATTTAGAAAGCCCTATTTTAGTGGCAGAAGATTCAATAACTGTTGTAAAATTGAATAAAGATCAAACTTATTCTTTGGAAGAATTAGGTATTTCAGCTACTGATGTTCATGATGGGAAAATTGATAATATTTCTTGTGATTTTGATAATGTTGATTTTACATCATTAGGATTACAAAAATTAACATGTAGTGTAGCTGATCAAGCCAATAATGTTACAACAAAAGAAATAAGTATTAATGTTATAACAAGTAATGTTTTTTATATTGTTATGTTACAATTTAGTTTTATTTTAATATTGCTTGGTTTATTAATTTATGTTCTTCGCTTTAGAAGAAGTCTTAATTATGAAAAAGTAGTATCAAAATATAGTTTAAAACCAATTAATGATAGAACAGTTTCTTTATTTGATCAATTATTAAGTTTTTATAAAAGATTAAATAAAAAACTAACACTACATTTAAATAAATCACAATTTTTAACTAAATATAGTAAAAAATATCATAAATATTTGGTTTTATATAATAATATTTATGAAACAGAAATGCAATTTATATCAACTAAATTAATTTTAGGAACATCATTTATTTTAGTAGCAATGTTTTCTAAATTAGTTAGATATGAAATGTTAAATTTATATGAATTTAGTTTACCATTTGTTTTTGGTTTTTTCTTGCCAGATATTATTTATTGGTATCGATATAAATTACATCACGATAAATTAGAAAATGATTTATTACAAGGTATTATTATTATGAATAATGCATTTAAATCAGGCAGAAGTATAACACAAGCTGTTGAATTAGTTAGTAAAGAATTAAAAGGCCCTATGGCACTTGAATTTGGTAAAATGTATATGGAACTTAATTTTGGTCTTTCAGTTGATGTAGTTTTTGGTAGATTAGCTGAAAGAATTAATTTAGAAGAAGTTTCTTATTTAACAGCATCACTTACTATTTTAAATAGAACTGGTGGAAATATAATTAAAGTATTTACATCAATTGAAAATAATTTATTTAGTAAAAAGAGATTAAAATTGGAATTAAGATCATTAACTGGAAGTTCTAAATTAATAATGTATGTATTATATGCGGTACCAGCATTATTTATATTATTTATAAGCTTAATTAGTCCAACTTACTTCAAACCATTTTATACAACAACAATAGGAATAATTATGATGTTCATAATGAGTATTATATATATTGCATATGTATGGTTTGTTCAAAAAATAATGAAAGTAAGGATGTGATCAAATGAAAGGAAATAGTATAATAAGAAAAATATATCGCGAAGAAGATATAAAAAAAATATCAAATGATATTTTAATGCTTGGTAACAATTGTAAATTTGATGCTCTACAATTTTTAAATTTAAGGCTCATAACAACAACTATAATATTTTTAGGATTATTATATTCAAATGATTTTGGATATGTTCTAGCTCCTATTATAGCTGTTATTTATTATTATTTTATACAATATGTTTTAATTAAAAATCCAATTAAAAAAAGAATAAAAGATCTAGATCATCAAGCTTTATATTTTTTTGAAATATTAACATTGACATTAGAATCAGGACGTAATCTTGAAAATGCTTTAGAAGTAGCTGTTTTTAATGTTGATTCTGAACTATCTAATGAATTTAAAAAAGCTTTGTTTGAAGTTAAATTTGGTAAATCTTTAATGGAAGCATTAGAAAATATGAAAAAAAGAATACCATCTGAAACAATAAATAATATTTTGTTAAATATTACTCAAACAAATGTTTTTGGAAATAGTATATTAGATACAATGAATAGTCAAATAGAGTTTTTAAGAGATAAACAAATATTAGAAATTAAAAAAGAAATTAATGAAATACCAAATAAAGTAAGTATATTATCAGTAATATTTGTTGTGCCATTAATACTTATTTTAGTTCTTGGACCATTTATAATAAATCTTTTAGGATAGGAGAATTTTTATGTATCATTTTGTTGGAATTAAAGGGACTGGCATGAGTGCATTAGCACAAATTTTACATCAACTAGGATATACAGTGCAGGGAAGTGATTTAGAAAAACATTTTTTCACTGAAGATAAACTTCATGAATTAGGGATTAAAATATTACCATTTGATGAAAATAATATTAATAAAGATATGAAAGTAGTTAGAGGAGCATCATTTGATGATGAACATCCTGAAATAAAAAAAGCTTTAGAGTTGGATGTGCCAATATTTACATATCCAGAAATGCTAGGTAGTTTAACTAAAAAATTTAAAACAATTTGTGTTGCTGGTTGTCACGGTAAAACAACAACAACAGCTATGTTTGCTCATGTTTTTGGAGAATTAAGAGGAATTAATTATTTAATAGGTGATGGAACAGGATATGCATCTGCAGATAATGAATATTTTGTTTTAGAATCATGTGAGTATCGAAGACATTTTTTAAATTATAATCCATATTATGCTATTATAACAAATATCGATTTGGATCATGTTGATTATTATAAAGATATTGATGATGTTATAGATGCTTATACTTCTTATGCGAATAAAGCTGAAAAAATGGTTATAGCTTGTGGTGATGATCCATATACTCATTCATTAGAACTTACTAAACCAATTTTCTATTATGGTATTGATGAAGATAATGATATTATAGCCAAAGAAATAGAATATAAAGAAAATGGTATTAGTTTTGAAGTAGAGGCTGAAGGAAATTATTATGGCAATTTTGATTTACCAATATATGGAAAACATATGTTATTAGATGCACTTGCTGTTATATCTACTTGTTATTATGAAAGAATGGAAGCTAAAGATGTTAGTAAAATTTTTAAAACATTTAAAGGAGCTAAAAGAAGATTTTCTGAAGTTATAGTTAATGATGCGGTTGTAATTGATGATTATGCACATCATCCAGGAGAAATAAAAGCTACTATTAAAGCAGTTAAACAAAAATATCCAAACAAAAAAATTATAGCTGTTTTTCAACCTCATACTTTTAGTAGAACAAAAGAATTTGCTATTTCTATAGCTGAAGCACTTAATTTAGCTAATAAAGCATATGTATTAGATATTTTTCCTTCAAGAGAAAAACAAGAAAATTATCCTGATATAAACTCAAATATCATTATTGATAAATTAAATGATGGAGAACATATAGATATTACTGAAGCACAAAAATTAAGTCAATATAAAGAATCAGTTATATTATTCATGAGTCCTAATGATGTATCAAAATTAGAAAATGATTTAATAAATTTATTACAAAACAATTAATTATTAACTAAAGTATCTTTTTAAGATACTTTTTTAAATATAACATATAATATAATAGGTGATCTATATGAAAATGGTAGGAATAATATTAAGAAATAATAATAAAAAATTAACATTAAATAAAGAAATAGTAGATATCATAATAAAATATAATGCTATACCTATTGGCATTGTAAATGATAAATTTGATGAAAAAATAATCAATATATGTGATGGATTTATATTACAAGGTGGAAATGATATAAATAAAAATGATTTAAAAATAGTTAAATATTTATATGATAATAATATTCCAACTTTAGGTATTTGTTTAGGAATGCAAATGATGAGTATTATTTTAAAAGGTAAATTAAAAAAAATAAATAATGAAAAACATAAAAGTGATAAAAAATATGTTCATAAAATTAAAATAGATGAAAAATCAAAATTATATGAAATAATTTCAAAAGAAATTATATTAGTAAACAGTAGGCATTTAGAACATATAACAAATATAAATAAATATGTAACCTCTTATTCTTTTGATAATATAGTTGAATCAATTGAAGATAAAAACAAAACTTTTTTTATAGGACTACAGTGGCATCCTGAATCTATAAAAGATAGCAATAGTAAAAAAATATTTGATTTCTTTTTTAATACAATATAAAAACACAAATAAATTGTGTTTTAATTTGCTCTAACTTTATTAATCGTTAATTTTTTTTGTAAAGCCTTTTCATAACAATTAGAAGCTTCTTTTATAGCCTCATATCGATTTAAAACTTTGCTTAATTTATTATTATTAATGTGATAATTACTAAGAGGTTCCATATACTCAATTAAGTGATATGGAGAATTAGAATTTGTATCCATAGATAATAAAATTTTAGGATTTTTCAAATCAATAAATTTATCATTACTTGTTTTTTTTAAAATTGTCCAATATCTAAATGTAATTAATTCTTCTTTTATTAAGTCATTTAAATTAGGTTTTAAAACTTTAATGTGACCAATATATAAATCGTTTAAATAATACTTTTCAAACATACTTTCTCTCCTCGGTAATATTCATTTTATCATTTTTAAAAATAATGTCAAGAAAAAATTTTATGAAATAAATATGTAAAATAAACTTGACATAATATATATAAAGGAATACAATAATATTGTAAAGCTTATTTTACATAGGAGATGGTGTATGAAAAATAATTTAGAAATACTGAGAAAAGAAAAAAACATTTCTCAGGAAGAATTAGCTCTTATTTTAGAAGTTTCTAGACAAACAATAAGTTCTTTAGAAAACGGAAGATATTGCCCATCTATTTTATTGGCATTTAAAATATCTATATATTTTAATTTACCAATTGAAAAAATATTTATATATGAAGGAGAACAAAATGAAAAGAGAAATTAAATTTAGAATTGTATTTTCATCTATTATTTTCTTAATAGCACTAATATGTATTATTTATAGTTTTGCTTTTTATCAAGGTGAAAGTAGGGAATATATAAGTGGATTTGGATTTGGATTATTATCTGTTTCATTATTTATTATAGTAAAAAACATTATAATAATAAATAATCCAAAAAAATTAAAGAAAATAGAAATAGAAGAAAAAGATGAAAGAAATTTAAAAATAATGTGTAACTCATATGCTTTAGCATTTAGAATAACATTATTAATTGAAGCATTTAGCTGTATAATTATAACTTTACTTAATATGAAAGATATTTCTATGGCTATAGCTTCATTATTATCAATTCAATTATTTATTTATCTTATAACTTATCTTATTATGTCAAAAAAGATATAGCTAATTATTTGACATTTAAGTAAATAATTATATATAATAGTATAGAAAGTAAAAGGAGATTATGTATGTTAAAATTGGAAAATGTAACAAAATACTATGGTGATTTTTTAGCAGTTGATAATTTATCATTTGAAGTTAAACCAGGAGAAATTTTTGGTTTATTAGGGGTAAATGGAGCTGGTAAAACAACAACATTTAGAATGATAATGGGTCTATTAGATCCAACAAGTGGGGTAATTACTTTAGATGGCAAAAACATTGATTATGATGTAACAGATAATATTGGTTTTTTAACTGAAGAAAGAAGTTTGCTTGTAAAATTAACAGTTAAAGAACAATGTTTATATTATGGTAACCTAAAAGGAATGTCAGAAAGAAAAATATTAGAAAGAATGGATTATTTATTAGATAGATTTGGAATAAGCGATTATAAAGATAAAAAAATTAAAGAATTATCTAAAGGTAATCAACAAAAAATACAATTTATAACAGCTATTATAAATGAACCAAAATTACTAATATTAGATGAACCTTTTTCAGGATTAGATCCATTTAATACAGAATTATTTAAAGATATGATAGTTGAAATGTCAAATAATGGAAGTATGATTATATTCTCATCACACAGAATGGAACATGTGGAATTGTTTTGTAAAAAACTAGTTATAATTTTACGTGGTAAATCTGTTTTAGAAGGAGAATTAAAAGAAATAAAAGAAAAATATCAAAAGAAAAATATTTTTATAGCTGGCGATATAACTAAGGAGCAATTGGAAAAAATAACTGGAGTTTATCAAGTTGTTGAAAGAGCAAGTGACTTTGAAGTAAAAATTAATGATTCTAGTATTGTTCCAAATGTATTTCAAGAAATAAAAAATAATGTTATTACAAAATTTGTTGTTGAAGAACCAACATTAAATGAAATATTTGTTGCGAAAGTAGGTGAATCATTTGAAAAATAAATTAAGATATTTAACAGAAGTTAGTTTGAAAAGAAAAATTAAAACAAAATGGTTTTTAGTAGCTAATGCATTATTAGCTTTAGCTGTTATATGTGTTCTTAATATTGATTCAATCATTACTTTCTTTGGTGGAGATTTTAATGAAAAAACAAAAATATACATAATTGATAATACAGATTATGATTTTAAAGATGTATTTAGTAATCAATTAACTGTTTTAGATCAATCAGTTAATGGAGAAGAATCAGAAAGTTATGAATTCATTTTAACTGATAAAAGTGAAGCAGAAATAACAAAAACGATAGAAGATGATGAAAACAATGCATTATTAATGGTTATTAATGAAAATCAAGAAACAGTAATAGGTATTAAAGTTGTATCAGAAAGTTTTATTGATACAATTCAATATCAATTAATGTCAACTGCAATTAATAATAGTAAAACTTCTATAGCTTTAGCTACAACAAATGTTTCAGAAGAAGAATTAAATAGATTATATTCAACTGTAACAATTGATCGAGTAGTACTTGATGAAGATAAAAATTCAGAAGATGAGAACATGGAAATGATTATGACAACAGTCTTTCCAATGGTTATTCTACCATTTTTCATGTTAACTATCTTTTTAGTACAAATGATAGGTGCTGAAATAAATGATGAAAAAACAACAAGAGGAATGGAAATAATTATTTCTAATGTTTCTCCTAAAACTCATTTATTATCAAAAATATTATCAGGTAATGTTTTTGTATTATTACAAGGTGGTTTATTAATTTTATATTTTGGATTAGGTTTAGGCATTAGATTTTTAATGAGTTCAGGAGATATAGCATCAGGACTTGGGTCTAGTGTTATGGACATTGTTAATCAAGTTCTAGCTACTGGTCTTAGCGATAAATTAATTTATGTAATACCACTTACTTTGATCTTAATGATAATCACTTTTGTAGCTTACTCTTTATTAGCAGGTATTTTAGCTAGTATGACGACAAATGCAGAAGATTTTGGACAATTACAAACTCCAATTATGTTGATTTCATTAGCAGGATATTATTTATCAATGATGGCAGGATTATTTAAAGGAGCTTTATTTATAAGAATTCTTTCTTATGTACCTTTAATATCAGCTATCTTATCACCATCATTACTTGTTTTAGGACAAATTGGTATCATTGATGTTATAATTTCAATTATAATTGTTATAGGATTTAATTATTTATTAATTAAATATGGTTTAAAAATATATAAAATTGGTATTTTAAATTATTCTTCTAAAGATTTATGGAAGAAAATGTTTAAAGCTATTAAAGAAAAATAATATTAAAAAGTATCTATTCATAAGATACTTTTTTTATATTGAAGTACAAAATAAACTTTATATTTTGTTTAAAATATGATATATTATATATAGTAGAAAAGATAAGTATAATTGGTGGTGATTAAGTGAACGAAATATTAAATAAAAGACAACTTGAATATAATATAGTTGAAAAAAATATAAAACAAAAAAGACAACAAATAGAAAATAATTTAGAAAAATTAAAAAAACAATTTTCAACAATTGAAAATGACATGAAAAAACAAGAAGAAATATATTCACAAAAATCACAAAATGCTTCTTCAAATTATTTAGAAAAATTAAATAAAGCTCATTTTTACAATAAAAATCTATATAGTTTAGAAGTGAAAAAATATTTATCGTTAGTAGAAGAAATGCAAAGTCAAATAAAATTGGATAATTTATATTTAATGAGATGCCAAATATTTATTGACTACTTAAAAGCTACTATAAATAAAGATGCTATAGAAAAAAACAATAAATATTATCAATTACTTAATAATTTACAATTAGAATTAGTAACTAAATTAAAAACAGAATCTTCATATTACTATAATAAAGTTGATTTAAGTAGTAATTATGTTTTATTTATTAAAATATGTGTTGAAAATAATCAAGGAAATGTTTATAACTTATCAAAACATGTTTTAGATCCAATAGAAAAAATAGAAGCTGATAATATGATAAAAGAATATGAAAAAGATATTGAAGAATATAAAGATTTATTTAGAAATAATAAATTTGAAATAAATGAATTTTTATTACAAGGAAATACATTAATGATATATGATATAAAAAATGTAATTGATATAATATATGAAAAAGAAAAAATAGGTGCAAATGAAATATATAATAGATAATATAGAATATGATGTTATCATAATTAGAAAAGCCAATAAAAACACATATATTAGAGTTAAAGAAGATTTAAAAATATATGTTACAACATCATATTTAATAACAAATAATCAAATAAAAAAAATATTAGATAGTAATTATTCATATTTAATTAAAATGTTAAATAAACGACAAGTAAAAAAAGATAAAGATGAAAAATTTTATTTTTTAGGAAAACCTTATGATATAATATTTATGCCAAACACAAGCATTGATATATATGATAATAGAATATATGCTCAAAATCAAAATCAATTAAATAAATGGTTAAATAAAAAAACAGAAGAAATATTTACATTTGAATTAAATAAAATATATAATTATTTTGACGAAAAAATACCTTTTCCAAAATTAAAAATAAGAAAAATGAAAACAAGATGGGGTGTATGTAATAAAAAAGATAACAGCGTTACACTTAATTTTGAATTAATAAAATATGATTTAACAAAACTAGATTATGTTATAGTGCACGAGTTATCTCATTTCATTCATTTCAATCATTCAGCATCATTTTGGAAATTAGTAGAAAAATATTGTGAAAATTATAAACAAATTAGGAAACAATTAAAGGAGTAGATAATATGCAAAATATAATAAAAAAAATTATGCAAGTTTTTTCAATAATTGTTTTTATTATACCAACATTTATGTCACCAACAAAAGTTAGTGCTCAAACACTAGGCGATTTAAAAAGTGAATTAGACGCAAAACTAGCTGAATTAAATGCTAATAAAGAAGAACAACAACTTACAGAAGCTCAGATTAATTCAATTAACTCAACAATAGCTAGTATAAAAAAACAAATCGACCAAACATACACAGATATAGCATCATTAAATGCTGATATAGAAAGTTTAAATGGACAAATAGCTGAAAAAGAAGAACAAATAAAGCAAATTGTAAATTTTATACAAGTTTCAAATGGAGAATCTTCTTATTTAGAATATGCTTTTGGAGCTAGTGATTTTACAGATTTTATTTATAGAATTTCTGTTGCAGAACAATTAGCTAATTACAATGATCAATTAGTTGACGAATATAATCAAATGATAGAAGAGAATAAACAAAAACAAAAACAAATAGAAGAAAAAAGAACTAATTTAGCATCTCAACAAGAAAACTTAGATATACAAAAAACAAAACTAGGTCAAGAACTTGAAACTTTATCAGATACAAGCGTTGACATAGAAGATGAAATACAATATCAAAAAGAAATAATTGAACTTTATAAAAATAAAGGTTGTAAAGATAATGAAGATATATCAACTTGTGGAAGAAAAGCATTACCAGCAGGAACAGCTTTTTATAGACCAACTGATACAGGATATGTTATAAGCGAATTTGGAGCAAGAGACCTTTTAGGAAGAAATTTCCATGAAGGACTAGATGTTTCTGTACCAGCTGGAACTCCAGTTTATGCAATAGGCACTGGTATGGTAGCTGTTTTAATGAATAAAAACAGTTGTGGTGGAAACATGGTTATAGTTCATCACAACATTAATGGACAAACATTTACAAGTGTTTATGCGCATTTAAGAACAATAACAGTTTCTCAAGAACAAATTGTTAGTAGAAATACTATAGTTGGATATTCAGGAGGAGATCCAAGTACATTTAGTTATGATGCTTGTACTACAGGAGCTCATTTACATTTGACTTTAGCATTAGGTTTATATGGAAGTAGTTCAACTTATACATTTTACTATATGAATAATGTTGCACGAAGAAATCCAAGAGATTATATTAATTTTCCAAGTGGTAGAACAAAATGGGAAGATCGTCTAACAGCTTATTAATTAATTTTACAAATGAAAATAATTTATATATAATAATACAAATTTTAACAAAAGCATTATTAATGCTTTTTTAACTTAGGAGGTAAAAATGGCTTCACGAACTAAAAACTCAATTGTTAATTCTAGTGTTTCTATAATTACACAAATATTAACTGTGATCATTAATTTTGCAGTTAAAACGGTTTTTATAAAAATGTTAGGTAGTGAATATTTAGGAATAAATGGTTTATTTTCTAATATAATTACCATGCTTTCTTTAGCTGATTTAGGTATTGGTATAGCTATACCATATAGTTTATATAAGCCTTTAGCTTTAAAAGATGAAAATAAAATTCAAGCTTTAATGAATTATTATGCTAAAATATATAATATTATTGGAATAATAGTTTTAATGATTGGATTATCTTTAATTCCGTTTTTACCTTTATTAATAAAAGATATGCCAAATATTGCCAATTTATCATTAATATATGCATTATTTGTCATTCATTCAGCTTCAAGTTATTTCTTTGTTTATAAAAAATTTCTAATTGATTCAGATCAAAAAGGATATATAACTTCAAGAATAATATTTGTTTTTTCAACTGTTTTATCAATTATTCAAATATTAATATTAATTATAACTAAAAACTATTTATTATTTTTAATATCATCTATTATTATGGTTATTATGCAAAACATATATATATCAAAAACAGCTCATAAATTATATCCATATATAAAGAAAAAAAACAATCAAAAATTAGCTGAAGAAGATATAAAAGATATTAAAAAAAATGTATCAGCTCTTTTTATATATCGAGTTGGTAGTGTAATCGTTAATGGTACAGACAATATAATTATTTCTAAATTTATTGGATTAGTAGCGGTTGGAATATATTCTAATTATCTTCTAATTTCAACTTCGATTACAAATATTTTGAATCAAATATTTAATGCTATTACATCTAGTATTGGTAATTTAGTAGTTACTTCTAATAAAAACAGAAGTAGGGAAATATATGAAAAATTAAATTTCTTTAATTTTTGGATATATGCTTTAACATCTATTTGTATTATGATATTAATTAATCCATTTATTAGTATTTGGATAGGAGAATATTATTTATTAGAAAAATATATTATATTTATATTTGCTTTAAAAATATATATTAGTGGTATGCAAAGTGTCACAAATTCATTTAGAAATGCTTATGGACTATTTTGGAGAGCTAAATATAGACCAGTTATAATGGTTATTTTAAATATTACAATATCACTTTTATTAGTAAGTAAGTATAAAATAGCTGGGGTGTTAATGGGAACAGTAATATCTAATTTACTTACAACCGCTATTTTAGATCCATATATAGTATATAAATATGGTTTTGAAAGTAGTTCGAAAAGTTATTATTTAAACTATATTAAATATATGATTATTTTTATTTTAATATTATTGGTATTTAATTATTTATTTAGTTTTATTATTATAACTAATATATTTACTTGGATTTTATATGCTTTAATTTTGTTTATATTAGTAAATATAGTATTGTTATTAATATTTTATAGAACTGAAGAATTTAAGTATTTTTACAATAAATTTATTCCAACAATTAAAAATAAAATGCGACAAATATTTTAAATTATAAATGTTATTATAAATATGGTGATATGGATGAAAGTTAAAATATTTGATGAAAATCATGAAAAAGATTTAGAAAACAGTATTAACGATTTTATTGAAGAAAATAATAGTTCAATAATTGATATTAAATATCAAGTAGCTTTAAGTGTTTTTTCAGAAGAACAAATATTTTGTTTTACAGCTATGATAATTTATGAATAAGACAAAACATTTTAAATTGATTGACTTTGAATTAAAATTATGGTATATTTTACTCAGACACAATTTAAAGTGTTTTTTGTTTGAAAAAACATAAACTAAAAAGGAAGTGTAAAATGAAAAGATTGGTAAGATTTCTTGTATCAGTAAAAAAAGAAATACCTAAAATTAAATGGCCTTCTAAAAAAGAAATGATTAAATTATCTATATCTACTTTATTTATAGTATTTATATTTGTTGTTTTCTTTGGTGGATTAGATTTATTATTAGGTGCAATAAAGATGGTGATTAGATAATGGAAAAAGAATGGTATGTAGTAAACACTTATTCAGGACATGAAAATAAAGTAAAAGAAAAACTAGAAATGAGAGCTAGTTCTATGGGAATGGAAGATTACATATATAGAGTAATAGTTCCAGAACAAACAGAAATAGAATTAACAAAAGAAGGAAAAGAAAAAGAAAAAGTTAAAAAAATGTTTCCAGGATATATTCTAGTAGAAATGATAATGACAGATGAAGCTTGGTTTATTGTTAGAAATACACCAGGAGTAACAGGATTTATAGGTTCATCAGGTAGAGGAGCTAAACCATTTCCATTAACTCCAATGGAAGTTGATAAAATTTTAGGAACAATGGGAATGAGCAGATTAGAAATTGGTAATAATTTAAATGATGGGGACATGATAAAAGTTATTAATGGACCATTTACTAATATGTATGGAAAAATCAAATCAATTGATATTGAAAATCAAAGATTGGAAGTTTCATTAGATTTATTTGGGCAAGAAACAATAGTTGAACTTGGATTAACAGAAATAGAAAAAGCATAATGTAATAAAAATTAGATAAAAATATTATCTTTTTTTATTGAATTAAGAATAAATGATAATAAATTAAAATAATTATTTACAAAACCATAAAAATATGATATTATCATAGTGCTATATTTTAATTGATATAGATTTTAGTGGGAGCAAAACGGATTAAGCATTAAAACCACACATGAAAACATGAAAAGTTAATAAAATAAGGAGGTGTTTTTCGTGGCAAAACAAGTTACAAGAAAAATTAAATTACAAGTACCAGCTGGAAAAGCTACACCAGCTCCACCAGTCGGAACTGTTTTAGGACCTGCAGGAATAAATTTACAAGAATTCTGTACAAAATATAATGATGCAACAAGAGATAGAATGGGTGACATTCTACCAGTTGAAATCAGTGTATATGATGATAGAAGTTTTGATTTCGTTATTAAAACTCCACCAACATCATTTTTGATTAAAAAATTTACTGGTATCAAAAAAGGTTCAGTTAAAGGAGCTAATGAAACATTAGCAACATTAACAAAAGATCAATTAAAAGAAATTGCTGAAATCAAATTACCAGACTTAAATGCTTATGGTATCGAAGAAGCTATGAAAATAGTTGAAGGTACTGCACTTAACATGGGCGTTAAAGTAGAAAAATAATTACACATATAGGGTTAACCTATGTGGAAGGAAAAATCCGTTATACCACATAAGGAGGAAATTAAATGAAAAAAGGTAAAAAATATTTAGAAGCTTCACAAAAAGTAGAAAAAAATAAATTATATACTAAAGAAGAAGCTATAGCATTAGTAAAAGAAACTAGTGTTGCTAACTTTGATGCTTCAGTTGAATTAGCTATGAGATTAAATCTTGATACAAAAAAAGCTGATCAACAATTAAGAGGTGCATTAGTATTACCTAATGGAACTGGAAAAGTTAAAAAAGTATTAGTAATAGCTAGAGGAGAAGCTGCTAAAGCTGCTAAAGAAGCAGGAGCTGACTATGTTGGAGATTTAGACATGTTAGAAAAAATCGAAAAAGAAAATTGGTTCGATTTTGATACTATGATAGCTACTCCAGATATGATGCCAGCTTTAGGTAAAATAGGTAAAATATTAGGACCTAAAGGATTAATGCCAAATCCAAAAACTGGAACAGTTACAATGGATACAAAAAAAGCAGTTGAAGAAGTTAAAAAAGGACGTGTAGAATATCGTACAGATAGTTATGGAAATGTACACGTGTTAATTGGTAAAGTATCATTTGATGATGCTAAACTAGTTGAAAATTTAGTTAGTTTCGTTACATTAATTAACAAAGCTAAACCATCAGTAGTTAAAGGAAAATATATTTTAAATATATCATTATCTTCTACTATGGGACCTGGAGTTAAAATAGACACAGCAAGTTTTGACTTTTAATTAGTGTTATGATATAATCAATTTGTTTTACAAAAAATGTACCGTAGACAGTAGGTGTAGAAATACTTAATATCCTACCGAGGAACTTATAACAATATAAGGTTTTCGGCTCTTACTGTCTTTTAATAATAGTAAGAGCTTTTTATTTCGGTATAGATGAATGGAGGTGCAGAACAATGGCTAATCAAAAAATTATTGAAGGAAAAGCTAATGTCGTAGACGAAATAGCTGACAAGATGAAAAATGCTGCTACTTATGTATTCTTTGAATATCGTGGACTTACAGTTACTGAAACAAACGAATTGAGAAGAAAACTAAGAGATAGTGATTCAGAATTCAAAATTTACAAAAACACTTTATCAAAAAGAGCTTTAAATAGTTTAAATATCAACATTGATGATGAATTAAATGGACCTAAAGCTATAGCTTTTGGTAAAGATGCAGTAGCTCCAATTAAAGTACTTAGTGACTTTGCTAAAGAACATAAAGCTTTAGAATTAAAAATTGGTGTTGTTGATGGTGAAATTGCTAATCAAGCAATGTTACAAGAGTTAGCTTCTATTCCATCTAGAGAAGGATTACTTACAATGCTTGCTGGTGGACTTATGGGAGTTGTTAAAGACTTATCTATTTGCCTAGACTTATATAGTCAAGATTTAGAAAAATAATTAATTAAAGAAGGAGGAATTTAAAATGGCAAAATTTACAAAAGATGAATTTATTAGTGGATTAAAAGAAATGACAATATTAGAAGTAAAAGAATTAGTAGACGCAATGAAAGAAGAATTTGGTGTAGATCCAAGTGCTGTAGCTGTAGCTGCTGGACCAGTTGCTGCTGTTGAAGAAGGACCAAGTGCAGTTAATGTAACTTTAACTTCTGCTGGAGCTAACAAATTAGCTGTTATCAAATTAATCAAAGATATCACTGGATTAGGATTAAAAGAAGCTAAAGATTTAGCTGATAATGGTGGAGTTGTTAAAGAAAACGTATCTACTGATGAAGCTAATGAATTAAAAGCTAAATTTGAAGAAGCTGGAGCTTCAATCGAATTAAAATAATTATTAATATACACTAGCCTGTACTAAATAAAATAGTATAGGCTTTCAGTGTTTATAAAAGGGAGGTATTATTATGGCTCAATATTTTGAAAATGATGATACTTTAAAAAGTGAAGAAACAATTAAAAAAGTTGTTATTAATAATAAAAATTATAACTTTACAACTGATAATGGAGTATTTTCTAAAAAAGGATTAGATTTTGGAACAAGAACATTATTAGAAACAATTAATATAAATGAAATTCATGGAAAAGTTCTAGATTTTGGGTGTGGATACGGTCCAATTGGTATTTACATAGCTCAAAATACAGATGCAGAGGTTCATATGATTGATATAAACAGAAGAAGCTTGGAATTGGCAAGAAAGAATGTTAATCTGAATCATGTGAATGTCAAAATATTTGAAAGTGATATTTATCAAAATATTAGTGAATTATATGATTACATTATATCTAATCCACCTATAAGAGTAGGTAAAGAAATTTTATATAAAATACTATTTGAAGCTAAAAAACATTTAAATAAAAATGGACAACTTTGGATAGTTATTAATAAAAATCAAGGTGCTAAATCAGTACTTAAAGATTTAGCTGAAAAATATGACGTAGAACTAATTACAAAAAACAAAGGCTTTTATATTATATGTGCTAAAAATAATTGACAGAGCAAGGATGTTTTGTTAAAATTATATATTGACGCATATACTTTAGATTTGTTTATGTTCTTTGGTATAAATATAGTTTATAGGGGTGAAAGAGTGTCTTATACAATCAAAAAATTCAGCGATTATCGCGAAAGAAGAAATTACGCAAAAACAAAAAACGCTATAGAACTAGGTAATTTATTAGAAATTCAAAAAAGTTCATACAATTGGTTCATTGAAAAAGGAATAGAAGAAGTTTTTAGTGACATTTTTCCAGTTGAAAGTTTTTCAGGAAATTTATCTTTAGAATTTGGAAATTATTCATTTGATGAACCTAGATATTCAATAAAAGGATGCAAAGAAAGATATTCAACTTATGCTGCACCTTTAAAAGTAGAAGCAAGATTATTTAATCATGAAACTGGTGAAGTTAAAGAACAAGATATTTATCTTGGAGATATGCCTGTTATGACCGATTCAGGAACATTTATTATAAATGGTGCTGAAAGAGTTATTGTATCTCAATTAGTTCGTTCACCTTCTGCTTATTATGGTAGAGAAATAGATAAAAATGGTCGTTTAGTTATAACAAGTCAATTAATACCTAATCATGGTACTTGGCTTGAATATGAATTAGATGCAAGAGATGTTATTTATGTTAGAATTGATAGAACAAGAAAAGTTCCAATTACAACTTTACTTAGAGCTATTGGTTTATCTAGTGATGAAGATATATATGATTTATTTGGAGAAAATGATTATATAGAAAGAACTATTGTTAAAGATGCAAATAAAAACACAGATGAAGCATTAATTGATATTCATTCTAAATTAAGACCAGGTGAACCATCTACATTAGATAGTGCTAAAAATCAATTAGTAACAAGATTTTTTGATTCATTTAGATATGATTTAGCTAAAGTAGGTCGTTATACATTTAATAGAAAATTGAATGTATGTGATCGTTTACTAGGTTGTAAACTAGCTGAAACTATTAAAAATGGTAAAGAAATCATAGCAGAAAAAGATACTGTAATTACTAAGGAATTATTAGAAAAACTTAAACCAATTATGGAAACTGGATATGGAACTAAAGAAGTTTTAATTAATCAAGATTTAGATTCATATAATAAAGTTCAAGTTATTAAAGTTTATTCTAAAAATAATCCTGATAAAGTTGTAAATATCATAGGTAATGATGCAACAACAGAAATTAAAAGATTAACAATTTCAGATATATATGCAAGTGTATCATATTACTTAAATTTACTTGAAGGAATAGGTAATTTTGATGAAATAGATCATTTATCAAATAGACGTGTTCGTCAAGTAGGAGAATTATTACAAAATCAATTTAGAATAGGTGTTTCTAGAATTGAAAGAGTTATTAGAGATAGAATGAGTACTCAAGAAATAACTGAAGTAACTCCAAAATCTTTAATTAACATTAGACCACTTACTGCATCTATTAAGGAATTCTTTGGTAGCAGTCAGTTATCTCAATTCATGGATCAAACTAATCCAGTAGCAGAACTTACTAATAAAAGAAGATTATCTTCTTTAGGGCCTGGTGGATTATCTAGAGATAGAGCTGGAATGGAAGTTCGTGACGTTAATACATCACATTATGGAAGATTATGTCCAGTTGAATCGCCAGAAGGACCAAACATTGGACTTATAACTTCATTAGCAAGTTACGCTAAGATAAATGAATATGGATTTATAATGACACCATATCGTAAAGTTGTTAATAAACATTTAACTGATGAAATAGTATATATGACAGCAGATGAAGAACTAGAATATTATATTTCACAAGCAACTGTAGATCTTGATGACAATAATAATTTAAAGGCTGATAGAGTTCCAGTTAGATATCGTAGTGATAATATTATGATAGAATCTGATAAAGTAGATTATATAGATGTTTCACCACAACAAATTGTTTCTATAACAACACAAGGAATACCTTTCCTTGAGCATGATGATGGAAAACGTACATTGATGGGTGCTAACATGCAACGTCAAGCAATTCCATTATTAACAGTTGAAGCTCCTCTTGTTGGAACAGGAGTAGAAGCTATAGCAGCTAGAGATTCTGGAGCTGTTATAATATCAAAAGCAGATGGTATTGTAGATTATGTTGATGCTAAAAAAATTATTATTAAAACATTAGGTGGTATGGATACATATTATTTAAATGGTTTTGAAAGAAGTAACGTTGGTACTTGTTATCATCAAATTCCTATTGTAAGATTAGGTGATGCTGTTCATAAAGATCAAGTTATAGCTGATGGGCCTTCAACTGATAAAGGAGAAATGGCTTTAGGTAAAAATGTTACTGTAGCTTTCATGAACTATAATGGATACAACTATGAAGATGCCGTTATTTTAAATGAAAGATTAGTAAAAGATGATGTTTATACATCAATTCATATTGAAGATTACCAAATAGAATGCCGTGATACGAAATTAGGACCAGAAGAATTTACAAGAGATATTCCAAATATTAGTGAGGATGCTCGTAAAAATCTAGATGAAAATGGTATTGTTCGTATTGGAACAGAAGTTAATACAGACGATATTTTAGTAGGTAAAGTTACTCCTAAAGGAATGGCAGAACTTACTTCAGAAGAAAAATTATTACATGCTATTTTTGGAGAAAAAACTCGTGAAGTTAGAGATACATCACTAAGAGTACCAAATGGTGGAGCAGGAATTGTTCATGATGTAAAAATATTTACAAAAGATGATTCAGATGAATTACCAGCTGGTGTTTCTAAATTAGTTCGTGTTTATATTATTCAAAAAAGAAAAATAACAGTTGGAGATAAAATGGCAGGACGTCATGGAAATAAAGGTGTTATTTCATTAGTGCTTCCAGAAGAAGATATGCCATATTTACCAAATGGAGAAACAGTAGATATTTTACTAAATCCACTTGGAGTTCCATCTCGTATGAATATTGGACAAATATTAGAAATGCATTTAGGAATGGCAGCAAAAGAATTAGGAATTTTTGTAGCTACACCAGTATTTGATGGAGCAAGTCGTGAAGAAATAATTGATGCTTTAAAAGAAGCAGGATTAGATGAAGATGGAAAAGTTGTTTTACGTGATGGTAGAACAGGTGAAGCATTTGATAATAGAATTAGCGTTGGTGTTATGTATATGATTAAATTACACCACATGGTTGATGATAAATTACATGCTCGTTCAACTGGACCATACTCACTTGTTACACAACAACCTCTTGGAGGTAAAGCACAATTTGGTGGACAAAGATTTGGAGAAATGGAAGTTTGGGCACTTGAAGCTTATGGTGCAGCTCATGTTTTACAAGAAATGATTACTATTAAATCAGATGATGTAGTAGGACGTGTTAGAGTTTATGAATCATTAGTTAAAGGAACACCAATTCCAACATCAGGAATACCTGAAAGTTTTAGAGTTTTAATTAAAGAATTCCAAGCATTAGGACTTGATATGACAGTTCTAAATAAAGAAGGCGAATTTGTTGATTTAAAAAATCTAGAAGAACAAGATGATGATACATATTTAAATAGTGACGAAATTGAATTAGAAGAATTAGCTGAGACTCCTGAAGTAGAGGAAGTTGAAGAAGAAACTGATTTCGATGATATGGAACCAGAATTTGATGCAGATTTCGATGAAGATATGGATGATTTGGATTTAGAAGGGGATGATAACTAATGGATGTAAACAATTTTGAAGGCTTAAGAATAGCTATTGCATCTCCTGAAAGAATTAGACAATGGTCTTATGGTGAAGTAAAAAAAGCAGAAACAATTAACTATCGTACTTTAAAACCTGAAAGAGATGGTTTATTCTGTGAAAAAATATTTGGACCAACTAAAGACTTTGAATGTTCTTGTGGAAAATATAAAAGATTAAGATATAAAAATATTGTTTGTGATAGATGTGGAGTAGAAGTAACAAAAGCTAAAGTACGTAGAGAACGTATGGGACACATTGAGTTAGCTACTCCTGTATCTCACATCTGGTTTTTTAAAGGAATTCCATCTCGTATGGGTCTTGTTCTAGATATGTCTCCAAGAGACCTAGAAGAAGTTTTATACTTTGTATCTTATGTTGTTTTAGATAAAGGAGCAGCTCCTTTAGAAAAGAAACAAATTATAAGTGATAAAGAATATCGTGCTTATTATGAGAAATATGGAAATACTTTTAAAGTAGGTATGGGTGCTGAAGCTATTAAACAATTATTAACTGAAGTTGATTTAGCTACTGAAGTTGAGACAATAAAAAAAGAAATAGATGAAATAAAAGATTCTACAAGTCAAAAAAGAGTTCGTTTAATTAAACGTTTAGATGTATTAAATGCATTCTTAGAATCTGGAAATAGACCTGAATGGATGATTATGGATGCAATTCCAGTTATTCCTCCAGAACTAAGACCAATGATTCAATTAGATGGTGGTAGATTTGCAACAAGTGATTTAAATGACTTATATAGAAGAGTTATAAATCGTAATAATCGTTTGAAAAAACTAATGGAATTAGGAGCTCCTAGTATCATTATTCAAAATGAAAAACGTATGTTACAAGAAGCTGTAGATGCATTATTTGATAATGGTAGAAGAGGGCGTAATATAACTGGTGCTGGAAATAGACCACTTAAATCTTTATCTAGCATGTTAAAAGGTAAACAAGGACGTTTCCGTCAAAACTTACTTGGAAAACGTGTTGATTATTCAGGACGTTCAGTTATCGTAGTAGGTCCAAACTTAAAAATGTATGAATGTGGTATTCCAAAAGAAATGGCACTTGAATTATTTAAACCACATGTTATCAATGGATTAGTTTCTAAAGATATAGCATCAAATATTAAAGCAGCTAAAAGAATGATTGAAAATCAAGATCCTAGAGTTTGGGATATTGTTGAAGAAAAAATAAAAGAACATCCAGTTATGTTAAATAGAGCACCAACATTACATAGATTGGGTATTCAAGCATTTGAACCAAAATTAATTGATGGTAGAGCAATTAGATTACATCCGCTTGTTTGTGCAGCATTTAATGCCGATTTTGATGGAGATCAAATGGCTGTTCACGTACCAATAAGTGAAGAAGCTAAAGCTGAAGCTAGAATATTAATGTTAGGAGCTAATAACATTCTAAAACCATCTGATGGAGCACCAATTGTTACTCCAGGACAAGATATGATTTTAGGAAATTATTATATAACAATTGAAAAAGCTGGATTACCTGGTGAAGGTAGAGTATTTAAAAATCCTAATGAAGCTTTAATGGCTTATGAAAGAAGAGAAATTACTTTAAGCACCAGAATAGCTATTCAAGTAAAAGGATTTAAGCATAAATTATTTACTGATGATCAAATGGATAAATATTTAGTTACAACAGTAGGTAAAATTAAATTCAATGAAATATTCCCAGATACTTTCCAATATATTAATGAAGGAACTAAAGAAAATATTGAAGGAATTACTCCAGGTAAATATTTCCTTAAAAAAGGTTCAAACATTAAAGAAGAAATTGCTAATATGGAATTAGTCTCACCATTCAATAAAGGAGTATTAACTAAGTTAATTGCTCAAATATATAAAAGATATCAAACTACTGAAACATCTATAATGCTAGATAAAATGAAAGATTTAGGATTCAAAGAATCAACTTTATCTGGAATTTCAATTGGTATTGGTGATATAGCTTTATCTAAAGATAAAGAACAAATCTTAAGCGAAGCTACTGAAAAAGTAACTCAAGTAAATAAACAATTTAAACGTGGTTTAATTACTGATAAAGAAAGATATGATAAAGTAGTTGAATCTTGGAATGGTGCTAAAGATAAAATAGCTGATGAATTATCTGCTTATATCAAATCAAATAAAGAAAATCCTATTTCAATTATGATTTCATCAGGAGCTCGTGGTAACATGAGTAACTACAACCAAATGGCTGGTATGCGTGGACTTATGATGAAACCAACAGGTGAAGCAGTAGAAATACCAATTACAACTTCATTTACTGAAGGTGCAAGAGTGTTTGAATTCTTCTTAGCAACGCACGGAACTAGAAAAGGTACTGTTGATACAGCCTTAAAAACTGCCGATGCTGGATACTTAACAAGACGTCTTGTTGATGTAGCACAAGATATTATTGTTAGAGAAGATGATTGTGGAACTGATGAGGGTGTAATAGTTGAAGCATTTGTAAATCCAGATGGAACTATTATAGAAAGTTTAAGAAACCGTATTGTTGGTAGATATACTAACAAAAAAGTTATTAATCCTGAAACAAAAGAAGTAATAGTTGAAAGAAACACTTATATTACAGAAACACTTGCTGATAAAATAATTGCTTCTGGGGTAACCAAAGTAGCTATTAGAACTGTTCTAACATGTAAAAATGAACATGGTGTTTGTAGACATTGTTATGGGCGTAATTTAGCAACAGGACAAGTTGTTGAAGTTGGAGAAGCAGTTGGTATTATGGCAGCTCAATCAATTGGAGAACCAGGTACTCAACTTACAATGCGTACTATCAACTCAGGTGGAGTAGCTGGAGATGATATTACTCAAGGTCTTCCACGTGTTCAAGAATTATTTGAAGCTCGTAATCCTAAAGGAAAATCAACAATTTCTGAAATAAATGGTGTGGTAACAAAAATAGAAGAACAAAATGGAAAATTCTTGATATTTGTTAAAAATGATATTGAAACAAAAGAACATGTAAGTAATTATGGAGCTAAATTAGCTGTTTCAGTAAATGAAGAAGTTAAAGCAGGACAAAGATTAACTCATGGAGCAATTAGTCCAAAAGAGTTATTAGTTGTAACAAATCCAATTACTGTTCAACAATATATATTATCAGAAATTCAAAAAGTTTATGGATCACAAGGTGTTGATATTAATGATAAACACGTTGAAATAATGGCTAAACGTATGATTTCAAAAATCAAAATAATTAACTCTAATGATGCTTATTTCTTACCAGGTACAATGGTAAATATAAATAACTTTAGAGATGTTAATAAAGAATTAATTCTTCAAGGAAAAACTCCTGCTACAGGACGTCCAGTACTTTTAGGTATAACTAAAGCATCTTTAGAAACAGACTCATTCTTATCAGCAGCATCTTTCCAAGAAACGACAAGAATCTTAACTGATGCAGCAATTCATGGTAAAGTAGATCATTTAAATGGTCTTAAAGAAAATGTTATCATTGGTAAATTAATACCAGCTGGTACAGGAGCTAAAAAATACCGTGATGTTAATTATGAATTGGAAAAAGATGAATCAAGATTAGAACCTCTTGATGCACTAGAAGAAGAATTAATGGATTAATATTAAATCAAGATGAAAACATCTTGATTTTTTTTTGAAATGGTTTGTAAAAGTAAAATTAATATGATATAATTATTTTGCTAGAAAGTTTCGTATAAGAAAAACCTACAAGTTAACGATTGGGAATTTAATTCTTAGAATGTGTTGAATACTTAAATTTATTTAAGAATCCTAATTTCTATGATGTAATACCCACCTGGGAGATCAGGTTTTATCGTTAAAGGAACTTTCTAGCTTTTTTTTTGTCTAAAAATATGTTATAATTTTCTTATGATATAGGAGGTTTAATATGGCTAAAAAGAAAAAAAGAAAAGAAACAAAAAAAGAAAGTTCTGGCTATCAAGTTGAGTTAGTAGGTTTCTTATTAATTTTAATTGCCATTATTGGATTTTTACCTAATACTGGAATAGTTGGAGATTTTATTAAAAATTTTAGTTTGTTTTTAGTAGGAACATGGTATAATTTAGCTTTAGCTGGTGTTATTGTAACTGGAATATTTATGATGATAAAAAGAGAAAAACCAGATTTTTTTACAGCTAAATTAGTAGGTTTATATATATTTGTTTTAGGTTTATTAGTTTTTTCACATATAAAATATATAGAAAATACAGAATTAGAAGGATTTAAAATAATAACTGAAACAATAAATAATTTTATGTCTTCATCTTCTAAATTAAATTTAGGTGGTGGCGTTATAGGAGCTATTTTTTCAAGTTTATTTGTTTATTTATTTTCTGTTAATGGAACTAAAATAGTTGTTTGGGCTTTAATTATATGTGGACTTGTTATGTTTACTGGAGTATCAATAGTTGATGCAATTAAAGCTATATTAAGTAAAATAAAAGTAAGCAAAACAAAAGAAAAAAACAAGAAAGTAACAGATTTAATTCAAAAAGCTGAAGAAAAATATGAAAATGACAATAAAGTTGTAATTTCTTCAGTAGATGAATTGATTCATAGTCATGAAGATATAAAAAATGATAAAGATATAAAAGAAGAGCATAAAGAAAATATATATCAAGACAATAAAGGATATATATATCCTTCTATTAATTTATTAAATAAAAATAATAAAACAAAAAATGTAGAATCAAAAGAAACAATAAATCATAATGTTGATGTATTACATCAAGTACTAAAAGATTTTGGTATTGAAGGTAAGGTTGTAGCTATAAACCCGGGACCATCTGTAACACAATATGAAATGGAATTAAAAGCAGGAACAAGACTTAGTAGAGTATCAAGTATTCATAGTGAAATTGCCTTAGCACTAGCTGCTAAAGATGTTCGTATACAAGCTCCAATACCTGGTAAATCAACAATTGGAATAGAAATTCCAAATAAAATTACATCAATGGTAACTGTTAGAGAAATATTGGAATTAATACCTAAAAATATGCATGAAAGTAAACTTTTAGTGGCACTTGGTAGGGATATAATGGGAAGACCACAATATTGTGAAATTAATAAAACCCCACATTTATTAGTAGCAGGTTCTACTGGAAGTGGTAAATCAGTTTGTATTAACAGTATGATTATATCTTTATTAATGCGAGCTAAACCAGATGAAGTTAAATTAGTTTTGGTAGACCCAAAAAAAGTTGAATTATCTATGTATAATGGAGTACCACATTTATTAACTCCTGTTGTAACTGATCCTAAAAAAGCTAATATAGCTTTAAAAAAGATAGTTGTTGAAATGGAAAACAGATATGAAATGTTTAGTAATAGTGGAACTAAAAATATAGCTGGATATAACACTTATATTGAAAATAAAAATAAGAATTTACCAGATAATGAAAAAATTAAGAAATTACCTTATATAGTTGTTATTATAGATGAGTTAGCTGATTTAATGTTAGTTGCAGCTAAAGAAGTAGAAGATTCAATTATGAGAATTACTCAAATGGCAAGAGCTGCTGGAATTCATTTAATTGTAGCAACACAAAGACCATCAACTGATGTTATTACAGGAGTAGTTAAAGCTAATATTCCATCTCGTATTTCATTTGCTGTATCTAGTAGTATTGATTCTAGAACAATATTAGACATGATGGGAGCAGAAAAATTATTAGGTAAAGGAGATATGTTATTTTTACCTCAAGGAGAAAATACTCCAGTAAGAATTCAAGGAAACTTTATTGATGATGAAGAAATTAAAAATGTTGTTGATTATACAATTAAGCAACAAATAGCAAGATATGATGAAACATTTTTAATGGATGAAGAAGAAATGCATGCAACAACTATGGTTGGTGATGAGAAAGATGCCACCGAAGAACCTTTATATAATGAAATAGTTGAATTTGTTGTAACAAGTGGTAAAGCAAGCGCATCTTTATTACAAAGAAGATTCAGATTAGGTTATAATAGAGCAGCTAGAGTAATTGATTTATTAGAAGAAAGAGGAATAATAGGTCCTCCAAATGGATCAAAACCTAGAGAAGTTTTAGTGCAATTAGAACATAAAGATAATTAACCAAATGTAAATAATAATGTAAACCTTATTGAAAAGAAAATTATTTTATTGTAATTTATGATATAATTAATCTATAAGTGAAAAAATACAAAAAAAATTAAAATTTGTATTTTTTTTTTAATTTTTGTGATATACTATTAGTATATTATGGTAGATAACCATAAGCTTGGGGTAAAAGAATAAAAAGAGGAGTGTTTAATATGGAAGAAAAAACAATAATAAATGAAGGAAATATATTTTCAGAAGTAAATAATGATTTACCTGTTTTAGCTGAAAGTAAATTAGATCAAGAACATATAGAAAAAGTTCAATCAGATTTAAATCCTGGAGCTATATTATCTAAAGAAGAAAAAAAAGAAACAACTGGAACAGTTGGTTTTGATAATTTGTTCAATAATTTATATAATGATGTTGCAGGAGCTAATGACTTTATTTCAAATTTAATTGAGCAAAGAAAAACAATTAGTGTTAGTGAAGCTAATTTAAATGAACAAAGAGCTAAATTAGAAAAAGAAAAAGAAGAATTTGAAAAATATTGTGATGTTCAAAAAGATAATTTTAAACAAGAAAAACAAAGACTAGATGAATATGAAAAAACACAAAAAATAAGATTACAAAATGAAGAATCTAGTTTTGCAGCTGAAGTAGAAGCAACTAAAAATGAAATTTCTTTAGCTCAAAAAGGACTTAAAATTTCTGAAGAGACATTAAATGAAGAAAAAAGACAATTTGAAAAATATAAAGAAACAGAAGAAGAAAGAATTTTATTAGCTAAAGCACAATTTGAAGAAGAAAAAGTACAATATAATAAAGAAAGAAATGCTGAGATTGAACAAATTAGATTAGCTAAAGAAAATCTTGAAGTTGAAAAAGCCTCTTTCTCTAAAGAAAAAGAAAATGCTTTAAAACTAATCAAAGAAGGTCAAGAAGGATTAGAATCATTAAAACAACAATTTGAAAAATATAAAGAAAATGAAGAGAAAAAATTAGAATTAGAAAGCAAAAATTTATCACAAAGTTGTGCTAGATTCAAAGAACTTGTTTCACAATTTAATTCAGGTTTTGAATTAATATCAGATAAGTAGGATTAAATTGAAAAAAACAGAAACAAGCGAAATAAATTTAGAATTAGAAGAAAATTCTATTTCTAAAAATATTGAAGTTGATCAAGCATTTAATGAATTGTTAGAAGAGTCTGAATTAAATTTAAATAAAAAAAGTGATAATATAAAAAACTTTTTTGAAATAGCTAATGAAAATGTTAAGGCTGCTACAGAAATTTTTAATAAAAGTGTAGAAATGAAAAAGAAATTAATTGAACAGTCAAAACAAATAGAAAAAGCTAGAGCAAATCATGAAGAAAAAACACAACAAGAAATAGATAGAATTACTAAATATCGTGAAGAATTAAAAGAAAAATTTGGGGCAAAAAAAGCAATTCTTGAAAATAAAGAAAAAGAATTAAATGAGCTAAAAAATAAATTTGCTGATGAACAAAAAGAATTTGAAAATTTTAAAAATAATGAAACAGAAAGATTAAAAGAAAAAGAAAGACAAATAGAAGAATTTATCTTTAAAAAAGAAGAAAAAATTAAAATAGAAAAACAAGAAATAGAAACATTAAAAAAACAATTAGATGTTGATATTGAAAAAAATAAAAAAGAAAAAGAAGAATTAGAAGAAAATTTAAGAAAATTCAATATGTTAGTAAACGAATTTAGTAATGGAATGGATAAATTTAATATAAATGAATAATCAATTAATTTGATTATTTTTTAATTGTTTAAAATAAATATAATTGATATAATTAATTAGGTGATTAAAATGATTAAAAATACATTTTATAAAATGAATAATAATAATAATAAAAGAATAGCATTGTTATCAGATATACATTATAGTAGAAAATATAATAATGAATTATTATTGCAAATATTTAATAATTTGAAAAAAAACAAACCAGATTTTATTTGTATAGCTGGAGATATTATAGATGATGCAAAAACCTTGGATAATGAAACAATTAAAAATAGATTGTATAAATTCATAAAACATTTAAGTACAATATGTGATGTTATAATTATACCTGGAAATCATGATCTAATAGAAATAAATAAAAATAAAATTGTTAATAGATATCATGAAGAGTTTTTTATTAAATTAAATAGTATTAAAAATGTTCATTATTTAGACAATCAAAATATTATATTTAATAATATCAATTTTATAGGTTTTAATCCTGGTATTAATTATTATGGAGAAAAAGATGAAAATAAAGAATTTTTGTTAAAAGAATTAAGACAAAAAGAAAATTTATTTGTTGATAATAAATATAATATTTTATTGTTTCATTCTCCTATTTATATAATGAATGAATTATTAATAAATGAATTTAATAGTTATGAAAAAATAGATATTATATTATCAGGACATATGCACAATGGATTAGTATTTGGAATATTTGATAAAATTAATACAACATTAGGATTTATTAGTCCATATATGAAATTATTTCCAAGAGTATCTAGAAGAAAAAAAGAGATAATTAAAAATAATAAAATGATAAGCCTAATAATATCAGGAGGAATAATTAAATTATCAGAAACAACACCAAATAATTTAAATAAATTTAATAAGTTTTTTTCTTCACATATAGAATATATTGATATTTAAAACGACATAATAATTTATGTTGTTTTTTTGACATTTAATAAATTTCTTTTATGTTATATTAAAGATGATTAAAAAATATATATAATTACATTATATATAAAGAAAGGATGATATCATGTTTAGTAATTTTAATGAAGAAACAAGAAAAATATTAGTCAATGCTAAAATAGAAATGAAAAAATTAAAACATCCATATGTTGGAAGTGAACATCTTTTATTAGCTATCCTAAAAGAAAATAATAATATAAGTAAAAGATTAAATCAGTTTAATTTAAATTATAATAAATTAAGACAAGAAATAATTAATATTATTGGAATAGGTAGTGAAGAAAGTAATTGGACATTATATACACCTGTTTTAAAAAGAATAATAGAAAATGCTATTTTAGAATCAAAAGAAAATAATAATAATGTTACAACAGAACATTTATTTGCTGGGATGTTAGAAGAAGGTGAAGGTGTAGCTATAAGAATAATGATAGGGTTAAATATTGATTTAGATTTATTATACAATGAATTTGTGTGTAAAATAGTAAATAAGAAAAATAAGAAAAATAAAAAACTAGTATTAGAAGAATTAGGTATTGATTTAACAGAACAAGCTTTAGAAAATAGACTAGATCCTGTTATAGGAAGAAATAATGAAGTGAAAAGAGTTTTAGAAATATTAGCACGTAGAAATAAAAATAATCCACTATTAATAGGAGATGCAGGAGTAGGTAAAACGGCTATTGTAGAAGAATTAAGTAGATTGATATCATTAAAACAAGTACCTTTATTATTGCAAAATAAAAGAATAATAAGTTTGGATATGGCATCATCTGTTGCAGGAACAAAATATCGTGGAGAATTTGAAGAAAGAATTAAAAAAATATTAAAAGAAGTAGAAGAAAATGATGACATTATTTTATTTATTGATGAAATTCACACATTAGTAGGAGCAGGTGGAGCAGAAGGTGCTATTGATGCTTCAAATATATTTAAACCCGCATTAGCTAGAGGAAAACTAAGATGTATAGGAGCTACAACAACATTAGAATATAAAAAATATATAGAAAAAGATTCAGCATTAGAAAGAAGATTTCAGTGTATTATGATTGAAGAACCTGATTTTGATACAGTTAAAGATATCCTTAATAAATTAAAACCTATATATGAAAAGTATCATTTTGTTAAAATATCAGATGAAATATTAAATACAATTGTGGAATTATCAAATAAATATATTTATAATCGTCATGAACCGGATAAGTCAATAGATATACTAGATGAAGTTTGTGCTAGTGTATCTTTAAAAGAAAATAAAAATTTAAAAAAATATAATGATTTACAAAAAGAATTAGATATAATAATAAAAAATAAAAATGAATATTTATTAAAAAATAAATTTGATAAAGCATTAATATATAAAGAAGAAGAAAATAAAATATTAAATAAAATAAATAATTTAGAAAACATTTTAAATAAAAAAATAACAAAAAATGTTACTAAAAAAGATGTAGCTAATATTATAAGTAATAAAAGTAAAATACCTCTTTATGAAATTCTAAATGACAATAAAAAAATGATTAAAAAAATTGAAAATGATATTAAAAATAAAATATTAGGACAAGAAAATGCAGTAAATGAAACTTTAAAATTAATAAAAAAAATAAAACTAGGATATAAAGATAATAAGTGTTATTCGTTATTATTTGTTGGACCTTCTGGAGTAGGTAAAACTGCTTTAGCTAAAATAATCGGGGATAATTTAGTAAGTAAAAATAATGTTATAAAATTAGACATGAGTGAATATGCTATGGATAACTCTGTCAATAAAATAATTGGAGCTCCTCCAGGATATGTTGGCTACGATGATTTTAAAAATATATTACAGGAAATAAAAAATAAACCATATTCTGTTTTAATATTAGATGAAATAGAAAAAGCTCATAGTAATGTAATCAATTTATTTTTTCAAATAATGGAAGATAATCAAATAAAAGATAATAATTCCAATATTATAAGATTTGATAATGTAATAATAATAATGACATCAAATGTTGGCTATGATGAAATTAATTTGGGATTTTGTAAAGATGAAAATACTAAATTGATTTCTAAATTGAAAAATCATTTTAGTATTCCGTTTATTAATAGAATAGATAACATAGTTAATTTTAATTTATTAAAAGAACATGATATATTAAATTTAATAAATATTAAAATTGATAATATAACTAAAAAATATAAAGATATTAAAATAACTATATCTGATAATGTAAAAAAAGAAATCTTAAAAAAATCTAATTATGAACAATTTGGTGCACGTAAACTAGATAAAATAATTAAAAATGAAATTGAAAATATTATAATTGATAATTTGATAGAAAATAAAACAGAAATCAAAATTGATGATATAAAACAACATACTTTGACATAATCAAAAAAATCTAATATAATTATATTAGTGGTGATAACATGGATAAAAAATATATCTTAGTAGCTAGAGATAATTATAATAATACATCTATAATTGAAGTTAAATCAGAATATACAAATGAATATGAAAAAATGACATCATTATTAGAAATTGATAAAATGACAACAAAATACTTTAATTCGTTAAGCGATTTTAAAAAAAGAGTTAAAAATGGAAAATATGAGAACTGTGATATATACATAGTTCATAAAAAAAGGAATAAAGAAGAAGAAAAATTGAATTTTAGAGATTTAATTTTTCAAAATACAGGAGCAGATATAAATCATTTTTTAAATAATACAGATTCAAAAGGTAAAATAAGTTTAAATGATTCTTATCTAAGTAAATATGTTGGAGAATTAATATATCGTTTAAAAAAAGAACCAAGTTATAAACAATATATGGATAAAATTTTTCCTCATTTAACTAGATATTTTAATCTAGCCATAACAAATCAATTAAATTTAGATACAATTGAATATTTGAATTTTTTAAAAAGACTTTCAAATTATCTAGAAATAAGAAAATTAATAATGGCAACAAAGCAATATGATAATAAACTAAATAATTATTATCAAGAACGTCTATCAGCTAAATATCCTTTATTTATATTTATAAGCGATAATTTAAAAAACTATCAAAGAAATGATTTAAGTAGTTTATTTAATTTAGAAGAATTTATAAATTATAAATCATTACTTAAAAAGAATGATAATAATTATGTAGAAGGGCAACTTGAATTAGAAGATTTAAAAGATAATGATTTAGAATTCATTGATAATGAAGAATTATCTCAAATGACAGGAACAGATGAATTTGGGAATTTAAATAATTTACACAAATTAAAGTAAATAGCTATATTTACTTTTTTTTATATGTGATATATAATTAAAATAGAAAATACTAGGAGGAATTTGTATGCATACAATAATATGTCCAAAATGTAATAATGAAATATCTGATAAATCAGGGAATTGTATTTATTGTGGTTTATCTAGAAATATTATTGATCAAGAAATAGCTCGTAATAAATATACAAAACAAGGAATCATGTTATATAAAGAAAAACATAAGCCCTTAATATTAGCAACTGAGTTAGTATTATTAATATTAATTTTTTGTGCTTATGTATATTTATTCATTCCACAAATATTAAATTATACAAAACAAAATAAAACGAAATCAAATATAGAAAATTGTATTGATAATTATAATGGATCATGGAATTATGAAAAAAATATATGTGAGACAGATATTGGCGATGTTACAATTGATTAAAAAAGTATTGAAAAATATATAAAATATGATATACTATATGTATATTTAAAAGCAATGAAAAAAAGTAGTAATAAAATTAATTATTAAAAGAGAGTTAGTGGCTGGTGTAAACTAATAATAATATTTTATGAATTCGTTTTGGAGCTTTATAATTAAAAATTATAACGGTGGCGTGTTTTAGCTTTTTAAGGTAAATTTATTTACGAATTAAGGTGGTACCACGTAATCACGTCCTTATATGGATGTGATTTTTTTTGGAGGTAAATATGAAAGCAGTATTATTTATTCATGGTTTTTCAGCTCATAGTGAAGATAATAAATATTTTATAGATCAAATGCAAAAATATAAAGATATTGATATTTATACATTTATTTTGCCAGGACATAGTGATGATAAAATGACAAAAGTAAAACATCAAGAATGGTTAAATAAATCAGAAGAAGAGATAAATAAATTATTAAAAAACTATGAAAAAATAACCGTTGTAGCTCACTCTATGGGTTGTGTAATTGCTGTTAATTTAGCAGCTAAATATAAAGAAATAAATAAACTAGTTTTATTAGCTCCAGGATTTATATTTGGAAATATTAAACAAAATACAGAAGATTTAAAAAAAATAATAAAAAAAGAAATTGATGTTGATTTAGGAACAGGATTTGAAGGAGTTTTAACTAAAATCAAAAACATTCCTATAACTAATTATATTCAGTATCGTATTTTGAGTAAAAACTCAAGAAAAGAAATTGATAAAGTAACTTGTCCAACACTAATAATGCATGGCAATAAAGATAATGTTATATCAATTGAATCTAGTAATTATGTATATAAAAAATTAAAATGTAAAAAAGAATTGGTTATTATTAAAAATGCTCGTCATCAAATATTTAAAAGTAAAAGAAAAAAAGATATTACAGATTATATATATAGATATATAAAAGGTGGAATAATTTATTATTTCATTAAAAGAAAGGAAATATAAGGTGGAAATATGGAAAATATAATAGAATCAATAAAAAAAGATTTAGAAAACGTTATAAATTTAAGTGATTTAAATGAATTAAAAGTTAAATATTTAGGTAAAAAAGGAATTATTACAGAACTACAACAACAAATAAAAGATTTAGATGTTGAACAAAAAAAAGAATTCGGGATAAAATTAAATGAGATAAGAACTCTTTTTAATGATTTATTTAGTGTTAAACAAGAAATATTTGAAACAGCTTTAATTAATTTGAAATTACAACAAGAAAGTATAGATATTAGTTTACCAGAAACAGTTGTTAAAACAGGAAGTAAACATCCAATGACAAGAATTCAAGAACAATTTGAAGATTTATTTGTATCAATGGGTTATACAGTTTATGATGGACCAGAAATTGAAACAGATGAAAATTGTTTTCAAAAATTAAATTTATGTAAAGGCCATCCTGCAAGAGATGCACAAGATACATTTTATTTAGAAAATGAAGTAGAAAACTATTTACTACGTAGTCAAACTTCAACAGCTCAGGTAAGAGCTATGGAAGAAAATATAGAAAAAGGTCCTTTAAAAATAGTTTGTCCAGGTAAAGTATATAGAAGAGATGAAGATGCAACACATTCTCATCAATTCGCCCAAATAGAAGGCTTAGTTATTGATGAGAATATATCAATGGCAGATTTAAAAGGAACATTAGAATTATTTTTAAAAAAATTCTTAGGTGAAAAAACAGAAGTTAGATTTAGACCAAGTTTCTTTCCTTTTACCGAACCATCAGTTGAAGTAGATGTAACTTGCTTTAAATGTGGAGGTAAAGGATGTAGTTTATGTAAACAAACAGGATGGATAGAAGTATTAGGAGCTGGAATGGTTCATCCAAATGTATTAGAAATGAGTGGTTATGACTCTAATAAATATCAAGCATTTGCCTTTGGAACAGGAATGGATCGTTTTGCAATGTTTAAATATGGAATAACTGATATTAGAACTATTTATGGTAATGATATTAGGTTTTTAAATCAATTTAATAGAAGGGATGAAGATTAATGAAATTAAGTAGAAAATTTGTATCTGATTATATTGAATTGGATTCTAATCTTACAATTAAAGAAATAGCTGAAGCTATGACATATGTAGGCAATGAATATGCAGATGCTTCTAAATTAGTTAATGCTACTTCTTTAGTTATTGGCGAGGTTATAAATTGTGATGTTCATCCTGATTCAGATCATCTTCATGTATGTAAAGTAGATGTTAAAACTGAGATTTTAGATATTGTTTGTGGGGCACCAAATGTAAAAAAAGGTTTAAAAGTTATAGTAGCTTTAAATGGAGCTAAATTACCAGGTGGAGAAATTAAACAGTCTACTATAAGAGGACAAATATCAAATGGAATGTTATGTTCGCTAGCAGAATTAGGAATTGATCATAAATTTTTAACAGAAAATGATTTTGCTGGGATTCATGAATTACCTAATGATGCTAAAGTAGGAGAAGATCCAATTAAGTATTTACAATTAGATGATGAAATAATTGATTTTGAATTAACATCAAATAGAGGAGATTTACTTAGTGTTTTAGGCATGGCTTATGAACTTGGAGCTATATATAAAAAGAAAACCAAAAAAATTGATATTGAATATAATGAAATAGATAAAAGTATCAATAATGAGTTAAGTCTTAAAATTAATACTGATGATTGTGTTTTGTTTTTAGCCAAAAAAGTTAATAATGTTATCATAAAAGAAAGCCCATTATTTATAAAAAACAGACTTATTGCATCTGGAATAAGACCAATAAATAATGTCGTAGATATATCTAATTATGTTATGTTAGAAACAGGGCAACCATTACATTTTTATGACGCTGATAAATTACAAAATATTATTGAAGTTAGAAATGCTTTGAATGAAGAAAAATTAATAACATTAGATAATATAGAAAGAATTTTAGATCAAAACGATATTGTTATATCAAACGGAAATAATGTTGTTGGACTTGCTGGTGTAATGGGTGGATTATCAACAGAAGTTGATTCAAATACTAAAAATATAATTATTGAGGCAGCTATTTTTGATGCAATTAAAATAAGAAGAACATCTAAAAAAATACTAAGAAGTGAAGCATCAACTCGTTTTGAAAAAGGATTAGATCCAAATCGTACTTACATGGCTATAAATAGAAGTTGTCATATGCTTGAAAAATATGCAAATGGACAAGTTTTAAAAGATATGTTGGTTTATGATAAAACAAATAAAGAAGATAAAATTATAAATATAACAATAGATAAAATAATAAAAGTATTAGGAATAGATGTTAATAAACAAGAAGTAATTGATGTATATAATTCCTTAGGATTTGAAGTTATTGATAACAACGATGTCTTAAGTGTAAAAGTACCATCACGTCGTTTAGATGTTAATATAAAAGAAGATTTAATTGAAGAATTCGGACGTATTTATGGTATTAATAAAATAAAAGGAAAATTACCAGTTTTTGATGGTAAATTAGGAACATATAATAAAGTTAATCGAGATATAAAAAATAGATTAATTGATTTAGGATTAAATGAAACTTCTTCTTATGCTTTAATTCCAGAAGAAGAAGTATATAAATATACTAAAGATAATTTTACAAGAATTCGTCTTTCTGATCCTATGTCAGAAGATAGATCAACATTAAGATATAGTTTGATTTACTCTTTAAAAGAAATTTATGAATATAATAAAGCAAGAAATTATAAAGATGTATCTATTTTTGAAATGGGAAAAGGTTTTTATAAAGAAAATGATTTGTATAAAGAAGATTTAAAATTAGCTTGTTTAATGTCAGGAAAATATATTAATAAATTGAATGAAATAAAAACAGATTTTTATGTTATCAAAGGAATTTTAATAAATTTATTAAATTATCTAGGATATGAAAATAGATATTCATTTGTAATTGATGAAAATATTCCTAATGAATTACACCCAGGACAATCAGCTTTAATTATAATGCAAGGTGAAAATATTGGATTTATAGGTAAAATTCATCCTAATATAACTAAAGATGATATATTTGTTTTTGAAATAAATTTAACAAAATTATTAAAAAATAGAGCAAGCAAAATGAGCTTTAAAGAATTAAACAAATATCCAGAGGTAGTTAAAGATGTAGCTTTCGTTGTTGATAAGAACCTATTATCTAGTGAAATAGAAAAATGTTTAAAAAAAGTTGGTGGAAGATTATTAACTAATATATCAGTATTTGATGTATATGTTGGTGATAAATTGAATGAAAATGAAAAATCAATAGCATTTTCACTTACTTTTCAAGACAGTACTAAAACACTAAATGATATTGAAGTTACAGAAATATTTAATAAAATGATTGAAGAAGTTGAAAATAAGTTAAGCGCTAAATTAAGAAATAAATAAAATATCTATTTAATAGATATTTTTTCTTTTTTTATAAAGAAAAATATGATAAACTAATATTAATGATGTTAGGAGGAGACTTATGAAAGATAATGTTTTACCAGCTGATACTTTTGTTGTATTCAATAAAACAATTATTAATGAATATGATAGGAAAATCCTAACAATGCTTTATCAACCGATAATAGGAGCTAACGCGGCCTGTTTATATTTTACATTATGGGCATATTTAGATAAAAACAATTTATATTCTAATGAATGGACTCATCATCACTTAATGACTAATATGCGAACAAGACTAAATGATATTGTTGAATCAAGAGAAAAATTAGAAGCTATTGGACTTATAAAAACATATGTTAAAAAAGGAAATGTCAATAATTATGTTTATGAAATATATTCTCCTGTTTCAGCAGCGGAATTTGTTAGCAATCCTATTTTGGGAACAACTTTATATAATAATGTCGGAGATATTGAATATGAAAAAATAATAGAATATTTTAAAATACCTAAAGTTATTTTGAAAGATTATGAGGAAATAACGTGTAAATTTAGTGATGTTTTTGAATCAACAAACTTTAGTAATTTTGAAAGTATTGAGGGAGACTTAAAAAGATCTAAATCTAACAAATTAGAATTAGCTTCTAAAATAGATTTAAACAGTATATTTTCACTAATCCCAGAAGAAATGCTAAATCAAAGAACAATAACAAAAGAAACAAAAGAATTAATATATAAATTAGGATTTATATATAATTTTGATGAAGAAAGAATGACAGAATTAATTAGAAATTCTTTAAATGAAAAAAATGCTATTGATAAAAACTTGTTGCGCTTAAATGCTCAAAAATTTTATCAATTTGAAAATAATGGTAAATTACCTAGTTTAATATATCGTAATCAACCAGAATATTTAAGAAGTCCAGTTGGAGATAACAGTAAGAAAGCTAAAATAATATATCAATTTGAAACAACATCACCATATGATTTTTTAATGAGTAAAAACAATGGAGTTAAACCATCTAAAAATGATTTAACCTTATTAGAATATTTATTATTAAATGTTGATTTAAAACCTGGAGTAGTAAATGTTTTAATAGATTATGTTTTAAAAATAAATAATAATAAGTTAAATAAGGCATTTGTTGAAGTTATAGCTTCACAGTGGGCAAGAAATAAAGTTGAAACAGTTCCATCAGCTATGAAATTAGCAGAAAAAGAATATAAATCTAGACAAATTAAAAAATATCCTGATAAAATAAAAGAAGCAAAACCAGAATGGTTTGATAAAGATATAAAAGAAACAAAAGCTAGTGATGAAGAAATTAAAATGATGGAAGAAATGCTTAAGGAATTTAAATAGGTGATAATATGGAAAAATTAAATAATAAATTAAGTAATTATGAAAAAAACAACTTAGAAACTTCTCTTTTAATAGCTTTAGAAGAGGCTTTAAAAAATGAAAACTTTAATAATTTAGTTTCAAAACTTAATATGACTAAAGAACAACTCTGTAAATATACATCAACATTAGAAGAAAGTGCAATTGAATTTAGTCATTGTCAAAGTTGTAAAGGTTTAGCTAATTGTCAAAATAAAGTAACAGGATATGCATATTTACCTAAAAAAAATAATAATAAACTAGAATTTAATTATAAAGCATGTAAATATCAAAATAAAATAATTAATCAAAATAAGTTTTTAAATAATGTTTATTTATTTGAAATACCAAAAGTGATTAAAGAAGCTAAAATGAAAGATATTTATACAAATGATAAAAATAGATTTGAAGTAATAAAATGGATAAAAGAATTTATTAAAAGATATGAAGCAGATCAACATATCAAAGGGTTATATTTATATGGAAGTTTCGGAAGTGGTAAAACATATTTAATATCAGCTTTATTTAATGAATTAGCTAAAAAAAATATAAAAAGTGCTATTGTCTTTTGGCCAGAATATTTAAACAAATTAAAAAATTCATTTAATGGAGACAAAGATGAATTTAAAAATTTATTAGAAAAAATAAAAAGATCACCACTTTTATTAATTGATGATATAGGAGCCGAAAATGTTACACCTTGGAGTAGAGATGAAGTTTTATCTCCTATATTACAATATAGAATGGAAGAAATGCTGCCAACATTTTTTACATCAAATTTAGATAAACAAAATTTAGAAATACATTTTAGTAGTTCTAAAAATGGAGTAGAGGAAGTTAAAGCAAGAAGAATTATGGAAAGAATTAATCAATTAACAGAAAAAATTGATTTAATTAGTGGAAATTTGAGGAAGTAAAATATGAAATATAATGAAATGATGGAAGAATACTTATTAAAAGGGACAGAAAAATGTGATATGCTAACAATTGAAAGAGAAATTAAGAGGTTACGAAAACATCTACATTATTTAGCTAACAAAAAGAAAAATTATAATGAACAAAAAAGTTATGTTAATATAGTAAAAATAAACGAAAATATTAAAATGACAAAAGAATTGCTTAAAGAGTGTTTAAAAAAACAAAAAGAATTAATTAATGAAGCAAACTTAATTAATGAATGTATTAAAAAAGAAGAATCATATTTTGAAGAATATAACTCAAATTATGAAAGTTCAGAAATTGCTTATAATAAAAAAGTACTAGACTTTTTAATTCAAAAATACTTAATAGTTAATTATAATTTGGACAATGAAGCAGACTTTGATATTCATAAAAATGAATATTTATTTAAAGATTTTTATTTAAATATGGATTTTAAATGTAAAGAACTATTATATTTTAAAAGAGAATGTGTTAGATTTTTATTAGAAAAAAAACAAGAAAAGAAAAATATAGAGCAAATGGCTAAAGAAAAAAGCATTTATTTTAAATATGTTAGAATGGTAAAACAAGAAATAAATGTTTTAAAACAAATTATATCTTATATAGATACAATCTTTATTATAAAATTAAAAAGTGAGCCAGTAAAAAAAATTAAAATAGAAAAAATAAAAAAACAAAGAATTAAACCTAATATTGTTTTAGTTCCAACGGTAGATAAATATCAAGTTAATATAAGATATCCAAATTCATTTAATTATTTACTTATATATCAATCAAAGAAAAAAGAAAAAATTATTAAATATATTAGTAAATTATATGAGGAAGATGAAAATTTAATGTTTAGAATAGATGCAACTGAGAAAACAACTTTTATCAATAAAAAAGAAGATTTAACTTACTTTCAATATCGTGAAAATGTAATAGAATATTTGAAAGTTTCATATCAGAAAGTAAAGCAAGTATAAAAAGGAGTAAAAATGGAATATTTAAAATCAAAAACAACATTTACATTTGTTAATATTGGATTATTAATTATTCCATTAATAATTATGTTATCAAATGTTATATTTAAAAATGAATTTATTGTTGATAACATATGGTTTTATAGTATTATTTACTTAGGATATTTTTCTTTAATAATGTCAATATATTATATATATATTAATATTATTAAAAACAAAATAAGAATAAATTATAAAGAAATAATACCAATTATTTTATTGTTTATATTTATGATAATTACATTAATAAGTGTTCTTATAAATAATCCTTTTATATCTTTTTATGGAGATACATATCGTCATGAGGGATATTTTACTTATTTAGCATATGCGGGATTCTTTTTAGGAGCATTATTTGTTTCAAAAGATAAAAATAAATATTATCAATTATTTGTTATTATTGGGACAATATTATCAATATTTACAATAAATAAAAATGATATATTCAATTTATTTGTTAATGAAAGTCAAGAATATAAAGCTATTTTTTATCAATTTAATCATTTTGGATATTTTTTATTAATGGCTATTATATGTAATATTAATTTGTTTGTTAATGAAAAAAGAATAAAATATAAAATAATTTATGCATTAACTTTTAGTTTAATGATGCAAATGTTAGTTATTAATGATACATTTGGAAGTTACTTAGCTGTTTTAGCTTCGTTAATATTTCTAGGAATTTATTATTTATTTATAAATAAAAATAGAAAAAATTATTTGATAGTATTTGTTTTATTTATAATAATGTCATTTAATTTAAATGATATTAAAAATAGTAATGTTATTAATAATTTTAAAGATAATTTTTCATCTTTATTATCGATTGATATTAATAACTTAGATGAAGAAGAACTAAAAAAAATTAATCATCTTGGAACAAATAGAGGTGCTCTTTGGAGAGGTGCTGTAAAATTAATTGAAAAAAAACCTTTTATAGGTTATGGACTTGATAATTCGAGAACACAATATTTTAAAATAGGGTTAATAAATGCAGATCGCCCACATAATATTATATTACAAATGTGTTTATATACAGGTATACCTGGTATGATATTATATATATCATCTTTGTTAATAATAATATATGAAACTCTAAAAAAAATAAAAATATTACCAATATCTATTATTATATCTTTTTCAGTAGTTATTGGATATTTAACATCATCTTTAACATCTAATTCAATGTTTTATACATCACCATATTTTTTAATCTTTTTAGGATTTGTTATGGGATCATTAATTAATTTTAATAAAGATAATGTTAATTTGAATAAAAACATTGACAAATAAGGAAAAAGTAGTAAAATTAGTTATAGAAAAGTTTTGATTAGGACTTGATTATTAAATGATTTCTGAAAGCGATTTAGGGTTGGTGGAAGCCTAAAAAGATAATTTAATGATTACTACCTATAAACTGGTATTTAAAAAAATACCCGGGTAATACCGTTATTTAAATTAAGTAAAATCAAGGATGGTACCGTGCTTAAGCACTCCTTTAACCATTCTTTTTTTTGTGTAGGAGGAAGTATTGATATGAAAAAAGGATTTATAAGTAAAGAGGATGCAATTAGTGTTTATCAATTTATGAGTATTTGTGGATTAGAGTGTGATAGAAAATGGGATAATAAAAAAAAAGTTAGAGTTTCACATGAAATAATGCTTAAAAAGTTATGTCTAAGAAATAAAAAATTTGGTGATAGTGTTTTATTAGTTAAGAGGTTGCCTTTTCATGAAGTAATAACAGAAGATATTAAAATAGGAAAAATTATTGCAGTATATGATGATTATGGAAAATTGTATTATTATGAAAATCCAAGATGTTTTAATAATAATTTATTAATGAAAGATCTTAATTGTTCATCAAGTAAAAAAGAATTGGATAAATTAAAAGAAAAAAGAAGAGAAATTTTAAAATCAATGGGATATACATATGACGATTTTGGTCAGGTTATAGAAGATGATTGTGTAAATATAAAAGAATATCAAGAAGAAAAAGAAGATCAATTAGAAAAAGTATCTGGAGAAACGGAAATAATTTATATTCCTGATGTTCATATAAATAGAACAAAGCAAATGATTAAAAGAGGAACAAGGGGTTCAGTTTTTAAATAATTTAGAAAGGAGTTTTAATATATGGATTCAACTTCAACTGTAAATAGTGATGATTTTCAAATTTTACTCATGAATTTATATCAAATTAAAAAACAAATTTCTTTATACAGAGATAAAAATAATATTACTCATTTATTAATAAAAGAAAAACAAATACAAAATGAATTAAAAAAATATATTAGTGAAAAATCAAATAATGAAAGGAATGATATTAATGATCAACATAAAAGAAGATGAAAAATTAAGTGTTTTAAATCATAGTTGTGCTCATTTAATGGCACAAGCTATTAAACATTTATATCCTAAAGCAAAATTTTGGGTAGGACCAGTTATTGAAGAAGGATTTTATTATGATATTGATTTAGCTGATGAATCAATATCAGAAGATGATTTAGATAAAATATCTAGGGAAATGAAAAAAATATCTAAAGATGGAAAAAGAATAGTAAAAAATGAATTAACTAAAGAAGAAGCTTTAGAAAAATTTAGTGAAGATGAATACAAATTAGATTTAATAAACAATATGGATGAAAATACTATTATAACTTGCTATACACAAGGAGATTTTACTGATTTATGTAGAGGACCACATGTAGATACTGTTAAAGAACTTAAAAATTTCAAATTATTAAAAACTAGTGGAGCTTATTTTAAGGGTGACTCTAAAAATAAAATGTTAACTAGAATTTATGGTATATGTTTTGATACAGAAGAAAATTTAAATATGCATTTAAATTATTTAGAAGAAGCTAAAAAAAGAGATCATAAAAAATTAGGAAAAGAACTTGGATTGTTTATGATGAGTGAATATGGCCCAGGATTTCCATTCTTTTTACCAAAAGGAATGATATTAAGAAATGAATTAGAAAATTTTTGGTATAAAGAACACACTAAAGAGGGCTATGAATTTATTAAAACTCCTATTATGTTAAATCAAGAATTGTGGGAAGTATCTGGTCATTGGATGAATTATAGAGAAAATATGTATACTTCAACAATTGATGAACAAAACTTTGCTATAAAACCAATGAACTGTCCAGGCGGAATGTTAGTTTATAAAAACTCATTACATTCGTATAGAGACTTGCCAATTAGATGTGGTGAATTAGGACAAGTTCATAGACATGAAGCTAGTGGAGCATTAAATGGTCTATTTAGAGTTAGAACATTTACACAAGATGATGCTCATATATTTATGAGAGAAGATCAAATAGAAGATGAAGTAGTAAGACTTATAGCTTTTATTAATAGAATATATAGTATTTTTGGTTTAAGTTATGAAATAGAATTATCTACTAGACCACTTGATAAATATATTGGAACAATAGAATCATGGAATAATTCAGAAAAAATATTAGAAGCTGCTTGTCATAAAGCTGGTAAAAATTGTAAAATAAATCCAGGAGATGGAGCTTTCTATGGACCTAAACTAGACTTCCATATAAAAGATTCATTAGGACGTGTATGGCAATGTGGAACTATTCAATTAGATTGTAATTTACCAGAAAGATTTGATTTAACTTATATTGATTCTGATGGAACTAAAAAAAGACCAATAATGTTACATAGAGTTATATTTGGTTCTATTGAAAGATTTATTGGTATATTAATAGAACATTATGCAGGAGCATTTCCAACTTGGTTAGCACCAGTACAAGTAAATATTATTCCAGTTAATAATCAATATCATTTAGAATATGCTAAAGAATTAAAAGAATTATTAATTGAAAATAATATTAGAGTAGAACTAGATGATAGAGAAGAAAAATTAGGATACCGTATGAGAGAAAGTGTTATTAATAAAATACCTTATACATTAATTATTGGACAAAATGAAGTTGATAATAAAAATATTTCATTTAGAAAATATGGTACAGAAGATACAATTACACTTGATCAACAAGATTTTATTGATATGTTAAAATATACAATTAAAAATAAAGAAAAATAAAATATTCATTAATATGAATATTTTTTTTTTACTTTAATATTATTAATTAGATGAATATTAGGAGGATATATATGATAAATAAAAAAAAGTTATGGTTTTTGACCTTATTTAGTTTAATTTTAGTTCTAAGTGTTTATTATATAACGATGCCATCAGAATTACTACTTACAAACAATTCAAATTATGTAAAAGAAGATGAATCTGATGATACTGATGTTGTTATGGATGTAGAAGAAAGTGATGTATTAGAAGTTATGAAAAATAAAGACTTAGAAGAATATTTAGATAAAGTAGATTCTCTTAAACTTATTTTGACAAATAAGGATACTTCTGTTGAAGATAAAAATGAAGCATTTGAACAAATGAAAAATCTAAATATAAATAAAACAGAAGAAGAAAATTTAGAAAAAAAAGTTAATACTGAATTAAATTTAAAAAGTTTTGTTAAAATAAATAATGATCAAATTAAAGTTGTTGTTTTAGCTAAAGAACATGACACCGCTTTAGCTAATAAAATTATGAGATTTATTCAAACACAATATGAAAAGAAAATGTATATAACTGTAGAATTTAAATAATTAAATTCTTTTTTTATAGGCTTTTTTGCTCACTAATATATATATAATATCATACAATAATATGAGTAATTATAAACCACCCAACTTAGGAAGTGAGGGAACGCGTGAGTAAAAATATATTAACTAAACGAGAAAAAGAAGTTTTTGAATTATTAATACTAAATAAAACAACTAATGAAATAGCTTCAAATTTAAATATTAGTGAAAAAACAGTAAGAAATCATATATCAAATGCTATGCAAAAACTAGGAGTAAAAGGTAGAGCAGGAGCTGTAGTAGAACTTTTAAAACTTGGAGAATTAAAATTTTAAACTGCATTAAATTGCAGTTTTTTTCATATCATTAATTAGGTGATATTATGTTGAAAAAGACTTTTATAAAAAAAATGACTTTATCCTTAGCTATGGTTTTTGCTATCTTATTAATGTATTTAATTCCTAATAATAGTGAATTACAAATAACAAGTGAAACTAAATATATTGATACTGAAATAACTAAATCATTTATATATTTATTAGATAAAAATAATTTTTTAGCTCGTACTTCAATGCCAATTGATAATAAAAATAAACAAAAACAGGCATTACAATTGTTACAAGCTTTAATTAAAGAAGGAGAAATGGAAAGTAACATACCAAATGGATTTAAATCAATTATTCCAAATGATACTGAAATAAAAAGTATTGAAATAGAAAATGATTTAATTAAAGTAAATTTTTCTTCTAATTTGTTAGATGTTAAACAAGAATATGAAGAAAAAATAATAGAAGCAATTGTATATACTTTAACTAGTATTGAAAATATTAATAAAGTTATAATTTATGTTGAAGGAAATATTTTATCAAAACTACCAAAAACTGGTATTAATCTGCCAAGTACTCTTGATAGAAGTTTTGGTATAAATAAAAAATATGATATCAAAACTTATAAAGATATTACCTCTGTAAATATTTATTATATTAGCAAATATAATGACGAAATATATTATGTACCGGTTACTAAATATTTAAATAGTAAAGAAGATAAAATAAAGATTATTATAGATGAATTAGCTAGCTTCCCTATATATAATACAAATTTAATGAGTTACTTAAATGGCAATGTTAATTTGTTAGATTCAAAATTAGAAGAAAAAAACATGCATTTGGTATTTAATGATTACATATTTAATGATGTGAATTATAAAAATATATTAGAAGAAGTAATATATACAATAAGTTTATCTGTTAAAGATAATTATGATATAGATCAAGTAATTTTTGAAGTTAACAATGAAGAAATTTATAAAAGTGTCATAAAAACTATTGAATAATTTTTATTTTTATTATATAATTAATTTGTTCTTTAAAGAGCAAATTGTCTCAGTAGCTCAGCAGGATAGAGCATCGCCCTTCTAAGGCGGGTGTCGGGGGTTCGAATCCCTCCTGGGACACCATTTTATTTTGCGGGTGTGGCGAAATTGGCAGACGCGCTAGACTTAGGATCTAGTGCCTTACGGCATGGGGGTTCAAGTCCCTTCACCCGCACCATATTGATAGGAAACTCGAACTTTTCGAGTATGTATAGAAAATACTAACTAAATTATAGTTGGTATTTTTTTGTGTACTAGGAAAGAGGGATTAAAATGTTACAAATAGAAACTAAAGAAATTAAAATAAGTGAAGAATTAAAAAGAAAAATAGAAATGATAGGAAGATTTACTAATACTAAACCAATAATTAAAAACGGAAGTATTAGAAATATAAAAGGGACTAATATTGCATATGTAGAACCTCATCAAATATTTATAAAAAATAATATATATTTGATATATGATGAATCTGATATTGTATTTATAAATAATCTATATAATTCTATTTATTTAAAAGATTTAGAAAATTATATAAAACAAAATTAAAATCTTGACTTTGATAAGATAAAACTATATTATATAAAACTAGTAAGTGGCAAGTACTGCATTTAGTGGAGGTACATTATGAATAAACCATTAAACAAGTTAAAACAATATAATAATCAAAGAGGAGTCAAGAGTATTAGTAAATAATGCTTTTGTCTCCTCTTTTTTTGATAGAAAGAGGGAAATGAATGATAGAAGAAAATAAAATAGCCGGAATTTATATTAGAGTATCAACTGAAGATCAAGCTAGAGAAGGATTCTCTCTAGGAGAACAAAAAGCTAGATTAGAAGAGTTTTGTAAGTTTAAAAGGTATGAAATATATAAAGTATACGAAGATGCTGGAATAAGTGCTAAAAACGATAAAAGACCAGCATATCAAGAATTAATGAAAGATGTTAAAAATCATAAGTTAAATGTAATAGTAGCTTTTAAATTAGATAGATTAACTAGAAGTGTTTATGATATAGAAAAACTTATGAATATAGTTAATGAAGAAAATTGTGATATAGATTGTCTAGCTGATGAATCAAATACTACTACCTCAAACGGAAGAATGATAATGAGAATAATGACAAGTGTATCTCAAAATGAAATAGAAAAATGTAGTGAAAGAACTAAACTAGGACTAGCAGGTGCTATTAAAAATGGACATATACCAAGTCATACACCACTAGGATTTAAAAGAGAAAACAAAAAGATAATAATTGATAATTTTAGTAAAGATATAATAATTAGAATATTTGATCTATATTTAGAAGGTAATTCTCATCAAAAAATAGCTAACATATTAAATGAAGAAAAAGTATTAAATAAATATTGGTATGATACTTATATTAGTAAAATACTAGCTAATCCAATTTATAAGGGAGATTATGTAATAAAGAAAAACACTAAAAAAGAACAATATTTTGAAAATGTAGTAGAACCATTAATTACAAAACAAAAATGGGAGTTATGCCAAAGCCAAAAAACTAGAAACGCAAGACACTATGAAAGAACTGGAACTTATCTTTTTACTAATAAATTAAAATGTCATAAATGCAATTGTTTTCTAGGTGGAAAAGCAACAACTAAAAAAAGTGGTAAAAAATATTTTTATTATAAATGTGAGCATTGTAAAATTAATATTAAAGAAGAAACTATTGAAAATGAATTACTAAAAACAATTAACAGTTTAATAGAATATGATGATTTAGTTAATAATTACTTTACTCCATTTGTTAAATCAAAATTTGAACTAGATAAAAACGATTATAAAAAAGATTTAAAAGAATTAGATAAAGAACAAGATAGAATTAAAACAGCTTATATAAAAGGTATTGTTAGAATAAATGAATTTGATAAAGAATTAAAACATATTGAAGTAAAAAGAAGCTTAATTAATCAAAAAATAGTAGAACAAAATCAATATGAAAACTTGAACTTTACAGTAGATGACTTAATGATTATAAAAGATAAAAAAACAATAGAAAATTATATAATGCCAGACAAAATATTAATGAATATATCAAACTATATTATGTTATCAAGAACAGATAAACAAAAGTTTATTTCAAGATATATAGATAACATAGAAATAGAAAAAATAGAAAATAAAATTAATATTATAAATGTTAATTTTAGAGAAGACTTATTTATAGATTTATTAAACTATCATAAAGAATATAAATTACCAATTGATATTCATATATTTGAAGATAGTAATAATAATTCAATACCAATTCAAGTAAATGGATTTAAAACAAAAGAAGAAGCAATTAACTATAAAAATAAATTAAAACAATTTTATAATATAAATTATAACGAAGTAGAGATTAATGAAGAACTAGAAGGAAGTTTTACTGGAGATAATAAAACCGAGAAAATAGTAAGATTAATACCACTAAAAAGTGAAGAAAAATATAAGGAAAACAAATTAAATTTTGGAGTAATAAGTGTGAATCTAGCTAACTAAAAAAAGAAAGTCAAAAGACTGTCAAAAATAAATTTGTATATACAAATAAAAAAGCAATAAATCTTTGATTTATAAGAGTAAAACTTGCTACTAGCAAGTTGTTGTAATACAGAACTTATCCTGATAAAAAGATAACAAAAAATTCTGCTTTAAAAAGGAGGCTTATTTTGAAAGATAATAAAATAACTGTGAGATTTTCTAATGATGAATTAGAAAAAATAAATGAAGTAGCAAAACAAAAAAAGATTAAAACAGCAACACTAATTAGAAATATAACTTTATCATCACTTACCAATCAAGAATTGCTAAGTGAAAAAGATGAACTAAGAGATTTTATAATTAAAACAATTGAAGAATCTAGTGATAAAAAATTAGGAAGAATAATATCATTAATATTTAGAGCAACATCTAAAATAGAAGAAGTATTTGAGCAAAATGATTTATTCTATCAAAATACTAGAGATTTCTATAATTGGGAATATGATAAAAAGGAATATATAAATAGAAATTATTATCATCCAATATCAGAACTTGCAATGGAATTTATTAAAGAAAGAGATGAAGAAAGAATGAAGAATAGAATTAAATCGGATTAGTAAAATATCAAAATATTCTATAAAATAATTAAAAACCCTTGAAAATTCGGGGGGGGTATGTTATTATATTGTTAATCAATAAATTAATAGTAGAGGAGTAAGAATATGAGTTATTTTAAATTATGTAGTAAAAAGATTGTTGATTTAAAAAAAACAGGTTTTACATTAATCGAGTTATTAGCAGTAATAGTAATATTAGCAATAATAGCATTAATTGCAACACCAACGATTTTAGGAGTAATAGAAAAAGCTAAAAAAGGAGCAGCAGAAGCAAGTGCATTAGGTTATATAGATGCAGTAGAAAAGTTATCATTAACTTCATCTTTAAATGGAGATGATTCATTAAATGAGGGAACTTATGAAGTACCTACATTAAATTCAAAAGTAGATATAAAAGGAAAAAAACCAACATTAGGTAATGTTACCGTAAATTCTGACGGTGAGGTAACGAGTGCGACTCTTGCTATAAATGGTTATAAAGTTAGTTATACTGACTCAATAGCAAAAGTAGTGAGTAGTGAAATTACTGACATGACATATACTGAAAATGTATTGAAAGGAACAGATCCAGTCCTAGGTACAGGAATGATACCAGTAACAATAGCAAATGATGGAACAGTAACATATGCTGATGTAAATAAAGAATGGTATAACTATACAGATAAGAAATGGGCAAACGCAGTAAAATTATCTTCAGGAACATATGCAGTAGGACAAGTTATACCGGAGTCTGCAATACAATCATATTTTGTGTGGATACCAAGATATAAATATAAAATATTTAATATAGGAAATTATACAAGTGGAATAACAGGAACACCAACTAGTAGTACAAAACAAAGTATAGAAATAGTATTTGAATCAAAAGATAAAACTGTATCAACAGGAAATACAGTAGGATCATATTTAACTCATCCCGCCTTTACAGCTTTAGATACAAATGGAATCTGGGTTGGTAAATTTGAAACAGGATATTTAGGTGCAACAACGAAAGAAACAGCTCAAGTAACAAGTTCTGATCAAACTAAAATAATAGTTAAACCTAATGTATTTAGTTGGAGGAATAATACAATTTATAACATGTTTGTTTCAAGTTATAACTATGATAGAACAAATGATTCTCATATGATGAAAAATACAGAGTGGGGAGCAGTAGCATATCTTTCACATTCCGTATATGGAATAAATAAAGAAGTAAATATAAATAATAACTCATCATATAAAACAGGGTATAGTGCCTTAACTACAACTAATCAAACAACATATCCAGGAACATATGGTGATGGATCAAACTATAATAATGCATATAATACAACAACAGGTTACCTAGCATCAACAACCGGAAATATAACAGGAATATATGATATGTCTGGTGGAGCTTGGGAATATATGGCTTCATATATGTTTGGACAACTTGGAAGTAGTGGATTTACTGCTGCTAATATTGCAACTTATAATTCAAAATATTTTGATATTTATAGTGCTTCAAGTACAATAACAGGTTATAATTACAGAATATTAGGAGATGCGACTGGAGAAATAGGGCCATTTTATAGTTATGCAGATGGAGATGGAAGTACAAGATACCATAACAGTTGGTACGCTGACTATTCGTACTTCGTTGAGTCTTCTTACCCTTGGTTCAATCGAGGCGGTGGTTACTACAGTGGAGTTCTTGCGGGTCAGTTCAATTTCAGTAGGAACACAGGGGCTGTGTACACTAGCGTTGGTTCCCGCCTCGTTCTTGCAGGCTAAAATTTCGGAAATTTTAGTCTAACCCTTTTTCTTTGAATGGAGTATGCCCTGCCCCTTTTTAGGCAGGGCATACTAAAAATTATGGCATTTATTTTAAATAAATGTAGGCATTAAACTGTTAAAAAACTAACCCTTTAACTCTTTACGCTGACAATTCGAACTTCGTTGACTCTTCTAACCCTTGGTTCAATCGAGGCGGTAATTACAACAATGGAGTTCTTGCAGGTCAGTTCAATTTCAATAGGAACACAGGAGCTGTGAACACTAACATTGGTTCCCGCCTCGTTCTTGCAGACTAAAATTATAAAGTTATATTCTTCATCAATATATAAGTTTAAGGACTTATAAAAGATGCTTATTTTAGAAGTTTAAGGCCTATCTATTTATTAGATAAAAATATAAATAAAATATTTTGATGAGTAGTAAAATGATGAAAACTAGAATATTTATGCAGTACAACTTTTTTGTTCTGCTTTTTTAGTGTTTTACAGATTTTGGAGGTATGTTTATGAGTAAAATATACAATGAATATTTAAGATTAAAAGAAATTGATAGTAATAAATTATATTTATTTAAAAGTGGCAAATTTTATATATTTGTAGGTGATGATTGTGATTTGATAAATGAATGTGTAGTATTAAAGAAAACCCCTTTTTCAAAAGAAACTTTTAAATGTGGGTTCCCAGTTAATTCTTTAGAACAATATTTGAGAGTTTTTAGTAATCATAAATTAAATATTCAAGTTGTGGAAGAAATAAGTGATATCGATGAACCAAAAATAGTGCTTGATTTTATAAAGGAAATAGATATAGATAATATTACTCCAATGGAAGCAATAATAACTTTGAAAAAATTAAAGGACTTAGTAAGATGAATGATAAAAAGAGTGCAGAAGATTTAATTATATATAAGCAATATTTAATTTTAATATATTATACGGAGATGATAACTGAAAAATTTCCTAAAAGTCAAAAATTGTCATTAGTAACAAATATTAAAAATAATACATATGATGGTATGAAAAAAATAATACTTGCTTATAAATATTATGAAAAAACTGATAAATTAAAATCACTAAATGAGCTTGATATTAACTTAAAAATGCTAAAAGTATTAATTAGAATTTCTTATAAACGAAAATATATAAATAGTAAAAATTATGAAGCTTGGAGTAAAAAAATAAATAATATTGGTAATTTATTAGGTGGCTGGATTGTATCATGTCTAAAACAATAAAAAATATGTTCAATAGTAAACTAACTTTTGAAAAACTTTTACAAGCTCATGAAAGAGCTAGCATAGGTAAAAAATGTAGAAAAGAAATTATTTTATTTGAAATGGATTTAGAAACTAATATTATAAAAATTCTTAATGATTTAAAAAATAGTAAATATAAATTTGGTAATTATAGGGAATTTATAATATATGAACCAAAAGAACGAATAATTAAATCATTACCTTATAAAGATAGAATTGTCCATCAATGGTATATAAGTGAATTTGTTAAACCTTTTTTCTATCGGAGATTTATTATTGATTCATATGCATGCATAGATAATAGGGGTACTCATAATGCAGTATGTAAAATTCAAAAATATATGCAAAAAATGAAGAAAAAGTATGATGATTATTATGTTTTAAAATGCGATATTAAGAAATTTTTTTATAGTATTAATAAAGAGATTTTATTTAATATAATAAAGGAAAATATCTCAGATAAGAAGTTATTAGAATTAACTAAAAATATATTAAGTACAGAAGATAATAAGGGAATACCAATAGGCAATTATACTAGTCAATTTTTTGCTAATATATATTTAAATGAACTTGATCATTATATAAAAGAAGAATTATATGTTAAATATTATATTAGATATATGGATGATTTTATTTTACTAGTGCCTAATAAGGAAATTGCAAATGAATTAAATACCAAAATAAAGGAATTTGTAGAGATAAAATTAGATTTAGAATTAAATAGAAAAACTAAGTATTTTCCATCAAAATTTGGTATAGATTTTTGTGGATATAAAATATTTGAAACACATATTTTATTAAGAAAAAGATTTAAGAAGAAGTTTAAAAAAAATATTATTTTATGGAATAAACTTTATTATAATAACAAACTAAATTATAATAAAATGAGTATGAGTTTAAATTCATATATAGCTCATTCAAATCACTGTAATAGTTATAATTTCAAAAACGAAATATTAAAAAAAATAGAATTTGTAATTGATGATAATTTCAAAATATGATAACATTATCGTAGTTAGTATTTACTTACTACCTATTTAATATTGCCGAAAGTTGTCGTACTGGTAACTCTAACGCACCATATGTAATTAAAAACAGATTTTTATAATCTGTTTTTTTAGTAAATAAAATGTCAAACAAAATAAAAAAAGATTTGACTTATAGAATATATCATTCTATAATAAAAACAGAATAGAAGATAGGAGAATTATATGAAAAAAGGTTTTACATTAATTGAGTTGTTAGCAGTAATAATAATACTAGCTGTTATAGCTTTAATAGCAACACCAATGATACTTGGAATAATTAAGACAGCAAAAGAAGGTTCAGCAGAGGCTAGTGCACTAGGATATATAGATTCTCTTGAAAAAAGCATAGTTTTATCAACAATGAGTGGAACAACGATTACAGGTGAATATAATGTATCTGATTTGAGTGATATTGTTAAAATGAAGGGTGAGGCCCCAACTAAAGGAAATGTTATCATTGCTTCTAATGGAGAAATAAATAGTGGAACATTTTGTATTAATAATTATAAAGTCAGCTATGATGGAAGTAAAGCAAATGTTGTAGCAAATAATTGTGATGATATGACTGAAGTAACAACTCCAGAAACACCAGAAATACCAGAAACTCCATCATATGAGATAGGTTCAGCAATATATTTTAACCCAGAAACGGGTCTTACATGTACAGCAGGCGAAGCAGTTAGTATAAATGATACAAAAACAGGATGTATGAAATGGCATATACTTAATAATAATGAATCAAATGATACATTTGATTTGATTTTAGATCATAACACAACTGCAAAATTTGCTTGGTATCCAACTGCAGTTAATACAACAGGACCATCAACAACTTTTTTAGAAAGACTTAAAAGTGATACCAGTTCGTGGGCAGGAGTACCTACTAGAACAGATAGTTATAGTTTAAGTAATGGTAGTTCTACTTATACAATCAATTATAGTACATATAAAGCAAGATTAATAACAGCACAAGAAGTAGCTAAATTAACAGGTAATAGTAGTTTTAATGAAGTAACTTCTGGAAAGACATCATACTTTTTTCTAAATAATAATACTGCCACACAAACAGCATTTACACCAGGAGCAAGTACTTATGCATGGTTATTTGATTATACCAGTGATTGTACAAGCGCAGGATGTAATACCGCTTATGCTTATACTACCGGATATTGGACAGCAACAGCAACTTTTGGAACTACTGATTATGGCTGGGGTGTTACTTCTTTAGGTGGTTTAGGAAGTATAAGTGTTAGTTATACTAGTATGTTTGGAATACGTCCAGTTATAACAATACCTAAATCTAGTATCTAAATAAAAACTGAAGATTAATTGAATAAATGATAATTTAATATTATTAAGAGTGTTGTACTGGTAACTCTAACGCTCCATATGTAATTAAAAACAGATTTTTATAATCTGTTTTTTTAGTAAATAAAATGTCAAATAAAATAAAAAAAATTTGACTTGCATAATATATCATTCTATAATAAAAATAGAATAGAAAATAGGAGAATTATATGAAAAAAGGATTTACATTAATTGAGTTGTTAGCTGTAATAGTAATACTAGCTATAATAGCTTTAATAGCAACACCAATGATTCTAGGAATTATAACGAAAGCTAAAAAAGGAGCAGCAGAAGCTAGTGCATATAATTATATTGAAACTGTAGGAACAAAAACAGTATTTAATGAAATACAAAAAAATCCATCTATATTAAAAGGAACATATAATGTAGATGAATTAAAAGATACATATAAAGTAACAATAAAAGGAACATATCCAACATTAGGAACAGTAACAATATCAGAAAAAGGAAATGTAACAAATGCAACACTATGTATTAATAATTATGAAATAAGTTATGATGGTAAAAAAGCAAATATAGAAGCTGATAATTGTAATAATGTATCTAATGAAACAATAGTAGTATATGCTAATGGAACAGCCATATATTTTAATCCAGTAACAGGTCTTACATGTACAGCAGGAGAAGCGATAAGTACAACAGGAACCAAAACAGGATGTATGAAATGGTATACATTTAATGATAATGAATCTAGTAATACAGTTAATTTGATATTAGATCATAATACAACAGCTACTGTAGCATGGAATTCTAGTAATAGTAATGTCAGTGGACCGACAAATATATTAACGCAACTTGCATCTGATACTAGTTCATGGGCAGGAGTGCCAACAAGAACAGATAGTTATAGTGTAAGTAATGGAAAAGCTACTTATACAATAAATTATAATACATATAAGGCTAGATTAATAACAGCATCTGAAATAGCTACAATTACAGGAAATAGTAGTTTTGTAGAAGCAACAGCATATTATGACGCGTGGTTTTATTTAGACAGTAATAATCAAACACAAACGGCTACAACAACTGGAGCAAGTAATTATGCCTGGTTATTTGATTATACAGATGACTGTACTAGTTACGGATGTAATATTGCTGATGCCAGTAACGGTGGGTACTGGACATCTACAGCCTTCTCTGGCGATACTTACTATGCTTGGGACGTGAATTGTGGCGGCAACTTGAACTACTGGGGCGTAGACAGTCCATTCAACTACGGCGTGCGCCCAGTTATAACTATCTTAAAATCTAATCTCTAAAAAGGGTATAATATATTAAATAAAGATAAGATAATAAAAAGTTATGAAGAAAGAAAACTGGAATCCTAAATGGAGCAAGTGTGGCTTAGGCATGCTTGTAATAGGAAAAAATGCTATGCTTTTTTCCGTTTTCTTCAAAATTGAGTTAAAAAATTTAGATAATAAGTTTGAAACATATTGATTAAATTACTTGAAATTATTAATTGAAGATGTTATTATACTTTTAATGGTAATAATAATTAAAGTTATTTTTAGCTATTATGATTTTAAGGAGATATATTTATGAACTATAAACAAATACAAGAAAAAGTAAGTAGTGGTGGAAATAAAGTTAAAATATTTGGTTTTATATTTTTATTAGTAGGTGTATTTATTTTATTTACTATTTGCTTTTCAAGTTTAAATTGGAATATGAAGAAAAGCAATTATGAAAAACAATATATAAGTACAAATAATAAATTATTAACTTATGAAAAAGAAAATCAAATAATTTATATTGAAAAAATATATAATATTTATAATGAACAAATTAGCTTAAGTCTTCCATCAAATAAGACAGCAATTTCTTATTGTGAAAAGAATGATCCAACTAAGTGTATATATTTTGATATGAATAATTCTATGGAACAAGCAATATTAGATCCAATTAAATATATATTTGTGTCAATTTTTTTAATATCAATAGGGGTGTTTTTTATATCAACTGTGAAACATAAAAATAATCCAAACACAACATTAAATCCAATATTTTTGTTTTCATTAATTTTATTTTTGATAGGTATTGCAATTTTTATGTATCAAATAAATTTAGCAATAAAATTTTTAAATTTGAAATCACAAAACAATGTTGTTGATGCTAAAATTTATTCTGAGATATATAATATAAGTAGAAACAATAATATGTATAAACCAGTTGCAGAATATTATGTAAACAATCAAAAGTATATATATGTTAGTTCTTTATATATAAGTGGAACATTATATAAAGATATGAACAAAAGTATTAAACTGTATTATGATATTGATAATCCAAGTAATGCATTAGAAAATAAAAATCCAATAGATATTCCATTATTTATAATCAGTTTATTTTTTATTATAATAACCTTCCCAGTTATATTTATGAAAAAACAATTAGAAAAAAAACATAACAAAAATTAATTATATATATGAAAGTTCTTAATGATTTATATTATAGAACTTTTTTTATGCATAAAATTAACTTGCATATTTATATAAAGATGTTATAATAATAAACATTATATTTTGAAGGAGATTATATGTTAAAAGATGAAAGTATTAATATGAAATTAGAACAATTGTTTTATGATAAAGAAGTTATTAAAAAAAGTTATTTATTTCATCAAGCAATATTAAAATCAATATTTGATCCAACTTTAATTTTATCTGATATTTTAGAGATAAAAAACTTTGATTTAGAAGATACAGGTTATTTAATAACCAATTTATTAGCTACTAATTTTATTATGAATAAAGAAAAAGTAATTAATGAAGACAATAATAAATATGAATTTCTAGTTGATGAAGCAGCAGTATTTAATATTATTAGTAAATATGCATTAAAAATTAATGAAGATAGAAGCTTTATAATAGATGACATGACTTATAAAAGTAGTATTGATTTTGTAAATACAATTAGAAATAAATTTGCTCATGGTCAAACAATATATGATCCAAAAAATAAAAAAATAGTTATAATTGCAAATAATAAAAAAGTAAATATTGATTTAAATTTAATATTAGAATTAAATGAATTATTATTTGATAAATTTGATGTGATTAAAAAAGCTATAAATGAAAAAAAGACATTTATTAAAATTCCAAAAATTTTAAGTAATGATGATTATATTTTGTTAGCTAAATCTTGTGTATTTGAAAAATATCAAATAACAAGTAATGATGACAATGACTATAATTTACAAAATAATAAAGAAATTATCAATTTTTTTAATAATATAAGTAATAATTTATATGAAGATAAAAAAATAAATGAATTTGAAAATGAAATGATAATTTATTGTAATGAAAATAATTTAAAATTAAATAAAGAAATATTTGAATTTGATGATTTAACTCAATTAGAAAAACAATATATTATAAAAAAATGTGAAATATTAAAAATAAAAAGTAAAGAAAAAAATATTGATAAAAATAAACAATTATTGATTTTCAAAACAATTTTAGATGAATCTTTAAACCTTAATAATTCAAATTATTATTTAAAACATTCTAATAAATTTATATTAGAATATATAAATTTCATTATTAAAAATAAGTTTAATGTTAATTTACAACAATTTAGTAGTTATAAAAATGGAATTAATATGGAAATAGTTAGTAAAATAATTCCTTATATGTTTATAATGAAATATAATTATTTTTATTCTTTTAATTTAGAAACTTCTTTATTTGAAACTTTAGATTTTAATAGATTCCTTATTAATGATAATGATATAAGTATTAATACATATTGTGATTTAGAAGAAGATAAATTAAATAAACAAATAATATTAAAGGAAAAAGAAATAAGTAATTTAAAAATCAAAAAAGAAGAAATGATTAGAAATATAAGACAACAAGAAGAAATTTTAAAAAATCATTTAAGTTTAAGTTTAAAGGAAAATCTAGGAAAAAACATTATTAAATTAAATCAATTGAAAAATCAAATATTAAGTGTTGAAAATTATAAATTAATACTAGATGATATTAAATTACAAATAAATAATGATAAGATAAAAAGACCAAATTATTATCAAAATAAGAATATATTTAATCATATCAGAAATTCGTTAGCTCATGGCAATTTTGAAATAGTATTTGATGGAGCTAATGTAAATGAATTTAAAATTATTATTAAAGATATATATCAAGAAAAAGTTACATTTGAAATGAATACAACAATGAATACAATTATTAATTTAACTAGTATAACTGTATATAATGCAATAATTGAAAGTATTGACAATGAAATTATAAAAACATTATTATCTTGTAAAAATGTTCCTGTAGGACTTGATAAAATATTAATAAAAAAATAAAGAACTTAATCATTAAAGTTCTTTTTTCATATTACAAGAAATATCAATATTATTATTTTTTAAATATATTGATCCCCATTCATACATAGCGTTTAGAATAGGCTTTATACTTTCACCTTGTTTAGATAAATGATATTCAACTTTTGGTGGGACAACAGGATATACTGTACGAATAATTAATTTATTTTCTTCAAGTTCTCTTAATTGCTGAGTTAACATTTTTGATGTTGCATTTGGAATTAGTTTAGTTAATTCATTAAATCTTAATGTTTGATCAACCAAATGCCATAAAATTAAAGCTTTATATTTTCCACCTATTAAAGATAAGGTAGCATCAACAGGACAATTTATAATATTTTGTTTACATTTTTTCATATTATTACCTCCATAGTATCTTTTTTGATAGTATATTACAAAAAAGTACATACTTGTAATATTGATATCAGTTGTTATAATTATAACAGGCAATATTTGATAAGTCAAATAAAGAAAGGATAATGAATATGAAACAAGCAATTTTAAATATAGGAAAAATGTCATGCACTTCATGTGCTAAGACAATAGAAAAAGAAATATCTAAATTAAAAGGAGTAAAAATAGCTCAAGTTAATTTTGCTTCTGAACAACTTTTTATTGAATATGATGAAAGTATTATAGCAATTAAGAATATCAAAAATAATATTAAAAAATTAGGTTATGATGTTTTACAAGATACAAAAAATGAGGTTGAAAAATATAAAGAAAAAGAAAGTAAAATATTATTAATAAAACTTATTATATCAATCTTTTTTACAATACCACTTTTTTATATTGCTATGGTACCAATGATAAATTTTATAAAATTACCATATTTTTTAATTGATCCTATGAAAGAACCGTTAATTTATGCAATGATACAATTATTATTAGTAATTCCTATTATATTAGGCGGATATAAATTTTATACAGTTGGATTTAAGTTGTTGATAAAAAGAAAACCAAATATGGACACTCTAATTGCTATAGGAACAACTTCTGCTTTAATATTTAGTGTTTACAATACTATTTTAATATCAAAAGGAAATTATAATTTGATTGAATCACTATATTATGAAACAATTGGAGTTATTATAACTTTAATATTATTAGGAAAATATATGGAAACATTTTCAAAAGGAAAAACAAGCGAATCTATAAAAAAATTAATTAGTTTATCTCCAAAAACAGCGATTGTTTTGAAAAATAATGAAGAAAAAGAAATACTAGTTGATGATGTTGTAATAGGTGACATTATTATAATTAAGCCAGGAATGAAAATACCCGTTGATGGAGTGATTATAGATGGGTGTAGTTCTTTAGATGAATCAATGCTAACAGGAGAAAGTATGCCCGTAGAAAAAAAAGAAGGTAATATTGTTTATGCAGCTTCTATAAATATAAATGGGACTTTCAAGTTTAAAGTAACACAAATAAAAAGTGGTACGGTAATATCTCAAATAATAAAATTAGTAGAAGAAGCTCAAAATTCTAAAGCACCAATAGCTAAAATAGCCGATACTGTGTCAGGATATTTTGTGCCAATAGTTATTTTGATAGCTATTGTTGCAAGTTTATTTTGGCTTATTATTACAAAAGATATAGAATTTGCATTAAAAATATTTATTTGTATTTTAGTTATAGCTTGCCCATGTGCTTTGGGTTTAGCTACACCAACTGCTATTATAGTTGGTACTGGTAGAAGTGCTGAAAATGGAATTTTGATTAAAAATGGTGAGGCATTAGAGTTAGCTCATAGTATTGATACAATAATTTTTGATAAAACAGGTACAATAACTGAAGGAAAACCTAGTGTAACAGATATAATTTCTTTTAGTGATATTGATAAAAATCAATTATTATTAATGTCAGCATCAGTTGAAAAAGGATCAGAACACCCTCTTGGACAAGCAATTGTTAAAGAAGCAAATTCAAAAAAATTGAATTTGCTAAAAGTCAAAAAATTTAAATCTTTAACAGGATATGGAATTGAAGCTGATATCAATAATATTAATATATTAATTGGAAATAAAAATTTGATGAAAAAAAACAATTTAATTTATGAAATGTATGAAAAAACATATGAAGAACTATCAAAAGATGGAAAAACACCAGTATTTATATCATTTAACAATAAAATTGTTGGAATAATAGCTATAGCAGATGTTATCAAAAAAGATTCTAAAAAAGCTATAGAAATATTACATAAAATGGGGATAGAGGTTATGATGATAACTGGAGATAATGCCTTAACAGCTAATGCAATAGCCAAAAAAGTTAATATAGATAAAGTACTATCTGAGGTTTTACCAATAGAAAAAGCTAACGAAATAAAAAAATTACAAATAAAAAACAAAAAAGTTGCAATGGTAGGAGATGGTATAAATGATGCTTTAGCTTTAGCTCAAGCAGATATAGGAATTGCTATAGGAGCAGGAACAGATATAGCTATAGAATCTGCAAATATAATTCTTGTTCAAAATGAGTTGATAAAAGTCCCAATGGTATTAAATATAAGTAAAAAAACGATTAAAAATATTAAACAAAATTTATTTTGGGCTTTTGCTTATAATATTGTTGGAATTCCAATAGCAGCAGGATTATTATATATTTTTAAAGGTCCATTATTAAATCCAATGTTTGCAGCTTTAGCTATGAGCTTAAGTAGTGTTTCAGTATTATTAAATGCTTTAAGATTGAAAAAAGTTAAAATTGATAGTTAAAGAAAGGAGATTTCATGAACAAAATTTATATAAAAATAGAAAATATGACATGTGATAGTTGCAAGCAAAAAATAACATCAAAATTAATTAAAATTAAAAATATTAAAAACATTATTTTCGATAAAGATATAGTGCAATTAGAATATGTTAAAACAATAAATATAAATGAAATAATTAAAAATATTATAGATTTGGGTTATTATACAGATTTAAAAATGATTTCTGATAATAAAAAAAAATTATTAAAAAAAATAACTTTTTTTGAAATTTTCTATATTAGTTTAATTATTATTTTAATTAGTCTTATAGTAAATAAAATTTTTGGATTCAACATTTTTAATGTTATTCCTAAAATAGATTCTAAAATATCATATTCAATGCTTTTTATAACTGGTCTTTTAACTAGCATTCATTGTGTTTCAATGTGTGGAGCAATAAATTTAGTTGCAAGTTCATCTATAAAAAGAAATTATAAAAAACCGATTTTTTATAATTTAGGTAGATTAACTTCTTATACTATAATAGGTGGTTTTGTTGGACTAATCGGTGGCATAATAACTTTTAATGGATATATGCGTGGTATAATTATAATTTTATCGGCAATTATTATGCTTATAATGGCTTTAAATATGGCTAATATATTGAATCTAAAAATTAAATTTAACAAAATTAAATTAACAAAAAAAATTCACAATTCATTTTTAATTGGCATTGTTAATGGCTTTATGCCATGTGGTCCACTTCAAGCTATTCAAATTTATGCTTTATCAACAGGCTCTTTAATATCTGGGGCTTTATCTATGTTTATCTTTTGCTTGGGAACAATACCTTTGATGTTATTAGTAGGATTTGCATCTTCTTTTTTACAAAATAAAAAACTTTTCAATAAAATAGCTATTACATTAATTCTAATATTATCCATATCAATGTTTAATAGAGGTTTATTAAGCATAGGTATTGATTTATCAAACATATTTCAACCGAACTATGAAAATTATTTAAAAAGTGAAATTAAAGATGAATATCAGCAAATAGAATTTGATTTATCATATACTGGATATAAAGATATAGTTGTGCAAAAAGGAATAGAAGTAAAAATGATTATTAATGCATCTAGAAGAATGCTGACAGGATGCAATAATAATATAAATATTGATGAATTTAAATTAAATAAAAATTTAAAAATAGGAGACAACGTTATAACTTTTACTCCTAAAAAAACAGGAACGTTTACATATACTTGTTGGATGGGAATGCTTAAAAGTAAAATAATTGTAATTGATAATATTGATTTTTTCAATAAATAAAAAAATGTAATTTAATTACATTTTTATTTTTAAACAAAATAAAAACTCTTTAATTCAAGAGTTTATTATTCATAATGGTGGACCCTATAGGACTCGAACCTATGACCGCCCGGTTATGAGCCGGATGCTCTAACCAACTGAGCTAAGGGTCCAACTTCGTTACTTCAATATAATAGCATAATAAAAAAATTATTGCAATAACTAAGATAAAAAAATTTTAAAAATAATTAATTTTTTTTATTTAAATATTATATTTATGTTAATTTAGAATATTATAATTTAGAAGAAATTATAAAATATCAATATTAAATAATACATAATTACTTTTTTATAAAATCATTAATTGAAATTAAAAGTTATTTTATGTTATAATCAAAATTAGGAAGTGATAATATGAAAATATATAATACATTAACAAGACAAATAGAAGACTTTATACCAAATGATGAAAACAATGTGAAAATGTATACTTGTGGGCCAACAGTATATCATTATGCTCATATTGGTAATTTAAGAACTTACGTTTTTGAAGATATATTAGAAAAAACATTAAGATATGTTGGATATCCTGTAACTAGAGTTATGAATATAACTGACGTTGGACATTTAAGCAGTGATTCTGATACTGGTGAAGATAAAATGTTAAAAGGAGCAGCTAGAGAAAATAAAACTGTTTTAGAAATAGCAGATTTTTATACTAAAGCATTTATGGAAGATATTGAAAAATTAAATATAAAAATACCGGATATTATTAGTAAAGCTACAGATAATATTGATATATATATAAAAATGATAAGCGAACTTTTAAATAAAGGTTATGCATATGAATCAAATGGAAACATTTATTTTGATATAACAAAACTGGAAGATTATTATAAATTAACAAATCATAAAATAGATGAAATGGTAGTTGGAGTTAGAGAAGGTGTTGAGCAAGATAGTTTTAAAAAAAATCAAGCAGATTTTGTTTTATGGTTTACTAAGTCTAAATTTGCTGAACAAGAATTAAAATGGGATTCTCCGTTTGGAATAGGTTATCCAGGCTGGCATATCGAATGTTCTGGAATAAGTATGAAATATTTAGGTGAAAATTTAGATATCCATTGTGGAGCTGTTGATAATATTTTTCCTCATCATACAAATGAAATAGCTCAATCTGAGGCCTATTTAGGTCATAAATGGTGTAATTATTGGTGCCATGGAGAACATTTAAATGACAAAATGGGAAAAATGAGTAAAAGTAATGGAGAATTTTTAACTATATCATTATTAGAAAGTAAGGGATATAATCCGTTAGCATATCGCTTTTTATGTTTAAATTCTCATTATAGAAAAACTTTGATATTTTCTTTTGACATATTAGATAGTATGACAAATGCTTATAATAAATTATTAAGTAAAATTAATAATATTAATGTTGATAATAAAGAATTAAATAACGATTTATTTGATAATTATAAAAACAAATTTAAAAATTCTTTAGAAGATGATTTAAATACATCTAATGCTATTACTATTTTATTTGATGTTTTAAAAGATGAAAATATTAATGGATATACAAAATTAAAATTAATTGAGGATTTTGATAATGTATTATCACTTGATTTAATAAAAAAAGAAACAAAAATAGATGAACAATTAGAAAAATATATAAATGAAATGATTGAGAAAAGAAATGAAGCTAAAAAAAATAAAGATTTTATAAAAGCTGATCAAATCAGAGATGAATTATTATCAAAAAATATATTAATTAAAGATACAAGAGAAAAAACAATATTTGAAATATTATAAAGAAGGTGAAATATGAATGGATTTATATTAGGTTATGATAATTTATTAACAACATTACTTTTAATAGCTGGTTTTTTAATAGTTATTTATGCTCAAACTAAAATAAATAGAAGTTACTCAAAAAATAAAGAAATTGAAAATAAAAAACAATTAACAGGACAAGAAATAGCTAGACATATATTGGATGCTAATGGATTATCTAATATATATATTGTTAAAACAAATGGACATTTAACTGATCATTATGATCCAACTAGAAAAGTAGTAAAATTATCTAATGAAGTATATGATAAAACATCAATTGCTTCTATGGCTATTGCAGCACATGAATGTGGTCATGCTCTTCAAGATAAAGACAATTATACTTTTATGAAGATAAGATCAACATTGGTTCCAATTGTTAATTTTATAAGTCATATTGGATACTTTATTCTATTTATTTCAATTTTAGCGGGGATGACAGGATATATTTTATCAGGAATCATAATAATATTAGCTACTTTAGTTTTTCAACTTATAACTTTGCCAGTTGAATTTGATGCATCCAAAAGAGCTTTGTTGCAATTGGAAAAACTAAATTTAGTAGATGAAAATAATGACGAGGTTAGTAAAACAAATGAAGTATTAAGTGCGGCTGCATTTACTTATGTAGCATCAGTTATATCTTCATTACTTAGCTTGTTAAGATTATTAATAATATATCAAGATAAAGATTAATTTTAAAAGGTGTTTTTTCACCTTTTTTTTAAATTTTAGTATATTTTAAAATATTTATACAATAATATAAAAGAAAAATGTAAATATATAAACTTGTAAAATGTAAACCAAAGATATTTATAAAAAAAATATGTTGACTAATTTTATTTGCATGTGATATATTTGTATTGTAACAAAATAGAGGAGGAAAGTTATATGAAAAAAACAGGGTTTACGCTAATCGAATTATTAGCAGTTATCGTAATTTTAGCAATTATAGCATTAATTGCAACACCAATGATTTTAGGAGTTATCAATACTGCTAAAAAAGGTTCAGCAGAATCATCTACATTAGGATATGTTGATTCAGTTGAAAAATCAACAGTAATCGCATTATTAAATGATGAAGCAAGTGGTTCAACTACAGCTTTAGCTGCAGGAACTTATTATGTTGATGCTACAGGAGACTTAGCTTCAGATGTTGCTTTAACAGAAAAAGTTCTTGATGTAAATTATAAAGGTGAAGCTCCAGAAGCTGGAGGAACTATTACAATTGGTTCTGAAGGTGACGTTACAGCTGCAACTTTAGAATTTCCAAGTATCTATGCATACGCTGTAGATTATGCTAACAACAAAGCAACTGCAAGAAACAGCTAATAACAATTACGACAAATCATAAAAAATGGATATTACTATTCATTTTTTTATTTATATATTTTATTAAAAAGAAAAATAAGCATTATAATAGTAAATACTTGAAAAATTATAGGCGTTTAAATTGACATAATAAAATAAATTTATATGTGTCAAATATGAATAATTTATATCAAAATATATTGACTAAAACTAATTGTCTGTGATATATTTATATTGTAACAAAATAGAGGAGGAAAGTTATATGAAAAAAACAGGGTTTACGCTAATCGAATTATTAGCAGTTATCGTAATTTTAGCAATTATAGCATTAATTGCAACACCAATGATTTTAGGAGTTA
>JAQVKM010000001.1:164218-214954 GCA_028694645.1 Bacilli bacterium
TATTGTAACAAAATAGAGGAGGAAAGTTATATGAAAAAAACAGGGTTTACGCTAATCGAATTATTAGCAGTTATCGTAATTTTAGCAATTATAGCATTAATTGCAACACCAATGATTTTAGGAGTTATCAATACTGCTAAAAAAGGTTCAGCAGAATCATCTACATTAGGATATGTTGATTCAGTTGAAAAATCAACAGTAATCGCATTATTAAATGATGAAGCAAGTGGTTCAACTACAGCTTTAGCTGCAGGAACTTATTATGTAAATGCTGCAGGAAATTTAGCTTCAGTTAGTTCAACTGGAGAAGAAGAATTAGTAGTAAATTATAAAGGTGAAGCTCCAGAAGCTGGAGGAACTATTACAATTGGTTCTGAAGGTGACGTTACAGCTGCAACTTTAGAATTCCCAAGTATCTATGGATATGCTGTAGATTATGCTAACAACAAAGCAACTGCAAGAAACAGCTAATAATAGATATTAAATTAAACGATAACGATAACAGAAAAAACCTAAACTGACATTAGTCAGTTTTTTTCTTTATAAATATTGTTAAAAAAAAATAATTATGTTATAATTTATTCATAATAGGGATGTGGTTAAGTGTGAAAAAACTAATTAAGTATTTTTTATGTGCATTTATTTTGTTTTTACCATTAACAGTTCATGGCACTTCTGCTGACATTGAAGTTGTTACTTATGATATAAAAGCAGATGTAAAAGCAAATAGAACTGTCAATATTGATGAAACATATAATTTTTATTTTATTAATCAAATTTCAACTTTTACTAGAATTATTGATACTAAATTGGTTACGATTAGACCAAATATGACAAAAAGAATTACTAATGTAAAAATATCTAATGTAAATGTTAAGAATAATGATTTTGAAGAAAAAATAGTTGATAATAAAAAATTAGTCAAAATATTACTTGATAGTAAAAAAGATGAAGTTAGTGAGTATAATGTTTCTTACACATATAATTTAGGAAAAGATACAGGCGTTGGATTTGATGAATTATTTTTAAATTTAATTGATGGAACATTTAATGCTAATATCTCTAATATTAATTTTGAAGTGACTTTGCCTTTTGAATTTGATGCTAAAAAAGTTCAATTTTTGCTAAATGGAAAATATAATTTAACAGAAAATGATATTACTTATTCAGTTAAAGGAAATACTATTTATGGTGTTTTAGAAAGATCACTTAGTCCACTTCAAACATTTTCAATCAGAGTTGAACTTAAAGATAGATATTTTATAAATACTACTGATAATTATAATTACATGATTTTGTTTATTTTGGTATTTCCTTTAGGAGGCATTATATATGGAATAATATGTTGGGTTAAATTTGCAAAAGGAAATAAAATAAAAGGTAAAATGACTGATGTTCCTCCTTATGATTTTGATCCGGCTGAAATATCTTATTTATATAAAGGATTTAGTAAAGAATCTGATATTGTTACTTTACTTATTACTTTAGCTAATAGAGGATATTTAATGTTTGAGGAATCTGATGATGGATATAAACTAGATAAACCTAATTCATTTAAAATAATTAAATTGAAAGATTATGATGATAATAATGCAGCTCAAAAAATTTTATTTGAAAAATTATTTGAAAATGAAGATACTATAACATTAAAAGATATAGAATATAATTTGTTTGATTCATTAATGGAAGCTAAAAACTCTTTAGACAACGAATATAATAGATATAGAATTTTTTATAAGAATATGAAAAAAATCAAGACATATATGTCAATATTAGGTGTATTATCTATTATTACAGTTAATTCTTATTTTATTTATTTATTTGCAAATACTTTCTATTTAATACCAATTATTATTGTAATATTATGTTTTGGAATTTATATTTTAATAGCTTCTGATACTAAATTATTAATAAAGTTAATATTTGGAATTGCTCCTTTAGTAGCTGGAGTATATGTTTCAGTATTGCCAATTATCAATGAGTCTAAGACAATGATGATTTATATTGTAGGAATGATTTTAATAATTATTCAAGCTTTATTTTTTAAAAAATTACCAGAAAGAACAATTTATGGCAATAATATGCTAGGAGATGTTTATGGATTTAAATCAGGATTAAAAGCTTTAAATAAAGAAAAATTAACTCAAAAATTAATTGATGATCCAAATTATTTTTATAATATGTATCCTTATGTTTATCTTTTTGATATATGTGAAGATTGGAATAAAAAAGGAAATGAAATAATTACATCATTTCCAAGTTGGTATGTAACAAAAGAAGAATTTTCGTTACAAAATTTCCAAAAATTTGTTAGAAATATGGTTTATTTAACAACACAAGCAATGTTTAAAAAACAGTTTTCAGGTATGAGCACAACTCATGTTGAATATAAAAAAGATTTAAAAGTAAAAAACATTGAAGAAAAATAAAACAGATAAAAAATTTATCTGTTTTTAATTTCTAAATTATTATTAAATTTAATTCTATAGTCTTCTAATAAAATATAAAAAAAGTCATCAATTTTATTTACTTTTTCAATATTAATTATTATTTTATCAATATTATATTCATTTGAAATATAATATAGTCTTTTTTTTAAACTTTCAATAGTATTTTTTTCAATATTTTTTTCTAAAAATATATATAATGTGTTTTTGGTATAAAAAATCTCTGTTATCATAAAATCACCTTGATTAAATATAACATATAATAATTTTAAAAGTATTGCTTTCGACAAAACTAGAAAAATAAATAAAATAAATTTTATTTATCTACAAAATATGTTATAATTTTCTTATGTGGAAGTGATAAAATGTTAAATATTATAAGTATAATAATAGGCAAAATAATTATTAAAATAGGAAAGCCTTTAGGAAAAAGTAGTTCTTTGCCTGGGGTTATAATATTAAAAATAAATAAAAAAATCTTTGATTATTTTAAATTGCCAAGTACTGTCATTGCGGTAACAGGCTCTTCTGGTAAGGGGTCTACATCATCATTAATATCTAAAATATTAAGACAAAACAATTATACAGTAGCACATAATTATATTGGCTCTAATTTAACATTTGGTATTTTAACTTTACTTTTGGAAAATACTAAATTAAATGGAAAAATAAATAAAGATATTTTAATATATGAAGTAGATGAAAGATATACAAAAGAAGTTTTTAAAAATGTAAAACCTAATTATCTTATTATAACTAATATAACGAGAGATCAACCTCCAAGACAAGGACACTTTGATGTTGTTTTTGATGTGATAAATAATGCTATTACAGAAGATATGCACTTAATCTTAAATGGAGACGATCCTTTTTTACAAAAATTTGTTATAAATAAAAAAAATGAAGTAACATATTATGGAATAGAAAAAAACAAATTTTCTTATGAAATAAACAAATTTGAAAATTTAAATATTAATTATTGTCCAATATGTAATAATAAGATAAGTTATAATTATTATAATTTTGAAAATACAGGAGATTATTATTGTGATAAATGTGGATTCAAAAGGCCAAACATTAATTATATGATTACAAATATAGATTATGACAATTCACAAATTCAAATAAATAATAAATATTATGTAACACTAAATTCAGATATTTTATATTCAATATATAATAATTTAGCAGCTTTTAGTTTATGTTCAGTATTAAATATAGATCAAAATAAAATGTGTGATGAAATGAGCAAAATCAATAAAAACAAAAAATTATTAGATATTTATGAAAACAAAAAAAGAAAAGTTATTGTTTTAAATAATAAAAATGAGAATGCTTCAACATTTAATCAATCATTATTATATTTAACAAGATATGATGATCTAAAGACAATAGTAATCGGTTGGAAAGAAATAAGTAGAAGATATAATTTTGATGATTTATCATGGCTATATGACATAAATTTTGAACTATTAAATAAAATGAATATTGAAAAAATTATATGTGTTGGTATTCATCGATATGATATAGCTGTAAGAATAAAATATAGTGATATTGATATAAAAAAAATAGAATTTTTTGATAAATTAGAAGATGCAACTGAATTTATAAAAAACAAAACAGAAGGAAATATATATGCTGTTTTGAATTTTGATTATGTTAGACCATTTAATCAATTAATGCTTGGAAGTGATAAATTATGACAATAACAATAATGCATCTTTATTATGACATATTAAATTTATATGGTGAAAATGGTAATGTAAAAGCTTTGAAAATGTATTTTGAAACATTAGGAATTGATGTTAAAATTAAGTTTGTAACAATAAATGATACAATTAATTTAAAAGATGTAGATTTAATATATTTAGGTATGGGAACTGAACAAAATCAAAAATTAGTTATAGAACATATCAAAAAATATAAAAATCAATTTCAAAGCTATATAGAAAATGATGGTTATTTATTATCTACTGGTAATAGTTTTGAACTTTTTGGTAAAAATATTATAGATAAAAACAACATTAATTATGATACTTTAGGTATATTTGAATTTGTTTCTCATGAAGAAAATTTTAGATTAGTAGATGAAGCTTTATGTAAAACATCATTTTCTGATAACTATATAATTGGTTTTATTAATCGAAATAGTGTTATAAAAAATATAAGTGATAATTATTTATTTGAAATTGTTAAAGGAATTGGTAATTATCCAAAAAATATATATGAGGGGTACCACTATAAAAATTTTTATGGTACATATCTAATTGGACCATTATTAGTTAGAAATCCTCATTTTTTAGAAGTTCTAGCTAACAAAATAATAAAAGATAAAGATAATAACTTTAAAATAAATAAAAATAATTTAGAAATAGAAAAAAAAGCATATAATGAATTTATGAATAATTATTATGTGGATTTTATAAATAAAAACTAAATTTTTTTACAGTTATTTTAGCACTCTATATTGACAAGTGCTAAAATAGTGATATACTAATAATAGTAACACTTGTTACAATAAAAAAGGAGGGATATATATGAATATGCAAAATATGGAAGAAGTAGATGTTTTAGAAAAATATGGTCGCGATATAGTTGCTTATGCCAAAGATGGAAAAATTGATCCCGTTATTGGACGAGATGATGAAATAAGAAGTATTACTAGAATATTATCTAGAAAAACAAAAAACAATCCAGTTTTAATAGGAGAACCAGGAGTAGGAAAAACAGCAATTGTAGAAGGATTAGCTTTACGTATTATTAAAGGTGATGTTCCTTCATCTTTAAAAGGCAAAATCATTTGGGAATTAGATATGGGAGCTTTAATAGCAGGAGCTAAATATCGTGGTGAATTTGAAGAAAGATTAAAAGCAGTGTTAAAAAGAATAAAAGAAAGTAATGGCGAAATCATTATGTTTATAGATGAAATACATATGATTGTTGGTAATTCAGCAGAAGGAGCAGTTGATACTTCAAATATGTTAAAACCAATGTTAGCTCGTGGTGAAATTAAAGTAATAGGAGCTACAACATTAAATGAGTATCGAAAATATATAGAAAAAGATGGAGCATTAGAAAGAAGATTTGAAAGAATTATTGTTAGTGCTCCAAGCGTAGAAGATACTATTACTATTTTAAGAGGATTAAAATCAAGATTTGAATTATATCATCAAGTTGACATTAAAGATAAAGCATTAATAGCAGCAGCTACATTATCTGATCGTTATATTACAGATAGATATTTACCAGATAAAGCTATTGATTTAGTAGATGAAGCATGTGCGACTATTAAAATACAACTTGATTCAGTTCCTTTTGATATTGATATTTTAACAAGAAAAATAATGGGATTACAAATAGAAATGGAAGCTATCAAAAAAGACAAAGATGAATTATCTAAAAAAAGAGTATTAGAAATAAAAGATGAAATAGCTATATTACAAAAACAAGAAAATGATTTAAAAAAAGAATGGGATAATGAAAAATTACTAAAAAATAAAATAAACACCAAAAAGAAAGAATTAGAAACAGCTAGATTCAAACTAGAACAAGCAGAAAACACTTATGATTTAGAAACAGCAGCAAGACTAAAACATGGAATTATTCCAACTTTAGAAGAAGAACTTAATAATTTAAAACAACAAAATTCATCAAAAATATTAAGTGATGTTGTAAATGAAGATGATATTGCAAACATTATTTCAAAATGGACTAATATTCCAATAAAAAAACTAGTAGGTGGAGAAAAAGAAAAATTGCTTCATTTAACTGAAAATATGAAAAAAAGAGTTATGGGACAAGATGAAGCTATAGAAATGGTAAGCCAAGCCATTATTAGAGCTCGTGCAGGAATTAAAGATCCTAAAAAACCAATTGGTTCATTTATTTTTCTAGGACCAACAGGAGTAGGTAAAACAGAAGTGGCTCGTAGTCTTGCTTATGAACTTTTCGATGATGAAAGACATATGATTAGAATCGATATGAGTGAATATATGGAATCATATTCAGTTTCTAGATTGATTGGAGCTCCTCCAGGATATGTTGGATATGATGAAGGAGGACAATTGACAGAAGCCGTTAAAAGAAATCCTTATAGCATAGTATTATTCGATGAAATAGAAAAAGCCCATAAAGATGTATTTAATATATTATTACAAATATTAGATGATGGAAGAATAACTGACTCACAAGGAAGAACAGTTGATTTTAAAAATACGATTATTATAATGACTTCAAATCTAGGTAGTGAGTATATATTAAATAATGAACAAAACTCATATGATTTAGTTATGAATGAATTAAGACATACATTTAGGCCAGAATTCATAAATAGAATTGATGAAATAGTTGTATTCAAATCATTAAATAAAAATGTTATTTATGATATTTTAAATAAAATAATTAAAGAAATAGAAGAAAGACTTAAAAATATTAACATCAAAATTAATATTGATGATCAAGCTAAAGAATTCATAATTAATGAATCATTTGATGAATCATTTGGTGCCCGACCAATAAAAAGATATGTAACTAAAAACATTGAAACTTTAATAGCTAATTTGATAATTCAAGATAAAATAAAATATGGAGATGTCATTAATATGAAAATTGATAATGATAAATTAACTATTCAATAAAGATTGTTAAAAAAATAACAATCTTTTTTAATATTTGTAATAAAAATGATTGACAATAATATACTAAAAATGGTATATTACTAAAGGAATTTAATTATTTAGGTTTACTTTGGTAAATCTTTAATTAAAGGCAATTTGAAACACCTGGAAGTGTGTAATGAAAGGAGGACTAGTATGACTACAATTAATCAATTAGTTAGAAAAGGTAGAACTGACAAAGTAAGAAAAAGTAAATCACCAGTTTTAGGGATTGGATATAACAGTAGAAAGAAAAAAACTACTGATTTAAATGCACCTCAAAAACGTGGAGTTTGTACTCGTGTTGGTACTATGACACCTAAGAAACCAAACTCAGCATTAAGAAAATATGCTCGTGTTCGTTTAAGTAATGGTATGGAAGTAACTGCTTACATTGGTGGAGAAGGACATAATTTACAAGAACATAGTGTTGTATTAATTCGTGGAGGACGTGTAAAAGACTTAATCGGAGTTAGATATCACATAATTCGTGGAACAATGGATACATCTGGAGTTGAAAAAAGAAGACAAGGCCGTTCAAAATACGGTGCTAAAAGACCAAAAAATAAATAATATAATTAATATAAAATTGAAAGGAGGATATAATTATGCGTAAAAGACGTGCAGTTAAAAGAGATGTTCTTGCAGATCCAATGTATAATTCTAAATTGGTTACAAAATTAATCAATCAAATAATGAATGATGGTAAAAAAGGAACTGCTCAAAAAATATTATATGGAGCATTTGATATGATCAAAGAAAAAACAAATCAAGAACCAATTGATGTTTTTACAAAAGCTATGGATAATATCAAACCAGCATTAGAAGTAAAAAGTAGACGTGTAGGTGGAGCTAATTATCAAGTTCCAATCGAAGTTAAAGCTGATCGTTCACAAGCATTAGCTTTAAGATGGTTAGTTAATTATTCTCGTTTACGTGGAGGTCATTCTATGGCTGAAAATTTAGCTAATGAAATAGTTGATGCAGCAAATGGTGTTGGAGCAGCTGTTAAAAAACGTGAAGACACACATAAAATGGCAGAAGCTAATAAAGCATTTGCACACTACCGTTGGTAGAATTAAGAAAGGAAAATAAAGTATGGCTCGTGAATATAGTTTACAAAACACACGTAACTTTGGGATAATGGCGCATATCGATGCAGGTAAAACTACTTGTACTGAACGTGTACTTTATCATACTGGAAAAATCCATAAAATTGGTGAAACTCATGATGGAGCTTCACAAATGGACTGGATGGCTCAAGAACAAGAACGTGGAATAACTATTACTTCAGCAGCAACTACAGCTTTCTGGAAAGGGCACAGATTTAATATAATCGATACCCCAGGGCACGTAGATTTTACTGTTGAAGTTTCAAGATCACTTCGTGTGCTTGATGGTGCTGTTGCACTATTAGATGCACAAGCAGGTGTAGAACCACAAACAGAAACAGTTTGGCGACAAGCTACTGAATTCAAAGTTCCAAGATTAATCTTTTGTAATAAAATGGATAAAATGGGAGCTAATTTTGAATTTAGTTTAGGTACAATTGGTAGTCGTTTAGGTGTTAATTTTAAACCTATACAATGGCCAATTGGTGCAGAAAATGATTTCACTGGAATCATTGACTTAGTTACAAGAACTGCTTATCAATATGATGGTAAAGCTGAAGAAAATCCTACAGTTATTGATATCCCATCAGATTTGATTAATATCGTTGAAGCAAAACGTGCAGATTTAATTGAAACTGTAGTAGAATTTGATGATGCTTTAATGGAAAAATACTTAGGTGGAGAAGAACTTACAGTAGAAGAAATTAAATCAGCAATCCGTAAAGGAGTTTTAGCTGTTGAATTTTTCCCAGTAATGTGTGGAACAGCTTTAGGTAATAAAGGTGTTAAATTATTACTAGACGCAGTAGTTGATTATCTACCAGCACCAACTGATATTGAATCTATCAAAGGAACAGATTTAGATGGTAATGAAATTGAAAGACATCCATCAGATGATGAACCATTTAGTGCATTGGCATTTAAAGTTATGACAGATCCATTTGTTGGAAAATTAACATTCTTTAGAGTTTATTCAGGACACTTATCAAGTGGTTCATATGTATTAAATGCAACAAAAGATGTTAAAGAAAGAGTTGGTCGTATTTTACAAATGCATGCTAATAATCGTACAGAAATTAGCGAAGTATTTGCTGGAGATATAGCTGCAGCAGTAGGACTTAAAAATACAACAACTGGAGACACTTTATGTGAAGAAAAGAAAGCTTGTATCTTGGAATCAATGGAATTCCCAGAACCAGTTATCGAGCTTACAGTTGAACCAAAATCAAAAGCAGATCAAGATAAAATGGGTATAGCTTTGCAAAAATTATCTGAAGAAGATCCAACTTTTAGAGCAAGTACAAATCATGAAACAGGTCAAACTATTATCGCTGGTATGGGTGAATTACATCTTGATATCATCGTTGATAGAATGAGAAGAGAATTTAACGTAGAAGCTAATGTAGGACAACCACAAGTTTCTTATCGTGAAACATTAACACAAACAGCTGAATGTGAAGGTAAATATATTAAACAATCAGGTGGTCGTGGACAATATGGTCATGTATGGATTAAATTCGAACCAAATCCTGATAAAGGATATGAATTTGTTGATGCGGTAGTAGGTGGGGTTGTTCCTAGAGAATATATTCCAGTTACAGATAAAGGATTACAAGAAGCTCTTCTTACAGGAGTTTTAGCTGGATTCCCAATGATAGATGTTAAAGCAACATTATTTGATGGATCTTATCATGATGTTGACTCATCAGAAATGGCTTATAAAATAGCTGCAAGTATGGCTTTAAAAGAAGCTAAAAATAAATGTAAACCAATATTACTAGAACCTGTTATGAAAGTTCAAGTAATAGTACCAGACGAATATCTAGGTAACGTAATGGGAGACATTACATCAAGAAGAGGTAGACCACTTGGACAAGAATCAAGAGGAAATGCTTTAGCTATAGATGCAATGGTACCACTTGCTGAAATGTTTGGATATGTAACAAGTTTACGTTCTAATACACAAGGTAGAGGTCAATTCACAATGGTATTTGATCATTACGAAGAAGTTCCAAGAAATATTTCAGAAGATGTAATCAAAAAATTTGGAGCAAAATAAGGAAAAATACTTGATATTTTTTCATAAGTAATATACAATATATAATGTAATTAAATATAAGGAGGAAATGAAAATGGCAAAACAAAAATTTGATCGTTCAAAACCACATGTTAACATTGGTACAATTGGACACGTAGATCATGGTAAAACAACTTTAACTGCTGCAATTTCAGCTCACTTAGCTGGAAAAAATGGTAATGAAAAAGTTGATTTTGCTAATATCGATAAAGCACCAGAAGAAAGAGAACGTGGTATTACAATTAATACTGCACATATCGAATATAGTACTGAAAACAGACACTATGCACACGTAGACTGTCCAGGGCATGCTGATTATGTTAAAAACATGATTACAGGAGCTGCTCAAATGGATGGAGCAATCTTAGTTATTGCTGCAACAGATGGACCTATGGCACAAACTCGTGAACATATTTTACTTTCACGTCAAGTTGGTGTACCTCGTATGGTTGTATTCATGAACAAATGTGATATGGTTGATGATGAAGAATTATTAGACTTAGTTGAAATGGAAATTCGTGAATTATTAAGTGAATACGGATTTGATGGAGATAATACTCCAGTTATTAGAGGATCTGCATTAAAAGCACTTGAAGGTGATCCAACTTGGGGAGCTAAAATAGATGAATTAATGGCATCTGTAGATACTTGGATTGAAACACCAGCAAGAGATGTTGAAAAACCTTTCTTAATGCCAATCGAAGATGTATTTACAATTACAGGTCGTGGAACAGTTGTTACAGGACGTGTTGAAAGAGGAGCTTTAAAACTTAATGATGAAGTTGAAATCGTTGGTATTAAAGATACTAAAAAATCAGTAGTTACAGGAATTGAAATGTTCCGTAAACAATTAGATTTTGCTGAATCAGGAGATAATGCAGGTATATTATTACGTGGTGTTTCTCGTGAAGACGTTGAACGTGGTCAAGTATTAGCTAAACCAGGAACAGTTACTCCACATAAAAAATTCAAAGCTGAAGTTTATGTACTAAGCAAAGAAGAAGGTGGAAGACATACTCCATTCTTTACTAACTATCGTCCACAATTCTATTTTAGAACTACAGACGTTACTGGTGTTATTGAATTACCAGAAGGTGTAGAAATGGTTATGCCAGGAGATAATATTTCAATGTCAGTTGAATTAATAGCTCCAATTGCTCTTGAACAAGGAACTAAATTCTCAATCCGTGAAGGTGGTAGAACAGTTGGTTCTGGTGTAGTTGCAGAAGTAGTTGCATAATAAAATATAAAAATAAGCATTTATGCTTATTTTTTTCTTGTTATTTTTAAAATATTGTGTTAGAATAATGGCAAAAAGGGTGGTATTATGGAAAAATATAATGAATTAAAGATGATTATATCAAAAAAAATGCAAGAAAAATTCCCATTTACATTATCAACCAATGAAAAACTATATAACATAATCGAAGATTTTGTTTATGAAAAATATATTGAAAGAGAAGAAAATAATAAAAAAAGTAATATAGTTTCTATAAATAAAAATGATTTTGATGTTCAATTAACTATGGAAATTCAAAATGAATTTGTATCTTATATTATTAAACAAATAAAAAAAGGAAATAATGATGAATTAAAAGAAGGATTAATGTTAGATTGTGAATATATTAATTCTTTCATAATTAAAAAAATGCAAAATGTTATTTCTTCTATATCTAAAGAAGAACTGGATATATTATTTGAAGAAGTAATAAATGATATGATTAATAATTTCACTGACGAATTAAATTTTTCTTCTGAATTAGCTAAAAGAATAAAAACAAAATATTTGAATTATGTTAATGGGACAGATGAAATAGTTAAAAAAGAAAAAGTAAACAATGATAGATCAATTTATAGCTATTTTAATAATTATTCTGATGAATTAATAGATGCAACTTTTATGGGAGCAAATATAAAAATTAAAGAATTATTTATTAAAAAATGGGGAAGAGAACTAAATGGTAAAAATGCTAAAACAATAAAAAAATTTGAAATAAATGAATTTGAAGAAAGTCTTGAGAATTTTGAAAATTTATTAATTAAAGCTTTAGAATTTCAAAAAAGAGGATTTTCATTAGATGATATATCAAAAAACTTAAGAAATAACCAAATTGCTTCTGCAAAAAAAGAAAATCATGATATTATTGTGGAGCAAAAGCAAGAAATAGAAGAAGAAATGTTAGAAGAAAAAAATATTGAAAAAGAAAAATTAAATAATATAAAAGAAGATTTCAAAATATCTGAAAAAGATAAATCAATAAAGAGAACATATGCAAAAAAAATTATGACTGTTGATGAATTAGCTAGTATGTATAATGTATCGTTAGAAAAATTAGAAGAGTTAGTTGCAAAACTACCTAAATCAATGCAATTAGTTTATCGAAGATATTATGGTATTGATACTGTAAAAATGAATTCAGAACAAATTATGGAATCTTTAAAACTTTCAAAATTTTTATTTAATACATATTTAACAAGTGCTGATAAATTAATTAGGCAAAATATTATTGAAAATAAAGAAGTAGCAAATAATGTTGCTTTATCACCTAAAGTAGCAAAACCAGTTGTTAAATTAGATAAAATAATTGATAAAAATGTAGTAACATTTAAAGTATCAGAAGGAAAAATTATTAGTGATTCTATATTAGTAAAAAAAGAGTTTGATGAAGAAAAATTAAAATTTATAAATGAAGATAAAAATTTAACTATATATGAACAAATTATTATATATCTTAAAATGAGATATATTGATATTGAAAATAGTGATGAATTAATAAGTGAAATTTTAGATATTAAAGTTAGCGATCTAATTGATTGTTATATTAAAAATTTATCATTATTTAAAGAAAGTATTAATTTAGTTATTGCTGATATAATTAAATTTGATAAAAATAATTATAAAAAAATATTTAATTGTTCTTATTTTAGTGAATTATTTGGAGATTTAACTATTAAAGAGAAAATATATATGTTTTTAAAAATGCAAAATAAAGAGGAACTTTTAAATAGAAAAGAAATAAAAGAAATAATTGATTCTAATATGTCATTATCTTTTGATATTGAAAATATGCAAATAAAAAAATAAGTAAATTCTACTTATTTTTTTAATATGTTTTTAATAGGAAAATTCTTTTGCATAAAGTATAATGTATTATTACATATTAATTCCAAATCTCCAATATACTCATAGCTGTTGGCATTAAATCCTAATTTAAATTCATTTAAACCATTATATTTATTGTTCTCAACATTTAAATTAGTTATACCACCTAAATTAAATTTTTTAAAACCATCTTTACAATATTTTTCACAAATTTTCCAAATTAGCAAATGCTTAGAGTTTAAATTTTTATAAATTGGATTAAATCCATCCATCAATAAATATATTTCATCATAATTTTTAACAATTAATACAGAAGAAGTAATAATTCCAGTAGGATTTTCTCTTAAATATTTTGTAGCTTTTATTAATTCATCTTTATATTTGTTTAAATATTTATCAGCTTCTATTTTTAAATTAATTATATTAGTATCATTAGTATTCATTAATTTATTATTTAAATCACTACATACTTTTTCTTGTTGATGAAACTTATCAGTACAAATTCTTAGATATTTTTCTGTATTCAATTTAGAATAATAAAATTCTATATTATTATTTTTACTAAAATATTTATAACAATCATTAAAGTATTCAAGATTTCTTGGGTATTTTTTTTGTGTTTGTAAATATAGATATTCTAACTGATTTATATTACCTTTATATACTTCGATACCACTTCTTTCAGCGGATCTAATCTTTGTTCTAAATTCTTTTCTGATATTTTTAAATAATAAATAATATGGTTTTTCTAAGTCTATTATAGCTTCATATCTAGGTTTTAAACTTTCAAAAAAATTATTGTATCCTAAATGATGATAACCTAGATTTTTTAAATTTTCAAAAATAACATCATAATAGTCATTTTTTTGATAAACATTATATTTTTTATCATAAATGTTTTTAATTATATATGGACTTATTTTGATTGAAATAATATTTAATTTTGATAAATATTTTTTTATTTCATTTGTAAATATTGTTAATAGACTAAAATCATTATATTCAATCAAAAAACCTCTAGGTGCATATGCATATTTAAATTTACCGTTTTTTTCAATTAATATTAAAGAAGCAGCTAAAATATTATTATTATCTACTAAGCCTAGCAAGACACTATCAAAATTTTGATGATTCATAACAAATCCATATTCAGGAGTTTGATATATTGATTTTATTTTAAATGACTTTGTAAAATTTATGAATTCTTCATTTGTTAACTGCTTAATTTCCATCTTTATCACCTTAAAGAATTATAACATACCTAATATCATTTTACAAATATAAATAATTTATATAAAAATATAATAGTAATATTGATTAAGACTTTTAAAACATCTTTATTAACAAATAACAATATAAATGATATAATAATTAAGAAGGTGAATAAAATGTTTGAAAATAAAAAAATATATATATTAGGAATGTCTAAAAGTGGATATGAAGCAGCTAAGTTTTTAGCTAATTATAATAATAAAATAGTTATAACTGATAGTAATGAACAAGATAAAGAACATATAGAGGAATTAAAAAAATTAGGTGTAGAAGTTATTATAACAGATAAGCAAGAAGAATTTATTGATGAATCTTTTAATTATATGATTAAAAATCCAGGAATTAAATATGATAACAAAAGTGTTGTTAAAGCTAAAAATTTAAATATAAAAGTAATTAACGAATTAGAAATGGCATATGAATTTTTAAATAAGAATTGCACAATTATTGGGGTAACGGGATCAAATGGAAAAACAACAACAGTTACTTTAATATATCAAATGTTATTGAAAGCAAAGTTTCCTGTTCATTTAGGTGGTAATATAGGAACACCAGTAGCTAAATTAATAAATGATGTTAAAAAAGATGATTATTTAGTACTTGAAATATCAGATCATCAATTATGTGATATGTATAATTTCAAAACAAATATAAGTGTAATTACCAATATATTTGATGAAGTACATATTGATTTTCATGATTCATTTGACAGATATAAAAATATAAAAAAGAGAATATTTAATAATCATACAACTAATGATTTAGCTATAATTAATTATGATAATAATAATGTATTAGAAATAACAAATTCTATTAATTCAAAAAAACAATACTTTTCTAAAAAAGAAAAAAAGGATTGTTATTTAAATAATAAAAATATATATTTTAAAAATGAATTAATTATTAATTTAGATGAAATAAAAATAAAAGGTATGCATAATTATGAAAATATTATGGCAGCTATAGCAGTTTGTAAAAATTTAAATGTTTCAAATGAAGTTATTAAAGAAGTTTTAACAACATTTTCGGGAGTAGAACATCGTATCGAATTTGTCGATTCTATAGCTTCAGTAAGCTATTATAATGATTCTAAATCAACAAATAATAAAGCAACTATAACAGCTTTATTATCATTTGATAAACCAACAATATTGTTGATGGGTGGACTTGATAGAAATTTATCATTTGATGAATTAAAAGATTATATGATAAATGTAAAAGAAATAATTTGTTTTGGAGAAACAAAAAATAAAATTAAATCTTTTGCTGATAAATACAATATAAAATGTATTGTAATGAATAATTTAGAAGAAGCAACTATGAAAGCTAGCAGTGAAGCTGAAGCTGGAGATGTCGTTTTATTATCCCCAGCTTGTGCATCATGGGACCAATATAAATCCTTTGAAGAAAGAGGATTAGAATTTAAAAATATAATTAATAAATTAAATATCTAAAAAAGATATTTTTTTTGTAAAATAGTGACAAATTTTTATTAAATTATTAATAATTATAGATTATTAAAAGCAATTTATTATATAATAAATTTGGTGATTGTTGTGCAAAGATATTTTTCAGACAAAATGATAAATAATGGCTTTATTTTAAATGATAATGATTTGTATCATATTAAAACAGTGATGAGAATGAAAAATCATGACAAAATACAAGTTGTATATCTTGAGGAACCATATTTGTGCACAATAAATAATATCGAAACAAATATAGAAATTCAAATCAAAGAGAAACTTTCTAAAGAAGAGGACAATTTATCAGATGTAACTTTGATAATACCACTTCTTAAAGAACAAAAATTTGATTTTATATTACAAAAAAGTACAGAATTAGGTGTTAAAAAAATAATACCTGTTATTTTATCTAGATCAATAATTAAATTAGATAAAGATAAAGAAAATAAAAAAATTGAACGATGGGAAAAAATATTAAAAGAAGCTAGTGAACAATCTTTTAGAAATGATATACCAAAAATAACAAGTGTTAAAAAATTAAGTGATCTAAAAGAAATAGAAGGTTTAAATTTATTTTGTAGTACTTCTGAAAAAAATAGGAGTATTAAATATATTTTGAAAAATAATGCTTTTTGTGATAAAATAAATGTACTAGTTGGACCAGAAGGCGGATTAACTAAAGAAGAAGAAAAGCAATTATCAGAGATAGGGTTTATTTCAATAACATTAGGTAGTAGAATAATGAGAGTGGAAACAGTTCCAATATATTTGCTTAGTGTAATTAATTATGAAAATATGGAGTGATTTTAATGTCAAATATAGTTATTAACAGTAATATTTTAATTATAATATCAATTTTGGTTTTTTCTTTGGTTATTGGCGTTATTTTGTATATTATATATAAAGATCGTCGTCAAGATAAGGAAGAAATAGAAGAATTGTTGCATGATATAGAAGGTCAAGAAGAAAATAATATAGATAAATTAAATTCTTTAATGAAAAATGAGCCGGAAGAAGTTTCTGAAATAGAACTTGTTTTAGAAAAAATGCAAAAAAATTTAAATACAAAACCAGAAGAAGTAGTCGCTAATTTTGAAAAAGAACAAGAAGAAAAAGCTATAATAAGTTATCAAGAATTAGTTAAAACTTTAAAAAATGGCAAAAAAGATAACACTACAATTAAAGTGGAAACTCCTGTTTTGGATGAAGAGGAAGAAGAAAAACCAGTTTTAGAAAAAATGTTGGATGAAATTAAAAATCCAATTAAATTAAAAGAAATCAAAAAACAAGAATTTAAAAACACTAATTTTAAAAATACAGACTTTATATCACCTATATATGGAAAAATGGAAGAACATCTAGAATATCCAAAAGTTAAATCATTTAATAAAGAAGAACAAATAGAACAATTTGATGAAATATATGATAGTTATAATATAGGTGATTATTTAGAGGAATTTTCTGATAATAATATGGAAATAGATACATTAGAACAAACACTTGATTTAGGGCCAATAAGTAAAGAAATAAAGAAAAATGAAGATTTTTTAAGTGCTTTAAAAGAATTTAGAGAAAATTTATAGACCTATTTAGGTCTTTTTTTAGGAGGTTAATATGAAATTTCAAATTTATACATTAGGTTGTAAAGTAAATACTTATGAAAGTAGTGTTATGAGTGATAAACTTAAAAATAAAGGTTATGTTGAAGTTAATTTAAATGAAGTAGCAGATATATGTATAATAAATACTTGTACTGTTACAAATACAGCAGATAGTAAATCAAACAAAATAATTAAAAAAGCTATTAAAAATAATCCTAATGCTATCATTGTTGTATGTGGATGCATGACTCAAAATAATAGTGATTTAAAAATAGATGGTGTAGATATAATAATTGGAAACATTGGTAAAAGTAAAATAGTTGAATATATTGAAGATTATTTGAAAGAAAAAAAATTAACAATCGATATACAAAATATTATGGATACAGATTTTGAACCAATGATTTTAAATAATTTTAATAGAACAAGAGCATTTGTAAAAATTCAAGATGGATGTAATAATTTTTGCAGTTATTGTATTATTCCATACACTAGAGGAAATGTTAGAAGTAAAAATAAAGAAGATGTTTTAAAAGAAATCAATAACCTAGTAGATAATGGACATAAAGAAATTGTTTTAGCGGGAATTCATACTGGTCATTATGGTGAAGATAATGAAAATTATAAATTTACTGATTTAATAAAAGATATACTTAAAATAAAACAATTAAAAAGATTAAGAATATCATCCATTGAAATAACAGAATTAACTAATGATTTTTTAAATTTATTAGAACATAATAAAGTATTAGTTGATCATATGCACATTCCTCTTCAAAGTGGATCAGATGAAATATTAAAAAGAATGAATAGAAAATATGATAAAAATTACTTTATAGAAAAAATAAAACAAATACGAAAAATAAGACCAGATATATCAATTACAACAGATGTTATTGTTGGATTTCCAGGTGAAACAGAAGAAGAAATGCAAGAAACCATTGATACTATAACAGCAATTGAATTTTCAAAAATACACGTTTTTCCTTATTCCAATAGAGATAATACTGAAGCATCAAAAATGACAAATCAAATAGATGAAATTACTAAAAAAAGACGTGTTCAAGAATTAATAAATTTATCTAAACAATTAGAAATAAATTATATGAATAAATTTATTGGTAAAAATATTGATTTTATTCCTGAAATAAGAAAAGATAAATATTTAATAGGACATACTGGTAATTATTTGCAAGTTAAGTTAGAAAGTAATGAAAAACTGATTCATGAAGATATAAATGTAAAAATAAGTAAAGTAGAATATCCATATGTGATTGGATGTTTGACTAAGAACTAATTATTTGATATCATTTTAGCTAGGGGAAGTGATAAAATGCAAAATGAAGAAATAAAAGTAATGCCTTTTGTAAATCAACATAAAAATCAAACAATTAAATTATATAATAAAAGTGGTTATATAAAAAAAAATAATCAAACAGATTTATTATTTAAAAAAGAAAAAACAGGAATAATAAGTCCAATTGATCAAGCAATACTATCTAAAGCTGAAGCTAATGAAAGATTTTCAAATGCTAAAATGAGTGAAAAAGCAGAAATATTTAATGAAATAGCGAAAAAAGAAGAACAAAAAAGAAGAATAAGAGAAAGAAAACGTCAAATTGAACAAAAAGAAAAAATCAAAATAAAAATTTTTGTAGGTGGATTTATATTATTAACTGCTACATTAGGACAAATATATAGTAGTTATGTTGCAAAAGTAACTGCTCCAGCTTATATTGTTTCTAATGATGTTTTAGCTAATGTAAATTTATTAGAATCTGATAATGGTAAAAAATTAGATCCTACCCAATTTGAATCAAATGAAACAAATTTACTATATAGATACATAAAAGAAAATAATATTTCAAGTGATAAAATATATAAAACAGTTTCTGAATTATGTCAAAAAAATGACATTGCTTATGATTATGCATTAGTAAAATTATATAATAAATATCCTGAACTATTTGAAAATGCACTAATTGATCAAACAAATGAGGAAATAGTTGTAAAAAAGGTAAATTAGTATTTAATAAAATAGCTATAGTATAGTTATTTTATTTTTATTTTGGTATAATCTTAATATGGAAAAAAAATACATTAAAGGACAATTTAATAAAGCAATATTTAAATCTGATAATGGTTATATTATTGGTCTTTTAAAGTTGATAGAAACAAATGAAGAACAGTTAGTTGAATATATAAATAAGTTAATTACTTTTACCGGTTATTTTGCTGATTTAAAAGAAGATATTTATATATTTTATGGAGAATTAATAGAACATCCTAAATATGGATTACAATATAATGTAAAAGAATCAGAAAGAATAAAACCTGAAGATAAAGATGGAATAATAGAATTTTTAAGTAGTGATTTATTTAAAGGAGTAGGTATTAAATTAGCTACATCAATAGTAAATACCTTAAAAGAAAAAACATTGGATTTAATTTTAGAAGATAAAAATAACTTATTGTTAGTTCCAAAGATTACTCATAAGAAAGCTACTGAAATATATGAAACATTATTGAAATATGAAGAAAGTCATAAAACCATTGTATATTTAACAGAACTTGGTTTTACAATGAAAGATTCTTTAATTATATATAATAAATATAAAACAAATACTATTTCTACATTAGACCATAATATATATAGTATTATTGATGAAGTTGATAATATTAGCTTTTTGAAAGTAGATGAAATTGGTAATAAATTACAAATAGATTTGAATGATGAAAGAAGAATAAAAGCAGGAATAATATATATTTGTAATAAAATAACTTATTCTACTGGAGATACATATTTATATTTAGATGAAATAATAAATAATTCAATAAAATATTTAAAAATAGATGAGAAAGAAGAAAATATTAAATTATATATTGATGAACTTAGATATGAAAATAAATTGGTATTAGATAAAGATAAATATTATTTAAAAGAAATATATGATTCAGAACAAGAAATAATTAAAAAAATTAATTATTTAAATAACAAAGAAGAAATACAACATAAAAAAATGAATAATTATATTGCTAATTTAGAAAGAGAATTTGAAATTAATTATAATGAAACACAAATAGAAGCTATAAAAAAAGCTATGGAAAAAAACATTTTGATAATAACAGGTGGTCCTGGAACAGGTAAAACAACAATTATTAAAGCTATAGTTGAATTATATAAACAAATTAATAAATATAATTATGATACTTTAATAAATAAAATAGCTTTATTAGCTCCAACAGGAAGAGCTAGCAAAAGAATGAGCGAGTCAACTTCTTATCCAGCATCTACAATACATAGATTTTTAAAATGGAATAAAGAAACAAATGAATTTTTAGTTGATGAAAACAACAAAAATTTAAGTGAACTTATTATTGTAGATGAAGTAAGTATGATTGATATCAATTTATTAGCTAATTTATTTAGAGGATTAACAAATAATATAAAATTAATTTTAGTTGGGGATTATAATCAATTACCAAGTGTAGGTCCAGGACAAGTTTTAAAAGATATGATAGAAAGTAATGTTATTGATATTGTTCATTTAGACTTATTATATAGACAATTAGAAAATTCTTATATTCCCGTTTTAGCTAATGAAATAAAAAATGATGATATTAGTGAAAGTTATTTGGACACAACTTCTGATTATACATTTTTAAAATGTAACAGTGAATTTATAATTGATAATTTAAAAAATTTATGTGTTAAATTAATTGAAAAAGATTATGATTATAAAAAAATTCAAATAATGGCACCAATGTATGCTGGAATTAATGGTATAGATAATTTAAATAAAGTTCTTCAAGAAATATTTAATCCAAAAAACAAATTAAAAAAAGAGTATAAATATGGAGATATAATCTTTAGAGAAAATGATAAAATATTGCAATTAGTTAATATGCCAGAAGAAAATGTTTTTAATGGAGATATTGGGGTCATTAAATTTATTTTAGATGAAAAAACAAGCGATAGTAAAAAAACAGAAATATATGTTGATTATGATGGCTTTGTTATAAAATATTTACCACACGATTTAACAAAAATAAAACATGGATATGTAATTAGTATACACAAATCACAAGGAAGCGAATTTGACTTTACTATTATCCCTATATGTCATAATTATAGTAGAATGTTATATAAAAAACTTATATATACAGGAATTACAAGAGCAAAAAAGAAATTGGTTTTAATTGGTCAACCAGATGCTTTTTTAAAAAGTATAAATAATAACAATGAATTACAAAGAAAAACAGATCTAGCTAATAAATTAAAAAATATGTATAATTAAAAAAAATATATGTAAAATAATAATGTATGTTAAATACATACAACTCATATTTTTTAGCGAGAGGTGATTTTATGAAAATGGGAAAAAATATGGCACTTATGGCATTAGGTGCAACAGCCGTCTTGGCATATCAAAAATACAATAAACCAGTTATGAAAAAAGTTGATAAAGTGGTTAATAATGTAAAAGAAAAAGCAAATGATAAGCTAGGAAATATGATGTAGATAAAATCCCCTTAATTGGGGATTTTTTTAAATAAGTATAGTAAATATTAAATATTTGTGCTAAAATTATATTAGGTGATAATTGTGGAGAAAAAAACTATAGATGACATAATTAATCTTATTAAAGAAAATAATACTTTGAATAATGATTTAAAACAAAATATAGGCAAATGTTTAATAGAGTATTTTTCAGAAAATCAAAATCTTGATTTAAATAATTTTTATGAGAATTTTTCAAAATTAAAAATTACCAAAACTTCAATTTTGAATAAAGTTGAAACATATAAATATAACCCAATAAAAAAAGAATTACAGATAAATGATGAATATTTATTATCTGATAATGTTAATGCAGATAACATATATATGCAAATAACGCTAGATTTAATTCATAGTAATGATTATCAAATAGGATTTGGTGTTGAAAAATTACAAGCTCTTAATAAAGGTTTAAGAGAAACAATTGCTTCTAAATTAGTAGGAGAAGAACACAAAGAAAATTTTATATCTGATGAATATATATATACTCAATTAATTGGAAGAATAATTGGTGTTGACATCTTAATGCAAGCTTATCAAAATATCGATGAAAAACTAATTATCGAAACTTTAAATAATTATAAATTAAATGATATAAATGAATTGGCAGAATATAATTTATCTAGAAACAATACATCTATTGATAAAAGTTTTTTAGCTAAAATACAAGCTAAAATATATAGATATTGTGAAGACAATAATCTAAATAAAGAAGATATTAAAAATAATATGGTATTTAATAGTAAAATATTTGTTAATTCAGATAAATATGAGGAATTAAATAATTTAAGTAAAGTAATTCAAACATCTGGAATACCATTTGTCGAAGCTTCTGTTAAAATAATGTAACTCACTAAGGTGAGTTTTTTTAGTTATAAAAAAAACATATCAACATATAATTAATTAAAAGAAAGGATGGATTAAGATATATGGAAACACTTAAAGTTGGAGCTAAATCAAATCCTAGTTCTGTAGCAGGAGCTTTAGCTAATATCTTTAGAGAAAAAGGAAATGTAGAGATACAAGCAATAGGGGCTGGGGCACTAAACCAAGCTATTAAAGCTATTGCTATAGCCAGAGGCTTTGTAGCTCCTAGTGGTAAGAATTTAGTTTGTATACCTGCTTTTACTGACATAGTAATTGAAGGAGAAGAAAAAACAGCAATTAAATTAATAGTGGAGACTAAATAGTCTTCACTTTTGATTGTTTTTAAATATTGAATATGCTAAACTATAGATGGTGATACAAATGGATCAAAATTTAAAAAGAAGTATAATATTAGAACATTATCAAAATCCTGTAAATAGGGGTTTAATTGATGATAATACATATATATTAGTAAATACTAATAATGAATCATGCATTGATGAAATTAATTTAATGGTTAAAATTGAAAATAATAAAATTATAGATGCTAAATTTGATGGAGAAGCATGCGCTATATGTACTAGTTCTACATCTATTATGATAAATACAATAATTAATAAATCATTAGAAGAGGCTATTAAAATATATGATAATTTTAATAAGATGTTAAATGAAGAAGAATATGATGCTTCTTTATTAGAAGAAGCAATTGTATATGATGATATATATAAACAACCAAATAGAAAAAAATGTGCTTTATTACCTTGGTGGGGATTAAAAAAGGTAATAACTAAATATGAAAAGTAGAAGTTATGGATTTAAAAGATAAAATTAAGATTTGTTTAATTATGTCATTTACAGAAAAAGTAACTTTTAAAGATAAGTCTTTTGGATATAAACCAAAGGAAGAAATTAAAATAATAGAATGTGTTATTAATAATGATGTTGCAATAGATATTGAAACAGGTAGGGTTTACGATATTTTAAAACTTGATAAAGATAAATTGCTTTATGGTGAAATTAATCTAAACTATGAATATGTCTATGAACAATATGATTATAAAATACTATATTTTAAAGATGTATTTATTCATTCTCCCAAATATGATATTAATGAAGCCATTACTTTAGCTAACAAAGTATATAATAATTCTAATAAAATAATTACTTTTGATAAATTTTTAATAAAAAAAAATAATAAAAAAAGATAAATTATGTTATCTTAATAAAAGGATCTATATTCCTTTTTATTTTTTATAAAATCTAGTATAATATTATATAGGGTGACAATTATGAATAAAACAAATTTAAATATAGATAAAGTTCAAGAAATATCTAAAATTAAAAATGAACCTAATTGGATGACAGAATTTAGAATTAATTCTTATAAAAAATTTACTGAATTAAAAAATCCAAAATTTGGGCCAAAATTAGATATTGATTTTGACATTATTAATTACTATAAAAGAATCAATGATAAAATAAGTGATGATTGGAATGAAGTAAATGAAGAAGTAAAAAATACATTTGATCAAATAGGTCTTATCGATTCTGAAAAAAAATACTTAGATGGTGTTGGAGCTCAATTTGAAAGTGAAGTTGTATATCATAACATGATTAAAGAATTAGTTGATAAAAATGTCATTTTTTGTGATACAGATACAGCATTAAAAAAACATCCAGAACTTTTCAAAAAATATTTTAATAACCTAGTTAAATTTGATGAGAACAAGTATACAGCTTTAAATGGAGCAGTATGGAGTGGAGGAACATTTATTTATATTCCGCCAAATACTAAAATAAATAGACCATTACAAAGTTATTTTAGAATTAATAGCAAAAACATGGGACAATTTGAAAGAACAATAATTATTGTTGATGAGAATAGTGAATTACACTATATGGAAGGTTGTACAGCACCTACTTATACATCTGATTCACTACATGCTGCAGTAGTTGAAATTTATGTTCTTAAAAATGCTAAATGTCGCTATACAACAATTCAAAATTGGTCTAGTGATGTTTATAATTTAGTTACTAAAAGAGCTATAGTAGAAGAAAATGGTTTAATGGAATGGATTGATGGAAACATTGGTTCTAAAACAAACATGAAATATCCTAGTTGTATCTTAAATGGAAAATATGCCAAAGGAAATTGTATAAGTATTGCTGTAGCTTCATATAATCAAATTCAAGACACAGGCGCTAAAATGATTCATTTGGCTCCTAATACAACAAGCAATATTATAAGTAAGTCAGTAGCCCTAAAAGGTGGAAATGCTAGTTATAGAGGGCTTGTCAATATAACTCATGATGCAATAAATTCTAAAAGTACGATTAAGTGTGATACCATCTTATTAGATAATGAATCTAAAAGTGATACCATACCAACAAATATTGTAAGTAATACATCTTCTTCTATTAATCATGAAGCTACAGTATCAAAAATTAGTAAAGAAAAACTTTTTTATCTAATGAGTAGAGGACTTAGTGAAGATAAAGCCAAAGAATTAATTATTATGGGATTTATAGATCGTTTTAGAGAAGAATTACCTATGGAATATGCTGTTGAGTTAAATTCATTACTTAAAAGTTATTTTTAAAAAAAAATAATAGCGCAAGCTATTTTTTTTTATTCTTATTTAATTTTATATAGTTATTAAATTATAAATATATCTATTTATTAAAATTTAATTTTTTTGTTTTAAAATGAATAACTATTTTTATAATAATTATTGCTATAATACCAAAAAAACTAATTGAAAAAACTATTGAAAAAATATTTTCCCATAAACTCAAACTATTTTCTTCTATTGATGAGTAAGTTGAAAATGTTTTTATTATAAAACTAATTCCACCAATAAATATTATTGTAAAAAGTAATAAAGAAATATTTAACAATTTTTTTATAAAACTATATTTTCTCATATATTCAAATCTCCTTCGTTTGTTTGAATATAGTATATCAAATTTATATATGATTTAACAATAGAATTGTCATACAAAATTATTCATTTTAGTTATGTATTTAAGTTATAAAAAATAATAGGGGGGAGGCCTATTATTTTTATTATATTTACGGGGTGAGTATTATTTAATTTTGTTTTTTACTAGATAAATAAGTTACTTTTTCAGCTATGACTTCGGTAACATATTTTTTATTATCTTCATCTAATTCGACAGTTCTAGTTTGTATACGTCCTTTGATTCCTAATAAGTCACCTTTATGACAATATTCACTAGCAGATTCGGCAACACCTTTCCATAATACACAATTGATATAATCAGTATCATATTCGCCATCTGCATTTTTATAACTTCTGGGAACAGCTAAAGTAATATTAGTAACTTTATTACCGTTTTCTGTTTCAAAAAGTTCAGGATCACGAACTAATCTTCCAACAATAACTGTTTGATTAAGCATCTATTAACCTCCTTTCAGTAATAAATTATCATATATTAAAATATGATACAAATGGATCTTTTTAAATAAAATATTATGTAATTTATTTAAATTTAATAATTGTTTTAGCTAATTTTAATTTTTGATATTATTAATATTATTCATAATAAATAATTATTAAATATTAATTTTTTTTAAATAGACAGTATATATTAAAAAGTGATATAATTATGATGGTGAAGAATATGAATATAATAGATATAATTGTAAAGAAAAAAAACAAGCAAGAGCTTACTTATGAAGAAATGAAATATGCTATTGATGGATATATAAAAGGAAATATAAAGGACTATCAAATGAGTGCTTTACTTATGGCTATAACAATTAATGATATGACAAAAGAGGAAACAATAAATCTTACAAAAATAATGATTGAAAGTGGAGATATTATTGATTTAAGTAGTATAAGTGGAATTAAAGTTGATAAACATTCAACAGGTGGGGTTGGAGATAAAACGACAATTGTATTAATTCCATTAGTGGCTTCTTGTGGTGTTAATGTAGCCAAAATGTCAGGTAGAGGACTAGGACATACTGGTGGTACAATTGATAAATTAGAGTCAATCGAAGGATATCAAGTTAATTTATCCAAAGAAGAATTTATTAGTCAAATAAGTAATATTGGATGTGCAGTTATTAGTCAAACAAATGATGTAGCTAAAGCAGATAAATATTTATATGCGTTAAGAGATGTGACTGGAACAACAGAATCTATACCATTAATAGCTTCAAGTATAATGAGTAAAAAAATAGCTAGTGGAAATGATGCTATTGTTATAGATGTAAAAGTAGGTAATGGAGCTTTAATGAAAAATATAAAAGAAGCACAAAAATTATCTAAACTCATGATTGAAATAGGAAAAGCTTATAATAAAAAGGTAGTTTGTGTTCTTACTAACATGGAGCAACCATTAGGTCAAGCTATTGGAAATGGCCTTGAGATAATAGAAAGTATAAATACTTTAAAAAATATAGGACCAAGTGACTTGAAAGAATTAATTATAGTTTTAGGAACTATTATGGTATCTATAGGGAAAAATATTGATGAAGAAGAAGCTCGTAAATTAGTTTTATATAATCTAGAAAATAATAATGCATATTCTAAATTTGAACAAATGATTGAAGCACAACACGGTAATATAAATAATATCAAAATATCTGATAAATATATTTCTATTAAAAGTAATAAAGAAGGATATATTAATAAAATAGATGCATATAAATTAGGAGAAATAGCTAAAATATTAGGAGCCGGAAGATTTAATAAAGAAGATTCTATTAATTATAAAGTCGGAATAGTTTTAAATAAAAAAGTAGGAGATAAAGTTTTGCTTAATGAAGAATTAATGAAAATTTATGTTGATTCTACTGATATAAATATAAGTGATGTTATTAATGCGTTTGATATAAAAGATAATGTTGTAATAAAGCAAGAATTAATAATTGATATAATTAAATGATAACTGTATTAGCTATCATAATTGCATTAATTATCACTGTTTTTTTAACTATTAAACAATTTATATATTTTGTGTTAATTATATTTATGATATATATTGTTTATAAAATGGTACATGAATGTTTAAATAATAAAAAATATCATATACGTTCTATGTTCAGTAAAAGAAAAGAAACAACGCAAATAGATTTAAATTTGTCCTATTTAAATCAAATAGATTCATATAAAAAAATTATTGTTGAAAATAATAATATTATATTGATTATTCAAAGTGGTATATATTTTATTAAAATAACAGACTACAGTGGAATAATAACTGGTAATCAAAATGATTTATATTTAATAAAAAAAGATGAAAAAGGTAAGCAAATGATAAAAAACGTTTTAATAAATTATAATAAAGAATTTATTAAATATCAAAATATAATTGAAAAACAAATAAATAAATATTTAATTACAAAAAATGGATGTAATTTTAATGTTAAATATCCAAAAGATATAGTAATATTAAAAACAGGTGTTTTGTATTTTAATATTAAATTTTTAAATCAAAATAAAATATATGATGAGCAAGAAATAGATAAAATATATAATTTATTAAAACAAATGTAAACTTTTGTATAATTGCTTGAATCATCATTAATTATATTATATTATCATAATAGGGAGTGTGATAATATGATATATCCTTCAATTGATAAACTTTTACAAGAAGTAGGTTCTAAATATTTATTAGTTAATTTGGTATCTAAAAGAGTTAGAGAATTACAAGAAGAAAAAAATTATCAAATGAAAGAAAATGAGTATATTTCTAAAAAAGAAATAGGAAAATCATTAGAAGAGGTTTCTAAAAATTTAATTCACATTAAATAGAAACTTTTTTTTATATTCACTTTACAAACATACTTTCGTGTGATATTATTTGTTTAGGTGATATAAATGAAGATAGAAAAAATAAAAAAACTAAAAAGCGGTAAATATAAATTAGAGTTAGATGATAAAAGTAAAATAATAACATATGATGATGTAATATTAAATAACAATTTATTGTTTAACAAAAATCTATCTAATGAAGTTTATAATAAATTAAATATTGATACAAAGTTTTATGATATTTATAATAAAGCTATAAAATATATTTCTATTAAAATGCGAAGTAAACTAGAAATGCAAAAGTATTTAGAAAAATTAAGTATTGATGAAAAAGAAAAGCAAACAATTATTGATAATTTGACTGAACTAAATTTTATTAATGATCTTAATTTTACCAAAGCCTTTATATCTGATAAAATTAATTTATCAAATATGGGTCCTTACAATATAAAAAAAGAATTGTTAGAACACGAAATAGATTTAGATGTTATAGATAACGAATTACAAAAATATAGCCAAACAAATTTTATAACTAAAATAAATAATATTATTACCAAAAAGTTAAAAAATACAAAATATTCAGGTTATATATTAAAGCAAAAAATAATATCTGAACTAATTAATTTGGGTTATGAAAAAGAAATGATTTATGAACAATTAAGTAATTTTGAATTTGATGATAATGATGCATTAAAAAAAGAGTTTAATAAAACATATAAGCTTTTGTCAAAGAAATATAAAGATTTGGAGTTGCAAAATAAAATAATAAACAAGTTATATCAAAAAGGATACAACTTGGATGAAATAAAAAATTTAATAAAAAAAGGATAGTTATAACTATCCTTTTAATGTTGCTTTATAGGCATTTAAAATTGTTGTATCATTGATTGATAATTTATATTCTTCTCTAATTGTTGCCCAAGTAGTATCATATAATGTATCATCATCTGCTAATTTATCTTCAACAATTGAATCAATAATTTCTTTTTTTACGTCGTCAAGTTCTTTTTTTTCTGTATTACTAATTTTTAAAATGATATGATATCCGTATTCACTTTTAACTGGTTCACTAGTGTATTTACCATTCTCTAATTTTAATACTGCATCAAAGAATTCATCAACAACATCACCTTTAGTGAAGTTTTCAATTAATCCTTCTTCTTCAACAGAACCTTCATCATCAGAGTATTGTGTAACTAATGTAGCCCAAGCTTCACCATTGTTAAGTTTTTGAATTACTTCTAATGCTGTATTACGAGCTGTTTCTTCAGCAGCTGTTTTTTGTTCATCAGTCATATCATCAGTAGTTTCTGGTTTTATTAATATATGTTTAGCTGTATAATCACCATAAACATCATTTTCATAATATTCATTTATTTCATCATCAGTAACTTTTTCAGCTAAATAATTTGAAACAACTAATTCTTTTTTATAACTTGTCATAATTTCTTGTAATAAAGCATCTTCACTAGCATATCCATATGAAGATAATGTATCTTCCCAAACATATCCAGCACTTTCATATTGCTCTTTAATTGAAGTTATTTGTTCTTCAGCATATTTTTTAGCTTCATCGTTATCAGTTATTTCTTGGCTTACTATATATTCATCAATTAAATTAATTAATGTTGTAGAACCATAACTTGATTTTAGTTTATCAAATAAATCTTCTGCAGTATATTCTTTACCATCAAGAGATGCTATTATTTCTTTTCCATCTTTAAGTTTAGCTTTATGTCCAACTGCAACTAATATAATATTAATTATTAATAAAACACAAATTACACATAAAACTATTAAATATGGATTTTCTTTAACAGCTTTTACAAGATTTTTTTCTTTTTTAACTTTTTCTTTCTTTTCTTTTTTAGTTTTTGTAACTTTAACTGGTTTAACTGTATTTTTTTCTATTTTAGTTTCAACAGTTTTAGTTTCAACTATTTGTTCTGGTTTATCAATAGTTTTTTCAACTTTAGCTTCAACTTTTTTAGTTGTTTTAGCTTTTGAACTTGACGTATTTTTGTTAGAACTTTTTTTAGCCATTTGTATTTTCCTCCTTATACATTATTTATCTTATCAAAGTTTTGTGAAAAAAACAAGAAAATTATATATATTTTTAGGTTTATCTATTCACAATTTTACAATTATTCCATAGAATAATGTGAAAAGATAAAAAGGAGGAATGCTTATGTGTAATACAGGAGTATCTGGAGCTGCAATCGTTTTAGTACTATTTATTCTTTTAATAATCATACTAGGGGCTTATATATAGGATAAGGAGGTGTCATAATGGCTTGTTCAAATCCTTGTAATGAAAAACCAAAATGCAACAATAATGATTATATTTACTTAATTGTACTATATATATTATTAGTTATAATTTTAGGTGCTTTTATTGCTTACTAAAAAAAGGAAATTAAATTTCCTTTTTTATTATGTCATTAATTTTTTCAGTGTTTTTAAAATTTAATTTAGCTATTTCATTTAATATATTAAATCCATGTTTTTTTACAATTTTAGCTCCTAATTCATCTACTGATGTACCAGCACCTTTAAGTAAAAATGTATTCATTTTGTTGCTTAATTTATCAAATTCCTTTAAAAATATGTATCTACTTATCATTGAAGCACATGCTACAGATAAACATTTGCTTTCGGCTTTTGTCATAAATGTGATTTTACGAAACACATTTGTTGTTTGCTTTAAATAATTATAATAAACAAAGGGTTTAGCAAATTGATCTACAACAACATAATCATATTGATGATCTTTAGTTAATTCATTTAAAACTTTATTATGTAATATTGCTTTAACTTTATTCATGTTCATATCTGAACTATACATTTCATTATATTCTTTATTACTTAAAATAATACTTTTATATTCAATTTTTTTTATTAATTCAGGAACAATTTGTAGTATTTTATTATCATCAACTTTTTTAGAATCATTAACACCTAATTTTTCTAAATAGGGAATATCTTCTTTTTTTACATAGGCAGCAGTTACAACAATAGGGCCAAAATAATCTCCAGTTCCAACCTCATCACTACCAATACTAGTTGAATTATATATTTTTGGGTCAACAATTATTTCTTTTTTATCTTTATCGGTTTTGTTTTCACTATTATTAATTTCGACGTTTTTATTATTCATTTTTTCAGTTTCAACCCAAAATTGACTAGCTAAATCGGCATCTTTGCCTTGAAAAACAATTTTACCAGATTCATATAAGGTAACTACAGTATCTCCATCATTAGCTTGAAAAACAGCATAAGCTGGGGTTTTTTCACGTTTTAAATCTTCATAAAATTCTTTCAATTTATTTTGAGTATCATCGCTTGTTTTAAAAGATATTGTCATATTATACCTCCAATAAATATATTTTATCACATATTATGTAATTTTTTTAACTAAAATTTTATTTATTAAAATAATTTAATAAAAAAGAATATATTAATTAATATATTCCATATAACATTACTGATGTTGCTACTGATGTATATCTTGCTAAATAAACTTGATTACCACTAGCATATTTAATCCATGCTACAGCATCAAATGATCCATTAGAATAATCAGAAAAGTATCTTTGATTTGATAATTTCATTGTAGGAATATGAACTAAAGTATTACCTAAACAATCGCCATTATTGTTTATGACAATTAAAAAGTAAGTATATTTATCCATATTTTCTACAGTAACTAAAGCGGAAGCAGAAGTTGTAGTAGCTATTATAGATGAATTAATAATAAGATCCATATTTTTTAAACTAGTTATAGTAATATCAGTATTAGTTGCTGGGTCTTCATTAATTGTTATACCATTACAATTGCCATCTGTTAATGTTACTTCATTATCTATAAGGTTTTTATAAACACAATAATCTCCATTTGTTATTTTAACAGTAACTTGTTGTTTAGTATTAATTGTAATGTTACCAGTAGGAACATCGCCCTTGAATGGTAATTTCTCATTATTATTTGTTAAACATTCTGTATCATCACATGTAATTACCATATTTTCTTGCATATCCATATATTTAGTTGTGTAAAATATTTCTGTTGCATTTATTAATCCATAAGCAGAATCTTTAAATGCATTTTTTCTAGCATTCTCAATAATATTTAATATTGTTGGAACAGCAACTAATGCTATGACCGCCAGTATTACTATAACAGCTAATAACTCAATTAATGTAAATCCTTTTTTCATATAAATTTCACATCCTTATTTTAAATGTTAACAAATTATAATATTTTTGTCAATCATGTACAATTTCAAATTATTTTAATAAAATTTTCTTTTTATTGTTTAAAAAAAGTAATAATATGTTATAATTTATAATAGGTGATACTATGAAAAAGACTAAGATAATAGCAACAATAGGACCTTCTAGTAGAGATACTGAAGTAATTAAAGAATTAATATTAAATGGGATGGATATTGCACGTATTAATTTGACCCATGCTAGTCATGAATTTGCAAAGGATGTAATTAATAAAATTGATAATTTAAATAAAGAATTAAATACTAGTGTTTCAATTATGTTTGATTTAGAAGGACCAGATATTAATGTTGGTAAATTTGCAGGAGGAAGTGCATATTTAACTAAGAATTCTAAAATAAGAATTTATATGGATGATATTTTAGGGGACTCAACTAAGTTTTCTATAAATTATCCTAAATTAATAGATGAAATAAAAGTTAATACTGTTATTAAATTAGATGATGGCTTAATTGAATTAAATGTTATTGATAAAGAATTAAACTATTTGTTATGTGAGGTAGTAACTGGGGGCTTTATTGAAAATAATAAAGGTTTAAATGTTATTGGTACTAAGATTAGGATGCCTTTTTTAACAAAAAAAGATAAAGAAGATATAAAATTTGCTTGTGAACAAAACATTGATTATTTAGCTTTATCGTTAATAAGAAGTAGTGAAGATGTTTTAGAAGTAAATGATTTATTAATTAATTTAAATAATGATCATATATCTATTATTTCTAAAATAGAAAATGAATCAGCTATTGATGATATTGATGAAATAATTAGAAATAGTGATGCTATTATGGTAGCTCGTGGAGACTTAGGTGTTGAACTTCCGATGGAAAGAATACCTGGTATTCAAAAAATGATAATTAATAAATGTCATATGATGAGTAAAGTTAGTATTGTAGCTACAGAAATGATGTCGACAATGGAGAATGCTGTAAGACCAACTAGAGCTGAAGTTTCTGATGTAGCTAATGCCGTATTAGATGGTGTTGATGTTGTTATGTTAAGTGGAGAGACAACAATAGGAAAATATCCTATTGAAACACTAAAAATTATGACTAAAATTATTGAATCTTCTGAATTAGACCAAAATTATTTAGATTTTTTAGATAAAACAATGAGAACAGAAAAACAAGATATAACTGGAAGTGTTGCTTATAGTTCAGTTGAGTGTGCACTTAGATTAAAATGTAATGCGATTGTAACACCAACTATGAGTGGATATACTGCAAGAAAAATAAGCCGATTTAGACCAAGCTGTATTGTTATAGCTTTATGTCCAAATGTTGAAACAGTTAAAAGTTTAAATATATATTACGGAATATATCCAGTATTAGTTGATGAAATTAAATCTTTTGATAAAATGATGGATTTAGCTAAAAAAACGGCAACTAAAATTTTAAGATGTGATAATGGAAAAATAATAGTAACTGGAGGTTATCCATTTAATGAAGTGAAACATACAAATTTTATGAAAATAGAAGAAATATAATAAAAGGGGTGAGAGCTATGTATGATTATGATTTAGGTGATCAATTTAAAATTGATTTAGAAGCAGCTAAAGCAAAAAACGAAAATATAATACAAGGTAAAAATTATCGATTTACTTTAATAAGTGAACGATTAATAAGAATGGAATATAATAAAAATGGTATTTTTGAAGATAAACCAACATCATTAGTTTGGCATAGAAATGCTGAAAAGGTTAATTACACTAAAAAGGAAGATAGAAGATACTTAGAAATAAAAACAAAATACTTTAGATTAACTTATCAAAAAGAAAAACCATTTTATAGTGGTAAATTTGATACAATGAAAAATCTTAAAGTAGAACTTTTAAATTCTGATAAAATTTGGTATTATGGACATCCAGAAATTAGAAATTATGGTTCACCTGGAATATCATTAGATAATAGTAAAGGTAATTTAAAATTAAAAAAAGGATTATATTCTATAGATGGATTTGCAAGTATAGATGATTCTGTTAATGATGTGATTGAATCTAATGGTCAGTTTATATCACGCGAAAAAGATGTTGTGGATACATATTTATTTATGTATTTAAAAGACTTTGCTTTATGCTTAAAAGATTATTATTTTATAACTGGAACTCCAGCTTTACTACCAAGATATGCTTTAGGTAATTGGTGGAGTAAAAATGAAGATTATAATGATACATCGCTTAAAAATTTAATAGATGATTTTAAAGAAAAAGAAATTCCATTATCCATATTGTTATTAGATAAAGATTGGCATATTAGAGAATATAATAATAAATTGCATGATACAGGTTTTACATGGAATAATAGATTTTTTGTAAAACCAAATAAAATGATTGAATATATGCATAAAAATGGAATTCGATTAGGCCTTAATATCAATCCATTGGAAGGAATATATCCATATGAAGAAAATTATTCTAGCATTACTAATAATTTATCAATGGATGAAAAAGGTATTGTTCCTTTTAATGTATATGATCCAAAAACAATCGATACGTATTTTAAAATATTAATACATTCATTAGATGAAAAAGGAGTAGATTTCTTCTGGTTAGATGTTGATAATACCAAAAAATATAAAGAGTCTTGGGCTTTAAGTCATTATAGCTTTTATGACATGAAAAGAGATTATAAAAGAAGACCAATGATTTTATCTAGAAATACCGGTGTAGCTCCACATAGATATCCTGTATTATATTCTGGTAAAACAATTGTAAGTTGGGATACTTTAAAAATGATACCTCTTCATAATTCTAGTGCTGCTAATGTTGGTGTAAGTTATTGGGCACATGATATTGGTGGATATTATAATGGGATCGAAGATAATGAACTTTATATTAGATTTGTTCAATTAGGTGTTTTTTCACCAATCTTAAAATTTGGTTCAGATAAAGGTAAATATTATAAAAGAGAACCTTGGCGTTGGAGTATTAAAACTTATGAAATAGCTAAAGATTATTTAACTTTAAGACATAGATTAATTCCCTATTTATATGCTGAAGCTTATAAATATCACAAATATGGAATGCCTTTAGTTATGCCAATATATTATAAATTTCCAGAAATGTATGATGATGTTAATTTCAGAAATGGTTATTATTTTGGAACAGAATTTTTTATATCACCAATCATTAATAAAAAAGATTATGTTATGAATAGAGTAGTTCATAAATTCTTTTTACCAGATGGAATATGGTATGATTTTGTTACTGGAAAGAAGTTTCCAGGAGGAAAAAGTTATATTTCTTTCTTCAAAGATCAAGATTATCCTGTTTTTGCAAAAGCTGGATCTATTATAACTTTAGGTAACAATGATAATATTAATGATACAACCCCTCCTAAAAATATGGAAATCCAAATATTCCCAGGAAGAAGCAATACATATAACTTGTATGAAGATGATGGTGTAAGTGATTTATATCGAAAAGATTTTTATTTATTAACACAAATAGATTATAATTATATGCCAAATAACTATACAGTTATTTTAAGACCTTTAGAAGGTAAAAAAGGAATAGTACCTGATACTAGAAATTATAAATTTGTTTTTAGAAATACTAAACAAGCTAACGATGTTATTGCATATTTTAATGATGCTGAAATTGAAACTAATAGTTATATATCTAATTCAAATTTTGTTGTTGAAGTTAAAGATGTACCAACAATTGGGCAATTAACAATAAATTGCAAGGGTAAGAATATTGAGATAGATGCTGTTAGAATAATTAATGAAGATGTTGAATCAATAATTTCTGATTTACAAATAGAAACAAAAATGAAAGAAATGATTGATAAGATATTATTTAATGAGGAATTATCAATTAAGAAAAAAAGAATTGAAATCAGAAAATTAAATAATAAAGGTCTAGAAAGAAAATTTGTTAGAGTATTTTTAAAAATACTTGAATATATTAATGAAGTATAAGTTTATTAAATTTTTAATAAACTTTTTTTTGACAAATAATTTTGTTTTATTAATTTATAATTAAATTATTGAGGTGATAATATTAAGAAATTTAAAAGTAAAAAACAAAAAAGAAAAATAAGTATTTATAAAATTGTCTTTTTATTTATATTAACTTTTTTTTTCTACTATTTATTTACATCTATTTTTTTGAATTTCAGATTAGCTAATTCAAATCAGGAGTTTTTACAATATATGTTAAATGATTCAAATCATCATTTGTTATATAAAAAAAACAATAAAATATTTAGTAATTTACTTTCTTCAATATTAAATATTGATATAACAAAACCAGAAACGATACTTCAAAAAACATTTGGTGAAAACAATAATATTAATAATGAAATATCAAATGAAGTATATACTGATCCTGAGATAAAAAGTAAAACAGATTATGTTTATGATCCCAATCCAACTGTCATTAATAATCCAAGAGTATATATATATAACACACATCAATTAGAAAATTATGATGATACAGGGTATTCAGAGTTTAATATAACACCTAATGTTTTAATAGCGTCTTATATGTTAAAAGAAAAATTAAACAAATTAAATATTAAGACTATTGTTGAAACATCAAACATAAAAGAATTTTTGAATATTAATAATTGGGATTATAATAAAAGTTATGATGCTAGCAGATATTTTTTAAAAGAAATTATTGATAAATATAACAATTTAGATTTAATTATTGATCTTCATCGAGATGCTATTGATAAAGAAAAATCAACCGTCAAAATTAATTCAAAATCATATGCAAAAGTATTATTTGTTGTTGGACAAAATTATGAAGGATATGAAAATAATTTAGCTTTAGCTAATAAAATAAATGATTTAATCAAAAATAAATATCCTGAATTAACAAGAGGAATAATAACTAAAACAGGCGAAAATGTTAATGGAATATATAATCAAGATTTAAGTGATAAAATTATTTTAATTGAATGTGGTGGTTATCAAAATACAATGGAGGAAGTAATGAATACACTTGAAATTTTATCAAATATAATAAAAAATTACTTGGGTGATTAAATGGAAGAAAAGAAAAAAAATAAAAAACTCATTAACAAAATTTTTTGTAGAATTTTTTTAACCTTTTTGATAGCTTTCAGTGCCCTTTATGTATCAGAAGCCACTGGTTATTATGAGTATGAATTACATAAAAAAGTAGTTTTAACAAATGAAAATATAAAACAATTTGAAGAAGATATAAAAAACGGAAAAAATATAAATATAGAAAACTATATGCAAAAAGAAGAAACAAATTATAGTAATAAAATGTCTAAAGCTGGATTAGCATTATCTAATGGTATTGGTAATGTTGTCGAAAGTAGTTTAAAAGCAACATTTGATTTTTTAAATAAATTTATGACAGGGTAATGTAAACATCAATTAATTAATTATAAAAAATATTGAAAAAAAATATAGATTTTAGTATAATCATATTAATGTACGAGGTGGTAGAATGAAAAAAGGGTTTACATTAATTGAATTACTAGCTGTAATAGTAATACTAGCTTTAATAGCATTAATATCAGTACCAATGATATTAGGAATAATAGAAAAAGTAAAAAAAGGTGCACTTGAAGCTACAGCAAATGGGTTGTTAGAAAGTGCAACACTATATTATGCTAAAAATTTAAGTACTATTGGAGAAAATAAAGTATTTTTATTTGATGAAACACATGATGGAGAAACAACTGATAATATCAAATTAACATATAAAGGGAACTTTAAAGGAACTGGAAGTGTAAGAATATATAAAGATGGAAAAACAGCAATATGTATTCAAGATGAAAAATACTATGCCATTAAGAATATAAATAATACAAAAGTAACAACAGGGACAGGAACATGTTCATATGATGAAGCAACAAATACATATTTAAGTGTTAATTTAGTAAGTCAAGAATTGGTAGATAATTTACAAGAACAACTTGATAATTTGCAAAGTAATTATAATGAATTGCAATCAAATTATGATTCTTTATTAGCAGAAAAACAAACAGTAATAACTTCACTTTCTAATAAAGGAGTTTCAACAACAGGAACTGAAACTTTAACTGAAATAGCTGCTAAAATAGATGCAATGGCTATTGGAAAACAAGTTGTATTATTAGGAACAGGACCTGCTACATATGATGTTACTAGTTATCCAGGATATCAAAGTTTTACAGCAAGTAATTTTATTGTAGAAGGATACTCTGGAGCAGGTGCAACAGCTGATCATAATAGAGGGGCAAGTGCTACAGCATATATAGGAAAAACATATAATGCAACAACAGGAAAACTTACCGTTACAAACGGAAGTGCATCAGGAGATGTATCAAATTCAGTATTAAAATATATATATGGTTATGCTCATGTTAATAAAGTATATTTGGTGTATTAACGATATATAACAAAAGGATATTTTAATATCCTTTTAATTATGCTATAATGAGTCAAGGTGATTTTAATGAAACAGGAAAATATAAGAAACTTTTCTATAATAGCACATATTGATCATGGTAAAAGTACTTTAGCAGATCGAATTTTGGAAGAAACAGGAGCTATTACAGAAAGAGAAAGACAAGAACAACTATTAGATAGTATGGCTATTGAAAGAGAACGTGGTATAACAATCAAATTAAATGCAGTTGAATTAAAATATCAATACAATAATGAAGATTATTTGCTTCATTTAATTGATACTCCAGGACACGTCGATTTTTCATATGAAGTTTCAAGAAGTTTAGCTTCTTGTGAAGGAGCTATTTTAGTAGTTGATGCAGCACAAGGAATAGAAGCTCAGACACTAGCTAATCTTTATTTAGCTTTAGATAACAATTTAACAATAATTCCTGTTATAAATAAAATAGATTTACCAAATGCTGATGTAGAAAAAGTAAAAAAAGAATTAAAAGATACTTTGGGATTTAGTGATGATGAAATAGTTTTAACAAGTGCTAAAAATGGTATTGGGATAAAAGATTTATTAGCTGCCATTATTCAAAAAATTCCAGCCCCAAAAGGAAATATTAATAATGAATTACAGGCATTAATTTTTGATAGTTTTTATGAAGGATATCGAGGAATTATTACTTCTATTAGAGTAGTTAATGGAAAAGTAAAAGTTGGAGATAAAATAAAAATGTTGGCAACTAAAGCTGTTTATGAAGTAGTAGAATTAGGAGTTCATACACCAAAAGAATCAAAGAAAAAAGAATTAGTAACGGGTGAAGTAGGGTATTTATGTGCAAGTATTAAGAGCATTGAAGATGTTAAAGTTGGAGATACTATAACGTTAGAAACAAATAAAAATCCAGTATCTTTACCAGGTTATAAACCTATGAAACCAATGGTATTTTGTGGTATTTATCCTATAGAATCAAATAAATTTGATGACTTAAAAGATGCTTTAGAAAAATTAAAATTAAACGATGCATCATTAGAATTTTCTCCTGAAACAAGTGAAGCTTTAGGATTTGGATTTCGATGTGGCTTTTTAGGTCTTTTACATATGGAAATAATTGAAGAAAGAATTGAAAGAGAATTTAATATTGATTTAATAGCAACTTCACCATCTGTTATATATGATATTGAATTAACAGATCATTCACATATTACTATAGATAGTCCGGTTAAAATGCCTGATAAGGGAAGGATAATTGATATTAAAGAGCCCTTTATTAGAACTAATATTTTTGTTCCAAGTGAATATATAGGTTCAATTATGGAATTATGTCAAAGCAAAAGAGGAATATATGTTTCAATTGAATATTTAGATACAACAAGAGTTAATATTCATTATGAAATACCACTTTCAGAAATAGTATATGATTTCTTTGATAAATTAAAATCTTATACTAAAGGTTATGCATCTTTTGATTATGAATTGATTGGATATAAAAGTAGTAATTTAGTAAAAATGGATATATTATTAAATGCTAAACCAGTAGATGCATTAAGTACTATTGTTCACAAAGATTTTGCATATAATAGAGGAAGAATAATAGTTGAAAATTTAAAAAAATTAATTCCAAAACAACAATTTGAAGTTCCTATACAAGCTAGTATAGGAGCTAAAATAATAGCTCGTGAAACAATTAAAGCAGTTAGAAAAAATGTTTTAGCTAAATGTTATGGTGGAGATGTTTCAAGAAAAAGAAAATTACTAGAAAAACAAAAAGAAGGTAAAAAAAGAATGAAAATGGTAGGTAATGTTGAAATACCAGAAGAAGCATTTTTATCAGTATTAAGTATGGATGAAAAATAATATTTAAAACTAAATTTAATTAATGAATTTAGTTTTTTTAAATACTTTACAAAAAACAAATTTTGTATTATAATAAACGACATTTAAGGGGGAATTTAAATGAAAAAAATAGAAACAGAATTACAAAATAAAATCAAAGTGGTAAAAGGAACAACTAAAAACAGATATATATTAGATGAAAGTTTATTAAAATTATGTCACTTTCCACTTGTTTTAGCTAATAAAGAAGAAGAAAGATTATTAAAAATAGCTAAAATATTTATTGAATGTAATGGAAATATGTTAGAAGTACAAAAAAAACTTGAAATTAATTATTATTCAATAGATATTTTATTAAGAAATATGTATTTATCATATACATTAAATAATAAAAGTTATAAATTAATTAATGAATATTTAGAGGTTAATCAATTATTAAATACAAACAAACTAAGTGAAAGAAAAAATCAATTAGAAAAAATAGTAAAAATATTTCAAAAAAGAAATTATAATATTAAGAAAACGGCTTCTACTTTGGGTTTAACTGATGCAACAGTTATTAATTTATTATCATCACAACATACAAAATTTTTGTTAGAACCAAATGAACAAGTAATATTATCAGCTATAATTGAAAATTATACTGTTGAAGATAATGAATTAAAAAATAAAAATATTCTTGAAGATGGATATGAAGCTATAAATAATAGACATGACAAATTATTTTTAGCTATAATGTTAAAATATATATTTAATTTTAAAAAAGAAGATCTAATAAATATATATGGATCATCTATTGGAAGTAAAACAGGAAATGAAATGTTAGAGGATTTAAAACTGTTTTTTAATGATAAAGAAGTTATTAATGAAATAGAAAAAGGTTTAATTGACATAAATCCAATACATGAAATACCAGACTTAGTATTAGAACATAGTATTCAATATTTAGAACAGTTAAAAAACAATGCTAGTTTAGCTGATAATAATTTAAAAAACGAAATATTAAGTAATATTGAAATGACTAAATTATTCATATCAATGATTAATAGAAAAGGTTCTATATCATGTATTAGAAAAGTTGTAAAATTAAGTGATAAAAAAACATTTACAATGAATTTTCCAAATAACTTAAGAAAATATATGTCAATTAGCGTTATGAAAGATTATTATAGTTATTTAAAAACAGCACGTAATGATTATAAAGAAAATACTTATTTTGAGTTTTCTAAATTACCATTAATTAAAAGAGAAAAACTATTAGCTAATTTATTATGTGAAAATAATTTTGATATACCTAAAACAGCTTTTGAACTTCATACGAAAAGTGAAATAGTTAGAGCATATTTAAAAAAAGGTGAAATAATAAGAACACATATGGGTGAAGAAGTTTATTTAAAGTATATGGAAAGTGTTGAAAAAAATAAAATTAATGGAAAAATAAATTTTGGTTTAACATCACCAGTTCCTGTTGTACCTGTTGTTTATAAAAAAAGAAGAGAAACTCCAAAAGCATTAAGAAATTATGTTAAATAATAAAGTTCCCTTTTGGGAATTTTTTTGATATAATCTTATTAGGTGATGTTATGAATAGTTTTTTTAAAAACATGGATGAGAATACCTATATACAAATATTTAATGATGATAAATTTGCTTCTTTTAAAGAGAAATATCAAGATAAAAATGTAGTTGAAAACAACATTGAAGAAATAGTTATGGATATGGATTTGTTAATAGAAGGGGTTAATACGCCTAATGATGCTCCATATATTGAAATGGGTTTAATAATATTAGAATTAAATGCCAGAGGATTTAAATATTCTAAAGAATATGGAAAATATAATTACTTAGATAGAATAAATGAATTAAAAGAATATTATCATTCAAAAGGTATTTCTAATCAACAGATGTTAGATATTATACATAATTATAAAAAAGTGAAAATAAAATGAAATATGTTTATATACATATTCCTTTTTGTGACAATATTTGTAGCTATTGTGATTTTACTAAACTATATTATAATGAAAAATATGTATTAAACTATTTAGAAGCTTTAAAAAAAGAAATTTCAACATATGAAATAAATGAAAAATTAAGAACTTTATATATTGGCGGAGGAACTCCATCTTGTTTGAATATCAATCAATTAAATGTATTATTTGATATTATAAAAATTTTTAAATTTGAAGATAATTATGAATTTACAATTGAATGTAATGTAAGTGATATAACAGAAGAAAAACTAAAATTATTTAAAAAAAATAAAGTAAATAGACTTAGTATTGGGATTCAAACTTTTAATCAAGATTTAATTAAATATTTAAATCGAAATCATGATGAGGAAAAAACTATAAAAGCCATCGCTCTAGCTAAAAAATATATCAATAATATTAATATAGATCTAATATATGCTATTCCAAAGCAAACCGTAAATGATTTAATTAATGATTTAAATAAGTATTTAAAACTTGATATTAATCATATATCAACTTATTCATTAATTATTGAGCCACATACTGTTTTATATAATACTAAAACAAATTATGTAGATGATGAACTAGATTATAAAATGTACGAATGCATTTGTGATTGTTTAGAAAAAAATGGTTATAATCATTATGAAATTAGTAATTTTACAAAAAAAAATTATGAATCTATTCATAATTTGAATTATTGGAATAATGGTAATTATTATGGTTTTGGACTAGGAGCAAGTGGATATATATATAATAGAAGATATACAAATACAAAAAATATTGATGAATATATAAAAGGAAATTATATATTTGAAGAAAATATTTTGTCTAAAAAAGAACAAATGGAAGAAGAAATGTTTTTAGGACTTCGAAAAATGGATGGTGTAGATATCAAATTATTTGAAAAAAAATATCAAAAAAATATAAATGAAGTATTTGATATTAATAATTTAGTAGAAAGTAAAAAATTAATTATTGAAGACGATAAACTTAAGATAAATAAAAAATTTATTTATCTTTCAAATGATATATTAATTAATTTTATAGGTGATGAAAATGAATAAATCAAAATTATTTGAAACAGAAATAAATTATATTAAAAAGCTAAAATATAAAGAAAATTTAAAAACAATGATAGATTTGCTACCAGATTATTTTTTTGAAATACCTGCTTCTTCAACGGGAAAATACCATCCTGCTTTTTCATTAGGTCATGGAGGATTATTAAGACATACTAAAGTAGCAGCTAAAATAGCATATGAATTTTATCAAAATGAATCAATAACAGATATATTTAATGATGATGAAAAAGATTTGATGATGTTTAGTATTATTTTACATGATGGATTAAAATCAGGTCTTGCAAAATCAGAGTATACATTAATTGATCATCCATTATTGATATCAAATTTTATTAAAGAAAATAAAGAAAAATTAACTTTAACAGATTCTGAAATTTTATTTGTTACAAGCTCTATTGAAACACATATGGGACCTTGGGTTAATGATTATCAAGGCAATAAAGTTTTGAACAAGCCCAAAAATAAATATCAAAAATTTGTTCATATGTGTGATTACATAGCAAGCCGTAAATTTTTAGATGTTAAGTTTGATAAAAATGAAATAATAAATTAAAAATATTAATTAAATTTAATATTTTTTTAATATTATCCATTAATAAGAGATGCTGACTCATTAATTAACATAGCATTTTTATCTAATTTTTTTAATATTTTTATTAAATATTTTCTTTTTTTTCGGTATGTCATTATAAAATAAATATATTTATTTTTGCTTATATCTTTACCATTTATCAAGGTAAAACCAAAATTATTTTTATTTAATTGTTCATTAATGTTTAAATCAGTAATGCAAATTATTAAACAAGTTCCTAAAGCTAATTTTTCTTCTAAAAAAGAACCAAGATATGATCCTAAAAAACATCCCAAAGAAAAAAAGATGATTTTATATAAATCTTTATTAAAATCAATTATGACTAAACTAGTTGAAATAATAAAAATAACTGCACAAATAAATTGTAATAAAGCCCCAACTAATTTTTTACCATTTGAAACCATAATTAATCTTAGTGTCGATATAGCATTTTCAGATATTTTTAAAATCAGTATAATTAAATAAATAAGCATAATATTTATCACCATATATATTTTTATATATTTATAAAAAATTATACAATAACCTAGTAATTTATAGGTTAAAATGCTATAATTGATAAAAGTAGTGGTGATAATATGACAGAAAAAGAAAATATGATTAAAGAAATAAGTCAATATTTTGAATATATTAAAGGAGTCTATCTGATGACTTTTGATAAAGTATTAAGCGAAGATGTTAAGCAAAAAATAAAAAATATAACTACGGAAATATTAGAAATAGATGAAGAAAGTGAATTTCAAATAAAAACAATTAACAAAATAAAATTTTGTTTAAATATTGATGAATTTATTAAAAATAATAATTTTGAAAATGAAAACTTTAATGATATTGATGAATCGGGATTAAGAAAAATAAATTATTATATTGAAAATAAAAATAACTGCTTAAAAATAGCTAAAGATTGTTTGCTAGAAAATATATTATTATATTTTATGGATAACAAAATTTTAGATGTATTAACACTTGGAACAGTTAATTTATTAGCTTATAATATTTCTAAAAAACATAATTTAAAAACATTAGGTAATTATGAAAAAGAAAAAGAAATAGTCAAAAGTATAATAAAAATAACTGGAGAAAAAGCTTTTTTTGAAGCGGTTTTGAATGATAATAGAGATATTATAAAAAACATATATAATAAATATGTAACAAATATTGAAGAAGATAATTTTGATAATTTGATTAAAGAACTAAATGATATATATAGTAATTATGGAAAAAATAAAGATAAAGTATATTATGCAGATAGTTTATATTACTATCAAAAAATTAATTATAAAAAGCAATTAGATCAAATAAACAAAGTAGCTCAAACAAAACAAAATATGATAAATATAAGTTATGAAAGACTAGAGTCAATAATTGATTGTATTAAAGAATTGGATCGATATAAAATACTTTATACTAATGAAGAAAAAGTATCACTTTATTATGCTTCTATTAATTTAAAAAGAATTGTTAACAAATTAAATGAAGATCAAAACATTGATAAATATTTTGAAGAAGCTTTAAAAATAGAAAATGAATTAAGGCCACTTGCAAGCAAAGTATGGAATTACTATTTAAATAGCAATGATTATGATGAAGAACATCAAAATTGGTTTTTAATTGAAACTTTAGAAAAAGGATATAAAGAAAATAATAATCGATTTGTAATAACAAACTTAATAACAAATGATAATATTAAAATATCAAATAATGACAGTAGATATCAATATGGTTTTATATATTCAATAAAAGAAAAAGCTGTTGTTTATGCATCTTATGATAATATTTTATATAAAGAATATAGTAAAACAAATGATTACAAAGATAATATTAATACTATTATAAATGAAGATGAAATATTAGAAATAGAAGAATTAAAACATTCATATTTAATGTCTCCTAGAAATTTAATTGTTAAAACAATTAAAAATAATAAAAAATATAATGAGGTTTTAATAGATAAAAAATATGCAAAAAGAATTGGCATCTTATGTATTGTAAATAATACTGAGGATGATATTTGCTATAATAAAGCTAAAGATTTAGCTGATAAACATGAGTTACCTTTAATACCAATAATAACTAGCAATGAATCAAATTAGAAAAAAATTATTTGAATTATCTGAATTAAAATATAAAGAGTTTAGCACTAAAATATGTGTTTCAAAAAACGAAGTAATTGGGGTTAGATTACCTTATTTAAGAAATTTAGCTAAAACAATTGATTATCATAGTTATTTAAGAGAAAATCACACTTATTTTGAAGAAATAATGCTTGAAGGAATGGTAATAGGTAATATTAATAATTTGGATGAAAGTATAAATTATATAAAAAAATTTGTCCCAAAAATAGATAATTGGTCTATTTGTGATAGCTTTTGTTCTAGTTTAAAAATAACAAAAAAAAATAAAGAAAAAATGTTTGATTTTATAATTAATTACAAATCATCTAATAGTGAATTTGAAATCAGATTCTTAATAGTTATGCTATTAAATTATTATATAGATAACTGTTATATTAATAAAATATTTGAAATAATTAATGATGTAAATAAGAAAGATTATTATGTTAAAATGGCTATTTCTTGGTTATTATCTGTTTGTTTTATAAAAGAAGAAGATAAGACTTATGAATATTTAAAAAATAATAATTTAGATGATTTTATTATAAATAAAACAATTTCTAAAATAAGTGATTCATATAGAGTTGAAAAATATAAAAAAAGTGAATTAAAAAAACTAAGAAAATGAATAATTCATTATGATTAAAATTTAAATAAGCTGTTAGGCTTATTTTTTTCACAAAAATTACAACAAAATTTCATTTGTTGTTCAAAAAACTTTTATAAACTTAAATAGGAAGGAGAAGAAAAATGTACATATTAAAAAATGCATACACAAATATTATAAGAGCTAAAGGAAGGAATATTTTACTTGGAATAATCGTTATGGCAATCACAATAGGAGCTTGCATTGCTATTACAATTAACAAATCAGGTAATGCAATCGTTTCATCATACAAGGAAAATAATCCTCTTGAAGTTAGCTTAAGTCTAGATACAATGTCATATCGAGATGCAACAGATGAAGAAAAAGAAGCTTTCAATTTAATAGATATCGATACTATAAATTCAATAGGTAATTTGGATTTAGTAACAGGATATTATTATACATTGCAAAGTAGTTTAAATAGTAATCAAATAGAAGCTGTTAGTTATGATGATTTATTTGCTAAACCATCTCAAACAACAGAAAGCAGTGATACTCAAACTAATACAGAAACTACTAATAGACCAAGTGGTGGCAATATGATGGAATCTTCTGGTGACTATACATTGTTAGCATATTCTGATATATCATATAATGAAGATTTCATTAATGGTGATAGAAAAATATTAGAAGGAACGATGATTGATAAGGATAATACAGATAATGTCATTGTTATAAGTGAAGAGTTAGCTACTAATAATAATTTAGAAGTAGGTGATTCAATTACATTTGTTAATACAAATGATGAAACAATAACATATGAATTAAAAATAGTTGGTATTTATGAAATAGTTAATGAAAATTTTGATATAGGCATGGGAAGAAATATGACTAGTTCAAGTAATCAAATATATACTAATATAACAGTGCTTAATAATATATTATCAGATAATGGGGAAATGTCAGATTATGAAATGTCTAGTAGTATATCATCAGCTTTTTATATTGAATATGAAGATTTAGATCAATTGACAGAAAAAATTAGGGAATTAGGAGTAAGCGAATATTATTCAATAACTACTAATGAGGATGAAATAACAGAAACTTTATCACCTATTAAAAATATAGCAAGTTTTTCATTTACATTCTTAATAATAATATTAATTGTTGGAGCCGTTGTACTTACAATAATTAATTTATTTAATATAAGAGAACGTAAATATGAAATAGGTGTTTTAAGAGCTATCGGAATGAATAAAATGAAAGTAACTTTACAATTAGTAATTGAAATATTTATTATCGCATTCATTTCATTAATAATTGGTACCGGAATAGGAACTTTATGTGCTCAACCAGTAAGCAATTATATGTTAGCTCAAGAAATTGAAAACTATACAGAGGAACAAAGTAATATATCAAACAACTTTGGTGGAGAGGGATTTACTAGACCTGGTTTTAATAATTCATCTAGTACAAACACTGATACAACAAATACACAAGATAATAAGATAAAACCACAAACGACCACAACAAATTATGTGTCAAATTTAGAAGTACATACTGATATAACAACAATTTTACAATTATTTGGAGTTAGTTTACTTCTTACAATAATAAGTGGAACAGTAGCTGTAATGTTTGTAAATAAATATGAGCCAAATAAAATTTTACAGAATAGAGGGTAGGTGAATTATGGCAATATTGGAAATAAAAAATTTAAATTTCTCTTATGATGGTAAAAAACAGGTTTTAAGTGATATCGATATGGACTTTAAAAGAGGTATACTATATGGTATATATGGTAAAAGTGGTGCTGGAAAAAGCACATTATTATCATTATTAGCTGGTCTTGAAAAAACAAATGATGGTGATATTTTATATGAAGGCAATGACATTGATAAAATGAGCCGTGAAAAATATCGTAGTAGTACTGTTGGAATAATTTTTCAAAGTTATAATTTGCTTCCTCAATATACAGCACTAGAAAATGTTATTCTTTCAATGAATATAAGTGGTATAAAAGAAAAAAATAAAAAAATAAAAGCATTAGAACTTTTAAATAAAGTTGGAATTGATGAGATAAAAGCTAATAGAAGAGTGCTACAATTATCAGGTGGAGAACAGCAAAGAGTTAGTATAGCTAGAGCACTTTCATATGATTCAAAAATCATATTAGCTGATGAACCAACAGGTAATCTAGATAAAGAAACAGAAGACGAAATAATTGATATTTTAAAAACATTAGCTCACAATGAAAATAAATGTGTTATTGTAGTATCACATTCATTAAATGTTAAAAAAAGTGTTGATCATATATATTATTTATTAAATGGTAAATTAAAAGAAGATTAAAAGCAAGTTACTTGCTTTTTTTTGTATAAAAATCTAATTTTATATCAATATAGATATGAAAGGAGATTTATAATGGCACGTCATAAGGTAGAAATTGCTGCATTAGATACCGCAAATATAAAAGTATTAACAAATGAAGAAATGATTGATTTATTTGTTAAATATCAAAATGGTGATAAAACAGCAAAAGAACAATTAGTAAATGGTAATTTAAAATTAGTGTTATCTATTTTAAAACAATTTTCTGGTAGAGTTGATAATTTAGATGATTTATTTCAAGTAGGTGTAATTGGACTTATAAAAGCAATAGATAACTTTGATTTGTCATATAATTTGAAGTTAAGTACTTATGCTTGTCCATTAATAATTGGTGAATGTAAAAGATTTTTAAGAGATAATAATTCAATTAGAATAGCAAGAAGTACTAAAGATATAGCATATAAAGCACTTAAAGTAAAAGAAGAACTAACAAATAGACTTGGAAAAGAGCCAAGTATTACTTTAATAGCACAAGAACTTGATTTAACTGAGTTTGAAGTGAGTAATGCTTTGGATTCAATGAAAGAAATAGTTAGTATGTATGAACCAATA
>JAQVKM010000005.1 GCA_028694645.1 Bacilli bacterium
AATAGTATATATAATTCACTTTTTATTTTATTAATATGAACTAAATAATTTTAAATAGGGGTTATTAATAATAAAAAAACATAACTTTTTAATTATGTTTTAAGATACTTTTCTAGATTGGATTTCTGCTATCTTAGAGAATACTTCACTGGCATTTTCTTCATTAATTTCAGTAAATCCTAGTTCTTTTAAAGCTTGCACTTTAATTGTATTTAATTCTAAAGTTCTACTTAACTTCTCTTCCATTTTTTGTTCAATTTGATTTACAAATCTACGATGAGATTCTGCTATTTTACTTCTTGAAACTCCCCCACCTTGATATAATCTCATAGCAGAGAATAAGATACTTTCAAAAATAAATTGTTCTTCTTCATTATAAGCAAATTCTAATGGTTTTATAAATCCTGCAGCTTTAGCCATATAGCCTAAAATATATTTAAGTTCATGCGATGTTTCCATTGTTTGCATAAAATGATATAAATATTTGTATGTTATTAATGCTTTAGCTTTTTTATCATCATCTTCTAATTGCTCTTTCATTAAATTTATAATATTAGACATTATTTCTTTATGTTCATCATCTAAATTTTCATATATATTTTCATTATCATTTTGATAATTATTTCTAATTGAATGTTCAAATAAGCTATTAACACGAGATTCTACATCTAATATGTAATCTGTATTAACTTTTATTGAATTTATCTCCTCTACTGATTTAACTCCTAATAAATTCAACAATAGAACTTTTTTATCTTTTGGCCATTTATTTAAATCATCTAAATCTAGATAATTGTATATCATTTGTCTTGATACACCTAAAAATTTAGCTAGTTTAACTTTAGAAATGCCTAATTCATGTAATATTTCATTTAGTCTCTCCATATTGTTAAAACCTCCTACTATAATTTTATCATATAATTGTCAATTGTCAATGTGTAAAGTAAAAGTAAATAAAAATTAAGTATTATAAATATTCAATTTTTTTATTGTTTTTATATACTTCTTTAATTATACCTCCACCTAGACATTCTTCATTTAAATAAAAAACACAAGCTTGTCCTGGTGTAACTGATTTAACACCTTCAGGATATTTAACAATTATTTCATTATCTTTATATTCTATATAAACTTCATTATCTTTTTGTCTATATCTAAATTTTGCTGTACACTTTGTAGGTTTATTGTCACTGATCCAATTAATATTATCAACAACTGCTTGATCACTAATTAAATAGTTATTTTCATCACTAAATGCTACATATAAAATATTTTCTTTTAAATTTTTTCCAACAACAAAACTTCTGTCTTTATTACCGCCTAAATTTAATCCTCTTCTTTGACCTATCGTATAGTACATTAACCCAATATGTTTGCCAATTACTTCATTGGTTTCAATATTGATTATATTGCCTTCTTTACTAGGTAAATAGTTTTTTAAAAAATCTTTAAAATTTCTTTCACCAATAAAACAAATCCCAGTTGAGTCTTTCTTTTTAGCCGTAATTAAATCATATTCTAAAGCTATTTTTCTTACTTCACTTTTTTCTAAATCACCAATAGGAAATAAAACATTTTCAAGTTGTTTTTTACTTAATTGAGATAAGAAGTATGTTTGATCTTTATTATCATCAATTCCTCTTAATAACTTATTATCTCTTATTCTAGCATAGTGCCCAGTAGCTATATAATCAGCTCCAAATTTTTTTGCTTCTTTAACAAACATATCAAATTTAATATATTTATTACACATTATATCAGGATTAGGAGTTCTTCCTTTTTTTAATTCATCTAAAAAATAAGTAAAAACATAATCCCAATATTCTTTAACAAAATCTACTCTATGTAGTGGAATATCAAGTTTTTGACAAACCTCTAGTGCATCATTATAATCATTTTCTTGAGGACATATATCATTATCAATAGTAGGATTACCTAAAATATCATTATTAATAGTACTATCCCAATTACGCATGAATAAACCAATTACCTCATATCCTTGTTTTTTTAGTAAGATAGCGGCTACACTACTATCTACCCCACCACTCATACCTATTACTACTTTTTTCATAAAATCACCTAATTAATTATATCATAAAACCTTTATTTAATAAACAAAAGTATCTTATTAAATATGATTGGAACTAAATATGTTTCTAATAAAGATGTTATAATTATACCTATAAATGTTATGATAAATATTTTCAAATATTTATTTATAATGTTTTTAAAACTAATTTCTTTTTTATTTATTATTGAATATATTAATATACTAGAAAATTTTAGTGAATATAAAAGTAAAGTTGAATATAATATGAAATTAATTATATGATGAGGAAAAATATAGCAAAGTGAGTATATTATTCCAATTGCTTTATATTTTAAAATAAAAGCAGAAATAGAAAAACCAATAATAAATGACTTAATAAAATAAAGAAATAAATTAATTGGTATACCTATTATTGATATTCCTAAAATCCATATAATAACAATAATAGGTATATTGGAAATCAAATTATTTTTTAAACAATCTATATAATTTAGATTATTATCTTTGATATTGTTTATAAATGAACTGACATAATTTTTTGCAAGTAATTGATCATTAGATGATAAATAACAAGTAAATACAGATCCACTTATAATTCCAATAATAAATATAATAAATAATATTTTTAAATACTTTTTATTATTAATATAATACTTTTTAATATTAATCTTGTCCACTTTTAACATTTAATCACCTATTAAATTGTATTTACAAAATTTAAAGATATTCCATTTTTTATATATTTGTATTATAATGTTATTGTTGAGGTGATTATAGTGAAAAAAAGTAAAAAAATAAATGGTCAAAAAATAGCTGTTTGGGCTATGTTGTTAGCTATGGTATTATCTTTTATAGCTACATGTTTTATGTATTTTTAAGATTATTAATTAATCTTTTTTTTATGTAAAGAATTATTTATTCCATCACTAATTATACTACCAAGTTTTTCAATAACAAAATCTATCTCTTTAGGCGTAATCATCAAATTATATCCAACTGGAGTTAAAACTTCATTAATTAGTTCTCTAATTTCATTATCACTTAATTTTCCAATTAATCCTAAAAGATATTCTTTGTCTTCATTATTAATGTCAATGTTTTGTTTTAAATAATTAATGTTTTTAAAACTGATTAATTTATTTATTGGATTTTTAATTAGTTTTTTATTAAAGGCATAATTTTTATGCATTAAATTAATTGTATCACTTACAATAGTTACGGCATCAACTACAGTTGGAATGCCAACAGCAATAACAGGAATATTTAATGTTTCAAAATCAATTTTTTTTCTATTATTACCTATTCCACTTCCAGGAGATATGCCAGTGTTAGTCAATTGAATGGTTTTATTTATTCTTTCAATTGATTTGCTAGCTAGAGCATCAATAATGATAATAAAATCTGGTTTAATATCATTTACAATGGCTTTAATATAATCTGATGTCTCTATACCTGTTTGTCCTGTAACACCTGGTTTTATAGCTAATACACGGCGATAATCACTATCTAAATCATCATACATAAAAATATGATTTGTTATAATAATATTTTTTAATGCTAAAGGTCCTAATGAATCAGGAGTTGATAATTCATTTCCTAAGGCTACAATTAAACAAGTATCATTTTGTTTAATATTTGTTTGTTCCATAATTTTTGATAATTGTTTAGAAAAAACTGTAGTGACATTTTTTTGATTTTCACTATCAGTTATATCTTTAAATTCGATAGTTATATATATGCCCTCTTTTTTATTTAACAATAATCCATTTTGTTCATCTAAAATTATTTCTGTTATCTTTATATCATTAAAATAATCGACATTATTTTTTAATTGTTCATCAATTGTTTCAATAACTAAATCAGTTCTTATTTGATATTTTTTTAAATCTACTGTATGTTTCATAACATCACCTATTATATTTTTAACAAATTTAGCAAATATATTTGCTTTTTTTATAAATATTTGTTAAAATATAGTAGATTTAGATTATGATTTGGAGGTGAACTAAATGGCAAATATGAAAAATGCTAAAAAAGCGATAAAAACAAGTGCTAAGAAAAAAGTAATTAATAATGATTATAAAGCTAGTATGAAAACAGCTATTAAAAACGTTGAAAAAGCTATCGCTTCTAAAAATGTTGAAAATGCTGCTGAATCATTAAAAACAGCTATTAAAAAAATAGATAAAGCATGTTCTGCTGGTGTTGTTACAGCAAATTATGTTGCAAGAACAAAATCACGTTTAACACTTAAAGTTAACAGTATGAAGTAAAAATTACTTCTTTTTTTTTGGCAATTTTTGAAGTGTAAATTCTCCACCAATATTTACAGCTAAATCATCTATGTTAAATGGATATGATGTATTATTTTCAGGAGACATTAAATGAAAATTTAATTGTTCGAATTCTAATATTGATTTTGGTAAATAATCAATATAACTAGTTTCAAGTGTTATTGTTTTTTTAAGAACATAATTCTTACCCGAACTAATGTCTTCTAAAAAAGGTTTATATAATATATATTCTTGACCTGGTTTAATTAGTGCATTAGAAAAATTACATTGATGAAATTTACTTGCTTTTTTTAATACTATATTTTTATAAAAAAGAATGTAATGATTTGGAAAAAAATATTGGCTAGTACAAAGTAACAGAGTTTCTTCAATCATTTTATATATATTTTGTATTGTTTTACCTTTGTTTTCTTCTATTATTTTTTTACTTATTCTATTTATAATTAAATTATTTAAATTGATATCTTCTTCATTAATTAAATTAATTTCTTCAAATTTAAATATATCAATATTAGCCATAAATCAACACCTCATTGGCATTTATTATATATTAAAAATTAATATTGTGCAAGATTCTTTTTTTAATAAAAAAAATATGTTATACTTATACTAGGTGATAATATGAGAAAGCTTTTAGTAACAATTTTTTTATTAGTTATTATTGCATTGATTGCAAATAATTATGAATATATAATGCGTTTTGCAATGATAAATATTGTTTATCGTGATGAGATATTAAATAAAGAGGATAACTCATATTATCGTGAATATAGTTGGAATTATGTACAACAAACAGATGATTTTTATCCAAATAATAAGCAAGATATTTTAAATATATTTTATAGTGCTTTAAATGGTGGTTGGAGTGAAGTTACTTTTTATTGTCCAGAAGAATACGCAACTTGCTTAGATGATGTTGAAGAAATGACAGATAGTAATTATTTATTATCAAATATTAATAATTTTGTAGCTACATATAACAGCTATAGCAAAATATATATAAATTTAAATAATTTAGGTAGAATTAATATTCAATTCGTTAAAATATATAATGATGAAATGATTATGGCTTTAAATCAAAAAATAGATCAAATTTATTCTGAAATAATTAAAGAAAATATGTCTGATTATGAAAAAATAAAAGCTGCTCACGATTATATTATCAATAATACTGTATATGATCAACAACGAGCTAATGAAGTTAAAAATGGTATTAATACAGAAAATTATCATATTTCTAATACTGCTTACGGGACTTTAATTAATCATAAAGCAATATGTGGTGGTTATACAGATGCTATGGCATTATTCCTAGATAAATTTGGTATACCAAATTATAAAGTAGCTAGTACTAGTCATATATGGAATTATGTTTATTTAAATAATGAATGGTTGCATTTAGATTTGACTTGGGATGATCCAGTTACTAGTAACAATGAAAATAGACTTGAATACAATTATTTTCTTATTAAAACGGCTAAATTGCAAAGTATTGATACTGGACAACATAATTATGAAAAAGAAATATATAGTGAATAAAAAAATGTTAGAAAATATCTAACATTTTTATTTTAAATAATTAATTGCTTCATCAAAAGTATTTATTCCTATTATTTCAATATCATAATTATTTTTTTCTTTTTCTTTTATAGCTTCATTATAATTTTCACCATTAGGAACAAAGAAAATATCTGCTTCTTCTAAGACAGCTCCTTTTAATTTATATTTAACTCCTGATATTGAACCAACTACTCCATCTTTTGAAATAGTTCCGGTACCACTTATTATTAAGCCATTTGTTATATCTTTTTGTATTAAATTACTATATATAGCTAGAGTTAGCATTAAACCTCCCGATGGTCCAGATTCGGATGATTTAAATGTTATTTCTAATTTAGGGTCAGTTTTCACTTTATTTTGTTCAGTAATCATTATACCAATTATCAATTCATTATCGTATTTTTTTAAATATGCATATCTATTACATATTTTATTATTATTTTTTACTTCAATATTAATTTTTTGATTTTCGCTATAATTATTTAAAATATCATGAATTTGATTCATATCACTAATTTTAATATTATTTATTGATAATATTTGATCACCTATTTTTAAATTTGTTTTTGCCTGCTCATCTATATATGTAACATATAATTTGTTTGATAATATTTCTATTTTTTTATTAGCTTTAGTATAAGCTAATATAATTGCATTATTATTAGCTTCTGTTAATAATAAATGATTTCTAAAATATATATCATCTTCTGTTTCTTTTGTATTTTCTATTTTTTCTTTTTTTAAAATATCGTAATTTTTAATTTTAGCTAGTAAAACAGAAAAAATACTTGCTTTTATTTCCGATACATATGTCATGTTAATACTACCAGTTATGTTTAATTTATTATCAATTTTTATTCTATCGTTTGCATCTATTAATCCTCCGGGAGCCTCAATATAATATGGAAGTTCAATAATAACTGACAGCATTATTATTATGTATAAAATTATAAATATAGCATTATTTTTTATAAAATTGATTATTTTTCTTAACATGTTGTATTTTCCTTTCTGTTTAATAATATCATTATACTAGAAATATATACTATATAGGTGATATTATGATTAAATATATTAAAAACATAATAATTATACTTCTTTTACTTTTTTTTGTGGTTTCAATTATAAATAATTCTAATGATGTAATGTATTCTATTAATTTCTCTTTTGTAATATGGAAAAATAGTATTTTCCCATGTCTATTTCCTTTTTTTGTCTTATCAGATTTATTAATTCATTATGGATTTGTTGATTTTTCTTCAAAAATGTTGAGTCCAATAATGAATAAATTATTTAAAATTAATAAAAATGTAGCTTTTATTTTTATTATGAGTATGATTTCAGGATTTCCTAGTAGCGCAAGATATACAAGAGAATTATACAATAAAAAATTAATAAATGATATGGAAGCTACTAAAGCATTAATTTTTACTCATTTTTCTAATCCATTATTTATATTGGGAACTATATCTATATCATTTATTAAAAATAAAAAAATTGGTTTATTTATACTTATTATTCATTATTTAACAAATATTATTATTGGGATATTATTTAGAAATTGTTATGTTGACAAATTGAATAATGAATTACAAGCAAATAATATAGTAAAAACAAATAACAATAAATTTAGTCAAATATTAACTAACTCTATAATTAATAGCATAAATAGTTTATTAGTTATATTTGGTACAATTAGTTTTTTTTTAGTAATAACCACTATTATAGATAAAACTATACATATAAATGCATATTATCAAAGTATTATTAATGGTATTTTAGAAATGACACAAGGTATAAAATATGTAAGTATACTTAATATTTCACTTAAATTAAAAGCAACATTAATTACAATGCTTTTGTCATTTGGTGGGATAAGTGTTCATATGCAAGTTATAAGTTTTATAACTGATACAAAAATAAAATACCTTCCATTTCTAACAGCACGAATATTACATAGTGCAATATCAGGAATTTTGGTATTTATTTTATTTGATTATTGGTTATATATTATTTAATGAATTATTTTAGATAATGAATACTTATTAATATAATCATCTATTCTAACCCATAAAGCCACATCTTGAGATTGATAAATATCTGTAGAAGTTGAACCTAGAAAAACTAAATTATTACTAATTGCTTTTTTAGCTCCAATTGTAAAATAGCATGATGAAGATGCATTAGCAAGTCCATCGGAAAAACCACAGTCATTATTTATATAATCAAGACCATTCCACTCTCCTGCAGCATTCCATAAAATATCGATTGGTTCATATCCAGATACATTTTCTTTTGTAAAATTATTACTTTGAATCCAGTGGTTATAGTTATTAGCTCCACCTACTGTGGAAGTTGGATAATACAAAAGAAATTCAAATGAGTTCTTATTACTAGCGTTATATTTTCCTTCAAATAAATCAAGAGCAAACAAAGCACTAAATTTGTTTACGGAACTATTTTCCATAAAATCTGATCTTGAAGTAAATAAATTATTTCCATTATCTATATTGTGATAAAATATTTTAGCATATGTTCCTTGTAAAACAGTTGCATCGTATAAATCTTTTATTTCTATATTAATATCATTTAATGTTAAATAAACTTCTGAAATACTAATTTCATTATCAACAACTACTTTAGCATCATCATATTCAATAACAACATTTAATCCATAGTCTCCTTCAACTAAAGAATTATAAATAGGTATTTTTATTTGTAAGACACGATTATTTGTGTTTATTACTTCTTCACCTACAACTTTGTCATAATCAACAACTATATTTCCAATACTACTTCCTTCAGATAATAAAATGCTATAGTCATCATATGTTATTGTCGTATTAAACGGATCAATTAATAACTTTGATTTTTTAGCCTCAATAGCCTCATTTTTTTTGTTATAAGTAAATTCTAAACAAGAAATACCGCAACTATTTACACTCACTAAATCATAAGCTTCTAAATCATCATGAATTCTTTTTGTAATAATTCCTTGCTTATTTAAAAGAGTGGTTTTAATATTACCAGCTAAATATAAATCTTTTATTGATATTACTAATTGAAATAACATTATAGCTATGGTGGAAACAATGCAAAATGAGATACCTAATTCTATAACTGTAAAACCTTTTTTATTTTTCATTATTATTCCCCTCTTTTTCTTAACTTATAACTGATTTATTTACAACAATAACTGGTCTAACACCACAGTTTGTTGAAGTTGCAACTTGACTTGTTAATGTTTGTGACGTATTAACATACCATACATAGTTTGTTCCAGATGTACTAGCTGTTTGTGTCCAATAATTAGAACTAAATAACCAACTTGGTTCAGTAATAGTTCCACTACCACTAGATTTAACAGTTGCCCAATCTAGCGAAGCTAAATCAGCTACTTCTATTCCTGATATTAATCTAGTTGAAATTAAATTTTCTCCAAGATTTAAATTTGTTGCATATGTGTCAACTAAATTTTTAACATATGAACTGTTATAAGAATTAGTAAAATCATCAAATTTATATGTACTAGCATCAATATTAGATTCTTTTAATAATGTAACTGTTGCTGAATATGTATTACTGTTTTTAATTACATACCATGAAGTTCCACCAACAGTTACTGAATCGCCAATATTATAGTTTGTATATTGTGTTGTTGTTCCTGTTCCAAGTTTTAGTGTTGCAAATGTGTTATCATTATATTCAATTACAACTCTGTATAAACTATCAATTTTGCCGGTATCTATTCTTCTAATAAATTTTTTCATTTCTTCGCTAAAAGTAGTATTTGTATCTAATTTTGAAACTATATCAGTAGTATTTTCTTTTATAAAAATAATCATTTTAGCATTTATTTTGGAAACAATATCATTATAATAATCTTGATTTGCATTAGTTATAGCTGTTCCATTAGTAATATCAATATATCCTAAACTACTAGCATCTAGTGCTGCTTTTAAATCATCATATGTTACATCAGTTAAATATGTTGTAATATCTTGTACACCATATAAACCAGGGACTGTATCATATCTAAATGTTATATCATAACTAGTTTTGACATTACTTATTTGTATAAACAAATATATTAATGTACTAGCTATAAATGTTGAAACAATTAGTGTTTCCAAAAGAGTAAAACCTCTATTAGTTTTTTTCATAAACTTAACTCCTTTTTATTGTATTTATTATAAATATATTATATAATAGTTTTAGGATAAATGCTAGTCCTAATGAATAAAAAGATGGAATAATAAAGGGGAGAATTCTTTATGTTAAAAAAATTTGATTTTGAAAAAATGCCAGTCGTTGAAATTGTTAATGAAATATTAGTAGACGCTAGTAATAAAGGAGCAAGTGATATTCACTTTGATCCATATGAAGATTTTATGAAAATTAGAATTAGAATTGATGGTTCTTTGAGTGATTATTCGGAAGTTCCAAATTCTATTAAGAAAAATTTAGTTACACGTGTAAAAATAATTGCAGGTATGAATATAACAGAATCTCGATTACCTCAAGATGGTGCTATTAAAGCTACATTACAAGGTATTAATTTAGATCTTCGTGTTTCTTGTTTACCTACTTTAAATGGTGAAAAAATAGTTATTCGTATTCTAGATTATTCAATGAGTTCAAGTGGACTTGAAAATTTAGGTTTTACTAAATCTAATTTTGAAAAAGTAATTAAAATAATATCTCAACCGAATGGAATTATTTTAGTAACAGGAGCTACTGGAAGTGGTAAATCTACTACTGTATACTCTGTTTTACAAAGATTAAATAAAGAGGATACAAATATAATTACAGTTGAAGATCCAATAGAAATGAATATACAAGGAGTAAATCAAGTTCAAACAAATAGTGAAATTGGACTTACATTTGCAACAGCATTACGTTCTATTTTGCGTCAAGACCCTAACGTTATTATGATTGGAGAAATTCGTGATACTGAAACAGCTAGAATAGCTGTTAGAGCTTCTATTACTGGACATATTGTTTTATCAACAATACATACAAATAGTTCGCTTAATACAATTGAGCGTTTACTTGATATGGAAGTTGAACGATATTTATTAGCTAGTGCTTTAACTGGTATTATATCTCAAAAATTAGCTCGTCGTTTATGTCCACATTGTAAAACAAAAAGAAAAACAAATGATTATGAAAAAGATATGTTTAAAAAAGTTCTACATCGTGATATAGAAGAAATATATACTACCGAAGGTTGTGAACATTGTGGAAATGGTTACAAAGGAAGAATTGCTGTTCACGAAGTATTAATTGTTAATCAAGAAATTAAGGATGCTATTAGCAGTAATATGAGAAAAGATAAATTAAGACAATTAGTTTATAGTGCTGATGTTACTACATTATTGCAAGATGGATTAGAAAAAGTTGCAGAAGGTTTAACTACTTTTGAAGAGTTACTTAAATTAATTGAACTTGATAATGATGATGGTGCTGGCGAATATGATTTAAATGATGCAATTGAATATACTGGTATTTCTCAAACAAATGGTGATGTTATAGTTAATGAACCTATAATTGAAGAAAAACCTGCTTATGAAGAGATAAAACCAAAAGAAATTATTAAAGAGAAAAAAGAAGAAGTTGAATCTTTAGAACCAATTAAGCAAGAAATAAAAATAGATGAAGAAATAGCTAGTGAAAAACAAGCTATTGATGATGATTGGGGTATGGAATTTGATAATCCAATTGTTGAAGAACCAGATGTAAAACAAGAAGAAATAATTGAAGAAAAGGAAGAAACTAGAAAAAAATCTTCTCCTAAAATTGAAGAAGATGATGATGATTTACTAAGTATGGAATTTTAAAAGGACTTTTATAAGTCCTTTTTATATTGTTAAAATAAATAATTCTAATCCAATATTTTTATCTATTTTACCAGTTTTAATATTATAATCTAAATCAGCTAAAGACTCTAAATTGTTTAATAAATCTTGATCACTATACATTCTAGCTTTTTCTAAACCTTTTTTTACTCTAAATTCATGTATTTCCAATAAAGAAGCAATATCTTTCTCAGAATATCCTTTTTTAATTAACATTTTACTTTGATACATAATTCTAATTTGATTAGCTAACATAATAGCTATAGCAATTGGTTCTTCTCCATATCTTATCATTTCTTGATAACATTCAATAGCTTTTTCTTTATTCTTAATTAATATATTATCAATTAATTTAAATATATCTAAATCTATATTTTTATTTGTTAAATCAATTATATCTTGTTTTGTGATATTCAAATTATTGTCTTTATATATTTTTATTTTATTAATTTCTTGATTAATTATATTTAAATTACTTCCTACCCTACTAATAAAAGTAAAAATATCATTATTATTAATATTATATGGTTTAAATTGATTTAAAATAAAAGTATTTAAATTATCTATTTTATTAAATTCTTTTATTATTCCTTTTTCTTTAATTAAAGTCACTATTTTTTTTCTAGTGTCTAATTTTTCTTTATTTATAGTAAAAATAATAATCGTATTCATATTATTGCTATTTATGTATTGTTCTAATAATTTTGTGTTTTGTTCTGGTAGTTTTTTATTAGTTGTTCCTGTAAATATATATGCATTATTAACAATAATAAGTTTGCTATCATCAAATAATGATATGGTAGAAGCATCATCTAAAATATCTTTTAAATTATCATTTTCTAAATCATATTTGCTTATATTTAAATTATCTATTTTTTTATTGTGGATTATTTTATTAATTTCTTCATTAATTAAATATTCCTCTAACCCATAAAATAAGTACATATTATCACCTGTTATAATTATATCATTTTTAAAATAAAGAAAAAAGCATGTTTATCATACTTTTAAAATAATGTGTACGCTTTTGTTAAATAATCAATCACAATAATCAGATATAGTAATTAAAGTGTCATCACTTTCATTATTAACATCTCCAACATCATATAATTTATATGTAAAATTACCATTATATTTTTGTATTCTAACAACTAATCCAGCTTCAAAAGGTTCTTTTGTTTTAGGATTTTTTACATCTTCATCAATAAAACCATATTGAATTAATGTGCTTAGATAAACATCTCTTGGATCATCTTCGTTTGTTTCTGGTAATTGTTCTAAATTATTTGCTGCCCAAGACTTACCAGCTTCTGTTATATTTTCAAGTTGAACCTCACATACTTTAGATTTATATTGTTTAATCGAACTTGAAATAGCTGGAACAGCTATCATACTAATTAAAGCTAGTATTACTAAAACACCAATTAATTCAGCTAATGTAAAACCTTTATTCTTCATTTAAAACACCTTATTTCTAATATTATTATATCTAATCTTTATTGTTTTGGCAAGCATCTAAAGGATTAATTATTAATGTTGTTTTATTATTAAAATCAATATTGTTTATTAATTCATTAAACTGTTCAAAATTTAATGCATCAGTTGTTTTGTAAAAATCAAATGATACTTCATTATCAAATATTAGATCGTTAGAAATTTTATCATTAAGAGAATATATTGATTCACTCATATATAAATTTGAGCTTAGAAAACTCTTTTTTTTACGATTAAAATCATTTATATCAATATTATTAATTTTAATTTCTTCATCTATTAATTTAATAATTTCTTTTGTTTTAAATGTATCAGCTTGTATTATTATTTCAATATGTTTTTTAGCATTTATTATCATAAAGTCAATATCATTATTTATTATTTCTTTTTCTTTTAAATTTTCTATAAATTTTGATATAGAACTAAATTTAATATTTAAAAATCCATTTAAATAATAAAATATTTGTTTTCTTGAAATTTTCTCTATAAATTTTTCTATATTTATTTTATAACCTATAAATACATTTGGAATAGACACATTCATATTAAATATTTCTTCTTCAGCTACTACTTCATCTGGTTCATTATATTGTTTAATCTTAATTTCATGTTTATCATGAAATTTTTTATTTTCTTGATTTGATTTAATTATTTCAATGATTTCATCTGGTTCTACATTTCCAGATATAGTTAAAATCATATTTGAAGGGTGATAAAATGTATTATAGCATTTATATAAATCTTCTTTAGTAATTGATTTTATATCTTCTTCTGTTCCAATAACTGGTATTTTAATTGGATTTTCATGAAAAGAATTGAACATTATTTTTTGAAATCCTAATCTAAAAGGATTATCTTTGTATAATTTTAATTCTTGTATGATAATATTTTTTTCTTTTTCTACATTTTTATCTGTAAAATAAGGATCTTGAACAAAATTTAATAAATAATTTATATTCTCTTTAAAATTATCTGGACCACTAAATAAATAATATGTTTTATTATAATTTGTAGCGGCATTGTTTGAAGCACCATTATTTGCAAAAAAAGAAAATGGATCATCACCTGTTTTTTGTTCAAACAATTTATGTTCTAAAAAATGAGCAATACCAGATGGTGACTTATAAAATTCTGTTTCACCATATGGTATAAATTCAGTATTTATTGATCCATATTTTGCTGTAAAAGTAACATAAATATCATTAACAGTATTCTTAGGAATAATATATACATCTAATCCGTTTTCTAATTTTTCATTATATATAGATAAATCTATTTTTTTTATTTCAGTTTTGTTCATTTTCTGATTCTCCTTTTAATAAATATATTGTATCTATACATATTTTTTTTGATAAATTAATTAAATCTTGTTTAGTTACTTTTTTAATATTAATTATTTTATCTTCAATTAAATCATTTTTGAAATACTCATGAGCTAAATAATCATCAATAATTGAATTTTGTTTATCATAAAGATTTTTACAGGCACTAATATATGTATTAACAGCTTTATTTATCTCATCATCACTTATTGCCCCATTTTCCATATTTTTCATTTCTTCTTTTATTAGTTTTAGTGATAAATCAAAGTTTTTTGAATTTATTCCTGCTTCTATTTCTAAAATATTATATATATTATTGTAATGTGAATTGACATTGTAACATAGAGAATTATTTTCTCTTAGGTTTTTAAATAGTTTTGAATCTCCACTACCACCTAATATATGAGAATAAATATTTAATACATATCTTCTCTCAAAATCAGTTAATTTTTTTAATTTAAATGCAATTGCTAATTTACTTTGATTGCTATTAAATGATTCAATAATTATTTGTTCTTTTTTTCTAAATTTTTTATTTTCAACTTTATGTTCATGTTTATCATTATTATTGTTTTCTATTATCAATGAATTAAATAGATTTTTGATATTGTCTATTTCAATATCTCCTATTACAAATATATCAACTTTATCATTTTTTAACATGTTTATATAAGATAAATATAAATTTTGTGACGTTATTTTATCAAGCATATCCATTTCTAAAAAAGGATCAATTGCATAAAAATTGTTTTTATCCATAGCTTCTCTCATTTTTATTAAACTATAAGCTCTAGGATTATCTTGAGTGCTACGTAGATTTTCAAACATTACTCTTTTAATTCTATTAAATGTTTTTTCATCAAATTGTTGATTTTCAATATTTGGATTAAAAATAATTTCTTTTAAAAATTCAATATTTTTTTGATTCATTCCCTCTTCCGTATATTTTTCATTTAAAAATGTTTGTCTTATTGAAAATACTCTATAATACCCCGATTTTGACGTTCTTATATTAATATTTGTATCATATAATTCTTCACTTTGAATTTCTAATTCACGTTCGGTTTTATATTTTGATGAAACAAAAGGCAATAAATCTGCTAAGAAGAATTTTTCCATTAAATCTTCTTTAGTTAATTTATTTTTAAAATTTATCCTAACACTTATTGTCTTAAACTTATCAGTTTTAATTACATGAACATCATATTTTCCTATATTTACTTTATTGTATTGCATTTATTCACTCACTTTCTATAATACTATCTAGCGCTAATTCAATCATTTTTGTGAAAGATTTTTCTCTTTGTTCACTTGTTGTTTCTTTATTTGTTACAAAACTATTAGAAACTGTTAATATACATGCAGCTTTTTTATTTAATATATTTGCATTATGAAATAAAGCAAATGATTCCATTTCAACTCCTAAGCATTTTTTTTCAATTTCAGAATTGATATCTTTGTAAAAAACATCACTAGAATAAATATCTCCTTCTGTTATTTTAAAATCATTTTGATTAGCAATTTTTTTGATATTTTCATTTATCATTTTAGAACTTTCAATATAATTTTTATCATACCCATTTTGAACTTTGGCATAACTTGAATCTGATATTGAATTTTTTACTAATATCATATCAAATACATCTAAATCTTTATGATAAGAACCACATGTACCTATTCTTATGATTGTATCAACATTATAATCATTAAATAATTCATATGAATAAATACCAATACTTGGCATTCCCATTCCAGATCCCATAATCGTTACTTCTATCCCTTTGTAAGTTCCAGTATAAGCTAACATATTTCTAACTTTATTAACTAGTTTAAAATTTTCTAAATAATTTTCAGCTATAAATTTTGCACGCAAAGGATCTCCTGGCATTATTACTTTTTTAGCTATATCTTTTTTTTCAGCTTCATTATGTGCTGTCATATTAATCACATCCTATATTTATTATATCAAATTTTATTTATATTTATTTATTAAATTCAAAAAAAATTTAAATTAGCAAAAATAATTTTAATATATGTAAATTAATATGTCAAAATTATAATATTAAAATTTATTCAAAAAAAATGTATCAAATTTAAGATTTATAATTAATCTTAATGAATTTGATACATTTATATTTTATTAATTTATAATGTTGATAAAACTTTCAAAATTTGTACTAGAAAATATTGGATATCTAGGTATTTCAAATTTATCGTCACTTCTAGTAGCATTTCTACTACCTCCAACAAAAGCTATTTTAAATCCACTTTCAATTATGGCTTCTTTTGTTGAATTGCTATGTTGATAAAAAGGATAGCAAAAAGCTTTATTAGTATTCAATATTTCTATTGATTTATTTAAATCGTTTATTATTTCTTGTTTTGATAAGCATAATATTTTAGCTTTACCACAGTTGCCGTTTTTATGAATATCATATCCATGTGATTCAATTTCTAAGTAAGGTGAAATATATTTTTCTTTCGGCCACCATGCAGTTATTAAAAATAAAGTAGCATTTATTTGATATTTATTTAAAAGCCTTGGCAAGTGTGTATCAGTACCAAAAGCTCCATCATCAATTGTTATTAAAACAGATTTTTCAGGTAGTTCAATTTTATTATACATCCAATCAATAAATTCATTTATTGTTAAAGTCTTAAATCCATTTTCATTTAAATAAGCTAAATGTTTTTCAAATTCTTTTATTTCTTCACAAATATTTTCATTACAAACAGCTTGCTCCCCTTTTTCTTCATCATAAAAGAAATGATAATTTAAAATCGGTATACTTGTTGCAAAAAGACTATCATCAATATTTTTATCAATAATATCTATATTATTTAATATGTCTTTCAAATTACTTATATTTATATTATTATTTATTTTGTAACTTGAAATATTTTTTAATTCATCTGTTATTTTACTTGCTTTATTATTATAAATAAAATTATTATCTTTTTTATTTATAATTAAATTATCATAATTTATATCATCTGATAATATTAAAACTGTATTATTTGGCAAAGCAATATTGTTATTTAACCATTTATAATAATCTTCTAATGATATAGTATTATATTTGTTATCTTTTAAATATGTTAATATTTCATTTATCTTTAATTCACTTATACATTCATTGTAACAATTATTATTGTTTTGTTTTACAAAATTTAATACTGGAATATTATTGGTATATTTATTTATATTATTTTCATCATTTTCATATTTTAAAATATCATTTTTTTTAATTTTATAAATGTTATTTAAATAATTAATATAATAGTAGCTATCATCTTTCATTACATATGAAAATTTCATAGATTTATTTATACTTATTATTTTATTATCATCAAGATATAAATTAAATTTGTTTTTTGTAATTATTTTTTCATTAAATTCTATATATGGAAGTTTACTTTCTTCTATATTAACAATATCACTTGCATCTTTATAATAAATATAAAAATTGCTATTCTTAATTTGATAATAACCTTTTTTATGATTTTTTTCTAGTGATAATTGTATATTATTTAAATTACCAATTTTAATATATTGATTATTATTATATTCATAAAGAAAACCATTTTTAATTTCAATCTTATCACTACAATCATAATTAACAACATTTTTTTTAGAAATTATTTTAATATTATCATTAATATTTAATATAAGAATAGTAATGATAATTGTCATTAAATATTTTAGTATTTTTCTTTTCATAATATCAATTCCCAACTTTTTGTATTATATCATTTATCTTTATTTAGTAAAAGAAAAAATTTGGAAAAATCCAAATTTTATATATTTTCAAATTGCGAATTGTAAAGATTTGCATATAAACCTTGTTTATTTAATAATTCATTATGATTTCCCATTTCAACAATATCTCCTTCATTCATAACAATTATCATATCAGCATTTTTTATTGTTGATAAACGATGTGCAATAATGAAAGTTGTTCGCCCTTCCATTAATTTGTCCATTGCTTTTTGAATTAAAATTTCTGTTCTTGTATCTACATTACTAGTAGCTTCATCTAATATTAATACTTTAGGATCAGCTAATATAGCTCTGGCTATTGTTAGAAGTTGTTTTTGACCTCCTGATATATTATTTGTTTCTTCATTAAGCTCCATATTATATCCGTCTGGAAGTGTTTGAATAAAGTGATGTACGTGTGCATTTTTAGCAGCTTCTATTACTTGATCATCTGTAGCTGATAAATTACCGTATCTTAAATTATCCATTATTGTTCCAGTAAATAGCCAAGTATCTTGTAAAACCATTCCAAAAATATTTCTTAAATCTTCACGATTGAAATCATTGATGTTTTTATTATCAATTAATATTGCCCCACTGTTTGTATTGTAAAATCTCATCAATAATTTTATCATTGTTGTTTTACCAGCACCAGTAGGCCCTACAATAGCTATTTTTTGACCACTTTTTATTTTGGCACTAAAATCATTAATAATAATTTTGTTTGAATCATATCCAAATTTAACATTCTTAAATTCAACATTTCCTTCAATCTTATCTAATTTTACAGGATTTTCAATAATAATATTTTCTTCTTCTTGTTCTAAAAATTCAAAAACTCTTTCACTAGCTGCCATCATTGATTGTAACATATTAGAAACTTGAGCTATTTGAGCTATTGGATTAGTAAACTGTCTAGAGTATTGAATAAAAGATTGAATATTTCCTACAGTTATTTTTCCTTTAACAGCAAAGTACCCACCAAATATAGCTACTAAAACGTAATTAATATTACCTATAAAAACCATTATAGGTTGCATAAGCCCTGATAGAAATTGACTTTTCCATGCTGTTTCATATAATAAATCGTTGTTTTTATTAAATTCATTTAACATTTTATTTTCAGCATTAAATACTTTTATAATACTATGACCCGAATACATTTCTTCAATATTTCCATTTACATATGATAAATATTTTTGTTGATTAACAAAATGTTTTTGACTTTTTTTCATTATAAAACCAATTAACACCATAGATATAGGTAAAACAATTACAGTTATCAATGTCATTGAAACATTAATCGATAGCATCATTACTAATATTCCAATTATAGTAGCAACTGATGTTATAATTTGAGTTGCGCTTTGATTTAAACTTTGACTCATAGTATCTATATCATTTGTTATTATTGATAATATTTCACCATGTGTTTTTTTATCAAAAAATGATATTGGCAATCTTCCTATTTTTTCAGATAATTCTTTTCTCAATTTATAAGTTATTTTTTGACTTATATTTGTCATTATAAATCCTTGTATATATGAAAATAATGCACTTACTACATATAAAATTAAAGCTATGATAAGAATTGATTTAATTTTATCAAAATCAATACCATTTCCACCATTTATTTTACTAACTAATCCTGTATATAATTCAGTTGTTGCATTTCCTAATATTTTAGGACCAACAATACTAAAAACAGTACTACCTAAAGCAAATATCAAGATTAATATTAAACCAACTTTATAAAAGGACATATAAGAAAATAGTTTTTTTATAGTTCCTTTAAAATCTTTAACTTTTTCATTTTTAGATCCGCTAGGACCATGACCTCTATTATTCATTATTTAATTCCTCCTCACTAAGTTGTGATAAAGCAATTTCTTTATACACCAAATTATTTTTTAATAATTCTTCATGTGTTCCAATACCTACTATTTCTCCTTCATCAAGAACAATTATTTGATCTGCATGCATAACAGTACTAATTCTTTGAGCTACTATTAAAATAGTACTTTCAGATGTATATTTTTTTAATGCTTTTCTTAATTTTATGTCTGTTTTATAATCAAGAGCTGAAAAACTATCATCAAATATATATATTTCAGGATTTTTAGCTATGGCTCTAGCTATTGAAAGTCTTTGTCTTTGACCTCCTGAAACATTATTACCTCCTTGAGATATTTCACTTTGATATTTTTCTTCTTTATTTTCAATAAATTCTAATGCTTGAGCTATTTGAGCTGCTTTTTTAACTTCATCATCATTTATTTGATCAGCTCCAAATTTAATATTTGATTCTATTGTTCCAGAAAATAACATACCTTTTTGAGGAACAAAACCAATTTTATTTCTTAAATCATATAATGACACATCTTTTATATTAATATTATTTAATAAAATTTTTCCTCCTGTAACATCAAAAAATCTTGGAATTAAATTTATTAAAGTTGATTTACCTGATCCAGTTGAACCTATGAAAGCTGTTGTTGTTCCTGGTAATGCTGTAAATGATATATTTTGTAAAACATCTTCTTCAGCATCTGGATATCTAAAATAAACATCTTTAAATTCTAATTTGCCTTTTATTTTATCATCAAATTTTATTAAGTTATCTTTTTCTTTTACTGATATTTTAGTATTAAATATTTCTTTAATTCTTTTAACAGATACTAAAGATCTAGGTAAAATTATTGACAGCATAGCAAACATTAAAAATGATATAATAATTTGCATTGTATATGTAATAAAAGCCATTAGATCTCCAACTTGCATATTTCCTGTATCTATTTTATCTGCTCCAAACCAAACAATTAATATTGAAACACTATTCATGATAAACATCATTGTTGGCATCATTATTGTCATTGTTCTATTTACAAACAAATTAACTTTTGTTAAATCTTTATTAGCTTTATCAAATCTGTTTTCTTCATATTTTTCATTGGCAAATGCTCTAATAACGGGTAATCCTGTTATTATTTCTCTTGAAACTAAATTTAATTTATCAATTAATTCTTGAACTTTTTTAAATTTTGGTAATGCAAAAACAAAAATAAATATAATAAATGTCATTATTGTGAATACTGCTACAGCTATTATCCATGATAATGGACTTGAACTAACTTTTGATAATGCTCCAAATCCTAAAATTGGGGCATAAATAATCATACGTAGTGACATTATAACTAACATTTGAATTTGTTGTATATCATTTGTACTTCTTGTTATAAGTGATGCTTGTGATAACTCATTAAATTCTTTAGATGAGAAATGCATTACTTTAAAAACTGTTTCTTTTCTTAAATCTCTTGAGAAAACAGCACCCACTTTACTTGATAAGAAAGCTATTAATATTGTAATTGCCATAGCTAATAATGCAATTAAAACCATTTGAATTCCAGCTTTTACAATATAATTTACTTGTAACTTATCAACATCATAATTTATAGCTATATATTCTGATTTTACTGATGATATACTAGCTTGATTAATAATACTATCTGACATTTTATTAAAATTTTCTTCAAAACTATTTATTATTGGAAATAATTCATTATCACTCATAAAACTCATTATTTGTAATATTTCCTCATTTGTTTTATTACCTAAGTTTTGATTCATTTGTGATAAATCAATTTTATTTGATTCAATAGCTGATAATATTAATGAAGGAGTTTTTAATATTTTGCTTAACTCATTAATTTCTTTTTCTTCTAGATTATTTAAAAGATATAAATTTTCATTTTTTAATAATGGATATTTTTTTAAATATTCATTATCTTTATTTGTTATTAAGTTATAACTATTTAAAATAATTTTATCTTCATCATTATTAGTAAAAATCATTATTTTTTTCAATTGACTTTCTCTAATAACTTCAAATATATTATTTTCTATTCCTCCTTGTTGAATTCCTATGTTGATTATTTTAGAAGTATAATCAGGTAATCTTAATTCTAAATTAACTTGTACAAAAAGTAGTACAATAATGATTATAATTGATATAATCGATTTTTTTAATATACTAAGTATTTTTTTCATATTTAATCCTCTCTATATAAACCATTTTTAATAAAATTAATTTGGTTTTTGTAGCTGTTTTTCATATTTTCAACTTCTTCGTCTTCAGCTATAGTCATAATTATTTTTCTAATTAATAACGTAACTAACATGTCAAATACATCTGACAATTCATCTTCATTTGATATATTTAAGTTAGATATATCAATTAAGTTTTTTATCTCCTCATTTAAAACATTTTTATGATCATGTTTATGAGGTGGCATCATAAATTTTTCATTTTTAGCATTCATATTGCAAAAAAAATTTTTAAAGAATTTTAGATTATTTTGTAAGAATATATAATTTGTTATATCATCAAATATTGAAATAAAGGAATTAAAGATATCACCATTATTTTTTATAAAATTTAATTTAAATATTTCTTTAATTTTATCTTTAAACTCATGAATTATTGTATGATATAAATCATTTTTGTCTTCAAAATACATGTAAAAACTTCCTCTTGGGATTGATGCTTCTTTAATTATATTGTTGATTGAAGCTTCTGTAAAAGTTTTTTCACTAAACTCTTTAATTGCAGCATTAATTATTTTTTCTTGTTTATTTTTATTTAAATTATAAAAAGTATTAGTTGGCATTTCATCACCCCGTAATTATATTTATGCTTTAGACACATTTTCAATTATATATGACAAGTTGTCATATGTCAACTTTTTTTCAAAAAAAAACTTATTTCTAAGTTTTATATCTTTTATGGTAACCTGTACGGGGTTTGAACCCGTGTATATCGCCTTGAGAGGGCGACGTGTTAACCGCTTCACCAACAGGCCATAAAGTAATTATATACTTTATTTTGATTAAATACAAGAATTATAAAAAGAAAAAAACAACTTTTATTAGTTGCTTATATTTAATAATTAATTTTATAAAAATTAATTATTTATATAAATGTTTTTTGATATGAGTTTTTTTCTTTTTCCCATTGTAAAGGTCTTACTGCATGTAATTTTTTTATAAAGTTAATTTCTTTTATTATCAATAATGCTTTTTCTTTAGGTAATCTTTTGAATATTTCATCTTCTTCAATACATAATATTTCATCTAAATAAATTACCGGTTCATTATTATCTTCATCACAACAAAGATTAATAATATTATTTGTCCAATATTCAACTAATTCATCATAATCATTATCATCTGCAAAAAATTCATATACTAAATTTTTAAATAAATCTTCAAAATTAGGATTTTTTAAAATATAATAACGAATGTCATATTCACATCTTCCATGTGCTTGAGTAGTACTCATAGCATTAAAAGTATCAGCCATATAAATATTCCAAGTCTTGGCTCCGATCATTCCAAATTCAAAAGCAATAACAGTAAGATCATCAGTGATTCCTTTTTGAACTAATTTTTGTTCATAATCTTCCATCTTTTCTTTATATTTAGTTGTTCCTATTTTATTCATTGCTTCTTTTATACAAAAACTTTTTTGATTATCAGTTAGTTCTAAATTTTCATTAAATAATGTATATAGTAAAAAAGAATAACCTCCATTTGAGTAACCATCTAATACAATTCTGGCTAGATCAGTACTAGAATAAATTTTATCAATCAATTGTTTATATATCTTACTATATGTACATAAATCATCAAAAAGTAATAATTGATTAGGATCTTCTTTAGGAGTTTTATCATAATCAATTAACATACATTCAACAATTGCTGTAGCTAAAAAAGTATCTTCTTTTGAATGCTTACTCTTCACCACTTTTATGGCTTCTTTTAATATTTCAAAATTCCTTCTTATATTGTTCCATATTGCTTCTCTTTCAACATAATTTTTATCAATATACCTTGCTTTATACAATTTATCATCAATTTTCTTAACTTTTTCAATTAAATTATTCACTTTAAAAACCTCCCTGTTTTATAATTATTATACACTTTTTAATTAATTATTATATACTTTTACTAATATTTGTCAATTAAAAATGCAATAATTATAATTTGCAAAAAAAAACTAACTATTTCTAGTTAGTTAATTATCAATATGGTAGCGCCGGAGAGATTCGAACTCACGACCTATCGGGTATGAACCGATTGCTCTAGCCAACTGAGCTACAGCGCCATTTCAATTGAACGAATTAATTATAACAAATTTATATTAGTTTGACAATATGTTTTATTCATTTTATTAAAATTTATTTTATTAAACTAATTTTCATTAATTTTTCATTTTAAATTAATTTATTTTATATTATAATGATATTGGTGAATTATATGAGTGATATAGACAAATTAAATAAAATGATCAATCAAAGCAATAATATTGTCTTTTTTGGAGGAGCTGGAGTATCTACTGAAAGTGGGATTCCAGATTTTAGAAGTGTCGATGGATTATACCGAAAAAAGTATAAATATAATCCTGAAGAAATATTAAGTCATCATTTTTTTATAAATAATACAAAAGAATTTTATGAATTTTATTTTGATAAAATGATTTATAAAGATGTTTTGCCAAATGACTGCCATAAAAAGCTAGTTGAATTAGAAAAAGTTGGTAAATTAAAAGCTATAATAACGCAGAATATTGATAATTTACATTCAAAAGCAGGATCACAAAATATTTATCAATTACATGGCACTATTAACGATAACTATTGCATGTTGTGTAATAATTATTATGATTTAAATTATATGATATATCATAGAAAAAACTTGATATGTTCTTGTGGAGGTATAATTAAACCTGATGTTGTATTATATGAAGAACCTTTAAATGATAATATTGTTAATGACGCTATTAAAGCTATAAAAAATGCTGATATGCTTATTATTGGTGGAACTTCTTTAAATGTTTTTCCCGCCGCTTCTTTAATTGATTTTTTTAATGGTAAATACTTAGTTGTTATTAATAAAGATAAAACAAGTTGTGACAATTTAGCTGATTTAGTTATTAATGACAATATTGGTTCTATCTTTAAACAAATAAAAATTGCATAAGCAATTTTTTATTTTATCTTTTTATCTAATAATTTTCTTAAATTTTCAATACGATCAAATTTATTAGATTTAGTAATATTTATTATATTTTTAAACATTAAATATGATCTAATCATTACTCCTGAAAATGTTCCAACAATAAATGTAATTCCTAATATATAAAAATCCATTATTAATAAATAACATCCAAAAGTTATTCCAATTATACTAATTAATGCTAACAATAAAGTTAACTTTTTATTTCTCATTTCCATTTCTAAACTAATTACTTTATTTCTTAAATAAGTTAGTTGTTCTTTTTCTGTTAACTTCATATTATCAATGACATTATTATATACTATTTCATTTTTACTTGTTTCATCACCATTAATCATGATGTTTACTTTATCATTTTTCATATTATATTTCCCCCCAATAAATTGTTTTTTATTATAACACTTATAAATTAAAATGTAAATTATTTATCATAATTTTGTAAAAAAGCTATTAAATTATCAGCTACTTTTTCAGGTAATATTGTAATAAGTTCATCTTTAGTTAATTCTTTTAATTTATTTAATGTTTTATATTTTTTTAGTAATTCTTTTTTTCTAACATTACCTATTCCTTCAATATTATCTAAGAAACTTTCTAATGTTCCTTTTGATCTTAATTGTTTATGATAATTAATTGTAAAATTATGCACCTCATCTTGCATTCTTTCTAAGTAATAAAATAAGTTACTTTTTTTATCTATTTTAATTTCTTCTATAGGTGTAAAAGCTAATAAGGAGCTAGTAACGTGTTTATCGTTTTTTCTAAGTCCGACAACCATTATATCTAAATTTAAACTTTCAATTATTTCTCTAGCTATATTTATTTGTCCTATTCCACCATCTACAATTATTAAATCTGGTTTTTCTAAATTATCCTTTATAATTCTAAAATATCTTCTATAAATAACTTCTCTCATCATATTATATTCATCTACAGAATCAATACTTAATTTAAATTTTCGATAATCATTCTTACTTGGAATTCCGTTTTTAAATACAACCATTCCGGATACATTAAATGTTCCAAACAAATGAGAATTATCAAATATTTCAATGCGATCTAGTTTATTTAGTTTTAATATTTTCATTAATTCCTCATTGGCATTAATTGTTCTATTCTCATCTTTTGTTATTAATTCTATTTCGTTATTTAGTGATACCTTAGCATTATTATTAGCCATATCAATTATTTTCTTTTTAACTCCCTTTATTGGAGCTAAAACCTTAATTTTAAAATAATCTGATAATAATTTTTCATCTATTATATTTGGGACCAGTATTTCTTTAGGTAAAATAAAGTTTCTTTCATAAAAATGAACAATATATCTTGTTAACTCATCTTCTACTTCATCAATTAATGGAATTATTTTAGAGTGTCTTTCAACTATTTTACCACCTCTAATAAAAAATATTTGAATTGATAAATATCCTTTATTTATATAATAACCAAATATATCTCTATCAATTAAATCATTTATTTCAACTTTTTGTTTTATCAAAGTTATTTTTATATAATCTAATAAATCTTTTAACTCTTTAGCTTTTTCATAATTCATTTTTTCAGCTTCTATATTCATTTCATTTATTATTTTATTTGTTACTAAATCATGATCTCCTTTTAAAAATCTTATTATTTCATTTTCCATTTGTTTTATAATATCATTATCTATATCAATAGCACAGTATCCTAAACATTGACCTATGTGATAATATAAACATGGTTTTTTTTCATATGTCTTACATTTTCTTAGGGGATACATTCTATTTAATAAATTAACGGTATTTCTAGCTGCTGTAACATTTGGATATGGTCCATACATCCTATTTTGATTTTTTCTTTTATTTAAAGTTCTAACAACTAATAAACGTGGTACTTTTTCATTTGTTAATTCAATATATGGATAAGTTTTGTCATCTCTAAGTAAGATATTGTATTTAGGGTCATGTTTTTTAATTAAGTTATTTTCTAAAATTAATGATTCTGTTTCACTTGATACAATAACATATTCAAAATCAGTTATTTCACTAACTAAACGAGCTGTTTTTCCTGTATGTGTTCCTCTAAAATATGAAGACAATCTATTTTTTAAGTTTTTAGCTTTACCAACATATATTATTTGATTATCAATATTTTTCATTAAATAACATCCAGGCTTATTTGGAACTAATTTAAGTTTTTCTTTTATCATGATTATCACATCCAATAATATTATATCAAAAAAAGAACTAAATGTTTAGTTCTTTAATTATTAATAAATTCTTCATCATTGATATTTTTTGTTAAGTTAACCCATTCTATTTTATATTTACTATATAATTCATTAAAAAGTTCCATATTGCTTGATTCAATATTTAATTTTTCATATAAATCAAATATTATTTTTTCTAATTCAGAAGTTGTTTTATCATCTTGTATTCTTATTCTTAGAACATTACCAAATTTTATATTCTCATCTAATGTTATATATAAATTATTATAGATGTATTTATGTCTAATTCGATATCTTTTTAAGTCAATCTTAATACCTAATTTATTGAACATATTAATTAAAGTTATATCATATTTAGGAGCTATAAATATATCATCATCTATTTCATTTATATTTTCAGCTTTTAAATTCATTTTAATATATTTGTTTGTTCTAATAATTCTAAATTCTCTTTCCGTATGATAAAAATAAATTATTTGTTTTTCTACTTCTTTTTTGCTACAATTTTGATCAAAAAAACTAATTAATTCAATTAATTTTTCTTGATTAACAAAAGTTCTTTTTTCAAGTCTCATATAGTCAACTCCTATTCTTATATTTATTATAACTCATAATTGATTAAAAATAAATAATAAGATATAATTTATTTGGTGATAAACATGATGTCTATTGAAAATAATATAAATAATGAAATAATTATTAATAAATCTCGATTTATTTGTGAAATATTAAAAGTTAATAAAAATGAAGATATTAATGATGTTTTAAATGAAATAAAAAATAAGTATAAAGATGCAACACATTATTGTTATGCTTATATACTTGAAAGTAAGGTAAAATTTAGTGATGATAATGAACCATCTAATACAGCTGGCTTACCCATTTTAAATGTACTTAATCAAAAAAAATTATTTAATGTTATATGTATTGTTATAAGATATTATGGCGGAATAAAATTAGGTGCCGGTGGATTAGTAAGAGCATATACAAAAGCCGTGACTAGTGCATTAGATAAAACTAAATTAATTGAAATAAAAAAAGGAAAAATAATTCAAATAATATTTAAATATGATGAAATAAAAAAAATAGAATATATTTTAAAAGATATTGTTATTATTGATAAAATATATGATGATAATATTATATTTGAATTTATTTTATCTGATGATAATTTTGAATTAATTATCAATAATCTTACAAACAAAATAATAAATTACAAAATATTAAAAGAAATTTATGTTTAAGAATATACACAAATTTCTTTTTATGATATAATTAATTACGTGATACATGTCTCCTTAGCTCAGTTGGTAGAGCAACTGACTCTTAATCAGTGGGTCGTGGGTTCGAATCCCCCAGGGGACACCAAATTGAATTTAAAGCAACTATAATAAGTTGTTTTTTTATTTTATTCTTATGATATAATATAATTATATTTTAGGAGTGATATTATGAAAGCAATAACAATACTTGATAATGAGCCATATTTAAGACAAATATCATCAATTGTTTCTTCAAATGATACAAATTTATTAAATAACATATCATTATTAGAAGAATTCTGTGTTAAAAATGAAGTTATGGCAATGGCTGCTATACAGCTTGGTATACCAAAAAGAATCATTTATTTAAAAAATACTAATATTGATATAATAAATAAAAAACAAACAAATGAGGCAAATGAAGAAGAAAACAATTATAATGAATCAAGGATATTAATTAATCCTGTTATTCTTTCAAGAGAAGGTTTAACTGAGTATTGGGAAGCTTGTGCCAGTTGTCTAGATAATATTGGATTAGTACAAAGACCATATAAAATTAAAATTGAATATTATGATATTAATTTCAATAAAAAAATAGATATATTTAAAGGGTTTGAATCTACTGTTTTATCTCATGAAATCGACCATCTAGATGGGATTTTACATATTGATATAGCTAAAGAATTATATTTAATGCCTGTTGAAGAAAGAAAAATATTTAGGCAAACTCATAATTATAATATATTAGCTAAAACTGGTAAATACGAAAATTTAATAAATAATAATAAAAAGTATGTTATTAGTAAATAATAAAATAAAACAACATAATAAGTTGTTTTATTTTTAATTATTATTTAAAATAAAAATAATATTTGATATAATAGATATTAGTATAAGAAGGTGTTAAAATGCATAATTTATTTATTGTAATTGACTTTTTAAGTTTTATTTTAATATATTTTGTTTGTTTTTTTCCTAGATGGAATTTAAATAAGCTAAATCTTTTTTTAAAAACAGCATTATATATTTATTTTATTTTTGTTATTTATTTTACGTTAATGCCATTATTTTTACCTATTCCTTTTATTAATACAAATTATACTTATTGGAATTTAAATTTAATTCCCTTTTATGATATAAAACTACATCATGATAATGCAATAAGAGAATTAATTTTGAATATTATAATGTTGATTCCATTTGGTATATTAGTTCCTATTATTTACAAAAAGAAATTTTTTAAAATTGTTACCTATTCATTTTTGATAAGTTTCATTATTGAATTTTTACAATTAATTTCAGTTAGAAAAATAAATAGTTGCGATGTTACAGATTTGATATCTAATACTTTAGGAGGTATTATTGGTTATTTTATATATTTACTATTTAAAAAATATATACTAATTTTATTTAATAAATTTAATATTCAAAACAAAGATAACTATAATAAAATTAATATTATAAAGATAATAATTTTATTATTAATTTTATTACAGCTAATTATTAGATCAATTATATATTTATACATATAAAAAGAAACATTTGTTTCTTTTAAAATTGTTCAAATTATTTTTCTATATAATTTTCATTTATATCATCTATATCTTTTAATTCTTCTTCATCCAATTCATCATCAACATCTTCCCAAGGTTCTTCTTCTTCTTCAATTGAAATTTTCATTTTAGTTTCACCAACTATTTCTACTCCTAATTCTTTTTCAATATCGAAATTTATGTTCCCGTCTTTATCAATATTAACTTGAGTACAGTTTGGTTGTTTTAAAGTTCTAACTATTATTTCAGTATCACTAGACAAATCAGCATTTTCTTTGATTTTTACATTAAATAGGTCGTTATAGTCTATTTTTTTATTAACTACTGTTGTTTTAGAATCATTTTCATATGAATACCATATATTTACATCATATGACCCATCAACACCTATTTTTTCTTTTGATTTATATCCTTTAAATTTATGATTTATCACCCAACATCCTAGAACCGTTGTAGGTATATTTTCTGTGGTAATTACATAACTATTTTTAAAATATTTTTTACCTTTACCTATAACTGCTTTGGTTACAATTTCTTTAAAAGCCACTATATCACCCCTCACTTTAAAATATGCTAAAATAAGGGTTTTGTGAACAAAAAAAGTAGTTTTTTACTACTTTTTAATTTTATAAAAATGAGATATAATTTTAGCAAATTCATATAAAATATAATTGCTTTTGTTTACAGCAAAACTTTTTCCCAAAGCTTTACCACCTATTGTTAAAGATGAAACTAATGCTGTTACAGTTAAAATAACTATAAATTTATTTAAATCTAAATTTTGTGCTAAATCAACTGCAATAATAGACGCGGCCGTACCAGATATAATTCCACATATGTCTCCAACAACATCATTACAAAAAGAAGATACTTTATCCGCATTTTTCTTAAATTTTACAGCTATATCTGCACCTTTTATTTTTCTAGAGTTCATAGAGTGAAAAGGTTTTTCATCAGCAGATTGAACCGAAACTCCAATTATATCAAATAATATACCCACTAAAATAAATATTATTAATATTATTATACCAATTACAACATTAACATTAGGTATTATCATTTCTGATAAAAATGAAAATACAAAAGATATTGCAAATGCTAAAATAATAATTTTAATAATCCATTTTTGATCTACAAATTGTATTTTTTTTCTTTTAAGTTCTTTGTTTATACTTTTTTTCTCGTCTTTTTTTTTCATAATATCTCCAAAAAAAAGGAATATTTATTCCTAATTATTAATTAAATGGCATTTAAATTGATAAACTTTACGCCTTAAGGTCAAGTAGGTTTTCCCTCATTTCTACAGTGCGTTACCACACTTGCAGTTCCCTTTTAAAGAAATGAATATATTGTTACCAAATATATGACTTGATTACCACTGAGTACGTACTGCAATCCCAATTTAATTACACCCTAGGAGATTTCCCCACCAACAATTTATTATTAATTCTTTTTTGCAAAAATGGTTTCAAAAAGCAATAACGATATTAAATTGGCCAAAATAATATTGTCTGTCATTTATCCCATCATTTTCACGCAAGACAAGCTACACTACTCGTAAGTTTCCCCACATAGTAGGTTTAATCCTAAGTCGTCACAAGTCCATCAACATAAAGTGTATAGGCTTATAACAAGGTTAGGTCTCAGCGAATATTGGGTCAATTATCGTATGCCATTACGGTTGCCCAATTATTCATTCATCCAGCACTCACCCCAAACTGGGCGTAAGAAGCAAGCACAAGAAGCTTCACAGATATGCTCTTGAGTGGTAGTTTAACCCCACCTTCATAATAAATTTAATTGACTAGAATAATGTGCCATCAATTAATTGTTATAAATATACTATAAAATAAGGGTTTTGTCAAATTTTTAATAAAAAAAGGAAAACTTTATTTCCTTTTAAACCAGTATTTTATTAAATAAATTTCTAATGCAACAAAGCAAATTACTAAACCAATTGCTAATATATTATAAAATAATCCATCTGTATAATTAGCTAGCACACCAAGTAAAGATGTTGGAATATATTTATTAATCAAATTAGTTATTTCAGTTACATTTATATTTTCACTTATAAAATGCATAATTCTAAAAAAAATTTCAGATATTCCTAAAAAATAAACAAAACTTTCAAAATTCTTTTTCCAAATTAAAATAATTACTGATAATACTACTATAATAATTAAATCCATGTAAACACCTCTATCATATGTATTTAATTATATCAAATATAATTTATTTTCTCAACAATATTTTTTCATTTTTAGTTTCTAATTTTTTAATTTCTTCGTTAGCTACTATTTTTAATTTAAAATAAATATTATTTTCTTTTTTATTGTTTTTAATAATACAGTCTTCAATAACACTAATTGCTTTTGAATCTAATAATTCTTCTTTTTTATATCCTCTATTAGATATTGTTTTTTCATATTGATTTAAAGCAGAGGTTGCATAAAGTAGAAAAATATCTTCTTCTGATTGTTGAGATAATTTTTGTAAGTTACTAATTGTTCTAATTACTTGATCTATTTCTTCAATTGAAAAACCAGGATTATTATCCATAACATCATAAATATATGGTGCATTATAATAAAACATATAACTTCTGTTATTTTTAACTATATACATTTCTTTTGTTTCTTCACATTTTAATTTTTGTATTTCTAAAATTTGATTTACTTTATCACTATTTGAATTATTTGATCTTGAAATCTTTTCCATATCATAGTATTCTTTTAATTTTGTTTTATTGTATTCAACACCTTTAAAATGAATAACTGCTTTTGATTCTGGATATATATAATCCTGATAATTGTTCTCAATTAAAAAGTTTTTTAAATTTCCATCATTAAATTCTAATTTTTCATATATTTCACCACTAAATGATAATAATTCAGTATTATCTTTATTTAATTTAATTTTAGAAAACAATTGATCATTTTCGTCATAATATTTACTACTAACTAGTGGAAGATTAATAAATATATCATCATAATCAAGTCTTATGGTTACTTCAGTATCATCCAAATCCAAAACAGAAGAATCAATATTAAATTGAGTTAATAAGTTTCTTAATTCTTGTTTGTTCTCACTTTCATTTAATAATCCTAATAAATTAAGTTTTTCATTCAAATCATAATTTGAATATATTTCACTTACACTATATGAATATTTTTTCATTTTATCCCCCCAAAACATACTTATTATTATAAATTAAAATTATCAATTTTGCAAGAAAAAAGTATTGCTTATCAATACTTATGTTCCTAAATATGTTATTTTAGCATATCCATCTCCTGAATTACCAGTTGCATTTTTAGTTCCATCAGAAGATGTCATATAAGATGGGCTTGATGCTATTGAGGTAGTCCATTGATAACCATCACCATCTATCATAACAGTATTTGTAAATTTGTAATTTGTCCAAGAATAAGAGTCACTTATTGTTGATGCAGTGGTATTTTTTATTGTTCCGTCAGCATTTACTCCAATACATCCAAAATGTCCAGAAATATATGAAGAACCACCAGTAGTTACACCACCAGCATAAGCTCCACCGGCTCCACCATACCAGCCTGCTCCGCCACCATTTGATGCCCAATTAGCATTAACAAAACCAGCTCCACCAGTGCCAAATATACCAGCTCCTCCAGGATTTGCTGTTCCACTTATCCCGCCGGCAATTTGTCCCGCTGGGGTTTGTGATTTATATGTTAAAGTATTAGATCCACCTGTACCATATTTTCCAAGCAAACCACCCCCAGATCCACCAGATGTGGCCCAAGTAGCAGTATCATAAATAGATGCTCCAGCTCCGCCAGCTGCAACAATAATTCTGGAACGCAAACTTGCAACATTATTCCAAGCTCCACTTACAGTTCTAACATCAGTAGCGCCACCTCCAGCTCCACCAGCTGCCCCATTACCGGCTCCGCCGCCATTATAACCGCCAGTTATTAACATCGCTTTACCACCTACATAAACATATAAAGTTGTATTAGCTGTTAAATAGATTTCACCTTTTGTATAAGCTCCTAAACCACCTGTAAATGTAGTATTTTTAGTAGTTCCTTGAGCCCCCCATAATTCAATTTTATAATTTCCACTATGTGGAGCAGTGAAAACTTGATAATTTCCATTATATCCATATGCCCATGTATTTTCATTTGCATATCTTGTATTTGTATAATTTGTTATAGTTTCTTCTTTAACTAATGTTATTCTAGCATATCCAGAATTTCCATTACCTGCAGATGAACCACTTGTTAATTTGTTTGGTTGATTAATTTGATTTTCTTTTGTTGTTGTCCAATTATATCCATCACCATCAATCATTTTAGTGTTAGTAAATATATAGCCTGTCCATGAATATGCACTTCCTGTATGATTTCCAGATGAATCAATTGAATCGACTCCTAAATGTCCTGAAATATATGAAGAACCACCAGTAGTTACACCCCCAGCGTGAGCTGCACCAGCTCCTCCATACCAGCCAGCGCCTCCACCACCAGAAGACCAGCCGGCATTAACAAAACCAGCCCCTCCAATACCAAAAGTTCCTGCAACCCCTGGACTTGTTGTATTACTTACTCCTCCAGAAGCTATTCCTGCTTCTCTAAGTGATATATATGCTAAGGCACTAGATCCACCTGTACCATATTTTCCAAGCAATCCACCACCGGCACCACCAGTTGCAGCCCAAGTAGCTGTATCATAAATAGAGGACCCAGAACCACCACCGGCAACCATAATCCTCGATCTTAAACTATTTGTTTCATTCCAAACAGAACTTGAAGATGTGCTAACTGTTCTAATATCAGTAGCGCCTCCACCGCCTCGCCCAGTTGCATAACCAGCTCCTCCACCATTCCAACCGGCAACGGGAGAATATGTCGTTCCTCCAACATAAACATATAAGGTTGTATTAGCTGTTAAATAGATTTCACCGGTTGTATATCCACCTAGACCACCAAGATATTGACCATTTGACCCTCCTTGAGCACCCCATAATTCAAATTTATATGTTCCATTTTTTGGAGCGGTAAATATTTGATAATTGCCACTAAAATCATAAGCCCATGTTTTATTATTGTTATTTATTTCTTCAGTTTGCATCGCCTCAGATTTATAACTAGGAGTAGATAAACTTATCTTAGCATATCCATTAGCTGAATTACCAGAAACATATCCTGATGCATTTTTGGCAGGCATTAAAATATTTGTTCCTCTAAATGTTGTCCATTCATATCCTTCTCCATCAACCATTTTAGTATTTGTAAAATAATATCCTGTCCACGAATATGCACTTCCTGTATTAATCCCAGCTGAATTAATTGAACTACATCCTAAATGTCCAGAAATATAAGAAGAACCTCCAGTAATTGAACTACCAGCATATGACATTCCAGCACCACCATACCAGCCAGAACCGCCTCCACCAGCAGACCATGTTGATTGATATCCAGTTCCACCCATTCCAAAACTACCATTAGTTCCAAAAGTTTGAATGTCATTTGCTTTACCACCACCAGATTGTGTAGCGGCTGTTGCCTTATAAGCTATTGCGTTAGCTCCGGCTATTCCATATAACCCTTGAAGCCCACCACCAGCTGCTCCATAACTATACCAAGATGTTGTTTCATAAACAGAAGCCCCAGAACCTCCAGCTGCAACCATAATTCTTGATCTTAAACTGTTCGCATCATTCCAAACAGTAGCAGTTGCATTATTAACTGTTCTAACATCAGTAGCTCCTCCGCCACCTCTAGCATTTCCGAACCCTGTTCCACCGCCATTCCAACCACCAGTTACTGTTGTAGGTTGTTGTCCAACATAAACATATAGTTTTTCTCCTTGATCTAAATATACTTCACCTTTAGTATATGCTCCTAAACCTCCTGTATATGTAGTGTTAACACTTCCTCCTTGAGCACCCCATAATTCAACTTTATACATCCCACTATATGGTGCTGTAAAAGTTTGATAAGAACCTGTATAATCATATTCCCAAACAAGAGATGAATTAGAAAATTCACTTAATTGAACCCAAGTATCTGTATTATAAACATACGATTCTTTTGGTTGCCATGTTCCATCTACATATTGCATTACACATGAAACACCAATTTTACTTTTATCATTTTTTATATATTTATCAGATGTACTATTTTGTACGATCCAAATATCTCCTTCATCTGGAGAAGTAATTCCTTCATTTGACACATAATAATTATTTATTTTAGTAGTATTTATAACTCCAACATATCCTTCATTAGAAGTAGCTGGCAATTCATCTACGGTTGTATATGCTTGAACATTTAGTCTTAATCCAATATAATTAGCAGCACCTGTTGTAATATATCCATTAAAACTTTCATCAAAATCTTCAGTACATTTTCCTTCTGCTGTATTAATATCTGTACTAAGTAAAGTTTTAGTTGCATAATGTTCTCCATTATCAATACATAAAGCAACTTTCCCATCACTTGTAAGTCTTACAAATCCATTTTTAACAGAACCTTTATATGTTAATTTACCATTAGAATCAGTTTGAACTCCATCTTTAATGGTAAAACTTAAATAGCTTTCTATATCATCCATATTTTTTGCATAAAACAAATTAGTTGTTTCTAATAATCCTTGAGCACTACTTCTTAATGCATTAATTTTTACACTATCAATTATATTAATTACAATAGGAATAGTTACTAATGCAATAACAGCTAAAACAACTAGTATTCCAAGTAATTCCACTAAAGTAAATCCCTTTTTATTATTTTTATACATAAATTCCTCCATATAGTTCATCTATTATTAATATAATAAATATAACAAATTTAATCATTTATGTCAATTAAAAATACCCCTATGGGTATTTAAATTATCTCTTGTTTAATGTTTGGATTATTTAATATTTCAATTAATTTATCTATTTCTTTTTTGGTATTATAAAAAGCTAAACTTATACGAACTGTATTTTTAATTTTCAATTCATCTTGTAGTATTTTTGCACAATGATTACCAGCCCTAACACATATTTTATATTTATTTAAATATATAGCTAAATCTTGAGCAAATATATCTTTATAGTTTATAGTTATAATACCAGAAGTAGCATTTGCATTATAAATAATAATATTGTTATTTTGCTTTAATTTATTAATTGCATATATACGAAGCTCTTTTTCATACTCTTCAATTTTATTTAAACCAATATCATTAATGTATTCTATAATTTTTCCAAATCCAATTACTCCAGCAATATTTTGAGTTCCAGCTTCTAATATATATGGTAAATCACTATATATTCTGGTTTTATCACTAGAAAAACTTGCATTCATTCCTCCGCCAAAAATAATAGGTTTCATATTACGTAACAAACATTTTTTACCATATAATATTCCAAGACCTGTTGGCCCATACATTTTATGTGCTGAAAAAGCTAAAAAATCAATATCTAATTTTTGAACATCAATTATCATATGTGGAACACTTTGTGCTCCATCAATAACAACTAAAATATTTAATTCATGGGCATATTTAATTATTTCTTCAATAGGCCTTACATCCCCAATAACATTAGTTATATGAGCTAAACTAATTACTTTTGTTTTATCAGTAATTATTTGTTTTAAATTGTTTAATGTAACTTCATAATTGTCAGTTAAATCTATATATTTAATATTTAAATTTAATAATTCTGCCAATTCATACCAAGGTAATACATTAGATGCATGTTCACTTTTGGTAATAATTATTTCATCTTCATTACTTAATACATTTTTAAAATAACCAAAAATTATTTTATTTAAAGAATCAGTAGTTCCACTAGTAAATATTATTTCATCTTTTTCTTTAGCATTAATAAATTGTTTAACTAAATTTCTTGTATGTTCAAATTTATTATCCACTTTTAAACTTATGTCATAATCTCCTCTATGAGCATTAGCACTGTATTTATTATAATAATCACTAGTTATTTCACTTAAAATTTTTGGTTTTAGCGAAGTAGCTCCATTATCAAAATAAATAATATCTTCATTTAACATATAAAAATCTTCGCGATTCATTAAATCACCTCCAATATTTATTTATAATATTTGTTATTTTTTCGTCGCTTTTTTCATTTAAAAAGCCATGTATTAATAAATTAGTAGCTGTTGCTTCATCAATTCCTCTAGATTTTAAATAAAATAATTCATTTTCATCAAAAGATGTAATAAGAGCTGAATGATCTGCAATTACATCTTGTTCTTCTATTAACAAATTTGGACTAATACTACATTTTTTATTATTTAAATTAATTATTTTGTTATATTGATTTAAAATACATTCTTTAATATTATTTTCTACTATACTTGTAACATTAAAATCAATAGAACCATCTAATATAGTTATTCCTTTATTACTAATTCTACTAATTGAACTAGGACAATTATGATATATTATTAAATTATATTTTTGTGCTTCTTTAGCTATAACTTTATTATTATATATAATTGATGCATTTTTGCCATTTAAATTTATAACATCTAATTCTTTTACATTAAAAACATCATAAAATTTATTTATAATTAATTTACTATTTTCTAATAAGTTATAAGTATATTTAATTTTTAAATTATTTGATTCATTAATTTCATATATACTAGCTTCTACATTTGGATATAAAAAACAAGAAATATCTAATTTAAGTTCATTAGTGTTTTTATATGTTATTTCAATAGAAGTAGAACCAATAACATCTATTTTCACTTTACTAACATCAAATATATCTAATTTATCAGATAAGGTAAGAGTTATTAAATCATCACTATCTAATAATTTAATATTTTCTTCTTCTACAATTATTTTATTCATTTGTTGATACTTCTTTCATGTCATTAAAATCAGATAATTCATTTTTTATAAAATCATATCCTTTTTCTTCTAATATACTTACTAATGTTGCATCCCCACTTTTAATTATCTTACCATCCATCATTATATGTATATAATCCGGTTTAATGTAATCCAAAAGTCTTTGATAATGTGTTATTAATAAAATACCTGCATCAGAATTTTTAAAATAATCAATTACATTTTCACCAACTATTTTAAGAGAGTCAACATCTAATCCCGAATCAATTTCATCTAATATAATCATATTAGGTTTTAATAGTTTTAATTGTAAAATTTCATTTTTCTTTCTTTCACCACCAGAAAATCCTTGATTAACTGAGCGATGAATCATATTTTTATTAATTGATAATTCTTCACACGTTTTATCTAATTCGTTTATAAAGTTCATTAGTTTAAACGCTTTTCCTTCTTTAGTATGTAAAGCTGTTCTTAAAAAGTCAGCATTTGTTACTCCTTCAATTTCAGGAGGCATTTGCATTCCTAAAAAAAGTCCCATTTGAGCTCTTTTTTCTATTGATAAATCATTAATTAATTTATCATCGAAATATATTTCGCCACTTAATATCTTATAATTAGGATCTCCCATTATTATTTTTGACAATGTTGATTTACCAGTTCCATTTGGTCCCATAATAGCATGTATTTCACCACTATTTATCTCTATATTAAAATCATTTAAAATCACTTTATTTTCAATACTAGCTTTTAAATTTTTAATTATTAATTTGTGCATATTATCATCTCCACTTATATATTTTATCATATTTATAATAAAATAACTATAAAATTTAGTTTTTTAAAATCGATATAGTTTACTCTTTTTTTTATTTATAATATAATTATTATGGAGATGATAAAATGAATTGTATTTTTTGTAAAATTATTAATGACGAAATTCCTTCATATATGATATATGAAGATGAATATGTTAAATGTTTTTTAGATATCAATCCTGATGTAAATGGTCATATGTTAATTATTCCAAAAAAACATTATTTAGATTTAAATGATATTGATAATAGTATCTTAATACATATTTTTGATATAGCTAGAAAAATGGAGTTATTATTAAAAAACAAATTAAATATTGATGGATTAACATTAATACAAAATAATGGAGATATTCAGGATGTCAAACATTTTCATTTACATTTGAAACCTTATTATAAAATAAAGAAAGATATTAAATCTGTAGAAGAAATTTATAGCATATTAAAATAAAGATCATTTTGATCTTTATTTTTTTGTTTTAATATAATAATTTTCAACATCGTCTATTGTTATTTCAATCTTATTATTGGACTTATCATATATAACATCTTTTTTATTTGTTTCATAATATAAATAGGAATTAATTATTTCATAAAATAAATTATTATCTTCTTCAACTATGTTAATGATATCTTTTAAATCATTTTTAATAAATAAAGTAACTATTTTATCTTCAATTTTATTTTTTTCTAAATTATTAACATGATCTTTTAAATATTTTGACCATTTATAATTATAAATAATTAAATTACTCATTTTTTCTTGATATTCTTTATTACATTTATTCTTCAAAAATAATAAATAATTTTTAATTTTTTCTATGATATTATTTTCTTGTATTTCTTCTTTTATTTGTTCATTTTTATAATTAACAAATAATTTTAAATCATGTTGCGCAGAATAATGAGAAATATCAAGAACATTACCATCATGCATTTGACTAATAATAAAATCATCTTGAACATCTAAATTTAAATAACTTTTTCTTCTACTTAATTCATCATAATCATAAAATTCTAAAAAACAAATTATCAACTCATATAGTGTATCATGATCAATCATCTCAATATCAACTATTTTCTTCATATTATCAAATATTGCTATAGTATCATTTGTATTCAATAGTGATTTTTCTAAATCATTTAAATATATATAAGAATCAGCATATAATATTCCCATTATTTTTCTATAAATTTCTATATTACTAATTTCAAGATGATTTATAAAATCAATCATTTCATCAACAGCTAATAAATAAGAAATATCGTCTAAATATTCTTTCTTTTTATTCTCATCTAAATTTATTTTTTTTGTATCATCATTATTAAAATCTAACATTACTTCTTTAAATACTGATGATGAAATATTTTCTTGCATTTTAATAAATTTATCTGCAAATTGATTTCTTAATATATTATTAAAATTAACACATTCTTTATTTTTATGAGTAAAAAAAACATTAATCATTTTTTTATACTTCCATTTTCTAATATATTTTCAATTGTGTTAATTTTATCAATAATGTTATCGTCATTATAATTTTCCATTATAATAGTAAGTAATTTTTCATATGAAGCATAATTTTCTGGAAATGTTTTTCTAGCCCAAGTAGGATTAGGAAGAACTCCATATATAATATTTAGTTCATTATTATTTCTTTTTTCATTAAAAATTTTTCTTGTTTCTTCTTTATATAAATTAAGAATTTCTGTTTTACAATTATCATTATTATATATTATATCTTTTTTTGTTTTTAAAACAATGAAGCTTGCATTTTTTAATGCATATTTATTAAATGAATTTTTATTAAATTTATGTAATGACAATATATCTAAATCTTTTTCAGATTGTAACCCAATTAAAAAATCTTGTTCCAATTGTTCATCTTCTATTTCTAAATATATATCTTTAATACCAGCTAAACTTGCTTTTTCTTCTAATAGTGCAACCAATTCAAAGCACTCAATATCAAAACTTATATGTAGACTTTTACTTGTTAAACATTTTTCAAGTAACATATCTGCATATTTTTCATGTAGCATTTGCATCCAAATTTCCCCCTTATTTTATTTTAATGCATCTTTTCTAGATAAGTTAAGTCTTCCTCTTTTATCATACCCTAGTGATTTTACTAAGATTTCATCTCCAACTTTTACTACATCACTTGCTTTTTCTATTCTTTCTTCAGCTAATTTAGAAACATGTACTAATCCTTCACAACCAGGCCATAATTCTACAAAACATCCAAAATCTTCTACTTTAACAACTTTACCTTTATATATTACATTTTCTTCTACTTCTCTAACTATTGATTTAATCATTTCTGCTGTTTTATCAATAATTTCTTGATTATAGTGATAGATTATTACTCTTCCATCATCTTCTAAATCAACTTTAACCGCATTTGGATCGGTAACTGCATTAACATTACTAGATTCTAAAATAATTTTAGTAATTGTTTCTCCACCACGACCTATAACATCTTTAATACGATCAGGGTTAATTGTAAAAATACAAGTTTTTGGTGCATATTTACTAACTTCTTTTCTTGGTTCAGGTATTTGTTTAGTAATAACATCTAATATTTGTTGACGTGCAACATGAGCTTGATTTAAAGCTTCTTTTAATACTTCTTTTGTTATTCCTTTTATTTTAATATCCATTTGTAGTGCACATATACCATTTTTTGTACCTGCAACTTTGAAATCCATATCACCTAAATGATCTTCCATACCTTGTATATCAGTTAAAATAGTATAGTCTTCACCATCTGTTATAAGTCCCATAGCTATACCTGCTACTGGAGCTTTAATTGGTACACCAGCTGCCATAAGGGCCATACAACCTGCACATATACTAGCTTGTGAACTTGAACCATTACTTTCTAAAATTTCTGAAACTACTCTTATTGTGTATGGAAATTGTTCTTCGGAAGGAATTACTTGTGCTAAAGCTCTTTCTCCTAAAGCTCCGTGTCCTATTTCTCTTCTACCAGGTGAACCATATCTACCAGTTTCTCCTACAGAAAATTGAGGAAAGTTATAATGTAACATAAATCTTTTCTCATCTTCAATTGAAAGACCATCTAATATTTGATGTTCTCCTAAAGCTCCTAAAGTTACAGTTGATAAACTTTGTGTTTGCCCTCTTGTAAATAGTGCTGAACCATGAGTTCTTGGTAATAAATCAATATCAGTTGATAACTCTCTAATTTCATCCATAGCACGCCCATCAGCTCTGGTATGTTCTTTAACAACTATTTTTCTAAATATTTCATATTCTATTTCTTCCAATATTAATTTTACTTTTGTTGTTAATATTTTCAAATCATTTTCTTTTAAATCACTATTTTCTTCTTCATATTTAGAAACAATTTCTTGTTTAATATTGTCTATAGCTTCATATTTTTCTAATTTATCTTTTATTCTCATTGCTTGATCTAAAGCACTAGAAGCCATTTGTTTGATTGTTTCTTTTAATTCTTCTTCTATTTCTAATTTTTCATATATCATTTTAGGAAGCCCTACTTCAGATATAATTTTTTCTTGAAATTCACATAATTCTTTTATTGCATCATGACCAAACATTAAAGCTTCTAACATATCTTCTTCTGAAGCTTCTAATGATCCTGCTTCTACCATGTTAATAGCTTTTTTTGTTCCAGCTACTGTCAAATCAATATCTGATAATTCTAATTGTTCTTTAGTAGGATTAATAATAAATTCACCATTTATTCTACCAACTTTAACTCCTGCTATTGGACCATCAAATGGTATTTCTGATATAGATGTAGCTAAAGAAGATCCAAACATTGCTGCCATTTCTGGAGAATTATCTTGATCAACTGATAAAACTGTATTAATTATTTGGACTTCATTTTTAAAGTCTTCAGGAAACATTGGTCGCATTGGACGATCAATCATACGTGCTGCTAATGTTGCATTATCTGTAGGCCTTCCTTCTCTTTTAATAAATCCTCCTGGTATTTTACCAACAGAATATAATTTTTCTTGATATAAAACCATTAATGGGAAAAATCCTGCTAATATATTAACATTTTTTGACACAACTACTGTACTAAGTACAACTGTATCTCCATATCTAACTAAAACAGATCCTGAAGCTTGTTTAGCTAATTCACCTATTTCGATAGTTAAATTTCTTCCTCTAAAGTCTAATTGATATATTTTTTTCATAAAACCACCTATTTCTTTCTTATGTATATAAAAGGCACTCAAAAAAGGAGTGCCTACTTATTATTTTATTTTCTTAACCCTAAATCTTTAACTATATTTCTATATCTAGTTACATCGTTTTTGAATAAGTAGTTTAATAAACTTCTTCTTCTACCAACTTTTTTAAGTAACCCTCTTCTAGAATGATAGTCATGACTATGTTCTTTTAAATGTTCTGTTAAATCTTTGATTTCTTCTGTTAAAATAGCTATTTGAACTTCTGCAGATCCTGTATCTCCTTCTGTTCTTGCATATTTTTTAACAATATTTTCTTTCATTTCTTTTGTTAAAGCCATGTTAGTTCTCCTCTCAATAATATTCGCTTATTCCTAGAAAAAAGTCGGATTTTCTTTTATCCACGAACAAGTACAAATATAATATACACTATATTTTATTAAAATGCAATAGTTTATTTATTAATTAATAAAACCTATTTTATCAAATGGAAATAATCTTATTGATACTGTCCCTAATATAGTATTTTCTTTTATAGCTCCAAAATATCTACTATCAAATGATTCAGATCGATTATCTCCCATTACAAAATAATAATTATCTTGAATTGTTATTTCTTCCATATTATCTACATATTCAGGCTCATCTTTTTTGTATTTTTCTTCTACATATTCTCCATTTATATATAGTTTATTATTAACTATTTCTAATTTATCTCCAGGTAATCCAATTATTCTTTTAATTAATTTTTCTTCTTGAAATTCAAAAACAATAATATCATTTCTTTTATAAGTATTATCAAATTTATTTAATATTAAAAATTCATTGTTTTGTAATGTATTTTCCATTGATGGGCCATCTACAGTAACTGGTGTTATTATAAATAATCTAATTAATATTATAATTCCTATTATGATGAAATAAGGAATTGTTTCTTTCAAGTTTTTTAATATCATATTTTTCACTTTTATCATATCCATTCTTTATTAATTATAATACCACAAATTAATTTATGCAAGAAAAAAAGGCTTATGCCTTTTATTTGTCTCTACGTTCTTTAATTTTTGGTTGTTTTACTAAAGTTCTTAAGAAGTTTAATTTAGCTCTTCTTACTTTACCTTTTCTTAAAACTGTAATTGAATCAATTTTTGGTGAATTAACTGCAAAAGTTCTTTCAACTCCTACACCACCAGATATTTTTCTTACAATAAAGTTTTTACCAATACCTGAATTTTTAATAGCCATAACTATTCCTTCAAATGCTTGAATTCTTTCTCTTTTTCCTTCAACGATTTTTACGTCTACTTTAACTGTATCACCAACTCTAAATTCTGGTAAATCAGTTCTTATTTGACTTTTTGTAATCATTTCAACTTTGTTCATATATAGTCTCTCCTTTTCTATTTACATATGATCATGAACTATTAAATTAAATCTTATATAAAATTTTTTTATATTTAAATCTTTCATCAGCGGATCACAATGAAATAATTTTAGCATATTTATTTTTGTTTGTAAAGCATTTATCTTCTTTTGCGGCTATTTTCTACAATTTCTTCTTGTATATCATTAATTACTACTTCTCGTTTTTTAACTTCTTTTTTTGGCATAATAAAAGCTTGTTTAGATTTTATTTCATGTTCTAATAAAGATATTTTTTTTAATAATAAATCAATATATTTATCTTCTAAAAAAAGGCGGTATTTATATTCAACAATTTCTTTATATTTGCTCATTTCATTTAACGCTTCCATAAATGATGAATTATCTCCTTCATCATCTATTAAAGTTATCAAATATTGTAAATATAAATCCAATTTTCTTTTAATTTTCTTTTTTAAAACTTTTTCTATTAAAACTGGTTTTATTATTATCATTGAATCAACAGCTATACCTGGATAATTAAAAGTATTTTTAGGTAATACTTTATATCCATTAATTTTTTTAGTATCAATAATTGTTTTTTTATCATTATTGTGTCTAATAACTCTATATTTTTTTATTTTCATATAAAACTTCAGCTCTTTTCTAATAAATCAGGTCTTCGTTCTTGTGTTTTTTTTAAACTTTGTTCATAACGCCATTTATTTATATTAGCATGATTACCTGATAATAATACATCAGGAACTTTCATTCCTCTAAAATCAACTGGTTTAGTATAAACTGGATAATCTAATAAATTATTATTAAATGAATCATTTTCATGTGATTTTTCATCTATAACACCATCTATTAAGCGAACAATACTGTCTGTTATTATCATACTAGGTAGTTCTCCGCCTGTTAAAACGAAGTCACCGATACTAATTTCTAAATCAACTATATTTCTTATTCTTTCATCAAATCCTTCATAATGACCACAAAGAATAATTAAATGATGATTATTTTTTAATTCATATGCCATTTTTTGATTATATGTTTTTCCTTGAGGAGTCATCATAATTATCAATGAATCTTTTGTTTTAATGTCATCAATTGCATCAAATATTGGTTGTGGCATTAATACCATTCCTTGACCTCCACCAAAACCATAATCATCTACTTTTCTATGAATATTTTTTGAGTAGTTCCTTATATTTATTATATTAATTTCAACATTTTTATTTTTAATAGCTCTTTTAATAATTGATTCATTTAAGAAGTTTTCAAACATATTAGGAAAAAGTGTTAATATATCAATTTTCATCTATTAAGCCCTCAATATTATTAATTACTATTTTATTATTTTGCAAATCAACTTCTTTTATAAATAAAGTTACTTTAGGAATTAGATATCTTTTTTTATCATTTTCAACAATTATTAAATCTTGATGTGGAAGTTTTTCTATACTTTTAACCTTACCTATTAATTTATCTGTATATACTAATAGTCCTATTAAATCCTCATCAAAATAACCGTCTATTTTAATATCATCTTTATTTATATACACTTTTTTACCTTTATATTTTAATACTTCATTAATATTATTAATGTTATTTAAGGTAATCATATCATAGTTTTTATGAACTCTATATGTATTAATTATTTCTTCATCATAATTTGAGCCAATATATATTTTAAAGTTTTTCTTAAATATTAAATTTTTATATTGAAATTTTGATAATATTCTTATTTCTCCTTTTATGCCATGAGTATTTACAATATTACCAATATATATATAATTCATATTTCACCTACTTATCTAATTCATATAAAATTATGCTTGTTGCAACAGCTACATTTAAACTCTCACAAGTTTTATTCATTTTGATGTATAAATAATCATCGCAATTATTTAATATATCATTACTAACACCATTTCCTTCGTTTCCCATTATTATAGCAAATTTTTTAGTTTTTTCAATAGTTTTAATGTTTTTCCCATTAGTTACTTTAGTTCCTAAGATAATGTAATTTTCTTGTTTTAATTGATTTATAATATTTTTAATGTTTCTTCTTATTATATTTATATGAAATAACATTCCTTGTGAAGATCTTATTGTCTTAGAATTATATAAATCAACCGTATTTTCTCCTAATATTATTGTATCAATATTAAATGCTACTGCACTTCTAATAATTGTTCCTAAATTTCCTGGATCTTGTATTTCATCTAAAATTAAAATTTTATCACCTAATATCTCATTTTCTTTTATTTTTTTACATATACCTAGTATGTTGCTAGGATTATCTAATTCGCTAATATATTTAATAATTTCTTTTGTCACATACATTGTTTCAATATCATTATTATTTTTTTCTTCTTTTTCAAGTATTAATGTTTGTAATAATGACGCTTTTTTAGCCTCTTCAATCAAATGTTGTCCTTCTATTAAAAATAACCCTGATTGATCTCGGTATTTTTTTATATTTAATTTTTTTATTTCTTTTATTTTTTTATTTTCTATTGATGTATATAGCATATTTCTCACCTATATCAATTTTATCAAAAAAAAGACTTTTTATAAAGTCTTTATTATTAAAAACCACTTCTTTTAAATAATTTTTCTAAATCTGCTTTTGAGTAATATATGATTGTGGGTCTTCCATGAGGACAATTAAATGGATTATCACAACTTCTTAAATCATTAATTAGATTTTCCATTTCCTCTAAAGTTATTTTTTCATTACCTTTAATACTCATTTTACAAGCCATTGTTGAAGCTAAATTATCTCTAAATGTAGCTAAATTGAAATTTTTTTCTTTACTAATAACAAGATCAATTACTTTTTTTATAGAGTTTATTTCGTTATTAACTGGTAACCAAGTTGGATGAGATTTAACAATAACAGAATTTATTCCAAATTGCTCTATATCAAAATTCATGTTATTTAAAAAATCTAGATTTTCACTTAATATAATATATTCGTTATTTGTATATTCTAGGGTAAGTGGAATTAATAGTTTTATTTTATCATCACTTGGGTTTGATAATTTATTTAAACAAATTTCGTAATTTATTCTTTCTTTAGCAGCATGTTGATCCATTAAATACATGCCATTTTCATTTTGACAAATAATATATGTCCCATGAATTACGCCAATTGGATACATAATAGGTAATCTTTCTTTTTCTTTTTTTTCTTCATAATTATATGTTAGAATTTCTTGAGATTCATTTGATAAATCCTCATTTATTATATAATTTTCAGTATCTTCTTTTATTTCATCAAAATTTAATTTAAACTCTTTATATAATGGTTTATTATTTATGACTTCTTCTTTTTCTATTTCTATTTGAGGAATCAATGTAATGTTTTTTAATTTATTTTTTATTGTTTTAAATATTAATTCTTTTAATTCTTCAAATTTTGAAAATTTAATATCCATTTTAGTTGGATGCACATTAACATCTACTAAACTAGGATCTACTTCTATGTTTATTACAACAACAGGATATTTATTGTCTGGTTTATATGAGTGATAAGCATCATTTATTATTCTATTTAATTCTGAATTTCTAACTACTCTATTATTTACTAATGTTATTATTGTATTTCTACTAGATCTTTGAATTTCAGGCAATGATACATAACCATTTATTATATAATCATCATCTTCTGCTTTAATTTCTAACATTTTTTTAGTAATATTAATGCCATATATTGCATTAATTGTTTTTAATAAATTATTTGTTCCATCTGTATTTAAAATTACATTATTATTATTTGTTAATGTAAATCTTATTTCCGGATGAGATAATGCTATTTTATCAACATAATCAGTAATACTAGCTAATTCAGTATATAAACTTTTCATATGTTTTAGTCGTGCTGGGGTGTTGTAAAAAAGATTATTTATTTCCATTATAGTTCCTATTCTAGCTTCATCATTAGAAATATTAATTATTTTGCCACCATTTATTTGTACTAATGTCCCTACATTATTATTACAAGTTTTCAAAACTATTTCTGAAACACTCGCTATTGAAGCTAGTGCTTCTCCTCTAAACCCTAATGTTTCAATACGATATAAATCTTCTTCTGTTTTGATTTTACTTGTTGCGTGCCTCCCAAAAGCCAGAACAGCATCTTCTTTATCCATTCCATTACCATTATCAATAACCTTAATTTGTTTTGTTCCTGCTTCTATTAATTCTATTTTTATTTCACTTGCTTTAGCATCAATACTATTTTCAACTAATTCCTTAACAACACTAGCACATCTTTCAACAACTTCACCAGCTGCTATTTTATTAGCTAGTAATTCATCCATTATTTTAATTTTACTCATAACATCACCATTTTCTTTTATAATTATAACATAAGAAAAAAAATATTGAAATAATCAATATTTTTAATTTTCTATTTTTCCATTCATACTCCATGTTTTTACATCAGTTATTGTTACATTTATTATTTTACCAATATTATCTGGATGAGCATCAACATTAACTAATTTCATAGTATCTGTATATCCAATTAAATAATCTTTATTTTTTTCACTATAATCTTCTATTAATACAGGTACTTTTTTATTTAGATATGATTCATTAGCTTCTAATGTATATTTATTTATTAATTTATTTAATATTTGAAGTCTTTTGTTTTTCTCTTCTAAAGATACATTATCTTCCATTTTAGCTGCTGGAGTACCGTTTCTTGGGGAAAAAATAAAAGTAAAAGCTGAATCAAATTTACATTTATTAACTACATCTAAAGTTTCATTAAAATCTTCTTCTGTTTCATTAGGAAATCCAACAATAATATCTGTTGTTATAGAACTATAAGGTAGAGCTTCTTTTATTTTATTATATAATGTTAAATAACTTTCTTTAGTATATCTTCTACCCATTAATTTTAGTATGTTATTTGACCCACTTTGTAAAGGTAAATGAATATAGGGCATAATGTTTTTATTTTCTTTAATAACTTTAATCATTTCATCTGTAAAATCCCAAGGATGGCTTGTTACAAAACGAATTCTTTCTATTTTTGTTTTAGCTACATCAGCAAGTAAATTTTCCATTCTATAATTGTCATTTAAGTCTTTACCATATGCATTTACATTTTGACCTAATAAAGTTACTTCTTTATAACCATCACTAATCAATTGATTTATCTCGTCTAATATAAATTCTTTTGTTCTACTTCTTTGTTTACCTCTTGTATATGGAACTATACAATAAGTACAAAATTTATCGCATCCATACATTATATTAATCCAAGCTTTATATTTTGAATCTCTTTTTACAGGAATGTTTTCAATAACATCTCCTTCAATACTATATACTTCTATTTCTAATTCTTGCTTTTCAATTGCATTATTTAATATATTAGGCAAATTATGAATATTATGTGTTCCAAAAACAATATCTAACCATTTATATTTACTTAAAATTTCATTTACGACACTTTCTTCTTGAGCCATACATCCACATATACCGGCTATGATATGTGGTTTTGTTTCTTTTAAATGTTTAATTCTTCCAATCATTCCAAATACTTTATTATGGGCATTTTCTCTAATAGCACAAGTATTTAGTAAAATCAAATCAGCATCTTCCATATTATCACATTTTGTATATGACATATCCTCTAAAATTGCTTTAATGTTTTCTGAATCATGTTCATTCATTTGACAACCATAAGTCTTTATAAAATATTTCTTATTAAACCCTAATTGTTTTAAATTTTCTTTTACTATATATTCATTTGTTTTTATTAAAACATCATTATTTGTTCTTTTTTTAGCTTCTATTAAATTTGGTGTAATCATTTTATCACTTCTTTCACTCATCATATTAATAACATATATAATATTATCATATTAATTATAATAAATCAAAAAAAAATTGAAATTAATCAATTTTCATTAAAATACTCTTTTTCTTAAGAAAGTTGGAACATCATCATCGTCATCATCTGTTGATAAATCAATTGTTTTATCTTCTCTTTTTATATGAGATGTATTACTAACATATGATGCTTTGCTTTCTTCAAAACCTGTTGCTATAACAGTAACAATTATTTCATCTGTTAAATTTTCATTAATAACAGCTCCAAATATTGTATTAATATCTGTATTTGCTGAAGCTCTAACTACTTCTGCAGCTTCTTCAACTTCAAACAAAGTTAAATTAGCGCCACCAGTAACATTAATTATAGCATCTGTAGCTCCGCTGATAGAAGTTTCAAGTAATGGAGATGAAACAGCTTGTCTAGCAGCTTCACTAGCTCTGTTTTCACCAATACCCATACCAATACCAATTAAAGCGTTTCCTCTTTTTTCCATTACAGCTTTTACATCAGCAAAATCTAAGTTAATTAATCCTGCTACTGCAATTAAATCTGATATAGATTGAACACCTCTTCTTAAGACATTATCAACTTCTTTAAATGATTCTAATAATGGTGTAGATTTATCTATTATTTCTCTTAATTTATCATTTGGTATAACTATTAATGTATCTACATGTTTTTTAAGTTCATCAATACCAGCTAAAGCTTGTTCCATTCTTTTTTTACCTTCAAATGAGAATGGTTTAGTAACAATACCTACGGTTAAAGCTCCCATTTTTTGAGCAATGTCAGCTATTACAGGTGCTGAACCAGTTCCAGTTCCTCCACCCATTCCACAAGTAATAAAAACCATATCAGCTCCTTCTAAAGCAGCTTCTATTTCTTTTTGTGATTCTATTGCTGATTCTTTACCAATTTCAGGTTTTCCTCCAGCTCCAAGACCACTTGTAAGTTCTATTCCTATTTGAATTTTAACTGGTGCTTTTGAAGTATTTAAAACTTGTAAATCTGTATTAGCTACGATAAAGTCAACGCCTTTAACACCTGATTCAATCATTCTGTTTACAGCATTATTTCCTGCTCCTCCGGCTCCTATAACTTTTATTTTAGCTAATTGATCCATATCTAATCCTAACATATTGAGTCCTCCCTATTCGCTGAAAAAGTATCCAAAGACTTTACCTAACATCGTATCACTTGAAATTAAGTTTTTCTTAGCTGATAATAGTGTGTTCATATCATCTTTACTAATCATTGAATATTTTTTACCTTTTAATTTTAGTTTTCCTATAAAATATACTATATTTCCAACTGCTGATGAAAATTTATTGTGTCTCAAGCCAACAAGTCTAATTTCTCCAATTTTAGTTTTTTTACCCAAAACTTCTTCTGCAATCATTGAAAAATTTGACATATTGCTAGTACCACCTGTTATTAGTATATAATCTACATCGTGTTTTGTCAAAAGATTTATTTCTTTTCTTGCTAAAACTAGTATTTCTTCTAGTCTTGCCATAACTATTTCTGAAACTTCATATTGATTTATTTTGATTTTTTCATCATTTTTATTATTAATTTCATAAATATCGTTAACACTAGCATATTTCTTGTGAGCTAAAGCAAATTTTTCTTTAATGCGATTTGCATCTTCATTTGTAAGTTTATAAATATAAGCTATATCATTATCAATATTTTTTCCACCCATTCCAATAATGGTACTTTTAACAACTATTCCTTTATTATATAAAGATATTGTTGTAGTTTCGTGTCCAATATTAATAACTGCTCCTATTTTTTCTTTTAAATCTTTATCTTTTGTTGCATACATATCTCCAATACAATTAAGAGATACATCTACTACTTCTAATCCTACATTTTCTAATAAATTTACAACTGATAGGATGTTTTTTTTAGGAACTAAAACCATTATAGCTCTTGTTGATAATACATTACCTTGCATTCCTTTTGGATCTTTGATTCCATCTACATCATCTAAAGAAAAACTTACGGGAATAACTGTTACCATTTCTAATTCTTTATTTTTACTTGTTTTCATTGCATTTTGAAGTAAAGTTACAACTTCTTTACCAGTTATTATTTCTTCTTTATTAAGTTCAATTTTGCCTTTAACCATTTCAAATTGTGCATAATAACTTGGTAATGATGTAATAACCTTAGAAATTTTTATTCCAAGCATTTCTTCTACTTTCTTAATTGCATTTTTTAAAGATTCACTTGCTTTTTCTACATCAGTAATTAATCCCTTTTTTATTCCTTCAGATTTAATAGAGGATGCAGCTAGTAGGTTTAATTTGTTGTTAAAAAGTTCACATGCAACAACTTTTATTGTATCTGAACCAATATCAACGCTAATATAAACCTGCTTCATACTATCATCTCCTTATAATCTACATACAATTATACTATAGTTATAAAAATTTTGAAAGATTTTTTTATCATTTTTTATTAATTTAATATATAAATTTAATAATAATCAAAATAAAAAAGAGGAATTTAATTATTCACTCTTTTCATAATTGCAATTACTGCATTTAATTTGTCCTTTTTTTTCTGTTAACATTTTACCACATTCAGGACATTTTTCATCAATTGGTTTATCCCAATAAGCTGTTTTGCATTTAGGAAAATTATCACATCCATAAAAGATTTTTCCTCTTTTACTTCTTTTTTCAATAATATTACCACCACATTCAGGACATACACATATTTTTGTTGTTTGTCGTTCTGATGGTTTGATATATTTACAACTTGGAAAATTACTACAAGCTGTAAATTCACCAAATTTACCTTTTCTTATAACAAGTGGTGATCCACATTCAGGACAATCTTCTCCTGTTTTGGTAGCTTCTTTTTTTTCCATAGCATCAAAAGCTTTTTTTACAGCTGGTTCAAATTCACTGTAAAAATCTTCCAATATTTTATACCAAATAGCTTTGTTATCTGCTATTTTATCTAAATCATTTTCCATTTTAGCTGTGTATTCAACATTAATAATATGATTGAAAAAATCTTGTAATTTATTTGTTACTTCAACTCCAATTTCAGTTGGAATAAATTTTTTATCTTCAATATTAACATAGCCTCTACTTTTAATATTATCAATTATTTTAGCATATGTACTTGGTCTTCCAATACCTAGTTCTTCTAAAGCTTTTATCAATTTAGCTTCTGTATATCGAGCTGGTGGTTGAGTAAAGTGTTGTTCTTTTTGAATTAAAGAAGCTACTACAATATTTGATTTATATGTATCAAATGGTGGTAGTATTGTTTCTTTTTTATCTTCATAATCAGAATAAACTTTTAAATAACCATCAAAAATTATTGTTTGACCAGTTGTTTTAAATTTGTAATCATTATTATCAAAGACAACCGTAGTATTATTTGTTTTAACTGGCGCCATTAAACTAGCTAAAGCACGATAATATATAAGTCTATATAATTTAAATTCATCTGGAGTTAAATATGGTCTAACAGTAATAGGATCTCTTAAAATACTTGTTGGTCTAATAGCTTCATGAGCATCTTGAACATTATCTTCTTTTTTACTTTTTCTAACAAAACCCAAATATTCTTTTCCATATTTTGTTTCAATATAATTATTTGTAGAATTAATAAATTCACTTGATAATCTAGTTGAATCAGTACGCATATATGTAATTAAACCAACTGTTTCATTTTCAAGTTCTATTCCTTCATATAATTTTTGAGCTAATGACATTGTTTTTTTTGCATTCATATTTAATTTATTTGATGCTACTTGTTGTAATGTACTTGTAATAAATGGCATTGGTGCATTACTTAATTTAGATTTTGAATTAACATCTTCTATTTTAAATGAATTACTTAATTTATTTAAAATATTATTAGCTTCTAATTCATTTTTAATTTCTATTTTTTTATTTTTATATTCAAACAAATCAGCTTCAAATTCATTAAACAATCCTTTTATTGTCCAATATTCTTCACTTATAAATTTATTTATTTCATCTTCTTTATCAACGATTAATTTTAAAGCTACTGATTGAACTCTTCCAGCAGAGGAACCATCTGTTTTAGATTGAATTAATTTGCTTAATCTAAATCCAATTATTCTATCTAATATTCTTCTTGTTTCTTGTGAATTAACTAAATCTTTGTCTATTTTACGAGCGTGATTAAATGATTCTAAAATAGCATTTTTTGTTATTTCATTAAATACTATTCGTTCATAGTTATTTTCATTTAGCCCTAATACATCGTATAAATGATAACTTATTGCTTCTCCTTCACGATCAGGATCGGTAGCTAAATAAACAAAGTCTGCTTTTTTACATTCTTTTTTTAAATCATCTACTACTTTTTTCTTACCTTTAATAGTTACATAATCTGGTTTAAAATTATTTTCAACATCTACACCTAAACCATATTTACCTTTGGTTGATAAATCTCTTATGTGTCCTTTTGAAGATGTAACTTCAAAGTCGCTGCCTAGATATTTTCCAATTGTTTTTACTTTAGCTGGTGATTCGACTATTACTAGTTTTTTTGACATAATCCACTTCCTTTTAATCAATATCTTTTATACACTAATAAATTATTATTGTCAACTTGTTTTATATTATGACTTTACATTATTTTCATCATTAAATGTTCTTCCACATCTACTTCCCCATGCATCAATTAATTTATTTTCTTTATATATTTTAATGATTTCACAATTATTAGAACATTTATTACATTCAAATCCTTTTGTTTCAAATTTTACATTTAATAAATCTAAATTATATATTTTATTTGTTTTATTTTGTTTAGCTAATATAGCTATTCCAAGTGCTCCCATTAAATGACTATTTTCATCTACTGTTACTTGTGTTTTTAAAATTTCATTAAAATATTTGATAACTCCAATATTTTTACTAACTCCACCTTGAAAAACTATTCTTTGCTCTATTTTTTTACCCTTGGATAAATTATTTAAATAGTTTAGTACTATACTTTTACATAATCCAGCTATAATATCTTCTTTATTGTATCCCATTTGTGCTTTATGAATTAAATCTGATTCTGCAAATACAGTACATCTTGCTGCTATCTTAACAGGATTATTTGATGAAATAGCATATTTACCAAAATCTTCAATATTTATTTTTAATCTTTCAGCTTGACTTGATAAAAATGCTCCTGTTCCGGCTGCACATAATGTATTCATTGAATAATCAGTAATTACTTCATTATTAATTATTATTATTTTTGAATCTTGTCCGCCAATTTCCAATATTGTTTTGGTATCTGGATATATTGATAATGTTCCTATAGCATGTGCTGTTATTTCATTTTTAATAACATTTGCATCTAGCATTAATCCAATTAATTTTCTAGCACTTCCTGTTGTTCCAATTCCTTTAATTATATATTGATTTGGTAATTTACCTTTTATTTTCTTAATTAGGTTTTTAGTACTTGAAATAGGATTACCTTCAGTCCATATATATGTACTTAATATTATTTTATTTTCATCATCAATAATAACAGCTTTTGTTGAGATAGAACCAATATCAATTCCGAGATAGCAATTTTTCATTTTTTTTCCTTCTTTCAATCATATCATGAAATGCTTCTAATCTTGTTTTTATACCTACCTCACTTGTGTTAGCATCAAATGTAAAAAATAGTACTGGAATATCATGCTCTTTAGCTATTTTATTTATAATTGGCATAGCTCCTATTTCTGGCGTGCAAAATGATGCTTTAATATGAATAATACCATCTATTTTTTGATCACATAAATATTTTGTGTGAGCTATATTGTCTGCTGCATCGGCTCCCATCTTATATTTAATATATTTTTTTATTCTTTTCATTTCCTTTTTAATTTTATATTTTTTTTCAAATAATAAATAATGAACATTAGTAAATCTTGTTATTTCTATATTCATTGATGCTAATTCAGTTTCTAAAAAATAGTTACTAAATGGTTCCATTATTGTATATAATTCTCCTATTATTCCAACTTTTAAACATTCTTTTGGCTTGTTTACTTTTATTTTTTTAATTTTTTTATTATATTTTTTATAAATTTTAAATAAATCAAAAAATCCTTTAGTTTTTAAAAAAGCATTTAGCATTTCTTGATTAGTATTTTTAAAATCGTTTTTATCTATTTCAAATCCTATATTATGTCTAATATAATTATCTATTTTATCCATGTATCTAATCATTTTAGTTGTAATAAATAAATAATATAAAGATGACCATATATTAAAATTTTTATCTATTTTTTTAAATTCATGATAAATTTTTTTAAAATCTGTTTTTCCTTGTGATACTAAATTAATAAAAATAACATCATATCCTAAATCTTTTATTATTTTTTCTTGTAATTCTGCATAATATCCATATTTGCATCCACCACCAGCTTGAATTAAAATATTACTTTTCTTTTCTATATTTTCAATTAAAGTTCCTAATGTATATTTAAATGGTGTACATACAAATTCAGGACTATACTTTGTTCCAATTTCAATTGTTTTAGATGTTATTTTAACAGGATCTAAAATGTTTACATCTAATATATGTGATAATAAATATTTAGCTGGAATATAGTAATTTCCCATTTGCGGAAATGATACGATCTTATTCATGAATTTTTTTTCTTTCTAAAATATCAATAAAGCTTTCCAATCTAGTTTCAAATCCCGTTAAAATATTTGAATCATCTATAATTAAATTAATAAATGGAGTATTAATTTTTCTCATTACAAGTTCATTTACTAACGAATCTGGTCCACAAGGAAATGTTGTTAAAAATATAATTCCATCAATATATTTTTTACTTAACAAAATAGAACCAATATTTTCTTTATTATATTTAAAATAACAACTATTTGTTAAAATATTTGATTTATTAATACATTTTTTTGAATCAAATAAATCAGAATAAATTATTTCAATGTTATTGTTTTTTAAATAATTAACAATAGGGTCCCCAATATATTCATCGTATATATTATAAGGATGACCTAATAATAATATTTTTATTTTTTTATTTTTTAAGTTATTAATATTTTTCATCATTTTTTTATCTTTAATATTTAAACTTTCTTTTAACGCTTCTTCATAAGCTATTTTAATTTGTTTTTTATTTCTTTTTAAAATTTTATTTAATTTCAAAAAACCTTTTAATTCTGTTTCGTTTTGAAATAAATCAATATTATAATTAATTATTTTCTTATTAAATAAATTATTAATTATATCATATGTAGCTAAAAAATTAGTACATGTTTGATTTTCTAGACCATAATTATCTATTCTAGGTATTAATATATAGTCACATTTATCTAGTAAATATGACACATGGCCAATATAGATTTTAAGTGACATACACATTTCATCATTAGACATACTAATTCCTTTATCGATTATTTCTTTATTTGTTTTAGGACTTATTACAATATCAATATTTAATTTCTCAAAAAATATCTGCCATAAATCTTTAAAATAATAATAATATAAACTTCTTGGTATTCCTATTTTTATCTTGTCCAAAATATCACCTATAACATATTATTTAAAATATTAAATTTTATGAATAAATTTTTGTCAATAATTAATATTATAAATGGGAGGAATTTTATGAATAACAAACAAACAATTAAATGTACCGTTGAAGATTGTAAGTATTGCGATTGTGATAAAGATACTTGTATGTTAAACAAAATAAAAGTTTGTAATTGTGATGGCAGTGGCATCAAAGAAACAACTATGTGTGATAGCTATAAAGAAAAATAAAACTAAATCTGAATGTAACATTTTCTAAAGCACTTCCAGGATATGCATCATAATTAAACAAATTATTAATATCATTATAATTTCCTCCTCTTATAAAGAAAGGATTTGTTCCATTTACAAAAACATTTTGAGAATCATACCAATTGTTAGTTTCTCCTGTAGCATCGCCTAATATTGCACTTTTATAGGTTATTCCATTATATAAATCATAATATTTAGAGCTAGGCCATTCAACACTACCATTTAAACCTACAAATCCAGATTGATTATTATAATCAAGTCCTGGATCATTATTGTAATTCCCCATAACTGCTTCTTTTAATAGTCCACCAGTATCATATACTCCATATATATTACCAGTTGTTGACTGTTCAACATTAATTTTATAATTATTTCCACCTGTAATGTTAGACTTGTTAGTAATAATTACATCATTACCATATATTGAATGTGAAAGATAAGTTAGTGCTCCCCATTGTGTATTTTTTATCAAATGTGTATTTGAAGTATTTTTAATTCCATATATATTTCCATATATATTCATATTTTTACTTAATATATAAGCTGATGATATGGAAATATAATTAATTGGTTTTACATTCGGAATAGAATATATATCAACACCACTACTTTTGTTACAATTTGATATGTTTGGATTCTTATAACATTCTTCATCACTAGATAAGCTAGTTTGAAATTTTGAAATCCAAAATCCACTAATATCTTTATCTCCAAATACAAAAGCTGGATGTGTATAGTAATTACCATTATTGATTAAATCATCAGTCATTCCGTTTAAATACTCATTTGTTTTTTGAAAAATAATATCTATTTGTTGTTCTTCATTTTTATTATTTTCTACGCTATTTACATTCCAAATTTTATAAGCAAATCTTGGTATCCATACATAAAATGCTAAAATGTCAGCTTCATATATTGGTTGATTTATAGCTACATCACTTAAATAATATTCACGAGAATGGCTTTCATTATTTGATGCTGCTTTTTCTTTAACAACAACCGCATTAGCCCATTTTTTATTTTGATAATCCCAATAGATTGTTTTAGGGTCAGCTTTAAGCCAACAATTTTTATTCTCATCATAAATTACAGGAATCATATTTTCATCTAATTTTGGAGTAGCTTCATTTAAAATATTATCAATATTATTAATATTGACACTAGTTTGAGCTATAACTTCGTTATTATATAAGACTCTTGTATATAATATATCTTTGTTTTCAAATTTAAATTCATATGTATTATTTGTTAAAACAATATTTTCATAGTTCAAATTTTCATCATTATTTTTTGTTGCATACTGATATATATAATTTTCATCAGTTGGATATTCACATGTTACTGTTTTATAACTAGATATTGAAGATGTATTTATTTTACAATTAATATTTTTGATGTCAAAAGTATTAAAAGTATATTCTTCTGATTTTGTTTTTAAACCAGCTTCATTAGTAACAATAAGAGAAAAAGTATGTTCGCCAGATTCTAAATTTTCAAATAAATAAGTAGCATTTTGTTTGTTATCATTAGTAACATATTTTTTACTATCAATACTAAATTCGTATTTAATTATTTTACTTTCTTCATCATAACCTGAAGCTAATACTTTAATTGAATTATTTGTTGCAGCTATTATGGATAAAGATGCAATAGATGGTTTTGTTTCATCTAAATACCCACATCCTTTATCTGAAACTTTTAATTTATCAATTGTTCCTTTAGCACAATAATCACCTTGTATTAAATAAACTATTTCTAATTTGTTGTTTTTGTTTTTGATAATTAAGCCTTTTTCAAAATTATTATTTTTAATTTTTAAATCTGATATTTCTTCTATTTTTATACCACTTTCAGTTATTGTTGTAAATTTATTTTCAGCTATATAATAAGATACTGCTTCTAAAACATTTGAAGCACTATTTTTAAAAGCTTCTTTTTTTGAATATTTAATTATATTTAAAACGATAGGTATAGAAAGTAAAAAGATGATTACTAAAACAAGTGCAACACCTAATATTTCTATTAAACTAAAACCTTTTTGATTATACTTGTTTTTCATAAATCACCTCTATTCTATTATTTATATATATATTGTATAATAATTTTTAAATATTAACAATGTTATTTTAAATATTTCTTTGTAATTTTTTTATTGTTTAAAGATGCTTTACTAATTACTTTGGAACCAAATTTTTTCTTTAGTTCATCTACTGTTTTTTCTAATTTTGTATTGTCTTCTTTTATTTCCAGTTTTTCAAATAAAGATACTTGATGTTTGCAATTGCTTATTAAATTATCTAATCTCATGCCAATTAATCTAATTGGTTTTTCATCATACATTTCATCTGCTAGTTGTTTAGCTGATAAATATATTTCATCAGTTGAATTAGTTGGATTTAACAATTTTTTTTGATGAGTTCTACTTTTAAAATAACAATCTTTTAATTGAACAGCTATTACATTTGTATATTTTTTTTGTTGTCTTAAACTTCTCCCTAAATTATCAGCTATTTGTTCTAATATTTGATATATTTCAATTTTTGATGTTACATCATGTTGTAGGGTTGTTGAATTACTTATACTTGATAATTCATCTCTTTGTTTTTTTACAATATCATTATCTATTCCATTAGCTGAATCAATCATTTTATAAGCTTGATTTTTAAAATATTTATATAGTTCTTCTTTTTTATAACAAGCTAAATCTTCTATTGTGTTAATGTTTAATGCTTTTAATTTTTGAGTTGATTTTTTACCTATACCAAATAATTCTCCAACATCTAACGGAAACATTTTATTTTTTATTTCATAACTGTATAATGTATGAATTTTATTTGGCTTTTCAAAATCAGAGGCCATTTTAGCACATAATTTATTATTACCTATTCCAATATTAACGGTAAAACCACATTTTGTTTCTATTTCATCTTTTAATTTTTTAGCAAATAATATTTCATCTTTATAAATATGTTTTATTTTTGTATAATCTAAAAAACATTCATCAATTGAAAATATTTCTATATCATCTGTGTATTGATATAATAAATCAAACAATTTTTTTGACATTTTTTGATATAAATAATAATCAGGGGGATATATTTTTAAAACCCTACATTTAGATCTTGCACTATATAATGTTTCACCAGTAATTATCCCTAATTTTTTAGCTGAAGATGATTTAGCTAAAACAATACCATGCCGTTTTTCTTCATCACCACCTATTATGGCATAGCTGTTTCTAATATCATATTTATATCCTTTATTTAATAAGTCTACTGCCGTCCAAGATAAAAATGCATTATTAACATCAATATGAAATATTATTCTCTCCATAAGAATCACCTATTTTATTATATCACGAACATTTGTTTTGATAAATATATTTATACAAAAAAGAAAGTAAAAACTTTCTTTTATATATATTACTTATTTTCTTATATAAACATTGTGTGGAATATTAACATTAGCTGATACTACTGTAGCATAATATTGTCCGGCACCATGTGCATACAAAGTCAATGTAAATACTCCTGTTGTTGCATTATAATTTTTTGAATAATATAAGCTTCCATATACTGTACTATTATCTCCAAGAACCGCATTATTTACTTGAGTACCAGCTGTTCCTGTAACTTCTATTAAAAAATCTTCTACTGTTAATGATTGATAATCACTAGCAGATAAACCATACGTTGCATAATTTGTTTTCAAATCAAAAGAATAACCTGTTCCTATATTTATAAGATTTTCTCCTTGACTAATTGTTGTAACTTTACTAGCTAAAGAAGATATACTCTCAGAACTTGTGGCAGTTACACCTTTTGAAGCTAACGCCTCTACTAATTCTTGCTTTTCAGCATTTATTTGATCTAGTTGTGCTTGTAAATTATCTACTAATTCTTGACTTACTAAATTAACACTTAAATATGTATTTGTTGCTTCATCATATGAACATGTTCCTATTCCTGTTGTTACTTTTGTATTATTTATATTCTTAATTGCATAATATTTTTCATCTTGAATACATATTGCTGTTTTTCCATCTTTATATATTCTTACACTTCCAGTTCCTTTAAAATCACCTTTATATGTTAATTTGATATTATCAGTTGTTTCTCCATCATGTGTTTCATCAAATAAAAATACTTTATTTTCTCCTATATCATTTAAATTTTTAGCATAATATAATGTTGCACTTTCAAGTAGTCCATTTGCTGTAGCACCAAGTGCACCTTTTTTTACTTTTTCTACTATTCCTAATATCATTGGTACTGATATTAAGGCTATTAAAGCTAGTATTACTATAACAGCTAGTAATTCTATAAGCGTAAATCCTTTTTTCATAAATGTCCTCCTATTATTTAATTAATGTTATATAATATAAAAATTACTCCAATTTTATATTTATTATATTGGTGGTATCTTTATGTGATAGCGTTCAAATTAACATATAATACATCATCACAAATTTCAAAAAATGTATATTTGAAAATATAAATTTAATCACTAAATTTATAAAATTAACCATATTTCTGGCTTTGGTGCTGATACTTTACAATTTCCATAAAAAGTTGCTCCGTCATTGTATGTTAAAATTCCTGTTGAAGCATTATAACTAATACTTCCGTAAGCATTACCTGTACCGCCACTGTTTACATTATAATCTAATCTCGCAATTGTAGTTTTATAATAAAAATTTGCGGCAGTTAATTTTGTATAATCTATTCCTGTTCCAGCTAATAAAGTAGCTATATTCATGTTTGTTACCAAAATTTTAGTACCACCTATTTTTTTTGCTAATTCTGAAATATCCTCATTTATAGATGCAGAAACTCCTATTTCAGTTAAATCATCAATTAAAACTTGTTTTTCTGCTAATAATGAATCATAATTACTTTGCAAATTATCAAGTTGTGCTTGTAAATTATCTACTAATTCTTGACTTACTAAGTTAACACTTAAATATGTATTTGTTGCTTCATCATATGAACATGTTCCTGTTCCTGTTGTTACTTTTGTATTATTTATATTCTTAATTGCATAATATTTTTCATCTTGAATACATATTGCTGTTTTTCCATCTTTATATATTCTTACACTTCCAGTTCCTTTAAAGTCCCCTTTATATGTTAATTTGATATTATCAGTTGTTTCTCCATCATGTGTTTCATCAAATAAAAATACTTTATTTTCTCCTATATCATTTAAATTTTTAGCATAATATAATGTTGCACTTTCTAACAGTCCATTTGCTGTAGCACCAAGTGCACCCTTTTTTACTTTTTCTACTATTCCTAATATCATTGGTACTGATATTAATGCTATTAAAGCTAGTATTACTATAACAGCTAGTAACTCAATTAATGTAAATCCTTTTTTCATATATACACTTCCTCGTATAATAGTTTTTGTAAGTGATTTATTTAGTATTTTACTTACAAAAGCTATTCTTTCTTATATATTTATTTTTATAAGTAAAAATAGTAAAAACTTTTGGATTATTTATACCCTTGTGTTATTATATTTCACGAAATATAATAACTAGGATCTATTCTGTCACATCCTGTAACCCATTATGGTGTTTACTAAGAAAGAATGTTTCCCTTCTTATAGGTTATTATCCTTCTAACTCAGATGATGTTTCTCTTTTAAGTTTAATCGCAGCAAATTATCCTTAAACAAAGATGTATTCTTATAACGAGGTTGTTGTCAAACTTTTAAGCAAGGGTATCGGTAGTCCATTATGTTTCACAAAAATCTATTATCGAAAGGTGGTGATACCTATGCAAAACTGTTTATTCATTGGTGTTGATGTTGCTTTGAAAGGTAATCAATTTTGTGTTATGAATTTTGATCAACATATTTATTTTAACCTTAAGTTTCCCAATAATCCAGAAGGAAACGAAATGGTTATTAATAAAATTAAAGACATTGAAGATAAATTCTTTTTCGAAAAAGTAATTATAGTTATGGAATCAACTGGTATGTATTCTTTTCATCCTGCTTGTTATTTTTCTTCTAATGAATATCTAAATAACTTTCATACGGAAGTTTATCAAATTAATGCATGTGACTTTGATAAATATAAGAAAAGTTTCCATGACTTAGAAAAAGAAGATGGTATTGACGCTTATATTCTTGCCGACTATGCCAGAGTCGGAAGAACAAAAACCTTATATCCTTTTAGAGGGTCTCAATACATTGCACTTCAACGTCTTACAAGACAAAGATATCACATTTGTAAAGATTTGATAAGAGAAAAAACATATATTTTAACAAATTTATATCTTTCTTTCTCAGGATTAATATCTATGAACAAAAATGAAATGCCTTTTTCTGATTTGTTTGGTGCTACTTCTTCTGCTTTTCTAGAAGAATTTGAATCCCCAGATCAAATTGCCGAATCTTCTGTTGAAGAACTTACTAACTTTATTTCTGAAAAAAGTAAAAATCATTCATCTAATTTAGACGATAAAGTTACTGCTCTAAATAAAGCTATACGTGCTTCATACAGACTAGATCAAACTGCTTATGAACCTATTAATATTGCAATTGCATGTTCCTTAAACACAATCAAATTTTACCAACAACAATTAAAAAATATTGATAAAGCTATTTTATCTACTGCTTTAGGTTTAGATTCTAATACTTATAATATTTTACTTTCAATTCGTGGTATTGGTAAAGTATATGCTGCCGGAATAATGGCTGAGATTGGTAATATTGATAGATTTCCTCATAATTCCAAATTAGCAAAATATTCAGGTCTTTATTGGAAAAGAAATCAATCTGGTGAGTATGATTCACAAGATAAAAAATCTTCTAAAAAATCCAATAAATACTTACGTTATTACTTAGTTGAAGCTGCTGCTTCTTGTGTTAGACAAAACTTTCCATTTGTTAAAGATTATTATGATCTTAAATACAGAGAAGTTACTAAGCATCAACATAAACGTGCACTCGTTCTATCTGCTCGTAAACTTGAAAGATTGATTTTTGGATTGCTGCGAAAAAATCAATATTACAAACCAATTAACTCGGTTCAGAACAAAGATGTTATTTGATTTGCTATTTAAAATAGTAACCGTAGGACCAGTCCGAAGGGAATATTTTAAATAGCAAACATCTGTTTGTTTTAGCTAATTTGTTTAGCTAAAACCTTTTTGTCGTGGAATAATTTTATTAATAAGGCAGTAAATTATTTCAAAATCTGCCGTATTTACCTATTGACTTTTACCAGATGTTCT
>JAQVKM010000002.1 GCA_028694645.1 Bacilli bacterium
CTCCAAAAAAAAATAATTTATTTTATTTTTTAGAATTGTTTTGTTCCTAACTTTTGAATTGACTTTTTTGCTCAGTTTTCAAAGATCATTTGCCTTCTTTCGTGAAAGCACTACTAATATATCAAATGAAACAACTCAAGTCAATACTTTATTAGTATTTTTTTAAGTTTTTTTACATTTGATATTCACTTTTTGCTTTTTCGCTCAAAGTAGACTTAATATACCATTTTTTTTGATTTCATGTCAACCTTTTTTTGCCTTTTTTTAATTCTTTTTGATTTTTAAATATTCATCATAATAAGCTAAGTTAACTTTATCATCAAAAGCCACAAAACCATCTTTATATAATTCTATTAAATCATTTAATCCATTTTTAATTGCTTTATCTAAATCATCTGAATAATTCATTATTTTTTTATGATATTTGTATTCCATTTTATCAAGTATCTTATATTCGCCTGTTGGAAATACTCTAAGATCTAAGTCATAATCAATATATTTTATTGTATTGTCTTCTATGATAAATGGCGATGCAATATTACAATAATAGTATATGCCATCTTTTTTTAATTGTGCGATTATATTAAACCATTGATTTTTAAAAAAATATAAAATTGCTGGTTCTTTTGTCTTCCACGCGCTACCTTCAGCTTTTCTCAATAATGTCTTGTTATTACCAAAAACAATGTAATCTTTTTTTATATCAAGAACAACTGCTTCATCACTTGCTCTTTCTATTTTTTGATTATGTTTATAACACTGAATTTGAAAATTATCTCCTATACATAATTTATTCATTTGTCACCTTCTTCATGTGTACATTATACTATTTTGAAGTAAAAAGGACAAGAAAAAAGAAATCATTTGTATTTGATTCCTTTATTTTGTTAAATATTCTAAAGCACTTTGTAATTGATTGTCTGTTTCATTTGACGGATTAGTTTTATAGTTGTCACTTAATTCAATTTCAATATCCGGTTTAACTCCCACTTCATTAATCCATGTTCCGTTAGAAGTTAACCATTTTTTTGTTGTAAATTTATATTCTGTTCCATTTGATAAAGTTACTAATTCTTGAACTGTACCTTTTCCATAACTTGTTGTTCCAATTACTGTCGCTTTATATTGTTCCTGCATTGCTGAACTTAGAAGTTCTGAAGCTGATGCACTATTATTATTTTGTAAAATAACAATTGGATATTTTTTTGTTGTTTTTCCGTTTGAATAATATTTTTTTATATCATCTTTTATTTGAATTTGATATATCACTTTATTTGAGTCTAATAAGCATGATAACATATCAACAACAGCTGTCAAATGTCCTCCTGTATTATCTCTAACATCTATTATTAATGAATCGATATTTTTACTTTCAAGATCATTAACAGCGTCAACAAATTGTGATGCTGTATTTGCAGCAAATACAGATATATATATATAACCTACTTTTTTATTGTTTTTTTCAATTATTTCACTCGCTACTGATTGAAGTGTAACAATTTCTCTAGTTATCGTCATCTCTATTTGTTGATTATCTCTTAAAACTTTTAATTTAAATTGTTCTTTATTATTTTCTTTAACATAATTAGATAAGGTTGTTGTTTTAGTATTAGATAAATTTGTATCATCTATTGATAAAATTATATCCATTGGTTTTAATCCTGCTTTTTGAGCAGGGGAATCATCAAAAACTTCATATACAACTATATTATTTTCACTATCATTAACAATTTGAACGCCTATTCCACTATAACTTCCTGTTAATCTTATATTAAAATAATTTTCATTTTCAATTGAAACGGAATAATCATCACCTAAAGATTCTACCATTCCATTAATAGCTCCAGAAAGTATTTTGCTTTTATCAATATCTTCATAATAATTGTTAACAATGTAATCATAGTTATCAATAAATTCTTGTAGGTACTCATCACTAGTTATTTGATCGATTTTCCCGTTTTCAATTTTTCTTTTATATTCTTTGTTTGATATAGCGTATCCCATTACTAAGCTAACTAAAGAAGTAGCTATTAATAGAAATACTACTTCTTTTATACTAAAACTATTTTTAATGTCTTTTTTTTTAGATTTAATCATTCTTTTTTTTTCAATTAATTTCATTTTATATCATCCTCTTTAATTATTCTCCAAGTATTTTTAATATCTCGGTTACTCCTTCATAATGTTCAACAATTGTATCATTTTTAATTTTAATCAAAGTTGATTGTTTAAATGTTGGAAATTTATTTTCAAAGTTACTTACATCACCATAATACTTTTTATTCATAGTATTATCTAATGTTGCTGTATATAATTTAATATCATTATTTTGTTGATAATTATAAGAGGTTTCATACAACGCAGAATAATCATCTGTTAATTGTACTAAAACATAATATTCATCTTGATTTTGATTATATATACTTCCTATTAAAATTTCATCATATTGAATTTCTGTTGAAAGATTGTTTTCTTTTTTTGTTGTTTTATTTTGAGTTAATAAAATTGTTATTCCATAAAAAATTAATATAATTATAATTATAATAGTTAAAGTTTTAATAATTTTTGCTATATTGTATTCTTCATATGTTTTCATAATATCACCAAAAAGATTATATCATAGTTAATAAAAAATAGATATATTTTTATATCTATTTTTGGCATATTATTTTCCAACAGGAATTGCACTAATTGAATTTACTACTTCCAACAATTGTTCTTGACTCATTACCTCTGATACCGCATAATATTCCACACCATTTGAAATCCAACTGGCTGAATTTTCAGTTACACTTCCAATTGTGTCTATTAGTATCTCTGGTTCACCATAAACATTTGTCATTTCATATTCATCTTTAATGTCTAGTGTTTCTTCAATCAACATGAACGAATTTTCTCCAGCAAACGTTAATATTATTCTTTCTCCATTTTCTAAAGACAAAGTATCTTGGCTTTGTAAATAAGTATTTGTAGGCATATACATTGGATATATTATGTCTTCAATTGTTTTCATAGTTTGTTCTGTTTTAATTTCAGAATTCATGTTTTTATCAATATCGAAATGATTATCATTAAATGTAGCATCCATATCTATTTTATTAAAATTCATTTTCATTTTAACTATATCTTTTTCATTTAATACTTCCACTTTGCTAATAATACCTTTTTTATTTAAATATATTTTTTGTTTTGTTAAATTTTTTTTATTTGAATAATCAACTTTGGTTGTAATAACAAATCCATCATCACTAGTTTTTATTTCTTTTTTAGAATCATTTTCAATATCATTCAATAATGTTTGCAGCAAATATACTTGAGAATTATTATAAGGCCAATCACTTTGAAATTTAAAACTTTTATTAAGTGATGGCGTCAACACGAAAACTCCCTCTTCATTTTTCAATATTATTTGTTCATGATTATTAGTCTTGTTTTTTAAACTAACTCTAAATTTATCATCTTTTTCATATGCTACATCTACATCGTATACATAACTATCATCGTTATTTAGTATTTCTAAATTACCTGTTATATGATATGCATTATTTTTTTCAATTGATTTTTTTAATGTATCAACAATATTTTTTTCGTTTTTATCAAAGCAACCTGTAAAAAGAAGAGCAAATAATATAATAGGAATAATTTTTTTTCTCACTTTCTCACCTCATATTAGATTTCATTTAATTATACTTGTTTTTTTATTAAAATATGAATATTTTTGATTTTTTAGTTAATTATATTTATATAGAAAGGAGCTCATATGGAAACTATTCAAAAAATTTGTTTGGTAATTACGATTATAGGAGGTCTTTTATGGGGGCTTGTTGGGCTTTTCGATTTAGATCTAAAAGTAATGTTAGGTGATATGTATATGATTGCTAGAATAATCTATATAATCGTCGGGATAACAAGTATTATTAATATTGGATTATTGTTTGATCATATTGAAAACAAATAAAAACTTCATCAATGATGAAGTTTTTATCTTATTTCTCTACTATTTTAATTTTAACCTTTTTAGTTTTTGGTGTATATGTTACTCTCGAATCACTACCTATAACTTCAACTTCAACTTCATATTCTCCTGCACCAAGACCTGATAAATCTATATATGCAGAAACATCTTCAGCAGATATTGCATTTATAACACTACTAACTCCTTTTAAATTAACAGTTATTTTGGTAGCTGTTTCACTTGTTCCTTGAACTGTATAATTTTCTCCAAGATTTTCCCAAGTTATACCTACATTTTCTAAGTCACGGCTAGATATTTCACCTAATGCTACTCCCACTGTTATATTTGTAAGAGAAAGTGATTTAATTCCTACTGGTTTTGTTAATTCAACTTTAAAATTTTTATCTTCTTTTAATCCTGTAACATCTATTTCTACAGGAATGTATTTTAAGCTAGCTAAAGTTTCACTATCTCCATACACTGTAACTTTTGTTTCACTTAAATTAATTGAACTTATTGCTAAACCAAACGATACTTCCCCATTTGGAATTACTTTAATTGGTAATTCTTTGCTAGGAGATGCTATTTCCAAATTAACATCTATTGAAGCTGGAACAATTTCCACATCAACAACGTTTCCATCTGAATCATATGCTTTTAATGGAACATCTTTTAATGTTGCTGTTCCAATAACTTGATCAACAATATTTTTTATATCAACTAAAGCTTTAACCTCAGCTACTTGTTCTAATTGATGTTCAGCTCCTTTAATAACAACTTTATCAGTATCATAATTAACACTATCAATAACTAATTTTGAATCTAAACTGTCTTGATTTAATATATCTACTGATATTGTTCTTGTTTCAGAAACTTTCGGATAAATAATAACTGTAGCAACTGAAGGATTTACCATATATTCAATTGACCCTGTGTTTTGAGTATATTTAATATTAACCTTATGAGTTCCTGGTTTTAAACCACTTAAATCAACTGTTACATCATGTGAAGATGTTTGCTTTGCTATATAAAGATCTGTTTTACTACCAATTAAAGTAATATCAACAGTTTCCGGCAATCCCTCTACAACATATGCTTCTTCATTATAAATTACATTAACTGGTTGGCTTTTTAATACCTCCGCAGTATTATCATTAAAAATAAGAATTTTTTGGTCAATCATTATAAATATTGATACTGACAAAAATAATGAAATAAAAAGCAACGTGTTTGTTTTTGTTAACCAATTTTCCAATTTCTTGCCAGATCTATCAAATCTAGAAGTTACTGCTAAAACAATTTTTGTTATAGGAACGACTATTTTTTTATCTATAAATATAATTATGCTTTTAAAAAAGTTTTTAATTGTTTTCAATAACTTTTTCACTATCGTCTTCCTCCTCATCATCTATTAATATAGATTTCTTTGGTCGCAATTCTTCTAGCAAGGTCATCTTAACTTCATCTAATGTTAAATTATAGCTAAGTTCTCCATTCATTGCAATTGAAAGTCTACCTGTTTCTTCTGAAACTACTAGTGCGATACAATCTCCAGTTTCAGATATTCCTAATGCTGCTCTATGACGAGTTCCAAGCCTTTTACTTATTTTTAAATTATCACTTGTTGGAAAAACTGCTCCAGCACTACTTATTTTATCCCCTTGAATTATTACTCCACCATCATGTAGTGGGTTGTTTGGGAAAAATATAGAAATAAGTAGATCTGCTGATATATCAGCATATATTTTTTTAGAACGAGTAATATAATCTGTTAAACTATTGTCTCGTTCAATTATAATCAAAGCGCCAATTCTTTCTTTTTTTAAAACTTCCATAGCTCCAACTATTTCATAAACAACTTTTTCTCTTTCATCAACTGTAAGAATTTTATGTCTACCTAACAACTGACTTCTACCTAGATATTCCAACACATTTCTAATTTCTGGTTGAAATATTACAATTAAAGCTAAAGGCCCCCATGTAATTACATAATCAAGTAAATAACCAACTGTAACCAAATCAAATAAATCACTTGCTATCTTTAAAGCAAGTAATATAAGTATCCCTTTAAAAATTAAAATCATTTTTACATTTTTTCTTAAATTTTTCAAAATATAATAAAGTACTAGCCAAACTAGTAATACATCTATTAACTTAGTAAATAGATTTACAATGCTATCAAATGTCATATTTACCTCCATCTATCTGTCTAACAAATTATATCATAGTTAATAAATATTTTAAATAGTATTTACCAAAAACTATTCATAAAATAAAAAAAATACTTTATTATTTCAAAGTATTTATATTCCTATTTTATTACCTTCTAATTTCAATTTATCAGCAATTGTAACAATAAATTCCGAATTAGTTGGCTTAGCTTTATCTATATCAACACTATGACCAAAAATTTCTTCCATGAGATTCCAATCCCCTCTATTCCAGCTTACTTCTATTGCATGACGAATAGCTCGTTCTACTCTTGATACAGTTGTATCAAACTTTAAAGCTAGTTCTGGATAAAGTTCTTTTGTTATTCCACCAATAACATCTGGTCTTTCATATATAACTCCAATGGCTTCTCTTATATATTGATATCCCTTTATATGTGATGGAATTCCAAGTTCATGTAAAACTTTTGTTATAGATATCTGTAAATTATTATAATAAAAATCTATATTTTTTCCTATTTTTTCTTCTCTTCTACATGCCTCAAGTATTCTTTTTTCCAAATCATCTAATTCAAAAGGTTTTAAGATAAAATAATTTGTTCCATAATCCGAAACTTGTCTAATTACATCACTAGCATTATAGCTAGTTGCAACAACAACTTTTTTAATTATGTTTTTTTTCTTCATTTCTTCTAATACATACAACCCATCTTTTTTAGGCATTATCAAATCCAAAATAATTAAATCTATTTCATCTTTTTTCTCTTCAATTATTTTCATTGCTTCTAAGCCATCAGATGCTTCTAAATCAATACTTATTTCACTACTACTACTAAAATACTCCTTAACCATATCAATCAAGTTGGTATTATCATCTACCATTAGTACTCTTATTTTTTTCATTTTCTCTTCCTCTCTAGTAGTACTTCCTTAGCATGTATATATTATACAATATTATGAAATCATATACTAGAGTTTTTTTTATCTATTTTTGTTTTTATTTGTTAAATATTGTAAAAAAAAGAAATTACTTATGCAATTTCTTCTATTATATTAATAAATTCTTCTTCTATTGTTGAATTATCACCTACCATTATTCCAGATAATTCAGAAATTTCTTTTATTTTTTTTATATTGTTTTTATCTATGCTTCCACCATATAGTACTTTGATATTATTGAAATTGAAATTATTTTTTACTATTTCTTTTATATATAGTATAGCTTCTTTTATGTCTTTAATTTCTGGTATTATTTTTGTCCCTATTGCCCATACAGGTTCATATACTACATATATATTATCAAAATTTTCAACGTTTCTTAAAGCTATAGTTAACTGTTTTTTCAAAATTCTTGTTGTTTTTAACATGTTTTTTTCTTCGTTTGTTTCACCAATACACAATATAACTTTTAAATCATATTTTAAACATTCTAATATTTTTTTGTTTATATCACTATCTGTTTCATTAAAATATATTCGTCTATCACTATGACCTATGATTATATATTCAATTCCCATAGAAGCTGCTTGTTTAGGTGAAACTTCTCCCGTATAAGCTCCTTCGCTTCTAAAAAAAACATTTTGTAATCCAACTTTATATTTTTGCTTTAAAAAATATGGAACATAAATACTTGTAGGACAAATCACAACATTTTGATTATCAATTTTTTTATTAATTGTTTTTAAATATTTACTCATATCAGAAGTAATCATCTTCATTTTTAAATTACCAATAATTAAAAATTCTTTTTTCATAACTCACCCACTTATTATTCTTTTAATTCTTCTTACAATATTATCTTTTTTATATTTATCACCTATTGCTGATTTATAAACATCCAAGATTTGTTCTGCATAATATTTCAAAGAATGTGATTCAGATGTTATACGAGCTTGATTAGACATCGATTTTAGCTGTTCTTTATTATTTATTAAACTCTCAATACATTTTTTATATTCTCTTTTAGTTCTAAATAGTTTTCCATTTAAACCATCAATTACAACATTAGTGAAACTTTCATCATTCATACAAACAACAGGTAGTGATGCTGCCATAGCCTCTATTACCGTAAGGCCCTGTGTTTCAGTTGATGATGCGGTTGCAAAAACATCAGCTAAAGCATAATATTCAGGTATTTTTTCCCATGGAACAGCATTCGTTAAAATAACATTTTCTTTTATATTATACTTTTCAATCATTTTATTATAATGATCATAATCCGGTCCGCTTCCAACTACCATAAGTTTTATATTGGGATATTTTTTCACAAGGGTATGATGAGATTCTATTAATAATTCAATGTTTTTTTCTTTAGCTAATCTTCCAACAAATAAAATAACAAAATCTTGTTTTTTTATTTTCCATTTTTCTCTTAACTTCATTAACAATTCTTTATTGATTTTTTCTTTATAAAATCTATTTATGTCTATTCCAGTTGGAACAATATGAACATTTTTATCTACCTTATATTTTTCTTTAAATAAATTATATGTCTTTTTGCTTGGAACTATCAGTTCTGAAGCTGTTTTATCACAATAAAATTTTGTTAAATATTCAACTATCTTTTTGCTTGATTTATCAAAATGACCTCTTGTTATATAATGTACATAATCCTCATACATTGTATGATATGTATGTACTAAAGGAATATCTAATTGATGTGCAATTATTCTTGCAAATGTTCCTATACCAAATTCAGTATGCGAATGAATAACATCCAAATCCCATTTTTTAATTTTATTTATAACTCTAACCGGATAAATCCCTGTCAAACGATAATCATATATTCCAATTGGAATACCAGGTATTCTAATGACATGATTATCATTTTCATATTTATAAGTCATATTGTCTGGATTTACAGTAACTATAAAAACCTGATGGCCTTTTTGTTTTAGGGCCTTTTCCAACATTGATATACTTGTTGAAACTCCATTAATAAATGGAGGATATGTATCTGTAAAAATTCCAATTCTCATACTAGTCCTTCTTTCTGAAACTTAATACTGTCATTCCTATAATCATGCTAAGATAATATGTTAAAAATCTCCAAACCAACATAATTGCATTAAGTGACCCACCTTTTATAAAATTACCATAAAAAGCTATAAAGCCATATTCAATACCACCTGTTCCTCCGGGTATTGGTACAAAAGCGCCTATAATCATAATATATGCTGAAACGACTATCGATTCAATTGCATTAACATTATTGATGTTAGCTGCTAATATTACAAATAATGGTGTTATATAATAAAATATTAAACCTAATAATTGAACTAAAAATAATAATATAAATTTTCTTTTATTTTGTAATAACAATTTAGCACCTTTATCAAATTCTATTAAATATTTATGCATACGAATATCAGATTCATTATGTTTTTTCATTATTTTTATTTTTTGTAAAAGTCCTACTAAAAATTTAATTATATATTTTTTTAATGCTTTAGTGTATGTTAATATAAATAATCCTACAATTACTAAAAAATTAACTAAGAAGCCCACAATTACTAATTTTTTTAATACTTCATTGTCAGCAAATAACCCTGTAAAGTGATTATATGCAATTGCAAATATACCTAATGCAACTAAAGCTAATTGATAAAGAATAAAGTTTTGAATAGATACATTTGCTGAATCCATTCCACTTAATTTATCTTTATTTAAACGATATATTTCATATGGTTGTCCACCTGTTGCAAAAGGAGTTATTGCATGAAAAAAAGTAGTTTCAATAGCCATTCTAAATGAAGATTTCAATTTATAATTTTTATTAAATGTTTTAGCAATTATCCATGTTCCAACACTTTTGCAAAATAAAAATAAGAGATAAAAAATAAAAGCTAAAATTAAATATAAAACATTCATATTTAATATATTATTAATTATTGTGAAGCAATCATCTTTAAGTGAGAAATACAAAACTAAACCTGTTATTATTATTAGAATCAAATAATTTATAATATCTTTAGTTTTCATTTTCTTCTATTACCTCTATGCCTGGTAGTTTTTTTCCTTCTAATAATTCCAATGATGCTCCTCCTCCAGTTGATATGTGATCAAAACAATCTTTATATCCTAAATTTATGACTGCTGATGCAGTATCTCCCCCACCTATTATTTTTACTGCAGAAATATTTTTAAGTATTTCACATAATCCTCTTGTTCCTTTTGAAAAACTATCTATTTCAAAAATTCCAACAGGACCATTCCATATTACTGTTTTACTTTGTTCCAAATATGTTTTAAATAGTTTTAAAGTGTTATAGCCAATATCAATTCCTATTTCATTTTCTTTTATTTCATTAATAAAACATTGTCTTGTTGCTGCACTATCTTCTATTTTTTCAACATTAACCGTATCAATAGGCAATATTATTTTATCGGCATAATTTTCTAATACATATTTACAAAAATCAATATTTTCTTCATCAACTAAAGATTTTCCAATATTTATTTGACTTGCTTTTAAAAATGTATATGCCATACCACCACCTATTAAAATGTAGTCAGCTTTATTTACTAAATTTTTTATAACACCAATTTTATCACTAACTTTAGAACCGCCTAATATTACTACAAACGGTCTTTTTGGATTATTTATTATTGGTTGTAGATATTTTAATTCTTTTTCAATTAAAAAGCCTATTCCACTTGGAAGATATGTAGCTATGCCAACGTTTGATGCATGAGCCCTATGACTTGTACCAAAAGCGTCATTGATATATATATCACCTAAACTTGCCCAATATTTTCCTAATCTTAAATCATTTGAACTTTCTTTTTGATCAATCAAATCTTCATATCTTGTATTTTGCATTAATAAAACATCACCACATTTTAAATCATTAATTGCCTTTTCAAGTTCAATTCCTCTTGTTGCATTAATAAAAATTATTTCTTTATTTAGTAATTTAGATAATCTTTCCGAAACTATTTGTAAATCATTTTTTATTTCATCCTCTTTAGTTTTTATTCTCCCTAGATGAGACATTAATATTACTTTTGCATTATTATTAATAGCATAATTAATCGTATCTAAGCTTTCTTTTATACGTGTATCATCTGTTATCATTTGATTCTTAATTGGGACATTAAAATCAACTCTTATTATTACTTTTTTATTATTTAAGTCAAAATCTCTTATCGTCTTCTTCATTTAATCACCTATTTATATTTTGTTAATATTATTACTGGTCTAATTCCATATAAATTAGAAACACTATTTTCACCAAAATATCCATTACTACCTACTCTAATAGCTGTAGTAGATACTGTTCCCGCTGTTGATGTCCAATATGATGTTGAATAAATCCATGGATATGATGATGTTGTACATGTATTTGTACTTGTAGAACAGCCTAGTGCAACAAGATCTGATGAAGTTGCTAATTTTAGATTAGCGGAATCAACATAAATCCATTTACTTGTTGCCAAGCTCATTGCAGCTAAAACTCCATCGGCACTACATGTATTACTGGTTCCTGAAACACACCATGCAACATCGCTTCCGATATTTTCATTTAATATTATTTTTACAGTTTCTAAATTTGTTCCACTACTTTCCATGACAATCCATTCTCTAACAACGCCATCCCCTGGATCATAAGTTATGATATCTCCAACTTCATAAGGGTGATAAACAGTTGTTTCAATTAATTCATAATCATATGTTTTTTTAGAATTTGTGGTAACAATTATTGTGTAATTTGCTTCTTGAGACAATTTTTTACCAGTGTTTGGGTCAACTATTGTACTACTTAAAAAATCAGATGCCAACAAATCTCCTAAATTTATATAAGCTTTTCCACCTTGATTTTTAAGTTCATAAAAATCAGCATGATTAACTCCTATATATGCCTCTGTTGCCAAAAAAATATCTTGTTTAAAACTATCATATTGATCATGTTTAGCTTTTTTTAACATACTAGTTACTGTTGGAACAGCTACCAACAATATTATTGCAGTCAAAGAAAAAACACCCAACAATTCTACTAAAGTAAACCCTCTTTTTTTCATTCTATCACCTATTCTTATATATATCCATTTTATAACTTTTTTCAAATATTTACAAGTAAAACCATAAAATAAAACTGCTTATAATAAGCAGTTATCTATTTTATAAGAATTTTGCCAAATATTTGGCTGTTCTAACCATTTGATTTGAGTAGCCCATTTCATTATCATACCAAGCTACCACCTTAACTAATTGTTTGTTATCCACTTCTAATACTTCAGTAAGTAATCCATCAACTACTCCTCCATGCGTTGATCCAATAATATCACTTGATACAATAGGATCTTCTGTATAGCCTAAAGTTTCATTACTCAAATTTTTAAACAAATTATTAATTTCTTCAATATTTGTATTTTTATTTAATTCTAAAGTTAAATCTACAACTGATCCTGTTGTTGTTGGAACTCTCAAAGCACTTCCACTTAATTTTTTGTTTAATTCAGGAATAACTAATCCTATAGCTGTGGCTGCTCCTGTAGATGATGGTACAATATTAGCTCCAGCTGCTCTACCACGACGTGATTTAGCTCCTTTTTTATGAGATATATCAAGCAATGATTGATCATTTGTATAAGCATGAACCGTTGTCATATATCCTTTAATTATCCCAAATTCATCATTTAAAACTTTGCAAAGAGGGGCTAAACAATTTGTTGTACAACTAGCTGCACTTATTATTTGTTCGGTTCCATCTAATATCTCATGATTAACATTATATACAATTGTTTTTAATTCACCTTTAGCAGGTGCTGAAATTATTACTTTTTTAGCTCCTGCTTCTATATGAGCATAAGCTGTTTCTTTGGTAGTAAAACGTCCTGTACATTCAAAAACTTCATCAATATTTAACTCTTTCCAAGGTAAATTTTTAGGTTCTGTCTGTGCAAAAATTTTAACTCTTCTATTTTTAATTATCAATTCATCATTTTCATAACTTATTTCATCTGTTTTATAATTTCTATGAGATGTATCATATTTTAACAAATATGCTAATTGTTCTGCATCAGTTAAATCGTTTATAGCTACAACTTCAAAATCAGGATTTTCTTCCATAATTCTAAATACTAATCTGCCAATTCTTCCAAATCCATTTATTGCTACTCTTATCATTTTAATCTCCTTTTATCTATAATTAATTTTAACATTAATTACAATAATATTCTAATTATTTTTTAAAAAAACAACTACTTCCAATAAATTCTCTTAAAACAGAATCTTTAGGAACATCATCACTAGGTATAGGTAAAAAATTTCTTAAAAAATTAATAAGTCTTAATGCTTCACTATACATAGGGTCATCTTCTTCAACAGAAAATAACAATGGTTCAGCATATGTTTTTAATATTCCAAGTTCATATATTAATGCTGAGTTAATCATCATATCTGCATCATCTTGATAAGGGAAAATATATTTTTCTTCTCCTTCTCTTATTGATTTCCACATGTTTAATGTTTGACTTGCACTATAAGATCTATATTTATTATCTCTAACAATTCGTCTTAATTTTCTAGTATCACTTGTATGAATACGATTATGTTTATCAATATTAAGTTGTGTTAATGGACTAATATAAATTTTAAATTTGCTGTTTCTTTCAATCGAACTAGTTAAATCTTCATTAAGTGCATGTAATCCTTCAACTATAATCATATCATCTTTTTCTAACATTAAGTTTTTACCTTTATATTCTCTTTTTCCTAAAACAAAATTATATTCTGGAAGTTCAATTCTTTCTCCGCTTAATAATTTAGTTAAATGTTTATTAAATAAAGTCACATCAACACAATTTAATGATTCTGTATCTAATTCTCCATTTTCTAAAATTGGTGTTTTATCTCTGTCTAAGAAATAATCGTCTATTGATATAGAATGCGTTTTAATTCCTTTACTTTGTAGATAAACTGCTAATTTTCTAGCTGTTGTTGTTTTACCAGATGATGAAGGTCCAGCTATTAAAATAAGTTTTACATTACCACTAGATTCCAATATTTTATCTGCAACTTTTGATAATTGATTATTGTAATAAGTTTCTGAAATTCTAATCAATTCACTATAATTACCAACTGAAACAATAGCATTCAAATCTGCTGCTGTTTCAACCCCTATTTTTTTTCCATGTTTAACATATTCATAATATGTATCAAATAACATTTTATGATGTACATAATCTAATGTACATTCTGGATTATATGTATCTGGATATGATAAAACAAACCCATTATCTTTTATATATGTTAATTTAAAATCATCTATTTGTGATGTAGAGTAAGCTAGTTCACCATAAAAATAATCATATATATCATCTATTCTATATAAGTTTATATATGTGTTACTAATATATTTTAAAACATTAACTTTATCAAATTGTTTTTTCTTTTTAAAATATTTAATAGCATCAAATCGAGGTACACTTACTTTATTTATTATTAAATTTTCTTTTACTATATCTTTCATCATTTTTTCTATTTCTTTTACAGTTGATTTATCTATATCAACATTTTCTATTTCACAATAAAATCCTTTGTCAATAGAATAATTAACTACTATTTCTGCCTCTTCGCTCAAAAGTCTTTTTACAGCAACAATAAGTAGAAATTGGGCAGTTCTACCATATATTCCATTTCCTAACCCACTACTTCTATCAAAAAATTCTACCGAACAACTTCTATTTATAGCTTCATTTAATTCTGTAATATTATTATCTATTTTTCCAATTAAAATTGGATAATTATAATTTTTTTTAAAATCTTGACTTATTTCATATAAAGTTGTTCCTGCCTCATATTCTCTTGTTTCTAAATTTTTATAATTTATTTTAATTATTCTTGCCATGTTATATCCCCTCTATCTTTTACTATTATCATTTTATCAAAAAATTATTAATTTGTCACATTATTTATTGAATATTTTGTTGTAAATATTATTATTATAATTATTAGAGGTGATCAAATGAATTTAGTTCCTACTATTATTGAAAAAAGTAGCAACGGTGAAAAAGCATATGATATATATTCTAGATTATTAAAAGATAGAATAATTATCATTAGTGATGAAATAAATGATGTCAATTCTAATATAGTTGTTGCCGAACTTTTATATTTGGATTCAATTAACAATGATGATATTAGCATTTACATTAATTCTCCTGGGGGTTCAGTTACAGCTGGGATGGCAATTTATGATACCATGAATTTTGTTAAAAGTGACATTTCAACAATATGTGTTGGTTTAGCTGCAAGCATGGCTGCTTTTTTACTATCCAGCGGAAAAAAAGGAAAAAGATATGCTCTACCAAATAGTGAAATCATGATTCATCAACCATTAGGTGGTGTTCAAGGTCAAGCAACAGAAATAAAAATTGCTGCAGAACGTATTTTGAAATTAAAAGATAAATTGAATCATATATTATCTTTTAATACTAACAAATCATTAAAAATTATTGAAAAAGATACTGAAAGGGATTATTTTTTATCTTCGAGTGAAGCATTAGAATATGGTTTAATTGATAAAATAATATAAAAAAACTTATCGTAATGATAAGCTTTTTATATTAAACTTTTTCTCGTATATACATCAACACCATCTAAAGTATATACACTTACAACACCATCTTTACTCACTTTTATAAATCCAAGTCCAGTAATTACAATATCATTATCTTTTTTTACATGTACAACAGTTTTTCTTAAATTAGTTTTTCTATCTTTAAAAACTCTTTCTATTTTTAAATTATTAGACATATAAAAAGTTAAATTGTTATCTTCTAAAACTAATTTAGCTAAAGAATCTATAAAAATATATTGTTTTTCTTTAACTTGATATGTTATTGGTTTTATTTCTCTTTTAGGCAATATTTTTTTTAATGTTTTTCCATCTAATAAATTAACTATACTTCCTCTTTCTAAAATACCAGGTGTATCTATCAATGTTAATTCATCACTTAATTCTATTTTAATCATATCAATTGTTGTTGATGGCAACATACTTGTTGTAATACTCATTTCAAGAGAAAAATAATTATAAATTATTTTATTAATTAATGTTGATTTACCTGTGTTGCTATATCCTACTACATAAACATTTTTACTTTTTTTATATTTATTTATTTTTTCCATTAATAAATCTAAATTATAATTTTTATTACTGCTTATTACAATTGAATCTACAAATTCAATTCCCATTTCTAAATTGTAATTTAATAATTTTTCATCTTTTATTAGTAATGGAAGTAAATCTCTTTTAGTATATACAGCTAAAACATCATTATCTAAATATTTTGTTATTTCTTTTAAATCTTTATTGATATTTAATAAATCAATTACTAAAACAACTAAATCATTTGTTTCATTTATTTTTTTTAAAATATTAATAAATTCATCATTACTTTTTTGTATAACTTGATATTCATTATAATTAATAATTCTAAAGCATCTTTCACATATTTTAGATTTATCATAATTTTCTAATTTCACATATCCTTCTAAATTAACATTTTCACTTTGAAATATAGCTCCACATCCACTACATTTTTTCTTCATAATATCTTCCTTCAAAAAATAGTCCGTGTTTTTTTAATTTATTAACGATTCTTTTTTCATTTATTCTTCCAACCCTAGTCCAAAAAGGGTATACATCAGTAATTGGACTTACTAGTATAGTCATTATCCCAACTCTATTTCCACCTAATATATCCGTATATAATTGATCTCCTATAATAGCTACTTCATTTTCAGAATATTTATATTTACTTAAAACTCTATCAAAATTTTTTCTAAATGGCTTTCTTGCACATGCTACACACTCTACATCAAATTCGTTTTTAAAATTATTTAATCTTATTTTTGGACTATTTGAAAAAATAATTACATTGAATTTTGCTTTTAAATTTTCAATTAATGCTTTAACATTTTCTTCAACTTCTTTTCCACTATAAGAAATTAAAGTATTGTCTAAATCAAATAAAAGACATTTTACTCCTTGTTCTTGTAATTTATCATAATCTATTGAATAAATATTTTTTCTATACATATCTGGTACATATTTTTCCATATAATCACTCCTGCTATTTCAATTTTATCATAATTAATGTTGTTTATCAATTTTATTTAAGCAATATATGTAATAAATTAAATAAATTATTACCTTTTAAACAAATATTTTATCAAAAAAATATTGTGAATATAAATTATTTATGATATACTTTATTTGTCTTTATTTAGGGGTATGATGCAATGGTAGCATGACGGTCTCCAAAACCGTTCATTCGGGTTCAAGTCCTGATACCCCTGCCAATATATAAAATACAAAACTTGATATTAATTATCAAGTTTTTTTGTTATAATTGATTTAGAAGTGATGATATGCTATACGATTTAAAAATGAATAAATCAAATATAATTCTAAATGATGACTTTATTATTTATTATACACAACCCTTAAAAACATTTGCAGAAATGAGCTTTAAAAATTTAAACATGAATAAAAAAATAATACTAAATTTTTTCAAACTAAATGAATTTAGAAAAGTAATGGTTATTCTTTTTGATGATATTACACAATTTAGAAACTATGTGTTAAGTTTAAGAGATACAAGTAACAAGTTACCAGAATATGCGACTAGTGTATTTGATAGAGGAGTGATAATTAGTTATATTGATTTAGAAAAAATAAAAGAAAGTGAAAATTTTATAAATAAAGTTAAAACAAATTTACACGAGTTTATTCACATTGTAAATAAAGAACAAATATATGAAAAAAGAATATTATGGTTAGATGAGGGATTAGCTGTTAATTTGGATGGAACAAGAGAATATTTAGAATATGGTGAAAATTTTAAAGAGTTTCTAAATACTAGAATATTAAACATCAAAAATTTGCCAAATATGAATGACTTAAATCATGGGAATAATTTTATAAATAATGATTATAATGGATATGATTTATCATATTTATGTGTAAAGTATTTAATTGATTTAGATAATATAGATGAATTCCAAAGAATTCTAAGAGATTATAACTAAGGAATAGAAGTTGGTCAAACAGTTTTAAACAATGCAATTAATTATTATAATAAAGAGAATATAATCAAAAAATAAAATTTAAGAAATTCAATTGAATCCATGCCATAAATAAATCTTATCTGAATATTATATTCAATTTAACTTTTTAATGTGATATAATCGTAATAAGAAATTAGGAGATGACAATATGAAATTTGACTTAAAAAAATATGTAAATGAATTTTCGCTAGGAATTGCTATTATATTAATTTATATCCTTTCTTCATATATGAATGGTTTATTAATTAATAAATTTAATTTATCAAGTATGCCTTTAGCTGTATACTTAATCTGGAATATTATATATGAAATTTTAATTTTAAGTATTATGTTATTATTATTTAATAAAAAATTAGAACATGATTTTGATGATATAAAAATTAATCATAAAAAATATTTTAGTGAAAATTTTAAATACTATTTAATTGGTATAGCTGTTATGCTTATTAGTAATGTAATTATTATGTATGTTTTTGAAGGTGGTATTTCTAATAATGAATCAACCATCAGATCAATCTTACAAGTTAGCCCTGTTTATATTTTTATAACAGGAGTATTAATAGCTCCAATAATGGAAGAATTAGTTTTTAGACAAGCATTTAAAAATATATTTAAAAATAAATATTTATTTATTTTACTTTCAGGAATTGTTTTTGGAGGATTACATATCATAAGTAGTTTAAATGATATAACAAGTTTATTATATTTAATTCCTTATTGTTCACTTGGAATAGCATTTGCATATATATTATCTAAAACAGATAATATATTTACAACAATTGGATTACACACAATGCATAATGGTATTTTAATATCTATTCAAATATTAGTTTTAATATTTAGTTAGGATGATTTAAATGGAAGAAAAAATAGAACAAAAAAATGAACATAAAAAATATCTTACTAAAGTTTTAATGATTTTTTTTATAATAATATTTATTATATGTAGTTTAATATTATATGCAAGATACATATCAACAAGTGGATTAATAATAAAAGAATATAAAATAACAAATAAAAATATAACTAATAATTTTCATGGACTAAAAATAGTCCACATTAGTGATATACACTACAAAACGACAGTAAACAAAAATGATTTATGTAATCTGGTTGATAAAATTAATTTAACTAAACCTGATATTGTTGTATTAACTGGTGATTTAATTGATAAAAATATTAAATTAACAAAAGATGATATTAATGATATAACAGAATGTATGTTAAAAGTATCCGTAACAATTGGCAAATATGCTATTATGGGTGAAAATGATTACACATATGAAAACTATACTACATTGTTAAGTAATATTGAATTTACTAATTTAAATGATAATTATGATTTAATTTATAAAGATGATTTAAATTACATTTTAATATCTGGTGTTTCATCTTTATCAAATAAAGAAAAAAATTTAACAGAAAAAATGAAAAATATGTATGATTATTTAAATAGCGCTACAACAAAACCTGTTTACAATATTTTATTAGTACATGAACCAGACACCATAAATGACATAAATACTGCTGATTTTAATCTTATTTTAGCTGGACATTCTTTAAATGGACAAATTAATATACCTTTCATTGGAGGATTAATTATTCCTGATAATGCAAAAAAATACTATAAAGAATATTATAAAGTTAAAACAACTGATTTGTATATATCTGGTGGTGTTGGAACTTCTAATTTAAAATATCGTTTTTTTAATAAACCATCTTTCAATTTATACAGAATTACAAACAAATAAAATTGAGAAAATATCTCAATTTTTTAGTTATTTTATCTATACGAATATTAATACATACAATAATATATTATAGGTGATATGTATGCCAAATGGATGCAATAATTGGTGGTTTGGAAGAGGAAAATGGTTATTTCTTTTATTTGTATCAATAATGTTTTTGTTTTATCAATTAATATTAACTTTTTTCATTATAACAAGATTTAATTTATTTATTCTAATGATTTTATTTTTCTGGTGTTGTATTTGTATTATCAGAATAATATGGTAAAACAAAATACCTAGTTTTATATATGTAATCAATTATTTTACTTATTATTTTACAATCTTGGTACTCAATATTTTGAAATTCCAACTTATCAGGTAATAAAAGTAAAATAAATAATAATTCTTTTTCTTCTTTTAATAAAGGATAATTTTGTTCATATCTTCTCAGTATTACTTCAAAATCATAATTTAATCCATGTTTTTTGTATAATTTATACAAATCAAATATCGGCATATCAATTTTAGCTTTATCCCAACTGATTAAGTATTTTTCATCATTTTTTAAAAAATGATCAATTTGTAAATTGTTGTGCAAAACGACTTGTCTTTGCCTTCTTAAATTTTTTACTAATTCATACCAATTGTTTATTTTATCTTTACATAAAGCTATATTATCAAAAACAATGCTTATATTTCTAGCTAATAAATATTCTGAGGGACTCATATATGTTTTTGTTTCAATTAATGTAATTAAATCATTATAGTAACTAAATAAATAATTAATATTGTTTGTTATATCTTCATATATTTTTTTATAATCTTCTATATCAACTTCTTTATAATATGTTGTCTTATTATGAAGTAAAGAAATTAAATCAATCATATCTAATATTTTTTGTTCATTCGGCATATCTATTTGTTCTATATATTCTGTTATTTCATAATTTTCATCTTCATTTACTATTTTGGGATAATAATAAAAATTTCTTGATTTAAGATAATCAAAAATTTCTTTATTATCTCTTTTCTTTTTCTTAATAATATATTTAATATTATCACTTTCAATTAAAGTTGTTTCACCAATCTTACGATATGATTTAGGTTTTAAATCATATTTTTTTAATATATTATTCAATTCAATCATTACTTGGAATAATTATTTTATCTCCTAATTTTATTTCTTTTAAATCATTATATAATTCTAATTGTTCTAAATCAACTTCATATTTTTCAATTATGGATTCTATTGTATCATTTTCTCTTATTATATAAACACTGTAACTTTTATAAGTATCATTATCACTTAAACTATTAAAAATAGGATTATCAAATAAGTCTTCTTTCTCAATACATCTTGGTTGAATTATTTCTTGTGACTTTATTTCAGTAATATTATTTTGTATATCAAAATTTTCTCTTGTATCTTCTTGAATTATTATTTCTTTTTCTTCTAATTTATCAATTAAAATTTCAATATTTATAATTAATATTTTATCATTTACTATTTCATAATAAAAATCATCAATAGTTATTCTTGCATCTTTAAGTATATATCTTTCATCTAAACTAATTTCGAATGGTAATTCATAAAAAAACGGTTCTGTATTAATACTTGTTTGATTAATTTTATATTCTCCACTTATAATAAATTCTCCATACACAGAATTTTCTTTTTTATTTAAATTATGTTCTAAAGAAATACTTGTTATTTCAGCAACATTATCTTTAAAAATAATTTCTTTTTTAAATGGAATATTTTTTTTCATATAATCATCCTTTCACATTACTAAAATATATGAAAAAAAAAGATAAATATACTTTATCTTTAACAACTTACTAATTTTTTTATTTTTTTCAACATTTTTTTATTTTCTTTAACTAAACTATTAAAGTTTTCATCTTTTTCTCCATGAATATTATTATATAATATTGTCAATGTACGATTTAATATTTTTTTAGATGAGAATAAAGAAGGATAATTATCTAAAAATAAATTCATTGTATATAAAAAGTTTTCATCAATAAATATTTTCTTTTTTATTTTTTTTATAAATTCTTCTTCATCACAAATATATGCTTTTATAACTTCATAATCATAATGTATTGAAAATCTCATTTCTTCTTCTGCTAATTCAGTATTTAAATCTTCATATATATAATTAATAACATCATCAATAACTAATTCATGAATTTTCTTTTTATATGTGCTTTCTTTTCTATACATATTTACATTATCTAATTTTATTTGTTGCATTTTAGTTTTAAGTTCATTAGTTTTTATTTTAATAATTTCAGTATTATTTTGTTCACAAATAAAATCAATTAATTCATTTATTTTATGTTTATCACTATTACCAATATACTCATAACTCTTATCAATAAATACATTTAAAAATTCCATAAATTCTTCTGTCACAATATAATTTTTAAACTCTGATTTTTCTAAATCAATGTTACTAGCTATTATTTTTTTTATAATGGTAATATTAAATATTTGTTTAAAATCAATTATATCAAGTGAATTATCCATACTCTTGATATTTACTTTTTTTATTCTTTCAATTAATTCTTTATTTTCATTAATAAAATTTAAATACTTATTATCTTCTTTATTTTCTCTTGCCTCTTCACAAAGAGCAATGTTGTATTCAAGAACATTTATCGTTCTTTTTTTTATTTTGTCATCAAGAAAAATTTTAGGAAAATCATATAAAAATTTTTTTATTGATAATAAATAATATGGATTATTGCTAAACAAATCATTTATACTATTAATAAAATTGTTTGAATCTAAAAAATATGATTGCATAACAGTAAAATCAAATCTTAATGATTTTTCAATTGTTTCTTTATATATAATTTGATAATTGTTTTTTAAATAAAAATCTAAATCATTAAATTTGTGTGCGAATTCATTATAATATATTTCATAAGAATTATTAATTTTGTTAAGCAAAAATCTTCCATATATTCTATAATATATTCCTTTTAAAATGTCATAATCTTCTCTTTCTTTATCTTTCTCTATTAACTTCCCAATATAATTAATTGTTTGGTTAATATTATTTACAATATCAGAAGGATATATACTATTTTTAAATATTTTATCTAAATGATTATCAAAATAATTTAAATAATCAATTTGTAATAATATATCTTTTATTTCATTTAAGTCTTTATTTATATCTTTAGAAAAAAACAAATAATCATTTAATAAATCAAAATAGTATTCATTAATTTCTAATTTTAATTTCTTATTCATTTTAATTCTCCTTTAATATTTTATATATATCTTTATAATTTTTAACTGGAACAAATTCTATGTTATTTTTTATTTCACTAGGAATTTCATCTAAATCTCTATAATTACCATCTGGAATAATTATTTTTTTTATTCCATTACGATAAGCTCCAATACTTTTTTCTTTTAACCCTCCAATAGCTAGGACATTACCGCGCAAAGTAATTTCTCCTGTAAAAGCCAAAGTTTTAGGTATTTTTAAATTTGTTAAAGCACTAATTAAACAAGAAGTTAAAGCTACTCCAGCACTTGGTCCATCTTTAGGTATAGCTCCTTCTGGAACGTGTATATGTATATCATTTTGCATTAATAATTCATAATTTATTTTGAAATATTTATAATTAGCTTTAATATAATTTAATGCTATTAAAGCACTTTCTTTCATTATTTCCCCAAGTGAACCTGTTAATACAAGATTTCCATTACCTTTAAAATAATTAACTTCAATTGGTAATACATCGCCTCCAAAGGAAGTATATGCAAGACCATTTACTATCCCTATTTCTGATGATAACTTATTTATAAAAGGATATTTTTCTTTACCTAAATATTCAATTACCAATTTATTATCGATAATAAATTTGTTTACAAGAATTCTTTTTATAGCCAAAGTTGTAACAATTTTTCTTATTATTTTTGATAACAATCTATCTAATTCTCTAACCCCGGCTTCTTTCGTATAGCATCTTATTATTTTAAGTATTGTTTCATCTTTTATATCAATTCCTTTAAAATTAACTCCATGCTCTTTACAAATTTTAGGCAACAAATATTTTTTAGCAATATCTATTTTTTCATACTCTGTATAGCCCGATAACATAACTATTTCCAATCTATCTTTTAAAGCTTCTGGAATATCTTCAATATAGTTAGCTGTTGCAATAAACATAACTTTAGATAAATCATATTCTTCTTCAATATAATTATCACTAAAATATTTATTTTGTTCTGGATCCAATATTTCTAATAATACACTTGCAGGGTCCCCTTTATAATTTTTTGTCATTTTATCTATTTCATCAATTAAAAAAACGGGATTGCTACTTTTGGCTTTTTTCAAAGATGATATAATTCTTCCTGGATTTGATCCAAGATAGGTTCTTCTATGTCCTATAAGTTCAGCTTCATCATTAATTCCGCCTACTGATATTTTAACAAAATTACGATTCATAGCATTAGCTATTGAAAAAGCCAACGAAGTTTTTCCAACTCCAGGAGGTCCTACTAAACAAATAATTGGGCCACGTAAACTATTGGTCATTTGCTTAACTGCTAAATACTCCACTATTCTTGTTTTTACTTTTTCTAGTCCACTATGTGAAAAATCTAATTTTTCTCTAACATTTATTAAATCATCATTATCTAAAGTATATTTATTCCAAGGTAACTCTATCATCCAATCAATGTAGCTTCTAATTATATTAGCTTCTGGGGAGGCTTCAGATAATGTTTCATATCTATTTACTTCATCATTGATTCTTTTAATTATTTTTTCACTTGCTTTTATTTCTTTAATTTTATTTCTAATTTTATTTATATCTTCATCTTTAATAGATGCTTCACCTAAATCTTGCTTAATTATTTTTATTTTTTCTCTTAACAAATAATTTTTTTGATTTCTATCTAAATCATTTTTAATTCTAGAATCTAATTCTCTTTCAATATTAAAACTTTCTTTTTCAATATATATATCTTTAAGTAACATTTCTAATCTTTCAACAGAAGAATTATTACATAAATATTGATTTAATCTATCTATTGATAATTGCAAATATGGTGCTATTATATCTGTAATTTGATTTAAATCTGTTATATTTGAAATAAGAGATAAAACACTATTACTTACGTATGGAATAGCTTTAATATAATCTTCCATTTCTTTAATTAATTTTTTAATATAAACTTGTTCTTTTTCTTCATTAATTACTATTTTATCTTCATTTTCAATAATTGATTCTAAACTATCACTACTCAAGTATTCAATTACTTTAGCTCTATTTATTCCCGTTAATACTATTCTAATTTTACCATTAGGAAGTTCTATTTTATGAGATATTTTAGCTACTACGCCATATTTTTGTAATTCATTTATATTTGGATTTTCTTCTAATGTATCTAATTGTGTAACAACCAATATATTATTATTATGGAACATTGAAGCTATATCAATTATATTTTTACTAACATCATTATCAAACTCTAGTTTAATATCATTATTAGGTAATAAAATGATTCCTCTAAGGATAATCACAGGTAAATTTATTTTAACCATTTTATTACACCTCCGCTAATTAACAATTGTTTTCTATTATATTATAAATGAATTAAAAAGTCCAATATTTTTTACTATTTTAATTAATTTATTTAACAAAAAAATGTTGAAAATTCAACATTTTAAAATATTACTATTTATATACTTTTTGATTACTAATTTTTTTTCTTTCCTCAAATTTATCTTCTTCTAAATCAGTTAAATAATATTCAATTCCAAGTTTTTTTATAAAAAGGTAATTACTTGCTCCATACACACAAAAATATGTGTTCAATAATTTTTTAGTTGTTGTATAGTCTTCTAATTCTTTTTCAGTTAAGAAACTTGAAATACTACTATTGTTTTCATTTGCTTTATTGAGATTTAATTCTAACAAATCAAATATTCTTCTTCCAACATACCCTATTATTTTATGATTACAATTTTCTCTTATCATTGATGATTTTTTTAAATTAAAACTTGTAATAAATTTCAAATAAAATAATTTATTATTTTTCATTTTTTCACAATAATCAGATAATTCTTCATCTGATAAGTTTTTTTCCAATTTATGTTCTAAGGCATCTTTCAAAAGTAAATATTGTAAATAACCTAAACGATATGACTTTTCATATAGTTTCAATAATTCAGATAAATTAATATAATCTCCAATATTTGTTATTTCTTTAGAATTTATTTTTTCTACTCTAAATAAATTTATTATGAATTTATTTTGCATTAATTCATCAATAAAATCTATTTTTATTGAACTATCAATATTATTATCTTTTTTCTTTTCCAAGTTTATTCCCCCTAAATAGAAGTTATTATAGCAGAGATTTTATTTTTGTCAAAATTAGTAAACAGTGATCTTTCTTTATAACATCAATAAATAAATTTTACAAAAAAAAAATAAATAAATAATTTATCTTATTTCATTCATACAACATCTTTTACACAGTTGTTTTTCTTCATCTTCTTTACATTTTTCATCAAAGAAACTTTCAACACCCATTTTTCTACATTCAATAAATTTACTAGCTCCATCTACACAAGAATATACATTAAATATTTTATCTGGTATTTCCATATTCTTTATTGCTGTTTCATTTAAATCTTTTATATAACTTGATGCATTTTGTACTTCCAATAATATTAAATTTACATCATTAATATGTTTATATCTAGTTGCAAGGTCATCAATTTCTTTTGATTTTTTGTCTTTAGCAATATTACTACTAATGAATTCTTTAACTTTAGATAAGGTATTATTTCTTAATGATAAACAATAACAATTGATTTCATCATCAGATAATTCACGTCCATTTGCTTTTTCTAAATATTCTTTTAAAATTGTATATTGTAATTTACCTACTAAATAGCTGATTTCATAACAACTTATAACTTCACCTAGATTAAAATTAGCAGCATTCCAATATTTTAATTGTCCTTTCATAAAATCATCCATAAATTCTATTTTATTTAATTCCATATTTAGTTCTCCTTAATTAAGTTATATTAAACATATATTTTATAAAAAAACTAACTATTTCTAGTTAGTTAAGTTCAAACTTGGTGGAGAATAAGGGACTCGAACCCTTGACCTCCACGGTGCAAGCGTGGCGCTCTAGCCAACTGAGCTAATTCCCCAAGTTGTAACGAACGAATAAATTATATCATATCAAAATTATGGTTGTCAACTACATAAATAAAAAAAATCACAAATTTGTGATTTTATATTTTATAACTATCCTCTAAAGAGAATTCAACATTTTCTTCAATCCAATCTTTTCTAGGTTCAACTTTATCTCCCATTAAAATACTAACTCTTTTTTCTGCTAAAGCAACATCTGTTATATTAACTTTAATTAAGCTTCGAGTTTTCGGATCCATTGTTGTTTCCCATAATTGATCAGCATTCATCTCTCCTAGTCCTTTATATCTAGAGGTTTTTACTTGTTTATTTTTAAATTTTTCTAAAATTTCTTTTCTTTCTTCTTCTTCCCAAGCATAATAAAATTCTTTACCACCTTCTATTTTATATAATGGAGGTAATGCTATAAATAAATGTCCATGTTCTATTAATGGCTTCATATATCGATAAAAGAAAGTTAATAATAAAATTTGAATGTGAGCTCCATCATCATCAGCATCGGTCATAATAATTACCTTATCATAATTGATATCTGCAATATCAAAATCGCTACCTACTCCTGCACCAATTGCATGAATTATTGTATTTATTTCTTCATTTTTTAAAATTTCTTCCATTCTCGTTTTTTCTGTATTTAATACTTTTCCACGCAAAGGTAATATTGCTTGAAATTTTCTATCACGACCTGTTTTAGCAGAACCGCCAGCTGAATCACCTTCGACTAAAAACAACTCATTTATTTTAGGGTTTTTAGACTGAGCCGGAGTTAATTTATCACTCATTGCTCTTTCTTTTTTATTTTTTCCTTTACCATTTCTTGCTTCGTCTCTTGCTTTTCTAGCTATTTCTCTAACTTGTTTACTTTTTACCATTTTACTTAAAATGTTAGTAGCTATTTCTTTATTTTCTTCTAAAAAGAATTGTATTTTTTCTGAAACAATACTTTCTACGACATTACGAGCAATTGGAGTCCCTAATTTACCTTTTGTTTGACCCTCAAATTGCAGTAAATTTTCTGGAATTTGTAAACTTATAATTGCAGTAAGACCTTCTCTTGTATCAGAACCTTCAAAATTTTTATCTTTAGCTTTTAAATATCCATTACTTCTAGCATAATCATTAAATACTCTTGTTAATCCTGTTTTAAATCCAACTTCATGTGTTCCACCATCATTTGTTTTAACATTATTTACAAATGAAATAATATTTTCAGAATATCCATCTATATATTGAAATGCAATTTCAACATTAATACCTTCTTTATTACCATCAAAATGAACTGTTTTATGTAAAACCGTTTTATCATCATTAATGTAATTAACAAAGGCTTCCAATCCATTTTCATAATGAAAAAATTCTTTTTTATTATCTGCTACATCTTCTACTTCTATTGTCAAACCTTTAAGTAAAAATGCACATTCTTGCATTCTTTCACATATTGTCGTAAAAGAAAAATGAATTGATGAAAAAATCTCATCATCTGGTTTAAATGTTACTTTCGTTCCTGTTTTAGCTGTTTTTTCAAGTTTTTTTAATGGAACAGCAACCTTACCACCATTTTCAAATCGAATATAATATTCATATCCTTCTTTTTTGATGTTTACTTCCATCCATTTTGATAAAGCATTAACTACAGATGCTCCTACGCCATGTAAACCGCCAGATACTTTATACCCGCCTTCTTCAAATTTACCACCTGCATGCAAAATGGTATAAATAACTTCTGGAGTACTTTTACCACTAGCATGTATTCCAACAGGAACACCTCTACCTTCATCTTCAATAGTTATACTATCATCAGCATTTATTGTTACTTTTATTTTTTTACCAAAACCATTTATTACTTCGTCAATACCATTATCAACTATTTCCCATACTAAATGGTGAAGTCCTCTTTTATCTGTTGATCCAATATACATACCTGGACGTTTTCTTACAGCTTCTAGTCCCTCTAATATTTTTATTGAACTCTCATCATATTTTGCCATGTTATCACCAAATAGTATTATACCAAAAAAATGTAAAAATATCAAAAATATTTCTTTTTATTAATTCGTTTCTGTTTTATTTTTTATAAATTCTCTAAATAATTTAGTTAACGCTCTTTTTTCTATACGCGAAACATAACTTCTAGAAATTCCAAGAGAAGAAGCAATTTCTTTTTGTGTTATCTCTTTATTATTATTTAATCCATATCTTTTAACAATTATTTCTTTTTCTCTTTTATTTAATATATCAAAATACTTTTTTAAATGTAAAATATTATTTTTATTATGTATGTCCATAGCATAATCCGGCTTTGGAGTTTTAAGGATATCTAAAAAAGTTATTTCGTTACCATCTTTATCAAATCCAATTTGTTCATTAAGACTTATATTTTTACTGTATTTTTTTGAATTTCTAAAGTACATTAATATTTCATTTTCTATACATCTTGCTGCATAAGTAGTCAGTTTTGTTCCATGTTTATATGAATAGCTGTCAACTCCTTTAATAAGTCCTATTGTTCCAATACTTATTAAATCATCTATATCTTCTTTGTTATGTTCATACTTTTTTACTATGTGTGCCACTAATCTCAAATTATGTTCAATCAACTTATTTCTTGCTTCTTTATCACCTAATTGCGCCTTTTTTAAAATAATTTCTTCTTCTATCTTACTTAGTGGTTCTGGAAACACATTATTAGAATAAGCAGCTGTAAAAATATAAAAATCTTCAAACAAATACTTAAATATTTTTTTAAACATATATCACACTCCTAATAAAGAATATGTTTTATATTAATATTTTTATTTTGTCCTAAAAAAAAAAGAATTAAAATTTTAATTCAAAGTAATTATTTAATCAATTTATATCCTAATTCCAAAACTTTTACAAATTGCTTTGGAATTTTTTCTTGTGCTTGCTTTATCAAAATATCATCAACCCCATATAATGCTTCTGCCATTCCACCAACAATACAAGCATTAGTATCAGTATCTCCACCAAAAGATAAAATTTTTCTAATACTTTCTTCATAACTATTTGAAGTAAAAACAGAATATAAACAGTTATTAATAGTTTCAGTACAAGTTGTATTAAATTTTAAAAATAAAGATGGTTTTATATCTAAATTAAGTTTTGCTATTATTTCATCTTTACTATAACCATTTCTTTTTAAAAATATTACTTGAGTTATTATAGTAGAACAATTTATGGCTTCTTTGCTATTATGTGAGGTGATTGTTGCTAATTTTGTATTATTTAATAATTCTTGTTCATCATCAAATAAATAACCAATAGGTGCTATTCTCATCATTGCTCCATTGCCTATACTATTGCCGCTTTTTTCATTTTTTAACCATTTAATAAATTCAGGAGAAAAAGATGTATTAAAATAAGGTTTAAAATTGGGTTTATAGTCAATATATTTATTACCATATTCACGTAAATATTTTTCATAATTTTTATCATTAATAATTGCATCCATAATAGCTATAGTCAAAATTGTATCATCACTAAAAAAACTACTTGAAGTTATTAATTCTTTGATATTTTTTAATCTTTTAATTTTTTTTATTTGTTCATATTCATAGATTGAACCAATTATATCCCCAATTATAGACCCCCACATAAAATCACCTCTTTAAATATTTAAATATAATAAAACTCTGATAATAATCAGAGCTCGATATCTTTTTGGTACCGGCCAAGGGACTTGAACCCTCACAGTATTGCTACCAATGGATTTTGAGTCCATCGCGTCTACCATTCCGCCAGGCCGGCAAATTACAAAATGATTATATCATATATATAATCTCTTTGTCATTAATTTTCTTTATATTTTGATTCATATAAATTCATTTCTAAATCTTCTTTATCATCAATTTCTTCTATTTTTGGTAATTTATCTATATTATCCAAACCAAAGTAATCTAAAAAGTCTTTAGTTACTTCATACAAAATAGGTTTCCCAGCCGTATCAGCTCTTCCAATGTCCTTAATTAAATTTTTAGATAGCAATTTTCTTATTATATGACTACTATTTATTCCACGAATTTCATCAACTTTTACTCTTGTGACCGGCTGATTATAAGCTATAATAGCTAAAGTTTCTAAACTAGCTTGACTAAGTAAGCCTTCATCTTCTATTTCTATTAAAGCTTCATAATACATTTTATGTTCTTTTTTAGTAGTTAATCTTAAATAATTCCCAAATACAGTAAGTGATAATCCTCTTGTTTCATTTTCATATGACATTTTCAATTCATTAATTACTTCATTTAATTTTTGATCATCTATTTCAAGTAGTTCTTTTGCTTTTTCAATTGATAAGCCATCTTCCCCCACTACAAATAATAATCCTTCTAAAATTCCTTGTAACATATTATTCACTTCCTTTTAAAGATAATACTATTTTATCAAAATTATCTTCTTGCTGTATTTCTAGTTCTCCTTTTTTAGCTAAATCTAAAATAGATAAAAAAGTGACCACTACATAATCTTTAGTAATTACCTCAAAAAGATCTTCAAAATTCATTTTTTTCTTTGTTTTTAGTATGTTTCTTATTTCTTTGCATCTTGCTGATACAGAATATTCTTTTTTTGTTATTTTTGTATGTATTGGTTTTTCTTCTTTTTTTCTTTCTAAAAATTTGTTGAATGCTTCTAATAAAGCATTAATGTCAACTTCACCAAAATTAACAATTTTATTTTGGTCTTTATAATCATCCAAATTACTAGGTAATTTAGTATATATTTGTTTTCTTTCTTCTTCTAATTCTTTAAAATTGTTTGTTATTTCTTTATATTTTTTATATTCAATTAATCTTTTAATTAAATTTTCCTTTGGGTCTTCTTCATACTCATCTTCATTGATTTCTTTATTAGGTAACAAAAGTGAAGATTTTATTTCTATTAATTCTGCTGCCATAGTTAAATATTCACTAGCTATATCAAGATTTAAATTTTTCATTGCCATTATATATTCTAAATATTGATTTGTAATTTGTTCAATATTTATTTCTATAATATCAATATCTGATTTTTTAATCAAATGTAATAATAAATCCATTGGACCTTCAAATTGATTAATTCTTATTTTATAATCCATAAAATCACCACTCAAGTATTTCAATTATAACATAAAGATGTAAGTAAAACAAATATATGTTATAATATATTTGGTGATTTAATGAAAAAATTTACAATGAAAAATGAACATTTTATTTGCGAAAATTGTAACAATGAAGTCTTTCCAGCTTTAAAAACAGCTAGAGATCATTGTCCCTTTTGTTTATATTCAAAGCATGTTGATATAAATCCTGGGGACCGTTCTAACAGCTGTCATGGACTTTTGAAACCAATTGGAATTGAAAAATTTAAAAACACTTATAAAATAATTTATAGATGTGACAAATGTCATCAAACGCATAAAAATATTATTACTGATGATGATAACATGGAGTTAATAATTAATTTATCTGTTTTGCAAAAATAAAACGTTAGAAATTTCTAACGATTTTTTTTAACCAATTAAACCAGAAATATATGGTAATGCAACTATAACAATTAATAAAATCACACCCATTATTATAACAAACTTTAAAGCTGCATTATCTTTTAAAGAGCTTTTTACATTAGATAAATTTTCTTCAACTTTAATCGTTTCTTCTTCTTTATTAAGAACAATTTTAGCCGCTGGATTTTCCATTGGTTTATTTGCAGCCAACACTTTGATTTCTTCTTCCGAAAGAGAGGTTTCATCATTAATTTCTGGTAATGTATCTTGATATACTGGTGTTTCTACTGCTTCTTCATATATTGGTTGTGTTTCTTCTGTTGTTCCACCAAACACTGGTGTTTCTACTGCTTCTTCATACATTGGTTGTGTTTCTTCTGTTGTTCCACCAAACACTGGTGTTTCTACTGCTTCTTCATACATTGGTTGAATTTCTTCTACAGAATCATATATTGGTTGTACTTCATCAGTAGTATTTTCCTCATTCATATTTACTTCTTGATCATTATTATCTTCTAAATTTTGGAAAATATTTTCAAATTCTTTATTATCTTTCATAATACACCTCACCTATTCTAAATAAATTATATCAAAAACAAACTAAAAAAAAAAGCTATTTTTAACATATTAATAGTATTACTAGACAAAATAATAAAAAAAAGTTATAATTATATAGTTAGATTTTAATAAAAACAAAAGAAAGGAGATTTTAATGAAATTATTTAACAATGATGACACTAAAGTTTTTGCCTTAGGCGGACTTGGTGAAGTCGGTAAAAATATGTATTGTGTAATGCATAATAATGAAATTATTATTACAGATGCGGGTATAACTTTTCCAGGAAATGAATTAATGGGTGTTGACTACATTATTCCTGATTTTACATTTTTAAAGAAAAATGAAAGCAAAATAAAAGCTCTATTTATAACACACGGGCATGAAGATCATATAGGAGGAATACCATTTTTATTAAATTCGGTTTCTATTCCAGCAATATATGCTCCTAATCAAGCTGTTGGATTAATAAAGAAAAAATTAGAAGATCGCGGAATTCAATATAAAAACTTATTTGTTTATGATGAAAATACAAAAATTAAATTCAAGAGTATTGAAATTGAATTTTTTAGAACTACACACTCAATACCAGATTCACACGGAATTTGTATAACAACTCCTAATGGAACTATAGTTACTACAGGAGACTTTAAATTTGATTTTACACCAATTGGACCTATGGCAAACTTACATAAAATGGCTGAAATAGGAAAAAAAGGTGTAACATTACTACTTAGTGATAGTACAAATGCTTTAAGCGAAGGAATGAGTATGAGTGAATCTAAGGTTGATGGCGCTTTGCAAGAAATATTTGCTAGAGAAAAAGGAAGAATAATAATAGCTACTTTTGCTTCAAATATTTATCGTTTAAAACATATCGTGGATACATGTAAAAAAAATGGGCGTAAAATTGCAACTTTTGGAAGAAGTATGGATAATAATATTGAAATATCTATCGAAGGAGGATATATTAAATATAAAGAAATATTTGTAACACCAGAAGAAGCTAATAACTTGCCACCTGATAAAGTATGTTTATTATGTACGGGAAGTCAAGGTGAACCATTAGCTGCTTTATCAAGAATAGCAGATGGAACACATAAACAAATAAAATTACAACAAGAGGATATTGTTATATTCTCATCTTCGGCTATTCCAGGTAATGCACTAAGCATATCTAGAACTATTAATAAATTATGTTTAAAAGGAGTTCAAGTTTATACTAATACTTCCTTAAGTGATATACATACGTCTGGACACGGTAGCGAAGAAGAATTGAAATTAATGCTTAGATTGATGAAACCAAAATATTTTATGCCTTTTCATGGTGAATATAGAATGTTAAAAAAACATGCTGATATAGCTACACTATGTGGAATACCAAAAGAAAATACATTTGCTTTAGGCAATGGTGATGTTCTTTCAATTTACAAAGGAGAAATCAAAAGAAGTGGAACAATTCAAGCCGGAGACGTTTATGTTGATGGAAACAGAATTGGTGATATTGGCTCTGTTGTTATTAAAGATAGAAATATAATGGCAAATGATGGAATTATTGTTGTCATAGCTAATATAGATACGATTAATAATAAATTATTAGGAAAAGTAAATATAACAACAAGAGGATTTGTTCAAGTAAACGAAAATGAAGAATTATTAAGAACAATTGAATTTATAGCTAAAAAAGCTATTTTATCTAAATTAGATAAAGAAGTAAATTATTCTGAAATTAAAAATGAAATAGTCAATAGTATATCAAGTTATACATACAATATAACAGGCAGAAAACCTATTATATTACCAGTAATAATGGACATTAAGAAAAATTCTTAATGTTTTTTTCATAAAAAAAACTCTTAAAAGAGTTTATTTTACTATCCAAGCTGTTGGAATCCATCTTTCTCCTGTCTTACTAACAGCACAAGGTTTATTAACGATATTCCCGTTTTCAACCATACTACTCGATGCTCCACCATCTAAATTGACAGCATTATATGCTTTATATCTAACTAGTATATCTGTAAGTTCAGACATTGTTACACCTAAACTATATCCTGGTTGTCTACCGTCTATAACAACAAATAAAACAATTCCATCTTGTCTTTGCGCGATTGCTGTTCTAGATGAAGTTCCATAGCCACCATTTCCTTTAATAACAGATCTTTTCCCATTAACTATTAAAAATGGACCAAAATCAACGGCATCTTCTATTCCCTGAGATAAAGCACTCGAAGAAGATTCTTTTGTAAGAAGAAGTTTATTATCAGATGTAAATCCAACAATTCCTCCTCCCCAACCAGTATCAGCTCCTTCAAATAATATTTTGGAATTTTGAATAACTGTTCCTGTAGGAGTTCCTCCATCTCCTTGACCATCAATATCAATGAATCCACCACCATTGATAGCTAATAAAGCTTCATTTTCTTTAGCAATCGTTTGTAGAAACTGTCCTTGTTTTTTTAAATATTTTGTTGTTACTAATTCTATTCTTGAAGCATCATATATGGCCGCTACAAAACCTTTGTAACCTGTTCCACTAATTTCAAAAATTTTATAAACATCATCTTTATTATGTTTTAATATTTGTTTTTCATATTCTGATTCATACTTATCTGTTTCAATTATAGAATCAAAATTAATTTCATCCAAATTAGTATTTTCACCAACCTCTGAAATATAGTTTTCACTAAGAACTTTATTAATTAAATCATCACTATAAAAAGTTCTAGCTAAATAATGATGGCTTTTTGTTGTCATTGCTGTTGTTATTAATAATGTTCTAAAATAAGAAATAGGACCATATGTAAAAAAGAGGAAGACACACATGAGAATATCTAAAATAAGAACAACAATTTTTATTCTACGATGCGTTTTCATTTATCTCTCCTATTCTATTATAAATGGATTATCAATTGTTCCATCACCAGTTAAACTTACATTTTTATCAATATATATTGAAGGTCTGATTTTAAATTCGTCTGTTATTAATGATAATCCTAAGCTGCCATCATTTTTAACATTATAAATCATATCTTCACTATTTGGAGTCATCAAATCATAATCAGCCAAATCATTTATAAATAAATCTATAACATTAAGTAATCCTACTTTGGCTTCAATTGAACTTTTAAATATTTCTTGATAATCATAGTTGTTGTTCTCATTATAATTTCCTGTATACCAGGTACCATCAACTATTATTTTTTGATTATTTAAACTATTATAAAAATTATTATTTAAATAATAAGCTAAACTAGTTTTATCATCTAAAGAAAAACTATTACTGTTATCTGAGTATTTTTTCGTAATATATTCATCGCTTACTTTTATATAATCTGAAGTAGCTAATTTGATTTTGTTATCATCAACTTTTATTACTTTCCATGTATAATCACTATAAGAAACATAATCTCCTATTTTAATATTATTTTGATTATCAAACACATATGGATCTTCTTTTGTTCCTGTTCCACTAATATAATTTACACTAGCTTTAAGATTGAAAACAGGTCTCACTCCGTAACTATAATATGTGTTTTCACTAACTGAATTAGAATTAATTCCTCCTTCAGTAAAAACATACATTGGTTTATTTTCTTCAGTATTAGATAGCCACCAATATTTACTTATATTTAAATAACTTTCATTTCCTAGAGCTTCTTTATATTCTTGATATGTTAAAAGCCCTATTTTATCTGTAACAGTATTGCCACATATACCAGTATTAATATCAATTTTATTTACACAAAATTTGCTGGCATAAATATAATCGTCAGGATTATTCAAAACATTATAAAATATCCCTGTATTCTCTAATTCATTATCATTTAAATAATTTCTTATATATGAAGTTTCATAATTTCCAGTTCCCCAAACAATTGAAGATATTACATCATCAGTTATTAATTTTATTGTTTTATTACTATTAATTTTAACAATTCTAAATAATATTCCTGAATAATAGATATAATTATTCTCAACATTTCCTTTAAATATATATTCATTTCCATCCTGATAAAGGCCATCACCAGAGGTTACTATTTCTTTTTTTAATATTTTGGATACTAAACTAGTATCCGTTATTTCTTCTGAAATAATTGGATTTTCTTCACGATAATATTTTAAAAATCTAATTGTGTATATTGAAAATAAAGTAATCAAAAAAATTAAAGAACAAATAATAAATACTTTTTCACTTTTAGATTTTTTTGTTTCTTTTTCTATTAATGATTCTCCTGTCATTTCTTCTGGCTTATCTAAATTCATTATTTCTAACATAGTAGGAGCAATATCAGATAATTTGCCATCTTTTAATTTACATTTATAATTTGTGATAATAAAAGGAACTTTACTTATTGAATGAGTCGTGATGGGTTTATCATTTTCATCTAACATAAAATCACTATTACCATGATCTGCTGTTATAATAAGAACACCATTTTTTTCCTTTGTTTTCTTGTATAATTTACCTAAACAAACATCAACTACTTCTAGCGCTTTAATAGTTGCTTCCATATTACCAGTATGACCAACCATATCTCCATTTGCATAATTTAAAATAATAACATCATATATATTTTTATCCATTTCTTTTAATAATGTTTCTGTTATTTCATTTGCACTCATTTCTGGTTGTAAGTCATAAGTAGCAACTTTAGGTGAAGGTATTAAAATTTCATTTTTATTTTTTAATACCACTTCTTTTCCACCATCAAAGAAATATGTCACATGAGCATATTTTTCTGTTTCAGCTATTCTTAGTTGATGCAAATTAAATTTTTCAATATAAGCTCCAAATGTATTTTCTAAATTTTGATGTTCAAATGCATTTATACATTTTACTTCTTCAGAAACAGGAAACATTGTAGCTAATTTAATATTATCCAATTTGATTGTTTCAAATGATGAAAATTTGTCATCAGTTATTGCTTTAAATATTTCTCTTAAACGATCAGGACGATAATTAAAAACAATAATTCCGTCATTATTTTCTATTAAACCATTTTCTTCAACAATAAAAGGTTCTATAAATTCATCATATACTTCATTGTTATAACTATCTGTTATAATTTTTTCATAGTTTTTTTCTATTTTAGTTGTTCCAAGAACCATTGCATTATATGCTTTTTGTACTCGATCCCATCTATTATCTCTATCCATAGCGTAATATCTTCCTGAAATAGATGCAATTTTGCCTATACTTGTTTCTTTTATTTTTGCTTCTAGGAGTTTTAAATAAGTTAATGCATTATCTCTTTTTGTATCTCTACCATCTAAAAACAAATGAAGATATAAATTTTGAATATTATTTTCTTTACACATATCAATTAAACTTATCAAATGATCAATATGAGAATGAACCCCGCCATCACTAAGTAATCCACATATATGTAACTTTGAATTATTTTTTTTACTATGATTAATAACTCTTAATATATTTTCATTACTAAAAAAAGTTTTATTTATAATACTATTATTAATTATTTCTAGCGGCTGATATACTATTCTACCAGCTCCAATATTAGCATGTCCAACTTCACTATTACCCATTTGATTTTCAGGCAATCCAACTTGCTTACCACTTGCTTCTAATAATGAATGTGAATATTTTTTATATAAATAATTGAAATTCGGCATATTTGCTTTTTTAACAGCATTACCATGAATTTCTTTTCTAATTCCTACTCCATCTAATATACAAAGTACTACTGGTTTCATTACATCATCTCCTATTATATTTTACCATATTTATTTATAATAAAAAACATTTAAAAATATAATTTTAAATGTTTCACATATATAATTAATTAAAAAAAATGATTATAAAATCATCTTTTTTTAGAATTTCCAAACATCATCATCTTCAGTATCATTTGATAATTCTTTATTTAAAGATTCTATGCTTGGTAATTCAATATCTAAATCGTCATTATTACCAAGTAAATCATTGCTTATTTTTTCTTCAGAATCATCTTTTGGTAATTCAAAAGAATTCATTTCTGGTTCAAAATTAGTATCTTCATTTGTTTCGTTATTAAAATTACTTTCTTCCAATGATTCATTATCAACTGTAGTATCTTCTTTTTCTTCTTTCAATTCAAATGAAGGTTCTTCACTTGCTTCTAATGTATTTATATTATTATCTTCTTTCAATTCAAAGCTTGGTGTTTCTATATTAGATTCATCAAATTTGATATCTTCTTCAATTTGATTATTTTCTAAATTATCCCCAATAATATTATCTTGTGTCTTTAATTCCATTTCATCATCGAATGAAGTCCCCAAATCCATTTCATCTGTATCAAAAGCAGGTTCAATCATTTCTGTCATTTCATTTTCATTTAATTGAAAATCTAAATTTTGATCATCTTCAACTACATCTTTTTCTTCTTTCGTTATTTTTTTCTCTTTAATTTTCTTTTCTTTAACTGGTTTTTTACCAAAATCTGTTTTATCAGCAATATATCCAATTACAGTCATTATAATAACAACAGCTATTATAATAATCCAAATATAATTTTCTGATATAAATTCCATAAATACCCTCCTCTATTCTTTTTATATAATAACATTAAATAAATTATTTATCAATAGTTTTTTATTGTTCTAAATAATTTTCACCCTTAAATGGTTCTGCTTGAAGTAAATCATTATACTCTTGTTGTCTAAGTGCCTCATATATTAATATAGCTACAGTATTAGATAAATTTAAAGCTCTTATATTATTATTCATTGGAATTCTTAAGCAATGTTCTAAATCATTTTTCAATATTTCTTTAGGAATACCTGTACTTTCTTTACCAAAAATAAAATATATATTTTCAAATTTATCACTGTAATCAAACGAAGTATGCGGTTTCTTACCATATCTTGTTAGATAATAATAAGTTCCTTTATTTTTCTTTAAGAAATCATCAAAATTGTCATATACATTATAATCACAATTATCTATATAATTAACTCCACATCTTTTTACATACTTATCTTCAAGTGAAAAACCAAGAGGTTTTATCAAATGAAGTTTTACATCAGTTCCAGCACATGTACGCATTATATTACCAGTATTTGCTGGAATCTCCGGTTGATATAAAACAATATTTATCATTCAATTGCTCCATTTTCATCAATAAAGTTAATGACATCACTTGCTTTTTTACTTGTATCCACTGTATATAAAATATCATTTACTTTTCCTTCTTTAATTATTAATAAGTTAGGAATAATGTTTAACTCAATATTTTTTTGTTTTAGTTCATCAGTAAAATATTTTTCTTTAAACTTAGTATAAAAATCACTATCAACATCCTTAGTATCTAAATATATAATATCCTTTTCATATTCCATAGCTATAATAAGTCTTTTTAATTGTTTTTCATAACTTTCATAATTAATATCACTACTATTAGACAAGTAAATAATAACATCATGATTTTCAACAATATAGTTATCTATACTTTTTGAATCAATAATATCTAAAAAATCCATTCTAACATTTTTAAGTAATTCATATTCTTTTTTTTCATTATACATATTAGCTAGAAAAAGTGTAATAAATATTGTAAATATCACTATAAATAAGGCCAAAACATAATTCTTTGTTGGTATTTTTAATTCTTTCATTTAATTCACCATCCTACCTATAATTCTATCATATATATATTCATTTATCAATTTTTTTATGAAAAAAACGATTAATAATAATCGTCTTGTCCTTTAATTTCATCAATTGTAACTACAGGAAGAATAATTCCAAATTCTTCTGTATATTTAGCAAATTTAATTCTGAAAGCATCTAATTCTTTGACTATACTATCTGGATATATTCTCTTACTCGTTTTAATTGCATTATAAACATCCAATATATCAACTTCATTTCTATTTGAAAACAAAGCTTGTGAAAAAGAAGCTGTTAAAACAGAAAAAGCAATGTCTGGATACATAGCCGATAATCCATATACTCTTTTAAATTCAGAAGTAGCACTAACGATAGATTCTATTAACATTTTATTAATAAATTCATTATATTTAAATTTACAATTTGTTTGTTTTTCTATTTTTGGTAATGATTCCATTAATATTTTAACTGTTACCTCTTCACTAGGTTCTAAAACTTCAATTCGTTCAAATCTTCTTAAAAAAGCACGATCTCTAATTATATAAGTGTCATACTCTTCAGTTGTTGTAGCTCCAATAGCTTTAATATCTCCACGATCAAGTCCTGGTTTTAATATGTTGGCCAAATCCATTGGTCCATCATTTTTTCCACCAATTAAAGTATGAATTTCATCTATGAAAACAATTGTTTTTTCCAGTTGTTTTAATTCATTAACAAATAATTGAATTAACATTTCTTCACGACCATTAATCATTATTTTACCAACTAAAGAAGTGGAATTAATTTTAATTATATGATAATTTTTCAAAGCATCTGGAATTTCATTTCTTTGTATTAAATATGCAAGCCCTTCTACAATAGCGGTCTTTCCAATTCCTGCTTTACCAACTAATAGCCCCGATTTTTCGGGTGTTAATAAAACCATTATTAATCTTTTTATTTCTTGTTCTCTAGCTATTGCTGGATTTGTTATATATTGTTTTTTAGTTAAGTCTTCACCATATTTTTCAATAACACTAAATTTAACTTCAAAATTCATTATTTCCTTGTTTTCTTCCATTTTAGCCCTCCTCAATATAATTAGCATCAACTAAAAATTTAATTAAATCCTCTTTATCTTTGTCCCCAACTAATTTAGATACTTTTTTACCTTCTTTGAAATAAACCGTAGTTGGTGTACCAGCTACAAATGTTTTGTTTTCTACTTTAGCATATTCTTCATCTGTTAAATCAATTAAATTTAGCGCATATATTGTTAAATCATAATTTGAAATAACTTCATTTAACTTTGGTTCAAAAGCCTCACAATGTGTACATCCTGTTTGATATAAAAATATAATAAAGGTTTCATTATTGTTTACTTTTTCCATAAAATCTTCATATGATATATCTTCATATTGCGCTTTTGTATAATCTGTATTAGTACATGCTGTTAAAATAAAACAGCTCAATATTATTAATATTATTTTTTTCATTTCTACCACCTTTTATATTATATAATAAATAAAAAAGAAAAAAAAGATTTTTCATCTTTTTATCTGTTAATTTTAAATAATTGATCTTCTTTTAAATAAATATCTTGATTTTCTTTAACTAATTGTTCAATAGTGATATCAAGATTATTTAACACATCATTTAATGTATCTCCCATATTAGTCACATACATTCTTTTTTTATTAGGAATTTTAATTACCTGATCTGGATATATATAATCATCTTTATTTAATCCATTTATTTTATATAATGTATCTAAATCTGTATCATATTTTTTACTAATTGAGTATATTGAATCACCTTTTTTTACAGTATAATTTAAATATTCATCATTAACTAAATTATCTGGTACAATTATAAAACTACCTGGTTTTAATATCATATCATCTGATATCCCATTAATTTTTTTTAATTCATCAATATCTGTATTAAATAAAACTGCAATATAATCCAATGTTTCATTAGACCCTACTTGATATATTTTATACATAATAACACCTCAATATAACATATGAAAAAATAAGAAACGCGTTCTTATTTTATATATACATTAAATTTTATTGTTTTATTAAATTCTAATTCATTATTACTTAATATAGTTTTTATACCTTCTAAATCACTATATCTTTTAATATTTTTACCTTCTTTAAAATAAACATAATCTTTAATATAAACAGCATCTAATATATTATCTGTTGTATATAAATATGTCATACTTACTGGGTTTTGAATAGTGCTACGATAAACATTATATTTGTCACCTGTTTTAATATAAATGTAATAATAACCTGATTTAGATATTCCTGATTTATCAACTCTTGCATAGTTATTATTATTCCATATGTTATTTGTTGTATATTGATTAAATGTTATATCACTATTTTTAGCTTCATACGCATTAATTGTCTCAAAGTTACCATTGATATAACGTAATATACCTATATCGGCATTTCCTACTTCAATTATTGTTTTAGCTTTAATATCTAATTCATATTGTTTCAAAGTATTTCTATCAAATATGTATACATTATTATCAATAACGCCTTGTACATATGAATCCATACTTATATCATAATCATATGATATTTTTGATTTAACATTTGTTATTATATCAATTACTGTAAATTCATTAAATTTATATTCTTTTGTGTAATCTGCAACAACATAATAATTCAATACAAAAGCTGATATTGATTTAACATAAACATCATTTTCAAATATTGAGTTATCATATATTTTTTGAGAATTTCTATTATTAATAGTATAAATGCCTTTATAATTTTCTAATGATAAAAAATGATTATTTAAAACATTATCATATAAAATTATTGAATCCTTTGTTGTAGCTATTCCAAGATCATTATCATAAGATGATGAGCTATAACCTATTTCTGATAATGAAGATACAAAAGAATCAAGAGAGGCGTTTTTATTTTTAATATCATGATATAAATAGTATTCGCCACCTACTTTACACATTACATCACTCAATATTTTATTACCAGTATATATTGGCAATATACATAAATGTGTATCATCACCATAATATTTTACATCTTTTATAATCCGATTTTGCATATTAAAATTTTCAAACACTTCATAATCAAAAGAAACATCATTAACGGTAATATTGAAATAATAATTATTTGTTTCATTCTCTACATTTGTTGTAAAAACTTCTTTAATTGAAAAAGTGTTATTGTTACTTTTTATTTGATAATTAACAGTACTACCCTTTTCAATAAATTTAAAAGCAAATTGGATTACTAAGTAAATTAAAAACATTACAAAAAGCAATTTTAAGACTCTATTCATATTATCACCTACAATAATGATAACATATTTTTTATTTTTTATCTATAATTGTTTTTAAATATATTGCTTGTAAAAATTCATGAGGAAATAATATTACTAATTTATTTAATTTTTTTTCTTCATTGTTTTTTATACAATCATATATATATTTAATAGTAAATTTGTTACTAAATAAATTTTTAATATCTTTTTCTTCAATTAATTTATTTTTTTTTGAATCGCTGTTTATTAATAATAATTTACTTTTAAGTAATTTATTATATTGATTTATTCTATATATTTTAGATTCATCTAAATTAAAAGACAAACCTATTTGCTCTATCATCTTATTCAATTCTTTTTTTATTACTTCATCATTAGAACTTAATAGTATTTTTTTATAAGAAGGTATCAACAATAACTTCTTATATAATTTACTATTTTGTAATACTAAATTGATATTTTCAATATAATAATCTTTATACTTCTTATAATTTTTATTTAATTGATTGTTTCTAAATGTATACAAATTACCTTCAAAAAAATTAAATTCTTTCATTGTATCATTATAACCAAATTTAATTGCCTTTCTTGAAAAACTAGATTGAAAAACTAAAAACGACCCAATTTTATTTCTTGGTGAAATATATTTTATTTTAATATTTTCATCAATTATTTTTTTCTTTATACCTAACTCTCTTAAATCAACAGCTATTATCTCTGTTGCTCCCATTTTAATAGCTAAATTAATTGGCAAGTTATCATATATACCCCCATCTATATATTTTTGTTCATCTATTTTCTTCATTTTAAAAGCGGGAAAACAAGAGGAAGAAGCTAATAAATATGCGTGGAGTTTTTCACGTGGTATTTTATTCTTTGTAAGAATTAGTGGTTTTAATGTTTTAACATTAAAAGTCACTATTCCCATATCTATTTTTGAAGCATATATTTTTTTTAAATCAACATTATTAATTATTGTTTTTTCTAAATTATTTACATTCATTCCACCTTTTATTATGTTTTTAAAATATGAAAATATAATAATCTTTTTACCTTCTTGTGTATTATAATCTTCTTTTATTTCTTCATCAAAAATCATGTTAGAATTTAGATTATACCAAAGTTTAAGCCCTTTATGAAATGTATTTTGCGTCATAATAGCTGCATTCAAAGCTCCAACAGATGTTCCTGTTACAATGTCATAATGTATTTTTAATTTTTTAAGAGCTTTCCAAACACCAATTTGATAAGCTCCTTTTGATCCCCCACCAGATAAAACAATAGCTCTTTTCATATATTCACCTTCTAACATAATTATACACTTGTTTAGTAATTTTGAACAATTTAATTACTATATAGGTTATTTATTCACATCACTTTCATATTTTTGAATATGTTATATTGAATAATAAAAGAAGGGGTGGATTATATGTGTAATAATAATGATGGCAGTTGCATAGCTGAAGTCTTAACTGTAATATGTATTTTACAACAAAATGCTAATTCATGTGATAGTTGTTTGGATACTTGTGATAGAGGATTTCTAGGTTGTAATACTTCATGTATGACATACAACACAAGACCAATAATGATATATACTTGTTGCGGTAATGGTGTTCCATTTTCTATGCCAATAAGTAAAGATCCTGATGAACAAACAAAATCATCAATATTTAGAGTTGAAAAAATAGATGGAAATTGTGCTACTTTCAGAGTTTTAGCTAGAAACGAAGACACAAGTGAATTGATATGTTCGCCATACGTTGCAACTAATTCATTTTTTACAATGAACTTAAGTTGTATATGTGCAATAAGATGTTTAAATGATTGTTTTGTAGAATGTATTTAAAAACGAGGTAACTCGTTTTTAATTTTCATATTCAATATCTATAATATCGTTTTTTGAAATAAGTTCATTATCAATTGTTATTAAACTATTATTATTTTGACCTATAATTTTTCTACTTATTTTTTTATCTTTTAAAGTTATTATGACACTCGCTTTATAAACATATTTTGGAGAATTAAAAATATCTTTAATTTTCTGATTTATATTTTTACTTTTATATCTTGTATCACTATTTTTTTCTGTTTGTTCTTTTTCATTTTTTGTTACTGATATCTTAGTATTATTTGATAATTCTTTATCTATTTTATTAGCATAAATACTTGGAAGTTTTTTTCCCATAAATTCACCTCATTAAATAATATGTTTGATTATCATTATAATTACATATTATCTAATTTTTTTGCAATAAAAAAACCTAATAAAATTAAAAATAATGTTATTACAAAATTATTTCGATTAAGATATGTTACAACACTTTTAAGTAACATCAAAATTGAGTATGATGATAATAGCAAAATAATTTGATAAAATAAATTTTTATGATTATCTAGCATTTTTGATATTAAAGATGAAATTATAAAAACTCCTAAAACAACTCCTAAAAAAAAGAATGATAAATTAATAATTTCAAAATTAATATACATATTTAATATAAAATTATAGCTATCAATCATCATAAATATTGCTGTTCCAGATATTCCAGGAACAATCATAGTAATTGCGTCAATAAATCCTAATATAGTAATATATATATACTTAAAAAAAGGAATATTTAATATAAAATTAAGCGATACATTAATATCTTTTATAATAAAAGATATTAATAATAGTATAATAATTACACAAAATATTGAGTTTTTGGATTTAATTTTCTTAACTATATTTGGGATAATACCTATTATTAATCCTATTATAATTGCCATTGTATATAAATAATTATTTTTTAAAAAATAATCAATCAATTTACTAAACAAAACCATAGCTAATAAGATTCCAATTGATATTTTAAAAAGAAAGGTAAAATTTTTTTTAAAATTACTAAACAAATTATTAACTGATATAATCATTTGTTCATATAAACCTAATGAAATTGCTATTAAACTTCCACTTACACCCGGAATTATTTTTCCTATACCAATAATAAATCCTTTTATTATAATGATTATACTATTCATTTAATCACCTATTAATATTATTCAAATGTCATTATTTTATTGTATATTTATATTTTTTTTGATATAATTTATTTAGTTTGGAGGGTTATTTAATGGACTTTAAAAAAATAGGTAAAAATGTATATGTTTATTTTGGAGTAGGCTTTGGAGTTATGCTTTTCTTTATTATTATAATATTAATACTTAGTGTTATGTTTGGAGGAAAGGTTTCAATTGAAGTTGCCAAAAAGAAAATACAAAACGCAGCTATAGTATATTATAAAAACAATCAAGATGAATTACCAATTGTTGGAGAAAGTACTTTCATAACAATGGATAAATTAGTAGAAAAAAAATTAATTAAAAGTTTTGATAATTTATTAAAAAATCAAAATACATCTTGTGAGGCAAAAGTAACTGTTGAAAACAATAATGGATTTTATTTATATTCTACTGACTTAAATTGCGAAGATGATTATCAAACAACATATTTGTATGAAAAAGTAAAATCAGATAATTTAATAACTACTGATAGTGATGGATTATACGAAATTAATAATTCTTTAGTATTCAGGGGAGAAGATCTTAATAATTATGTTTCTTTTGCTAATAAAATTTGGAGAATTATTAAAATAAACACTGATAACTCTATCAGATTAATTGAAGTAACTAGTGAGGAAAGTTTTGTATGGGATGATCGTTATAATAATGAGGTTGAGTCTAATACTGGAATTAATGATTATCGCGTTAGCAGAATAAAAGATACTCTTGAAACTTTATACAATGATGAAAATAAATTTACAGAAGCTGACAAAGCATTCATTGTTGCGCAAGATATTTGTTTAGGTAAACAAGCAGAAAACAGTTCTATTCTTGATGGTTCAGTTGAATGTTCTGATGTTTTAGAAAATCAATATATATCAATGTTAGAAGTTTATGAATATGCTTTAGCTAGTATTGATAATAACTGTAACAGTTTAGATGATAGAGAGTGTTCTAATTATAATTACATATCAGCATTTGATAAATCATTTTGGACAATCACTGCAAGTTCTGAAATAAGTGATAGAGCTTTTAAAATATCAACTTATCCTGACTTAATAAGAACTGCTAATGCAACAGCTATTAATTTAGTAATTCATATTTCAAGTAATGCCATATATTTAGATGGTGATGGATCTTTTGATAAACCATATACAATAAAAAATGACTAAGTCATTTTTTTATTTTATCTTTTATAATAATTAAAATTAACAAAACAATTATTATTAATAACCATATTATATTATGACAGTAACACTTATTATTTTTACATGTTGTTTTTTCATTTAATAATTTGTTATTTTCATTTTTAATAATTTTACTATATTCATTATCATCTATATAATTTAAATTAGAATCATCATTTTCTTTTATTAATCTTGATGAAAAATTATTTTCATATTCATCTATTTCTTGATTGAAATCATTATTTTCATTTTTTAAATTATTTTGATATACATTGATATCATTCACTTCGTCTTCAAAAATTTTTTCTTTTTCTTGTTTAATTATATTCAATTCAAGATTTTGATGTTCATATTTGAAATAATAATTTGTAAATTTATTTTCATCATCAAACTGTGTTAATTCTTTTATATAATAAGAACCTAGCGGAATTTGAACTTCTGTTATTTCATTACTAATTAATTTATAAATTAACTGATTATTTTTATAAACTAAAATGTCATTTAAATATATATCAGATGCAGCATATAAACCATATTCAATATTATCATAATTTTGATTTTGACACGAGTCATTTAAATATATCTGTTTTTGAACATTAATTTTAATAGTACTTCTTTCTAAGTTTTTTTCAACAATAATGTTTTTAATAATTTCTTTTGTATATTTATCTATATAATTAATCAAAAAATTTGTAACTTCTTTTTCATCGTTAGTTATATAATAATTACCAACGGGTAATGTAGTAGTGAATTGACCATTTTCATTAGTACTAATTGATTTTACAAATTGATTCTTTAAATATAATAAATTATAATTATTATCATATAAATTATCAGCAGCATAAATATAATAATTTTTATTATCATTTGGTACAATTAAATTATTATATTTGATTTTTTCTTGGTAATTTAATATTCCATATGGAATATCTAAATAATTAAATATTTCATAATAATTATTATCTAATTCATTATCTTCTTTTATTTGGAAAACTGTATTGCTATCACTATATACATAGTTATTTGGTATATCTAAATTAAATATTTCATATGTTCCTTCACTCAGTTTAAAGTCAGATATAAATTCTCCTTTTTCATCTGTTTTAAATATATCATTTTCATTTATTTTGACAAATTGACTTGTATTTAAATTATATATTTTAAAAGTTAATTTATCATTTATTAATTTTGAATTAGACATCGTTGTAATTTTTATTTTACTATTATATTCATTTGGTATTATACTTAAATTTTCTTCAACTATTTCATCAATAGCAAATGTAGCTAATGCTTGATAAGTTGAGCTTTCTTTATATCCATTTGTAGAAACACCACTTTTTATTCTTTTTACAAATTTAATATCTGCATTATTTAAATCAAGAATTTTGATATATAATTTGTTTTTTTCTTTCCATATTTCATTTTTACTATTATTAATAATTTCATAATTTCCTAAAACATTATTTACATCAGTTAATTCAATAATATCATTAATGTCTGGATTTATTTCTTTAACATTAAAATTTGGTTTTATTCTTGCTTCCTCTATTTTTTTTGATATCTCATTTTTATATCCATCTATTATTATTCTACTACTAGCTGAAGAAGAAGTTGTAGTCCAATAAACTCTTATTAAAGCTGGATTTTTTCTCCAAATTAATTCTTGTGTTGCCATATAATAGTATATATTATTATTTATTTCATTATAACCATATGCTGAAGCTAATTTATAATAGTCTAACAACAATGGATCAATATTTAAAACCAAATTATCTTCTTTATAATTAGACCCAATTATTTTGAAGGGTTCTAAACAATATGCTATTTTATTATTTAAATAAATATATCCTAATTTACCATTATAAATATGTAATGATGATTCTCTATTGCTATATATTCCTTCTTGATAATCAATTCTTAAATTAACATCTGAGGCTAAAACATCTTTTGATATAAATATAATAATAAAAATAACTAAACTACATATAATTTTTTTCATTTTTTCCTCCTTTAAAAATTATAGTCGTTACTATATCCTGTTTAAAAATATATATCAAATGACTAATTATTAATTTCATAACTATATTTTCCACAGTAATAATTAATAATAACTACAAAATTAAAATTTATCCTGTGGAAAAAACCTAATTATTAAGTTTATAAATAATAAAAAAAAATAAACTTGTTGATAAGTTTATTTTATATTACTTTTTCCAAATAGATTTTTTCATCAAATCCACCCTTTTTATCATGTTTTAAATTCATTTCATCAATTATATTTTCCATACTATTATTACTTAAGATATTAATGTATTTGATAACTTCAAATACATCTGCCGATTCTTCTAAAATACTTAAATCATTTTCTAATTCAATAGCTTCTAATAGCTCATTCATCTCTTCTTTTAATTTTTTAATTAATTCTATTTTATATTCATCATTATCCAGTTTTCTTATAACCGGTATTTCATTATTTAATTTAATTTTATCAATAATTTTATCTCTAACTAATTTATTATAAATAATCATATCATTTCCTCACTTTATAAGAATTTATTTCGCTAATAGTATCCTCTATATAATTATTAATTTCTTTTCTTTTATAAACATAAATATAAGATGGGTGTTTTTTAATTATCAATTTATTATTAATTAATTTTATTTTTTTCAATTCATTACCAACTATATTACCAAATCCTATAATTATATCTGGATTTATTTTTTTTATTTCTCTTAAAAATTTAGGTCTTTCTTTTATAATTTCTAATTTAGTTGGATATCTTAATTTATTATCATCATTTAATGGTGCATATGAAACCAAATTCAATTTATAACAATGATCATCTAACGCATCAATAATTTGATCAATTATTTCCCCACTTTTTGTTTTTTTATCAAAAGGTTTTAGATTTTTCTTATTAGATAATCCGACGAAAACAATTTTCATTTTTTCCTCAAACTAAACCAAAATTCTAATTATAATGTCAAAAATAAATAAAACTAGCAATATTAAAATAAATAAATCTGTTTTTTTAGAATTATATTTATCATAAATGTTTTTTATATGGGGTTCAACAAAATATATAAATATATATCCAAAAGTTCCCCATATTAATGAATATAGTAAACAAACTCTACCATCAATATTAAATAAATAATTATGATAATTCCAAATAATATGATTGAAATATATCTCAGAAATATAAGCTGCAATATATTCAATTAATGTTGTAGCTAAAAATATTTTAAGATATGAATATATTTTATTTGTTTTATTATTTGTAATAATCATTATTGTCACAAAACCAACTCCATATATTGGACAAAATGGTGGAATAACTCCCGGAAGAACTATTTTATTCCTAAATATAGGTGAATAAAGTAATTCAACAAACCATCCCATAATTGAAGTTAATAAAAATACATAGCTATAATATTTTATTTTTTTCATAAATACACTTCCTAAATCAAAAAACAACTATATTATATCACTTTGCACATAAAAAAACCATATATGGTTTTTAAATGTAAAATATACTTAAGCCAGATAAACTAACTTTACCAGTTAAAGTCACTGTTTTTTCATAATTAATATTTCTGATATTTTTATCTTCAATACCACCTAATGATATTTCAACATTATTGATAACTTTCCATTCTTTTGGAATGTATATTTCTACTCCTGAAAAAGAAATATCCAAATTAATAATAGCATTATCGCCTGAAATTTTAGCATTGTCAAAATAAACTTTTAAAGCCCCAAATGAACATGATAAGTTGGCTTTTTTTAAATCCTCAGTATTTACATATTTTATACTAGCTCCATAGCTAACTTTAAAATCTATTTCACTTTCATCTTGTTCATTTATTATTTGATCAAATTTTTCATTATTACAATTATGATTTTTTCCAAAAATAATGGTAAATCCAATACTACATAAAGCTGCTGTTAATAATACAGGTATTGGTGTTATGTCATTTAAATTTAATTGATTTGAATATATTATCATAAACAAAGCTACAGGGAAAAATATTCCCGCAAAGTTTCTTCTAAATATACTCTTAACAAAAATAGGTAATAACATTATTGTGAACAACAAACTAAATAAATTGATATTTGTAAAATATCCTAATTGATTAATTATAACAACAATTCCAGATGTTATAAAAAACAATCCCCAAAATATTTTTTTCATATTTTCATCCTTTCTTTAAGTCTTTCTTTCAAAGATTTATTATATAATCTTGAAACATAAACTTGCTTATAACTTTTATTAAATTTTATTAAACTAGAAGAGGTTATATTTTTATCAATTGCATATATATGATTAATATTAACAATAGCTGATTTTGATATTCTAATAAAATTAATAGGTAAAATATTTTCTAATTCATATAGTTTATATTTAACAATATAAATATCATTAATAGTATGTGCACTTATACTATTATCTATTGTTTCAAAAAAAAGTATATCGTTTATATCAAAAAAATATTGTGTTTCATTTTTATAAAAAATTAAATTATTTTTATTCATATTTTTTATATAATTTTCTATTTTATTAATTATATAATTTTTTTTATTACATTTAATTATAATTTCATCATCAACTATTTGATTATCTTCCTCAATTAATACTTTCATATAATATCTCCTAACAAACTAATTATATAATATTTTATAATATATATCATTAATTTTCAAATAAGTGGTTATTTTTTTTATGCAAGATGCTTTTATTAATATATAAATACGAATTTTTATCTATTATTTAAGATAAATTGTTTTTCTTTTATATGCTTATTCATTTGATAATTATTTTTAATATTATCTATTTTTCTACTCTCTTCTGTAATCTTTTTTTCATATCCTTCTATTTTATTCAACGAATAGTTAAGACTATTTTCAATTAATTCATTTTCATAATAATCATTATATATATTATTTTTAACACTAATATATAATGCTTTCAATACCTCTTGATCAACAAGGGTTAATAAAAAAGTCAAAGGTATACTTCCCCTAAAGTGCAAAAGATCTTCTGACACAACGTGTGGTAACATTACATATTCTAAAATATTATTATCTTCATGTACTACTATGTATGCACCAGTTTCTTTTAAAAATTCGTGATATTGATTCTTTCCTAAATCAAAAGTTACATCAATATTTTTTTCTTTTAATTTTTTAGAGATTACTTCTTTATAAATAACTATATCTTTATCATTAATTTTTCTTATTCCTATTCTGCTTAGTTCTATTAAAGCATTAACAACTAAATCTGTTAAATCCATTTTCATCATAACTTATTCCTTTCAGTTATATATTTTTCCAACAAAAAGACAAGAAAAAATCTTGTCTTTTAATTAAAATATATCATTATATATTTTTATAATATCTTCTACACTAGTTTCTCTAGGATTTCCACCAGTACAAACATCATTGAAAGCTTTTTCAGCTAATGAAGGTATATCTTCTTGGTTAGCTCCTATTTCTCTTAATGTTTGTGGTATATCAACTTCAATTGATAATGATTTTACTTTATTTACTAGTAATTTAATAACCTCTTCATTCGATAAATTATTAACATCAAAATTCAAAGCTTCACATATTTCACGGTATCTATCTGCAACTTTAACCCCATTATATTCCATAACGTGAGGTAATAATAAAGCATTAGCTACTCCATGTGGTGTATCATAAAATGCTCCTAATGAATGTGCCATAGAATGAACAATTCCAAGCCCTACATTTGAAAAACCCATACCAGCTATATATTGAGCTACACCCATTTTATCTATAGCTGATTGTTTTTTTTCAATTACTGCATCTTTAAGATTTTCAAAAATAATTTTAATTGCTTCTATATGAAACATATCTGTCATAGACCATGCAGCTTTTGTTATATATCCCTCAATAGCATGAGTTAAAGCATCCATACCTGTTGCTGCTATTAATTTTGAAGGCATATATGACATTAATTCAGTGTCTATAATAGATAAAACTGGTATATCATTAGGATCTACACATACCATTTTCTTAACACTTTGTTCATCTGTAATAACATAATTAATTGTTACTTCAGCTGCTGTTCCTGCTGTTGTAGGAAGAGCTATTATAGGTAATGATTTGTTTTTTGTATTTGATAAGCCTTCTAATGAAACAACATCTGAAAATTCAGGATTAGTTATTATTATTCCAATTGCTTTAGCTACATCAATCGAACTTCCACCACCAATAGCCAATATATAATCAGCATTTATTTCTTTACAAAATAAAACACCTTCTTTAATACTTTCTACAGTTGGATTTGGTTTAATATTACTAAAAATACTATAAGATAAATTATTTTCATCTAATAATGAAGTCACTTTTTTCGTTAATTGATTTTCAACTAAATTTTTATCACTAACAACTAAAGCTTTTTTAAAACCTCTTTTTTTAATTTCATCAGTTAAAACACTTCTAGCATTAAAACCAAAGTAAGATGTTTCATTTAAGATAATTCTGTTTATTGCCATCCAAAAACCTCTCTTTCTTATCTATTTAATATTACCACTTTTATCAAAAAAATAAACACTTATTATGTTTATTTTTGAAACTCAAAACAATTTTTACACTTTTAGACACTCAGATATTTATATTATTTTACTAAATAAACTTTTGGGGTAAAACTATATGCAACTGTTCCATACTCTACATAATTCCAATTGTAATAATATCCAAAATTATATGAGGCATTTGTTATAGTCAAAATACCAGTAGTATTGTCATATGTAACTGCTGGGGTATTTGATCTAGTAATTCCTGGGTTATCTCCAACAGTCCAACCTTCTGAATGAAAACCAAGAGTTAATTGTAATGCTCCATTCATCGTATAAATAAAATTTGAAGCGCTTAATGACTGATAATCACTAGCTGACAAACCATAAGTTGCATAGTTTGTTTTTAAATCAAAACTTGTTCCTGTTCCCAATTCAATAACCTTTTGTCCTAAACTTATTTGGCCTATTTTATTAGCTAAAGAAGCTAAATCCTCATTAACACTTGCTGTTACACCTTTTGCTGCTAACGCATCAATTATAAGTTGTTTTTGAGTATTTATTTGATCTAGTTGTTCTTGTAAATCATCAACCAAATCTTGACTTACTAAATTAACACTTAAATATGTATTTGTTGCTTCGTCATATGAACATGTTCCTGTTCCTGTTGTTACTTTTGTATTATTTATATTCTTAATGGCATAGTATTTTTCATCTTGAATACATATTGCTGTTTTTCCATCTTTATATATTCTTACACTTCCAGTTCCTTTAAAGTCCCCTTTATATGTTAATTTGATATTATCAGTTGTTTCTCCATCATGTGTTTCATCAAATAAAAATACTTTATTTTCTCCTATAGTACTCAAATTCTTAGCATAATATAATGTTGCACTTTCTAACAGTCCATTTGCTGTAGCTCCAAGTGCACCTTTTTTTACTTTTTCTACTATTCCTAATATCATTGGTACTGATATTAATGCTATTAGAGCTAGTATTACTATAACAGCTAGTAACTCAATAAGCGTAAATCCTTTTTTCATAAACATCCCTCTATTCTTTTCAAATTATAACAAAATAGTTATCTTTTATCAATATAAAAATAAATATGTAATAATTATTAATAAAAAAATAATTGACAAAATAAATTAAATTGTGTACAATTTAATTGTATACAAGGAGGTAATTTATGAATGTATATGATTTCAAAGTAAAAGACATGAGTAATAATGAAATATCATTAAGTGAATATAAAGGAAAAACTTTAGTTATTGTTAATACTGCAACTAAATGTGGATATACAAAACAATATAATGGGCTAGAAGCTTTATATAAAAAATATAAAGATAAAAATCTAGAAATATTAGATTTTCCATGTAATCAGTTTTTAGGACAAGCTCCCGGTGACATTGAAGAAATACACAATTTTTGCACTGGTAGATTTGGAATAACATTTAAACAATTTGCTAAAATTGAAGTTAATGGAAAAAATGAAGACCCATTATATACTTACTTAAAAAACAATTGTAATATTGAACAAGGAAAAAAAATAAGATGGAATTTTACTAAATTCTTAGTAGATAAAAACGGAAACATAGTTAATAGATATGATTCAAAAATAAATCCTGAAGAAATGGAAAATGATATTAAAAACATTTTATAGGAATAAAATATGAATGAAGATAATTTAAAAATAAGTAATCAATTATGTTTCCCTTTATATGCTTGTTCAAAAGAAATAATTAAAAAATACAAACCATTATTAGACAATTTAGATTTAACTTACACACAATATATTGTCATGATGGTTATGTGGGAACAACAAGAAATAAATGTAACTAATCTAGGTAAAATATTGTATCTAGATTCTGGAACTCTAACACCTGTTTTAAAAAAGCTTGAAGAAAAAAAATATTTACTTAGATCAAGAAATAAATCAGATGAAAGAATTTTAAATGTTAAAATAACAAAAAAAGGTAATGATTTAAAAAACGAAGCTAAAGACATATATCAACATATGTCTTCATGCATCAGTTTATCTAAAGAAGATAGTATTACTTTATATAATCTTTTATATAAAATATTAAATACAATATCATGAGAAGGTGATTAAAATGAAACTAAGCTATAAAATAGCTAAAAGATTTTTAAAATCAAATAAAAATCAAACAGTATTAATAATACTTGGTATTAGTGTTGGTATTGCTGTACAATTATTTATAAGTTTACTTATAACTGGATTACAAGAAAGCTTAATAAATAAAACTATAGGTAACAACTCTCAAATAAGCATTACTTCTTTCACACAAGATTATATTAATAAAGAAGAAATTAATATAAATAATTTATATAACTTAGATGATAAAATTGAAGATATTACTTATTATCTTGATATTAATTCATTAGCGAATATAAGCGATGACAACTTTAATTTAATAATTAGAGGAATTGATGATAGTTATGATTCGATTTATAATTTAAATAAACATATTACTAGTGGTAAAATTAAACGAGGAAATTATATTATATTAAGTGAAAACTATAAAAATAAATATAATTTAAAAATCAATGATGCGATTAAAATCCTAGCTAATGATCAAAGTACATTTGAATTAAAAATTAGTGGATTTTATAAATATGGTGTTAAAGCTTTAGACGATACATTAAGTTTCATGAATTTAAATGATGCACAAAATTTATTTGATAAAAAAAATAAAATAAGTTCAATACAAATTGGTATTAGTAATAAAAATATTTTTCAAGCCGATGAAATAAGTAAGAATATTGATAATTATTTATCTAATAATTATGAAATTGATAATTGGAAGGAAAATAATGAAGATTTGTTAAGTGGACTTAATGGACAAAGCATATCTAGTATAATTATACAGATATTTGTTGTTGTTTCTGTTGTACTGGGAATATCTAGCGTTTTAGCCATTAGTGTTATGCAAAAAGCTAAACAAATTGGAATTTTAAAAGCAATGGGAATTAAAAATAAAAAAGCAGCTTCCATTTTTCTGATTCAAGGAATTATTTTAGGAACCTTAGGTGCTATTATTGGTATTATTTTAGGAATCATTTTATTACTATTATTTACAACATTTGCAACTAATCCCGATAACACTCCAATAGTTGAAATTACTATTACATATATAAGTATTATTACAGCCTTTTTAGTAGCTATCATATCTTCTATTTTAGCTTCTTTAATACCAGCTTTAAAATCATGTAAATTAAATCCTATAGATATAATTAGAAATAACTGAGGTGCAATATGAAAAACATATTAGAAATTAGAAAAGTTAATAAATTCTATGGCGATCAAATCAAAAATCAAGTTTTGTTTGATATTAACTTATTAATAGAAGAAGGCTCTTTTAACGCTATCATCGGTGCATCAGGTTCTGGAAAAAGTACTTTATTAAATATTATTGGTTCACTTGATGTACCAACATCTGGAGAAATACTTATAGGTGGAAGAATTGAAAGTCATATGACTAGTGATAGACTAGCTGAAATAAGAAATGAAGTTCTTGGATTTATATTTCAATTCCATTATTTGTTACCAGAATTTACAGCATTAGAAAATGTTTTAATTCCATATCAAATTAAACATGGAAAAATAACTAAAGAAGCTAAACAAAGAGCTTTAGAATTATTAAAGGAAGTTGGTCTTGAAAAAGTAGAAAATAATTTAGCGAGTAATTTATCAGGTGGCGAGCAACAAAGAGTAGCAATTGCTAGAGCATTGATTAATAATCCTAAAATAATACTAGCTGATGAACCAACAGGCAATTTAGACTCTAAAACAACAAACATAATATATGATATTTTAAGAAACATAAACAAAAAATATAATACTACTTTTTTGATAATAACTCATGATGAAAATATTGCAAAAAAAGCAGATCGAATTATTGAAATAAAAGATGGCAAAATATTTAATGATACAAAAAAAGACTAATGTCTTTTTTATTTTATTATAATATCTTTATATTTTTCTTTGAACAGCTCTTTTTTAGCATAAGAACATGTAGGTAATATTTTTTTATTTCTTATAGTTGCATATTTTAGAACTTCATCAATTAATAGCAACCCTATTTTTTGACCTCGAAATTTTTCATTTACAAAAGTATGATTAATATTAATAATATCTGTTTCAATAAAAGTTATTTCTGCATCTGAATTTTCAAAACTACCTATATAAAATTTATAATCTTTGTATTTTATTAAATTTTTTTTTTGCTTTAATAAGAATAATGAATATAACAAAAGAGGAACAAATGGAAGTAATCCATATATAAATGAATTTATATCTAATGCATTAATTTTTAAAACATTTTTAGGTAACAAATCAGTAAAGCCACTAGCTATATCATATAAACTATGTAATATAATACAGATTGTAATGTTAAATTTTGTTTTAATAAATATAGAAGAAAGTGCAATTCCAATAATAAATGCATATATAACTTGATATAAAATCAAACTAAATGGTATTCCACTTTTTAAATTCATAAAATGAATTAATCCAAAAAGTAAACTTCCAAATAAAACTAAAATTATTGTCTTTGTTTTGTTAAATTCTTTAATTAATTTATTTAAAATATAACCCCTGAAAAATAATTCTTCATAAATTCCAACAAATATAGCATCAATAAACATTAGCAGGAGATTTAAATACATATTACTATTTATTGATATTAATTCAATATTAAATATAATATATATTATAAATAACCAACTAATAAAAAAATGCTTAATTTTAATTTTTTTATCTAAGTTTAAGTTGTTTCTTTTAATTAAATAAATAGTTACTATAATTCCTATCATTCTAACTAATATTCCAATTAAATATTTAGAAGATATATTATTATCAATAGACAAAGTACAAGCTAATAGCTTTGGTATTAAAAATAAAATTACATAATTAAAAATAAAAGTAATTAAAATAAAATATAAAGTTTTTTTTATTTTTTTCATATTTCATCTCCATCTAATAAAAATTATATCATAAAAAAAGAGATTTTACTCTCTTCTACTAAGATAATATATATTTAACATTTATTACTTTTTAATATATTAAATTTTCAATAACTTAACTACGCACTCCACATGATATGTCTTACTAAACATGTCCACTGGTGTTATCTCAACAATATTATATTTCTCACTTAATAAATTTAAATCTCTAGCCAGTGTAACTGGATCACATGATACATAAACTATTTTGTCAACTTCTAAATTTAATAAATGTTGGACAACTGTTTTATCTAAACCACTTCTTGGTGGATCTAAAACAATAGTATCAATATTTTTTATTTCTTTCATATTTATTACATCATTACATTCAAATTTAATATTTGAAATATTATTTAATTCCTTGTTCTTATTTGCATCTTTTATAGCATATTCATTTATTTCTACCCCATAAATATTTTTACAAATTTTACTTAAAAATATTCCTATAGTACCAGTTCCACAATATAAATCTAATAAGTTATCTGACTTATTAACATATTCATAAACCTTGCTATATAAATTAAATGCACCTTTAGTATTAACTTGAAAAAATGAATCAGGTGAAATATAAAATTTATATTCTCCTATTTCTTCTATTATATATCCATTGCCAATTATATTTTTATATTTTTTATTTTCATAAATAACCAAAGATGTTACTTTATCTTCAAATAAAGATTTATCTATTTTATAATTACCATCTACTTTTAAAACAATCATAGAATCATTTTTACTGACTCTAATTAATATTTGATAAATACCTCTTAAATTATTTTTTTTAACTAAATTTAATAATTCATTTATTTTATCGTCTACTATTAAGCATTTATCAATATTTATTACTTCATAAGTTTTTTTCTTGTAATAACCAACTTTTTCTTTAATGTGAAAAGTTGCTTTATTTCGATAGTTATATTCATTATTAGGAATTATTTTTTTTACTTTATTTATATCTATATGAGTAAATCTATTAATTATTTCTTTTACTTTATTTTCTTTATAATTTAATTCATCTTCATAAGAAATATGCAGCAAATCACATCCACCACATAACTTATTATATTTACAAATTGATTCCACTCTATTTGAACTTTTTTTTATAAATTCAACTACTTCACCTTCATTAATTTTTTTACTCTTTTTTATTAATTTTATTTTTACTACTTCACCAGGCAAGCAATCTGGAATAAATGTTATTACATTATCTATAAAAGCTATTCCTCTACCCTGATGATCTAGTTTTTCTATTAAAACTTCTTTCATTTTATCACCTAATTTATTATACAATAAAAAAAGTATATATACTAGTATATATATTTTTTTATCATTATCTTCTCATTTGACTACTACTTGTTCCAACCGTTGTATTAATACTATTTATTGTAAATGTTGAATAATTTGTACCCCCACTATATCCACCTATCTCATAAATACCATTAGTTTCACTATTACTTGAACTACCTTTGGTAGAAATAGTATATGTATCTTTAGTTAATGAAGGAGATACTATTACTAAATTTTGATAGTTTTTACTAGCTTCATATGTAATAACTTCATTACCACTCGAATCCTTTATACTAACTAATGTACCAGCTGAAATTGAACTAGTAAAATTTATCATAACTGAATAAATACTTGAACTAGAACTTGGCAACTGTGCCATACCAGATGATCCAGATGCTATTAAAGTTCCAACCGTTACAACGAAAGTTGAATCATAATCAAGCGCTCCATTCCCATTATCAGTTGGTCCATTTACAACAGTTACCCCACCAGTCATAGTTATTGATCCGTTAGCATCAAGACCATCACCTGTAGAATTAATGTATATTGTTCCACCATTAATAGTTATTGAGCTACTACTACTACTTGAAGTTGTTGTTGCTCCTGTTCTATTAACAGCTGAAGAATCATTTCCTCCACCAGCATTTAACCCATCATCACTAGTAGTTACGCTTATTGTACCAGCATTAATAGTAATATTAGTTCCTTCTATACCTTCATAACTTTCTGTTACTGTTATTGTTCCATTATCTATTAAAACTGCATCATCAGCATGTATTCCATCATCTCCAGAAGCTATATCAAATGTTCCATTTTTAATCCAAACATTGCTATTACTATGTATAGCATCATCTGATGAATTAATATTAAATTTACCATTTTCTATTGTTATTTTAGTACCTGCTTTTATCGATTTAGCACTCGAAGACTCCGTAGTTGAAGTTGAATTACCCCAAGTCCCCCATCCTGAATTTGATGAAGAACTATTTATACTGCTTCCTCCTCCGGTTGTTATATCAAAGTTCCCATCATATATAAATATTTCTGTTACAGCTGAAATACCATCAGTATCTGATTTTATTACAAATGTCCCTTTTTCAATTATAATGTAACCTTTAGATGTATCTTCTTCGTTAGTTGATTTAATTGCATCACCACCTGATGTTATTGTATAATTACCATCATATATAACAACAGAATCTTTTCCTTTGATAGCTTCATCGACTGCATCTATAATATAAGTTCCACTTTCGAAAATTAAATCATCATTAGATACTATTGCATCCTGATAATTAGCATTTACTTTTAAAGTACCTGTTCCTTCAAATATTAAATCTGAAGTACTATATATAGCTCCTTCTAAAGTTTCATCATCATGACTTGATCCATCTTCTATATAATTTGTTGTACCATCAGCTAACTCAATATATATATTTTTAGCTGATGCAACATATATTGCTGGTCCATCTGATGATTTAATTGTTGCATTGTTCAAAACAATTTTTACATTATCTGTTGTATTTATGATAATATTACTATCATCAAGAGTTCCACTTATTTCATAAACACCACCCTTTGTTATAGATACATCTTCATCATCAAGCGATATATATGTTGTTTCATAAATACTCCAATCAATTTCTGTATCTGATTCATAATTTATATTAGAATCACTTGATACATCATCATCTGAATTATTTGAATTTTCAAAATAAATTATTCCTCCAATTGAAAGAATCATTATAATGATAAACAATAATATTCCAAATTTTTTCATTTTTCCTCCTTACAATTCTTGATCATTATTATTATTCATGATAAGTATTTTTAAATTACCATTACGACATCTAATTTTATCAAGTAAATCCTTTTCATCATTAATATCTTTTAAAGATACTAAATATGTAATTTCAAACATACTTCCCATATTTATAGTTTTCACTTGCTCTAATTTATAATCTTTTAGATATTTTTCAAATATATCATCGAATATATTTGTATAATTTAAGTTTTCTGGAATGACAACTTTTAATATTTTATTATCACTTTTATTTTCCCCAAAATTAAGAACATGTAATAAATAAGAGAATATAGTTATGATTAATGTAATTAATATAGCAAAAGCTATATATCCAGTTCCTACAGCTAATCCAATTGCCATTGCAAAAAATACATTCATTATTTCTCTAGAATTACCGGGAACACTTCTAAATCTTATTAATCCAAATGTTCCTAAAATTGCAACACTTGTTCCTAAATTACCATTAACCATTAATATCACAGTAGCTACTAAAGTTGGTAAAACAGTTAAAGTAACGACAAAGTTTTTACTATATCTACTTGTCTTCATATGTAGTATCGATACAAAAAATCCTAAGATAAGTGATGTTATTATACAAATAACAAAACTTTTTATATCCAAACTACTTCCAATTATATTATTAAACATTTTATTTCACCTCAATTGACTTTCTCTTATAAATGCTTCCATATTTTGAAAACGATGTAGGAAAGATATTTAAAGCAGATAATATATTTGTAAACCATAGCGGAAGAGCATCTAAAGTTTTAACTTCCATTATGTATGTTTTATCCGTAAAATATAAATTTCCACAATCACCTAATTCTAAATTCAAATCTTCTTCTCTACTTCGAATATTTTTATCAAAAGTTATTCTAAAACTCTTATTTTTTTTATCATAATAAGATAATCGATCATATCCTAAAAACAAAACTGGTTTTAAATTATAATACTTAAAACAATAATCTATTTCTTCCATTATCTGTTTATTACATTCTGGATATTTTCCTGTTTCAATGTAATCATAAAATTCTTGCAATTTTATATTTACTCTTCTTTTTCCAACCACTCCTTTATATTTTTTTTTAATTTCTAAAAAAACAGTATCTTCTTTATTAGGTACACCATAACTTCTAAGTCTTATTTTTTCTTTATATATTGGTTTTTCTAATGAATATGATATTAAATCATAATCATCAGTATCATAATATATATTACATATTGTACTTTTATAAAAAGTATCTTTATTTAATTTATCTTCAATTTTTTTCATTAAATTAAGATATTGCATTTCTGTTAATAAATATTTTTTTTCTGTTCTTTTAAACACTTCAATACTCATATTTTCCTCCTCACAAATAAAATTATATTATTTGTTATTGTTTGATTTGTGAATTTATGATGTGTTTTTTGTGAAAAAAAAACTACTTTATGTTAGTAGTTTTAATTTCTTTCTTACTCATGATTAAGTTATTCAACAATTCATTTACTTTATTATTCATTAAATTAAACCAATCGTTACCAAATATTTTTCTTAAAATATCTAATGTATCTAATCTATTATTAATATATAAAATAAAGAAGTTGGCAAATTGTTCATCATATATTTTTTTATAATCTAATTCTTTTACATTGTTAAGTAATTTTTTCTTATCAAAATAATATTCTGGATTATGAACTGCGGGTAATTTAAGAATATTTCCATCAACTGTTGGAAATGCTGTAGCCTGCCACATAGAACTTATAATGTCTGACAATGGATTTTTATCTTCCATTTTATTTTTTTCATTACATATATACTCAAGTAAAATCCTTAACCTAGCATTTGAATGTTTTATGTTATTGATAGTTAATTCTAAATTATTTTCATTTAGTGCATTATTTTTGGCATTATTTACTATTTGTTCAAAATCATTAGGAACATTTGTATCATCAATTAAATTTAAAACCGCATGTCCTAATTCATGTCCTATAACATAGTCATCATCACTTGTTTTAATTGATAATGCTTTAAAATTAGCCATATAATTACTAGAAGACGAATTTGTTTCAAATATTTTAAAGTTTTCATTATAATTTAATAAATTAATAAAATTTTGTTTAAATTCTATATTTTTTATATTACTTAAAAATTTAATAATTCTTGCTATTACAGCTTCATTATTTCCAAACCCCTTTTGCTCATTTTCATCAAATATAAAATTGTTTATTATATCTAATTTTATTTTTTCATTCATAATACCACCTAATTTATTATAACAAAAAAAAAGATATATTTAAACATTTAAACATATCCTTTACATTTTATATTTTTTCTACATCTAATTTGAAATCATGACCATTTAAATCAAAATTATTTTTCAAATCTTCCTTTAATTCTATTGATACAGATAGAGTTTCACTTTTAATGAATTCTTCAAATTTTAAAATTGTTTTATTTATTTCATCATCACCACTATAATATATTTTAATTCTATCAACAACATTAAAATCTTTTTCTTTTCTTAAATTTTGAACTTTAGAAATCATTTCTCTAGCTAGACCTTCTAATATCAAATCTTCTGTTAAGTTAGTATCTAATATTATAAAATTATTATCTAATGTAGCCACATTAAATCCTTCTTTAGACGAAACTCTTATATCAACCAATTCATTATTTATTTCATATTTATTTCCTAATACTTCAAGTTCAATTGTTTCTTTATCTTGAAGTCTAGATATTTCTGTTTGACTTAAATTAGCTAAGGCTTTTGAATATTCTTGAATGTTTGAACCAAATATAGGACCAGCTAGTTTAAAGTTTGGCTTTATACTAAAATTCATATAATTACTTATATCATTAATAAATGTAACTTTTTTAACATTTAATTCTTCTTCAATAAGCTCGACTAAATCTTTAATTAGTTCTTCATTTTTTGAATCAATTAAAACTTCAGATATTGGTTGTCTAACTTTAATCTTAGTTTCTTCTCTAACATTTCTTCCTAAACTAATTAAGTCTCTAACTAAATCCATTCTATCTTCAATTCTTTCATCAATCATATTCTCATCAAATGTTGGGAAATCAGCTAAATGAACTGATTCTTCTTCTGTTAATTTAATATATATTTCTTCAGTAGTATAAGGTATTACAGGAGCACATAACTTACATAAGCCTGTTAACACTTCATATGTTGTTTGATATACCGCCTTTTTTGAATCATCTAAAATTGATGACCAAAATCTACTTCTATTTCTTCTTATATACCAATTAGATAAATCATCAGACACAAATGAAGTTACTGTTTTAACTACTTCATTTAAATCGTACTTTTCATATGCATTAGTTATATTTTTAACTAGCTTATTATATTTTGATAGTAACCATTTATCTATCTCTTCCCTATTTTCATATGAAACATTACATTCATCTATATTAATATTATCAGCATTAGCATACATTTGAAAAAATGAATAAGTATTTTTAAATGGATTAAAGAATTTAGAATGAACTTCTTTACAACCATTAGAATCATATTTTAAAGGCGTCCATACAGGTGATGCTTGTAACAGATAGAATCTTACAATATCTGCACCAAATTCTTTAAGTTCAATTGTTGGATCAACAACATTTCCTGTTGATTTACTCATTTTTTTACCATATTGATCTAACACCATATCATTTACAAGAACATTTTTGAAACTAGATTTTCCAGAAATTATTGTTGAAATACAAAGTAATGAATTAAACCAACCTCTTGTTTGATCTATTCCTTCTGCTATAAAGTCTGCTGGGAATTGTGATTCAAATAATTCTTTATTTTCAAATGGATAATGGAATTGAGCATATGGCATTGCTCCACTATCGAACCAAACATCTAGTACATCTTTAACTCTAGTCATTGATTTACCACATTTTGGACATTTTAAATGTAAATCATCAACATAAGGTCTATGTAATTCAATATCTTTTACATCTGTATCTTCTATTAACATATCTTGAAGTTCACTTAATGAACCTATTACATGCTTTTCATTGCATTCATCACATATCCAAATAGGCATTGGACATCCCCAATATCTATTTCTACTAATTCCCCAGTCAACCATATTTTCTAACCAGTTATTAAATCTTTTTGTTCCAACATAATCAGGATACCAATTTATTTTTTTATTTGCTTCAATTATTTTATCTTTATATGCTGTTGTTTTAATATACCATGCTGGTTTTGCATAATAAATAAGTGGAGAATGACATCTCCAGCAATGTGGATAATCATGAGTTATCTTTAGTTTTTTAAATAATTTATCATTTTCTTTTAACCATTTAATTATATCTATTTCTAATTCAGATTCAGTAACTAGTCTACCTTTCCAAGGTCCTTCTAAATAACATCCATCTTTTCCAACAGGATTTATAAATGATATGTTGTTTTCTCTTGCAACTCTATTATCATCTTCACCATAAGCAGGAGCTATATGAACGATACCAGTACCATCAGAATCAGTTACATAATTATCACTTATAACTTCGAAAGCTTTTCCTTGAACATCAACAAAAGGCATTAATTGTTCATATTTTATACCAGCTAAATCTTTTCCTAAGTATTCTTCAATTACTGTATAATCTTCTCCCAATACTTTATCAGCTAAAGTTTCAGCTAAAATAAATTTATATCCCATCGATTCAACTTTAATATATTTTAAATCTGGATTAACACATATAGCTACATTTGCTAGCAAAGTCCATGGTGTTGTTGTCCATACTAAGAAATAAACATCTTCATCAGCTTTTTTAAATGGAACTATTACAGTATTAACAGAATCTTGTTCATAACCTTGAGATACTTCATTAGCTGATAATTCTGTTCCACATCTTGGACAATAAGGTAAGACTTTATCTCCATGATAAATTAACCCTTTTTTATCCATTTCTTTAATTAACCACCACTCTGTTTCAATAAATTCATTACTACAAGTAACATATGGATGATCGCAATCTATAAATTGTCCCATCATATCAGTTACTTGATTAATATCATCTATATTAAGTGCTGTTGCTTTATTACATTCTTTACAAAAATTTTCAATACCAAAATTTTCAATATCAGCTTTAGTTTTAAATCCTAGTTTTTTTTCAACATTTACTTCAATAGGTAAACCATGAGTATCAAGTCCTATTTTTCTTAAAACTTTATATCCTTTCATAGTTTGATATTTACAAAATGAATCTTTTATTGTTTTAGATAAAACATGGTGAATTCCAGGTTTTGCATTTGCATAAATAGGACCGTCATAAAAAACCCAAGTTTCATTATTTTTTCTATTTTCAATTGTTTTGTCTAAAATGTTTATTTGTTTCCATTTTTTTAATATATCTGCTTCTACCTCGCTAGTATGTCTTTTATCTAATTCTTCAAATTTTTTCATATTTACCTCCCTAAATTATATTTATATACAAAAAAAACACATCCATATAAGGACGTGATTACGTGGTACCACCTTATTTTTTTCTCAAAACTATAACGCGTTACCGTTTTTTCCTAATATCAGAAAAACACATTAAGAGTGATTCATATATTAATTCAATGTTTGTTTCCATCAACCACAAACTTTCTATAATATCCATAATATATCGTCTCTATCATTTGTTTTAAATTTCTATATCATCCATCTCATCTACAACTTGCATTTGAGCTTCTATAATATCTTTAACTCTTCTTTTAAAAATATTTATATTTCTTCTTAGCAAATTAGCTTCTTGCTCTGCTTTTTCAGCTTTAAGTAAAGCCTCATTAATAATTCTATTAGCTTTTCCTCGAGCATCTTCAATCATAGCTTCACTTTCAGTATGAGCAGAATATTTAATTTGCTCAGAAGTTTTTTCGGCCATAATCATAGCTTTATTCAAAGTTGCTTCCATTCTCTCATATTGCATTAGTTTTTGTTTCAAAGCTTGGTTTTCTTTTTGAAGTTCAACATTTTTAATATCTTTGTTTTTATTTTCTTCAACCATATCTTCAACTTTACCGATGATATTGTCCAAAAATTTGTTTACTTCTTCAGGATTGTAGCCGTGAAGTGTTTTACTAAATTTCTCCATCTCTCACCTCTAGGCACTACATATTGTAGCACACTCTTTTCTTCTTATCAAGTATTACCATTCAATATTTATATCATCGTTATCGTGAATGTCTTTGCCGGCTGTTTCTTGTGTTATTTTGCCTTGAACACTAATATTATTTGGAGTACATAAAAATATACCTCCACCAATTTTTTGTAAGTCTCCACCTATGGCATAAATTGTTCCCGCTAGAAAATCAACTATTCTTTTAGCTTGATCAGAAGTAACTCTTTTTAAATTAACAACTACCGTGTTACGCATTTTTAAATGATCAGCTATTTGTTGAGATTCTGAATAAGCTCTTGGTTCTAGTAAAATCATTTTGCTAAAACCTTCATTTTCATTTAATGCTTCTTCAGGATTCAATTCATAATATTCATCACCAGATATTTCATTAGTGAAAACATCATTATCGTTTGATAAAATTTTATTTAAAAGTCCCATTTATATTCCTCCTCATATTTTTGTTTACCCATTCTATTAACAATTTTAGCATAGATAATTAAAAAAATAAAGATTATTTGTTAAAATATTGAACTTTTATTTCAAATTTTCATCTATAGGCAATTTAATTGTTACAATAGTACCTTTGTTTTTTGAGGATTTGTATTTTATTGTTCCATTATGTAATTTTAGGATTTCTTTTGACAAATATACTCCTAAACCAGAACCCCTTTTTTTTGTTGTGAAAAATGGCTGAAATAATCCTGCCAATTCTTCTTTCGTCATTCCATCACCATTATCCTCTATGACTACAAAAACATTATTATTCTTTTTATAATATGATACTTTGATTTGGCCGTTATTTGATATTGATTCCAAGCTATTTTTGATTATATTAACAAAAACTTGTTTAAGTCTATTGAAATCTCCATCAATAAATATTTCCTCTTTTTCTAAAAACTCTATTTTAATATTTTTGTCTTCTAATATAGGTTTAAAATTTTTTATTACTTCTTCTATTAATAATTCTAAATCCATTATTTCTTTTTTTATTTCAATTCTATTAATTGATAAAAAATCCTCTAACAAAACAAGAAGCCTATTAATTTCAGATTTTAATATAGGAATATATCTTCTGCTATGATCTTTACTATTAATATCAAACATATCTAAATATCCCTTACAAACAGCTATAGGATTTTTTATTTCATGTGTTATTTTAAATAATGATTGATACATTATTTTTTCTTCTTCTACTTTATTTATCATTTTATGCATATTAATTATTTCTTCAGTTTTAAAAAACAAAAAGATAGTAAATTGATAAATCACAATTAATAAAAATATTAATGATAAAGCTGTTATAAATGGATATTCATGATTTAAAAACAAATTATTATTCATTGATAAATATATACTCAAAAAAATTGTTTTAACTATTATGAATATTTTTAATAGCAATAAATCTTTTTTATTTTTAAACAAAGATCCAACAATATAGTATATTCCATATTCTAAAACCAACAAAGAAGCACTTATATCAAAATAATTATTATAGTAAAAAACTAATATCATTGATATTGATGCAATGATCAAATATCTTTTCTTAACATATGCTATTGTAAGTGGAATATTGATTAAAATAAAAGGTATTTCATTAACCATTAGAAAACTATATTTAATTAATAAATATACTATACTTATTAAAGAAAAATCTAGAAATAAATCTTGTTTTTTATTATTTAACATATGAGAAATTAATTCAAATAATAAGTAAGAAAATAAAGGAAACAATATAAAAATAGAACTTAAAATTATTGATTCACATATATTCATTTTATCACCTCGACATAATTATACATTTTTTATATGTCATATTTTGTCGAAAAAAAAAAGAAATATAATTATTTCTTCATTAAATCATCTATTTGTTTTTTTAACTGTTTAGCTCCATCTCCTAAAATTATTTTTAATTGATTATCAATTTCAACAATTCCTTGAGCTCCCATTTTTTGAATAGCTTCTTTATTAACTTTTTCTACATCAACTAAATTAACTACAAATCTTGATTTGTTAAATTCATAATCAATTATATTATTTTTTCCACCTAAATTACTAACTAATTTATTAACTTCAATTTTAAAATCTTTATTTCTAGATTTAGTTATGGCAAAAGCTATAATAAGTGCAACAGCTATTATTACTAAATATTGTATCCATTCCATTTTATCACCTGGTAATAATTGTACTACAAAAATCAATAATTTGCAATTCATAGTTTTTTTAATATAATATCTTTTTTTGTATATTATAATAATGGTGATAAATATGAATATTATATCTAAATTTAAAATTGAAAAATATTTAATTGTTTTATTATTTGTATTTATTTTGATCAGTTTAATATGTATTAATAGTGCTGAAATTTTATTAGAAGATAAAACTCAACACTTAGTATTAAAACAATTAATATGGTATATCTTTGGTATATTCGTTATTATTTTGATTATATCCGTTAAAAATAATTTTATAATAAAACACATAGTTATATTTTATATAATAGGTAATTTTTTGTTATTATGTCTTCTTTTATTTGCAAAGCCAATTAATGATGCAAGATGCTGGTTTACAATAAATGGCATTGGAACAATTCAACCAAGCGAATTTATGAAAATAATTTTAATAATTTTTTTAAGCAAATTAACAAGTGATTTCAATCTCAAAAGACCTAGCCCTAATTTAAAAGAAGAATTTATTTTTTTAATTACTATTATTTTAATTATATTACCACCAAGTTTACTAACTTTTTTAGAACCAGATACAGGTGTTGTATTAATATATATTTTAATAACAACAACTATTTTATTTATTTCTGGCATAAGATATAGGTGGTTTTTAATGTTAATGTTTATTTGTTTTTTATTTTTAGCTACTTTGGGTATAACATATTATATTAATAAAGATTTATTTATTAAACTGTTTGGAACAGACTTTTTTCTTAGAATAGATCGTTTATTAGATTGGTCAAGTAAATCAGGATATCAACTTGAAAACGGATTGGTGTCTATTGGTTCGGCTGGTTTTTTTGGACATGGTTTAAATAAAACTCCACTATATTTTCCAGAGCCACATACAGATTTTGTATTCGCCGTATATAGTAGTAATTTTGGTTTTTTAGGATCACTAATTTTATTTATAGTACTTTCTTTATTTAATATCAAATTAATTTTAACAGCTATTAAAAATAATCACAATATAAACAAATACATAATTGCTGGTATCGTAGGAATGCTTTTATATCAGCAATTTCAAAATATAGGGATGACTTTTGGCTTAATGCCAATTACGGGAATAACACTCCCCTTTATAAGTTATGGTGGTTCTAGTTTAATCAGTTATATGATTATGATAGGAATTGTCTTTAATATTTCAAATGAAAACTCAAAATAACCATTATAAATGGTTATTTTTCTAAGCAATCATCAGCCTCAACTACTGAGTATTCAGGATCATTATATATATTTATTGTTATTTTCACAACTTTATCAAGTGATATTTCATTTCCGGTTTTAAAATCTTTAATTGGACTAGATATTTCACCTGCATTAACTAAAGTTTCTAATTTGATACAATAAGCACGTCCATAATTTAATGGATATGTTGTTTTATTATAATCAAGATAATTACTTGTAGCCGCATATATTGCTTGTTTATTTAAATCACTAATTTCTTCTTTTTTATTTGATAATTGATTTAAAACACTTGGTATTATCGTTATCATTAAAACTGAAATTATTATTATTACAGCTATCATCTCTATTAAAGTAAATCCTTTTTTCATAGTATCACCTATCTTCTTAATAATTATATCTTTTTTTTTATAAATATGCAAACAAAAAAATAGTTTAAACTATTTTTCTTCTTTTGATATAACTTCTTTACCTTTATAAGTTCCACATTCAGCACAAACTCTGTGTGGTCTTACAGCAGCTCCACATTTTGGACAATTTGTAACACCATTTTCACTAATTTTATAATGAGTACGGCGTTTTCTTCCTCTTGTTTTACTTACTTTTCTAAAAGGAACAGCAAATAATTGTAATTCTAATTTCATCTATAACACCTCTTCTTTCATTTTAACAAGTCTTTTAATTTTTGAAGTTCTGGATTTAAATCTGAAGTATCATCGTCAGTAACTAGTCTCCAACCATTTCCTTCTAACTTCACATCGCGAGTTTCTTCGCTTTCAACCCGTATGGGAATTTCCATTAATATATTTTCCCATATTATTGGAAAAATATCAATAGTATTTTCTATTTTTTTATCATTTTCACCAATTTCATTCAATAATTCTTCAATATTCCCATTTATTTCTGTTAAAAAATCATATTCAACAGGCTTTAAAGTTAATGAATCAGGTAAAATCATTGTTCCACTTAGTTCACAATCTATATAGTGCCCTTCACTATCTTTAGTTATTGAACCAAATAATTTAACATTTTTTAATTCCATTATTTCAGTATTATCAATATATGATTGTTCAATCATAACATCATTTTCAATATTTGCGGATAAGTCTATTCCACTATTTAATCTTGTAATATCTATTATCATATTTATCTCCTCAATCTATATTTTTCATCTTTTATTTCAAACCCAATATTTTTTGCACATTTAATACTTCCAATATTGTTTTTATCAATATTTAAATCTATACATTTAATATTATTTTCAAAAAAATATTTTGTTATTTCTTTTAATATTTTCGTTCCATATCCTAAATTTCTTAGTTCTGGATTAACAGCATATTGTAAGTTAATAAATCCGGCTTCATGATAACTAAAAATTCTAATCATTCCAACTATCATATCTTTATCCATTAATAGATATGCTTTATTAACTTCTAAATCCTCTGAAGATGAAAAGATATTATCACTATTTTTAATAAAAAAGTCACCAAAATAATTTCTAAAATCTAAATCACTTAATAACAAATTTTTAAATTTTTTATGTTTAATATTATCATCATCATAATCAATTAAATTTAAATCATTCAACTTTTTAAACACTTAAATCGCCTCAATATAAGTATAATATATTTTTAGCAATTAAACAAGTTTTACTTTATTCAAAATTATGTTAAAATGTAATTGGTGATAATATGAGAAGTGTTGGTATTATTTGTGAATATAATCCATTTCATAATGGACATTTATATCATTTAAAAAAAGTTAAAGAATTATATCCTGATTATACTATTGTTTTAGTATTAAGTGGAAATTTTACACAACGTGGTGAAGTAAGCATTATAGATAAATGGGACAAAACTGATATTGCTCTTAATTTTGGCATTGATTTGGTAATAGAACTTCCGTTTATTTTTGCAACTCAAAGTGCAGATACTTTTGCTCAAGCATCAATCGAAATACTAAATCATTTAAAAGTCGATTGCCTTGTATTTGGTAGTGAATCGGGTGATATTAGTAAACTAATTGAAGTTGCTAAAGCTCAATTAGAAAATAAAAAATATTCTAAATTAGTTAAAGAATATTTAAATGAAGGAATAAATTATCCAACAGCTTTATCAAAAGCTATATTTGAAATAACAGGTAAAAGAATTAGCAAATCAAATGATATTTTAGGAATATCATATATTAGAGAAATTTTAAAACTAAATAGTTTAATTAAGCCAGTATGTATTAAAAGAGATAACGATTATAATGATGTATTTTTATATGAAGAAATAACTAGTGCATCAAGTATCAGATATGCAATTAAAAATAATCAACAAATAACTACACAAGTTCCTGAATATGTTTTACCATATTTAAAAGAAAATAATTGTTTTATTGATGATTATTTTAATTTATTAAAATATAAAATAATATCAGATCAAAATAGATTAGACATTTATAAAACTGTTGATGAAGGAATCGAAAATAGAATTAATAAATATATTCTAAATTCTAATTCATTTGAAGAATTAATGTTAAAAATTAAAACAAAAAGATATACTTATAATAAATTAAATAGAATGTTCACACATATTTTATGTAGTTTAACTAAAGAAGAAGCTATGAAGTATGATCATATAGAATATATAAGAGTTTTAGGATTTAGTAATAAAGGAAGAATTTATCTAAAAAATATTAAAAATGATATTACTATCCCAATAATAACTAATTTTTCTTCTATTAAAAGTGATATGCTTGATTTAGAATTTAGAACAACTTGTATTTATGCAAGTATATTTGATGAAAAAAGAAAACAAGAGTTAATAGAAAAAGAATATAAGTCTTATCCAATAATGAAATGAAAAAAATATCTTTTAAAAAGATATTTTTTATTTTCTATCAATAAACCATACTTTACTTATCTCACAACTACTACTTGAAGGAGCCGGAGAAGGCATATCAAATTTTATTAAAACTGGTATTCTAAATGCTGACCCAAAAGCTATACAATTACCAGGTTGCAATATTCTAAGCCTTTTAACAGTTTCATTTGTAATATTTGGTACCATTTCTCTTATATATTCAACGTCAACAGGATGTAACATTTTAAATATTAAAAAGTTATTACATTGTGATAAAGCTGTATCGGATAACTCAGATGGTCTTTGTGAAATAAGTCCTAACATAACTCCATATTTACGTCCTTCTTTTGTAATTCTCTCAAAGATATTATATCCAAGTAAAAATTTATCATTATCATTTTGAACGTATCTATGTGCTTCTTCCAAAATAATATGAAATGGCAAAGTTGCTCTCCTAGTTAAACTTTTTGCATAATCAAACAATAATTTCGAATATATTTTGGTAATATTTTTAGCTAATCTATCATCAATATAATTAATATTAAAATTAATTATTTGTGCTTTTTTACCATTATTTGCAGTTAAAAGTTCTTTAATATAACCTGCTTTATCAACATGAGTTGGATAATCAAAATATACACTATATTCACTATTAACTAAAGTGTGTAATCTTACCTTAAGAACATTCATTTCTTCATATATTTTTTCATTATTAAGAACACCTTCAGATATTAATGCAAAATCAAAAGCATCTTTTAAATCATTTAAGTTATATTTAAAACTTCCATCTGGTAAACTAAGTTCTGTTGATTCTTGAAGAAATCCCTCCATGAAATTCATTATTAATTCCATATCTCTTATTTTACCAGTAGCATCAATTAATAAACATTGTTTTAATGGCCTTGAATATCCAGGTTGGAAAACAACGGTTTCTAAATTCAATTCTTTAGTATTAAATTTTGATAATACTGAAACAATTTGATCTCTAATTTGTGGGGCTGGTCTTCCGCTTGCCAATATATCTAATATAGCTCTCGCTATAATATCATTTTTACTTTTAATAACACTATCTTCTTCTCTAGCAAAAACATTGATCAATTTAAGTGCTTTTTCAATAATCGGAATTTGAGAATGTTTTTCTACTCCAAGTAATAATGAAATATCATCTACTCCAAGTAACCATAATGGAATTCTAAGTAATTCACTATCATTGATTCCTAAATTAGTTGTATATGCTTTAAAATTAATTTCAGGGGTAACCTCGTGTAATTTACTAAATGCCGAATGATATTCTCCATAAGCATCGAATATAAATAAACTGGCACGATAAGGAATTGATGTCTTTTTTTCAAATAGATTTTGTATCATACGTGAAACACTACATGATTTTCCAGAGCCTGTTGAACCAAATACGGCAAAATGACTATTGAATAATGTATCTATATCAACAGAAATATCTATTCCATCATAAAGAGAGCTTTTTCCTATATATAAATCTCTATTTTCTTTATATTCTTCTACACTAATAATTGGACTAACATCTTTTTTATCAATTAATTCAACTTTAGAAGAAAAAGCTGGTTTTTTAATTACACCAAAAACAAATTTTCCTTTAATAATTTCTCCTAATATATTTATATATGCATTATTGTCTTTAATATCAACTATTTCTCCAATAACATTAGTATTATCAGCTTTCATAGTTACGTATAAATTCAATATACTATCAATTTTATCTAAATCTATTCCTAATTTAACAACAACAGTGTTATCTTCAATTGCAATAATTTTACCTAACACAATGATCAACTCCTTATTATTCTATTAACATTATACATTGTTTTTAATTAAAAAAAAAGTTTTAGCAATAAAAAAGTAGAAATTATCTTTCAATTTCTACTAATTCATACGCTTCTATAATATCTCCAGTTTTTATATCTGTATAATTTTCAATTGTGATACCACATTCAAAACCTTTTTTAACTTCTTTAACAGAATCTTTTTCTCTTTGAATTGAATTAATATTACCATCAAAAATAACGATTCCATCTCTTATAATTCTTGCTTTGGCTGATTTTTTTATAATACCATCTGTTATATAAGAACCTGCTATAATACCAACTTTAGAAAATTTAAACAATTGTCTAATTTCAGCTGTTCCTAATATTTTTTCTTCAAATATTGGTTCTAACATACCCTTCATGGCAGCTTCCATTTCTTCTACTACTTTATAAATAATATTATATAATCTTATTTCTACACCATTTTCTTTGGCATAATCCCTAATTGAATTATTAGGTCTAACATTAAAACCTATTAAGATAGCATTAGAAGCTTTAGCTAAAACAATATCGCCTTCAGTAATTGAACCTACTGAACTTCTTATAACTTTAACTCTTACATCTTCAACTTCTATTTTTTCTAATGAATTTTTTACTGCTTCACTAGATCCATGAACATCAGCTTTTATTATAACATTTATTTCTTTTAATCCTTCACCTATTTTAGAAAATAGTTCATCTAAAGTTACTGCTTCACTAGTTCTATTTGTTTTTGCTTTTAAATCTTTAGCTCTTTGTTCTCCAATATTTCTAGCTTGTTTTTCATTTTCAAAAGCCATGAATTTATCTCCTGATGTTGGAGTTTCATTAAGTCCTGTTATTTCAACTGGTAATGAAGGACCTGCTTCTGTTATTTCTTCAGATAAATCATTCTTTAAAGTTCTAACTTTACCAAAAGATGTTCCTACAACAATTGGATCTCCTAATCTTAGTGTTCCATTTTGAATTAATATAGTTACAATTGGACCTACATGTTTATCTAATCTTGATTCAATTACAGTTCCAACTGCATATCTACTTGGATTTGCTTTATATTCTTGCATTTCTGCTAATAAAAGAATGTTATCCAATAATTCTTCAATGCCAATATTTTCTTTAGCTGATATCTCATTAAATAAAGTGTCTCCACCCCATTCTTCTGGAGCTAAACCACAATCAGTTAATTCTGTTTTAACTTTTTCAATATTTGCACCTGGTTTATCAATTTTATTAATTACTACCATAATTGGAACATTAGCTGCCTTAGCATGATCAATTGCTTCTTTAGTTTGTGGCATAACACCATCATCTGCAGCAACTATAATAATTACTATATCTGTTATGCTAGCACCTCTAGCACGCATTTCGGTAAATGCAGCATGTCCTGGTGTATCAATAAATGTAATAGCCTTATTATTATACTTTATTTGATAAGCACTAATAGCTTGTGTTATTCCACCAGCTTCTGTTGATGCTACATGAGTTTTTCTTATTGTATCAAGTAAAGTTGTTTTACCATGATCAACATGTCCCATTATTGTTACTACTGGTGGTCTTTCAATTAAATCTGTTTCATTATCAATGATTTCATATTCTTCAAAGTTTGTAACATCCATTGCTTCAGCTTTTTTTAATTCTTTTTTATATTCAGAAACTATTATCTCAGCATTTTCATAAGTTATAATATTATTTACTGTAGCCATAATTCCTAACATAAATAATTTTTTTATTATTTCAGCCGGTCCTACAGATAATTCTTTAGCTAAATCACCAACTGACATTCCTTCTTTATATAAAACAATATTTTCATCTATATTGATATCATTAGTCATCAATTTTTCTTTGTTTTTATACATTTCTTTTTTCTTACTTGCTAAATCTTTTTGACTATTTTTTATTTTTTCTAAATTTTGAACTGTTTTTTTCTTTAATTTTTGTTTTTTTATAGAGTTATCAATATCTATTTTTTCTGTTTTAGCTAGATCCTCTGCTAAATCTTCAGCTATTTCATCTAGATCATCATTATCATTTAAATAATTGTCTAATTCGATAATTGCATCTTCATTTAACATATCATCTTCTGATTTTGCATCAATGTTAAGTTCAGCACATTTTTTTATTATTTCTCCTACTGTCTTATTTACATCTGCTGCATATTCTTCTACGCTCATCATATATGACCACCTCTTTCTTTTTATTTATGATTTTTTACATTTTATTTATAGTATATATTATAATGTATTTTTAAGTTCATCAAATATTTCATCATTTATTTCAACTTCTAATATTCGATTTAAAATTTTGCTTTTTTTAGCTTTTTCAAAAACGACTAAATCTTTTTTTAAATAAGCTCCTCTTCCATTAGCTTTACCTGTTGTATCAACAATTATGTTCCCTTCAGGTGTTCTAACAATTCTTATTAATTCTTGCTTAGGAAATTTTTCCTTTGTAACTACACAACTACGATATGGAATTTTTTTTGGTTTCATAAGCATCCTCCTTATTTAATAATTATTTATTCAACAATATTAATACCCATTTCTCTTGCTTGTTCATATGTTTTAACATCAATTTTATAATGTGTTAAACGTGATGCTAGTTTAACATTTAACCCTTTTTTACCAATAGCTAGTGAAAAATTTTCATCATTAACAACAGCTAATGCTTGTTTTTCTTTTTCATCAGTTATAAAAACACTAACTTCTCTGGCAGGGCTTAAAGCATTTTTTATAAATGTTTCTGCATTTTTATCAAATGATATTATATCTATTTTTTCACCATTTAATTCCTCAATTATTCTATTAATTCTTGAGCCTCTTTCTCCAATACAAGAACCAACAGGATCAACATTTGTATTTTCTGATAATACAGCTACTTTAGTACGATTTCCTGCTTCTCTAGCTACACTATATACTAAAATTATTCCTTCATTTATTTCTGGTATTTCAAGTTCAAATAATCTTTTTACAAATCCATAATGTATTCTTGATAATAATATTATAGGCCCTCTAGTATTTGAATCTACTTTCGTAATATATGCTTTAATTGAAGATCCCATTTTTATTTTTTCACCTGGTATTATTTCTGTTTTAGGTAAAATTCCTTGAACTTTTCCTAAATCAACATAATAATTTCTTTGATCTTCCATAGCTACTAATCCTAAAATCATTTCGCCTTCTTTGTCATTAAATTCATCCATAATTACACCCTTTTCAGCTTCTCTTATTTTTTGAACAACAACTTGTTTTGCAGTAGCAGCAGCAACACGACCAAAATCTTTTGGTGTAACTTCTTCTTCTATTGTATCTCCAATTTTAATTGAAGGATCAATTTTAACTGCTTCTTCTAAAGTTAAATGAATTTTTGGATCATATACGAATGGCAAAATTTCAGGATCATTTTCTTCATCTTCATCATCAATATCAGAAAAATCTATATCTGAAAATTTTTTAAATTTATCTTCTATTGATCTATCTACTACTGTTTTAAATGAAAAAACTTTTATCTCTCCAGTATTTCTATCAATTTGAACTCGTACATTTGAAAGCGAGTTATAATTTTTTTTATAAGCTGATTGCAATGCTAATTCCATTGCATCATATATAATGTCTTCTTTTATTCCTTTTTCTTCACATAAAATCGTTAAAGCTTTTTTAAATTCTTTATTGTTCATCTTCATTTCCTCCTTTTGAACAAACATCTAAAACATAATAGTCTTTGATTAAATCTTCATCATCCAATATAGGATTTATAATATTAGAAACTGTTATGCAATCTTCAATATCAATTATTCCTTGTTTATCTATAAAAACTCTTAAAAAATATGTATTTCCTTCTTTTACATATTCTAAATTATCAATAATGTAATTATTGTCATTAATTGGTTTTTCAATTAATTCTCTAACTTTTTGTTCTATATTCATAATACCTCCATTTTTAAATTAAAGAGTGGGTTTTTCCCACTCTAGCGCTCATTCATTAACATTATATCATAAATCGTATTAAATATTAACATTTTTTTGTTTTTTTTTAATATATTTAATTAGGTGATGTTATGTCAATTATCAAACATACAACAGCAGAAAGAGATCTGTTAGCTCGAATTATGAGATCAGAAGCTTTAGGCGAAGGAAATCTTGGAATGTTAATGGTAGGTAATGTTGTTGTTAACCGAGGAATATCTAATTGTTATACTTTTAAAAATATCAATACAATATATGATGTTATTTATCAAGCTAATCAGTTTTCTGGAATAAATAATTCTCTTTTTTATTCAAGTCCGACAACCAAAGAAAAAGAATTAGCCGACAGAGTTTTAAGAGGAGACTATTTTTATCCTGCTACAAATGCCTTATGGTTTTATGCTCCCGGAACTTCTTCTTGTAAAAATATATGGTATAATCAAAGTTTATCTGGAAGATATAAAAGTCATTGTTTTTATAAACCTGATAGTGGCATATGTAGGGCTTTACATTAAAAAGCTTACTTTAAAAAGTAAGTTTTTATATTAATAATTTTTGTCCTATTTCTAATGAATTTGTTGCTAAATTATTTTTACTTTTTATTTGATCTACAGTTGTATTATATTTTTTAGCTATGGAATAAAGTGTATCTCCACTTTGTACTTGATATAAAAGATTACTTGTTCTTGGAATTTTTAATGTTTGATTAATATCAAGCAAATTTGTTGTTAAATTATTATATTTCATTATCTCTGTTGTTGTAAGATCAAAAGATCTTGCTATAGAATATAAATTATCGCCCGATTTTACTGTGTATAAAATATAATTTTGTGATTCTGTTGCAACAGGTATTTTTATTATTTGATTAACAGTTAAAGTTTGAGATGTTAAATCATTATAATTTATTAATTGTTGTAAAGTTAAATTATATTTTTTAGCTATGGAATAAAGAGTATCTCCACTTTGAACTTTATACTCCTGATAATTAGTTTCTATTTCAGTAAATGTAGGTATAGTTAAAATTTGTCCTATATATAAGTTATTTGTTGTTAAATTATTTTTATTTACAATATCATTTACATTTACATTATATAATTTAGCTATTGAATATAAATTGTCTCCAGATTTTACTGTATAAATTACATCTTTTGTTTGAGATTGAATTGGTATTATTAATTTTTGCCCTAGAGATAATGAATTAGTTATCAAGCTATTTGCTTCTTTTAATGCATCAACCGTTATACTATATTTTTTAGCTAAACTCCATAAAGTATCTCCACTTTGAACAATATGTAAATTATCACTTATTGTTTCATAACCAATATATTCTAATACTCCATCAACTACATCTTGAGCATAAGTTTTGTAATTATTTTTTAATTGAAGAGGATCATCTAATGTACTATCCAAAAATCCATATTCAATTATAACTGGTTGTGTTAATCCTGTTTCTCTATGTATAAAATAATAATCTTTTGAAGTATCACTAGGAAGCCTTCTTTGATAAGCTTCTCTAACATTTTGCCCCGATGATTTGATATTATTTAATATTAAATTAGATAATACATTATTATTTCTAAGAGCATATATTACCTCTGCCCCATCTCCGCCGCCTGCATTTATATGATTGGAAATAACAATAACATCATTATTATTTCCATAAGCACTCATTATTCTTTCAACTCTTTTTTCAGGAGATAAAGTTTCATCAGTTGTTCTTGTCATTGTAACAGGAATATTTAATTTTTTCAATTGATCATACATATATTGTGATATTTTTAAAGTTAAATCTTTCTCTATTATATTATTTCCAACAGCACCACTATCATCTCCACCGTGTCCTGCATCTATAACAATATAATTTTTCATATAAATTCCTCCTAGGTTATTATATGAATTTATTTTTTTTTTGCAATTAAAAACTGAAATACATTCAGTTATTATTTTTTTGTTAATACTTTATTATAATCTTCAACATTTATTATATTAAATAAATCTTTTACATTAATTGTAGTTTTAAATGACAATTGTTTATCGTTTGGGCTATAATCTTCAAAACAAATATCATTATTTAAAAGGTTATTAAGATCAATTTCTTGAACAAAATAAACATTGCCGTGAGCTAGTGAATTTCTTATATGTCTTAAAATCATTTTAGAAAAACCTTCATCAAAAAATGATTGATTCTTTAATTCAATTATTTCAAATAATTTTTTATATATTTGAACTTTTTTTTCATGAATACTATTTTCTAAGTTAATTAGCTTTTGTTTGGAATCATCTATCTTTTGTGGAAGAACAACATTATAATAATTGTTATTTCTATAATTATTATCTAATCTTTTACTTAATATGTTTTTTTCACTCAGCATATCTTTTTTCTTCACAAATTTATTTTCTATATCTTCTTGAATTAAATTAATATCATTATATATATTTTCAATAATCCCATTTAATACATTTTTATCAATATTAAAATATGAAAAATCAACAATTTTAATATCAACTTTATTATTAAAATTATGTAAAAATATTATATTAAGAAGTGATAAAAATAATAATTTAAATTTTTCTTTTTTTTCTTTTGCCTTGCTAATAGGTTCTGAATAATAATTATAAAGACCATATTTATGATAAAAATATTCTTCTAATTTTTCATTATTTTTATATTTTTCATATATTATTAAATCTAAAACTTGTGCCATTTTAAAGAAAGGAGAAATTTTTTTATAAATTAGTCCAAATATTATTTCTTTCTTTAAAAGTGAGTTTTGTTCTTTTTCATGATATTCTTTTGTTTTTTTAGACTCTTTTAAAATTTTAATAATTTCATCTTTATTAATTATTTTAAATGATAAAATATGGCTTATTATCTCTTCATCACTGATATTTTCATTAAACCATAGTGGGTGACATGATTCTTTATATTGAAAGAAAAATTCACTGTATGTTTTTAAAACTTTTTCGTTTATTTCATCAATTATAGTAAGTACAATAAGTTTATTTATAACGATATTTAAATCTAACTTGTTATTTTCATAATGATATATTTTTATATAATCATTATTAAGCACTTCATAATTTGAATGAGCTAAAGCATTTCTTATTCTTTTTACTAATTTGATATAATTAATTTTGTTATTTTCAACAATCAAATCATTACAACCATAATTTTTATTATTATAAATATCGTTTTCAATATCTGGCAACTCTAATTCATAAAAAGGATTTATAACTTCATTATTTTCATCTAAAAAATAATTCCCAAATGATTCACAATAATAATTGCTAACATTAACACCATATTTTAAAATTATTTCTTCTATTGATTCTAAGAAATCTTTATTATCTATAAATGAATCAATTTTCTCTTTTCCGCAAAGCTTTTCTGATGTTAATAATGTTGTTGTAATTAAACTCCAAAAATAATCAAAATTTTTATTTTCACTTTCCGCTGAAAATTCATTTTCATCTTCATTCACTAATAATAAATTAATTTCATTTAATAATTGATTTTTACATAAAGAAAAATAATCTATTTTTGATGAATTTATATTTAAAAAATCTTCAATATTTTTGTTAAAATAATAATCAAATATATCCATATTTCCTCCAAATAAAAATTATTGGTATTATAGCACAAAGAAATTATAATTACAAATTAAAAAACTAGAATTTTTTCTAGTTTATAAATCCCATTTCCAGTTTTTAACTTCTTCTAAATCTTCACCATATTCACGTATATATTCATTATGTTCAACAATTTTGTTTTTACAAATTTGATATAATTCTGCACTTTTATTACCTAGTTGTGGTAAATATTTTAATGCGTCCATAACTAAATGATATCTATCTATTTTATTTTGAACTCTCATATCAAATGGTGTAGTTATTGTTCCTTCTTCATTGTATCCATGAACATGTAATGCTTTGTTTAATCTCTTATAAGTTAATTGATGAATCAAAGATGGATAGCCATGAAAAGCAAATATAATTGGTCTATTTACTGTAAATAAGGAATTATATTCACTATCTGATAGTCCATGTGGATGTTTAGTATCTGATTCTAATTTCATTAAATCAACTACATTTACAACTCTTATTTTTAATTGTGGAAAATGTTTTCTTAATATTGTTGTTGCTGCTAAAACTTCTAATGTCGGTGTATCTCCTGCACATCCAAATACTAAGTCTGGTTCAAATCCTTGATCGTTACTCGCCCAATTCCAAATACCAATACCTTGAGTACAATGTTTAACAGCTTGTTCCATTGTTAACCATTGCGGTCTAAGATGTTTTGATGCCACAATAACATTAATATAATTTTTACTTTTAATACAATGATTAAAAACTGATAATAAACAGTTAGCATCCGGTGGTAAATACATTCTTATAACATCTGATTTTTTAGTTACTAGATGATTCAAAAAGCCAGGATCTTGATGTGTATAACCATTATGATCTTGTTGCCAAACATGACTTGTCAATAAATAATTTAATGATGCAATTTCTCTTCTCCAAGGTAATTGTTTAGTAACTTTTAACCATTTAGCATGTTGACTTGCCATTGAATCTATTATTCTTACAAATGCTTCATAGCTGTTAAAGAAACCATGTCTTCCTGTTAATAAATAGCCTTCTAACCATCCTTCACATAAATGTTCAGAAAGCATTGAATCTATTATTCTTCCATTTGGTAATAAATACTCATCTGTTAACATTGTAGAAGCATTCCATCTTCTAGTAGTTTCTTCAAACATTGCATTTAATCTATTAGACATTGCTTCATCAGGTCCAAACACTCTAAAATTTTTCTTATCTTCATTAATTTTAATTATGTCTCTAATAAATTTTCCTAGTTCAATCATATCTTGAGCTTCAACTGCACCTGGATGTTCAACTTTAAATTCATAATTTTTGAAATCTGGAACTCGTAATTCCTCAAGTAACATTCCACCATTAGCATGTAAATTAGATCCCATTCTTTTATTTCCAGTTGGAGCTAGTTCTTTTAATTCTTGAACTAAAGAACCTCTCTCATCAAATAATTCCTCTGGGTGATAACTTTTTAACCAATTTTCTAATAATATCAAATTTTCTGGATAATTTTTATTTACAATAATTGGTACTTGATGAGCTCTGAAACTTCCCTCAATTTTTTTATTATCTACTTCCTTAGGGCCAGTCCATCCTTTTGGAGTTTTAAAAACAATCATTGGCCATTTAGGTCTATTTGAATTATTTTCTTTACGGGCTTTATTTTGAATATTTTTAATTTTAATAATACATTCTTCTAAAGTTTTAGCCATTAATTCATGCATTATCATTGGGTCATCACCTTCTACAAAGTAAGGCTCATATCCACATCCATCAAAAAAATTTTTTAATTCTTGTTCAGATATTCTAGATAAAACTGTTGGATTAGCTATTTTATAACCATTTAGATGTAATATAGGTAACACAGCTCCATCAGTTACTGGATCAATAAATTTGTTTGAATGCCATGAAGTAGCTAATGGTCCTGTTTCAGCTTCTCCATCACCTATTACACAAGTTGCTATTAAATCCGGATTATCCATAACAGCTCCATAAGCATGAGATAAGCTATAACCTAATTCTCCTCCCTCATTGATTGAGCCTGGAGTTTCAGGCGCAACATGACTAGAAATGCCTCCTGGAAAACTAAATTGTTTAAATAGTTTTTTTAAACCTTCTTCATCTTCTGTTATATTAGGATAAACTTGACTATAAGATCCTTCTAGATATGTATTAGCTACCATAGCTTGTCCACCATGTCCTGGTCCAGATATATAAATCATATTTAAATCATATTTCTTTATTACTCTATTTAAATGAACATAAATAAAATTTTGTCCCGGCGCCGTTCCCCAATGCCCAACAACATTAGGCTTTATATCTTCCATTTTTAATGGTTCTTTTAATAATGGATTGTTTAAAAGATACAACTGTCCTACTGATAAATAATTTGTAGCTTTAAAATATTTATCTATTTTTATTAGTTCTTCATTTGTTAATGTTTTATTCATAAGACCCCTCCTTATTATGTAATAATTATATCATTTTTAGTTCAAATATAAAAGGACTTAAAGTCCTTTATTTTATTTTATTAATAGTTATCAATAACATCAACCATAAATTTTGTTGTTGCTGTTGTCATATATGGATATAACCAAATTAAAATAATTCCGAATGTAAAAGGTATTAATAAACACCATCCTAAGAAGCTTAAGCCTAAAATTAGAAAATCCATTTTTTTGCCATACATCATTTTACGACTTAGTTCTAGTGTTTCACTTATTGATAAGTCTTTTCTTTCAATTAATAAATATGGTACTATGGAATATGATAATCCTAAGTAAACACCTGGAATAATGAAAAATATCATTCCAATTGCAATTAAAATTCCCATAATTAATACTGTTCCAACTAGTTTCCAAAATTCTCCATAATGATCAAATATAACATCTTTGTTGAATTCTCCAGTTCTAACAAAAATAATGAAAAAATGCATTAATCCTATACTAACTGGTATTAATAATATTTCAATTATGAATCCTATTATTCCGCCAATTGTACTTTTCTCACCAAACATTTCAACAAAAGCAGATGATGCTATTGTTAATATAGCTACTAAAAGAATTCCCTTCCAAAGTTCAGCTTTATTGCCTTCTATTTTATCTTTTGCCCAATTTTTTAAATCTACTCTATTCATTGTTTTCCTCCTAATTATATAATACTTTTTTTTATTTCAAATGTAAATAATTAGTTCAATTTTTCTATAAATTCTTGTTCATTCCATATCATAATATTAAGTTTTAAAGCTTTTTCATATTTACTTCCAGGATTTTCACCTAATATTAAATAGTCTGTTTTGCTTGTTACACTGTTTGTAACTTTTCCACCACGTTTTTCTATTTCATCAAACGCTTTTTCTCTGTTTAATTTTTGAAGTGTACCTGTTAAAACAAAAGTCTTATTAACAAAATTATCATCAATTATCCTTTTTTCACCTAAATAATTCATGTTAACACCTATTTTTTTAAAATTTTTTATCAAATTAACATTATCTTCATTTTGAAAATATTTTATAATACTTTTAGCTATGGCATCTCCTATGTTAGGTATTTCAATTAATTCATCATATGTTGTTTTAATTAAATTATCCATATTCTCATATTTTTCTGATAATATTTTTGCTGCTTTTTTTCCTACATATCTAATTCCAAGTGCAAACAAAAGACGTTCTAATGATTGATTTTTGCTTAATTCAATATTTTGAAGTAAATTATTGATACTTTTATCTCCAAATCCTTCTATTTCTTTCAATTCTTCTTTTTTATCTTTTAATTGATAAAAATCTATTATATTTTTTAGATATCCCATATTATAAAAATCTTCTATTATTTTATCACCAAAGCCTTCAATATTCAAAGTATCTCTACTTACATAATGAATTAAACTTTCTATTTTTTTTGCATCACAATGAAGATTTACACAATAATATGCTGATTCTTTTTCTTTTCTTATTAGTTCACTATTACAAATAGGGCATTTACTTGTCATAACGAAATCAATTTCATTCCCTGTTCTTCTATCAATTATTGGTTCTACTACTTCTGGAATAACATCTCCAGCCTTTTTTATAGAAACAATATCTCCAATTTTTAAATTCTTTGAAATTACATAATCTTCATTGTGAAGTGTTGCTCTAGATATTGTTGATCCCATAAGTAATACAGGTTCTAATACGGCGTTTGGGGTAACTTGACCTGTTCTCCCAACACTAAATATTATATCTTTTAATCGCGTTAAAACGATTTCTGCTGGGAATTTATAAGCTGTTGCCCATTTTGGATATTTTGCTGTAAATCCTAATTTTTTTTGAGATTCTAAATCATCTAGTTTTATTACAACGCCATCTATTTCATAAGGTAATTCATTTCTATGTATTGTCCAATAATTAATATATTCCAACAATTCATTTATATTATTTACTTTTTTAATATTTGGATTAACGATAAACCCTAATTTCTTCATAAATTCTAGGGCTTTTTCTTGAGTATTGATATTATATTTTTCTGCTTCTGGCAAATGATATAAAAAACAATCTAAATTTCTAGAGGCTGCTATTTTTGAATCAAGTTGTCTTACTGAACCTGCTGCTGCATTTCTCGGATTAGCAAATAAATCTTGATTATTTTTTCTTCTTTCTTCATTAATTATTTCAAAAGAAGTTTTAGGCATATATATTTCTCCACGCACTTCTATATCGATATCTTGATTTAAGAAAAGAGGTATAGATTTAATAGTTTTTACATTGTGAGTTATATCCTCACCCGTTATTCCATCACCTCTAGTAGCTGCTCTAACTAATTTTCCATTTTCATATAATAATGAAACAGATAATCCATCTATTTTAAGTTCTGCTACATATTTAGGATTATTTATCTCTTTTTTTATTCTTTCGTCAAAAGCTATTATTTCCTCTTCATTAAAAACATTAGATAAACTCATCATTGGCTTTTCATGAATTATTTTTTTAAATTCATTTATAACTTCTCCACCAATTTTATTTGTTGGAGAATTACTTTGTTTCAAATCCGGATATTTTTCTTCTAAAGAAATTAATTCTCTTAAATATTTATCATATTCTTGATCAGTAATTGTTGGATTATCATTAACATAATAATTATAATTTGCATTATTTAAAATTTCTATTAATTCATTTATTCTTGTTTTTATCATAATTATTCACCTATAATTATTATATCATTTATATATTTTTTAATAAACAAAATAAAAAAAATAATCATTATATTTGATTATTTTTAATTATTATTTGTCTTTATTTAAAGCTGATATTGTAAATGATCCAATGATTAATCCAATAAAGAATAATGCTAACCAAAATAATGGATTATCACCATTTTTTATTATCCAATCTTGAAAATTTGTTGCCCATTTTGTTAATGTATCCCAAAGAGTCAACATCATATTATCACACCTTTCTAAATGTTGTATGACCTTTAATTAATTTTTTAATACCATGAGGATGAGAAAATGCTATAGTGAGTATTGACTTATCAACACTAATTATAACGCCTGTACCAAATGTTTCATGAATAACTTTTTCTCCTGCTTTATAATCAATATCTGAATTTATCATTGCTGTTTTATCAAATTTAATCATTTCACCAGCTTCAGCTATTTTATCTATATCTAAATTTTCTTCATTTATTTCATTTATAAATCTACTTGGAGCATTATATCCTACATCTCCAAAAATTGCTCTTTTTCTAGCATTAACAAGATATAATTTCTTTTTAGCTCTAGTTAAAGCAACATAGCAAAGTCTTCTTTCTTCTTCTATCTGATTACTATCCATCAAAGAATTACGATGTGGAAAGATTGTTTCTTCCATTCCTATTAAGAAAACGTAATCAAATTCTAGTCCTTTAGCTGAATGAACTGTCATTAATGTTACTACATCTGTATTATTTTTGTGTTCTTCTATATCAGCAACTAAACTAATAGAATCCAAAAACTCTTCTAATGATATAATACCATATTTTTCTTCAAAATTTCTAGCTACTGTTTTAAATTCTTCTAAATTCTCTAATCTTATTTCTGATTCTAGTGATTTTTCATTTAACAGTTCTTCTCTTATACCAGATTTATGTAATATATATTCAATCAATTCTGTCAAAGATAATGTTTCTTTTTTTTCAATTATATCATTAATAATATTTTTAAATATTAATTCTTTTCCATTATCAATAGATTCAAATATTGGTTTATTTTCTGACATTGCTTTTATGGTCATATTTTCTATTGTTTTTAATCCAATACCTCGCTTAGGAACATTTATTATTCTAAGTAGGCTAACATCGTCATTTGTATTATATATTAATTTTAAATAAGAAATTAAATCTTTTATTTCTTTTCTATTGTAAAAATAAAAGCTTCCTACTACTTTATATGGAATATTTTCACGTAGCATTTCTTCTTCTATAATTCGTGATTGAGCATTTGTACGATAAAGAATAGCTATATTACTTTTACTTACATTGTCATTAATTAATTTTTTTATTTCATTAGCTACAAAATAAGCTTCATCTTTTTCATTATCAGCTTTATGATATTTTATTTTTTCACCATCATCATTCGTTGTCCAAAGTATTTTATCTTTTCTTTCTTTATTGTTTTTTATTACGTCATTAGCAACATTTAATATTCTCTTTGTTGAACGATAATTTTCTTCTAATAATATTGTCTTATTTCCTTTATAGTCTTTTTCAAAATTTAATATATTTCTATAATTAGCGCCTCTAAAACCATATATACTTTGATCAATATCACCTACAATAAAGATATTTTTATGTAAAGCGGATAACATTTTTGTTAAGATATATTGGCTTTTATTAGTATCTTGATATTCATCAACCGAAATATATTTATATCTTTCTTGATATTTTAAAAGGATTTCTGGATGTTCATTAAAAAGTTTTATTGGTAACATCAATAAGTCATCAAAGTCAACAGAATTGCCTGTCAATAGTCTTTGTTGATATCTTCTATATACATTCAAAACTTTTTCTTCAAAATCAGAAACAGCTATTTTTTGATATTCTTCTATAGTAACTAATTCATTTTTAGCACTACTAATAGCATTTCTTATAGCTCTTGAATTATACATTTTGTCATCAATATTATTTTCTTTCATTATTTTTTTTATCAAAGTTAAAACATCATCACTATCTAAAATAGTGAAATTTGCTTTATATCCTAATAATTCATAATTTTCTTTTAATAATTGTAATCCCAATGAGTGAAAAGTACATATTTGTATTAAGTGCGCTGTAGGCCCTAATATGTTTATAACTCTTTCTTTCATTTCTTTAGCAGCTTTATTAGTAAAGGTAATTGCTAAAATATTTCTTGGATCAATATTTTTTTCATGAACCAAATATGCTATCCTTGTTGTTAATACTTTTGTTTTACCGCTTCCAGCTCCAGCAAGCACTAATACTGGTCCATTTACTTCTTTTATTGCTTCTAATTGTTTATCATTTAAATTTTCTAGCATGTTACCTCCTTCAAATTAAAAACACTTTAAAGTGTCTTTTTATCTTTTAATTCATATTCTATTAGACATTTATCAAATATTTCTTTAAGTAATTCAATGCTTATTTTTTGTTTTTCTTTATCTGATGAAATATTCCACATTGTTGCTCTTATAAAATTTTTATTATCAAATTGTGTTAAATAACTATATTCTAGACTAAAGTTTCCAAATGTAAATAATAATTTATTCATTATTTCAACATATTCACGCAAAAACTCTCTTAATGTCCTACTATTTCCTTCTCTAAAAGGATGAATAAAATATAATTCTAAATAGTTATTAGCTAAAAAGTCAATTAAATTTTCTTTTGTATAAATACTAATTGCTTGTTTTTTCATTGATATTAATTGCTCATTTAATTTTTCATATATCAAGTTAGGTGAACAATAAATTCTAATTCCTTCTTCATCTGATATTTCATCACTATTTTTTTTATTTATAAATTCTTCTCTTATTTTTCCACCAAACGGATATAAGTCTGCAAATAAGTATTCATGAATTTTCAAATAATGATTAACTGTTAAATCTCTCTTAAATGGATGATGATCATCAATTAATGTTGCTAACTTATAAGTTACTAACATATTTTCAATTTTTTCTAATGCATTTTTATCTTTGATATTCATATGATTTATTAATAAAGATGTATTTTCATAACAATATATGGATTGATTATCTTTATCTACTTTTTGTTGTTGCATCATCATTATTTTTTTCTTTCTCTATTAAATCATATAAATTTTTAAAAAAACTTTTGTCTTTATTTTCTAATGCTTTAGCTATAATTTCAATTTCTCTTTCACTAAGTGGATTTTGCTCTACATTAGAATTTGAAATCGCTTCTCTTAAAGCTTTTTTGATTTTACTATCACTCATAAACCCTCCTATATATTATCAATGTAATTTTGAATTAAATTTATCATTTTGTCATTATTTTTTTGATATTTTTTTGGTATAAAGGTATTTAATAAATTAATTTTATCATTTAAATCATTTAGATCATAGCACCCTATAATATAACCTAATTCATCAAATTTTTCTACGATTTGTAATTGATGATCATTTTCATGTTCATTATATTTTGATAATCTTGGTACTGCTATCACTTTTTTATTTTGCTTAATACTATCTAGTATTGATCCAACTCCACCATGAGTTATTATATAATCACTTTTATTTATATATTCTTTAAAATCATTAGCAGAAATCAAATCAAAAGTTTTAATATTTTCACTTTTATATTTACTGCTTCCCGCTTGAACAATTACTTTTTGATTTATAATTTTATTTTTAATGGCATCATCTATATATTTTAATAGTCTATCAAAAGATTTATCTTGTGTTCCTAATATTACAAATATCAAAATATCCACCCTCCATATACTGCATTGGGATATAATTTTAACATTTCTTCCCACTGTACAATAAACAAATCAGCAAATTTATATATTAATCGACCAGTAACTGTTTTTGTATTAATATTTGCAAAAGTTTCAATATAAATGATTTTACTTCCAAATATCTTCCCAATACAACACATTGGTCCGGCTGTATGTGCTCCTGTTGTTATTATAACTTTTGGTCTTATTTTAAAATATAAAAACAAACTTTTAAAACAATTATATATTAATTTAAAGATATAAATAAATAATTTATGTTTGGTTCCATAAACTAGATAATTAACTTTATTTTTATACTCATTTTTTAAAAATAAATTTGATTTTGTTTTTTCAGTTATTATATACGAGTCATATTTATCAAAAAGTGGTTTTAATTGTAATAATTCATTTAAATGGCCACCTGTACTAGAAATAAACAATACTTTTTTCATAACATCAATTCTTTCTAATTTAATTATACTTGAATACTTGAATTTAGTAAAGCATAGTATTTATTAAAAAAAAAGAATGTAAACATTCTTTAATTAAAAATTCATCATCATCATCATTGATAGTAATAATAAAAGCAAAATACCACCACCAGTTGCAAACAACATGGCCATAGTTTGATTTTCCATTCTTTCAAGACGATTTTTATATTTTTGTTCTCTTGCTTTATTTTGTAATGTTGATACTGTTCTAGCAAATAAAATTAATTGTTCTTGTTTATTTTCTTGAGAACCTAGTCCTAAACGATACAATAAACGCATCATACGCATAGAATCACGAACAGGATATTCTTTAGCAAAATCCATATATGGATCAACTGTTGAATTACCCGCTTCTATTTTAGCTACTAAAGTTCTTAAGCCAGATTTAAATATATCTGGTGCTGTTTCAATCGATCTTCTTATAGCTACTGGAACAGTATAATGTTGAATCAAAATTTCCAAACTTTTTAAATAATAAGGTAACATTTGATCTATTCTAGATAAATTAGCTTTATAATATCTTTGTAAACCAAAATAAGGTTGTTTAAATACTATAAATCCAATTATAAAAGCTAATAAAATATTTATAAAAGTGAAATTAGACATTAAAAAGATAAAAATTAGAAATACAATTGTAATAAATGCATTTTTGATTCTATTTCCAAACAATTTATCAATATCAATTTCTTCACCATATCTAACATTTAATAAAAACTTATAATCATCTTCCATTAAAAATTTAAAATAAGGTTCAGCATCGCCAATAAATCTTTTGCTATCAATTTTTCTGCCATACTCGAGAATGAATAAGATGATTATTGCTATAAATATAAATTCCATTATTCAGCCCCCACATTCTCATTATAATATTTTTCACCACTTAATAAGAATCCAGTGTTAATTATTAAAATTCCATGTAGTAGTAATTGTACATAATTATTTTCCAATAATTTAATATATTGTTCTGATCCAAGTAAATATTGAACCAACATAACCATCAAATATAATATAATACCAAATTGTAAGAATTTTTTATGAAATTGTGATCTATCCATTCTATCACGATAAACATTTTCAACTAACATGTCAATATCAAGTGACATATTTTCAAGTGCATCGCTTGAATTTTTTGAACCTTCATTTGTGATTTGAATAAATAATTGATGCATATTACGAACTATAAAATAATCATATTTCTTATTCATGAATCTAACTGAATCTTCAATTGTTCCATTTTCATAAGCTAAATCTATCATCATTTTAACATCACTTCTAACAGGATCTTCTAGTACACCTGATTCATAAACACCTTCTAAAGCTTTAACAAAAGATTGTGTAGTTGCAAATTCCATTATTGTATTTGTTGTATATACTTGAATTTGTTCAAATATATATTCACTATATATTCTTTTACATCTCAAATATGTAAGATAAGGTATTATTATCACAGCTAGTGCTGCATATATAATTGATATTATTAAATTGTAAAAATATAAATATGTAATAACTGCTGCACCCAAAGCAAAAATAGTTATTTGTAAAGTATATTGTTTTTTTGTATATTCTTGACCTAAGTCTTTTACTTTTTGTCTTACTTCTTTGTAAGAATATGGAGCATATCTATCATAAATGCTTCCTGCTTGTTTAGCTATATATTTATATACATTTTCACCATTATTATTTCTATATGCCATAATGAATATAACTATAAATGCTATTAAAACAAATATTATAAAATTCATAACTACCTCCTTTTATCCAAACATCATTTCTTCTGTTTTTGTTTGGCCATTTATTACATCTGACTTATCATCATTTTCTGACACTTCACTTGTTTTTATTATATCAGGTGTCAAATTAACTCCTTGGGAATCTAAGTAATCTAACAAAAATTTGCTTGGTTGTCTTCTTTCAACTTTTCCTGTTGTTGATTTCTTATAAATAATATTATATTTTGCTTCATTATCTTCAGTAACATAAAATTCCGTTACTTCAGCTATTTCACGAACAAATCTTTTTGTTTCTTTACTTTGATATCCTCTTATATAAACTCCTAATTGTATATATCGATATATTGATTTTAAAAATTGATCAATGTCTTGATTTGTTTCAAGTAAGCTATACATACGATTAGGTATAGCTGAGGCTTTATCAGCATGTATTGTTGATAAAATATAATGCCCAGAAGAAATTGAATTACGTACAGCTAGTACTGCTTCAGCACTACGAACTTCGGATAATAAAATCCATTTTGGATTTTGTCTCATACAAGTAACAAGTACATCTGTATAAGAGGCAATATTATTTGTTTTCATAGCTACAATGTCTCTATGAGGAAATATTCTATCTAAATGAAGTTCTAAAGTATCTTCGATTGTTATTAATTTTTCATCTGGTTTTGTGTGAGCTGCTAAATATTTAACAAATTCTGTTTTCCCTGAGCCTGTTTCTCCACAAACAATTATATTACAATGTCCTAAAACACATTGAATTAAAAAGTCATGAATATCTAAATCAACATATTTTTCATTTAATAATTTTTCTTTTTCTAATCTGATTTTAGCTGGTGTTTTACGAATAACACAAGCTATTCCATTTTTAGCTATAGAGTCATGAACAAAATTAAGACGTAATTCTGCACTTTCTGCATCTAAAAATGGATGTGCCATGTTAAATGTTTTTCCCATTACATTAGCGCACTGAAACGCTAACTTTTCCATAAATGAATTGTTAATGTTTGGATTATCAATTCTAAAAATCCCTCTTGATAAGGTTTTTAACCAGACTTGACCTCCATTACTATATGATATATCTGTTATATCATCATTTTTTAAATAGTCTCCAATTGGCCCAAAGTCAATCTGAGAGAACATATTTTCTTCCATTAACTATTCTCCTTCTGTTGTATCAGTATCAGTATTTGTATTTGTTGTTAATTCATCGTTTGGAACTGTGTTTGCATTGATAAAGTCTTTAAGTGTTTGAGAACTAACTTCTAAAGCTCCTTCAACATCAGTTGTTCCATTTACACCATGTGGAACTGGGAATAATACTACAGAGAATGAACTCATATAACTTGCTTTTCTAAGTAATATGTTTAATTCATCTGTTACTCCAAATATTATTGTAGCTGGAGTTCTAGAAGATGAACTATCTTCAAATACATGTCTACCTTGTGAATCTTTAACAGCTAATACTTTAACATTTTCAATTAATTTTCCTACCATTAAAGTTCCATCTTCATTTAATGCTTTCATATAAATGTCAATATAATTACTTGGATAAATTGAATTACCATAAGTAGAATCCATTGTAACTGGGAAGTTATAAGGAATTTGTCCTTCTTCTAAATCAACAAAAGCAGAATCTGGTAAATCTTCTTCATCTACTACTACTCCTTTGTAAAATAAACTTCCTTCTGGAATTACAGTATTGTAATTACTATATTTACCAACTATTGATGCTTTAAGTCTAATTACATTACTTTGTAAAACAATTGGTGCTACAGAAATATAATCGATCATATCATCCGTAATTTGTGTTCTTGGTTGAATTGTTTCAGCTGCAACAGGTATATTTGATATAGGTGAAACAGCTTTATTAATTTGATAACGATATCCTAGAAATAATATTAATATAACTAACATTACCCCCAATATTGTAACTGTGTTTTTATTTCTTATAAATCTTTTGAAACTTATTATAAAATTATTCATTTTTTTCTCCCTTTCTAGTATGGTGTTTCTAATATTGCATCTAAACGATTAGTAATATTAAAATCCATTATTTGGCTTGTTACATTTGATTGTAACTTTGTTGAAATTTGCAAACTTACTTTTGGTGGTGACTCATTAACATCATATATTTTAATTACATATGTGTTTCCTAGTGTTACACTTTCAGCAAATCTTCTTAAGAAATTTTCAACAAATTTTTCTCTATCTATTCTAACAGTTCCGGTTTTTTTGTAAGATGCTAAGTCAACTGCATCTAACATCGCGGCTTCTGTAATTTCTTTCAACAATAAATAGTTTTGCTCATCTGTATTCGTAACAGTTTGGAAAAAATAGATAAATACTATTGAAACAATTCCAAGCATTACTACGAATATTCCCCAAAACGATTCTTTCATCTATTTCCTCCTTACTCATTACATTCATAGAAATCATTTTTACTTGTTGCATAAGCACAAGTTCCACTAGATAATCCATATGTGCTATCGTGAACAAATGAACTAACACATGCTGTTCCATTATCGTCTCTACATTTTAATGTAAAGTCTGAATATCCACCATCTGCTTCTCTTGTATCATTATATTGTCTGATTTCTTTTATTATAGCTGGTGTTAATACAAATGTATAAAGTGGCTCTTTTTGATACACACTGCTGCCTGATGTTTTCCTATTATTTAATATTTCATTTTGTACCAAAGATAAACTATTCCAATTTGTTCCTGGATATCTACCTTTAACATCTTTATTAAATCCAGATGCTTGTTTAGATATATTTTTCCCGGGGAATGGATTTTCTAATGATATTGTTCTATAGATTATTTTTATTCCACCAGTTAATGGACAAACTAATGAATCACATTCATTTATAGCTTCATTTAAGCTATATCCTTGCGCATATTTTGTATATACGCAACTTGTAATATCCATTTCTCCATTAACCCCATTAGTGTTTTTACATTTATAAGCGTCATCTACTTTGTCATCACATATTAAATTAACACAATAATTATATGAATAACCAGTATTTAAGCAAGCCGTTATTTTTTTGCTCATATCGTTAGGACAATATTTGTCATTTTTATCTCCATCAGGAATATCAATTGTTGCTTCGCAATATTTTGCTTTAGCATCTTCGCATGTCATAGCTTCATTTTTCATAAAATAGAATAAATCAGCTCCAGCATTTTCTGTTCCGTCTGGGCATAAACAGTCATCTGTTGTTCCATTAACTGTATAATGGCATACATAATCTGTTATAACATTAAAGCGAGGAACTCCTCCAGATGTATCTCCAAAAGAAATTCCGGATAATATAAGATTATATTTTTTACCAATTTCATTTTCATAAGAAAGTGGTAAAAAATTATATCCAACATCAATTGAATTTTCAGTTGATGATGTTAATGGTTTACTTGTTTCTTTATCTACATATTTATACGGACTATTTAATTCATAACTAACAGCATTTGTATAAACACTTAAAACTCTTCTTTGTGCTGTTGATATTAATGTATTCATTTGAGCTACTGAATAAAAATCATTTAAAGCAGCTATTCCATCATATGTCTTCATCTTACTTGAAACAGTACATCCATCACAAGTATAAGAAACATCATTAACTTGTTTTAACGAGTCAGAAAGTGAATATTCTTCATCTTCAAATGATAATGTTGTATTTGAAGTAAAATTATAAATTGAACAACTTGATGAACCATCGCTACATCCGGTTGGTTCATAATTGTGACATTTAGCTATTTCATTATCCAAGTTTCTTACATTATTAAATGTGTTTATGTATGATTGACATTGATTAATAGCACCATTTATTACACTTTCAAATGTACTTTTAGCTCCATTATATGCATTTTGTGCATTTGATGCTGCATTTAACGCTGAATCATAACCAGCTGTATTATGAGTTACCCATTTACAATTAGTTGAAACCCATTTTTTTAATTTTGAATCATAACTTGTATCACAATCATATGATTGATATGTTTTTGGACTATAAGAATTTGCAGCTTGTCTTAATGAATCATAATTTTTAGCAGCTGATTCTAAAGCGCTTCTTAAGCTGTTATATCTAGAACTAAATTTAGTATAGTACCCACTATTATTACTAACATAGTAACTAGCATGTCCATTAGATGTTGGTACTGAATTTCCTAAATTACCACAATAACTTGTTGTTAATCCAGCACTCGCTCCTTGATAAGTTCTTACTGTTTCATTAGTTCTTCCATCAATATCTGTTTGTTTAGATAAAGCAACTAAATTATTATAAGCATTTGTATAATCTTTTAAAGGATCTAATTTACAATCAGTTCCTGGAGCATTAGGATCTTCTATTGATAAATAACATGTTTTTGTTCCTCTAAATGAAAGTGGAAAAATATTGCCAAATAAAGTTTCTTTTGTATTAGCTGATGTAGGCCATACAACATTAGTTCCAGTTGTTAATGCATTAGCAAAACCTCCTGGCAATGTAATAGAGCCTGTTTCTTCGCAATATAATTTACAATATTTACTTAATCCTGCTACATTTTCTGCTTCACCATAAAGATAATGAACATTTTCATCACTTCCAGTTGTTGATGAATAATCATATGTAGCTGTTGTAGTTTCATTATTATCTTGACAAGCAGGTAAACTTCCGCTTGTAACCATTTGTCCCCCAGGGCAACTAGTTACTGGTGTTGGAGTTGTACAATAAGTTGTTCTACAACTATTCAAAGCCGCTGTTACCTCAACTCCTGTATTTGTTAAAGACGTAACGCATGCCGTAACTGTAGATTCCAGTGTCCCATCTGCACAAGCATATTTTGGATTTGTTTTTAAGATTGGCGCCGTTGGTTCAATAAATCTTTGGTATTTTCCAGGTTCAATTTCAGCCTCCCAAATATATAACTTTCCACTATATGCCGGTGTTGTTCTAAATTTAGAAACCCAACCCCAAGCAGTTTCGGTTGATAAAGTATTTCCTGTTAAATTTTTATAAGCATACATCAAATCTGAAACAAGAGTTGCATCAGATATAACACCGTTATGCCAAATAACATCTTGAGCTAAAATAACATAAAATTTTAAACTTTCATTTAATAAAAGTTGATAAGCTTTTCTAACATTTGTATTAGCTGAATATACAGCACCTGTTGAAACGTAATTAGCTCCTGCATAAGCAGCTTTACCAAAATCAATACAAGAAGCTGTTTTTCCTCCTAAAAAAGTTCTATATACATGACTATATCCACCTAAACTACGTATATATACTTTTTCTGGATTTCCCGTTGCATATGATAAAGATAATTTTACAGGTTCAGAAAATTCTGCGGCTTGCACTTTTGGAATAAAACCAATCGATAAAACAACAATCAACAATAATATTATTTTCTTCATACCACACTTCATTTTACACCCCCTACAAAAGGTTTCCTATTTATATTTTCTATATAACATATACCCAATACAAAGAATAATAATAGAAGGTAATATTATATAATAATATTTTACATAAAAATCGATAATTTTATCAAAAACTCCATCATAAGTTTCTTCTTCTAATATTAATTCATCTTGTAAAGATAATTTATATTCAGCAACTTTTATTGCAAATTCATCATATGTTAATGAATTGGATTGCCATTTGTTGCAATATTTAAAACTTTCAATGCCATCACATATTTCATCATCATAATAAAGATTATAAAATGGTAAATTGACATATACTGAGTATAATCTTTCTAAATAACAAGAATCATCATTTATATACACATCAAATCGGTAACTTTGCCCTGGATTTAAATTATTAATAATAAGTTCACTTGATGTATATTCATATCTTTGATTCAAAGCTACAGAACTAATAATAAATCTTTCAGGAATATTAGATAATGTAACATTAAAAGTTATTATTCCGCCATTATCAACATAATCATAAGAAGATTTAATATTTTGGGCCATCGTTTGATATTTAACTTTATCTGCATTAGAGCACATTAGTGCCTTAGTATTTATTGGAGAAAGTATAATAAACAAAAATAAAATAAATATTTTTTTATAATGCTTCATCATACCAATCCTTTCTAAATAATTATATCATAAATATAATCAAAAACAATTATTTTTTATTATTTTAAAATATAATTATACATCTTATTTCTTATGTTTACATTTAAAATAATTGATTCTGCTTCATTAAGTTCTTTTGGGACTTCAATATATGAAGTCATAGTGTCATATGTGTTTATCGGTTTTATTTCTGATGCATTTAGTGAAACTTTATTTGTTACATCTCCAATTTTATAAGTTAAACTCCCAAATCTTTTAATAAATCCATATAATGTTGTTATTTTATTAATAACTAAATTTTCATCCAAAATAAAGTTTCCAACTAATTTAATTAATATTTTATCTTCATTACTATTTAAACCAGGTCTAATATATTCATATGAATCATAACAAGTATCACTAGTTGCACAAAATTTATAGCTGTTTTTAAATACATCACTCAACTCATATGACTCAATTTTAAAAATTGAATTATCTAAAATACTTTCACTCAAATTAACTTCTTCTTTTAAATTAGATGTAATTATTTCTTTTTGTTTAGTTAAGTCTTCTGGATTAATATCAACAGTAATAACTTTTCTATTTATATCATAATATTTAATTTGCATTTTATCATCAATATAACTATCTGGAATTTTATAAACCATTATATACGTATTAAAATTAGTTGATAATAAATCTTCATTATAAATATTCCCAAAATCAGAGAACTCTATTTTATATTTTGATTCATTATAAAAGATATGATCATTCATTTCTAAAACTAAAGATACATTTTTCATAAATTTATCTTTATTAGAAAACTTTTTAATGTTGTATTTTACAACTACAAAATGATATTTATCATCTATTTCATTACTATAATAATCCGTTGAAGTTAAATAAGTATCTTTAATATTAATTATAAATTCGCTTGTTGTAAAAGCTGTATTTTCTTTAAATGTTTTATTATACACATTAATATTTAGATAAATACCAGCGCATATAGATGCTATTAAAAGCAAAATACCTATACTAAATATATATTTGTTTTCAACATATATATATTTTATATATCTAGTTATTTTTCTAAATTTTCTTCTTGCTTTATCTGTATCAACATCTATGTTAACTTCAAATTCTTCATTATCTTGTTCTTCAATATCTAATTCTTCTAAGTCTTTTACAAAATTAAAAGTTTTAATATCAAATCCTGTAGCTCTAATAGCTACATATAATAAAACAGCTCCTTGACTAATAACAGAACTTACTGTTAAATCTTGAACCATTTTTAAAGTTTTAAGATCAACCAAATTAATTTCTAACGAACTTAAAACATTGTGCACTATAACAAAAACCACAATCATATATATATATATAGCTAAATTGAATAAATAAAATTTTATCTTTTTTTTCTTAAAGGCCATTAAAAACAATATAACGACGCTCATTAAAAAAATAAAGAAAATTGAAATATATATTGAATTATTAAATAATTTTAAAACTACTTCATGATCAATTAAATATGTTGTAGTTTTCATATATTCATTTATAAATGACAAAATAGCATTTGTTGAATATAAAACATACATCATTAATAGCATAAGTATAAAATGAATCAACTTGAAATGTTTTATAAGTATTGCAAATGGTTTTCTCAAAATCATGTTATCACCTTTTATTCTTATATATAGTATATATCAAAATTACTAAAATTAAAAGATAATTTAGTTATTTTATTCAATAAAATAATTGTAAAATGATATTTTTTATATTATAATAAACGTTATTGGTGGTGGGGTATGCAAAATATAATTGAAATAAATAATTTAACTTTTAAAATTGATAATAAAACAATTTTTAACAATATAAATTTAAATATTAAAAGAGGTGACTTTTTAACACTAACAGGATCTTGCAGTTGTGGAAAAACAACCTTAATCAAAATATTATTAGGATTAATAAAAGCTGAAGGAAATATTAAAATAAATAATTTGAATTTAAATGATATAAATTTAATTAAAATAAGAAAATTAATAAGTGTTGTATTTGAAAATCCTAATGATAATTTTATAACTGATATAGTAATTGACAATTTAATTTTCTCTCTTGAAAATTTATGTTTAACTAAGCAGGAAATTAATTCTAGAATTAATGAAATTTGTGAACAGTTAAAAATTAAAGATATCCTTAATTTATCAATAAGTAATTTAAGTGGAAGTCAGAAGCAATTAGTAGCTCTAGCTATGGCGTTAATAAAAAAACCTGATGTTTTAATATTAGATGATTCTTTAACAATGTTAAATCAAATAAAAAAAGAGAAAATATTAAACTTTTTAAAGAAATTAAATTCGTCTCAAAAAACAACAATTATTAATTGCACTAAAGATATGGAAGATAGTATTTACTCTAAAACTATAGCTGTTATAAATAAAAAAGAAAAATGTATTATAAAAGATAAAAAAGAAAAATTATATGAAAATGAAAAATTATTTAAAGATAATAATTTAGAATTACCATTTATGGCATCTCTTTGTAATAAATTAAAATACTATGAACTTGTTAATGACATGATTTTAGATATGGATAAGATGGTGAATAAATTATGGAAATAAAATTTGAAAATGTTAGTTTTGAATATAACAAAATAAATTATATAAAGAAAGAAGTTTTAAATAATATAAATTTAAAATTCAAAAAAGGTCAAATAAATGCAATTATAGGATCCCCATCTTCTGGGAAAACAACCTTACTAGAGCTTATTGATGCATTAATTTCACCTACAGATGGTAAAATTAAAATTGATAATTTAATCATTAATAAAAATAAAAAAAATCTAAATATCAATGATTTAAGATTTAATATTGGATTTGTATTTCAATTTCCAGAAGAACAATTTTTTAATACATCAGTAAAAAAAGAATTAGAAGTAGAAATGATTCTAAATGATTATAAATTAGACGACATTAATAAAAGAGTAAGCGATGCTCTAAAAATGGTAAATTTGGATGATTCTTATTTAAATAAAAACCCTTTTGATTTATCTAGTAGCGAAAAAAGAAAACTTGCTTTAGCTCAATCTTTAATATTAAATCCTAAAGTATTAATATTAGATGAACCTACTATTGGACTTGATTATAAAGAAAAAAAGGATTTTGTTAAATTACTAAGGCTGTTAAAAAAAAGATATAATAAAACAATTATTATATCTACTAAAGATATTGATTTATTACATTCATTTGTAGATTACATTTTCATTTTAGATAATAAAAAAATTGTTGCCGAAGGAACAAAATACGAAATATTTAAAGATGAAAAACTATTATCACAATATGAAATAAATCAACCAAAAGTTATAGAATTTGCAACTAAAGTTTTAAATAAAAAAAACATTAAAATTGGTTATCGCGATGACATTAATGATTTAATAAAGGATATCTATAGATATGTCAAATAATTCTATGATTCATAAAATCAATCCAGTTATTAAAATAATATGTTTACTAATAATGATTTTAATAATTATTATTAGTAATACTATTACAAGTAATATAATTGGGCTTTCAATAATCATTATATTGGCATATTCAACTAATATTGAAATTTATAATTTTATAAATAAATTGTTAAATTATAAATATATTTTATTATTAATATTTATTTTTAATCTTTTTTTAAAAATGAGAATCAATTTAAATATTATTATTATTTTAAAATTAATTGAATTTATTTTATATGCTTATATTGTTGGATTTACAACTAGTAACAATAAGCTTTATTATGGATTGAATAAAATAATTTACCCAATCAAATATTTAAAACTCAATAATAAAGAAATTGCCTTTTCTTTATTTTTATCATTACAATTTATTTTAAAAATTAAAGATCAAACAAAAATTATTATTAAATCATTAAAAAGTAAAAATATAAATTATGCAAATAGTAATTTTTTAAAAAAACTATTAATAATCAGAACAATTTTTATTCCTATAATATTGTCATCTGTAACACAAGTTAATAAAATTATTAATAATATGGAAATTGCTTCGTATAGTATTCATGCTAAAAGAACTAATTATCATAAATATAAAATAAGATTATGTGATATTATATATATAGCACTACATATATCGTTACTTATTTTAATTATGAAACAGGAGGTAATTATATGAGATATCTAATAACTTTCTCTTATGATGGTTCTAATTTCTTTGGTTATCAAAAACAACTCCACAAAAGAACAATTCAAAATGAAATTGAAAAAGCCCTTTTTTTAATTAATGGAAATAAAAATGTTAGCATTCATGCTAGTGGAAGAACTGATGCATTAGTTCATGCACTAAATCAAAAAGCTCACTTTGATTTAAACAAAGAACTTCCTTGTCTCAATATCAAAAATGCTCTTAATAGTTTGTTGCCAAAAGATATTTATATAAAAAATGTAGAACAAGTAAATAATAACTTTCATGCTAGATTTGATGTAAAATATAAAGAATATAAATATATTATAAACACCGGACTATATAACCCGATTGAAAGAAATTATGTTTATCAATATAATAAAAATTTAGATATTGATAATATGAAAAAAGGAATTGAATTATTAATTGGAACACATAATTTTAAATCTTTTTGTAAAACCAATAATGAACAATTAGATTATATAAGAACGATTATCAAAGCTAATATCGAAATTGAAGATGATAAAATAATTTTAACTTTCAAAGGAAATGGTTTTTTAAGATATATGATAAGAAATATGGTTGGAACATTAATTAAAATTGGGGAAAATAAAATTAATTATAAAGAAATAAATAATATATTAAAAAAAGAAAATAGAATATATGCTTTTAAAACAGCTAATGCTGAAGGTTTATATTTAAATGATGTTTTTTACAAGGAGTAGATAATATGCAAACAATATATACAGATAAATTTGAATATCTTGATATTTTAGTTCAAAAAAATATTGGACAATATAAAATCATTACCGCCTTTGATAGTGACAACACTGTTTATACAGGGTTAACTGACAATAAAAAAATTGAAATCATCCCGCTTTCACCTGACATTATTTCAATAACTGAATTAGAAAAAGATGACAAAATAATTGATCGTGATTTTATTGTAACTACAAAAGATCATAAATTAGAACATTATAAAATAATTAATAATTGTTTTTATAAATCTAATTTAAAAATTAAATCAATTAAACCTAGTATAGATAATATATATATAATAAAAGATAATAAACACGAATCATTTTTATATGATATTGATTCTCTAAAAATGATTTCTCCAAAATTTGATGCAATTATTTTTTTAAATGATAAATTTATATTTCAAAAAGATTTATATTTACTTAATCATCACTTCACTATTCATGGCAAACTAAATGATAAAGGATTAATCGATACTCTATATAATCCATATACAATGAAAATAGAAAATAACATAAACAATATATTTGAATATAATATTTGGTATAAGAAATTACTTTGTAATCTTTTGTTAATTAGTGTTAAAGAAAATATAAATAATAAAATTAAAACAAAAACTGAAAGCAAATAATCTTTCAGTTTTATAATTGAATAATTTTATTGTCTATTATTGAATATAAGTATATTTCTATATTTTTATCACTTATTCTTTGTAAATATTTTTTATATCCATTTAATTGTTTTATATAATCTTCATCATCAATTTCTTTCAATTTATAATCAACTATTTTTAGTTTATTTTCTTCTTCTAAAATCAAATCAATAATGCCATGATATAAATCATCTTCTTGATATTCAAATTCTATTTCTTTATAAACATTTATAACATTATCAAACAAATTACTTTTTAAAAATAATTTAATTTTTTCTTTATAAAAATCACCTATATTTAAATTATCTAAATCAGGATTTTTAAAATCAATATTTTCTAAAATATAATGAATATCTGTTCCTAATTTCATTTTATTTGAATCATCAATTGATAAATAATTAATTTTATTTTTAGAATATTTTAAATTTTTTATTTCTTCACAATCAATATAAATTGGATCTATTTTTATTTGTTCAATATCTTTTGATATAATTTCTTTTTTTAATTTAAAATTATATTCTTTTGTTAAATTCAATCTGTTTATATCTATATTGATAATATATTTATCTAAGGAACTTCCAAGATAATCGATGATATTTTTAAATGACTTAAATTTCATTTTATCATTTAATTTGTTCTCTTCTTTTAATTCACTAACAATAATCATTTTTTCTCTAGCTCTGGTTAAAGCTACATAAAAAAGTCTGATACGTTCTGATATTTCTTCTTTAAAATACTCACTTTTTAAAATTTCTTTATAAATTGTATTTCTAAATCCCTTGTTATGTGATGAAATAACAATATTATTGTTATATAATATTTTATCATTCAATTCTGTTATATTAAACCTTGAATATAAACCACTATAATAACAAATAGAATATTCTAATCCTTTAGATGCATGTATCGTCATTATTTTAACAGAATTATTGTTTTCCTTATTTAATGAAAATTTTAATTCTATTTTGTTTTCAATCAAGTCATTTAAATATTGATCAAATTTTTCAATATCATATCCTATTTTTTCAAATGAAGAGCTTGTTTTAATTAAATAATCTAATACAATAATATTTTCTTCTACATTACCTATTTTAATCATATTATTATAAAATTCAAACTCATTTATTATCAAACTAATTATTGAACTAATATTATTGTTTAATGAATTTCTGACTATATTGATTTTATTAATCAAATCAATATCATATTTTTTATTTTTAATACAATTAAATATATAATTATCATCATGTTCAAACAAATAACTTCTACTTATAGACATATACAAAAAGTTATAATTTTCATCATATTGTTTTTTATTTTCTAATATAGCTAATGAAATAATATTTTTAACAAGTGGAATATTTATATTATCAATCATATTATCATCTTTATATATGGTTAAAGGAATATTTAAATATTCAAATATTTTTTTATATAAATTAAAACTTTTACTTTTATCCATCAAAATAACAAAATCATCATAGTTAGCATTTCTAAGTTCATTTGTTTTTTTATCCATAACTTTATAGTTACTATTAATTTTATTTTTAATATCATTAGCAATTATAAATATTTCTATTTCATCTTTAGTAAAATCTAAATTACTATCATAATTATAATTATAAATTTCTAAATCATTATTAATATTATTAAAGCCTTTATTATCATAATTAACATTTCCAAATATCATTTGATGTTCATTTTTATAATCTGCCCCACCTATTTCATCTTCCATAATATTGTTAAACATTTCATTTATGTTACTTAAGACTTCTTTTCTAGATCTAAAATTTTTATTTAAATCTATTTTATATCCGTTTTCATTTCTTTTATATAAATCATATTTATTTTTAAATATATATGGATTAGCATTTCTAAAACGATATATTGATTGTTTAATATCTCCAACCATATAAACATTATTATTTTGAATTAAATTAATAAATTCTTCTTGAATATCACTTGTATCTTGATATTCATCAATCATTATTTCATTGAAACTATATTTAAGTTCATTTTTTATATTCTCATTTTCTTTTAATAAAAATATTGCCTTTTTAGCTATATCATTAAATGTATATAATTCATTATTATTTTTATATATATCAATTTTATTTTCTAAAAGCAAAATTATTTTAATAATTATAGATACATAATCTTTTGTTTCATATATTTGATTTTTCATTTCCTCAGTATTTTCATATGAACATAAATCACTTATATCATCTATTAAAGATTGTATACTTTCTTTAATATTTTTAGCTTCATCACAGCTATTACGTGGAAGCATTGGTAACTTTTTACAATTATTTTTTATACTTTCATAATCACTAGATTCGATTAGTAAATCAATTATTTCTTTTATTTTTAAATAATAATCATTATCTACATAATTACCTAATTCAATCATATTATCTTCAATTTTATCTATTTTTTTATTAATTAAATTTATATACTTATCAATATCTTTATTAATTTTTTTATCATTAAAATTATCATCAATATAATTATTTAAATAATTAATTTTATCATATATTAAATCAAGTTTATCGCTAATATTTAAAATCATATTTTTTATTTCTTTATCATCTTTAATACAAAAGTCACTAATAAATTTTATAAATAATTTTTCTTCTTGTTGATATAATTCATCAAATATTTGATCTAATATTTTTATTTTTTGAATTTTAATTAATCCACCTTCTTCAATTGAAATATCTTTTGATATATTTAAAATATAATGATATTTTCTTACAATTGAAAAAGCAAAACTATCAAATGTTGTAATATATGATCTATCTATAAGTGGTAACTGATTAGCTAACTCTGTATGGGATTTTATTTTATCTTTAATACGATCTTTCATTTCTTTAGCTGCTGCTTTAGTAAAAGTTAATACAAGTAATTGATCAATATTTACACCACTTTTTAATTTTCTTAAAACTCTTTCTGTTAAAACTGCTGTTTTACCACTTCCGGCTCCCGCACTAACAATTATATTTGTATTCTCTTTTTCAATAGCATCTAATTGTTCTTTTGTCCACATACATTCACCTTCTAATCTAAAAATTCTAGTTTTTTATATTCTTTTAAATTAACAATATCTTCTTCTTTTTTATAACATATACAATTAAACTTACAATATTTACAACTAATTAATTCTTCTTTTATTCTTTTTGGATTAATATCGAATTTAGCTTGCAATATATTATCTTCAGCTTCATTAATTTTTTGTTCTGTTAAAGTAATTAACTTGTCTATTTTTTCTTTTGACATTATTTTACTATGTACATAAAAACCATTTTGCGTAATTTTCATACTTTTAATCATTTCACTAGCTTTATATGTAATATCAAATCTTTCTAATATATTAATATCATCATTGCTATAACCTTCTAGTTTAAGATTGTTTTCTATTTCTTTTTCATAATCTTTATTTGGATTATAGTTAATATCATTATGTAATACTTTTTGTAAATAAAATCCTGCAATTTCAACATTATCAAATAAATTAGAATTTTTAGCTAGATAAAGATATATTGGCAATTGCATTTTAAGTCCATAAATGGTCTTATTTAAATCTGTTTCTAAACTACCTGTTTTATAATCAATTACAGCTAAAACAGTTTTATCATATTCTTTTTTATATTTTATTTTATCTACAATACCCATAAATGTCACTTTAATATTTTTATCTTTATTAATATATATTTTTTGCTCATATAATTCATCTTTTAAATGTGTCAAATTGTTTTGCTTTTTTATTGTCTCTATTACAAATAATAAATCTTTTTTTAATATATTAAAGAAAACTAATTCTTTTTTAGAAAAATTATTTTTATTTATTAATTCATTATAATAATTTTCATAATCAAAATTGTCATCAAAACATTTTGATAATACATCATGAAAAACAGTTCCTATTTTAGTAGAAATAGTTTCTTCATATTTATCTAATTTTAATATATTACTTAAATAATATTTAAAACCACATTCATAATAATTTTGAATACTAGTATATGATAATAATAATTTATTGTCTAAATAATCATACAAATCTTGTTCATTTATTTTTTTATATTTATTATCATATTTATTATAGTAATTATTTTTATATGTACTTAGTAATAAATTTAAATCTTTATTATATTCATTAAATTTATTTAAATTATCTAAATATTTAGCTAAACAAATATTATTATATATATCTGAATAATTATATTTGTCGGGGATTTCTTTATTTTTAATTATATTTAAATTTAATTTTTCAACCAAATTAGATTTATAATATACTTCAAAAGGTGTTTTTAATTTATAAGATATAAACAAATTATTAATTTGTGCTATTTTTTTAATAACTTTTTTTCCTTCTAATTCATTTAAATCTATACTACTATCAATATTAAGTTTTTTTCTTAAATCATCATTTAAATAATTTTCATCTTTATATATTTTAGGAATATTATTTTCATTAAATCCTATAAAAAAAACATATTCGTTTTCTATCTGTGTATTAATGTTAATAAAATCAATGGCGTTTTTCTTTTTATTAATATTTATTTTTACATTCTTAAATTCGCTTATTAAACAATCTATAATGGCATCATCAACTTCAGTAAAATTATATTTATTACAAATTTTAACAGCTTCATTTTTGATATCTATGTCACTTATTTTCTCTAAGGATGTTGCAATATTTTTATTTTCTCTTAGATTATTTATAAAATCAATTATTGCTTTATTTCCATATAACATTTTTGATTCCGGATAATTAATTGGAATATTGTAAAATCCAAAAATTCTTTTAATATAATATTCATATTCATCTGTTAAATTTAATATTTTAATATTGTTAATATCAATATTTTTATTTAATAAATTTATTATTTCATTAGCTACAAATTCAACTTCATTTTCGATATAATCAAATTCATAAACTTCTTTTACTTTTATATTATTAACATCTAAATTTATAATTTCAACATTATTAATTTTATTAAAAATATTTTGTTCAAATTTATTTAGTTCAACATCATATATAATTATATTTTTTTGTTCAATATATTTTTTAAATAAATTATCTATCATTAATAAATTATTATCAATTAAATCTTTTTTCATTTCATTTAAAAATTTAATTTTAAAATCACTAAAATCGCCATTTATAAAAATTAAATTATCTAAATACATCTTACTTATATAATAATTTGTATTATATTTTTTCATTACATAATATATTGTTTTTTCATCATAATCAAACAAATATTTTTTTATAAATTGCGTTTTGGTCATAAATTTAATATTATATAATTTATTAATATTACAAAGTATTTTTTTCTTATTCTCATTTGATGTAATTATTAAAGTATTATCTTTTATATTGTTTAAAATATCCATATAAACACCATCATTCTTTATTTATTAAAATAGAAAGCATATTATGCTTTCTAACAATCTTCATCGCATAGTATATCATAAACACCAGCTATACCATCTGTATATATTTCAATTAAATTATTTTTTTGTTCTTCTGTAAGTTCTATTGTTGGATCTTCTTGATCACTAACTGTTCCAATATGGACTTTTTTAATTTCCCCGTTTTTTACAAATACAACAGTTGGAAAATATAATCTTTTAATTGATTCATTATTTAATCCCTCATATATTCCTAAATAGTCTTTTAATAAATCAACTATTTGATAATATTCATCTGTTCCTTCTTTATCAGTAATAATATTTCCTTGTTCATCTAAATGTTTAATATCTCTAATATCATATGCATTATAATAATAGATTTTATCTACTCCAAATTCATAAGATGTATTTATGAGTGTTGAAATCATATTTCTACACCAAGGACATTCTGGAAATCCAAAATAAATAATTCCTGTTTTGTTTTTTAGTATATCAATAACTTCATATTGATCAATATATTCAATATTATTATCTTCAATAATATTTAAATTTAAATATTGATATCCTTTTTCACTATTTTTATTATTTAATGATTCGTATTCTTTTTTGAATTTAATTTCATCATCAGTATTTTTTTCTATAACTATTTTATTTCCTGTTGGCTTTAATGATTCATCACCTACAAAAGTATATATTAAATAACTTGATAGTAAAAATACAATAAGTAATATTCCTAATTTAATCTTTGTTTTCATTTTTACCTCCATCATAATCATCTAAAAAATGATAAGTTTGTTCTTCTTTGTGATATCCAATGATTGTTGATAAATTAACATTACACATACTTCTAAAAATATTAATATCGACATTTGGATTAATTGTTTTTAAATTTTTAATTAATTCTTTTATTTCTTTTCTTTTTGAATTGTTTTCAAATTGACTTTTCTCTGTAAAAGAACAAGCACAATTTAAAAATGATAAATCGTTAGATATTGTCCATGTTATTATATCTTTTTCTTTAATTAAATAAAGAGGTCTTATAAGTTCCATATTTTTAAAATTGGTACTATGCAATTTTGGCATCATTGTTTTGAATTCAGCTCCATACAACATACTCATTAAGGTTGTTTCAATAACATCATCAAAATGATGTCCTAAAGCTATTTTATTACAATTTAATTCTTGAGCTTTATTGTATAAAAAGCCTCTTCTCATTCTGGCACATAAATAACATGGACTGTCATCAACATTATTAACAACATTAAATATATCACTTTCAAATATATGTATTGGTATATTCAATATATTAGCATTATCAATTATCTTTTTTTTATTTGCTTCATTATATCCTGGATCCATAACAATGAATTCTAAATCAAAGTTGATTTTTCCGTGTAATTTTAATTCCTGCATTAACTTAGCTAATAACATAGAATCTTTTCCACCAGATATGCAAACTGCTATCTTATCATTTTCATTTATCATTTTATATTCTTTAACAGCTTTTACAAATTTACTCCATATCTCTTTACGATATTTTTTTATAATGCTGCGCTCTATTTCTTCATATCTTTTCATAACATCACACGTTCATTATATCATGAAAAAACTACTTTTAAAAGTAGTTTATCAATTTCTATAGTGAATAATAAAATTTAAGTCATCAGTATTTCAATAAATTATTTTAGACAGATAATTCATATATTCTGACACTTGTAGATCCATATCCACTTCTAATTTCTAAATATATTCGTATATATGCAGTATTTTCTGGTATTGTGTAAGCTTTACTTTCTCTAATATATGTCGAACTTATTAATGTGTTACTTGAATTATAAGCATTCATAATTATTTTAGTATAATCACTAGAATATGCTCTTTGAGAGTATACATTCAAATTAACATTTTTATTATACATTGAAGAATCAACTGCAACATAATAATTTTTTGTGTAACAAATATTTGTATCTGATCCTGAGCCACAAGTAGTGCCTACATATGTTAAAGTATTATTATCAAATGCCTCCATAGTTAAGGAATTTGCTCTATCTGTTGCGCTATAAGTGGATATTCTAGTCATTACATTATTCTTATCATACCCTCTTGCCAATAAATTTTGACCTGAAGCAAGTTTAAATGTTTGATTTAAGTAATTATGCCATGTTGTTCCACCATCTAAACTATATTGTTTAACAACAGAAGTTTTATGATAACTTAAAGATACATTTGTATACGCTGAATTCACCCCTGAATTTGTAATAGCAGGAAAGTATTGTGTTGCATTAAATATTGGATCATTATAAACAGATAATTCATATATTCTAACACTTGTTAATCCATAACCACTTCTAATTTCTAGATGAATTTGTAGATATGCAGTATTATCTGGTATTGTGTAGGTCCCGCTTTCTCTAATATATGCTGAGTTTATTAATGTATTAGATGAATTATAAGCCGAAATAATTATTTTAGTATAATCATTAGAATATGCTCTTTGGGAGTATACATTCATATAAATTTTTTCATTATACATCGAAGAATCAACCGCAACATAGTAATCTTTTGAATAACAAATATTTGTATCTGATCCTGAGCCACAAGTAGCACCTACATATGTTGAATTATCTCCGTCATATGCCTCAGGAGTTAAAGAATTAGCTCTATCTATTGCATTATAAGTAGCTAATTTAGTCATTATATTATTTTTATCATAACCTTTTGCCAGTAACTTTTTCCCTGAAGCAAGTTTAAATGACTGATTCATGTAATTATACCATGTTATTCCTTCATCCAAACTATACTGCTTTATAATAGATGTTTTATTATAATTTAAAGATACATTTGTATACGCTGAATTCATTCCTAAATTTGTAATAGTAGGAAAATATTGTGTTGCATTAAATGTTGGTTCATTATAAACAGATAATTCATATATTCTAACGCTTGTAGCTCCATAACCACTTCTAATTTCTAGATGAATTTTTAAATATGTGGTATTCTCTGGTATTGTATAATTTCCAGTTTCTCTAATATATGTTGTGTTTAGTAATGCATTAGCTGAATTATAGGCATAAACAACTACTTTAGTATAATCGTTATAATATGCTCTTTGAGAATAGATATTCATATTAATTTTTTGGTTATACATTGAAGAATCAACATTGATAAAGTAATCTTTTGAATAACAAATATTTGTATCTGATCCTGAACCACAAGTAGCACCTACATATGTTGAAGTATCACCATCATAACTTGCAATTGGTAAAGCATTTGCTGGTTGACTATTTGCTTTAGTTGACGATACAAACAGACCAGAATCATTTTTTACGCTTTTTGCATATATTGTATTCGTTTTAGAAGCATCAAATGCGCCAGTATAAATATTCCAATTTACTCCATCTAAACTATAATAATTAGTTATATCATTTCTTTGGTCATATTCAATAGTTGTTTTTCCATCAACACCTATACCATATATTGAAATAACCGCATTTCCATAATTTGATGTAATAACCGGTGCCTCAATTTTTGTTACATCAAGATTCAATATTTTCTTGCACGTTTTTGTTACATTACCAACAGCATCAGTTCCTTGTCCACATACAGTTACTGTTCCATCACTGTTTTCAAGTTTGTTAGAAAGAACATAACTTGATGATAAAGCAAAATCACTTGTATAATTTGTCCAAGGAATAGTATTAGCTCCTATTTTATATTGTCTTATAGTAGCATCCCCAAAATCCATTGATACTGTTACATTTGTTGTTAATTCTAATGGAACTGCTGTTATTACTACCTCTGGAGCATTTGAATCTATATTATCCACGGTTAGTGTATAAGTTTTAGTATTTCCGGCATAATCACTAGCATAAAAAGTGTAGGTTCCATTTTGTGTCAATTTAACAGTACTGTTATTAGGTATGGAATTGCCATTTGTTTCAAAATAACTAGCACCTTTAAGCCCAATGTCATACATAACATTACTTAATTTTACGTCATCTGTTGCTGTTACCAAAACTGAAACTGATTTAGTTATAGTTTCTAAATCAGCTGTTAATTTAATAACTGGGGATTTCTCATCAATATTTTTAATAATATATTTTGCATCTAATGACCAAACTTCAGATGCATTTTGGCTTCTTGCATATATAATTGCATTATTCTTATCAACTAAGAATGGATTTTCATATTTTAACCAATCTGTTTTTGTGCCATCTGAATATGCTATCATATATTGTTTTTTTCTTAATGTTCCGGGATAGTCTATTGATATTTTAACTTCTTTACTTGGTTCTGTTGTATCAGCAACAATTGTAGGTGAAGCTGGTTTTTCAGCTGCAAATCTCATGTATATATCATTTGCTATTTCTGAAGTTGCACTTGTTAAAATATAATAATCACCATTAAATTCAATTTCTTTGCCCGTTTCATCTTTTATTTTAATTATTGAATTATTTAATATTTCTGATCCCTGTTCTACAAGTAAAATTCCATCATCCTTATATAATTTCCATGTTCCATCTTCTTTATACTTATACTCCCAGGTTCCTCTGCTTGCATTTTCAGGATAATTTAATTTAATTATATAGTATTTTCCCATATTAAGTATATAAACTGGTGGTTTAGCACTAATATTATCTATTTTTTTAGAAACAGTTTCTGACTGCTCTAATATATTTATATTTTGTGCGTACACAACTGTATTTTCTGTTACAGTAAATGGTCCTGTATAAGTTGACCAATTACCATCCCCAATTTTATATTGACTTAAAAACGAATTTTTATCAAAAGAAATGCTTACATCTGCACTATAAGTATTACTATTAACAGTTATAATTGGCTCAGATATTCCAGTAGTTAAATAATCAATTTTTTTATATGCACTTCCTCTTGCTATATCATTTTGAGCATATGCATATACTGTACTATTTTCTTCTAAAACAAATGGTTCTGTATATTTTATCCAATCTCCAAACTGACCTATTTTATAATATTTTTCAGTAGCTCTTGAATCATATGTTATTGATACAGTTGTAGAGTCTACTAAAGAAACATCATCTTCTGGAGTAGCTAATATTGATACTGCTAGACTATATGGTTTAAAAACTGATGGGCTAGGAAGTCCATTTTTTGCATCCCCTATATTAGTAATTGCTAAAGAATCTTCTCTTGTCCCAAATTCATTTTTAGCTCTTGCATATACCGTTAAATTGTTTTTTATCAAAAAAGTGCCTGTATAATTTTTATAATTTATTCCATCTAAACTATATTCTACCGTATCTGCCGTACTTTCATACGAAATACCTATTCTAACACTGTCAGTTAAAAAACTATTTTTAGATGGATATGGGTTTGCATCAATTTTAATGTATGGTGCTTTACCAGAATCAGAACTTCCCCCACTACAGTCTTTTATATTTCTTATTTTATAAGTTTCTACCATTGATTGAGTTCCATCGACATCATCTTTGATATAATATGTAGAAATAGCTACATTTGATGTTATCGTAAATGGTTGTGTATATTTTTTATAACTTCCTGTTCCTATTTTATAATATATTACTCTTGCAGCTTGTGATGTTGTTAAATTTACTTTTACAGAATCACAAGTCAGATTATTATTATCTATTGTCAAATATGGACCTATTGTTTCTGCACGATAAGGAAGTAAATTTGTTATTCTCTCTGGAGTTGATGACTGACTAACAGGTGGATAGCTCATTTCTGTAATTGATCCACTATCTACTTTACATGAGTCGTTATCTTCACAGCTAGTTAATATTTTTTCATCATATGGTCTTATATAAACACTATCATATACTGTTTTTGTTCTTTGTGTTAATATATTTCCTGTAGAATCATATACATTTTCTCTTATTCTTAATTTTGCTGATATAACAGTTGATTCTTCAACTATAAATTCATTGATATAATCAGTCCATCCATTATTACCTATCATATACTGTATAGATTCTAAATTAGCTGTACTATAGTTTAATTTTACAGTTATTTTATCTCCTGTTTTATAAGTATAACTACTTGGTTCAATATCTACGTATGCTCCATTTCCTGATATAACAGTTGTTCCATCAGGAAGTTTATATTTTATAAATACATCTTCAATTCTATCTAGTGGTATTGTGATTGATCCTTCATAATCTTGCCAACTTTCTTGGCCCTCCGTTCTTATATCCCCTCTTGCATCTAAACGCCATTTTTTTTCTATTGCATTATCTGGGTAATACAAAGTTAATTTTATCCAACCATCCCATATATTTCCAGATTCAATATTCCCAATTCCTATTGAACAATCATCTCTTTCATATGTAGATGGAAGTGCCATAATTTTAGATGTATTATAATTTTTAATTATACATCTACGCAATGATTCACTCCATAATGCAAGAGTTGAATTGCCCGTTTTCTTAAGTATTACAATTCCACCATCTGGTTTTTTTCCTTTAAATGATAATTGATTCTTATAATCATCAAAAGAAACTGTTACATTATCTGTAACTGTATTATACAATAACTGATTCACATAATAATTTTCTGCAGCATCTAATATTCCATATCCTGTTTGAATGAAAGCATTTAATCGTGCCTTATTAATTATGCCAATTATAAAAGGAACAACTACTAATGAAAAAATGGTTATAACTACAATAACAGCTAAAAGTTCTAGTAAAGTAAATCCTTTTTTTCTTTTCATACTAATAATCCTTTTCTATATAAAATTCTACATTTTTAATGTTACTGTAATCCCCAACTATACCAATAGATAAAGTTTGATAGTTTTCATTATCAAGATTTTCTATTACTTGTTTTAATTTTTTCACTTCTTTTCCATTATCATCCTTCAATATTATCGAGATTATAAAATTTTTATTTTCTTCATTATTATTATTAATTTTTGCTGTTAAAGTTGTTATGCTTCCTTCATAAATAAGTTTTATATCTGTGACAACTAAATCTTCTACTACTACATCATTTTTTGCTTTATTTTCTTCTATTATTGTCTTATTAGTTAATTTTTTTTCACAACCACATCCCGTAATAATAAACAACGCTAAAAAAATCAATACAAATTTAATCATTTTTTTCATATAAACTCCTTTTAATAACATACTATCGTATTACACTATTATATTATTAATTATAATTTATTTGTTGTTTAATGTCAATTAATCAAATATGTAATTACAATAATGTTAATTTTCTTTACCTTAAAAATAATAACTTTAATTCTATAATGAATAATTTTAATATTATCTATTTTACTATTTAAAAAGGTAATACTACTATTTTCCTATATAATTATAACAAAAAAAATAGACACAATTTTTAGGTGTCTACTTTTATTATAAATACACAATTTTGTATTAACTATTTTTGTTTTATATAATTTATATAATAATTTATTTTATCTGCCCAAGTTGTACTCTCGGCATATTTTGAATTAATAGCTTCTGGGGTTGTTAATCCTACTTTATAATAATTATTATAAAGATTTTCTAAGTAACTATTAATTCCTTCTTCCAATGTATTAAAAGCTTTATAAGATCCCCCATTACATCCTGGACTTCCTTTGATTCCACCAACATTATTACAAGCATTAACTAAATTACTGCATTCCCATGTACATCCAGTTTCATGTAATACAATAGATACAGCTAAATAAGGATCTAATCCTAATTCAAGTGATTTACTTGCAAATAAATATCCTGTATTTGACAATGTTGAATTAAGTGATCTGTTTAGTTTGTCAGTTAATTCATTTAATGTCATGTTATCATAAACGATTGGTTCTACAATTACTTCCTCAACCACTACCTCTTTTGGTTCTTCAGTTTGATTATTAGTTTCCTCAACCACTTTATCTTCTACTAAAGCAGTTATTGAAGAGACTATACTTTCTTTTATAAGAATATCATTTGTATATGATACACTTTCTAATGTTTTTGTATGATTTGTAGCATTAGCTTCTTTATTTATCAATACCGAAATTAATACCACAACAATAATTCCAATTATAACCTTTGCCGTGAGCGGCACGTCTATTTTCACCTTTTTCACCTCTTACTTTTTTTGGCGGAAAACATACAGAATTCTATCACATTTTTTTTTACAAGTCAAATTGACTTTATGGGTCATAATATTTATAATATATATCAGGGAGGGTAAAATGGAAAAGAATATTAACTATAACATCATTGCAATGTTTATTTCTCTAGCTAAAAAAAGATGTATTTATGAGTTATCAATTCATGAAATTCATGAAAATTTTAAAATTATGAAAGAAAATCCTAAATTTAAAGGTATTCTTGATAAATATAATTTTGAGCAATCACAATACTCTGAAGAAATTAATTATGAACTTGCTAATTTGCTTGCATTTAAGAAGCTAATATATACAGAAAATAAAAAATTTGTTTTTAATAATATAGATGACGAATTTGAAGATATATTATTTTTAAATGTTGATAAAAATGTAATAGCAACAATACACGAAATGATTAATGAATTTGTAATTATTAACACATTTAAAAATCAAAAACAATTAATAAAAGCTTAATAATGGTTAATCCATTATTTTTATTTTAACCAAAAATAAAAAATAATTACTAAAAGTAATCATTTATTTGTATTATTGTAATAATTGTATTCTGATATTAAGTTAGATAGATACTCCAAATCATCTAATTCATCATAAGAATCATTTAACACATCTTCTATTTTAAAAATAAGTTCATTTATATTAAAACAAATTTCATAATTAATCTCATATTTATTTAATATCTCAATATGTTCATCACTTAAAAATATATTATTTCCTCTATCTTTTAAAATAACTTTATCAACATCAATTATATTATCTATTAATATTTCTTTTTGATTTATTATCATTTTTCACCTTTTAGATATTTTATTGCACTAATAAGTCCTAATTTACCATAATCATATGTTAATCCCCCTTGTTGATAAGCAATATAGGGTTTTCTAATAGGTCCATCGCAAGATAATTCTATTGATGAGCCTTGTGTAAATGCTCCCGCTGCCATTATAACTTTATCATCGTAACCTGGCATATCCCATGGTTCTGGAATTGCATTTGCATCAATAGGTGACCCAGCCTGAATTCCTTTACAGTAATTAATTAAATCTTGCTCATTATTAAATTCTATACTTTGAACTATGTCACATCTATTGTCATTATATTTTGGTTCTACTTTGTAACCTAAGTTTTCTAAAACTTTTGATGTTAAAATAGAAGTCTTAAGTGCGCTAGCTACAACACTTGGTGCTAAAAAGAATCCTTGTAAAAGGCTTTTATTTATTCCTAAACTAGGTCCAACTTCTTTTCCCTCACCAGGTAGTGTCAAACGCTCAGAAGCAAGATTAACCAATTCTTTTTTTCCAACTATATATGCACCATTTGGAGCTATCCCCCCACCTAAGTTTTTAATTAATGATCCGACTATTAAATCTGCTTTAAATGGTATTTCTAATGGTGTTTTGTTTTCTACAAATTCACAATAACAATTATCTATCATAATAATAACTTCATTATCGACTTCTCTTATTTTTTCTATAACATTGTTTAACTTTTCTAAATCAATACTTTTTCTATTTGAATATCCCTTAGATCTTTGTATTTGAATAACTTTGATTTTTTTCAATAGTAAGGTTTCAATTATTTTATTTATATCAAATTCATTATCAATTAAATCTATTTGTTCATAATTAATGTTATATGATTTTAAAGAACTTGGATTTTCTTTTATTCCTATTACTTCGTGTAACGTATCATAAGGAGTTCCTGTTATGCAAAGTAGTGTATCATTAGGTCTTAAAAGAGAAAACAAAGCTACTGTTAGAGCATGCGAACCTGATATAAATTGACTTCTAACTAAAGCATCTTCTCCACCTAAAACTTGCGCAAAAATTTTTTCAATAGCGTCTCTTCCCATATCAGAATAGCCATATCCTGTAGTACTATTAAAATGTATTTCACTTATATTATTATTGTGAAATGCATTCAAAACCTTAGTACTATTTTCAAAACAAATTTCATCTATTTTTTCAAATTCGTTTCTAATTTCTTGCTCTGCTTGTTTTATTAATTTATTAATTTCCATAAGTCACCTCTTTATAAACTTTATATATTATAACATTTATAAATCAAATTTAAATTATTTTTTTATTTGATTCATAAATTAATGCTTCATATAATAAATCAACTATGTAATTACTATTTCTTAATTGATATTTTTTAATTACATCTTCAATTATATTATCATGATATTTCATATTTAGATATTCAAATATAGATGTTTTTTCATTATCTATATTTTTTAAATAATTAATTGTATAGATATTATCAATTATTAATAAAGGAATATCCTCAATCCAATCAATAAAATCATTTATTATTTCTTTGGTTGTACTTTTATATACAAAATTTGATTTATCATAACTTATTAAATTAAGTAGTTCTGTTAATGGAATTTTTTCATCTGTTATTCTATAATCAAATCTATCTATTAAATTTAAATCATCTTTTTTTATTTTTAAAGCCGATAACTGAATAATTTCTCCTTTATTTGGATCTGCTGATGTTGGTATTATTTCTAATATAATATATTTATTCATTTCACACCTCTTTTAACATTATATAACAAAAGATCAAAAATTTCTTTTGATCCTTTAAATTAACTATTTTTAGTACCTTGTTTTTTATTATAATCTTTTTTCTTTAAAACAAATAAATACACGATTTCATCTTTTATTACATAAAAGCTTGTTTCTTTTGTATCTTCAAATTCCATAATTGGTGAAGATAAATTAGCAGCTAAATTCAGTAATTCTTCAAAACTTATAATTGAAATAACTTTCAATTTTTTTGTATCAATCATACTATTTGTTAAAACTAAAATTTCACTATAATCACTTTTAATTTTATCTAATTTTTCCTCATAATTTATTAATTCTTTATATTCTTGTAATTTCTTAACAATTAATAAAGACATTACTAATGAGAATATAAAACCTACTACATAAATACCAATTATTGTAATTTTAATTTCTGACAATTTTTTATTTTCTAAAAGTAAATAACCATTATCTTCTATATTTTCACTTTGATTAACAAAGAAAACTTTGTCTTCTACATCTATTTTAGCTGATAAAACATATTTTTTTGATAAAGAATATGTTCCATCATCACCATATATAGTTATTGGCATTTCTATTTTAATATAAGAAATTGTTGGTATTTGAAAATATTCAACAAAATCCATAATTTCAGTAATATATTTTCTAACATCAATTGAAAATGTTTCAGTTAATGATAATGTTGAATTATTAGAACTAACAATACCTGTATCTTCTTTAATAACATATTCTTTATTCCATAAAACAGGATTATTTTCACTGGTAGGGTCTTCATTATAAAGTCCATATAAAGTGGCTTTTATTCCATATTGATAATTAATCGGCAACGATATTTCTGATGTTAAATCATATTTAAAAGTAAAATCAATATTTTTAGTAATACTTGTTATATATGATCTATCAGAAGATAATAAAGTTTCTTTTATAAATTTATTATCATCAACACCAACATTATAAGATATTGAACTAACACTTACATATTTTTTTTCATTATTTTGTTTATTTTCAATGAAAAAATTTAATAAACCATAACAATTAAATATCAAAAACAATAAAACTATAACAAGTAAAATAATTAATCTGTTTTTATTTAACAAAGTTTTTTTTGTTACTTTTTTTGTTGCCATGTTAATTCCCCGTTTCTACTTCAACATTATCATCATCTGATAAAAATTCTTTAATTAATATAGTTGGATACCCCATCTTAGGAATAATTCCTATCAATTTACCTAAAACTTGATTTTGCTTAACACTAAGATTATCTCTTGAACTATTATTATCACCTTTAGTTATTAATATTTTCTCATATTTGCTAGTTGTTTGTATATCAATTACTCTATGTATTACTTTTATCTTATTTAAATTATATACTATTACATCTCCAATTTCAATATCATTATAATTTATTTTACTATATATAACAACATCACCTCTATTAATTGCAGGAGCCATACTTCCTGTTAATATTACAACAGGTTTAACTGGATAGAAACCAGATGTAAAAAAGGTTATTAATGTAATAAATAAAATAAATATTGTAAATTTTGTTTTTTCAAATCCAGAAAATCTTTCTTTTATATTAAATTTAATATAACTAAAATAATCTTTTTCTATTTTAAAATAAACAAATAATGGTACTATTGAACTTATTATACATATAATAGCATAATTATTAGTTGGAAATACTGGAGTTAAAAGATATATAATAATAAATGGTAATTTATATAATAAAGAAGAAATTATACCTTCTCTATAAATAAGATAACTTAAAAATAAATTCATTATCAGTGATGGAAAAAAATATTTTAACAAAAAAATGACCATCACCGAACTACTATTAAATGCTCCTGAAAAATTTTCAATACCGATATTTACAATCGTAAATAATATTGTTATTAATACTATATTAGTATATCTTTTGTTTTCTTGTGAAGATTTTATATAACTTGATCTTATAATTTCTTCTGTTATAGCTATAACTATAAGTGATAGTCCATTTAATAAAACACCAGCAAATGAGTGGTCTAAAGGACTATTTGAATAACCTATTATTAATCCTACTAAATAATACATAATAATGTATATTAAAGATCCAATTAATGCCATTTGTCTTAATGCTTTTTAATCTGGGTTATTTATTTCATATTTTTTTCTTATAAATACAAAAGCGATAGCAGCTAAAGAAAAAAAGATAAGGGGTTTAAATAAATATTGATAAGGATTTTTCCCTACAGCTTCAATTAAAATTTTTGGAATAAACAAAAATATTATAAACAATGATATTATTGATATCCATTCAAATAATTTTCTACTCATTAATTCACTATAATAATATAATAAAAGTATTGTGTAACTCCATTAGCTACATACTTTAGTCGAACTTGCATTTTAATAACAGTTGTCAAACTAGTTCTTAATCTAGCTGTTACAGTCAATTTACCAGTTGAATAAGCAGCTATAGAAGTAGCACTTAAAGTTGAAGCTAAATTACTAACATTAGATCCACCAGTAACTGTTGTATTTGTTCTTGTTCCACTTGTTAAAGTATATGGATATGGATTTTTAAAATTAATAACAAAAGTACAATTAACATAACTGGTATATCTTCTTGTTCGTGTAAAAGTTAATGTTAAATAATTGTCTTCTAATACCTCACTAGTTAGCGAAGCAAAAGTAGTAGGAAAAGTTCCACTTGTATAAGTAGCTCCTCCTGTACCACTAGCTGTTAAATTAAGATTTAAAGCATTACCACTAACTACATATTTAGCTACAGCTGTTCCATTAATACTTAAAGATTCACTAAAAATACTATAACCTACACTAGTAGTTATTATTATTAATAATAAAGATATTATCCAATAGCTTTTTTTATATTTCTTTCTTCTTATTTTTTTCATAAATAACCCCTTAACTCAATTAAAGCCACATTTAAAATGCGGCTTTAAATTAATTACTAAACTGTTTGTTGATAATTCAATGTTGCTGTAAATGTTACATTTTTATTAGCCACTGTAGAACTTGTAGCCCATGCTACTGTTATATCAAATGTATAAGTTTCATTTGGTGCTAAAACAACACCTGTTGGCCATGTTGGATATGTTACTGTTACATCTGAATCGTTGTTTCCAGTAACATTAACACTTAATAAATTAGCATCGATATTACCAGTATTTTTAACTGTTACACTAATAACAGCATTTGATCCTGGTTTAGCTAAATCAGGTACTGATATAGTTAATCCATTTTTATCTGTTGATATTGTTGAAGTTGGTGTACATCCTGTTGCAGATGTAATTGATGTAGCTGAAAATTGTACATCAAATATACCTGTTGTTACAGCTGTACCATTAATATTTAATGCTTCACTAAATATTGCATAACCTATTGTCATTGTAAATAATATTGCACATAATGATATTATTACATAAACTCTACTATTTTGTTTTTTCTTTTTCATTTAAACTCCTCTTTCTATATTGACTGTTCATAATTTAATTTTGCACTAAAAGTTATACTTTTATTACTACTTGTTGAATTTGTATTCCAAAACACAGAAATACTAAATGTATAAGTGTCTCCTGGTTGTAATAATATACCTGTTGGCCATTCAGGATATGTAATGTTAATATCTGAATCATTATTTCCAGTAACAACTACATTTAATAAATTAGCTGTTACATTTCCAGTATTTTTAACAATTACACTTATTATTGCTCCAGATCCTGGTGTTTTTAAATCAGGTACCGATATAGTAATTCCATTCTTATCTGTTGATATTGTCGAAGTTGGTGTGCAACCATTTGATGAAACAATTGAACTAGCTAGAAATTCAACATTGAAGTTCCCGCTTGTTACGGCTGTACCATTAATGTTCAATGATTCACTAAATATAGCATACCCAGCTGCTAATGAAAATATAGCAACAAATAATATTATAATAAAATATACTTTATTATTTTGTTTTCTAATTTTTTGTTTCATTAAAACCTCCTATATCTTGTATACATCATATCAAGAATAAAATAAAATTACAATATTATTTACATTTCACTTTACACACGATATATTTCAATACAATTTACTTTAATATATTACTTATGATAAACTAATATTGATGAGGTGACCTATGTATGATGTAGTTATAATTGGAGCAGGTCCTGCAGGTATGATGGCTGCCATCCAAGCTTCTAAAAAAAATAAAGTTTTATTAATTGAAAAAAATGATAAAATAGGGGAAAAACTAGAATTAACTGGTGGAACTAGATGCAATTTAATTAATTTAAAAAATATTGCTGATTTTATTAAAGAAATTCCTGTTAATAACAAGGCCCTTTATTCTTCTTTAAATAAATTTAGTCCCCAAGATATATATGATTATTTTAATATGAATAAAGTTTTTCTTAAAGTAGAAGATAATGATAGAGTATTTCCTGTTAGTAATAAAGCTAAAACGATAATAGATTTTTTTAATAATGAAATAAAAAATAAAAATATTGACCTACATTTAAATGAGTATGTCAAAGATATAATAATAACTGATGAGTATAAAATAGTTTCAACTAATAACAATGAATATACAACTAATAAAATTGTTTTAGCTACAGGAGGATGTTCATATCCACAAACCGGATCAACAGGAGACGGTTTTAGGATTTCTAAAAATATAAATCAACCGGTTACTAAACTATATCCAGCTGAGACCTTCTTAATAAGTAAAAATAAATTAGATTTAGCTGGTTTGACTATAGAAAATGTCAAAATCAAATTAAATAATTATATAGAAAACGGATCTCTTTTATTTACACATCAAGGAATTAGTGGTCCTGCTTGTTTTAAAATAAGTGAAAAAGTTTATAAACAATTACAAGAAGAAAAAGAAATTACTTTACAAATTGATTTATTACCCGAATTAAGTAATGAACAAATATTAAACAAAATAAATGAATATAATCAAAAAAAAGAAGTAATTAGCTTCTTAAAAGAAATTTTACCAAAAAGAATAGCTGAATATATAATTAAAAAGACAAACATAAATACAAGAATTGCTGAACTATCTAAAACAAACAAAAATATCTTAATTGAAAATATAAAACAATTTGAAATTCAAATTATCAAAACAGGAAGTATAGAACAAAGTTTTGTTACTGGCGGTGGTATTGATATGAAATATATTAATTCTAAAACAATGGAATCGACGATTAATAAAGGAGTTTACTATGCAGGTGAAATATTAGACATTCATGGTCATACAGGAGGATATAATATTACTATAGCATTAAGTACTGGTTACAATGTTGGTTCGCAAATATAAAAAAGTTCTTTAAAAAGAACTTATTTTTTTATTTTTTTCTTAATTATATCAGCTAATATAATTGTAATAAATGTACCAATTAATATCCCAATAACAACAATTATATTATCATAAGTTATACTTGACTCACTAGTTATTATTGCTTCTTTAAATAATCCAATTGAATATTTCATTGGCATAAAATTATATATGCTTCTAAAAAATGTTGGAACTGTTTCTATTGGAAAAGTACCTCCACTAGAAGCTAATTGTAATACTAAAAATAGTATTGCTATAAATTTACCAATATCATCAAAATTAATAATTAAAAATTCAATTATCAATAAAAATGCATTAGCTACTAAAATTAAAGAACCATAATATATTAATAAATTTGTTATTTCAAAACCTAAACCAATTTTTAATAGTAATCCTAAAAGTAATCCTTGACTACTAGCTAAAACCATATAAGCTAATGTTCTTTGCACTTTATTTTTATTATTTCTACTAAATATTTTAAATCTATCTTTAACATCATAATATAAAACTACAAATAACATTAATGCTCCAACCCATAATGATAATGACATAAAATATGGAGCAAAAGCTATACCATATTCTGTTACTTGATTAAAATCTTCTTCTTTAATAGTAACTGATTCTTTTACATAATCATCTAATCCTGTTAATTTATTAATATCTTCTTTTGATTCTGTTAAATTATTATCGATCTCAATTACCGCATTATCTGTTTTTTCATATAAAGTATTTACTCCACTTTGTAATTTTATTGAACCTTCTGATAATTTTATAATACCTGACTTAACTTCATCTGAAGAAGTAGATAAAACATATAAACCAGACTCCAATGATTTCATACCAGATGTTATTAAACTAGAACCACTTTTTAATTTTGTAACATTTGTTTGAATGTTTTTAATTGTATCATTAATTGTCCCTAGGGAACTGCTATTTGTAGCTACAGCATTTAAACCATAATTAATTGTTTGATTATTTGTTTTTATTGAATTACCAGATGCTGAAACATAATCTAAATTAAGTTGTATATCTTTAGCTGTTTGACAATTTACTGATTCGTCTCCTTCTTCAGCACAAATGGATGTTACTAAATTATCATATGTAGCTGTTACACTTGTTACACCATCAATATAACTATTTAATCCTGTTGTCAATTGATTATGACTATCTGATAATTTGCTAATGCTTTCTACTAAAGTAGATAACCCAATTGTAGCAGTATTAAAATCATTTAATCCGCTTTCCAAATTATTTAAACCTAATGTTAAATTTGTTAATGATGCAGTTAAAGTTGCACTTCCTTCATAACTAGATTTTATTCCATTATCAAATTCTTCATAATTATTATTCAAGATATTTAATCCTTCTGTTATCGTATTTGTTCCATTTTTTACTGAGTAAATACCTGATTCTATTTGTTTTAAACCATCTAACATTTTCTCTACTTGAGATGGAAATTCTGTTATTTTATCTGATAAATTTGTTACAACCTCAGAAGAAATATTAGCTCTTAATTGTTCTTCAACTTTAAGCATAACTTTAGATATAATTTGTGAAGCTAAATAGTTAGTTTTTTGATTTGGTGTATATGTAATAGTTGTTAATTGTTTATCTTCTTCTACATTTTCTAAATTTTCTGTAAAGTTTTCTGGAATTGTTATTATTGCATAATAAGTTTGATCCTGTAAACCATCTATAGCCGTTTTTTCATCTACTACATTAAAATCTAAAACATCTTTTTCTTCTAAATTTTTCAATAAATCTTCACCACGATTAACATCATTAATTGTTTTATCTAGGTTTACTATAGCAACTGGAATATTATCAATTTCTCCATATGGATTCCAAAATGCTTTTAAATAGAAAAAACTATACATAAATGGAATTAAAGCAACTGCTGCAATAACAACATATGTCATAACTTTTCTTTTGTTTTTATTTTTTTTCATTTTGTTTTCCCCCCCTAATTAAAAATACCTGTTTTTAAAAGTCTTGAAATATTATCGATTATTTCTTTTTCATTTATTTCTTTATTTGCACTATTCCATTCAAATAAAATGGCAATATATAATTTACAAATAAGAAAAGAACAAATATCCACATCACATTCTTTTACATATCCATTTTTAATAGCTAATTCTAACTTTTGTTTTATGTAATCTTGAATACTATCATTAATTACTTTTAAATATGTAATAACTGGAGATGTTTTTATTTCTATAGCTTCTTTGCTAATTGTATTTAAAAATTCACTTTGTTTTTTATATTTAAGTAATTGATATAAAGTCTCATGAATTTTATCAAAAAAAGATAACTCTTTTTTTTCAATGCTTTCCACTATTTTCCTTAGATTTTCTAATTCTTCATTAATAAAATACTTAAATAATTCATCTTTATCTTTATAATATGTATATATAGTCCTTTTAGTTACTGAAGATTTGCTAGCTATTTCATCCATACTTACTTTTTTATAACCTTTTTGTGCAAACAATAATTTAGCTGTTTGATTTACTTTTTCTTTTTTATTTTCCATATATTCACCTCTTGTATACCGTTTCCCAAAAACAGTATACCAAAGATTATATTACTTCATAAAAAAAATGTCAACTTTTTTTGACATTTAATCTAAATAAATTAATTTTTTTTCTTTTTTTAATATACAAAAAAGAAATATTATAATTGGTAAAATAACTTGAATAGGTATTGCATAAATACCAAATATTGGTGCAAAATCAAATAAATCTACAACATTATCAAATAAAAAAGGGCATATCCCAAGCATTAATAAAGATACTGGAAAAATAGTTTTTGTATAATCTTTATTTTTGGTTAAATAAGCTACTCCTTTAGATAAAGATATAATAAATATAGTTATTTTAACGATTCCTGCTAATACAAAATTAATTGTAATTAAACCCTCTACTCTTGTTAAAAACTCCCCTAATTGTAATATTCTTGTTGCTTGATAAGAGGCAAAAAAAGAATCTTTTAATAAAGGTATTCCTATAACAGTAATATTTCTAATTAATATTAAATCTAATATAATACCTGTGAAAATAATTCCTTTTAAATATGTTTTTGATGGATTTTTAAAATCAAATAAATCAGCAATTCCAAGCATTACTATTAATTCTGAAAAAGGTAACATGAAGACTTTAAAAGAAGACTTAAAAATTGAATTGATGGAATGGTTTAAAATTGGTTTAATATTATCAAATTTAAATATAGAAAATGATAATATCAACGTTATTGAAATTGTTACCAATAATATTGCTAAAACAATATTGCCAAATATTCCAAGAGTTTTAATTTTACTTTTAGATAAATAAACTGATATTAGGATTAAACTCATCATTATAGGTAATAATGGTGTTTCAGATAATGTTGTTATCTCCACATATTCAGAAAAATTTCTCAAAACAATTGATCCCAAATATAAAATATGAATTAAAAACAAAGATATCAATATTTTAGCAGTCAATTTACCAAACAATATATCAATAATTTGATATATATTTTTTTGTGGGAATTTATTAATAATATATCCAAATATTAAAACTAGTGGAATATTAAAAACAAAGGATAGAATTAAGGATATCCATGCATCTTGGCCAATTTCAGAATTAATATCTATTCCTATTACAACACTACTTCCAAATAAAAAAAGGATTATTAAAACAATAATTTGTTTTTCTGTTAATAACTGTTTATTCATGATTATTCCTTTCTATTTATTAATTATTTTTCTTAATACATGAGATATTATAGGTATCTTGAAATTAAATACATAAGATATTAATAATAAAAAAGAAGATAATGTTAATAAAATATATATTATATTTTGTTTTTTACTTTGTTTTATTTTGATTTTGTTGTAATCAAAAATAATAATTAAAGCAAACATCACCAAAACAACTAAAAATAACATATAATACCTCCTTTATCTAGTAAAACCTGTATTGAATATTTCAACCTTTGAATCAACTTCAACATCTATATTTTTATACAATTTATCAAATTTATTATTTAATTTTTTATATTGTTTTGGATTATTTTTATATAATACTTCTTTTAATCCTAATATATCCGTATTAAAATCATATTGAATTTTTTTAATTACCTTTTCAATTTGTTTTTTTATATATTGAGATGCTTCTTTTTCCAATTTAGTTAAATCCTTATCATTAATTTTGTTATTCTGGTCTTTATATTCACCCAATGTAACTTCTGTATTTGTTATTAACTTAATTTTCAAATTCTTTTGATCAAAAGAAACATATTTTATTTTAGATGAATTACTTTTAATTTCTAAAGATATATTAAAAGAATTTTTATCCGCAGTTTTTATTTTAGTATTAATAGTAATTATCCCACCTTTTAATTTGTTTTTAGCTAATAAATAATATTTAGATTCTTCAGAAGATAAATAACCAATTAATTTATCATTTTTAAAAACGGCTATCCCATTAGTTTCGCATACATATTGATCATTGTTTTTCACTAAATGAATGAGAGGTAAAGTTAATGACATATTTTTATTTGATAATATATTATAAATTTGATAAATAGGAACTGCTTCTGTAGAACTAGTTACTTTTTCATCTTTTTCAACGATTGTCTTAATATCATTTGATACAATGGTACTCGTTAAACCATTTACTTTTAGAAGTTCAAGAGCGCTATTTTCTTTTGAAATAACTATTTGTAGTGTTTCTCTAACTTCAGGATCTCTTGTAAACCAATTTATTATTGAATTTATTCCATCTTCTTTAGCTATTTGATTAGAAACAATAATAATTCTTGCATCTGAAAAATACATTTTATTTGATACTCTTTTTTTAGCATTTCTAACAGCATCAAATATAGTTTTTCCTTTTGACTGAACTATTTGAGAGACTATTGGATATCCTTGTGGTGTTGATTGTAAATCATAAATCTCATAACTAAGTAAATATTCATTATTCACTTTGTCTATAGCAACACCAGCGACTACAGTCATTTCATTTAATCCAATATAATTCCAACAACCAGTTGATAAGAAACAAATAATGAATGTAATAATTAGTAATGTTTTTTTACGCATTTTCATCACCAACATTACTATTATTTCTTATCAAATTTTTTTGATTAGCTATATCATAATCTCTCTTTCTTAATTTTGGCCATGGCATTCTTATAATATTATCATTAAATTTAGTTTTCCATCCCTTCTCTAAAAAATCAACCTGATTTACATTAAATGATTTTAAATTAATAATATGAATAAGCCAATAACAACTAGATATTAAGAAGCCGAATAACCCAAATATCGAAGATAATAATAAATTAGTAAATCTAACTATTATATTAGCGGCATTCATTTTAGGAATCAGTAAACTTGTAATTCCTGTTATTCCAACAATAATTATCATAGGAGCAGCAACTAATTTAGCTTCGACAGCAGCTTGACCTATTACCAATGCTCCCACTATACTCAAAGCTTGTCCAACTCCAGTTGGCATTCTAACCCCAGTTTCTCTTAGTATTTCAAAAACTAGTAACATTACAAAAGCTTCTAAAGAAGCAGGAAGAGGAACACTTTGTCTTTCCATAGTAATATTTAAAAAAAGTGATGTTGGTATCATTTCATGATGAAAAGCTACAATAGCTATATAAAGAGCAGGAATAGTACAAGTTATGATAAATCCTAAGGCTCTAATAATTCTTGAGAATGACGTATAATAAAATCCTAAATAGTAGTCCTCACTACTTTGAAAATTTTCTACAAATAAATATGGCAATGTTAAAGCTACCGGTGTCCCATCAATTAATAAAGCAATTCTTCCTTCTAACATTTTTCCAACTACTACGTCAGGTCTTTCTGTTGTACCTATAGTTCTAAATGGCGATAATTTATTATCTTTAATTAATTCAATAATATAGTTACTATCTAAAATACCATCTATATTTATCTTATCTAATCTCTCATTTAAATCTTGTAATATTTCTTTTTTAACAATACTTTTCATATAGCATATAGCTATTTTAGTATTAGATCTTTTTCCTAATGTTTTATATATTATCTTTAAGTCATTTGTTCTTAATTTGCGATGCAGCATTGATATATTAAATAATATTGATTCTGTGAAGCCTTCTCTTGGCCCCAATAATATTTTTTCATTTTCTGGTTCACTTACACTTCTTAAATTAAATTTTGGAGTATTTAAAAGTAAAGCTTCATTATATCCATCAATGATTAATAAAGTATCCCCATATGTTATTTTCTCTATAATTTCTTTAACAGAATTTGTTTTTTTCATACTACCAATTTGAATAATTTCATTTTGAACAGTATCCAAAAAATATTTTTTTGTTCGCTTATTTCTAGATAAAACAAGTGGTTTAATAATACTTTCATTAATAACTTCATTGTTTACTAGACCTTCACAATAAATAAGCACATATTTTAATTTTGAATCATTTTCATTAATTATTTTTCTAGTAGTATATGTATCAACATTTTCAAATAATTTTGATATTAAATCAACATTATAATCTAATTCTTCAGTCAAAATATATTCAGCTAAATTATTATTTAAATTATTCAGTTTATTTTCAAACAATAATTCTTCATTTTTCTTTTTTGAAAATAGCATATTTTTTCTCCTTTATGTACCATTTATTTTTAAATATTATTTACAAATATTGATTTTTTATACATCATGATACATAGTATTAAATTATAATTTATGGAAATCTTATAATTGGTGATAATGTGATAGAAAAATATAAAATCAAAAAAATAAATGATGAAGATATTTTGTTTATATATCTTGATTACAATTATGAATTTAGTAAAATAGGAAATGATAATAAATCTCAAAAAATACTAGATCAAATTAAAAATACTTTACACAATATTAAATTTAACGGTCAAAAAATTGTTGTAATGGTCGGTGCTATAGCTATTGCAGTATTATTATTTAATGGAAATGATTTTAAAGGAAGTATTGTTGAAGAAAAAAATACTACACATTTAACATCAGGAATATTAACATCAATTGATTATAGTGATAACTTAATTATTGATACAAGTAAAGAAAACTACATAATTGAGACGCAAAATATAAATATACCTGTTGATAATTTAAATCAAATAGAGATTAAAGAAAAAAATGATAATTATTCTGTGGATAATTCTGTTTCAACTAATTATAGTAATATTAATGAAGTAAAAAATGAAAATAATTCTGTGGATAACTCTATTAAAACATCTGAATCTTCAAACATAGAAAATATACCTGTTGAAACAAGCAAAGAGACTTATGTAACAATTTACAGGAGCAATGGAACAATATTGCAAATTGCTTTAGAAGAATACTTAATTGGTGTTGTTGCTGCTGAAATGCCAGCTTCTTTCAATATGGAAGCCTTAAAAGCTCAAGCTGTTGTGGCCAGAACTTATGCATTAAAAAGAGTAAATGAAAATTTAGTTTTAACTGATACTGTTTCAACACAAGAATATAAGGATATAAGTCAAATGCAAACAATGTGGCAAAATGATTTTCAAAAATATTTTGATAAAATTAAAACAGCAGTTGAACTTACAAAAGGAAAATATATAACATATAATAATAGTTATATTGATGCCGTTTATCATTCAACAAGCAATGGTTACACTGAAGATCCTATGTATGTCTGGGGATATCAAATTCCATATTTAAAATCTGTAGATAGTCACTGGGATACAACAGCTTCATCATACTTAAGAACTGAAACAAAAGAATATAATTTAATTTTAAGTATTTTAGGAATAAACATAGATATTAATACTGAAATTGAAATATTAAATAAAAATGAAACAAATAGAATAACATCTATAAAAATAGGAGATAAAACTTATAATGGTGTTGAATTTAGAAATCTACTTGGACTTAGATCAACAGATTTCGATGTTAGTATTGAAAATCAAAATCTTGTTTTCACAACAAGAGGATATGGTCATGGTGTTGGTATGAGTCAATATGGTGCTAATGGAATGGCCAAAGAAGGGTACAACTATGAACAAATATTAAATCATTATTATCAAAATATTACAATTAATGGCTAGTCAAATATCTGGTTTAATGTTATAATATAAAACGATTATTTATGGAGGAAGTATGGCAAAAATTATTCAGATTTTAGGTCCCAGTAGTTCTGGTAAAGATACCTTAAAAAATTATATATTAATTAAAAACGAATTTTTTCGTTTCAATATAAAAGATATTGTTTTATATACAACAAGACCTCCAAGAACAGGTGAAATAGAAGGTCAAACATATTATTTTGTGGATGATAAGAAAATGTTGCAATTAATAGAAGAAAAAAAAGTAATTGAAAAAAGAAGTTATAATACTGAACATGGTATCTGGCATTATTTTACATGTTCAGATAAAATTAATTTGGATAAATACAATTATATAACAGCCAACACCCTTGAGGCATATGACCAATATGTACATTACTATAATCAAAATGATATAATACCAATCATGATAAACATAGAAGATGGAATTAGATTACAAAGAGCTTTAAATAGAGAAAAATGCCAAGAAAATCCTAAATATGCAGAAATGTGTAGAAGATTTTTAGCTGATAGTATTGATTTTTCTTTAGAAAATATAAAAAAAAGGAATATACAATATTTTTGTAATAATAATAATGATCTTGAACAAAGTTTATCTGAAATACATAAGATATTAATTAAAAATTTATAAAAAAAACATCTATTGATGTTTTATTTTTTGCTTATCTTCTTTAAAGATATCATTTATTCTATTATAATAATTAATAAATTCATGGGTATTCATTAACTCTATAAAACATTTAACAATATAAGGGTTAAATTGTTTACCTGAAAATTTTATAATTTCTTCTTTAGCTTCGTTTAATGTTTTTACTTTATTATATCCTCTTGGTGTTGTCATAGCATCAAATGAATCAGCTATACTTATAATATAAGCTCCTATTTCAATTTGATCTTTAGATAAATGTAATGGATATCCTGAACCATCATAATTTTCATGGTGTTGATTAATCAATTTTCTAATCTCTTTATATTTTTCATTCATCAAAAAATTATCACTATAAATACTATGCCTTTTAATTCTTTCATATTCTTCTTCATCTAATCTTTTATTACTTGATAAAATATACTTTGGTACTGCTATTTTACCAATATCATGAATAAGAGCAGCATTACTAATGTTTCTTTTAGAAATATCATCTAAATCAATTAAATTAATCAACATATTAACATATTGTTGGGTCCTTTCACAATGACCTTTTGTATAACTATCCCAAAAATTAATCATTTGTAAATAAAATTTAATATTTTCTATTTCTAAAATGTCTTGCCTTAAAGATATTTTTATTTTATTTTTTCTAATATCAGTAATAATTTTTTCTAAATCATTTATCTCTAAATCATTTTGAGTACATTCCTCACTACATTTTTTGGCCATATCAATATCTAAAAAGATATGCCCTGATTTAAGCGAATTGTCTATACAAAAAATAGACATAACTATTCCCTCTCTTTTAATCTTAATGTTCTTTACTAGTTGCTTAGATTCATTATTATTTTGTAAAATCAATACATCTGGTAATTCTATTAATGAGGAATTATTAATGTCTTCATAATTACTAATTATTTTAAATTCAATATTAGAAGAAAATTCGTTCAATATTTTCTTAACTATTTCTTCATCAATTTTAAATACTCCAACAATCAAATTATTCATTATATACAACTCCCTTTTTGCACAATAATATACTATCATAAATATATAATATTGTATATAATTTTATTTTTTATGTGTAAAGTTCATTATAATCATCTGTTGCTTCTTTTGCTTGTGATTCTCCTCTTTTACATTGTGGATTAGATAGAGGGCATCTCCTACCACAACCAGTACAAAATAATTTACTTAAATATTCACTCAAGGTTAGTGTGTCATCGTTTTCTTCTTCTACGGATGTACTATCTCCTTCATCATTATTTTCAGTTACTGACTCCTCTTTATTATCTTCTCCAGTTTCTTCAATTACTTGATCATTATAATCATCGCTTATATATTCTGTTTCATCTATTTTATTTATAAATATACTTTTAATTTTATCTAATAAAATGTTAAAGCATAATATAAATATACTTAAAATAATAAATATCATAGTTATAGTTTTTGAATATTGTTGATTTTTAATTTTATTATTGAATTGAGTATAGAAAAATTTAAAATGCATTATTAAATGAACTGAAATCAATAATAAAGATATATTTGATGCATAATTATGGATATTTGACCATAATAAAAGGTCTTTATCATTAAATGATGTAAATAAAAATTGTGATATTTTAATCCCACTAATAGTTAGCATTATAAAAGTAATAAATAACAACACATCAATTATATATATTTTCTTTACACCTTTTTTAACATTACTAATATTTTTAGTTATACTAATTATCCATTTATAATTTAAAAACAAATGAATAATGAAAAGTAACCATATTAATATCCCTAATATCTCATGAATTAAAATACCTGAAAAAGATAAATTATATAATATTATAAGTATAAATAGCATGAATATATCAATAATAAGTTTTATTTTCTTCATATTATTACCTCCTTTGAAGTACATTTTAACATATAAATTAATATTTTTTTTAAATTTCACAAAGGTTTCACCCTTAATTTTATTGATTTTTTTTATTTTTTTACATATAATTTGACAAATATAAAATATTATGTATAATATAGGACATAAAAAGGGAGGGTTTTTATGATTAATAATTTAAAAAAAGGTGTTAGTAATATTAATAATTTATTTTCGAAAGGGTTTATCAACTTTTACAAAGTGATGTTTTTAAGTACTTTAGCATTAGGTGCTGTAAAATTAATGGGTATACCAGCAATTAGTTGGCCTATCGTTGTTTTCCCAGTTGTAGCTCCAGCTGCTTTAATTTCAGTAGGTGTTGGAACATGTATTATTGGAATTAAAACAATAGCATTATTTAACACAATTGGGCAAAAAATTGAAAAAAAAGAATATGAAAATGATAAATTAAATAATTTTAATAATGGAAAATATAATAACAACGATTTCATAGTAGTTCCAAAAAAAGAAAAAACTATTGTAAACAATGCTGCAATACAATTTCCAACTAACACAGAAGAAAAAGAAAAAACATACGTAAAAAGATAAGAAGCATAAATATATGCTTCTTATCTTTTTATTAAAATCTTATTTGTTTTAAAATTAACATTTTTAATTTTGTCACTTAACCATCCATTATTATCATCAAATGGTCTTGCATAATATAAAACATTATCATATTCATCAACTAATTGTGAATATCTATTATTAATTTCATACGTAGGAATATAACTAGATGTTACTCTAACCCTCTGATTTTTATCAATAAATTCCAAACCATAAAAAGAATCATGGCTTTCTGAAAAAACAACAGTTTTACTTTTATAATTGATATTATCTGTAAGTACATCTAAATATTTAGAATAATTAATTAATAATTCATTACTACAACAAATAACTTCTCCAAAACAATAAATGTCTTCTCTCTTTAATCCTGATAATACTCGAATAAAAAAATCACAATTTTCTTCTGGTAAAGGAATATTTTTAGCCGAATCAAATCTGAATCCTTTTATTCCACAATCAATTAAATCATTCAAAAATTTTACTATTATATCCTGCAAATCATAATTATATAGATTTAAAGAAGGTAATCCAATACAGTGATTAATAACTTCATATCTATTATTCCAATCTTTTATATTTATTTTTTGTTTCCAAAAATAAGGATTTTCAATAAGTTTTGAATCAACTTTATAATGTGGATTTAATGTTCCATCAACAGCTCCAGCTACATGAGTACATATAACATCAGAAAATATTTTGATTCCTAATTTGTTTGCACTATTACACAAATTAATTAAATCTTCTTTGCTACCATATTGATTTCCAATCGCAAAACCACAAGGTTGATAAGATAACCACCATAAAGATAAATTATTTTCTTTTAATGGTTGTATAGGGTTAATTAAAACAGCATCAAATCCTTGTTCTTTCACTTTTATTAATTCTTTATTTATGTCCTTTAATTGCCAATTAAATAAATGTAATATTTTCATATTAATTCTCCCAGCATACTACTTTACTATCTTATATTATTATTATATCACTTATATATTTAATTAGTATACTAAAAAAAACTAATTTTACATTAGTTTATCACTTTTCATATTTTAAGATAACCTCTAAAACCTCTTGATGAATAATACGATTCTGCACCATTATGATAAATAAAAGCTTGATTATATCTTCTATCACCAAATAAAGCTCCATCTAACTTTCTTATTTCTTCAGGAGTTTCTATCCAACTTGATGTTTTCAAATCAAATTCTCCTAAATTTTGTAAAAACATATACTCTTCTTGATTTAAAATTTTAATACCCATTTTTAAAGCTAAATTAACTGCACTATCTATTGGTTTAAATGTTTTTCTTGAATTTAAAGCTTTTTCATCATAACATAAACTTCTTCTTCCAATTGGACTTTCTTTAGCACAGTCATAAAATACATATTGATTATTATCTATCATAACTAAATCTGGTTCTCCACCAGTTTTTTCCATTTCATTTAAAGAAAAAATTGCATTCTCATTATTGAGTATTCTTTTTTCAACATCATCCCAATTAATATCTTTATGTCTTTCAATATTATCATGAAAGCGTAATTTTAAAATATTAATTAAATTATTAATTTCTTCTTTAGTTATTTTCATAACAACACTTCTTTCTAAAATAATTATATCATAAATAATTCAATAATATAAATTGACTTAAAACAAAATAAGTAATATATTTAATATATAAATAAAAGGAGAAATACATGAATGCTATTGAAATAATTAATTTAACAAAATACTATGGGAAAAATAGAGGCATAATAGATGTTTCACTTCAAGTAAAAGAAAAATCAATTTTTGGATTTATTGGACCTAACGGAAGTGGAAAGAGTACAACTATTAGGACCATTTTAAACTTAATTCACCCATCTAGCGGTGAAGCATATATATTTGGCAAAAATTGTGAAAAAGAATATAATGAAATATTAAAAGATGTTGGATATTTGCCATCAGAAGTTTTTTATTATAGCAACATGAAAGTAATTGATTTGTTAAAATATTCTGCATCCTTTTACAAAAAAAATTGTGATGATCGTATAAATTATTTATCTAAAATAATGAATCTTGATTTAACTAAAAAAATAGAAGATTTATCTTTTGGAAACAAGAAAAAAGTTGGAATAGTACAAGCTTTATTACATTCACCAAAGCTATTAATATTAGATGAACCAACTAGTGGATTAGATCCATTAATTCAACAAAATTTTTTTAATTTATTAAAAGAAGAGAATAAAAAAGGAATGACTATTTTCTTTTCTTCTCATGTATTAAGTGAAGTGCAAAAAATATGTGATGAAGTAGCTATTATAAAAGAAGGTAGAATTATAAAAATAGAAAAAATAAACAATATTAACAATAATAACTATAAAAGAATTAAGATTGAAGTTAATTATAAAATTGATGATACTTTTTTTAACAATATTGAAGTAACTAACCTAATTAAAGAAAAAAATATTTATACTTTCATGTATAAAGGAGAAATAAATTCATTAATTACTAAACTATCAAAAATAGATATCATAAATATTTGGATAGATGAGCCATCACTAGAAGAAATTTTTATGCATTATTATGATGAGAAAATGTAATATGAATATATATATATTTGAAATTAAAAAGTATTTAAAATCAACAATTATATGGATATTAATAATATTTCTTCTAGGGTTATTAATGATATCATTTTATCCAATCATTAAAACAGATTTAATTGAATTTAGTTCCTTAATTAATAATTATCCAAAACCAATTAAAAATGCATTTGGTATTAATATAGATATGATGTCAACTGCACTTGGATATTTTTCTTCTTTTCCTTTAACTTTTATAATTATATGTAGTACATTACAATCTATAATATTAGGAATTTCAATATTTAACAATGAATTTAAAGAAAAAGTAAGTGATTTTTTACTTACTAAGCCAGTTGAAAGAAAGACAATTGTAACGGCTAAATTTTTAGCTTATTTTACTCTTATAATCATTACGAATCTTATTTTATTTTTTTCAATGTATATTTTAATTATTATTTTTAATAAAGGATCAATCAATATAAATATTTATTTTATGATCCTATTTAGCGTTTTACTACTACAATTAATTTTTTTAGCAGTAGGCTGCTTAATTCCCACATTTTTAAAAAAATTAAAATCCAGTTTAAGTTTATCAATTGGTATAATAATGGGATTATATACATTAAGTACTTTTGTTGATGATGAAAAATTATTATATTTTATTCCTTTTAAATATTTTAATTATAAATATATTTTAAGAGAACAAAAATATGAAACAAAATATATAATATTATCATTATTAGTTATAATTGTATCTGTTATTTTCACATATAAAATATACAATAAGAAAGATATTTATTAAGAGGTTATATTATGAATATATATAAATTAGAAATGAAATTAAATAGAAAAAGTCTTATAATTTGGTCAATATCTATTTTTTTACTAATAGCTATGGGAATACAAAAATATGATGCAATGATATATAATAGCAGTGATAATGGTGCAGAATTTCTGAAAGTAATTTCAACAATGCCTAAAAGTTTACAAGCTTTATGGGGCATATCAAATATAGATATTACTGATCCAATTGGTTATTTTTCTTTACTATTTTTTTATCTATCATTAATGGGGGTCATTTATGCTGCCACTTTATCAATTAATATAATAATTAGAGAAGAAAAAGAAAAAACAGCTGATTTTCTACTTAGTAAGCCAGTTAAAAGAGGTAAAATTCTAAAATCCAAGTTGCTTGCTGCAGCAAGCAATATTATTATAATAAATGCATTTATGACACTGTCTTCAATAATTATATTAAAAAATTATTCCAAGACATATTTTCCAAAAGAAGTATTTATTTGTATGTTTGGACTATTAATTATTCAATTAATATATATGTCAATTGGAATATTATTAGGAATATTATTTAAAAATTACGATAAAGCATCAAAACTAAATATTGCTATTATTTTATTTACTTTCTTTTTATCTATAATAATTGATTTAATAGATAAAGCTAAGTTTATATCATTTTTAACTCCATTTAAATATTTTGATGCTAAAAATATAGTAATTACGAATAGTCTCAATATTAAATATATAATTTTATCTCTTACTATTATTTTAATCATGATATTTATATCTTTTAAAAAATATGACAAAAAAGATTCTAATAATTAAAAGAACCATTATGGTTCTTTTATTCTGTTATATCTGCGTTTTTAATTACTATTTTAATTAACTTGCCAGTTAAAGAATTTTCATAATAAAAATAATATTCATCTGATTTTTTTACATCGAATGCTAATTGACCAGACAACTTATTTTTTTTCATAATGGTACCATTTAAACTTACCATAATTGAATTAAGATCTGATCTTTTTTCAGCTACTTTATTATCTTTTGTTGTTAAGCCAAAACTATCTGTGGCTGAAACGTTAATATCTTTTTTGCTATCATTTTCAATTGTTAAATCAATTATTAGAAAGAAATCATTTTTAGGATTTGTATAACTTTGACAAACATTATCTAAATTCCAAAAACATTCACTTACTATTTTTTTTACAGAATTGATTTTTATTTTTATATCATTAGCTAGTGCAGTTTCATTCATATTATATTCACTCATTGTAATATCAGCATTATCATTTTTATTGCAACCAGATAATAAAAATAAACTACAAATAACAAATATAAACATTAATATTTTTTTCATAAATTCCTCCCATCAATTGAAATATTATTATTATTTTTTTAATACATAATAAGCAAAATATTCATCAAAACTTAAATCCTCATCATGAATTATTTGAGCTACATCTTTTCCCACATATCGATAATGCCATGATTCAAAATTATATCCTGTTTGTTCCGTTTTATCCTCTGGATATCTTAAAATAAAACCATATTTGTAAGAGTTATTCAATAACCACTCATATTCATTTGTATTTTCAAAATCTCCAAGAGAAGTTACATTTTTTGATAAAACATCTAAAGCTAATCCTGTTTGATGTTCCGAGTACCCAGCTCTAGCTGACCATGTGTCTGCCCAAGTGATACCATTAGTTTGTTTATATTTGTTATATAAATTATTTTGTGTTTCATAACTTCTATATGCTGATTGAGCTAAAATACTTAATCCTTCTTTTTTTGCTGCATCACTTAACTCTTTAAAAGCTTCATAGGCAGCTAAACTTAATTTAGCATTACTTACTTTTGTATAATTATTTTCAATAACAACCAAATCATCAGGTTCAAAATTATTATCTAAAGAATAATGCTTATTAGCTATCATAAGTTCATTATAACTTATATCTGTTTTTACAGCATCTACATAATATTCTAAATCACGATTACAATTAACAAGTGTGACAACTTCATTATATGTATAATCATTATTTTTATCCAAATAGTTCATATATCTTTGTAATCTCGTTATTATAAAGTATTTTTCTTTGATTATACCAACTAAATCCTTACTATATTCGTAATTTATATCATTGTTAACAATATATACAGCATCTATAACGGAACACTCATTATCTTTTAAATATTTAATATAATTTTCAAATTTTGTTTGATCAAAATCCTTTGATTTTATCAATTTAATTAAATCTTCATTGTATTCATTAATAGATGCATATTTAAGTATCTCTTCATTTTCATTTAATAATGATATTTCTTCATTTGTATATCCTTTATTTTTTAAATTTGATACATTAACATTAGATATAAATAAATAATTTATTAGATAATAAAAAAATATTATTGATATAAACAAAATAAGCAAAATAAATATTTTATTTTTAAATTTCCTTTTTTTTCTTTTCATTATCTATCACCTATTTTATTATATCAAAAAACTAGTTTAATAACTAGTTTTATATTTTTATCTTTTTACCAATTTTTTAAAATAAATATCTTTATTATAGATTTTTTGATTGATTTCTAATTTGTAATCACTTTGCAATTTTTGTAAAGTTTCTCCTAAGAATTCATTTTGCAAATTATTATCAAAAATTCTTTTAACTTTATCATATAATTCATAATCAGTAGCTCCTATATTATATAGCGCTTCTTCTAATGTTATTATATCACCTGTACTTGGTAAGACTTTTCCAACCAAACTTAAATTTAGATTAAAAACCGTTAAGAAGAATAAAATAATTGAACTTCTTTTATCTAATTCTTTTGTACATAAATTCCCACATCTATATTTTGGATTATCAAGAATATCTTGACTACCCAAAGAAGTTGATAAATTTAAAGAAGCAAAATCTTCTATTTGCATACCATCATAATCAATCAAATAAAGATCTAAGTTTCTATTTAAATATATATTATTACAAGAACAGATATCTGGGAAAACAATATTTTCATTTTTTTCCATAATCTCCTCTATTTTAGAATGAACTAAGATGTATTTATTCAAATCTGTTATATCTCTATATTTTAAATTTTCATGATATTCATTGTAATTTGGTCCACTTACCTTTTTCATTGTATATCCAACAAACTCATTTTCATCATTATAAACTAACTTATCTGGAAGAATTATATTATCATTAAATACAATTTTATCTTGAGATAAAACCTTTTTTTCTATATCTGCATCATATGCTTTAGCTATAGAAAGCAATTTTTTATCAAAAATTTTAACAATTGTATTGTCTTTTAATTCATACACATAAGAAGTTGGTAAACTATTTATTTTATTAGAATTTGATGTATTAATTTGCTTTTTTTTAATTGCCATAATAGTATTAATATTTACTTTTTCCATAATGCCTCCATAAAATAGTAATATATTAACACTCAACTAAATCTTTGTCAATTAATTTTTAATTCTTTTTTTATTATAAATAACAGCCATCATAAAAAATGAAAATGCAAAAATTATAATTATGAACATATTAATTATTAATGGGATTATTGTATTATAATTAAAAACTTCAATGGTTTTGATTAAATTATTATTTTGTATAAACCAATATGATGGTAAAACTTTTGATATTGCGACAACTGTATTTGGTAAATATTCAACCGGAATAAAACTACCACAAATAAAGCTTGTTCCAAGAGCTATTATATTAACTGCAGCTGCTATGGCACTTTCATTATTGAAAAATATTCCAATCAAAAATCCCACGGATAAAGCACAAATCATAAAAACTAAAGAGTTTACAATTAATAACATCCCATTAATTGTAAACATTATATCTTTATTAATAAAAATACTTAATGCAACAACAAATAACCAAACAAATAATACAAAAACTAAATTACCTAAGTATAATTCTTTAGTAATAGAAGATGATTTTTTACTACTTATATTATTTCTATTTTTAATTTTTTTATTATTAAACCTAATAAGAATTATTGCTGTTGAATAAATACATATAGCTAATATAGAATAATTGGCATAATTGAAAAAATAGCTAGCTTTACTTATTGTATCAACATCTAATGTGTTTTTAATTTCAACTTCTGTTGTGTTTTTCAATGAATTATTAATTATTGATATAATGTCATCAGTAGAATTAACATCATCATTAACTATATCAGCTATTTTAAAGTATCTTTTTAAAATCATATCAACATAACTAGAATATACTGTATTTCCATATTTAACATTTAAATTATTTTCTTTATTTGATAAATAATCATTTGTATATCCATCATATATATAAATAATTGCATCTATTTCTTGATAAAATAAAGCATCATTTAATTTTGAATCATTATTTTCAATATCAATAATATCTGTGTTTTCTTCTAAATACCTATATAAATTATTAACTATTTCTGTTTTGGAATCATTATTTATAACTGCAACATTAGGTTTTGAAGCTACAAAGCTTTGAGTATTATTATTTGATTGAGTACTGAATAAAGTAAATAGCAATAATATCCCAACATAAAGTAATATTACTCCTTTATGCTTATTTAAAATTTTAAAATAATTTTTAAATACTATCATATTTTTTCCTCCTCAAATAATAAACAGAAATAATTATAAATATAATTGTTAAAAATAATAAACTTAATAAATTAAAATAATATCTTGATAAATTATCATAATAATATAAAGAATAAAATCCATCTGTTATCATATTAGAAGGATTTAGCTTATTAATTAAAGGAAGATTAGTATCAATTACATATTTCATTTTAACACCCATCATTCCTGCAAAAAAGCAACCTAACATTACTATAACATTCATAATTCCATTTCTTGTTGAGTCACTTTTAAAAGGGGCTGATCCTACTAAAAAACCAAGAGATATTCCTGCTATTGAACCAACTAATGATAATAAAATAACGAAATGAATTTGATTTCCATAATCTACTTTTAACATGAATATTGTATACAATAGCAAAGAGGTTATAGTTGCTAATTGAATTATAAAAGTTGCTAAAAAACCACTCATTATTAGTGTAGTTCTTTTTATTGGAGCTAAATTAACTCTTGATCCTTTTCGACTAGCATTACCTAAATAGTTTTTAATAGCTTCACTAGAAAGAAGAGCACCATATAAACATGCCATAGCTAATAAAGTATAATACTCTATCATCATATAATCCATATTTTTTTCACTCAAATTATTAAAATAATTTTTTTCTTGATTTATTTTTATGACTATATTATTAATTATTTGATCGTAATTTGGAATCTCATTATTTAACAATACATCTTTTACTTTATATGAAACCAAATCGCTAATTAAATTTTGGTATTCTTCTATTTCATCAACAACATACTTTATGATTGTTTGATTAATGTTACTTTCTTTAACAATGATTTTAATCTCATTTATATCTACATATATATATCCATCTATTTTTTTTGAATTTAACATTTCATTTAATTTTTCTTGATCTTCATATGTAGTTTTAAATAATTGATTTTCATTTTCACTATTACTTAAATTATCAATTGCTGTTTTTAAATATTCATTTTTATTATAATATTCATTGTCAACAATACCTAAATTAATAATATCCAATTTTTCAGAACTTGCCATATTAGAAAATGCCATGTAAAATAAAGTACCTAATATCAAAGGCCACAAAATAGCCCAAAAAACTAATACCTTATTTTTCAATAATACTTTTAATGTATATTTAAAATTATGAAAGAACATTAATCTCTTAACTCCTTACCAGTTAATTCTAAGAAAACATCATTTAAAGTAGGCAATTCTGAATAAATACGGCTATATTTTATTTTAGAGTTATTCATAAATTCTATCAAATCACTCAAATTTTTTCTTCCTGATGAATATGTTAAAACAATACTTTTTTCTGCTTCAACAAATTCAACAACATGATTCAATTTAATTATTTTTTCTTTTTGAACATTACTCAATTTTTCTAACAATTCAATTGTTATTTTTTCTTCAATATTTACTAATTTTTTTAATTCCTCTTTATTTCCTTTAGCGATTATTTTACCTTTATCAATAATTATTATACGATCACATATTATTTCTACTTCTTCCATATAATGTGTTGTATATATAATTGTTGCTCCATTTTCTCTTAATTTTTTTATACCTTCTAATATACTATTTCGACTTTGTGGATCAACTGCAACTGTTGGTTCATCTAAAAATATTACTTTTGGTTTATGAGCTATTCCACACGCAATATTAAGTCTTCTTAGTAATCCTCCAGATAATTGTTTTGGATAAAATTTAATAAATTCGTTTAATCCAACTAAATCAATTGCATCTTTCACATATTCTTTTCTAATTTTTTTATCATTAATATACAATCCACAAAAATAATCTATGTTTTCAATAACTGTTAATTCTTCAAAAACAGCTACATCTTGAAAAACAACACCAATTTTAGATTTTATATCATATGCTTCTGGAGACATCTCTTTATTAAATATTTTAATACTTCCTGAATCATAATTAAGTAATGATAAAATTGAGTTAATTGTGGTTGATTTTCCACTTCCATTAGGGCCTAGCAAACCTAAAATTTCATTCTCATATACATCAAACGAAAGATTATCAATTGCTGTTAATTGTTTATATTTTTTTGTTAAATTTTTAATTTCAATTATCTTTTTCATATTATTCCTCTTTCTTCAAATAAAATATAAATTAATATATATCTATATTAATTATACTATAATTAGCATAATTTTTAATATTAATTATCCCTTTTTATAATAATTAATATTAAAATTTTTAGCATTTTTACATAATTCACTTGTTTTTAAATAATACATTTTATTATCTTTTATGAAATGTGTTCCACATTGTCTAAATTCAAAATTAACATTTTTATTTATACATTGGTTTCTAATATTTAACACCCAGTCATAATCTAAAGGTCTTGCGTTATAATCAGATTCCCCACCAACTATAACTAATTCTATATCATCTAAATATTTTTCAATATCAATATTTTCTAACAATGGTTGAACTGTAATACATTTATGTTTTATTGGTAAATTATCAAATATAGATAATTTATAATCAGCATTTTTTTGATTTTCTATAGTGCAACATACAATAACATTATCATAACCATCCTCCCAATCAGATGGTATACATTGTGCAAATCTTTCTATTCTTTTTGTTAAAAACAAAAATTTCAAATCAGATCTTTTCTTTATCATTTGCCAACATTCATTGCGCCATTGATCTGCTTCTTCAATTAAAAAATCAGTTGAAAAGCCTAAATAAATTAATCCTGATTTTATTTTATATTCTCCATTTTTTAATTTTTGAATAGGTTTATAAAAATCAGTAGTTTGAACTATTTGATTTGTATCAATATTTTTTTTAATATCTCCTTTATGTATATAGCAATACTTACATCCATCACTACATTTTTTACATCCTCGCCAAGGATTCCATAATGCCATAAAATATCCTCCTTTATTTATAATAATTTTTTTATTATTACATCTTATTGTATATCTATCATTTTTAATAGAATTATATCAAAAATAAACAAAAAAAGTAAGTCTTATAATCTATAAATAATAAATAGTTTTTACAAATCGAATGCTTAATATAAACATACAATTATAAAACAAAAAAATATTTTATTTAATTAAAATATTTTCTCTTTCATTATATAAAATGTTTTTTTACCAATCTAATTTTATCTATTATTAATTATTTTTTATTATTTGGAATAAGTTTTTTTGTATGTGTTCTTCTCATAATTATTTCATCACTTTTAAGAGGATAATCTTTTAATGTTTCAGGACAAAAAACTTCTCTTAGATCTTCAAATAATTTATATAATCTATCTTTTGTATCAAAATTACCATCATCTATTTTGCTTCTATAATCAGTTAATATATTTTTTACAAAGATATTAAATTTTTCCATTTCATTCTTACCTAGTTGATTATCAAAACTAATTATAATTACATCTTTTGCTTGCAAAAATTGAAGTGTTTTTTTATTTATTTCTCTTGTATCATCATCATCTATAATAATTAATTCTTCATTACCTAAAAATTTTTTTAATGGAGTATAAAATAAATTATTTTTATCAATCTTAAAATCAACCTTATTGATTATATTCATATCGCAATTAAGACAAAATGCGTTAAAACCATAATCATCCCATTGATTAAAGCTTACAGTTCTTTCAAGTTCTTTATCTTTAAATTCTGCCATTTCATAAGAGCTAAAATATCCACAATATGATTTTTTAATTATAATTCTTATTTTTATATTTTCATTAATTTCAATTATTTTATCTATTTCCATAAGTATTCCTCTTTCTTTCGAAATATAATAACATAATATAATAAAAATAACTAGCATAATACTAGTTATTTTAATATTTTTATCAATAAACTACTTAACAAAAGTTTTTCTCTTTTGGTTATCAGCAAAATCTATATTTTTATTTATCATCTCATTAATTAAAGAAACATCTTCACTAGTTGGGATCAAAGTATTTACTTCACTTAAATGAATATATATTGATTTATCTTTTTTTGTTTCATGATCATACAATTCACCTATTTTAGTTTTAAAAGTTTTATCTTTTTTATGAATAAAATATTTATCTTTTGAAACGCTTGTTGTTACATCATCACTAATACTATAGCCCAACATTTTTTCCTCTATCTCATCAATAATTCTAAATTTTTGTCTATCCTGAATGAGTTTTTTTATTCTTTTAACATCTTCAATTGTAACATCACAAGATTCTTCTAAATCAATAGCGCTGATTGCATCTATCAACGAATAATAATAATCCTTAGATACTATTCTAGTAGTGTAATTTGCTGTTTCATATGCCTTAGCTAGTAATTCTATTTTAGTTATAAAAAAGGATAATTCATCATAATCATGAAGAATAAATCTATTTTCTTTGTTCATCTTTGAAAGTATAATAAAATCATTAAATCTTTTATTTGAAATATCATAAAAATTATTAATATTTTTTTCTTTCATTTCAAAATCACCAGTTTTCTCTTCTGCTTGTTTTTTTATATATTTTTCAAATGGATTTTTACCAAATTCAAAAGTCATAGGACTTTCACTAACACCATATCGAAGTAAACTTTTTGGCACATAATAATCTTTTTCTTTAGTTAATTTTAAAACACAAACAGGATAGTCTTCTTGAATTTCACTATCGTTAATTGTTCTTACCAAATAATAAGTATATTCTTTTCCATTTTTTTTTGAATATGTTGAAGCAGTATAAGTAAACCCATCATCTATATTTTCATAATGAATATATGTTGATAGTTTTGTATATAATTTTCCATAATTAAAAGCTGCAACTTTACAATTCGAATAAAACTTATTTTCATTTTTAATAAGTTTGGTTTTATTTTGAATAAAATTTTTCATAAGATCTTTAACTTTTGGTTTTTCAATATTAAGCATTTTAAAGTCTTCAAACAATAATTTCTTCTTAGAGTCTCCAGCTTTACTTGTAGAAAAAATTTTTTCGTCATCAAACCCAAATATATGAGGCATTTTTTCACTACTTAATACAACTTTCAAATCATTTTTAGCTACTTTTAAATTAAAAGTAAATGCAAATGTTTTATTTTCATGTTTTTCCATGAAAATATTATATGCATGTTCCAATAAATTTAATATATTTTTTCTATATTCTAATTCCACTTTAGGGTCATTATTATATGAACTAAATACAGTTCCATATTTATCAATACTATATTCTATATCATCATTACAGTTATACTTTTTATTTTCATTTTTAGATCTATCTCTTTCTTCTGTTGTCAATTTATGTATTATAAAACTATTTTCTTGGTTGTTATTTTCCATCCTGCACCTCGCTAAGTCATATATATTATCACATTATAAAAATTTGTCAAATTGTTTTTTAATAAAAATTAGTTATTTTTTTTCTAAATCAATATAAGCTTGAAAGGCAGCATCATTTTTTAAATTTGAACTGATATAAAACATATTATTAATATCTTTTTTTACCATTTGTAACATGAATTCTTTATTATTATAAAGATCTTTTCCTATATACGCTATCATTTTAGGTTCTAAAGATATTGCTTCCTTAGCTAAGCCAATATTACTTTTAGCTAAAGGAGAATAATCTATATATTTATAAACATCTTTTTTTAATTCATCTAATAATTGAATATATAATAAATTTTGAATATCTTCTACATCTTTATAACATATTGAATATTCATACAAAAAATTATCAAAGCCATATTCGCCTGCAAAAACGGAACCAATAAACTTATCTTGTTGCATATTTTTGATTATGAAATCCTTATTAATAATATTATATTCTAAAAGAAAAATAACTTTAGGATTAAGTAAGATTAATTCATCTATTTTATTAATATCATTTTTATCTTCACTATTTAAATATAAAAAAAGTTTATAATTATTTTTAATATTGGTTTTAACAGTAAGATAATCAATAAAAATTTTGCAATTTTCATTAATATAATTTTCTATTAATATTCTTATTTCATTATTCTGATACTTTTGAGTAAAGTATTTTTTATCCATAAATATATTTTTTTCATTTAAATTTGAAATAATTTTTAAATTATCAATAATTTGTTCTTTTGTAAAAGAAGAGTCTAATTCATCACTGAAATCATCAAAAATTTCTTCTAAATTTTCCATATATTGATCATATCTTTCTAAAGTTATATCAATTAAATTTATTAGATTTATTATCATGTTTTTATTTGAAGTATTTAAATTATTTGTTTTACTCCTAAATCACCTACTACATTTATTCATTTGAATTTTTCACTAACTTTTTTACTAATAACAATGTTTTTTGTACATCGTTATTTGAATTAAGAATTTCATGATAGCTGCCTGATATATCATAGTATGACATTTCTTTATTTACATTTATAATATCATTAAATTCCCTTGAATGACCTGTTTTTTCTTTTCCACATCTAATACATCTACATAATAGGCTTTGCCTTTGTTCATATGAATCTGTTTGGTCAGATATAAAAACCCATAGTGGATGACTACATTCTTCTTGGTATAAAGCACAATATTCTGCTCTTAATATATTATATTTTCCCCCTAAATCATGTAATTTATTTTTCATTTTTTCATATTTAATAATTTCTGGATTTTGACGTATTATCTTCATTTCATTTAAAAGATTTTGATATTGTGCTTCTGCTTCTTCCATCAATTTTTTTGTTTGTAAAATATTTGATTCTTCCATAAATCCTCCTTTTATTATAATTATACATTAACATATTAATTATATCACATTTTATTAGTCAACAAAAAAAATTAATTTGCCCATTTTGATAGCTATATAAAGATTTATATAGTTATTTATTTAATTTTAATTATTTGATATAATATAATTAATATACATTAATATCTTTAAAATAAATTTAAGGAGGATTTATGGGTGAATATAAATTAAGCATGATTTTTTTAGATGTATGCGCTAATATTTATGATACAAATAGCAAAATTTGTTTTAGAAAATTAAGCATTGAAGATTATGAAATTTTAGAAGAAACTTTACAAAATTATGTTAACTCTTTTTTAGGATATAAAATTGATAATGATTATAATCAATATTATAGAGAAATTCGCAAAAGTTTTGAAAATATATTAATAAATAATAAATGTAAGAATTTTGAAAATATCATTCCTTTCATTAATGAATATAAAAATAGTTTTTTCGAAAAAATAGAAAAATATTATTACAGTTCAATATTCATAGATACAATGAAAAAAAATTATTCCAATGACAAATTAGGTGCATCAATTGGTAATGAAAGTGACAGCTATACAATTAGTAGATTACCAAGAAAAAACGAAGAAGATATGCCTGTTACAATTATTAAAAATATTAATTCTTTTGAAAAAATTTTGCAAAATTTTGTTAAATCAGTTATTGAAAGTGATTCTTATTTTAATGCTTTTTTCAATTACATGGATAAAGAAGATGCTATATCATATCTTTTTGAATGGGTCATTAAAAATGCTACTAGTCTAGATTTAGAAGATGTTGAAAAATATTTTTCTAAATATACAAACTATATAGAAGATAATAGTTTAGATAAATTTAAAAAGCCTGTTAAATTTGGTGACTTACTTGGTGATGAGATTTATATTATGAGAAAACGAGCAAATGTTAATTATGAAACTCCATATTATTTAAGTTTCATTGTTAAAGGCGAAAATGATTTTGTTGAATTACCAAATATAAGATTAGGTATAGAAAACGATTGTGGTATTAAAACAGCTCATATTTTAGCTACACAAACATCTCAAGATAATAAATTTCCAGATAAATATAGAGAAATAGAAAATTTTGTAAAAAAAATGTTAAGCAAATCTAAATTTTTTAGAGAATACAATCCAGCACATATTTTATCTATTATCTTGTCAATGGGTCTATTAAAGGGATTAGGTATTGATAAGATAATAGTAGAAGATTATTTTCCACTTAGATTACAGAGATTAATTTTAGAAAATGAAAAGAATGATGATGAACTATATGAATTACAATATCGTTTAACAAATAAAAATATTAATAATTTTTTGAGAATTTGTGAATTTTTAAACGGCATAACTATATCAGAATATCCAGATAGTGGAAATGGTTTAAATTTGAATATTGGTGATAATGTAACTAGCGAAAATCCTTTTTTGCAAAAATTATATAATATGGGATATAACTTAGGAATTAAAAATAAAATAGATGAAATAGAATATGAAAAAAGTATTAATAAATAATACTTTTTTTATTTAAATTATTAATAATCTCTCATCTCACAAATATGAGAATAATCAAAAGTTAAATTATTATCTTCTTTTTTTACAATCACATTACCTACACATTCATCTAAACTTGATGTCATTGGTATAGAAAAATAAACATTACCTAGCGCCTGTTGTATTTCCTCTAAATTTAATTCATATTTTCCTTCTTCATCAAAGAAAAATAACTCTGGCTTATTTTTATAAACTATATTAATATAATAATCAAAACGAGTATAATCATATGTTGCTTTATTATTTTCATCAATACTATATTTTAAGGAAATTAATGTTGTTGTAAATATTACAAATATTATTATAGCTAATAAATCATAAAAAATATATTTATGTAGATGATATTTAATCTTTTTATTCAAGATTGCCACCTCCTACAATAACATTAAAACTAATATGTGTTTTCACATTTCTAGTAATAGTAAGTTTTCTATTCACATAAATATGAATGTAATATCTTCCTGGTTCATTTATATATTGATTTAAATTAGTAATATATTTACCACTATAAATTGTTTTATCCATTCTTTTTATTTCTAATGTAATTATATTATTAACTTCCTTATAAGTTAATTCATTATTTTTATACCATCCAGTTCCAGCACTAATTAATTTTCCACCTTTAGAATAAACTTCATATTCATTAATATCTAAATTCATATTATCTTCTAAATCAATTGCATTATTAGTATTAATAATATCATTATTACCAGATGATCCTGCCACTGTAATTCCTGCCATCTTAAAATCTTCTTGATAGTAACATTTCATTGAAATACCATTAAATTTAATTGTAAATAAATCTTTTTTATAATTACTAGCTAAATTCATAGATAATAAAAATACAAATAACACTTCAATAATACATATTATAAATAATAATTTAAATGGTCTAAATACATTCCCTAATTCTCCATCCATATTAATCTCCTTTATAATTGATACTACTATTTTACTGGATTTAGTATATCTTAATATATAATAAATTACAATATTTTAAAAATAATTTCATTCAATTAAAAACAAAATAAATAGTTTGACAGTAAATTCATAAACACATTAACAATAATAAATTATCTTTTCATATTTTCTAATTTTTTAACCAATGATGAAGAAACATTATTTCTTTCATTAATAATAGATATATATAAATCTATATTCTCATTTTGTTTTGCTGTTGTCAATCCAATTTTATCAATTTGATAACTTATTCCTTCATCAGACAACAAATAATTTCTTAAATCCTTTACTAATTTAATTATTTCATTTTGATAATCTCCAAAAAATATAGTTTTAATAAACCTATTATCTTCAATTTGTTTTACACCATCATTAAATTTAGTATCAAGAATACTACAGTGATTTAATCTTATTAAATCATTTATAAGATTAAAACTATATAATTTTTCATCTAATGAATAGTCACTTTTATTTAAAGATTTTTCTAAATAAATATTTATATATGACATTCCATTTGAAAGCAAATGATAATTTGTTCTTTTATCAAGTATTACTTTTTTATTAAGTTTAGTAATATTTTTTATTCCACAATTAATACTAGGAAGACTACACCAAAATTTTTCATTTGATGTTCCACAACCACCGATATTTGGATTATAAAGAATACTTGATATTATTTCATCATATATTTCAATCAAGCTATAATCACCTAGATCTATTATATTTAATAAATCTTTATAAATTGTATCAGAAAAACCAGTATAGTTTGATTGAAAATATTCTTTTTGTTTTTTTAAAATTTCCAACATATATAAAATTTTAGGTTCGTTAATGTAAATACTTAAAAGATCATAACTATTGTTTAAATTTAATTCATATAAATATGTGTTAGTCGATAATATTTCAATTATAATTTCATAATTTAATAGTAAATATTTATTCATTTCATCAATACAATGTATATCAAATAATGAATGTAACTTGTTCATAGTTTCTTCTTTAATTCTAAATAATCTTTCATTATCGCTTTGCCTACTTTTTATTGCCACAAATAAATCATCTTTTTTCATATTCTCTATCATTTTTAAATTTAAATTATATCTATATTCAACATTAACAAGTGTTCTTTTCATAGTTAAAATAACTTGCCATTTTAAAAATTTCAAAATATCATCCATACCCAAATCAACTCCATATTTATTAGCTATTATAATATCATATAAAAATCAAAAAAACTAGTACTCAACTAGTAATCATTTTTTAAACATATATAAAGTATATAATTGAAATTATTAAGAAGATATCACATCATTATATTGATTTACAAAATTAATCAAACTATCACATATTTTTTTCATATTTTCTAAATTATTATAATCCCTAAATTTTGAATTTATTTCTATTTGGACAATATCAATATCGGTATTTGAATATATATATTTTGTTATACCTCCACCTAAAAATGGATCATTTATTTTAATATTATTAATTCCATTAAAATTAAAAGCTTCTTTTAATTCATACAAAGCAGAGTAATCAATTGATAAATTTTTTAAAGTACCAAATTCTACATCAAAATCTCTATCAATCTTTGCACCATGAATATCAATTAATAACTTAATTTCATTATCTTTAATATATTTTAAAAGATTATCTTTAAATTCATCAAATTCTACAGAGTTTGAATCAACTCTTGTTTCTTTTAACTTTATATAATAAAAGCAGTCAGTTTCTTCAGACACATATTTTGTTATTCCTTTAGTAAAAGGTTCGCTTTTTTTAATACCTCCTTCTTTATGCTGAATCATACTATGAACAGAGGTTAAAATCACTTTCTTTTTTCCTTGCTTATATATATAATCTTGATTCAAAAAAATATTTTCACATTCTAATATTTTTTTTTCAAATTCCATTATCATCACCTTATTAAATTATACACTAAAGAAGACACCAAATAAATAGTTACTATATTATTAATTAATATGTTATATTCAAATTTTAATTTATAATTTGCAATGATTAGTTAAAATTTAAAAAAAGGTTATCTTATTAACCTTTTTCCTTTTATATGTTTTTCTAATTTGTTAAATTCTTCGCTATTTATAAATTCGTTATATTTTTCACTTTGAAGTAAATAAAAATTTCTATCATCATAAGAAAATAAAAATTTTCCTATTTTTGAAACACAATAATTTGCTAGAATATTATTATCCATGGTTTCACAAATTAAATATTCTTTAAATATATTGCTATCTGCTAAAATTTGTAAAGCTTTACTACCATATCCTTTTCCACGATATTTTTCTATTATTCCTTGATCTATAAATAATAAATTTTTTAATCCTTGATCAACAACATTTAAAAAACCAATATCATTATCATTATCACAAATTAATATAGCTGCCTTACTACAAGTTAGTCTATCTCTTTTATAATAAAATACTTCCTTTATACCATCCTCATGACCCATCATGTAATCGATTTTATGAGCAACCACGTCATATGGGTCTGTAATTAATTCCATTCCTAACTCCCCCTTGATTAATATATTATAAACATAAAAAAACAAAAGTCAAATATATTAATTCTTTTGATGTAATAAATTATATGCTAAAAATAAATTGACTGTTTTTTTCTTGCTGCTTTAATCGTCTATTTTCTCAATAAAATTTAACAAATTCCTGATATTTATTTTAGAAATTAGTAGTTTGAATAATATATTTGTAATTATTTATATAATTACTATTTACTTTTATTACAAAGGTGCTCTTTAAGCAAAATTATATTTTCTAATTTTTCACTTAAGATATTACCAAAAGAATATTTATCAATTAAATCATAAGAAAGCATTGAACCATAATCATTTTGAATGTTTCCATTAGAACTTATATATAAAAATGGTATTAATATATATTTTTTATTATCATTAACAACCAATTCTGATTTAAGACCTCTATTTATTACTTCATCAATATTAAAATCATAACTTGATAAATTATTTTTTAAAGCTCTTCCTACAGGCAAAATATCTTCTTTTCTCATCTCATTTTTTTGATTTTTATAAGGAACAAAAAAAGGTAAATTTTGATATTTTAATAGTACATCCAAAGGTGGTTCTTTATGAAATTGATCATTAGAAATCCAAAATACGCCACCAAATTTATATTTCTTATCTTTTAAACTAAGACAATAATTATTTAATTTAATTAAAGATTCTACAAATTCATCTGAATAAATTAATCCATTTATTGAAAATTCAAATAGATTTATTTTGATATTTTTATTTATAATTTTGTCAACTAAATATTTAAATGAAGAAGGTGCCAATGTTGGTTCTCCTCCGCTTAATAATAGTCTGTCTATATATTCTATTTTGTTATTATCAAAAAAAGAATCAATAACTTGCTCACTTAAATCAACATTTTGAGATTCTCCACGACAGCAATGTATACAACAATCATTACATTTCCTAGTAAGTTCGAATTGAATAGTTTTTAAGTATATTCCCATAATATGCTCCTTTCAAAAATAAAGTCTGCACTGCCTTTTAATTTTTATTTGTTATATCATAATATTATCTTTTTATTATCATATTAAATTTTAATATACATGTATTTTATTGTCCTTTCAAAACTAACTTACCCTATAATGTCCTATAATATCTCTTCTATTTATCAATATATCCTCTTCATAATATAATTGATACTTACTAATATGATGGATTACAAATGGAATACCATTTTTATTTCTTTTGTCTGAAATAATTCCAATGTGGTTTTTAAATACTACAATATCTCCACCTTGCCAACTATCAATACTATTTATATCAATTGTTAAATTAATTAAATTATTACTAAAGTAAATATTTAAATTTTTAACTCTTCTAAAATCAATATTTTTATCAATTACTTCTATATTATATATCTTCTTATTTTTTTTAATATCATCATTTACAAGTTGCTGTAAATCATATCCAGAATTCAATAAAGCAAAAGCTACAACATCAGTACATACTCCATATATATCATCTGGATAACCTGTATCATAATATTTACTTTTATATTTTGGTTTAGTTTTAACATAATCTCTTGCACTTTTTAAAATATCTGTTTGATCATTAATTCCATCATTATCTAAATCAATATCACTAATATATGTTTGTATACCAAAATAATTGTTAGAATATTTTTTATGTGGGATATAATTAAATTTATATAATATGTATAACATAAAGAAAAATAACACTAACAACAATATTAAAAATTTCTGAAGTGTTTTTTCATTTCAATCACCAAAATAAATTATACACTAAAAAAAGAACTAAATAAATAGTTCATCAATTTCATCTTGTGACACAAATGTTATCTTTTATTAATATCTATCCATATAATTAATATTAGTATCATTTTTTTTCCATAGACAATCTCTATCAATTAATACAAGAGGCTTTTTTCTAAAACTATCACTAATATTGTCATCATTTTCAGAAAAAACATTTTCATTTAAAATACCAAAATTAGAATTACATTTTCCTCTTGGATCAATATATATATATCCATCATTATTAATATCACAATAAAAATCTTCAATATCCTTTGTTTCAATATTTGTTTGAGAAAGAAATTTTTGAATTTCAATATATAAAATTGGTTTATTATTTTCATCATAAATAATTTCATATAACTCTGGTTTAATTACTCTGTAATGGTCATCACAACTAGGATTGTTTCTTATCCACCCTATTTTTAGAACTTTACTTCCGATTTTAAAAACTAAATTTGACCAAGAATTTTCACCAATACAAGAATAATCACTTACTTCTTCTTGCTTCAATAGATTTTCAATTATTAATTTTAAATATTCATTTTTTTTACTCTTTATAATTGCACCAATTACTAAATGGTTATTTTTATCAAATGTTATTTTTTCTCTCAACTGGATTAATATATCGTTACTTTTTTCCAAATTTAAATTTAAATTTTGATCTAAGTTATGTATTATTTTAATAATATCGGATGCATTAGAATATTTTACTACACTATCTATTTTTTCTTTTATTAAGATAGCTAATTCTTCATAATTTGAAATGATAAACAACAATTCAAATATATTTCCACCACCTGCATTTTGTAATAGAATTTCAAAATTATTTTTAATATATTTAATTGCATATTTTTGATCTAAATTCAACATTTCCTTAACTAATTTATTTATTGAGATTCCTCTTGAAATCATAATAAAATTTTCAAAGTTAGTTTTCATAAAAGATGAAAAATATGGTTTTTCTTTAAATAAAAAAATTACATATGATACTAATGTTGGACAAATTTTATCAAATATATTATTTAGTTTTGATAGAATTAATAAATCTGCCCCTGGAACTTTTATTATCCCTGAAATAAAATTTATTACATTATTTGTTAAAATATCATTATCATTTAATGCCCTATTAAAAAGTTCATCAAAGTCACGAATTAATAAATCATGAAAATTTAAATTAGTAGCCATTTTTTGAACTAGATATGCCACATGAACATCTTTAATATTACTAATTATATAATCATATAAATTTAATATGATTTCTTCACCATCTGAAAAACAAAGTAAGACTTCAATTAGATCCAAAAATCTCGGCTTAAAACCAGATTCTTTAAAAAATTCATCAATCTTATTATCTTCAATAGCTTTCTTTAAATCATTAACATAATCATTATTTGCATTGATTACTTTTTGTCTATGTTCTTCAGTGTAAAAATTACTAATATTCATATAATCACCTACTAAAATTATACACTAAAAAACGAACTAAATAAATCTCTCGTTTGTTTTCTCTTGGGGCGCTAATTGGCCCCGTATAAGAAAAATTAGGCTAAAAAAAGAAATTTGAGATAAAACTCAATTTAACTGATTTAATTATATATCAAGTATTTTATAAAAATCAAGTCATGTGATATAATTATTTAGAAAGAATTTTGGAGGTAAACTATGATAGATATTAAATATAAAGAAATGTATGATGCATTTATTAATCACTATAAAAATAAACACGTTAATCCTTGGCATGAAATTAGTGAAGAAGATTTAAATCAAATATATAATAGTATTATTTATAATTATAATATTGATAATGATTATTCTTTTAATTATTTGATGAATGTTGTTATAAAACAACTAAGTGGTATATTAGATGCTCACACTCAATATGAAGATGTCCAAAGAATTTCAATAAATTTTAGAATAATTGATAATGAGGTTCTAGTAAATTATCCTAATCAATTAAGAGGATCAATTTTATTATCTATTAATGGAGTCAATATTAGTGAAGTGGTTAAAGAATTAGATAGTGTAATTACCTATGGAACAGAAGGCAAGAAAAAATATGAAACTGAAAAAGCATTGTTCAATAAAAAAATATTATTTGGAATACCATTGTTTAGAAATTCGAATTCTTTGATAATGAAATTTAAAACAATTGATGGAAATATAATTATTAAAGAATTTAAGAAAAATGAAAAATATTCAAGTGATGAAATGTTTGATGATATAGAATATAGATATGGTAACCCAGGAACTTATAAAATTGAAAATGGCAAATTAATAATAAACCATTCTTCTGTCCAAAATAGATACAAAGAAAATATTGAAAATATGATAAACGAATTGAATCAACTGGATTTATCAGAAATAGACACAATAATTGTTGATATAAGAGGTAATACAGGTGGAAATTCAGCACATAATAAACCATTAATGGAATTCATTAAGAATTCTAATAAAAAAATACTGTGTTTAACTGATTATAGAGTGTTTTCAGGAGGAAGATATGCTTTATTAGATTTAGTAAGATTAGGTGCAACTACTATAGGTAGTGAAATATCTACACCATTAAATTGTTATGGGAATTCAGATTGGTTAGAATATAATAATCATTGGTTTTCTTCATCTTCTTGGTTTTTAGCTCCAAACATTGGATGGGGTGCTTCATCAAAAGAAGAATATATTTCTGAAGTAAATGAAGAAATTGTAACACCAGTATTTTTTAAACCTGATTTTTATATAGAACAAAATAAAGAAGATTATATAAATGAAATTGATACGATATTAAATTGTGTATTAACATATGATAGAATTCTTAGTAAAAAATGATGTTTTAAAGCCATCATTTTTACATGTACCAAAAAATATTTTTTTTCATAGAAAAAGCCGAACTATTACTAGTTCGACGATTTATCAACATGGGGCATAAATGAAGTATCGTGCTAACTTCTAATCTATTTAGATTATAGCATAATATCATCCAATATTCAAATAATATCTCCATTTTCATTATTAGCATATGATCAAAATAAATATTTTTTATATCTAATTATTACGTCTTTTAATCATAGATTTGTTTTTATTAGTTATTTCTTCACCTGTATCTAAATATACAAGAGGAATATCAAGTCTATATTTTTTCATAATCTCCACTATATAAGAATATTGATTTTCGTGTATTCCTTCATAATATTCATCATAATTTAAACTTCCTAATTTTCTAATCCTAATTGCTATTGCTTTTACATATTCAAGAGGTATACTATCTTTTATTAATAATTCATCAGGCATAACTCCACAATAATTATTTATAGGATTTGATATTTTTACACCTATTTTTTCTAATATTATTGGATCAATAACAAAAGTTGGACTATAAAAATAATTTTGCCAAGCATATTCATAGTGAGCAGCATGTAATTCTTTTTTATATCTTTCGTAAAATTCATTATTATTTTTATGAAATGCAACAGAAACTGTATCAAATTCATTATTACTCTTGCTTTTTGGAAATCTAATAAGATTTCTTTCTAATAGACCATTTATATTTAATATTATTTTTTCTTTTAATATACTACTAAAAATATCTATTTTACTATTGGTAAATTCAACATAATGTCCACTTGTACCATGATATAAATATTTTTCTATATTTTCCAAATAATTCACCTCATTTGATCAAATTATATTAACATAAATTAAATGTAAAAACAAGTTTTTTGATTTCTTAAAAATATTTAATTTTTTTATTAATAAACTATTCTATATTAGATTTATGCACTAAAAAACGAACTAAATAAATAGTCCGTTGATTTTCTCTTGGGGCGTAAAATCTACCGATTTCGAGAACAAGAGCAAAAAAAATATAGATAGCAATTTGCTACCCATATTATAATATATATTATTTATAAAAGTCAATTTTAATTTTTAGAATTATTATACTAGTTTTGCTATATTCCAAGAACTCAATAAAATCTTTCAGCGCTTCTTTTGTCTTTTTATTTTCTTTCATGATTGCATATACTGGAATTCCATTAGATTTATATCAAAATACTATATTAACAAGGAACATCTAATGAACAAGAGTTATTTAATACTTTCTCCATATTTTCTCTGTATATTTGTTGTAACTCTTCACGTTGTTCATCGTTCAATAATATACTAGGATCTGTTTGTGATTCAACTGTTCCTATATGCACTCCAACAATATTACCCTCTTTTACAAATACAACTGTTGGAACATATAATCTTTTTATTGTTTCATCATTTAATCCTTTATATGATCCTAAATAATCTGACAACCTAGTCAATAAATTATAATATTCGTCTGTTCCTTCTTTATCAACAATAACGTTACCATTATCATCCAAACTTTTTTGATCTCTAATAGACATATCATTAAAATAATAAATAGTTTCTAAACCCGTTTCTTTTGCAACTTTGACCAATTCAGGGGCAGCATTTCTACACCACGGGCATTCTGGATAACCAAAATAAATAACACCTGTACCACTATCCAAAACACTAACAATCTCATTATAGTTAGAATATTTAATCACATTTTCTTCAATAATATTAATTTCAGTATGTTTATTAATTCCATCAGCTTTAAGTTTATTATTTAAATTTTCATACTCTATCATAAACTTTATTGCATCTGTTGTTGATTCTTTATAATTTTTGTTTTTATAATTATTATAAATACTAAAACCAGCTATTGATAATAATGCCATAAGTAGTATTATTATTATCACCTTTTTTTTCATATTTTCTCCTTTATGATAGCTTACTTTATTTGATATTAAAATCCATTTTTTTCTAAGAATGAATTAAGAACTTCTGATTCTACATAACCAGTTTGAGCATCAATAAGTTTTCCATCTTTCACAATAAGAAGCATTGGTGTTGAACCAAAGTTTTCTTCCATATAATTTTCAAATCCACTTACTGTTTTCATTTCTGTAAGAATGTCATAACTATCTTGATCTTTAGTACCACCAGCATTAAAATCAATAATTTTAGCTATGTCAATATAAAGCGTATTTAATTTATATTTATTAGTTGCCTCAGTCAATAATGGTACAAATTGAACACACCAACTACAGCTAGATCTACCAATATAAACTACTGTATTTTCTCCTTTAGTTTTACTAGTTAATTCACTCGCATCAATCTCTTCGAATGCACTAACATCATAATCACTATTTGACTCACTCGTATCCTTTTCTTCAACATCAGAACTATTTTTAGTTCCAAGCGATGAACCATTATTAATAAGAAGTACTGTATTCAATGTTAAAATTACTATAATCACTATTGAACAAGTAAATATCTTATTTAGTATCTTTTGAATATCATTATTTTTCATACTTTCACCTCCATTGTTATTATTTTATCTTGGTAATATGGAGATTGTATGGAGATTAAAAAAATGAAATATTTTACTATTTCATTTAAATTGTTATTTTTTATTTGGCAATATTACTGTAAATTTCGTTCCAGAATTTAATTTACTTGATACTTCTACTTTTCCATTATGAGATTCAACAATGCTTTTTACAACATAAAGTCCAATACCTGAACCACCTGTGTTTCTATCTCTTGATTTATCAGCACGATATAAGTATTCAAAAATATATGGCAAGTCTTCTTCTGATATTCCAACACCATTATCTTTAATAGAGAATGTAGTATTCCTTTTTGATTGATTTACCTCAATATAAATTGTTCCATGATCATCACTATATTTTATAGCATTTGATAGAAGATTGATAATAACTTGGCTTATCTTATCTTTACTAGCATATATAAAAATTGGTTTGTCAATAGAATTGATTTTTAGTTTCTTAGCATATATTTCAGTTTCAAAAGTTTTTATAATACATTCAATTGTTTCTGATAAATCAAATTTAGTCTTTTCCAACTTTATCTTTTCATTACTAACAGAAACAAGTTTATCAATTTCAAAAACCATACGTGATAGTCTTTCGGATTGCAATTTTAATCCTGCGAGTCGATCATTTGTAGGTTCAAATATACCATCAATGATAGCATCAATGCTACTTTGAATTGCTGTTAAAGGGGTTAAAAATTCATGAGTAAAATCACTAGCCATTTGTTTTTTTAATATTAATTGATTATTAAGGTTACTTGTTAAAACATTAACACTATTAGCAAGTTCATCTATTTCTTTTGTATTAGTATTTAATTCTATCTTTCCAGAATAATCACCATCTGATATATCTTTAGTTTTTTTTATTACTTTCTTTATTGGGTTTGCAATTTTGTTAGCACTAACCACTCCTAAAACTATTGAAATAACAAATGATAATACAGCTATAAATATAAACACATTGTTAAATGCTTGTACAAAACGATTATCACTTTCATTAAAGAAAAATGGTCCATAATAGCCAATAGAAATATATCCTAAATATCTATCATTTTTTTCAATAGCAAGTCTTTTATCAACATATTCACCTTTAAAATTTGGATATATATCACTCATCATTTCTTCTGCACTTTTAAGAGCATGATTACATTTCTCTGCCTTTATGCAAGATATACAAAATATTTCAACATCATTTTTATCGTAAACACTTAATATTAAATTTTGCTCTAATAGGTTATCACCAAATTCTTTCAAGAACTCTAAACTTGGTGGTGTTCCATCTTGTGAATAAGCATTTACAATTACCTGTTTTATTTCTTCATTTTTAATATCTTGCTGTTCCAAAATGTATGTTTGGAATTGTTTTTGGAAGAAATAATTACTTACTATATACAACAACAAAACTAAAAACATTGATATAAGTATATACGATATTGTTAGTCTAAATTTTAAATTAAATTTCATAATTTCTCACATTCCTTACTAATCATTAAACTTATATCCAAATCCTCTTACAGTAATTATATATTTGTATTTAGCATCTTCAATTTTACTACGAATATTTTTTATATGTGAATCAATTGTTCTTTCAAATAATTCATAAGAGTCACAAGATAATATTGTCAGCAAATCATCACGAGTATATGTTCTTTTAGGATTTTTTGCTAATGTTGAAAGAATTTTGAATTCGCTTGGTGTAAGATTAATAATTTGGTTATTTTTTTCTACTGTAACACTATCAAAATTTATTCTTAAATCGGCATTATTAAAGGATAATACATCTAAAACTTGATTATCTATTCTTTTAAATAATGAGTGTATTCTAGCAACTAATTCTTTTGGACTGAAAGGTTTGGTCATATAATCATCAGTTCCAAGAGAAAAACCATTTAATTTACTATCTTCATTAATCTTAGCAGATAACATTATTATGGGAACACTAGATTTTTTGCGAATAGTTTGGCAAACATCTTCACCACTAATTTCTGGCAACATTAAATCTAACACAATTAAGTCTAATTCATTACTTTCAAATATTTGTAAAGCTTCTCTACCAGTGGATGCAGTAAATACTTTGAACTCTTCTTTCTCTAAATATGCTTCTATAGTTTCGATTATTGATTTTTCATCATCAACAATTAGTATTTTCTTTTTTATCATACATATCTCCTCGCATTTATTATTTAGTTTTTAAAGTAACATACTTATAATCATTAAAATTATTCCTAAGGTAATTCCTATAATTACGATTTTTTTATTTTTTATTTCCTTAATTTGATTTAATAACTCAAAAATAGTTATATAAATAATCATTCCTAGAGTAACTGCAAGTAATATACCCTCTAATAATTCGTTCATTACATATATATAAGCAATTATTCCTCCTACAAATGTAGAAAGTGATATTAATAAAGTGATTAGGAAAGTTTTTAACTTACTTTTATTCTTTTTATAGAAAGTTGAAGCAATAACCATACCTAAAGGAATATTATGAATACCTATTCCAATACACATCATAACTCCTGACTTAAATGATATTATAAGGGTATTATATAAAGCAATACCTTCAATTACATTATGAACTACTAACATTAAAGATGAAACAATTCCAATATGATATAAATTTAATTTATGTTCATGATCGTGAGTATGATTATGTTCATGGTCAGAAATAAATTTATCTAATACTTTAAGAAGTGCCATTCCAATTAATAAACTAATTGCTAGTACAAAAATATTGAGAGGAATATTTATATGTTCAGTAATGATTTTATAAGTTTCTGGGAGTATTTCTAAAATACCCAAAGAAATCATTACTCCAAATGCCACACAAATTGAAAAATTAATAAATTTGTTGTTGTTGTTTGTAAAGAATACTAAAACAGTTCCTAATATGATAAAGAATCCTACTAATAGTGTTAATAATAATACCATATTTTCACTCTTTCAATTTTATAAATTTTTAACTTTCAAAGCTCTAAAAGCATTTAATACTGCAATAACAGTTACTCCGACATCAGCAAATACTGCTCCCCACATTGTCGTCAATCCCAAAGCACTTAATATTAAAACTATTATTTTTATAGATATAGCAAAGAAAATATTTTGATTTGCTATTTTCAGTGTCTTTTTAGATATTTTTATAGCAGTTACAATTTTAGATGGCTCATCTGTCATAATAACTACATCAGCTGCTTCAATTGCTGCATCCGAGCCTAACCCACCCATTGCCATTCCTATATCTGCTCTAGTTAAAACAGGAGCATCATTGATACCATCTCCAACAAAGACTAATTTACCTTTATCAGATTTTTGTTTTAACAATTCTTCTACTATTATAACTTTATCAACAGGCAATAATTCGGCATAAACTTCATCTAATTTTAGCTCATTACCAATCTTTTCACCAATACTTTTTACATCACCTGTAAGCATAACAATTTGCTTAATATTAGATCTTCTCAATTCTTGTATTGCTTGTTTTGAATCTTCTTTCAATTCATCATCAATATCAATAAATCCCACATACTTATTATCTATTGCAACATGGACAACAGTTCCAACAGTTTCATATTTTTCTTCAATATAGTTAATATTAAATTTTTTCATCAGTTTAACACTACCTGCTAAAACCTCTTTGCCATCAACAATAGTTTTTACACCATGACCTGCAATTTCTTCAACTTCACCTAATCTACAATTATCAATTTCTTTTCCATAAGCTTGTTTTAGTGATAATGATATAGGGTGATTTGAATAACTTTCTGCATGAGCGGAAATATCAAGTAACTCATTTTCAGAAATACCTATCGAATGTATTCCTTGAACTTTAAAAACTCCTTTTGTTAATGTTCCTGTTTTGTCAAGTACAACTATTTCAGTTTTAGCAAGCGCTTCTAAATAATTACTTCCTTTTACTAAAATACCGCTTCTTGAACTACCACCAATACCACCAAAAAAACTTAATGGAATTGAAATAACTAATGCACAAGGGCAAGATACAACTAAAAAACTTAAAGCTCTATATATCCAATCTGAAAAAATAGCATCCTTAAATATTAATGGAGGAATAATAGCAATTATTAATGCTATGATAACAACAACAGGTGTATATATTCCTGCAAATTTAGTAATAAAGTTTTCGGTTGATGCCTTTTTACTACTCGCATTTTCAACTAAATCAAGAATCTTGCTTACAGTTGATTCTCCAAATTCTTTTGCTACTTTTACAGTAAGAAGTCCATTCACATTTATACATCCACTTAATACATTATCACCAATAGAGACATTCCTAGGAATAGACTCTCCAGTTAAAGCAGAAGTATCAATTGCTGAAGTTCCCTCAATAACCTCACCATCAAGTGGTACTTTCTCTCCTGGTTTAATAACAATAATATCATCTACTTTTACTTCATTAGGATCAATCTTTACAAGTTCTTCACCTTTTTTTAAATTAGCATAATCAGGTCTTATATCCATTAAACTAGCAATTGATTTTCTTGATTTATCAACTGCATAGCTTTGAAAAAGCTCGCCAACTTGATAAAACAACATAACTGCCACTGCTTCAGGGAACTCTCCTATACAAAAAGCACCAATTGTAGCAATACTCATTAAAAAGTTTTCACTAAAAACTTTTCCATTTTTTATATTTTTTAATGCTTTTAACACAACATCTCCGCCTATAACAACATAACTAGCGGTAAATAATAAAGGGCTTATCCATTCTGTATCAACCTTAATTAATATGGCAAGTGCAAATAATACACCACCAATTAAGATACGAATTAATCTTTTATTCATTATATATTCCCCCTTTAAACTCTTTTCATTTTTACATCAGATTCGATTTTTTTAACAATCTTTTCAGAAGCTAATATTATCTCTTCCATTTTTTCTTCATCAGCTTCTATTGTTAATTTTGTACTCATAAAATTAACTGTTGCTTCTTTCACACCATCTAATTTACTAATTTCCTTCTCCATTTTTGCTGCACAGTTTGCGCATTCTAAACCTTCTAATCTAAATATTTTTTTCATTTTTATTTCTCCTTCTTATAAATTTTTTTAATAACAAGTGAATACATATTCAAGTGTTACGGTAAAAAGATACATGAATTTAAATTCATGACTAATAGATTTTAAAAATATTTAATTTTCTTCAATATGCCTTAATCCTTCATTAAATATACTCTTTACATGACTATCATCTAATGAATAATAAACTATTTTTCCATCTTTTCTATACTTCACCAATTTAGCCTGTTTTAATAATCTTAATTGATGAGAAATTGCTGATTGTGTTGTTCCTATTAATGCTGAAATATCACATACACACATTTCATTTTTAAATAAAGAATATAGGATTTTAATTCTTGTTGAATCACCAAAGATTTTAAATATTTCAGCTAAATCATATAAAGTTTCATCTTTTGGCATTTCCTTTCTGGTTTTCTCTACTATATCATTATGAATTATAGTGCATTCGCATTTAACTACTTTTTCTTTAATCATTAAATCTTCTCCTTTTGTTATATGAATAGTTGTTCACATGTTTATATTATATATGATGTTATTTCTTTTGTCAATAATAATAGTGAAGCTTGGTATATATTATTCTTAACTTTACTTTTTTTGCAAATAATATTGATATTTATTAATATCTATTGATAATTAAATTGAAATTACATTTTAATCAACTTTATTATTATCTCTAGATTTAGTTAGTTTAACTTTCTTTCTATCAATATCTTCAAAAGGTCCTAATTTGTCTATTGCTTTTTGTTCTAGTCTTAAGCTGTCTAAATCAAATAATTCTATTTTTCTGTTGCTAATATTTGGATAAACAGTTGTTTCTTGTTTAAAAAATATAGGATAATCATTAATTATCGGAAGAATACTTTCTATTGGATTCATTCGAGTTTTCATAAATAAACCTTCTCCAAAATTGAATTTCATTAATTCATCACTTGCTAATAAATCTCTTCCCATTAAACTTATATCATTAGAAATATTAAAGTCTGTTGAACTAATTTTATTTGATGTTGATACTCTCGGGGCTTCTATTGTATATTTACCTAATCTTTTAGAAATTTCTGAAGCTGTATTATTATCGGCAGTTAATAAGTATAACCAATTGTTACAATTAGATTTTATAGTACCCGCTTGATCTTTATACTTTTCTTTTAATTGATCAAAATCCTGTATGATTAAATAAAACCTAATATTTCTACCTCTTGAAACAGTTATTTTATTACTAAAATTTTTAATTGGTGGCATATTAGCAAATTCATCTAAAACAAAATTAACTCTAATTGGTAATTTATTATCTTTTTGTTCTTGCGCTATTGTTACTAAAGACTGATAACATTGATCAACAAACAAAGAAGCTAAAACATGTCTAGCCTCTTTTTCATCGGGTATTATTAAAAATACTGCTGTTTTCTCTTTTCCTATATCTTCTAATTCAAAATCTGTTTTGCTTGTCATACTTGCTATTCCTGAATCTGAAAATATTCTAAGTTTTGATGACAGCACTGAAAATATAGTTGCTCTTGTTTCGCCCTTAGCAAATCCACCTGTTGCATAAAAGTTTTTTGCTAAATTACCAAAAGGTTTATTATCAAAATAATCATCTAAAGAATTCTTTTTACTTCCTTCTGCAGTTTTAGTCCCATGATAAACTAGCATATTATATATACTGTTAAAATGTACTTCATCTTCTGCTTTTGAATCTTCTATAATTCCTAGAGCTAGTCCTGATAAAACAGCTGAAGAAGATTCACTCCAATAGGGATCTCTTGCCGATACTTCTTGACATATAGAATATGAAAAATCATTTACTATTTCCACTTCTTTTTCTATATTGCCTTGTTTAAAATATTTATACGGCAGATGTAATGGATTCCAACCATCACTTTTATATGGATCCCTTAAATTAATGATTTTAATATTGTAATCTTTGTCTTTTAAATATCCATAAGTCTCTCTTAATATCTCTCCTTTACTATCATTTATAATCATAGATTCAGAAGCATCTGCTAAGTTATAAATCAAAGGCATTATTGCCGAAACTGTTTTACCTGATCCAGTAGATCCGATTATTAGTGAATGATTAGTAGAATCATCATAATAATATTTATTATTTATTTTAGTTACAACCATTCCACCAGCTTTTATCTTTTTATTAAAGTTCCAAACAGAAAACTCTTTTTCTATTTCTTTTGTTGTTGCAAATCTACTACTTCCAAATTCATTGTTTCCTGCTTTTTTTAAATCTCCTGTTTTAAGTTTGTTTCTGACATTCATAGTGTATCTGATTATTGAAAGAATACAAATTAATGAAAGAATTAAACATCCTATCAAAGTCGTTTTACTTAATACAAAATAAGATAAAACATTTGAATTTAGTTTACTAGTTTCTATTAAACTAATTATGTTTACTGTAATTAGAATTGAACCGGCTATTGTACCTATAATTATCAATACCCAATTAATTATTTTTTTCTTTGACATCTAATTCCCTTTCTTTCATATCTAATATTTCTTCATCTATTTTTTCGTTTTCCTGAATCAAATTATTTAGTGCATTATAATAAAATTTTCTAAATTTAATTTCTTTATAAAAATTTGAATTCTTTATATTTAAATATTTTTTACTGTCATAACCTAAACTTCTTAATGCTTTAATATATTCCTCTTTTTTAAAATCACTGTATTCAACTTTTTTTAATTCTTCAATTGTTTGTAGCACATTAAAGTCATGTTTTGATCTAGTTTTCCAATTATTAAATAGCACTATTACTTGATCATCATTCAATTCTGCCATCATGCATAATCTATATAAATCTGTAGACTTTTTTATAAACGTTCTATTTGTTTCTAAACTTCTACTTTTTAACTTTAATGTCATTATATTATTTTTTAAGAATTCCCTCTCTGTTTCAATAAATGATTTTGAATTATATATTTTATATCCTTTTAAAATATCATTTCCTATTCTTTCATATAAATTATTTAATTGATTTTCTACATAATTTTTTTGACTCTTGCCATACATTTTTTCATTTAGTTTATTAAAATCATGAAGTTTAAAATAATATCTTTCATACTTGTACCTAAGGCTATAATGACTTAAAATGTATTCTACTATCTGATCTATTTCTTCTTTATGTTTTTTCATACCTATTGAATTATATTGTAATCTTCCAGTATCGCTTAATTTACTATATAAGGATAATAATTTTTGATTAAGTTGTTTTCTATAACTACCAGAAAACAATATTTTTTTGTCTGCTGTATTTAATTTGTTCTTAGTTATTGTTTCTCTAATTTCTTTAATATCGGTTGCTTTGTTTTTATAAAATTCATTATTATTTACTAGATATGAATTAATATATTTCTTTAAATTAGAAAAATGTTTTTGTGGTATAATGCCCATCTTTGTCACTTCTTTTATTTCATAAAAAAGAATGTGGATATGTAGATTATCTGTATTTAAGTGTAATGTTGAATACCATTTAACATTAGATAGATTAAAGTTAGCTGATAACAAAAACTTAGGAATAACATTCTTTGTTAGTTTATAGTAATCAGCCTTGTTTAATAGATTTACTTCTTTTACAAACTCAGGATCAAACGAAATAAACATGTCCCATAGTTTTCCACTTCTATTTAAAGTTTGTTCTTTTTTTAATTCTTCTAATATATTAACATCACCATTATTGTCCCATGCATATGTAGCTTTTTCTTCTTGATAATTTATACTGTGCAATAAATCTTCATCACTTATTTGAGATGGATCTGCTGCTTCTTCTCTTGTTGCATAGTTGCTCCACTTTGCTACTCCTCTTTTAATATTAGCAACGTCTTTAAACTCTCCTTTAACAACAATACTAGGCATCTTGATTTACCTTATTAGATAACTTATTTCTTAAATTTTGCAAAACTTTTTCTTTAGCTAAATCTGTTATAGGATGATTATAAAGTGGCATTTTTATTTCTCCTTTTTCCTGTGGAAAATCAAGATATTTGTACATAATATTGTTTTGTTCAATAACTGTTTTTATATCAATTGATATTATATTTAAAGTTCTAATTATTTTATCATAGTATGGTTCATAATATGTTTCAAAAGCTATTTCAAATAACTTTAAGAATTTCTTTTCTCCACTTTACATTTTTGATTTACATTTTTGACTAAAAATTCCACTTTTCCACCTCATTTTTAGGTGTTTTTTTATTGCTTTTTTTCAGCAAAGAAAAAACCCAGCAATCCCTTGAAATTGCTAGGTTTTCCCTATATTTTAAAACCCATTATTGGGCACTCTTGCTTTTTGGGGCGCGGTATGGGAATCGAACCCATGAATAATGGAACCACAATCCACCGTGTTAACCACTTCACCAACTGCGCCATAATATGTAATTGAATTACATGTTATATTTTATCAATTAATTAGTAGTTTTGCAACCTATTTAATAAAATTTTTTAAATTATTTTATTAATAGTCATAATCCCATTCAAAATAGGTATATATACATACTATATTCTGAGGGAGGAATCATATGTACCAATATAATTCAAATTTAGAATATTATAATTATGATAACAATAATTATAATAAACCATTATATACAAAAGATGTAGATAAAAATGAATTGTTTGATCCATATAGTGGATTAATAAGAGGAACAATGTTTAAAAATCTATATAATAGTTATAGAAATAATAAAATAATTGAAATAAACCCAAAAAATGAGAAAGAACAATTACAAAATATACTAAATTCATTATGCTTTTCAGTAATAGATATAAGTCTGTATTTAGATATCTATCCAAACGATAAAGATATAATTGAAGTTTTTGATCAATATTTAAAACAAGATAATGCAGTTAAACTAGAATATGAAAATAAATATGGTCCATTATTTGTTAATTCTTTAATAAATAACAAATATCCATGGACTTGGAATAAAGGTCCTTGGCCTTGGGAAAATTAGAAAGGTGATTTTATGTGGCTTTATGAAAAAAAATTAGAATATCCAATTGATATTAAAAAGAAAGACCTAACTTTAGCAAAAAGCTTATATAGTCAATATGGCGGCCCTGATTCTGAACTTGCTGCAGCATTAAGATATTTAAATCAAAGATATACAATGCCAGATGATAAAGGAAAAGCATTATTAACTGATATTGCTACTGAAGAATTAGGTCATTTAGAGATGATTGCAACAATGATTTATCAATTAACAAAAAATACTTCAATCGATGAATTAAAAAAAGCTGATTTTTCAGGACACTTTGCACAACATGACAATGGACTTTTTATCAATGACGCAAACGGAGTTCCATTTACAACCAGTTATATTGAAACAACAGGTGATTTCATCGCTGATTTAGAAAGTGATATGGCAGCAGAACAAAGAGCAAGAGCGACTTATGAACATCTAATTGATTTAACAACCGATCCTGATGCTATTGGACCATTATCTTTTTTAAGAGAAAGAGAAGTTGTTCACTATCAAAGATTTAAAGAATTAAGAAATTATTATCTAGAAAATAAGATACAAAAAAACTCTTAATAATTTAAGAGTTTTTTAAATTAAAATCTTCTATCGTCGTTAAAACTTCTACGGTTTGAAGTATTTTTTTTAGCATTTCTACAATCTTTACATCTTACTGGTTTATTAGTAAAACCTTTTTCTTCGTAGAATTCTTGTTCTCCAATTGTGAAAATAAATTCTTTTCCACAATCTTTGCAAATGATTTTTTCATCTTTCTTTTCCATTTAATTACCTCCTTATCTCATATTGATTTAACTGTTATTAGAGCTTTCAAAAAAAAGGAAAGTAACTAAATAAATTTAAACCAACTATAATTTAACACATAATTAACAATAATGCAAGTTATTTATACATTTTATTCATTATTTAGCTAATATATACACTTTTAAATGTAAAATAAGTCATCTGGCTTCAAATTAAATATTATTGCTATTTTATAAGCCATCTCATAAGATAATTTTCTTTGCTTGTTTTCTATTTGGTAATAATACGGAGCAGAAATTCCTAATTTCTTAGCCATATCATATATTGTTAATTTTCTCATAATTCTTACTGCTTTTAATTTGTCAGTAGTATACATTTAATCACCTAACATAAATTATAGACTATGTAAGGCTTAAAGTCCATATTTTCAAAAAAAAAACTTGAATCAATCAAGTTTATTTTTTATATTTTCTTCTTTCGTCGGCATTTAATACTTTCTTACGTAATCTTACACTTTGCGGAGTTACTTCTACTAACTCATCTCTATTTATATAATCTAAGCAATATTCTAAAGACATTAATCTTGGTCTTTTTAAAACTACAGTATGGTCTTTTCCAGCACTTCTTGTATTTGTTAAATTTTTTCCTTTAACAACATTTATTGCTAAATCATTTTCATGACTATGTTCACCAACAATCATACCTTCATATACATCAACACCAGGTTCAATAAACATAATTCCTCTATCTTCAAGTTGTCCTAATGCATAAGCTGTTGATTTTCCATTTTCCATAGAAACTAAAACTCCAAGTTTTCTTTCACCAACATTGCCACTAGTCATTTTACGATATTCTTTATACGTATGATTTATTATTCCATATCCTTTAGTCATTGTCATAAATTCAGTAGAAAATCCAATTAATCCTCTTGAAGGTAATACATAATTAAGTCTAACTTGACCATCTTGATTATGCATATTTTCTAATATACCTTCTCTGTTTCCTAATCCTTCAATAACACTTCCAACATATTCTTCTGGAATATCTATTTGAACATCTTCATATGGTTCATATTTATTTCCATCAATTTCTTTAATAATAACTTCAGGTTTAGAAACTTGTAATTCAAAACCTTCTCTTCTCATATTTTCAATTAATATTGATAAATGTAGTTCTCCACGGCCAGATACGATAAATGATTCACTATCGTTTGGTGCTATTTTTAAAGATACATCTCTTTCTGTTTCTTTTCTCAATCTTTCTTCTATCTTTCTTGAAGTGATTATTTTACCTTCTCTACCGACAAATGGTGAAGTATTTACACCAAATGTCATTTGTAGTGTTGGTTCATCAATTCTTAAAAGTGGTAAAGCTTCTTCTTTTCCAACTTCACAAACTGTTTCTCCTACACTTATATCTGGTAATCCAGCTATAGCAACAAAATCTCCTGCTGAAGCTTCTGTTATTTCAATTCTTTTAAGTCCAATAAATCCAAATATTTTAGCTACTCTAAATTGTTTAAAACTTCCATCAACTCTTACACAAGTAACATTTTGATTTAATTTAACTGTTCCTCTTTTTACTACACCTATACCTATTCTTCCAACAAAATCATTATAATCTAACAATGCTGGTTGAAATTGTAATGAACCATCTAATGTAACATTAGGTGATGGTATATGATCTATAATCATATCTAATATTGGTTGCATTGTTTCTTGTTGTGTTGTAACATCAGGATTTAAACTTGATGTTCCTCTAATCGCTGAAGCATAAACAACAGGAAATTCCAATTGTTCTTCATTAGCTCCTAGTTCAATAAATAAATCTAGCACTTCATCTACTACTTGTTCTGGTCTTGCAGTATCTTTATCTATTTTGTTAACAACAACAATAGGTGTTACATTAGCTTCTAATGCTTTTTTTAAAACAAATCTCGTTTGTGGCATTGTTCCTTCATATGCATCTACTACAAGTAAAACTCCATCAACCATATTCATTATACGTTCAACTTCTCCACCAAAATCTGCATGACCTGGAGTATCTAATATATTAATTCTATAATCTTTATAATCAATAGCTGTGGGTTTAGCTAGTATAGTTATTCCTCTTTCTCTTTCGATGTCATTACTATCCATTACACAAATATCTACTACTTCATTTTCTCTAAAAGTCCCTGAAGCTTTCAATAATTGATCTACCAATGTAGTTTTTCCATGGTCTACATGGGCAATAATAGCAATATTTTTTATATTTTTCATAGTCTTTTCCTCACAATCTTACGTATTATAGCATAGATTACCCTTGTGTGTAAAGATTTTTTATTATACAATGTTATTGAGGTAATAATATGAAAAAAACATTTACAACTTTTTTTATATTTTTTTTGATAATAATTGTCAATGATGTCCAAGCTAGTGATAAAATACAAGTTTATTTAAATAAATGTGTTGATGGCGATACTGCCTGGTTTTATGTCGATAATCAAGCTATCAAATTTAGATTTTTAGCTATTGATACTCCTGAATCAACAAATAAAACCGAATCATATGGAAAAAAATCCAGTGTATTTACTTGTAATAAATTAAAAAATGCAAATATAATAGAAATAGAATATGATGAAAATTCTGATACTAAAGATAAATACGGTCGTCATTTAGCATGGATTTTTGTCGACAATAGACTATTGCAATCTGAAATAATTAGAAATGGTTTAGGAGAAATAAAATATATTTATGGTAATTATAAATATTTAGATGTTTTAAAAAAAGATTTATTATATGCTAAAAATAACAAATTAAATATATGGTCTAATAATAATTATGACTTGTTAATAATAACTTTATTCTTGATAATTATTTTAATTTCTAATAATAAAGTTAGAAAGAAAATTATTAAAATGATTATAAGAAAACTAAAAAAATGAATGTTAAGCATTCATTTTATTAATGTAATTATTTAATATATAATCCATATTTATTTTAATATCTTCAAAAACATTAAGATCATCTAATTCATCTCTAGAAAACCATCTTATACCTGTACTTTCATCACTAAGTACAATATCTTCTCCTAAAGGAATAGCTGGATATGTTATATCAATATGCATTTCATTAGCTTCATTTCTATTTTTTTGAATTCCAAGGGGTCTTATAAAGTCTTCTTCTCTTGGAAAACGATCTCCTAGTAACTTAATTTTTAATCCTGTTTCTTCATAAGCTTCTCTTACAGCAGCTTCTTCTGGTATTTCATTGTGTTCAATATGCCCGCCTGGTTGTACCCATTTTTTTAATTTTTTATGTTTTACTAATAAAATTTTTTTATCACGCGGATTTATTATATATACTGATGCACAGAAATGTCTATTTTTATCCATATAATTAATCACCCAATTAATTATAACATAATCATTATCATTCTAAAACATCACTAGACTTTTGGTTTACATTTTTTTTATAAATGCTTATTTTATTTTCATCATCAACTGTAGCTAGTAAAATTTGATCAATTTTATATCCTCTTGAACTAATTTGTTTTTTCAGCCAATTTTGTGTAATATTGCTGTTTTTTAAATTGTCAACCATAATTTTTCCATCAATTATGACATTAGAACATAAACTTGATTTTTTTACTTTTATCTTCATATCGCTGGGAGTCAATGGTTTATATTGAGCTTTTGGCAATATACTTAATTTGCCATTAGCCTCCATTAATACATATTCTAACTCACTTATATCAAAATATCCTTCAGCTCTTGTTTGTTCCATTAAATCATTTATATCTATTTTTAATTTTTTTAATGATTTTTCTAAAATCTTACCATTTTGAATTATAATTGTTGGAACTCCAATCAATATTCTACGTAATAAAATACTTTTCATTGTTATTAAAGAAACAAAATATGCAACTAATCCAAATACTATCACCGCTATAACTCCATTAATATATTGTGTTTCAAAATTTAGTGTTATTTCTGCTGCAAAGTTACCTATAGAAATACCCATAACATAATCAAACAAACTTAACTGTGAAACTTGCTTTTTTCCCATAATTGATGTAACAATAAATAATACTAATAAAGAAATTAAACTTCTAGGAATTATTTCAAATGCTTGTAAATAATCAATATTCAAATATATCACCATTTATATTATTTAACTTTAATATTATATTATACAAAAAGAAAGCTTATTGCTTTCTTAATTTGTTTTTAATTCTCTTTTTTAATTCATTATCAAAAATAACATTTGTTTTAAAAACAAAAATGATAACTATTATTGATAAAGAACCATATATTAAATAACCCAAATTATTATCTCCTAAGACATAAACAATTGACGCTGCTGCAAATAGCATATCTACAATATATATTATTAATACAGCTTTCCCCTGAGGAATATTTCTATTAATTAGTTGATGATGAATATGATATGTATCTCCGACTGCGATGTTTTGCTTTTTTATCAATCTTCTAAGAATTGCAAATAAAGTATCTAATATTGGTATAGCTAGTATTAAAAGTGGAATAATTAATGAAGTCATTGTTACATTTTTAAATCCTAATAAAGCTATTACCGAAATAATAAAACCCATAAACATTGATCCCGAATCTCCTGCAAATATTGTAGCCGGATGGAAATTATATACTAAAAACCCTAATGTCGCTCCAAACATTACAAAAGCTAAAACAAAATCTAAACCTAACTTCCCTTGCATTGTAGCAATTATTCCTATTGTAAGATAATATATAGAACTTATACCCCCAGATAATCCATCTAATCCGTCAATTAGATTAATACAATTGATACAACCTAAAATAAAAAATATTGTTAAAGGATAAGAAAATATACTGAAATTAATGTAAAGGCCAAATGCACTAACATCACGTATTAACATATTTCCATAAACTGTTATTACTAGTGCTGCCATTAATTGACCTGCAAATTTTGCTTTTGGATCTAGCTCACATATATCATCTATAACACCAGTCATAACAATTATAAAACTTCCTATTAAAATTGCATTCATAGTTACACTATGAGTTCCAAAAAACATATAGCCAATTAAAAAGCCTATAAATATTGCCAAACCTCCTAATTTAGGAGTTGACTTAGAATGAAGATGTCTTCCTCTTGGAACATCAATTGCATTTATTTGAAAAGCTATCTTTTTTATGAATGGAATTAATATTACTACAAAAGCAAAAGGAACTGCAATCATTAAAAATATTTTCATCATTATATCAGTATTCATAACATCACCATTTCAATTATAGCATTATTTCATATATGTGTCCATTAATTTTTATATTTGCATATTAAATTAAATATTGATAATTCAAGACTATGTCAGGCTATAAGACATTGTTTTTGGTAATAGTAATATATAATTTTCTTGAGGTGATTCTTTATGTATAAAAGGTTAAAAGACCTAAGAGAAGATCATGAATTTACTCAAGAACAAATTGGCGAAATGCTAAATATGTCTCAAAGAGGATATTCACATATTGAAACTGGAAACAATGATATTTCAAGTGAAGATTTAATAAAATTATCTAAAATATATAATGTTAGTACAGATTATATTTTAGGAATAAGTGATATTCCTAGTCAATATTTAAAAAAAGAAGATAAAAAAAATAACAATTAATTTTATATAATTGTTATTTTTTAATGATTTTAAAATTTTTTTATTTACTCATTAAATGAATATTATCAAGTAAAATTCCTGTTCCATCTGCTACACATGTAAGAGGGCTTTTAGCTATAAAAATAGGAACCTTTAATTCTTTATTTAATAGTTGTTCAAATCCCTTTATTAAAGCTCCTCCTCCCGTTATAACAATTCCTTTATCAATTATATCAGCAGCCAATTCAGGTGGTGTTTGCTCTAAAACTGCTTTTGCAGTATGAACTATTATCATAGCACTTTCTTTTAAAGCTTCTTCTATTTCTTCACTACAAAGTGTTATTGTTTGAGGAAGACCAGTTATTAAATCTCTTCCTCTAACCTTCATTTTTTTATTAAGTGATTGTGGATAAACATTTCCAATGTTGAACTTGATTTCTTCTGCTGTCTTTTCTCCTATTAATAGTTTATACTTGTTTTTAATATATTTTGTTATATCACTATCAAATGTATTCCCAGCTATTTTAATAGAAGAACTTGTAACAATATCTCCTAAGGATAAAACTGCTATATCTGTTGTTCCTCCACCAATATCAATGACCATATTTCCAATGGGGGCTGAAATATCTAATCCTGCTCCTACTGCAGCTACTTTAGGTTCTTCTTCCAAAAAAACCTTTCTTGCTCCTGTTCTTTCTGCAGCTTCTTTTATAGCATTTTTTTCAACCTGAGTTATATTAGATGGACAACATATTAAAATTCTTGGTTTAGAAAATGTTCCTTTTCCATTTATTTTTTTTATAAAACTATCTAACATTATTTCAGTAGCATCAAAATCAGCAATTACACCATCTTTTAATGGTTTTACTGTATTTACTTTTCCTGGAGTTCTTCCCAGCATATTTCTTGCCTCATGCCCAACTGCTAAGGCTTTTTTTGTTGATGCATCAAGAGCAACTACACTAGGTTCATTTAAAACTATTCCTTGACCTTTCATATATATTAAAACATTAGCTGTTCCTAAATCTATTCCTATGTCTTTTGCAAACATTATATCATTCCTTTATTTAAATATTTATGTTTTGTAGATTCTCCTCCCCTAATATGTCTAATACAAATATGATATTTAAGTATTTCATCTACTTTTTTATATTTTAGTTTATCTATGTTAAGAAGTCTTTCATGCAAATCTTTATGCACAGTACTTTTTGAAACATTGAATATATCTGCTATTTCTCTAATTGTCGATCCTGTTTTTAAAATTAGATCAGCTTCTTCAATAACTCTTTTGCTTATATAATTCATGAGGAATCAGCTCCTAATAAATTATATATTTAATAATTACTTTTTAGACCTAAACTATATTATAGTTCGCTTACTAATTTATCATAATATTGTTCTGGATTAACTATAGAACCATTAATAATAAGTTCAAAATATAAGTGATTACCAATATCCTTATTTAAATTTGATGTTCCACTAGTCCCAATTATTTCGCCAGCTTTTATATCTTGATCTTTCTTAACGCTAACATCTGATAAACTTTGATATATGCTTATAATATTATTTTCATGTTGTATTTGAACGGTCTTTCCTAGTAATTCATCTTCTTTTATATCAATTACTTTTCCATCTAGGATAGACATAACATTAAAAACATCTGTTTTACCATAACAAACGCCACTACTTTGCATATATGTGTTTTGATATATCATAATAGAATTTTGTTGACTATTCTCATCTGATTGATAATCATAGTAATTTTTTACTATTTTAACATCTTCATTATTATATGGTCTTATTATTTTTTTAATATTTGAATCAGCTACAACGGGTATATCATCATCAAATATCGTTAATGATACATATTTATAATCATCTGTATTTAATGATGGTTTTGTTGCATTTTCTATCAAATAAATTGTTCCAATTAATGATATTCCTATTAAACTATAAATTCCATATATTACTCCTTTTTTTAACCTTACTTGTTTCATTTTTTCACCTCTATTAAGAGTTTGAACATTTATATTTTTTTTATACTATTTTTTTATATTTTTTCAATTTCAACTCCACTATAATAGTGTTTTAGAATTTCATCATATTTATATCCTTCTTTAGCCATTCCATTTGCACCATATTGACTCATTCCTACTCCGTGTCCATATCCTTTTGTTTTAATAATAACGTCATCATTAACTTGTTCTATACTAAAAAATGTCGACTTTAATTTTAATTTACTACGTATTTCATTTGCTGTAAAAATTTGATCATTTATTTTAATTTCTTTTATTCGACCAGTACTTGTTGTTTTTATTATCTCAACTAATAATTGCTCATCATATTTCAAATTGAGTAACTGATAAAATTCACTTAATTTTATCTGCTTTGTTTCTAAATAAGATGGTGATATTTCATCATAATGTGAATCTACACTTTTAAGATAAGGCAAACTTTCTTGAAAAACTTCCTCACAATTTTCTGTCATTCCAGAACTGGTTGAAAAAAAGAATGCTTCTATCACTTCTTTGTTATATGTTAAATACTCACCACTTGTTTTTTTTACTACTTCTGTTATTATTACTATTTTTTCTTCATATTCATCTTTAAACTTAATTTTTAGATCTTCATTATCTAAATAAACTTGATTTGCAATAGTATCAACAACATCATACTCTTTATTATAATTTTGCTCTATTTTTTTTAAAACATAACTTCTTGCTGCAACAGCCTGAGCTTTTAAAGCTTCTTTTTCAAAAGAAAGAGGCATCTCACCTGATAATACACCGATTACATAATCTTCTAAAGGCACAATATCTATTTTATTTTTTGTTTCTCTTTTAACTCTAACATTCATATTTGAAACAAAATCAATTTTTATTTCGTTATTTTTTATAAATACCGTTACTATAATATATGGCACAAATATAACTATTAAAATAGATATTAACATTTTTTTCATATAATCATCTCTTATATATTATTATATATAAAATTTAATAAATTTTTTGTCAAAAAAAAAGAAAGCTTAACTTTCTTAAAAAATTTTAAAATTTATAAAAAAATCATAAAAGAAATTAACAACTAAATATGATAAGCCAAGAGATAAAAATAAGTATAAAAATCTTGCTTGATAATACTTATTTTTTTTAAATATATCTTTTATATTAATACTATCTAATGCCCAAATAGAAAATGGAATTGATAGACAATATAGAAGAATTTTAAGATTCATTTTTTACCTCATAATCAGTTATTTTATTAATACGATTAATATGTCTTTCATTATTAGAAAATTCTGTTTTTAAAAAAATTTCAACAATTTCTTTTAATTCATTCAATGATTTTATAGCTGAAACAGCTAGTACATTTGCATTGTTATGTTCTCTAGTAAGCTTGGCTTCTTCTATTGTATCAACTTTTGCGCATCTTACTTTTTTTACTTTATTACATGCAATAGACATTCCAATACCAGTTTTACAAATCAAAATTCCTTTGTCAATTATATCATCAGCTACTGCTTTTCCGATTGTAAAAGCAAAATCCGGATAATCAACAGAATCTTCTGAAAAGGTTCCATAATCTTTAATCTTATATCCTAAATTTTCTAAATAAATAAGTAATTCTTTTTTTACTTCATATCCTGCATGATCACTAGCAATTCCTATCATTTTTTCACTCTTTTCTTTTTTAGTTTACGATAAATATCAAACATTTTTTCATATATTTTATTATATAATTTATTTGTAATCAAAGTAAATTCTCCTAATAATTCAACTACATTAGAATCAAATCCTCTTTTAAAATCAAACAGCCCAAACATTTCACTATTTTCATTAAATTCACCAGTTATTCCATAAAAATTATATTTTTCATACCCATTATTTAATGCATATAAAATCATTTTGAAATTTAAAAAATATTGAGCATTAAATTTCATATATTCTTTATATGAAGCTCCAAACAATGAGATAACTTGATTACCAAAAGTCATAAACAATCCGCCAGCGACGATTACATATGGTCCTTTTTCTTCAAGCATAATGTTCAATACTTCAATTCGTTCTTGAAGAGATTCAATTTGACTTTGATATTCAGCTAAAGCTCTAGTTTTTTTACCATATTGATCTCTGCTTTTAATTTCAACTTGTTTCAGTTGTAATTCATGTTTTTGATTATTTAAATTATCTAAATATTCTTTGACATCTAATTCAACTAACATTATTTTTATATTATCTTCTTTTTTAAAAACATTATACATTTGTTCATAATATACAAGAGGTCTATCAATAAATCCTCTTCGTTCACCAGTATGTTCCATTAATTTCTTAAATTCAATTAAATTGTTTTCATCTATTTCAACTAATTTAAGCCCATGTTTATATGAATTATTTATTGACCATCTTGTTGTTGGCCTCATATTAGATAATAATTCTTCCTCAGTTTTTCCATGCAAATCTAAAACCGAAAGCCATCTTGGTTCCAAATCAGTTCCATACGTTGTGACAAATCCATTATGCTTAAAACCTAATTCATCTAACAAATCAATAACATGTTGATTTGTTTTTTCATCAATTGCTTTTCCATCAATATTTCTTTTTCTATATTCAAAATATGGATTAATTTTAATAAAAATTCCTTTATTCTTTCTAACATATTTATAAATTTCTTTGACAAATTTTTTTAACAAATTAGTATTATTATAATCAATTAAAAACCCTCTTGGTGCATAATATATATATTTATTTAATATTGGTATTTTTTTACCTAACAAAAGAGATGCAGCTATGATTTCATCATCTTGTTTTATACCTACTAAATGAGACACCCATCCGGTTAAACTTTTAAGTTCTCCCCAATATGAAGTTTGAAAAAATGTTCCTTGTTCATTCATACTAGAAAATCTATTAAATTCTTCTTCTGATAATAATTCAATCATATCATCACCTCACATATTAGTATACTATAATATTTAAAATAAGTCATTATTATTATAGCTTTAATTGACTAATTTTTATTTTTTAGTTATACTTAATAGTAGTCATAGAAAGAAGATGATAAAATGAATTTTATTGAAAATATTGATGAATTTGAATATGAAGAATTTGTCAAAAATAATGATAAATCGCATTTTATGCAAAGTTACTATTGGGGGGAAGTAATGAAGTATAAAAATTTTAAACCTCATTATGTAGGATTAAAAGAAAACGGAAAAATTGTTGCTACTGCTCTTCTTTTGAAAAAAAAACTAATTGGCAAGTATTGTTATTTTTATTGTCCAAGAGGATATATACTTGATTATCAAAACAAAAGCCTAATTAAAATTTTTACTGATAAATTAAAAAAATATGCAAAAAAAAATAAATGCTTGTTTATTAAAATTGATCCTGATATTAAGTTACATGATTTAGATAGTGATGGAAATATAATTGGGAATGATAATTATCAATTAGTTGAGTATTTAAAAAAATTAGGTTATAATCATACAGGTTTTAACACAAATTTTGTGAATGAACAACCAAGATTTACTTTTAGATTAAGTATTAATAAAAGCTTTGATGATATATATAGTAATATTCATCCAACAACTAAAAAAATATTGAATAAAGGTAATCAATATAATTTAAATTTATATAAAGGCAATATTAATGATATTCCAAAATTTTACGAAACTATGATAGAAACTGCACAAAGAGAAAACTTAAAACTTACATCTATTAAATATTATGAAACCTTTTATAGTGTTCTAAATAAAAAAAACATGAGTGATTTGTATATTGTTGAAGTTAATATTAATGATTTAATTAATGTATACAATGAAAAAATTAATAAGGTTAGTACTGAAATAAACGAATTAGATAATCCAAAATATAAAAATAAAGATAAAATTTTAAATATTAAAAATGACTTAACAAAACAAATAGAAAAATTAAAAGAAGAATTAAATAATACTAAAAATATTAATCAAGAAAAAATAACTTTATCATCAATTATTACTGTTAAATATGATAATAAAGTGTGGACCATTCATGGTGGAAATAGTAACTTACTTAGAGAATTAAATTCTAATTATCTTTTATATTATTCAATTATTAAAGATGCTTATGAAGCAAAATATGAAATAGTTGATTTTTTTGGAACAAGTGGAATAGCTAATCCAGATAAAAATGATCCTATTTTTGGAATTCATTCATTTAAAAAAAGATTTGGTGGAGAATACACGGAATTTATTGGAGAGTTTAATTTAATAATCAATAAAACATTATATTATGTATATAAAACTTTATTACCAATATATAGAAAATTTAAATAGTTCAACCGAACTATTTTTTCATAAAAAAAAATAGTTAAACTATTTTTCTTCTTTACTAAAACCGTATTTACGATTAAATTTTTCAACTCTTCCTGTTTTAGCTGTTGCACCTTGTACACCTGTATAGAATGGATGACATTTATCACATGATTCTAAGTGTAATTCTGCTTTATTAGATTTTACAGTAAATGTATTTCCACATGCACATGTTACTTGTGTTTCTACATAATTTGGATGAATTCCTTTTCTCATTACTATTCTCCTTCCGCCATGACAAAATAGTCATAGAAATTTAATACTTGTATAGTATATCAATATTTATAATAAAAATCAAGTATTTTAAATTAAAAAAAAATAAGACAATTTAAAGTCTTATTTTACGAATGGTATAATTGCCATAAAGCGTGCTTTTTTAACTTCATTAGCTATATGTCTTTGGTGTTTTGAACAAGCACCAGTTATTCTTCTAGGTAAAATTTTACCTTTATCAGCACTAATGTATTTTCTCATTATTTCTGCATCTTTATAATCAACAGTTTTACCTGCACACATTTGACAAATTCTTTTCTTTTTTCTATAAAATTCAGCCATTTTCTTTCCTCCTTTTCTAATCTAGGAAGTTATCATCTATTGATACGCTATCACCAAAATCTGCAAAAGGATCTTCATCTACATTAATATCATTTGCTGGTGCATTTTGATAATCATATGGAGATACATCACTATAACCACTATTTGAACGGTTTTGTGATTGACCTCTTGATTCTAAAAATTGTACTGAATCAGCAACAACATCCATTGTATATCTTTTATTTCCATCTTTATCATCATAGCTTCCTGTTTGAAGTCTTCCTTCTACTGAAACTAAACTACCTTTATCTAAGAAATTACAAACATTTTCAGCTTGTTTTCTCCAAATAATGACATTGATAAAGTCTGTTTCTCTTTGCCCTTGATTATTACTAAATGTTCTATTTACAGCTAGTGAAAATCTTGCAAAAGGGATATTTGATCCTGTATATCTTAATTCTGGTTTAGCAGTAAGTCTTCCTATTAACATTACTCGATTCATAAACAAACCTCGATTCTACTTTTCCATTTTTGTTATTAAGTGACGAATTACATCTCCACTTATTAAAGCTAAACGATCAAATTCATTTATAGCTTTATCATCTGAAGTTTCGATTTCATATAAATAATAATATCCACTTTTGAATTTTTTGATTTCATAAGCTAATTCTTTTTGACCAATATCTTTTTTGTCTACTATTTTAGAACCATTATCAGTTAAGACTTTACCAAAATTTTCAATAACTTTTTTAGTTTCTTCTTCTCCTAATGTAGGTCTAACGATAAACATAATTTCATAGTTTTTCATTTCTACACCTCCTTCTGGTCTTATGGCTTCATTGCGAAGCAAGGAGTAAATTAATACTCGCTTTTGATTATAACAAAAAAGCTTTAAAAAGTAAAGCTTTATCTTGTTTTAAAAATTAATTTTAAACATTAAATCTAAAATGACAAATATCTCCATCATTCATAATGTATTCTTTTCCTTCTAAGCGCATTCTTCCTGCTTCTTTTACTTTAAGTTCAGTTCCATATTTTTCTAAATCTTCATAACTCATTATTTCAGCTCTAATAAAACCTCTCTCAAAATCACTATGAATAATTCCTGCACATTCTGGAGCTTTCATTCCTTTTTTAAAGGTCCATGCACGGCATTCATCACTTCCTGCTGTAAAATACGTAGCTAAACCTAATAAATCATAAGTTGCATAAATTAATTTGTCTAGACCACTTTCTGTTATTCCCATATCTTTTAAAAATTCTAGTTTATCATCTTCATTTAACTCTGCTAACTCAGATTCTATTTGTGCTGACACAGTTATTACTGACGAATTTTCTTTTGCTGCATATTTTCTAACTTTATCAACATGTTCATTATCAGCTAAAAGTAAATCTTCTTCACTTACATTTGCCATATATATAATTGGTTTAATAGTCAATAAATGAAAAGGTTTCATCGTTTTTAATTCTTCTTCTGTAAATTCAACTTGTCTAAGTGGTATATTTTTTTCTAAATTTTCTTTTACTTTAAGAAGTAAGTCAATTTCTTGTTTAGCTTCTTTATCCTTAGTCATAGACGCTCTTTTTCCTACTTTATTAATTCTTGTTTCAATTATTTCTAAGTCAGATAACATTAATTCAACGTTTATTATTTCAATATCTCTAATTGGATCAACTTCTCCTTCAACATGAATAATATTCTTATTTTCAAAACATCTAACTACTTCAACTATAGCATCGACTTCTCTTATGTGACTTAAAAACTTATTTCCAAGACCTTCGCCATTTGATGCCCCCTTCACTAACCCAGCTATATCTGTAAATTCAAAAGACGTTGGAATTGTTTTGTTAGGTACGTATAAATTTTCTAAGAATTCTAATCTCTTATCTGGAACTGTAACTACTCCAACATTTGGATCTATTGTTGCAAAAGGATAATTGGCTGCTAATATATTTTTTTTAGTTATTGCATTAAATAATGTCGACTTTCCAACATTTGGTAATCCTACTATTCCTGCTGTTAAACTCATATAATCATCTCATTTCATGTAGTATTATATCATCTTTTAAAAACAAAAGAAAGTCTTAAACTTTCTTATTTTATTTAGAATCTATCAATATTTGTATTCTCTAAATCATTATAATTATTTGTAAAAACAGGAGTCCTTTTGATTTTAATGAATAAAAATACTCCTATAACTATCATGATTAGAGAAACTATTTGAGCTACTTTAAAATTTCCTAGCATTAAACTATCAGTTCTAAGCATTTCAATAAAAAATCTACCTATCCCATACCATATCATATATGTACAACTCACTTGCCCCAATTTAACATAATCATTGTTTCTTATAATTAATAATATTACAAACCCAATTAAACACCAAATTGATTCTATTAAAAATGTCGGTATATAATATATTCCATTAATATTCATTCCATTTATAATAAATTGTGGCAAATGCCACGCCTGTAGTGTTTCTAGTGTTGTTACTGCGCCATGAGCTTCTCCATTAAAGAAATTACCCCATCTTCCAATAGCTTGACCTAGTATAAGACTTACTACTAATATATCAATTATTCTGATTGTATTGACTTTGTATTTTTTCGTATATAAAATAATTGTTAATAATCCAAAAATTATTCCACCATGAATAGCTAAACCGCCTTCCCAAACTTTAAAAATAGCTAGTGGATTATCTACGTAATAATTTGTATTAAAAGCAACATAGTATAATCTTGCTCCTATCATAGCTGATATTATCAAGTAAAAAAATAAATTTATCATAAAATCTTCTGATATTCTCCATTTTCTTGATTCATTTAAAGCTAAAGTTCCACCTATAAGAAATGCTAAAAATATAAATATTGAATACCAATAAATGGTAACATAACCTAAATCTAATGCAATTGGATTCATTTTTTACCCCTTTCCTAATATTGGATTAATAACTAATTTATCCATAAGCATATTTAAAATTGATATTGATGTTGCAACGATTAATGACATAAATAAACCAGATATATTAAAATGTGATCCTAATATAAGGTCAACTATTTGTAAAATAATAACATTTATAAAAGGATAGAAAAAACCTAATGTTAGAGCTGTTATTGGTATAGTCAACCAAAAAATAAGTGGTTTAATTGTTTTGTTTAAAATGAATATCAATATTGCAGTAAGTAATGCCCAAAATCCAAAATATGAATTATCAAGTTGCATTGTATTATCAAACAATTTCGCTGTAATCATCAAAATCAATGCATATCCAATCATATAAATTAGCCATTGTAAAAACTTACCCATTTTATGCTTTCTATTGTTTTCTTCTATAATAATGGTACTCATATTTATCCTCCTAATTTAATATTATTATAACATAAATTTACTAACTTTTTAAATTATAATTCACCTTTTAATTCAAATAATATATCCCTTAATTCAGTGGCTCTTTCAAAATCTAAGTTTTTAGCTGCTTCTTTCATTTCTTTTTCTATTTTAACAATTAAATTTTGTTTTTCTTTTTTGCTCATTTGTTCTTCTGTTTTTTCTTCTTTATTATTAGATATAATATCTCTTATCTCTTTAATTATTGTTTTAGGAGTTATATTATTTTCTTCATTATATTTTTGTTGAATTTTTCTTCTTCTTTCAGTTTCTTTAATAGCTTGGGTCATAGCTTCACTAATTTTGTCAGCATACATTATTACGTGCCCATGTTCATTTCTAGCTGCTCTACCAATTGTTTGAATAAGACTTCTATTACTACGTAAAAAACCTTGTTTATCTGCATCCATAATAGCTATTAAGCTAACCTCTGGGATATCTATTCCTTCTCTAAGCAAATTAATTCCAACTAAAACATCATATTTACCCAATCTCAAATCCCTAATTATTTTTAGCCTATCTAGAGTTTTAACTTCGCTATGTAGATATGCAACTTTAATATCTATTTTTTTTAAGTATTTTGTTAATTCTTCTGCCATTCTTATTGTTAATGTTGTTATTAATACTCTTTCATTTGAAGATATTCTTTCATTTATTTGATTTATTAAATCATCTATTTGGTGTAATGTCGGCTTAACTTCTATTGTAGGATCTAATAATCCAGTTGGCCTAATTATTTGCTCAATTATATTAGTTGTTTTTGACAATTCATAATCTCCTGGTGTTGCCGAAACGCAAATAATTTGTGATATTTTCTTTTCAAATTCCTCAAACGTTAAAGGCCTATTATCTTTAGCACTTGGCAATCTAAATCCATAATCAACTAAAACTTGTTTTCGTGCTTGATCTCCATTAAACATTCCTCTAATTTGAGGTAAAGTAACATGAGATTCATCAACTATCAATAAATAATCATTACCAAAAAAATCTACTAGTGTCGTTGGTGTAGCTCCCGGTTCTTTTAAAGCTAAATGTCTAGAATAATTTTCTACTCCACGACAGCTTCCTGTTTCTTGCAACATTTCTAAATCATAATTTGTTCTTTCCATCAATCTTTGATGTTCAATTAATTTATTTTCAGATTTAAATTTTTCTAATTGTTTAGTTAGTTCTTCTTTTATATTAATAATTGCTTTTTTAATTTTTTCATCGCTTGTAACAAAATGACTAGCTGCAAAAATTGATATTGAATTCTTACTACTGATTATATTCCCAGTTAATGTGTCATATTCGTAAATTTTTTCAATTTCATCTCCAAAAAAATCTATTCTAATAGCCTTCCCATGTTCATTTACTGGCATTATTTCTAATATATCGCCTCTTGCTCTAAAAGCCCCTCTTTTAAGATCTAAGTCATTTCTTTCATAAAACATATTAACTAATTTAAGCATTATTTCATTTCTTTGAGCTATATCTCCTACATTTAAAGTTAATATTTTGTCACGATAATCTTCTATTTCTCCTATTCCATAAATACAAGAAACAGAAGCCACTACAATTACATCATCTCTTGATAATAAAGCAGCTGTAGCTGAATGTCTTAATTCATCTATTTCGTCATTAATAGATGAGTCTTTTTCAATGTATGTATCTGTTTTTGCTACATATGCTTCTGGTTGATAATAATCATAATATGATACAAAATATTCAACCCTATTATTTGGAAACAACTCTTTTAATTCACTGTATAATTGCCCAGCTAAAGTTTTATTGTGAGCTATGACAAGAGTTTTTTTATTTACTTCTTTAATAACATTAGCCATTGTAAAAGTTTTTCCTGTTCCAGTAGCTCCAAGCAAAACTTGAAATTTTTCTTTATTATTAATATTTTTTACTATTTTTTTTATTGCTTCTGGTTGATCACCACTTGGTTGATATGGCGATACCAATTGAAATTTATTTTCTTCCATGATGCAACACCTCCTTTATTTTTAATTTATTATTTTTTCTATCTGCTTAAATATTTTATTTCTTTTTTTAGCAGAATTTTCTATTTTTATTTTTTCACATAAAAATTTTATTTTTGATTTATTAATCGTCGTAATTGACTCATTACATTTAACATCTTCTAAAATTTCATCAATACCATTTAAGAATTCTTCTTCTGTTAATCTTTTTAATCCTTCGATACTAGCTTTAGCTAAAAAGGGATTATTTTCTACTAAATCTTCTATTTCTAAAGCTATACTTAATTCAAGTAATTTCATTAATATCAACTCTGTTTCTACAGATATATTCTAACATTTTTAATATTAAAAAACAACATCTCATATATCTTGTATATAATAAAAAATCATACAAAAGTATGATTTTACAATGTAGAATATATTCCTACACCAATTGGAAATCCAATTAAATACCATAAGCAAATAACTAATATCCAAAGTAAACTTATTAAAATGACAGTAGGCATAATCATTTTATATGTTCCAAATAAACTAACCTGATTTTTTTCACTTATTCTGTATTTTTCTAAAAATGCTAATGTAATTATAAAATACATAAATATTGGGCTGAAACATTTTCCAATACCGTCAGCCACTTTAAATATAAATTGCGTAAATCCTGGTGTAATATTAGATTGCATAAATAGTGGAATTATTGTAGGAGAAATTAATTCCCATTTAGTTATAGCACTTGGAATTAATATACTCATCAATATCACTATTATAACGAAAGTTATTATTAAAGGAATCCCTGACAATTGAAAAGTTCCCATAAATTCTATTAATCTTGAAGCAATTACCACTCCTAAATTAGACCAATCTACAATAGCTATTATTTGTGATATAAAAAACATCAATACAAATATAAATCCTAAATTTTCAAAATTCTTAGATAGCCCTAAACTGAAATCATGGCTTCCTTTTATATTCTTCGACAATTTACCGTATACTAAACCACAAATCATCATGATCGATGTCAATAAAAATACTAATCCGTTTCCAAATGGGGAACTATTACTAAATAATTTTTCTATATATCTTGTTTGAGAAGTATCCAAAAGTAATCCTGCTCCAGGTAATTTAACTGGTAAAATACCATACAAAATTATAACTAAAAGAATTATAAATGTTATAAAAGTATATTTCATTGCTTTCTTACTTATAATTAATTCTTCTTCTTCTACAACATATTTTTTTGTAAATTTAGGAACTAAAAACTTGTCAATAATAAGTGTTCCAAA
>JAQVKM010000003.1 GCA_028694645.1 Bacilli bacterium
AGTTATTAATATACTATATTTTTTGTGTTTTTTCAAATTACTATATTTTTATTTGTTTTTAGTAGTGAATTTAACTATATAAAAAGAAAATAACTAAACTTTCGTGAATTTAGTTATTTATTTAACCTATTAACATATCTCCGATAAAATCATATATTTTTATTAAAAAATCAATCATCGAATAAAAGATATCTTTTATAATATTTGTTTTTGATGATGAGGTATCAATTATGATGATTTTACCATCTATACAAGAAAGAATATCAATTTTAGTATTATATCTTTTATACATTTTTATTAAGTAATTATTTTCATATTCATTATCACAATATAAATATATTGTTTTTTTATTTATATAAATACTATCTTTTACAAATGTTCTTTTATATTTGTCTAATTGTTTTATATCGCCAACAATATAATTCAATTTCTTTTTTTTATATTTTTTTCTTAAATCTTTAATATATATTATTTTATTTTTTCCTTGTGATTTACTGTTAACTTTATTTTCACTACTCAATATATCACAATTAATAATTTTTTTATTTTCATTAATAGTATCTAATATTTTATCATTATATTCTCCAAAAAATAAAACTGATTCACTCATTGATTTAATATAATTTATTAATTCATTACTTATTTTTTTCATATTATTCACCAACATTTATTATACTTTAATTTCAAAAAAAAGAAAAGTTTTATCTTTTCTCATTTAAAATTATATTTGGATTTGTTTTAAATATTATATCAGCATATTCTTGATCATATTTTTTTGATATTATTTTATATGCTTTATCTAAATTAATAAAATTTCTTTTTGTATTACAATGTGAATCACTAGCTACTACATCTATTAATCTATTTTTTAATAATTTTTTACTAAACTTATATATTCTTCTTTTAGTTTTATTTTTGATAATACTAGATGCATCTAATTGTAATAAAACCCCTAATTCTTTTATTCTTTTAATATAATCCATTTTTCTATAATTAACATATAGTTCTGGATGAGCTAAAACAGGAATATATCCTAAATCAACTATATCTTCTAACATAATTAATATTGAATCAATTGTTGTATTTTCACTTCTTTTTAATTCAACTAAAATATATCTACCACCATTTAATGTACGTAGTTTTTTTTGTTCTAATAATTTAGCTGTTGAAGAAGTAAGTAATATTTCTGTTCCAAGATATAAATCAATATCCATTTTTTTAGCTTCTTTTCTTAATATTATATAATTTTCTTTTATTTTACTTATTTTATCTTTATCTGTCTTACTAAAATGTGGTGTACAAATAAGTTTATCAATATTTATTGATTGAATTTCTTTTAAGGCTTTTAAACTATCAGTTAATGTTTTAGCTCCATCATCAATATCAAATATAATATGATTATGGATATCTACTATTTTATTTGTTGTAGTTTGAATAGTAGTAGTCATATTTATATCCATATAATTTCTTTTGTCTTTTTACATTAACTTTAGTTAATATTGCCCCTAAAATAAATGATTTAGTCGCTTTAAGTTCTTCAATACAACTTGCAGCTACTTGATAATCGATTCTTTCAGATTCAATAACATATACTGTTCCATCACTTAAATGTGATACTAATACACCATCTGTTATTGAAGACACTGGTGGACAGTCTATTAAAACTAAATCATATTCTTCTTTAGCTGAAGCTATTAAATTAGCAAATGATTTAGAATTTATTAATTCTGATGGATTTGAAACTTTTGATCCAGCTGTTAAAACATCTAATTTAATACCAGCATCTCTGTCTTCAAATGTTTGTACTGTTTCTTTTAGAGATTTAACTCCTTTTGATAATACAACATCTGATACCCCATCTTTTCTAAATAAACCAAAGTTTTTATGTATTTTTGGTTTTCTTAAATCACAGTCAATTATTAAAACTTTTTTATCTAACATAGCAAAAGATAAAGCTAAATTTGATATAACTTCTGATTTACCTTCACTAGGTAATGTTGATAAAACATTAATAATTTTTAAATCTAAAAAATTTAAATTAGTTCTAATCATTCTTACTGATTCTGATACAACACTAGTTGGATCTGTAATAATTTTTAAATCAGCTCCAATATGTGGATTTGTATATTTTTTTCTATTATCATTTTCTAAATCAATTGAATTATTTGGAATAACACCTAATGTTTTAATTTTTAAATATTTTTTTACATCATCATGATTTTTAATTTTATTGTCCATTGATTCAATAATAAAAGATAAAAGTAAACCAATTATAATACCAAGTCCAAGTCCCATGATAGCATTTTTAACAATACTTGGTTCTAATGGTTCTTCACTTGCAATTGCTTCATCTACAACAGTTATATTGTTAATATTCATATCAGTTTTTATTTGTTCGATAAAAACAACAGCTATTTCATTAGCTATATTTTTTGATTGTTCTGAATATAGTGATTTTACTCTTATTGAAATCATTTCTGTATCTTCAATTGAAGATATAGTCAACATTCCTAAAACCTCATTATTACTTAAATCTAATTTTAAATTTTCAATTACTTTTGATATTATTTTTCTACTTTTAATAATTTGCATATATGTTTTAGCCATTCTTTGATTAGTTAAAATACCTTCATAAGTAATAGCACTTGAGTTTACTTGTGGTTCAATATATAAAGTTGTTTTACTTTCATATTCCAGTGGTAATGAATAGTTATAAAAAAATGCTCCACCTAATCCAATTATTGCAAATAAAAGTATTAATAAAAACCATTTAGATATAGTATTCATTATATATGAAAAATCTAATTGTTCCTCATTATTCATAAAAATTTCCCCCTTTTTATAGTTGATATTATACATAATATTTTTTATTTGTCAAGTTGAGTAAAAATTTGATAGCGTAAAATAGTTTAGGGTGAGATAAAAAAAGAAAATCAATTTTCTTAGAATTTTCTATTGAATTGATCTTCATTTTTTTTATTATAATTATCTATATCATATTCACAAATACTTTTAATTATCAATGTTCTTTCTTTTGATAAGTCAATAATTTTATTATCAGATAATAATTTTATTTTTGGTCTATCTAATAATTCATCATTAATATCTATTACTTTAGCTATTTGACCATTTGATAATTCAATTGTTGCACCGATTGGATATAATGGAACATTAGACATAAACCAATTAGTTAAATCTAAATCAAGTTTGCCATTGTTTTTCATGTAATTCATTATTTCAATTATATTTGATGGTATGATATGATTTTTAATAACTTTACTTATTAGCATTTCATACATATCACATATATGAATTATTTTAGCCATAATGACACCAGCAGAATTAGAACTAAAGAATTTCTTATTAACTTTTAATGGACCATTTGATAATTCATCTTCTGACTGTAATAAAATAGCTAATTTTATAGTTGGGTTTATTCTTGTTGCTTCTGTTAATACTGAAAATGAATATACTGGTAACATATTTGGATTATACTCATCAAAACATTCATCATAAAATCCTGGAAAGTTATCTGTATTAAAAAAAGAAGTTTCTTTCATTGTTTCTTTAACATTTTGTAAAGTTTGTGGGTCCCTACATAATAATCCTATTTCGTGTAATAATGAAGCAGTAGCTAATTCATCTAAATCTATTTCATTTTTGAAAGAAGCTTTTTTGTTATAAACTTTACCTAAAGCTACAGCAAAACAAGTGACATCCATAGCATGTTGATATGAATCAGATTCTTGAAGTGCATATTTAGATAAATCATATGATAAATATTTAGTACTTTTTACAGCTGTTACTATTTTTTGAGCATTCTCAATTATTCCTTGAATATCAAAGTTTTTTACAGATTGCATAGCAAGTTCTTGAATTTCATCATTAACTGTTTCTTCTACATCTTTTTTAAATTTAATTTTTATATATTGTATTCCTTTTTGTTTTACTTTTCCTATTTGATATTCTGTTATTTCACGATTTGCGTAAACCATTGGTAAATTTTCTTCTTCTTTTTGATATATATTTTCAGCAACTACCATACCCGGTTTTACTTTATCAATTGAAATTATCATATTTATCACCTTTTTTATTTACTTCCTATAATTATATAATATTACAAGCCTTTTTTGTTGTCAATTAATTTTACATATATATACAAAAATAGAAGCTTATTTTGCCTCTATTTTTTTTATTCCACCCATATAAGGTTGTAAAGATGAAGGAATATTTATACTTCCATCCTCATTATAATTATTTTCGATAAATGCTATTAAACCACGAGGTGTAGCTAAAACAGTATTGTTTAATGTACTTAAATAATAAGTTTTATCGTCTCCTTTAGCTCTAATACCTAGTCTTCTAGCTTGGGCATCACCTAATGTTGAACAAGATCCAACTTCAAAATATTTTTGTTGTCTTGGACTCCAAGCTTCAATATCACAAGATTTAACTTTTAAATCAGCTAAATCTCCAGAACAACATTCAAGTGTTCTAACTGGAATATCTAGGCTTCTAAAAAAATCAACTGTATACTGCCACATTTTATTATACCAATTCATTGCTTCTTCTTGTTTACATAATACTACCATTTCTTGTTTTTCAAATTGATGAACACGATATATTCCTCTTTCTTCAATACCATGTGCTCCTACTTCTTTTCTAAAGCAAGGAGAATATGATGTTAATGTAATTGGTAGTTTTTTTTCATCTACTATTTGATTTTGAAATTTACCAATCATAGAGTGTTCACTTGTTCCAATTAAATATAAATCTTCATTTTCAATTTTATACATCATAGCATCCATTTCTTCAAATGACATTACGCCTGTTACAACATCACTTCTAATCATAAATGGTGGTAGACAATAAGTAAAACCTTTATTTATCATGAAATCTCTTGCATAAGATAACATAGCTGAATGAAGTCTAGCTATATCACCCATCAAATAATAAAATCCATTTCCACTCGTTCTTCCAGCTGCTTCTTTATCTAGTCCACTTAATTTTTCTATAATATCAGCATGATAAGGAATTTCATAGTTAGGAACTATTGGTTCTCCAAATTTTTCTATTTCAACATTTTCTTCATCATTTTTTCCTATTGGAACAGTTTCATCTATAATATTTGGAATAGTCATCATTTTTGTTTTTATTTTTTTAGTTAATTCTTCTTCTAGTTTTTCTAATTCTTCTAATTCTTTATTATAAGATATTATTTCTTGTTTAATTTCTTCAACTTCTTCTTTTTTACCTTCACGCATTAAATTACCAATTAAAGAACTTTTACTATTTTTAAGTGCTCTTAAATTATCACCTTTTTGTTTGGCATTTCTAAATTCAATATCTAAATTTTCAATTTCGTCTACTATTGCTAATTTTTGATGTTGAAATTTTTTTTCTATATTTTTTTTAACTAAGTCTTTATTTTCTCTTATTAATTTTATATCTATCATAATATTCTCCTTCTTTTTAAAATAAAAAGACTAAATATAGGAGCATTTATTGCGGTACCATCCTAATTTAGTCTTAATTTAGATAACGGTTTTACCCGGAAATGATTAATTTCTCTTGAAAGTAGATTCATAAATTATTTATTGTTAGTTTTCATCAACCACTAACTTTCTATAAATAAATTAATTTATTACTAGTCTTTCATCAACGATTTACAAAATAATTTTAACATTTATCTTGAGCAGTGTCAATTGTTTTTTCTTCTGGACACATATGAATAATAATATATGAAATTTTTTTATCATATATTTTTATGTTATGTTCTATTTTATCTATTTCTTGATGTGCTTTTGTTAAATCTATATTTCCACTCATTAAAACATCAGCTGTTAATTTATAGTAAGGTCCATATTTTAAAATAATTAAATTATTTACACTATATACGTTTTCACTATTTAATATAATATTTTTAATATCATTATTATATTTATCATCACAATTAGATTCTCCTAAAATATAGCTTATATTATCTTTAATTATTTTCATTCCTATTTTAATTATAAATAAAGCTATTAAAATACCAGCAAATTTATCTATATATTTAATAAAATAATATTGATGATCAAATTGAGATAAAAGAGAAGAAAATAAAACTATTATAGATGTAATAACATCTGTTTTACTTTCTTGTCCACTTGCTATTATAATAGTATTATTCATTTTATTACCTCTATTAATTAAATAACTAGCTAAAATAAATTTACTAATAATTGTAAATATTGTAACATATAAAACAATAATACTAGGATTTAAGTTTTTTGTTTCGCCTAAATTTTTAATAACTCCTAATCCTAATAAAACGATTATAATTCCAATTATAAAACTTGTTATATATTCTATTTTACCATGTCCATAAGGGTGTTTTATATCAGCTGGTTTTTTAGACATGATATTTCCTATAATAGCTATAACATCGGTTGTTAAATCACTAAAAGAATGAATTCCATCAACTATTATAGCATTAGATTTACCAATAATGCCTGTTATTATTTTAATAGAGCTTAAACATAAATTTGTAAAAAAACTGACAAGCATTGTTTTTGTTTCTTTATGCATATTTATTTGGCTTGATACCAATTATCCCCCCAATTCATATCAACTTTTAAAGGAACATTTAAATCTAAAACATTTTCCATACAATTTGTTACTATTTCAATTACTTTATCTTTTTCTTGTTTTAAGCAATCAAATATTAATTCATCGTGAACTTGTAAAATCATTTTGGATTTAATATTTTGGTTTGTAAATTCTTTATCAATATCGATCATTGCTTTTTTAATAATATCAGCACTAGTTCCTTGAATAGGCGTATTAAGTGCAATTCTTTCACCACTTGATCTAATAAATCTATTTTTATTACTTAGTTCTGGGATAACTCTTTTTCTGTTCATTAATGTTGTAACATATCCATTTTTATAAGCTTCTTTTATAACATCATCCATATATTCTTTTATTCCTGGATAGCTTTCTAAGTATCTGTCAATAAATTCCTTAGCTTCATTTGGACTTACACCGATATTTTCAGATAAACCAAAACTACTAATACCATATATTATTCCAAAATTAACAGCTTTAGCTATTCTTCTCATAGAAGAATTAACTTCTTCTATTTTCACTTTAAATATATCTGATGCTGTTTTAGTATGAATGTCAATTCCTTGTTTAAAAGCTTCTATTAATGATGTAACATTAGCCATATGTGATAAAATACGTAATTCTATTTGTGAATAATCACCACTTAATATAACTGAATCAGGACTTGGAATAAAGGCTTTTCTAAGTAATCTCCCATATTCATATCTAATTGGAATATTTTGTAAATTAGGCTCAATTGAAGATAATCTTCCTGTTCTAGTTAATGTTTGTGTATAAATAGTATGAATTTTATTATCACTCATTATCATGTTTTTTAATCCTTCAACATATGTTGTATATAATTTAGTAAGCATTCGATATTCTATTATTTTATCAATAACAGGATGTTCAAATCTTATTTTTTCTAAAACATCTATTGATGTAGAATATCCACTTTTTGTTTTTTTACCATGTTTTAAATTTAGTTTTTCAAACAATATCTCACCTAATTGTTTTGGAGAAGATATATTAAATTTTTCATCTGTTAATTCAAATATTTCATTTTCTATTATTTCGAATCTTTCTTTTATTTCTATTCCCCTTTTATTAATTTCATTTATATCTAAATTAATTCCATTTAATTCCATATTACCAAGTACTTTAGCTAGAGGCATTTCTATTTCATAAAATAATTTATCTAATTTTTGATCTTGTAGTTTTTGTTCAAACATCTTTTGTGTTTCATAAATAAATTTTGCTTTTAAAATACAAGAATAAGCTGTTACCTGTAGATCTTTTTCTTCATATATTTCTTTAGTTTTAAGTAATTTGTATGTATCATCATAAAAAGGAATATCATATTCAAATGTATTAGCTAAATAAGATATATCATCTTTAATATTATAATCTAGTAGATATGCTGCAATCATAGTATCAAATGTAATAGAGTTTATTTCAATATTATGCCATTTTAATGCAACATATAGTTTTTTTAAATCATAAGTATATTTTATATTATTATTTAATACATTAAGATTTTGTTTTAATATATCAAAAGGAATATATATACTTTCATGTTCATTATATATAGCCACTCCTAGTATTTTAGAATTATGATAATTTGTTCCTAATATTTCTAAATAAATACTTGATATACTAGTTATATTAACATCTTTAATGTCTGTTATTATTTTGTATTCTTCTGTTTTCTTAGGAAGTTCTTTTTCTTCTTTCCTTAGAAATGAATAAAACTCTAACTCTTCATATAATTTATTTAATTTTTCATTGTCCTTTTTATTATATTTAATATCTTCTAAATTAATTTCTAAAGGTACTTTTTTATATATTGTAGCTAAATCATAACTCATATAAGCATTATCTTTATCAGCTATTAATTTTTCTTGTAATTTAGGAGTTAATTTATTTATATTTTCATAAACACCATCTAATGATTTATAATCTTGTAATAATTTTAATGCTGTTTTTTCTCCTATCCCTTTTACACCAGGAATATTATCTGAAGAATCTCCCATTAAAGCTTTTAAATCTACTATTTTATCTGGAGTCATATTATATTCTTTAATAAAACTATTTAAATCATATCTAATATAATCTTTTGATTTTAATAATTTGATTTCAACATCTCTTGAAATAAGTTGTAATAAATCTTTATCGCTACTAACAATCAACCCTTGATAATCATCATCATTGTTACAATATTCTGCAAATGTTCCTATAATATCATCTGCCTCATAATTATCTGTTTCATAATATTTTATTCCCATATATGTTAATAGTTCCTTAGCTTTTGGAAATTGTATTTTTAATTCTTCGGGGGTTTCTTCTCTTCCACCTTTATAATTTTCATATTTATCATGTCTAAAAGTTTTTCCTTTATCAAAAGCAACCATTATATAAACAGGTTTTTCTTCTAAGATTATTTTATTAATCATATTATTAAACCCAAATAAACCATTAGTTGGGAATCCTTTGCTGTTTTTCATAAAATTACCATTATAAGCTGTCGCAAAATAACTTCTATATAATAAATTATTTCCATCTATTAAAACTATTTTATTCATAATATCACTCTTCTCTTTATAATAATTATAACATAATAATTAAAAAAATACCTTTGTTAAAGCATTTTTTATATTATATTTTAATCAATTTTAACCGCTGATAATATACAAGTATATGCTTCTGCATGTCCATCGCCAGTTGCTCCAGCGGTGTATGTTGCATTAAAGGTTTGAGATTCGGTTATTTTTACTAAACCAGCATCTACTTTATAATAATAAGTATCATTAGTATAAATTCTTGATGCTGCCCAACTTGTTTCTAAAGAACTCCATAATCCATATGTTACCGCTGATAAATTACGAAAATTATTAATAGAAGCTGATACCCAATATGTTCCTTGGTCTAATGTCAAACTTAAAGTTGTACTTGAAGTTACTTTATATGATTGAACCAAAATTGTCTCTACATAACCGGCATTACTCATTGTACCTTCACTTTTTGCTAAATTATATACATTATTTGTACTAATTGTTCCACCACTATAATATCCCGGTTCTATTATTTTTGTCTCATTAGTTAGTGGATTCCAATTTAATATTCCATTATTTTCCATTGTTCCAATTATTTGTTGGCCTTGAACTACTGCTGTTTTATTCACCAATATATCAGAAGTTATAGCATCACCTTTTTCTATTAATGAATCATATTTTTCTTTTAATTCATTATATACATTTAAAGATACTACCTCGTCAATATAGTATTCATCATTTGTTGTATTACAGCTACCCATGCTTGATGTCACTTTTGTATCTGTTGCATTCTTAATAGCTGCATTTTTTCCATTCTCTATACAAATAGATATTTTCCCATCTGAATATATTTTCACTTTTCCACTATCAATTATTCCTTTATAACTTAATTTTTCATCATCATTTACACAACCGTTTTTGTCACATGTAAATTCAATTGTATCTAATCCATTTTGAATATTACTTGAATAATAAAAATTACCACTTTCAATTATTCCATAAGCACTATCTTCTAGAGCTCCTAATTTAGTTTTTTCTATTATATTCATTATCATAGGTACTGATATTAAAGCTATAACAGCTAGTATTACAATTACCGCTAATAATTCAATTAATGTAAATCCTTTTTTCATTTTACACTCCCTTTTACTATATATAGTATATCATAAGATATTTCAACTGTACACTTTAAACTAGCTAATTTTTTTAAACTACACAATTAAACTAAAAATAGAAATATTCCTATTAATTCAAATAAAAAAATAATAAATTTATTATTTTTTTTATTTATGTTAAAATTAATTATAGGAGGTGTTCTATGATTATAAGATTAGGATATGTAGGTATGAGTAAAACTTTAAGTAATATTACGCCATCTTCAACATATACTTATACTAATTTTATTAAAAACAATGATTACAATAAATTAAATGAAGTAATTATATCTAATTTAGAGGCTTTAAATAATTTAATTGATTATAATATTAAAAATAATGTTCATTTTTTTAGATTAACTTCTAAATTAATTCCACTAGCTACTAAAAAAGAAGTACAATTTGATTATATAAATAAATATAAAAAATATTATGATGAAATATCTGATAAAATTATAAAAAATAATATGCGCATTGATTTTCATCCTGATCAATTTACTATATTAAATAGTACTAAAAAAGAGGTAGTTGAAGATTCTATTGAAATACTTAAGTATCACTATAACATATTAGATGCTTTAAAAATAAAAAATAAAATTATTATTTTACATGTTGGAAGTTCTGTATTAGGAAAAGAAAATGCTATTAAAAGATTTATTAATAATTTTAAAAAATTACCTGATTATTTAAAAGATTCTATAGTTATTGAAAATGATGATAAAATTTTTAATATTGATGATTGTTTAAAAATAAATAAAGAAATCAATATTCCTATTGTTTTAGATTATCATCATCATATATGTAATAATGAAAACGATATAATAAATCATATTGAAGATGTTTTTAATACATGGGAAAGTATTAATCCTAAAATACATTTTTCAACTTCTAAAAGTAAATTAAAAAAAGAGATTAGAAGTCACCATGAATATATTAACAGTGATGATTTTATCTTCTTTTTAGAAAAAATAAAACATTTAAATTATGATGTCGATATTATGATAGAAGCTAAAGGAAAAGATGATGCTGTATTTAGATTAATTAGAGAACTTAAATATAAAACCAATTAACAATTTATTGATGAAACTACTTTTATTATTTAAATATTGTAATTTATTTATTTTTTGATATAATATTAATCATTTAAGGGGGATATATTATGATTTCAGACATAATTAAATCAAAAAGAAAAAAACTTAATTTATCTCAAAAAGAATTATCTAAATTAACTCAATTATCACTTCAAGAAATAATTAATTTAGAGCAAGTTGAAACTACTTTTATCAATAATGAAGTTTATACAAAAATTAAAGATATTTTGTCTTTAGATCATGATTTTAAAAATAAATATGTATCCAAACATATAAGTTATAGTGTAATAATTAAGAAAAAAAGAATTGAAAAAAATTTAACAATTGCTCAACTTTCTAAACTAGTTAATATTCAAAGATCATTTTTATATAAAATAGAAGCTAATGTTTTTAAAAAATTAAATTATCAAACTTATTTAAAATTAAAACCTGTACTAGATTTAAACGATGAAGAATTTAGACCTTTTTTATTAACTAATGATGAATTAAATAATGATTTTATTATAAGTAAAGAATTTGGTAAATTAGTAAGACAAAAAAGAAAACAATTAAATTTTTCTCAAAGAGATTTAGCTTTAAAATGTAATATTGATCATACATTAATAAGTAAAATAGAAAATAATAATGCAAGTATTACTTTTAAAGCAGCTTATAAAATAATGATTGCCTTAAAATTTGAAAAAATAGAAATTCAAAAATTTTGTCCAACTATTAATGAAAAAAATTATTTGTTTTCAATAATCTTTAATAATTTAAATAATGAAAATGAAAAAAGCACATTACTTGAAACTGAAATTTTTTTACAAAATGATAAAGTTAAAACTAAAGTTAAAAAAAACAACATTTATTAATGTTGTTTTTATATTATCCCCAAGGTATATCTTTAGGATCTGTTCTTTTTTCATTGATTATTTCATCAACTATTTTACCACTATTCATTTTAATAATTTTATCCCCAATTAAAGCAATTCCTGGATTATGAGTAACAATTATTAAAGTTGTATCATATTTGTTATTAGCTTCAACTAATGATTGTAAAACAACTTTTCCTGTTTTTTCATCTAATGCTCCTGTTGGTTCATCACAAAACATTACTTTTGGTTTTTTAGCTAGAGCTCTTGCTATAGAAACTCTTTGTTGTTCTCCACCAGATAATTGATGCATATATTTTTTTTCATGTTGCTTTAGTCCAACTGTTTCAATTATAGAATGAACATCTACTTTTTTTCTTCCTAAACTAGATCCTACTAAAACATTTTCATATACATTTAGATGCTCTAACAAATTATATGTTTGAAAAATAAAACCCAAGTTTCTTTTTCTAAATTTAGTCATTTTAGAATCACTATATTTAGATATATCTTTGTTTTCATATAATATTTTACTATTTTTATTTTTATCTATTTTATCTAATCCTGAAACAAGATTAAGTAATGTTGTTTTTCCCCCACCACTAGCTCCTAAGATAACAAGTATTTCCCCTTTTTTTATATTTAAACTTACATTATCTAAAGCTTTAGTTGGTACTTTTCCAACATAATAAGATTTTGTAATATTTTTAATTTCAATTATATTTTCCATTTTGTACCTACTCTCTTTTTAATGCTATAGCTAAAGGAATTTTATTTAATACTTTTTTAGATAATGAAATAGCTATATAATATGCTATTAATAATCCAAGTAATCCTAAAGCTGCAAGTGATGGTGTTATTTGTATTGGAATAGTCATTTCAATGTCTTTAGTTAAAGCAGAAACGATGCTTTCTAATATTTTAATAGTAACCGGTATTGAAAGTAAATATGCTATTACAATAAAAGGTGTATAAATGTTTAAAACAATATTGCTTATCTTTTTATTTTTATATCCCATTACTTTCATTAAAGAAATTGTTTTTTTATTTTCTTCTACTACTATATTAGCTATAACAGCTATAATAACTAAAGCCATAATGCTAGCAAAAATAATAATTATATAAATACTTCCATTGAAGCGATCCATTTGTTTCATTATATTATCTTTTAATTCTTCTAGATTAATAACATAAGCTATTTGTTGTTGTTCTTCTTCTTTTAAATCACTAATATTATTATATTTATCATCATCAGAATATATCATATTATAAGCATTTCCTTGTAATCCAAGTTTATTACTTAAATCACTTCTTAATACATAAGCTGAATAACCCATATATTCTTCTGAAAAACCTGCTATTTCATATTCTAAAGTTATATCTTCATAAGACAACTCTATAATATAACCTATTTCTAAATTTAATAGTTTTTTAGCATTTTGATTTACGATTATTTTGTTTGTTGTTAAATTTGATATTATGTTTTTATTATTATCATCTAATATTTCTAAATAATTACTTGCTGTATCAGTTCCTATTATACTAAAAGAAGTATCTTCTTTTATTTCAACATTCTCACCATTTATTTTTTTTATGTTTTTTACTTCTAAATTCATATTTAAAATATAATCTTTATTTTCAGTATTGTTTTGTTCAAATCCTACTGAATTTGTATAAATCATATATTTATATTTCATTCCTGAAAAAGATTCTTTTATAACATTACTAAATAAATTAGAACCAATTAAAACTAAAATAATTAACATTCCCGTACAAAATGAAGTTATTGATACTAAAAATAATTTACCGATTGAACGAAAAGCTAATGAATATTTAAATCGATATTCGAATTTAAAAATACTTGTTATTTTATTAATTAATTTAGTAAATATATTTATTTTTAAATTACTACCTTCTTTAAGTAAAGAAAGTGGTTTTTTTCTTAGCATTATAATAGCTATTAAATAGCTTAAAATTGATAATGTTATCATTGGAATTAATACTGAATTTTTTAAATAAGTTAAATTGAAAATGTAATTTTCAAGTGGTACATTATAAAAACTTAAATATATTGTAGCTATGGGTTTATTAACTGATATTCCAATTAAATAACCTAACAAGCCACCTATTAATGATCCTATAATAGGATAAACTAAATAACTTGTTGCAATACTATATTTATTATATCCTAATGATTTTAATACACCTATTTGTAATCTTTCATCATCAATTCTTTTTTTAGTTATAATCATAATGATAACTACTGATATTCCAAGTAATACATATAAAAAATAATCAGCAAATAAACGATCTGTACTAAATTCTAATTGTACTGCACCAATTCTTCCTATTCTTGTAAAAGTATTATAATCAAATGATATATTATTCTCATTAAATATTTTGAAAATACTATTTTCTGTTTTTAAATCATTAATATCCTGATTTGAATTCAATTCAAATTCTCTTTTTATTTCACCATTATATTTAATTGCAAATGAATTGTCATTTATTCCAATAACTTTTTCATATGCTGTTTGATTCATAAAAACAATGTTATTTGTTTTTTCATCAAATATAGGCATACTAAATGAAATTAGTGGATAAATGTAATCTGGAGCATAAGTGAAACCAACTATTTCATATGTGTTATCCCCTATTTTATAGCTATCACCTATATTTATTTTATTTACTTTTGCGTATCCAGGTAAAATAGTTATTTCATTTTCATTTTTTGGATATCTTCCATCAACTAAATAAGTTTTATTTATTTCATTATTATCATCATATAAAATTACTTTTATTAAATTATCATCTTCACTTATTATTTTTGATAATTCTAATTCATAATCAAAATCATATTTAGTTGATATATTACTTAATATATTCATCTTGATTTTATTTAAAACATTATATTTTGTAAATATATTTTCTAAAGCAACTTTTGTTGATAAAGGTAATTCCATTGTTTTATTATTTAAATAATTAATGTAATAGTTCAAGATTTCTTTTTCTTCTGATGTAGCATTACTTAATTCATTATTCAAATAACTATTCATATGTTCAATTGTAATATCATTTTCATAATTTACATTTACAGCTACACTAATATCTTCTACATTTTGATCATTTAGATAATCATAATATTTATCTTCTAAACGATCTATTGCTGTATTCATCCCAGTATAAATGGCTGTTGAAAGCATAACCATTATAATTATTCCAAACATTTGAACTTTTTTCTTTTTAAGTCCTTTTAAAGAATTAATTAAAAGTAATTTCATTTACGCCCACCTCAAATCGTTTGCATCTTTTGTTTCTTTATTTTGTATTAATTCTACTATTTTACCACTATTCATTTTTATAACAGTGTTAGCCATTAAGGCTATAGAAGGATTATGAGTTACAATAATAATTGTTGTATTGTATTTTTCATTTATTTTTTGTAATAAAGATAATACCTTTTTACCTGTTTCTTCATCTAATGCTCCTGTTGGTTCATCACAAAATAAAACTTTTGGATTTTTAGCTAAAGCTCGTGCAATAGCTACTCTTTGCATTTGTCCACCAGATAATTGATATGGATATTTGTTTTTATGATTCATTAATTCTACTTCTTTTATAAGTTCATCAATATTTAATGGATTACTAGATAAATGAGCTCCTAATTCAATATTCTCTTTTATATTTAAATTGGGAATCAAGTTATAACTTTGAAAAATAAATCCCAAATTATCTTTTCTATAATCTGTTAATTTTTCTTCACTTAATTTATCTATTCTTACATCTTTAAAAGATATAATTCCTTTTGTTGGTTTATCTATACCAGATAAAATATTTAACATAGTACTTTTACCACTACCACTTGGACCTAATATAACACATATTTTACCTTCTTCTATTTCTAAATCTATATCATTTAATGCATGATTTTCCACTTCTGAAATAGTATATGTTTTATATATATTTTTTAATTTATAAATAATCATATTATCACTCCTTTTACATTATAAGACTTAATTAATTATAACACAAATTTTAATTATTATGTCTTTATTTATATATTACTATATATTTTGTTTATTTCCTTTTTTAAAAAAAGATACTAACTAAAATTTAGTTAATATCTTAAATTATTTAATATATAAATCTTATTTTCCTTCTTTTAACATAATAAAAGGCCATATAATTATATAAAGTAACATAACTATAAATAATACCCATCCAACAATTGGTACTATTAAACAAACAATCCAAGTATATGGTGTATTATATAATTCTTTGCCTGGCACATCAAGTGAGGCAGCTACTTTACAAGTCATTTGAATCATGAAAATTATTAACATTATTAAAGCTGGAAAGAATAAACACATAATTCCAAGCATCCAATATTTATAATTATAATACCATGCTTTTTTATCATATAAACGCATTAAATATGCTAAAACAAAAATAAATGTTCCTTGACTAATAATCATAAGTATAAAACAAATAAACCAATTTTCTTTTTTTAATAAACTCATAAAGCCTCCTATTTTATTTTTTCTTTCAAATTATATAATATATTCATAGCTTCAATAGGTGATATTTCTAAAATATTAATTTTTTCTAATTCTTCTTCTAAATTAGATTTTTTATTTATAATTAATTCATCTATTGGTAAGCTTTCTTGTATTTTTTTATCTCTTTTTATTTCTTGCTTTTCATATATTTCCAATATTTCATTAGCTCTTTTTATTAAATTGTCAGGTAAATTAGCTAATTTAGCTACATGAATACCATAACTTTTATCGATGCTTCCTGGTTTGATTTTATGTAAAAAAGTAATGTTTCCATTTTCTTCTATAGCACTAACATGAACATTTCTAAGTGACTTTAGAGTTTGATCTAAATCTGTCAATTCATGATAATGTGTTGAAAATAAAGTTTTGCATTTTATATTTTTTTCAATATATTCAATTATCGATTGAGCTAAAGCCATTCCATCAAATGTAGCAGTTCCTCTACCTAATTCATCAAATAATATCAAACTATTTTCAGTAGCATTTAAAATAGCATTGGCTGCTTCATTCATTTCGACCATAAATGTTGATTCTCCACTAACCAAATCATCACTAGCTCCAATACGAGTAAATATTGCATCAAATATAGGCATTGAAGCTTTACTTGCTGGAATGAAACATCCAATTTGTGCCATTATTATTGTTACCGCAAGTTGTCTCATATATGTTGATTTACCGGCCATATTTGGTCCTGTAATTAATAATATATTTGTTTTTTCATCCATTATAACATCATTTGCAACAAATTCATTTTCAATTACTTTTTCTACTACTGGATGTCTATTATTAATTATTTCTAAATTTTTTTCATTATTTAATGTTGGTCGAACATAATTATTTTCTTCGACAACTGTTGTAAAACTTTGTAAAACATCTATTTCACTTAATATTTTAGCTATTTCTTGTAATTTAGGAATATATTCTTTTATTTTATCTCTTATTTCAATAAATAAATTATATTCTAGTTCTATTATTTTTTCTTCAGCATTTAGTATTAAGGCTTCTTTTTCTTTTAAAACAGGACTTATATATCTTTCACAATTAGCTAAAGTTTGTCTTCTTTCATATCCATATTCATCTTTAATTAAATCAATATTTCCTTTAGATATCTCTATATAATATCCAAATATTCTATTATATCCAATTTTTAAATTTTTTATGCCTGTTTTTTCTTTTTCTTGATTTTCAAATGTAGCTACAAAATCTTTTCCACCTTTTCTTAATTTTTTTAATTCATCTAATTCATCATTATATTTATCTTTAATAATATATCCTTCTTTTATTGATATAGGAGGATTTTCATGAATACTTTTTTCTAATAAATCATATAAATCATTTATTGGCTCTATATTTTTATAAAAATTGATTTTAGTTAATATTTCTTTTATGTCTGGTAAAACTTTTAAAGAATTTTTAAGTTGTAATAAATCTCTTGCATTAGCAGACCCAAAAGCTATTTTGCCACTCAATCTTTCTAAGTCATATACTTCATATAATAGTTTTTCTAAATCATCTTTTAAAATAAATTCTTTAAGTAGAATATCTATCATATCATATCTTTTTTCTATTTCTTTTACATCTATTAAGGGATTTTCTATCATGTTTTTTAACATACGAGAACCCATAGCTGTTTTAGTTTTATCTAATAACCAAATAAGAGAATAATTTCTTTGTTTTAATCTTAATGTTTCAGTTAATTCTAAATTTCTTTTAGTATGTATATCCATTCTTAAATGTTTCTTTTTTTCTTTTATTTCAACTTTTCTTAAATGTGATAAATTTCTTTTTTGAGTATTATTTATATATGTTAATAAATGCTTTAATGTTTCTATAATTCTTACATCCCCAATATCTTCATATATATATTCATATTCTTTTATTTGATTTATTTCATTTGCTATAGTTATTACTATTTTAAATTGATTTTTTAATATTGATGTAACTGTTTTATCAAATCTTTCGTTTACAACTATCTCTTTTATTCCAATACTTACTATTTCACTTATAAGTAATGATATATTGTGTTCTATTATTTCAGTTTTTATTTCTCCAGTTGATATATCTGTATAACTAATGACAAAAGCATGATTAAAATCCATTACATTTCCGATATAATTATTTTCATATTCATTAAGTGATTCATCATTTATAATTGTTCCCTTACTAATTATTTGAACAATATCTCTTTTTACTATACCTTTTACATTTCTAGGATCTTCTAATTGTTCACAAATACCAATTTTATAACCTCTTTCAACTAATTTTTCAATATATATATTAGAGGCATGATGAGGTATTCCACACATTGGAATTTTTTCTTCTAATCCTGCACTTTTTCCTGTTAAAGTTAATTCTAATTCATGTGATACTAATATAGCATCTTCAAAAAACATTTCATAAAAATCACCTAATCTAAAAAAAAGTATGATGTCTTCATTTTTATCTTTTATTTCTAAATATTGTTGCATCATTGGAGTTATTTTTGTTCTATCTACATCTTGTCTATTCATAATATTCACCTATTACATATTTTATCAAAAAATAAAGAATAAGTCCATTATTTAAACTTATTCTAAATATTATACTGCTATTTTTTCTCTTTGCGTTTCAATATGAATTCTTTGAACAACAGCAAGTGAACATATAAGTGAAAGCGTATATGAACCTCCATAAGATAAAAATGGTAGAGGTACTCCAGTAAGTGGCATAATACCAAACAATCCACCTAAATTTACTATTACATGTAAAAAAATATATATACCAATTCCATAACAAATATATCTTCCACTTAAGCTACTTGTTCTACTAGCTAATTTAAATATTCTCAAAATTACTAATAAATATCCTAAAAAGATAAATGTACATATTACAAAACCGTATTCTTCAGATATAATAGCAAAAACACTATCTGTATGAGACTCTGGAATATAAGATACTTGTTTGGAATTACCAATACCTACTCCAAGTAATCCTCCATCATTAATGGCTATAAAACCGTTACATATCTGATATCCTCCTTCATAATAATCTGAACAAGGATTAAAAAAATTAAAACGTGCTAATTGATCTTTAGTAAGAATACTACCTGTTTTCATTAATAAAAATGATCCTATAATAAATAATAAAATAAATGACATAGATATAATTCTAAACTTATCTATTCTAAGTATTGGACTTGATAAAAATAATGATCCAAATATTAATACTAAAATAATTGTTGTTCCTAAATCTTTTTCTAAAAATACAATAACAGGATATAACATCCCAATAAATAGTATTATTCCTATTAAATCATAGTGATTAATATTAGGTGCTCTTAATTTTTTATAGTATTTTTCAAATAGCAATGCTACTGCCATAATCATAATTGGTTTTGCAAATTCACTAGGTTGTAATGTTCCGAATCCAGGTATTTTTATCCAGTTTTGTGATCCATTATGAGATTCAACATATAACTTAACATATATTAACAATAATAAGAAAACAAAATAGAATAAAGCTACCCAAAAAGGATATTTTTTAGTTGATTTTTTTAATATAAAAAATGATGCCACTATTCCTAAAAAAATAGATATTAATTGTTTATAAAAATAATTATATAGTGATGTATTATATCTAACTACTGCTGCTTTAGATGAAGCTGTTACAATATTTAGTAATCCAAAAACAAATAATGCAATAGTCACTATTAATAATACTTTATCCATATCTTTTATTGCTTGTTTTATATATTTCATATTCTACCTCTATTAATATAATATCATAAATAGCATCTTTTTCAAATATTTATTAATTATTATGGGACATTTTATTAACCATATTTTTTTAATTTAATAAAATATATTAGAACTAGATAGGAGGGTGTTTATGTATTACTATGGTGGATACCAAGGTTATGGTGGGGGCCAATGTGGTTGCAATCCATGTGGAGGTTATCCTGGATATGGATATGGTACTGGATATGGTGCTGCTATTATCTTAGTTCTATTTATTTTATTAGTTATTATCATAGGAGCTAGAAATTGGGATAGAAACTAGTTTATAGCTGAATAAAAACTCTATCTTTTGATAGAGTTTTATTATTAATCAACATCATTTCTACTTAATATTTGAGCAGGGGTTTTTCTTAAAGTATTAAATACCGGTAATAATCCCACTATAATATTAAACATAAAAAATAAAATAAAACTAATTAGTATAGTTATTTCATTAACTAAAAATTGTTTTTCAAATATTTTACTTACATTAGTTAAATTAGATAATATATATGTCATAAATAAAATTCCAGTTACACCAGTAGATATTGATATAGCTAGTATTTCTCCTAAAAACATTTTATAAATATCTACTTTCTTAACTCCAATAGCTCGAAGTATCCCAATTTCTTTTATTCGAGATAAAAATGAAGCTCTTATCATTAAATATATTTCAATTAATGATATCCCTATTATTATTAAAGCTACAATAAGTGTTGCCATAATTTCATTTTGTATATCTTTTTTATATTCATTTTTATCTTTTAAATAAGAATCTTGAATGTTTATATTATTTTCTTTAAAATAATTTATTGTTTCTTGCTTATTATTTGCATATATAGTTATTTCATTATTATCATCTATTAATTTGTATTTAATAGTGTTGCTATTTACATAATAATTTTCTTTATTGTATTTATCGTAATAATACCCTACTACTTTAAGTTTGACATTATTAATTTTAATGTCTAGTAGTTTATTTAATAAATTATTATCTTCAGTAAAAGAAGATATATTAATGATTACTTCATAATCATTTTCTGGCATTCTTCCTTTTTTAATTTCAATTTTGTTTTTTACAATATCATAATTGATAATATTACCAGTAGCTGTTTCTTCAAAGTATGAACCTTCAGAACTAGAATTTGATAAAATATTTATAAAATTTGTTTCTTTTGTATAAATTGATGGACTACTTAAATCTGTAATTCCAACTATTTTAAAACTATCTAAATTTTTAATGCTAATTTCTTTATTTAAAAATCCTTGAACATCATTTATTCCTAATTGTTGTGGAATATATTCATCAAATAAACTATTCAAACATTTTTTATCAACAACTATTTCATAATCGTTTTCTGGCATTTTACCATATATTAAATCATCATTTGTTATCATATTTAAAGTTGATAATGAACCTCTAAGTAGCTGCCTAGTATTATAAGTTTGATAATAATTATCATATTTAATATTAAAAACAACATTTGAATCACCTGGAATTATATAATTAATATATTCCAACTTTTCATAATTTAAGTAATTATTTAAATCAATGTTATTTAATTTTATATTAAGATAATTTTTGTTTGTTTTTACAAAATCATCGTCTTTTATATTTGTTATCCCAAATATATTAGATATCGCATAAGTTATGAATATAGCTGATACTAAAAAACCTAACAATAATATTTTTTTTAATATTGAATAATTAAATATTCTTTTAAAACCATTTATTAATAATGTTATTGGATTGTAAATTGATGCATATTTTATTTTAACATTATTATTTATTATTTGATTAAAATCAAATTGATATTTTAAATAACTTTCTTTTGAAATTTTTTTATAATTATCATCTATTAATTCAATATTTGAGTTATCAATCAAATTAAAATTATCATTACACTCTAAATAAATATTATTATTTTTAACAACTATTTTTAAATTTAATTTTTCTTTATTATCATTATAATAATCAATATTAATATTATTATTTTTGATTTGCTCATGATTTTGCATATCTTTTAAATAAATTTTATTATCTATTTTATAATCCAAATCTTCATCGTGATCATTATTTTTATCGCTTGTTATTTTTCCATCTACTATTTCAATTATTCTTGAAGCATAAAAGTTTGCTAAATCTTTTTCATGTGTAACCAATATAACTAATTTGTCTTTTGATATAGCTTTAATTATATTCATTATTTCTAAGGAGTTTTTACTATCTAAATTACCAGTTGGTTCATCAGCAATAATTATATTTGGATTTTTAACTATTGCACGAGCTATCCCTACTCTTTGTCTTTCTCCACCTGATAACATGCTAGCTAATCTGTTTTTATATTTATAAATGCCAACTGTATTTAATATATAATCAACTCTTTTTTTAATTTCTAATTTATCTTTTATTCCTATCATTTTTAAAACTAAAGCTACATTTTCATATACTGTTAAGTTGTCTAATAAATTATAATTTTGAAATATATATCCAATATTCATTGTTCTAATTTCATCTATTTTAGAAGTTCTAAATCTTGTTATTTTTTTATTATTGATATATATTTTACCTTTATTTATTTTGTCCAAGCCACCTATTACATTTAGTAATGTTGTTTTTCCCGAACCAGAATTACCTAATAAAGCTACTAAACCATTATTATCCAAAATTAAAGAGGTATTATTTATAACATGAATTTCATTTTTTTTATTTTTGTTGAAATATTTTTCTACATTTTCTAATTTTATCATATTAGCTTTCCTCTCTATAAGTATTCATAGCTGATTTTTTAAATAGTTTTCTAGCATATCTATTAGATATAAATAATGAAATAACAAATAATATAATATATAAAATAAAATAGTCAATTACTTCTAAAAATGAGATTAAATCTTTTAAATATGTATTATTTATATAATTATTATTAATTAAAATTACTGAAATTAAAATAATTGTGTATGCTAAATTTAGTATTGTAAATAATTCAATATTAAGTAAATTTTTAGCATTTTTTCTAGTTGAACCTAATATCCTTATTGTTGAAAAATATATATTTCTAGATTTTAATATTATTTTAATAACAAAATAAGATATGAAAAATAAGGCAGTTGTTAAAATTATTGATATTATTATTTTAAATGCTTTACTTAATATATAAGCTTCTTTATATGGATCTACTAAAGTTTTTTTAATATCAAGTACTGCAAATCCTAAATTTTGAAGTTCATCAATTGTTTCATTTTTTTGTTTAATATTATTTATATATATTGTACTTTGATAATTTCCTTTATCAAACAAATTAATATAATCATTTGGATTGACATAAAAATTACCAGTAGCTGATGCATAATCATCTATATTAAGTAAAGTTTTTATGTTTTTTTCATTATATGTTTTTTCTACTGTTAAATTTAATTCATTTTCAAAATACATATTTTTAATATTTATTTTAACAGGATAATTAATGCACTTACTATTTTGACATTTATAATTCATTTCTTCTGGAATATATACAGATCCTGGTTTAACTAAATTACTTGTTGTTATTTTATAATAACCATAATTAGAATCTGAAGAATATATTTCATTGTTAAATAATATTTCAACACTACTATAAGAACTGTTAAGAGATTTTCTTATATCATCTAATACTTTGTTATTAACATAAAATTTAACACTATAGTCTAAATCCTCATCATATATAATTCCAACTATTTTCAATTTATAATTTAATACATTTGACCCATCATCATAATTTTGAACAAACATTTCTTTATTTAATAAATTATCATTTTCAACATTAAAATCTGATAAATTATAATTATCTTTAGAACCAACAATAATAATTTCATTTTCATTTTCTGGCATTTTACCGATTACATTTTCATTTTTTAATAAATTTAAATCATATGTTGTTCCCTCAAAATAAAGATTATCATCATGTACAACAATTGATTTATCTATTAACAAATCATTTTTAACAATATAATCAATATTTTCTAAATTAATTATTTTATTGTATTCTTCATCACTTATTGTACTTAAATCATTTTTTTGTATAATTAATCTTTTATCACTTTTATCTACAAAGTATTGATTATTTCCATTATTTGAGTAAACATATTCTTGTTTTTTATATGATGAATATTCACTTATTACAGATACTGATAAAAATAAATAAACCATAAGCAATAACAAAAATTTTGGAAAAATATTAAAAGCATTTCTGATACCTAATCTTATTTTATTAAAAAAAGTAATTTCTTTAAAATCATTTAATATTGGTTTTTTTATTTCGGTAATGGTTTTAATTTTTTTATCTTCTATTATTTTTCCATCATTCATTTTTATTTTACGTGTCACATATTTTTCTATTTGTTCATAATTATGTGTCACAATTATAACTAATTTATCTTTTGATACATTATATAAAAGTTCCATTATTGCTTCTGCTGCTTTGCTATCTAAATTACCAGTTGGTTCATCTGCTAATATAATAGGAGTATCTTTGACAAGAGCTCTTGCTATAGCTACTCTTTGTTTTTGTCCACCAGATAATTTTGATGCTTTAGTATTTCTATATTTGTATAAATCAACTTTTTTAATAACATCTATTATTTTATTTTTTATATCTTTTTTGTTAAATCCATTTAATAATAATATCAATTCTATATTTTGATAAACTGTATAACTATTAACTAAATTAAAATTTTGAAATATATTAGCTATATATTTTTTTCTATATGCTTCAAAATCTTTTTCTGTATATCCACTAGTTTCTTCATCATTAATGTACATTTCTCCTTCTTCATAAGAATCCAAACCAGATATTACATTTAACAAAGTAGATTTTCCACTTCCGCTTTCTCCTGTTATTGCTACAAATTCATTGATTTCTAATTGTAAATTGATTTTACTAAATCCACTAGCTACCATTCCTTTTGTATAATAAAATTTAGATACGTTTTTTAAATTTAGCATATAAGCCTCCTATTTTATATATTATAATTATATTATAACATGTATTATTTCAAACATAAAGTTTTTACAATAATAAAAAAACTCTATAATTAATAGAGTTTACAGTAAACAAAGGAGGATTTATATTAATAAATATTATTTTATTCATGATTTTTTATGTTATTTGGATTTTTTTCATCTCCTTTCTTAATATAAATTTTATCAATCAATTATGAAATATTTGTTAATTATTTGTGAAAAATAAAAGAACAGCTATAAATATTTTTCAGCTATTCTTTTCATTTCTGTTTCTAATTTAAATTTAAGAACATAATCTTTAAATCCTTCTTCTAAATAATGTTCTTTTATTATTTCTTTATTCTTTTCTAACATTATTATAACTGGTGTTTTAAATTTATCTATTTTTTGTAATTCTTGCAATGTAGCTAATCCTGTATCTGGAGTCATGTCATCATCCATCAAAATCAAATCAAATTTTTGATTTGTTTTGATTTTTTCAACACAATCACTTCCATACATAGTTGTCACTATTTCTAAATTTTTATTATTTAATTTTTTTGTTATTTCTTCTAATATTTCTTTAGAATCATCAACTATTAATATTCTTTTATTTTTAAATATTGTTTTAGTATATTCATTTAATTTATCATTTTCATCTATTTTATTTTTTATTAATTGTTCAATAACAACTATAAATTCTGATCCTTTTTTTTCTTCACTTTTTATTAATATATTTCCACCTAGTAATCTAATTATTTTAGTAACAACATTGATATTTAAATTGATATCATCTAGTAATTTATTTTCTTCATTTAATTCCTCGTTGATACTTAATAATGAATTAACTTTATCAATAGACATTCCACATCCTGTATCTTCAATTGATATAATAAGACGGCAAACGTCATTTTTATTTATTGCATCGGCATTTATTTCAATATATCCCTCTTTTGTATATTTAATTGCATTTTCTAATAATGTAGTAATTATTTGTTTTATTTTAACTACATCACCATAAAGAGTTTCTGGAATGTTTTCATTTATATTCATTTTAAAATCAATATTTGATTTTATTTCATTTTTGTATTTTGAGTAAATTTCTGAAAATAAATTTTTTATATTGTATGTGTTTGACATCATTTTAATATTGTATGAATCTAATGATGAAACGCCAAGAACATTATTGACTACTGATTTTAATTGTTTGGCACTGTATTCAACATATTTTATTCCTTTATTTATTGTTTCTTCTTCTTGTGTTGATTTCATAATATTACTTACTTTTAGTATGTCTTCAATTGGTTGTCTTACTTCTTGGGCCATTCTAAATAAAAAGTTAGATTTATCTTCATTAGCTTTTTCTATTAAAAGTCTATTTTTATTCATTTCTTGAATCATTTTTGTGTCTGGATTTTCTATTGTAAAATACATAAGTAAAGTTATAAATGTTTCTGTTGATGTTATTAAAAGCAAACTTGGATTATTATATTGAATAAACATAACAATTCCACCTATTAGTATCAAGACAAATAATGGAACATATTTTTTAAATCCATATTTTTTAATTGATTTAAAGTTTTTAATAAATAAAAGAAAAGAAAATGTAATATATAATATTGAAATAACATATATTAAATTTACACTTATTCCATATGTATAAACTATATTAGCTTGTCTATAAATGTTTGTTGGCAAAAAAATTACAAATAGTGTAATTACAAAATCTAATAAAATAATTATTTTAATTCTTTTTTTTATAATTTTATCATAATTTTCTTTATGTCTTCCTTTATATGTTACGGCATAAATATATGTAAATAAAAAAGATATCCATAAAACTAAATAAATCAAATATGATTTAACTACTAGCAAATTAATAATTGGTATTTTTTCTAAATTATAAATTGTAACATAACTTAAAATATGTAATATTTGACCAACTAAACTTAATACTATTAATGAACCATATATTTTATTTTCAGTACTTTTATATTGATTTTTAGTATAGTAAACAATAAACAATAAAACTATATCTAATAAACCAAAAAATTGAAAATATATATTTATCATTAAATCACCTTCTTTATTTTAAGTATAGCACTTTTTTATTTTAAAGTAAAACAAAAAGAATAGTCTTTTTATTAGTTTTACTCTATTCTTTTTTATATTAATTATTTAGTTGTTTTGTTTTATAATATGTATAATTTTTCTTTTTAGCATCTGTTCTTTTTATTTCTTCTTCAATTTTAATTTCAGAAGGTTGAGCAAATTCTTCTAGATTGCTACACTTATTAATTATAGTATTTATAAGTTCTTCTTTTGTTAACTTACAATCTGTTCTTAAAGAAACATAAGCTACTGGTTTTGGTACTCCTGTTGAATCAGATGGCACAACGACACAGTCTTCTATACAACCTGTTGATAAAATCATATCTTCTACCGCTCCAGCATAAACTTTAACAAAATTACCATTGCTATCAGCTGTAATGAAATACTCTCTTATTCTTCCACCAAGTTTAATAAGTCTATTAAGATTTCCATGAACTGAACCATAAGTATCTGATACAAACCATGTTTTTCCATTTTCATCGCTGACAAATGATTTTTTTGTTGCCTCTTCATTGTTATAATATCCATTTGCTATAGTTGAACCTGTAAAACATAAAATTCCTTCTTTATCATTAGGTAATATTTTTTTAGTTTCAGGATCTATTGCTTTAGCTTCTATCCCATTCATTAAAACAAAGTAATCATTTAAGCCAAATTTTAATGCAACTGCACTTCCCATTTCTCCAAATCCAAATCCATCAATAAGTAGTGAAGATGAATTTTTTTTACTTAAAAATTTTAGTAATGACAATTTTTCTTGTTTTAAATATGTTTCTCCACCAGAAACAACATTTTTTAAAAATGATAAGTCATTAATTTCTTCATCATTCATTTCTAATAATTTATATAAGTTAGGAATCGCTTGTATTTTTTCTGGTTTTTCTTTTAATAAGTCATTAAAAGATATTTTTCCACTTTTGTCATTTTTAGGCATTATTAAAGTTTTTCCAAATAATAAAACCATAATTGTACTATTAATAGCAGCATATGGATATTCATGTGATACAACTCCAACAACTTTTTCTTTATCACATTTTTTTACACTAGTTGATTTTTCTATTGTATCAGCCATCGTAATATAAACTTTATTTGATATTATAATTGGTTTAGCTTCTCCGCTTGATCCACTTGTATATAAAATTGAAGCTATATCTTTTTCATCACATTTTTCTATGTATTCAAGATTTATTTCAGAACCTATTTTTTGAACTTTATTCCAAGTAATTAAATTAATATTAGGATGTGTCTTTCTAAAGTTATATAATGTTTGTTCATCACAATCTGAAATCATTATAACATTTTTAATTGCTGTTTCATTTACAATATTATTTAAAACTTCAATATTTTTTTCATCTATTAAAATTGTTTTAGATTCAAAATCAATGATATTTTTTTTCATTTTTTCTTCTTTTGAACCATTGAATATTCTGGCATTAACTAATCCTAATTTACTTTCAGCAAAAAAAGCTATAATCCCTTCAGCAGAGCTGTTAGCACAAATAGATATTTTTTCTCCTTTTTTAGCATATATTAAATAATGCAAATATTTAGCTAAATTATCAACTTCATATATCATTTGTTCATAAGTAATGTTTCTATTTTCAATAATTGCATATTCTTTTAATAAGTGTTTATTTTCTTCAATAAGTTTTATTATTTTTTTATATGGTGTATTTACATCACTACTTATTTTTAAATTACCATTATTATTTAGCTTACATAATTTGTAATGATTTTTTAAATTTTTTAATATTAAACCATGAGTTATTAAATTACTTATTAAATATCCATTTTTTGATAAATTTATTTTTATTTTAGATATTATTTCTTCATTATTCATATTCATGATAAAATCCCCCTCTTTTTAGTGGTGTATTCTAGCACATATGTTCTTGTTTGTCAAATTGCCATTTTTAGAAAATATATACTTATCTATCATAAAACATATATATCCTGTAACAATAAAAAATAAAAATAAAGCAATATTTGTAACACTTACATTAATAAAACCAATTTCATCTATATCCATAAATTGATATGGATATTTTGATGTATCTGAAATGCCTAATCCTCCTCCTAAAAAGGCTGATATAAAGGCAGTTGATGTATATATAAATGGAATAATCATCCAAACAAATGGTTCATATTTTTTTATTGTTCCTTTTACATCAAATAATACCCAGTCTAGAAAAGTCATTATAGGAACTATATAATGTAATCCTAAAAATGATGAGTCATAAAAAGTTTTAAAAGAAAAAGTCATTTTTAAAATTACAGCTGATGTTATAAATGTAAGTGCCATACATGTAACAACTGAACCTTTTAAAACAGGAATAAAGGATTTGTCTTTTTTTGTTATAGTTATATATAATATATCTATAGTAAAGTATATTACACACAAGATATTACTTATTGTTGTAAACATTGAAAAAACCCTTAAATCAAGTTTATTATCTAATATACCTGTAACTGCTATTATTGAAAAAACAGCTATTAAACATATAATTAATTTATATATTATTGATATCTTTTTATTTTTTATTCTCATATTTATCACCAATTTTATTATAACATAAATAAAAAGAATAGCTATAAATATTTTTCAGCTATTCTTTTCATTTCTGTTTCTAATTTAAATTTAAGAACATAATCTTTAAATCCTTCTTCTAAATAATGTTCTTTTATTATTTCTTTATTTTTTTCTAACATTATTATAACTGGTGTTTTAAATTTATCTATTTTTTGTAATTCTTGTAACGTAGCTAATCCTGTATCTGGGATCATATCATCATCCATCAAAATTAAATCAAATTTTTGATTTGTTTTGATTTTTTCCACACAATCACTTCCATACATAGTTGTTACTATTTCGACATTATGTTCTTTTAATCTTCTTGTTATTTCCTCTAATTTTTCTTTAGAGTCATCTACTATTAATATTCTTTTGTTTTTAAACAGATTTTTAGAATGTTTTTCTAAATTAATTTTGGTTTCATCTTTTTTTACTTTTTGTTCAATTACTAATATAAACTCTGAACCTTTTCCTTCATCACTTTTTATTAATATATTGCCACCTAATAATTTAATTATTTTAGCAGCTATATTTAAATTTAAATTAATTTTATCTAATATTTTTGTATCTTCTTCTGTTAATTCTTGATCTAAGCTTAATAGCTCATTTACTTTATCAATAGACATTCCACATCCTGTATCTTCTACTGATATAATAAGACGACAAACATCATTTTTAGTTATAGCATCAACATTTAAAGCTATGAAACCATCTTTTGTATATTTAATTGCATTTTCTAATAATGTTGTTATAATTTGTTTTAATTTAACACTATCTCCATATAGTATTTTTGGAATGCTTTGATTAATATTAAATTTAAAATCAATTTTTTCATTTATTTGATTTTTATATTTAGAATAAATTTCAGCAAATAAAGAATTAACATTATAAGTACTAGACATCATTTTAATATTATATGAATCAATTGATGAGATTCCTAAAACATTATTTACTACTGACCTTAATTGTTTAGAACTATATTCAATATATTTTATCCCTTTTTCTATAGTTTCTGGTTCTTTAGATTGTTTCATTATATTATTTACTTTTATTATATCTTCAATTGGTTGTCTTACTTCTTGGGCCATTCTAAATAAAAAGTTAGATTTATCTTCATTTGTTTTTTCTATTAATCTTCTATTTTGATTTAATTCTTGTATTGTTTTAACATCTGGATTTTCAATTGTAAAATACATTAAAATTGTAATAAATGTTGATACAAATGATACAACTAATAAATCCGGATAATTAAATTGTATTGCAGCTCCTATCAAGGCCATAATTATATATAAAATAATTGGTGTTACTTTTTTTCTTTTAACATATTTTAAACGTGATAAAACTCTTATTATCCAAACCATGATTAATGTAGCTGTAAAAAAATATGTGAAATTAGCACTTGGACCAAAAGAATAAACATAGTCTTTAGTCGCTACAAAATGAAGTGGTAATATAAATATTGTTAGTACACTTAATAATCCTACAAAAACAGCCAGAAAAGTTGTTCTTCGACCTACTTTATTAGCTTTTTCTTTGTCATTTCTTGAAATAGTAAAAACATATACAGATAATGTTGATAACCATACAATCAACATTACTAAAAAAAGTTTGGCAAAGAAAATATTTAATAATGGATATTGATCCATATTGTAGATAAATGATACGCTTATTATGTCGACAACTAATAATACAGCATCAAAAATCATTAAAAAAGCATATATGTTATTTTCTAACAACTTTATTCTTCTTTTAGAAAAAAATACATATATCAATAATACTATATAAAACAAACTACAAATTTGAAATAAAAAACTTCCTATCATCTTATTCACCAACCTATTATAATAATATATCATTGTATTTTAAAAGTCAAACTTTTGTATTTAAAAAAAACAAATTACTTTGTAATTTGTCTTTTTAATTCTAATACTTTTTCTTGAGTATATTCACATATTTCTTCTGGTCTTAATTTTCTATCACTTATTTGACTTGGTTTAAAAGGTTCTCCAATTGAAACCGTTATTTTTTCAGAAGGAACTAACCATTGAGAAAAATTTCTTGTTTTTCCTAAATCAATATAAGTTGGAACGATATATGGATCTAATTTAGGAGCACTTACGAAAGCTCCTTTTTTAAATTCACTTATTTCATCTCCATAGTGATTTGCACAACCCTCTGGAAATACTACTGTACAACCATTTGCAATTGAATTTGACATTGCTTTCATTTGTTTTTTTATTTCATCCATATCACTTGTTTCTCTATCTATAGATATACAATTGATTGATTCAATATATTGTTTTAATATTGGTACATTATATAATTCTTTAGCTGTTGCAAAACTAGTTGGTCTATCAATTATTGATAATAAAATCAATATATCAAAGAAACCTCTATGATTTGGTGTTATTAATGTAGATGCATCTGTTGGAATATTTTCTGCTCCTATGACATCAAAACTTATATTTAAATCATTTATTATTTTATTAGCTATTTCTTGACATAAAGCATAATTATTTTGAAAGTCATCATTTAATCTGTTTTTTTCTTTAGACATTAAAAATAATAATTTTATTAAAGATTTTGTAGCTAATAAATTCATTTTTGATACTTTATTTTCCATTTTATTTTCCCCCTTTTACTTTCTTTTAATGAAAGAAAGTTTTTTTCCACATTCTAAACCAGTTATTGCTGATTTATTAGGAATTATATCATATATAGTTTGTTTATCTATTTCAGATAACATAATTAAGTTTTCTATTTTATTTATTATTTCTGATGTAGCTATTTGAGCTTTATTATATAAATCCCAAAAGCTATCATTTGATTTTATTTCTTTATTCTCATCTAATGCCCACATATTTAGCCATTCTTTATTAGATGCGTTATCATACTTACTTAGTTCATTAAGCCATTTTTCATTATAGAAAAAATCCTGTGCTCTTAATCTAACAACTGGATCAGTTATTTTACATAATGTTTCTTTCCAACTAATTGGATCATAACGATATGTTTTCAAATAAGTTGTCATTCCATTAAATGACATTTCTATTTTTTTACCTACTCCATTTATATTATACGTTTTTATCATAGCTTCATCAATATTTTTGACAAATTTTGCATTATTTACTTCATTATACTCAAAATCTTTATACATTTTATAATGTTTAGGATCTTCTTTAACTCTATTTTTAATCATATATGAATCAAATATTGTTTCAATTGTTCCATGTAACCATGGTCCATGAATTGATGGCAAGTAATCTCTACAGTATGTCATTAAAAATGGATGAAAATAACTATCTAGTACGTGATGTGATATATATCCATATAAATATAATCTAACATTTTCATCATTAATTATATTGTTTTCTTTAGCTGTTTTTAAATAATTATATACAAATTCTTGAAATCCATAATTACTAATTATTAATGAAATATTTCTATTTTTTTGAAATAAAAGTAATTGAATATATAATAGTAAGTCATGTCCTTGTGCATATATATTATTGTTTTTTCCAATTAAATTCTTATCATAATTATTATTTAAGATACTATTTTTAATACTATCTTTAAAAAATTCATTATGTACAGCTGGTCCAGCCATAATACCCCCTCATTTCCAATTATAGTTATGATTTTTTTATTCTTTTATATTGTTTTACAAGTACCAAATAAAGGCAATTGCTTCAACAATGCCCGTTATACTAACATAAATTCGTATTATTGTCAAATTATGCTGTTTGATATTTAAATCTTTTTACTTTCAATGTTGTTGTTTTTTCAAATTCTTCTGTTTTTATATTAAATTTTGTTATATGTTTATATGCAGGTAATTTAGCATTTGTTTTTTTAATATAAGTATCTATAATTTCTATAACTTGTTGTTCATATTTTGGATTTTCAATTATTTTATTAGCTATTACATCTTCTAAAACAATATCCACAACTAAAGCTAATTTATTATTTTCATTATTTATAGAATAAACTAAAGATTCTTTTATTATTTCATTTTTATTAATTAAGTATTCTATTTCTTCAGGATAAATATTTTCTCCATTACTTGCTACAATCATGTTTTTTTCTCTACCAGTTAAATAATAAAAATTCTTTTTGCCTAAATATCCTAAGTCTCCTGTATGATAAAATCCATCTTCATCAAATACTTCTTTATTTGCTTGTTCATTATTGTAATAACCTAACATTACTTGAGGTCCTTTAACAGCTATTTCACCTATACCTTTATCGTTTGGATTACATATTTTTATTTCAGTATCAGGCATTATTAATCCTATTGAATCATCTTCGAATTTTTTTTCTTCATTTACTGTTATAAGAGGTGAACATTCACTTGTTCCATATCCTTGAATAACACCAAATCCTAAAGCTCTTAAATAAGAAGATACTTCAACATTAGCGGCAGCTCCACCAACTATAAAAACTCTTATCTTACCTCCAAATTCAGCATGAATTTGATTAAATATTTTTTTCTTTATTAATTTAAATTTTTTTGTCATTGAACAGTATGTAACCAGTTTATTAATAACTTCACTTTTTTCTTTATTATCAATAGCGGTTTTAATACGTTTATGAAAAATTTCCATTATTCTTGGTACGGCAAGAATTACAGTTGGATTAATAAGTTTGAAATTTTTTAATGTGTTCTTTAAAGAATCATTATATGCTATAGTAGCTCCAGAGCAAAGAGGAACTATTAATCCACAAGTATTTTCAAATGCATGATGTAATGGTAACAGTGATAAAAATACATCGTTATTATTAATATCAATGCTTGATTTAGCTTGTAAAGCATTTTTAATAATATTATTATGTGATAACATTACTATTTTTGATTCTGAAGTTGTTCCTGATGTAAATAAAAATTGAGCTATATTGTAATCATCTATTTCGATATCAATATAATCTTTATTACCTTTATTTATTTCAAGTTTCCCTATTTCTTGTAAAACTTGAATATTGTTTTTTTCAGTTTTATCCATTGATATATAGTTTTTAATTGTTATTTTTTCTTTAATGTTTTTAATTCTTTCATTAAATTCATCTGAATATATTAATGTATCAGCTTCTATTCTATTTATACAAGTAATAATTTCTTCATCTGATAATTCTTTATCAAGTGGTACTGTAATTGAATTACTACAAATGCTTGTTAAAAAAGAAATTGCCCATGTTGAACTATTTTTACCAATAATAACTGTTCTTTTAGGATTTAAAAAACTCATTCCTGTTCCTAAATATTGTATTTCTTGTAATATTTGTGCATATGTTTTTTTATTTAATTTACCATCATTTATGTCAATTAAAGCTATATTTTCTGAATATTTATTACAAACATCATATATCATTTCCTTTAAATTATTATATTTGTAAATCATATTTTCACCCCTTTTATTGCCGTGTATTATATCATTTTATTAAATTTTGTCAAATTTTATTAAAAAAAATCCCTTTAAGGGATTTTTATATTATTGCTTTTAAAACTCCAAATGATAATATCATCATTATGATACTTGCCATTATTACTCCAATTGTAGTAGCTAAAAAAGCCTTTTTTCTATCCATTTCTAAAACAGAAGCGATTAAACATCCAGTCCATGCGCCTGTTCCAGGAAGTGGTATTCCAACAAATATTATTAATCCCCAAAAACCATATTTTTCGATATTTTCTTTTTTAGCATTTACTTTTTTATCTAAAAATAAAGCTACTTTATTAAGAGATTTACTATTTCTCATCCATTTTAAAATACTACTCATAAACCATAATATAAATGGAACTGGTAGCAAATTCCCTATAATGGAAATTATGTAACTTGTCACTGGATTTAAATCAAGTAAAGCAGCAGCTAATAAGCCTCCTCTTAATTCCAATATAGGCATTAAAGAGATAATAAATACTGTTACTTCTTTTCCTAATCCACCAAATATATTTATAAATAATTCTACTATATTTTCTACCATAAAACACCTCTTTTTATTTATTGCAATTATAACATATTATTATTAATTTTGATATGCTTTTTAATTATATCTATGTAAATTATTAAATATGCTGATGATATACAAAGCCCAGCTATTACATCACTAGCATAATGAACACCTAAATAAATTCTACTAATACAAATTAATATTATTACTAATATAAATAAAAGTGATAATAATATTTTTAAATTTCTTTTTATATTTGTTTTTAATATTAAATAAATAATAAATCCATAAAAAGCTAATGAAACCATCGCGTGAGCACTTGGAAAACTATATCCTGTCTCATCAACTAACACAAAAATATTAGGTCTTTGTCTTTGAAACAAAAATTTTAATATTTGATTTAAAATAACGACATTAATTAAATTAAGAGCTATTAATTTACCATATGTTTTTTTCTTAAATATAATAAGAGCTAATAAAGTTAATAATATTACTACAAAAGCCCCGGCTAATGAAGTTATGATTTTATAATAATTTGTATTATAATCATTTATTTTTGGAAATATATAATCATATATGATTTGATCAAAATTATATATTTTATTTGTTTTCATTAAATAAGCTAGAAAAAAGAAAATAATCAAAAATGTTATAACAATTATTTTTTTGTTTTTTTTAATTAAATTATACATTTCAATCAACTCCTAAAACATTATATCATAACTTATTTGTTAATTTTAAAAAAATATGATAAAATATTTGAAGTTGAGGTGGTAATATGTTTAAAAAACTAGATATTTTAGATGAAAAAGATAAACTTCTAAGACAAACTAGTAAAGAAGTTACTTTTCCTTTATCTAAAGAAGATAAAAAAATAATACAACAAATTATTGATCATTTAACATATAGTCAAATTGAGGAATATGAAGAAAAATATGATTTGAGACCTGGTATGGGGCTTGCGTTTCCACAACTTGGTTTATTAAAAAGAATTATTGTTGTTGTATATGAATATAATGAAGGAAAATTTGATAATTATGTTATAATTAATCCTACAATAGTTAGTAATTCTAAAGAATTAATTGCAGCTGAGGCTGGTGAAGGTTGTTTAAGTGTTAATCGTGAGGTTGAAGGTCATGTTCCACGATTTGCTCGTGTAACAATTGAAGGTTTTGATGAAGATGGAAATAAAATTAGAGTTCGAGCTAGAGAAGATTTATCTATAGCATTTCAACATGAAATAGATCATTTAAATGGAATATTATTTTATGACAAAATAAATAAAAATAAACCCTTTTTTAATGAACACGAAATGCGATTAATTTAAAATATATCATAAAAGATATATTTTTTTTTATTTTTAAACATAAATTATAATATGAGAAAAATAAAAAATAAATTTTATAAATCAACTTTAATTTTAATTATTGGTGGTTTAATTACTAAAGTACTAGGTATGTTTAATAGAATTATCACAACTAGATTAATTGGTTCTGAGGGTATTGGTATTTATATGTTATTATTACCCACTTTTATGTTATTTATTTCTTTATCACAATTAGGATTTAATGTAGCTGTAAGTGTTTGTGTAAGTGAAAATAAATTTAATAACAAAAAATTAGTATTAAATATTATTCCTGTTTCTTTATTGATTAATTTTGTTTTATTTTTAATTATATTATTTTCGGCTTCTTTTATATCTAATAATTTACTTCATGAAACTAGAACTTATTATGGTATTTTAGCTATAGGATTTGTTTTACCTTTTATAAGTATTTCTTCTATTATACGCGGATATTTCTTTGGTAAACAAAATATGTTTCCGCATGTTATTTCTAATATTATAGAAGATATTTTTCGCCTTATAATCTTAATTTTATTTATTCCTCTTTTTATACAAAAAGGCCTTTCTTTTGCAATATTCTTTTTAGTTATTTCTAATACTCTAAGTGAACTTATTTCAATAATTGTTTTAATTCTTTTTTTACCAAAGAGAAATATTGATAGGTCAGATTTTATTATTAATAAAAAATATATTAAAACGATATTTAATATTGGAATTCCAACTACTGGAAGTAGAATTATAGGAAGTATTGGTTCTTTTTTAGAGCCTATTATAATGACTTATGTGTTGCTTAAAATCAATTATTCTAAATCTTTTATAATTAATGAATATGGTATTTTAAATGGTTATGTTCTTCCTATTTTAATGCTCCCTTCTTTTTTTACCTTAGCTATATCTCAAGCACTCATTCCTATAATAAGTGAAAATTATAATAAAAATAAATTATACACAAAAAACAAGCTTAAACAAGCTTTACTTTTATCTTTTATTATTGGAATCTTTTTTACTGTTATAATTGAACTTTTCCCATCTTTTATTTTAAAATTAATTTATAATACAAATAATGGTATTACTTATTTACAGATAATTGCTCCAATATTTTTATTGTCTTATATACAGACTCCTTTAACAAGCTGTATGCAAGCTATGAATAAAGCTAAAGAAGCTATGAATGGAACTATCATTGGGGTTATAATTAGAACCTTATTATTATTTATTTTAAGTTATTTAAAAATTGGTTTATGGGGGCTTGTAATAGCAATGAGTACTAATATTCTTTTTGTAACAATTCATCATTATTTGTATATTAAAAAATTTTTTAAATAAATAAAAAAAGTAGTTTTCTACTTTTTCATCATTTCACTAATTGTTGAAGTTAAGCTAGCTATATTTTGTAACTCTGATGGAATTATTATCTTAGTTGATTGTCCATCAGCTACTTTAGCTAGTGCTTCTAAACTTTTTAATGTTAAAACAGCTTGATCGGCCTTAGCATCTTTTAACATTTTAATTCCTTCTGCTTCAGCTTTTTTTAATGTCAAAATTGCTTCAGCTTCTCCTTCTGCCATTTTAATTTGCGATTCTTTATGAGCTTCAGCTCTTAAAATAGCACTTTCTTTTTCACCCTCAGCTATTAAAACACTAGATTTTTTTTCACCTTCAGCTTGTAATATTTTTTCTCTTCTTTCTCTTTCAGCACGCATTTGTTTTTCCATCGCTTCTTGAATATCTCTTGGTGGAATGATGTTTTTAACTTCAACTCTATTTACTTTTATTCCCCATGGATCAGTAGCTTCATCTAGTATTGAACGCATTTTAGAATTAATTATATCTCTTGATGTTAATGTTTGATCTAATTCTAAATCACCAATCAAATTACGCAATGTTGTTGCTGTTAAGTTTTCAATTGCATTAATAGGATTTTCAACTCCATAAGTATATAATTTAGCATCTGTTATTTGAAAATAAACAACTGTATCTATTTGCATTGTAACATTATCTTTAGTTATAACTGGTTGTGGTGCAAAATCTTTTACTATTTCTTTTTGAGTTACTATATTTGATATTCTATCTAAAAAAGGTATTTTGATATGTAATCCATTACGCCAAGTTTCATGATAAGAACCAATTCTTTCTATAACATATACTTTTGCTTGTGGTACAACTTTAATATTAGGTAATACTAATACTACAACTAAAATAAGTAAAATAATTAATATATCCATAATTCACTTCCTTAATCTTTAATTTCTTTAACTTTAACTTTTACGCCATTTATCTCTAATATTTCAACGGTTTTGTCAATTTCTATTTTTTTATCAGCAATAGCACTCCATTTTTTACCATCAACTTTTACTTCACCAATAGAATTTTTTTTAATTTCTTCTGTTACAATACCATTCATGCCAATAATTCTATCAAAATTTGTTTTAATATTTTTAGTATTTAAAAAATTTTTGATAATTGGTCTTGTTGTTATTAAAAGAATTGTTCCTAATATTGCAAAAATTGCAAACTGAATTAAAAAATTATTTGTAAAAAAAGATGAAACAATAGCTGCCAAGCCACTTATTACATACCAAATTGTTACAATATTTATTGTCATTGCTTCTGCTATAGCTAATAATATTACAATAGCTACCCATATATAAAACATACTATCACCTGAATTAATTATACTATCATTATTCAATTTACACAATAATTAAAAATAAATTTTACCATTTATTATATTTTTTAAATATCTAAAATACAATTTAAAAAAAGTTGCTTTTTCATTATCTTTATTTACTGTTAAATCAATTTGTGTTGTTTTTTTATTATCAATATTTACTACTATTTTACCAATGATTTGTCCTTTTTTAATTGGTGCTTTTAATTTATTTATATCAATATCATAAGTAATTTTACCTAAATTATCACTTTTTTTCAATATCAAATTTACATCTTCTTTAGCTACTACATTAGAATATTCATTTATTCCTTTTTCAACGCTTGCTTTAGATATAATATCTTTACTTGATAAAATAGAAACACTTTTATATTGAGCATAACCATAATCAAGTAATGTTGATATTTCACTATTTCTAATAGTACTAGATGGTTCTTTCATAACTGTAGCTATTAAACGATAATCATTTTTTTGCATAGTTGCAGTTAAACAGTATCCTGCTTCTTCTGTGTAACCAGTTTTAAGTCCATCAACACCAGGTTTAAATCTTGTTAATTTATTTGTATTTGTCAACCAAAATTCTTTTTCGGTTCCTTTTCTCAAATAATCTTCATATATTGATGTAAATGTTAAAATTTTCTCGTGTTTAACTAATTCTTTAGCTATAAATGCCATATCATAAGCACTAGAATAATGATTAGCTTCATCTAATCCATGCGGATTTTTAAAATTAGTATCTTTAAGATTAAGTTTTTTAACTTTTTCGTTCATCATTTTAACAAATTCTTCCATTGTTCCAGCTACGGCCTCTGCTAAAGCTATAACAGCATCGTTTCCACTAGCTACTGCAACGCCTTTAAATAAGTCCTTAACACTCATTTGTTCTCCTGTTTCTAGTAATATTTGGCTTCCTCCCATACTTGATGCATTTTCTGATATTGTTAACATTTCATCCCATTTCAAGTTTCCTTTTTCAATAGCTTCAACAATAATTAACATACTCATAATTTTGGTCATTGAAGCTGGAGCTAATTTTTCATGAGCATTTTTTTCATATAATATTGTCCCTGTTTTAGCATCTATTAAAATTGCTGATTGAGCATTGACAGCTAACGACTCTGTGTTTTCAAAAGTATTTTCTATATTTTCTGATACATCTGCTTTACAATTTAAAAATGGACATAACATTATTAAACATATCACTATTATTAAACCTTTTTTCATATTTCACCTCTATTAAAATTTATGAAAGTAATAAAAAAAAAGAATACTTATTTTCTAAAGTATCCATTATATACTGTTTTTGTTTCATTAACGACAACAAAAGCTTTATCATCATATTTTTCTATCATCTTTTTTAAATTATCAAATCTCATTTTATTTATTTCAATAAATAACATATATTTTTCTGTTATATCATCATCATTTTTAACATTAAGAACTGATACTCCAAAACCCTGTTCTTTTAAATAAGCCACCATAGCTCTTTTAGAAGTTATAACTTGAACAGTAAAATTACCTTTAATAAATTTCTCTGATATTGTTCCACCAATAAAAGTCCCAGCAGCATATCCAGATGCATATGCTATAGCTATCCAAATACTTGTATTATTGGTATTTAATGCTTCTCTAACAATCATAAACCATATAAAAACTTCCACAAAACTAATTGTACTAGCTAAAATCTTTTTACCTTTAACTGTCATAATAGTTCTAACAGTTCCTAAAGAAACATCTAATATTCTAACAAAAAATATTTTAATACATAAAAATAGTATTTCCATTTTATCACCTTTATCTATTATAACTGAAAAAAATTTAAAAATAAAGAAAAAAATGTCAATAAGTTGTAATTTATATCTTTTTTGTTTATAATTAAGATGGTGATAATATGAAAGTTAAAAAAAGAAAAATTAAGAAAAAAGTAATATATATATTTATAGCTTTAATAATTGTTATTATAGGATCTATAGCTATTAAAAATCATATTGATTATATTAACAGTAATTATTATAAACTAAATCAAGTTGGATATAATGATGAAGAAATAGAAACTATTGAAAAATTAAGTGAAAAACAAATAGATATTATATTATCCAAAAAATATGATAAAAAAATTGTTAGTTTTTTAAAACAAAAATATTTTATTTTTGATAATTTAGATAAATATTTAGAATATACTAAAGAATTTGAAGATAGAAAAATAAGTGATGTTGTAGCTTTAGTCAATGTTTTAGCTAATGAAGAACATTATGATGAAGAAATTGTAAAACCAACTGATACTTCTAAAGGTATTTTAATGTTAGTCAATAAATATAATTATTTAACAAATGAATATGCACCTGATGATATTGAGGAAATTAGTAATTATTACTCTTACGCTGGTAATTCAATAAAAAAAGAAGTTTATGATCACTACAAAGATATGTGGAATGCAGCTAAAAAAGAAGATTTATCTTTAATTGTTACATCATCATATAGAAGTTACGAAATTCAAAGTAATTTATGGGAAAGTAGATCTGAGTCATTTGGTGATGAAGCTGCTGATGCTTCTACAGCTAGAGCTGGCTATTCAGAACATCAATCTGGTCTTGCTTTAGATATAGTAACTTATAATGTAACTATGAATGAATTTATTAATACAGATGAATTTAAATGGCTACAGAAAAATGCTTATAAATATGGATTTATTTTAAGATATCCAGAGAATAAAACAGAAATAACTGGTTATGACTATGAATCTTGGCATTATCGTTATGTTGGTATTGAAGTTGCTACTAAAATACATGAACTTGATATAACATTTGATGAATACTATGCTTACTTTATAAAATAAACTTTAACAATGTTAAAGTTTTTTTCATATAATATAATGGTGAATATTATGAAGAAAAAAGTTTTAATTATATTATTTATTTTGATTTTAGTTAAAAAAGATGATTTACATAATAATTTTTATAGAAATATTAAAAATATTGTTAATCCAAATATAATTAATGTTTTAGTTAATAAAGAAAATAAATTAAGCAAAAATTTTATTCCGTCTGAATTATTTAAATTGCCCATAGATGTTTCTTATGAAAACAAATTTTTAAAAAAGGAAGCTGCTATTAATTTTATTAAATTAAGTAGATATGCTAAAAAAAAGAACTTTTATATTGTAGCTGTTTCAACTTATCGAGATTATAAATATCAAAAAAAATTATATGAAAAATATGTTTTGAATAAAGGACAAACATATGCTGATTTATGTTCCGCTAGACCAGGACATTCAGAACATCAAACTGGTTTAGCTGTTGATGTAATGGGATCTAATTATGATTACAATAAATTTAATCAAACTAAAGAATTTAAATGGATGAAAAAAAATGCTTACAAATATGGATTTATTTTAAGATATCCTAAAAATAAAGAATATATTACTGGATTTAAATATGAACCTTGGCATTATCGCTATGTTGGTAAAATTTTAGCTAAATACTTATATAAAAACAATTTAACTTTAGAAGAATTTTATAAATAAAAAAAAGAGCTTTACTCTTCTTCTAATTCATCTTCTGTTACAATTGATAAATCATCGATATCTTCATCATCCAAATCATCATCTATAACATCATCAATATCTTCTATTTCTTCTATTATTTCTTCTTCTAATTCATCTTCTATTTCTATTTCTTCTTCATCTTCATCATCAATAATGATTTCTATTGAATGATTATCTCTAACATCCCATTCATTGTTTTTTAGTAAAACAAATCTCTTATCTAAAGTTAAAGAAGTATAATAATCTCCTATTTTAGATTCAAAAGCAGCATCTGAATAATCTAATAATTCACATATTCTTTTAAATAAAGCAGCTGTTGTCATTGTTATTTTTTCTTCTTTAAGTAACATATAAGTCAAATCAGTATAAGAAAGTAACTCTAATTCTTCAATTGGTATTTCTTTTAATTTCATTTTATTTCCTCCTATTTAAAAGTTCTACATTTTTGTTGGAACATCAATCATAAGTAAATTAAACATTTCTTTTAATACTTTGGTTGATAATTTTAATATGTATATCCAATCAGTTTTATTTAAATCATTATTTAAACCATTGATATGATTGTTTTGATAAAATGTATTTAATAAAACACATAAATCATATATATATTCTGCTATAATACTTGGTGCTTTTTCTTTAAAAGCATTATTAAGTGATAAATCAAATTCTATCATTTTTTTTCTTAATTCTCTATCATAATTATTATATATATTTTGACTTATATTTTCTACATTTTCATTTAATACCATTTTATTTATTCTTAAATAAGTATATAAAATATAAGGCCCTGTTTTGCCTACTACTTCTGAGAATTTAGCTATGTCAAAAATATAATCTTTTTCTCTATTGTTTTGTAAGTCTGCAAATTTTAATATAGCATTAACTATTTTATCAATATCCGAATTTAACATTTCTTTGTTAGATTCTTTTTTGGATATAAATATTTCTTTTACTTCGTTAAATAAATCATCTAATTTAGGAGCGTCCCCACTTCTTGTTTTATATGGTTTCCCATCTAAGCCATTAACTGTCCCAAATCCTAAAAACTCTAAATTGACATTTTTACTAATATTACTTTTTTTACAAGCTCTAAACACTTGTGTAAAGTGTAGACTTTGTCTTGCATCAGCAAAATATAATATATGATCTGGATTATAATCATTCATTCTTTGATATATTGTAGCTATATCTGTTGTTCCATATAAATAAGCTTTGTTACTTTTTTGAAATATTAAAGGAGGTAATTCTTTAGTATCTGTTTTCTCTTTAATATCTATTATTTTAGCATTTTGACTTATTTCAAATAAATTTTGTGATTCAATTATTTTTTCAACTTCCAAAATATATTTATATGCATCACTTTCTCCATACCATAAATCAAAATTAACATCTAAATATTTATATATTCGTTTTATATCATTACCTGATATTTCACATATTTTTTTCCAATATTTTATATAAGTATCATTTCCATCTTGTAAATCTTTAGTTATATTAGCACATTGTTCTTTTATTTGTTCATCTTGTTTGCTAAGTAAACTAATTTCTGGATAAATTTTATCTAAGAAATCCAAATCAATTTCATTTATATTTTTATTATATTTAATTATTCCATATATTACTTGACCAATTTGTAATCCAAAATCTCCTAAATGAACATCACTTATTGTTTTGTGACCCATATAGTCAATTATTCTTTTAACTGACTCACCAACAATAGCACTTCTCATATGCCCAACATGTAATGGTTTAGCTATATTAGGACCACCATAATCTAAAAAATAAGTTTCTTTTTTTTCCGGTTGTTTTAAGCCTAACTTTTCATTATTATTCATATAAATTAAAATATCATTTATTAATTTGTTAGATATATTAATATTTAAAAATCCTGGTTTAACAAATTCTACTTTGTCAAAATAATTATTAAAATTATCTATTTTTTTTAATTCTTCTTCTATTTTAATTCCTATTTCAATAGGACTTTGATGATAGACACTAGCTAGTTTAAAAATACCATCATATTGATAATCACATAAATCAGGTCTATTTGATTTAATTATCTTAATTTCTTCAGCTTGATAATTTAATTTATCAAGTACTTTTTTTAATTGTTCATTTAATACTTCTAAAATCATTTTATCACTCTTTCATATTCAAATTTAAATATAAAATTTGAAGTTTTTTCTATACAGTATTCAATATATATTTCATTTTCTTTTATTATTAATTTATTTATATCAATATTTATATCTACAAATTTATTGTTTATATAATATCTACAAATAGGATTATCAATATTAAAATGAATAACTATATAACCTAATTCATTATATCTATACATTATTATATTATTATCAAACATTTCAATTGTTACTTTTTTATTATTATCAAAGTATTTTATTTTATTATTTACAGAAATAGCATTAGTATTTAGAATTTCTTCTTTGTTTTCTAAAGTGTTTTTTAGATAACTACTAATTTTTATTTTTGTCATAAATTATTCTCCCTTGTTACTTGCATAATTATAATATAGTTACTTTAAAATTGCAACCTTTTTATTATAATTTTATTGTTTTATATTTTATTAAATTATTTATTATATTTCAATTAATAATTGTAATAATAATGATAGAGGTGAAATTATGAAAATAATAAAAAAAATAATTAAAATTTCATTACTAAGTTTATTATTGTTTTTTTTATTATTATTAAGTATATACATATATGCTAAATGTTCAGATAAATTACCTATTAATTCTGCCAATAGTTACTATTTATATGACAAAGATAATAATTTATATAATGGTAATAATAAAGAATGGATAAAATTAAATAAAATTTCACATTATTTAGTTGATGCTACTTTGTCTGTTGAAGATAAAAATTTTTATAATCACTATGGTTTTGATATTTTAAGAATTATTAAAGCCATGGGAATTAATATAACAAATGGAAAAACACTACAAGGTGCCTCAACAATAACCCAGCAATATGCCAAAAATTTATTTTTAAACTTTAATAAGACATGGTCAAGAAAAATAACAGAAGCTTTTTTAACAATAAAATTAGAAACTCATTACACTAAAGATGAAATACTAGAAGGTTATTTAAATACTATTAATTATGGTGGCGTTTTTGGTATAGAAAATGCATCTCATTATTATTTTGGTAAAAGTGCAAGTGATTTAACATTAGCTGAAGCTAGTATATTAGCAGGAATACCAAAATCCCCTTCTAATTATTCTCCTTTAGCTGATGAAAAAAAAGCTAAAGAAAGACAAAAATTAATATTAAAAACAATGGTTAAAAATAAATATATTACCAAAAAAGAAATGAATGATGCATATAATACTACATTAACATATAAAAAACTTGATGTTAATGATAATTTATCTACTTTGATGTATTATGAAGATGCTGTTTTTAATGAACTAAACAATATTTCTTCTATTCCTGATTCTTTCATTGAAACAGGTGGACTTAAAATATATACTAATTTAGATATGAATGCTCAAATTATATTAAACGATAAAATTAAAAACAATATTGATCAAGATTCACAAATAGAAATAGCTTCTGTTTTAATGAATCCTACTAATGGAAATATTTTAGCTATAGCAGGAGGAAGAGATTATAGTAAAAGTGAATTTAATCGTGTAACAAATTCAAAAAGACAAGTTGGTTCAACAATGAAACCTTTTTTATATTATGCAGCTTTAGAAAATGGATTCACTTCTTCTACTACCTTCACTAGTGAAAAAACAACATTTGCAATCGATAACAATAAAACTTATAGTCCAACTAATTATGGAGGCGTATATGCTAACAAATTAATCAGTATGGCTGCCGCTATAGCATATTCAGACAACATATATGCTGTTAAAACGCACCTTTTTTTAGGAGAAGATGTTCTAGTTGATATGGCTAAAAGACTAGGTATTACAACTAAATTAAATTCTATTCCCTCTTTAGCTTTAGGAACTAATGAGATAAATATTTTACAAATGATGCAAGCTTATGGCATCTTAGCTAATGAGGGATATAAAATAAAACCACATTTTATAGAAAAAGTTGAAGACATTGATGGTAATATTTTATATGAATACAAAAACGAATTAGAAAGTATTTTAAATAAAAGTATTGTTTTTATATTAAATAATTTATTAACTAATTCTTATGCTAAAGAATTTATTGATTACACATACCCTACTTGTATTAATATAGCTCCTAAAATGACTAAAACTTATGCTATTAAAACAGGAACTACCAATACAGATCATTTAATTTTTGGATACAATAAAGATGCTATATTAGGCATATGGATGGGATATGATGATAATCGAGATACTGATATTAAAGATGGTTCAATTATGAAAAACATTTGGATAGATGTTATGGAAAGTTATTTGAAAGATAAAGAAAATAATTGGTATGATATTCCAGATAATGTTGTTGGTGTTTTAGTTGATCCAATTAGCGGTGTAGTAGCTAATGAAAATAGTACAAATAAAAGCAAAATTTTTTACTATATTAAAGGTACTCAACCATTATTTGATGATGATTTAGATAAAATACTACCAACTATAAAGGAAAATAATTGATTTATTTTAATATTTATTTTATAATATCACTTATGTGGAGGTAAATTATGGAAATTGAAAGAAAATTTATAGTAAATAGAATCCCAAATATTAATTTAGAAAAGTTTAAACCTGCTAATGTATCTCAAGGATATTTAACTACTAAAGAATGTGAAACAAGAATTAGAAAAATGAATGATGATTATTATCTTACCATTAAAGGAAATGGTGATTTAATAAGATCAGAAGTTGAATTTGATATAACAAAAGAACAATTTATGGAAATAAAAAATACATTTAACATTCCTTTAATAGAAAAAACAAGATATAAAATTCCTTTAACAGCTAAATTAATAATTGAATTAGATATATATCATAATGAATTAGATGGATTAAAAGTAGCTGAAATTGAATTTGAAAATGAATTAGATGCTGCATCTTTTACACCACTTTCTTGGTTTGGTGAAGAAGTAACATATGATCCTGATTATAAAAACAAAAATTTAATTAATAAATCAATTAATAATATTAAGACATATAAAAAGGAATTTTAAAATTCCTTTTTTATATAACAAAGATATCTACTATATCTCCATTTTTAATTAAATTAGCATTAGCATCATCCGTATCTAAATGTAATTCAAAATAAGATTGTTCATCTACTTTTAAAGAAATATTTTTTAAAAAAGCTGCTTTATCACCATTAATTGAAACCGCTATTTTATCATCTTTATTAAATCCATATAATTCCATTTGCTTTGGTGTTATATGAATATGACGATCAGCTATAATACATCCTTCTTCTAAAGCAACACTTCCTTTTGGTCCTATAATAGTCATCGGTTCACTACCTTTTAAATCACCTGATGAACGTACTGGAGGATTAACTCCTAATTTATAAGAATCTGATGCCGATATTTCAATTTGAGTATATTTTCTAATTGGCCCTATAATTCTAACGTTATCCATTTGCCCTTTTGGACCTACTATTGTAACTGTTTCATTTGCAGCAAATTGATTTGGTTGATTTAATTTATTTTTTAAAGTTAATTCATAATTATCACCAAATAATATTTTAAAATCTTCTTCTTTTAAATGTACATGACGATTAGATATTCCGACTGTTGTTTTCATAAATTCCTCCTAAATATATTGTGAAATAAAATAAGCAGATCTTATATAATTTTGTACTTTTTCATTTATTCCATTTCCTTTAACTTCATATATATCATATTCTAATACTATATTTCCATTATATTTCAAATATTTTAAATATTCTAGTCCTTTTAACCATTTTAATTTGTTTTCATCATTTTCTTCTATTGGCAAATGATCAAAAGTATTTTTAAAAGTATGAATATGAATATTATTCATTCTTTTAATTAAGACTTCATCTAAATCAGTTATTTTTCCATATTCAACTATTTCATGTCCAATATCATATGTAAAATGTAAATCTTCATTATTATATAGAATTGTTAAAATTAATTCTTTACTTAATCTTAAATGATGTGTTGTTGAATTTAAATTTTCAATACTTATATTTATATTATAATTATTTTCATATATATAATTAAGTATACTTGAAAAATAAATATTACTGTTAGAATTATTTTTATCATCTTCTTCTATTGGATGTAAAACAACATTAATTTTATAATTCATTATTGTGGATATTTCATTTATAAAATCCATTATTTTTTGTTGTTTTTCAATATCAAATATTGAATTCCCATGTATTTGTAAATAATAATTATTTTGTTTACATAAATTAGATAGTCTTAATATATAATTTTTTTCAAATAAAGAAAAATCTGTGATACACATTTCCATTCCTTTAATTATTTTTTTATCATCTAATTTATTTATCATTGATATTATTTCGTTGGGATTTATTTCAAAAAATTTTTGATTTAAACTAAGTAATAAATTCATAACTACACCTACCTTAATAATTATATCATAATTTATTTTCTAATTTAATATATTTTAAAAGAAAGGGGTATTTTATGAATAATTATTTTGATAAAAATGTTTTCCCAGGAGCACCTATTTATAGTAGCAATAACATTCCACCTCAAAATCAAAGTATTAATAATTTGTATGATTCAACTCTTCCATTAGAACAATCATATATTGAAAATATATTGAGATTAAACAAAGGAAAAAAAGCTACAATACACATGACTTTTCCAGATTCTGAACAATTTAAAGATCGCGAATTTACAGGTATAATAGAACAATCAGGTCGAGATCATATTATTTTAAGTGATCCTACTACTGGAAAATGGTTTTTACTACTAATGATTTATGTAGATTTTATAACTTTTGATGAAAAAATCAATTATAGTATGGAATTTATACCAAAAAACTAGCACAAATCGACTTTTTTTGATATAATTGGTATAGGGTGAAGGTAATATGGATATAATAATATATGGACTACTTATTTTTATAGTTATTTGTTTTATTTTAATGTGGTATATAGGAATATATAATCATTATCAAACTTATATTATAAGAATTAATGAAGCTGAAGCTTTTATAGATACAACACTAAGAAAACGATTTGATTTACTTAATAAATCAATAGGTATTATTAAATCTAATTTAAAAGATAAAAAAACAGATGTTTTAGATATTATTGTTAAATTAAGAAGTCAAAAATTAAGTGATTTTGAGTTAGATAGACAATTATATGAAGCAATAAACGAATTTAATCAATATAAAGAAGAAATGCCAAATTTAAGAAATAGTGAAAATTTCATTAAGATTGAACTTGGATTATTTGAATCTGAATCTGAAATAGTAGCTGCAAGAAAATACTATAATGATATAATTACTGATTACAATACTTTAATTAAAAAGTTTCCATCTAATATAATTGGTAAATTAAGTGGTTATAAAGAAAAACCATATTTTGATGGAAAAGATGATAGTAAAGAAGATATTAATTTATAAAAAAAAATAGTTAAATAACTATTTTTTTGTTTTAATTTTATGACTTTTAATAAAAACATATAAGATTATAAAGAAAATTGTAATAATTCCTAGTTTGATAATTAATTCATAATCAAAATTAGTTTTATTTTCTTCTTTGTTTTGTTCTTCTTTTTCAGCTAATTCTAAAATAATTTCTCCATCTTTAGAGTACTGATAATTTTCTCTTGCATATCGTGCTATATAATCTGGATCTTTTAATTTTTCTATCTCGGTTTTTAAAATTTTTTCATTATGTTCTAAATTATTCAATTGTTCTTGTAAATTTTTTTCTTCTGATTTTAAAATATAAATATTGTATGTGTATGAAAAAATATTAAAAAGAAAATACCCTATTACTACTAGTGATATGGTCCCAAAAAACAATAAACTTCTTTTTGATGATTTTGACATTTTCTTTTTTTTCATTTTATCTACCCTAAATTAAGTATATCATTTTTTTATAATTTTGTAAAACAATCTTTTAATTAACTTTTTTATATATTTTACAGAAAAATAACCTATTAATATACTTATTACTTCATATAAGTGAATTATTCCATAATTTGTTTTTAATAAAATATAAAAATAAATTAATGTTTCTAATAATATTAAAATAAAAGTTATTAAAATTTTTAATATTTTGCTTTTTAACATGATTTTATAATTAAGTTTCATACATAAGAAAAAAAGCATTCCAAATAAAAAGGAAAATAAAATAGTAATTATTTGTTTATCTAGACTCATTTAAATAATTTAGAAAAAACATTATCTTCTTTATCTTTTTTATGAATATTATCCATATAAGTTAAACTATTTATTAATCCTTTTATTGAAACATTTCCTTGATATGTATCCAATTTGATAATTTCTAATTCATTGCCTTTTATAATAATATATCCCATATTTGTTTCTAATAAAAACTCTTCATTATCAAAACTATCAATTTTTTTTACACCAGTTATAATAATGTTTTTTCTTTCATTTATTGTTATACTATGATTTGTTCCTATAATATCCTTGTCCATATTTATTCCTCCTAATTAATTATATGAGAAATATTTTTAGATATGAAAAAAAACTCTTATGAGTTTAATTCTTTATTATATGCTTCTAATATAGCATCTTCAAACATTTTGCGGCATTCACTTGTAATTGGATGAGCTATATCACGGTATCCACCAGTAGCAGTTTTACGACTTGGCATTGCCACAAATATTCCATTATCGCCTGATATAATTCTTATATCATGAACTGCAAAACAATCATCAATTAGAATTGATGCAATTCCTTTCATACGATTATCTTCTTTTTCTGTTATACGTACATTAATAGATGTTATTTTCATGCACATTCTCCTCTCAGTATGTTATACAATTTTATTGTAAACTATTCTTTTCATAAAATCAATATTAAAATTCTATTTTTATGATTTTAGTTATAATATCTGTATAGGAAAATGATTTTCTTTCTTTGGATTTACTTTCTACAATAAATATGCAATTATATATTTCTTTTATGATTGCATCATATTGTTCATACTTGTTTCTACCTAAGTTATGTTTTATTATTACATTTTCTCCTAGGTGCTTATTTAATTCTTGTTTAACGCTTTCAATAGTCATATTATCTCCTATCTAGGATATCCTATATACATAGTTCCTTTTGTTTTAATACCTCCTATTCCACCACTTCCGTATTTTGTATTTTCTAATATTCCTTTTAAATCGATATCTTTTGTAATATCTGACATACTTAATTTAGCTGCTACAATAGCAGGATCAAGAGCATGAATATTTATTCTTTTAGGGCTAGAAGCAAAATTAGCTCCTGCTTTTATCAACTCTTCATAATTAGATTGACATCCTCCTGCTACAATAATTAATTTTTGATGAGAATTTTCATAATTTCGTGCTTTTTTTACAGCTTCAATATAATATAAACTATTTTTGTATGTTTTAACAATATCATTTTTTTTATTATAATAAGCATCATGCCCTGTTATAACAACAATATTAGGATTATATTTTTTTAGCATAGATTCAATTGTCTCTGGCAGATTTTGTTCAGCTTGTAATATTCCAGCTACCATTAAATTATAACTGTTATAATATTTCATGCATCTATCTAGATATTCTGTATCGCTGTCTATATGTAATATTTTGCCTGGCAAATAAAAATATTCATCATTCATTAATAATTCATTTTTTCTATCATCTAAAAATTCTATATCATCATTTATTTCTCCTTCATATTTTTTTAAATCTGATTTGATAGCATCTGCACATAATCTTATATTTATTCCAGCTAAATAATATATATCACTTTCTATTTTTACTATTTTAAATATTAAATCATTTTGATATGAATTTCTAGTTACAATATCTCCTACTTTAAATTCCATATTATCACCAATACAATTATATGTTTTTAAACTATAAAATATAATAAAAAAGATTGATTAATCAATCTTTAAAAACTTTTTTAAATATAAGTGGCATATCAGCTTCATATTTATCTAATTTATTTGTTACAGGATTTATTATTTCCAATTTATTAGCATGTAATCCTAATCTTTTTATTGGACTATTATTAGTACCATATTTTTTATCTCCTACAATAGGATGATCAATTTCACTCATATGAACTCTTATTTGATTTTTTCTTCCAGTTTCAATTAATATATGAAGCATACTATATTTATTGTTTTCTTTAATTACTTTATATTTTGTTATAGCTAATTTACCATCATATTTGTTTGTTGAGTAAACCATATTATTAGCATTTTCTGTTAAATATGATTGAATAACATCTTCTTTTTTATCTAATTTACCTTCTACTATAGCTATATAGCTTCTTGTTTTAATTAATTTTTCCCAATTATTTTGGTATAAATTTTTTATTTTTTCTGTTTTAGCAAAAACAATAATACCTGATGTATCTTTATCTAAACGATGAACAACAAAAATATTATTTTTTTTATTGTCTTGTTTTACATATTCACTTACAAAATGATATAGTGTTTTTTCTTTTTCTTTTTTAGTAGAAATTGTAAGTAAACCAGATGGTTTATTTAGTACAATTATATCTTTATCTTCAAAAATGATATTTAAATTTTCATCATGTTTTTTAGTTTTATATTCTTTAATTGAAACAATATCATTTTTTTTAAGTTGAAAATCATATTTTGTTTGTACTTTATTATTAACTAAAATATTTTCATATTTCAACAATGCTTTTATTTTTTTATTAGATAAATCATTAAAATTATTTAATAAAAATTCTAATAATTGTATCTCTTTTGTTACTTTTTGATTCATTTTATCACCTCTTTACATTATACATCAATTAATAAAAAAATCATAGCTGAAAGCTATGATTATATCATATAAGTTCATATTTTATTGAACATATATGATCTTTATATCATATCAATTGAATTTTTTTCTCTTTGAATTATATTCAATTGTTTAGTTTTGATTTTTAACATTATTTTTCATTACCTTCAATTTTACTTTCATTAGACTTATTTAGTACTCTAATAATAAAAATTCTCTTTTTATTTTTACAACACCTTTTCAATAATAATATAATAAATTATTTTAATAATGATTTTAAAATTAAAAGTTGTATAATTATATTATCTTCCATAATTTGCATTTGGAACATATACTAACTGACTTGGAATATCTTTCTTAGCTTGACTTTTAATATCTACTTTTTCTCTAAATAATATATCAAAAATATGATTATAATCATCACTAGTTAATTTTTCAATATTATTATTTCGTTTATAAATAGAAACACTTATTAACATTTTAGCTATAAAAGTGTCTGAAATATGAGGTACAAAATCTAAAACGTCTTTTATACCCTTATATCCATAATATCCATTATTATGAACACGAGTTTGTACATAATAGTCAAATATATTTTTTGATGTTGAAACATTAAAAGAATTATGACATTGATCTTGATAATCATAATAATTTATCATTCCTGGATTATCACTACATTTTCCCGTTAAACATTCAATATTCATTTTTGATGATTCATAAGTATTTTCAAGTTCAATAGCTATTATATTTTTTCCTCTAGCATTTAAATATATTGATGTATAAATTTTATCTTCATTAATGAATTGCCCATTATATTTTCTAAAAGGTTCTAATGTCTTATTATTACCTATAATAAAATATATATGAGGTATGACACTATAACTTTGTCCACCATAAACAGGTGAACCAAGATACTCAGTAGTTCCAATAGTTAAAATATCATACTCTAAACCTCTTTGAAATTGATAAAAATGTTTGATTAATTCTGCTAATTCTTTAACATCTAAACGACCAACTTCATATAATGGAAAGACTGTAGATATTTCTTTAATATGTAATTTTAACATTTCTAAACTAGGAAATCTATCATATAAAATGAATTCTTTATTATTTTTACTATTAAAAAAGTCTTGATAATATTGAGCCATTTCAAGCTCATATTGTTTTATGTTTTTTTTAGTTTCATTTACTAATTTTTCTGCCTCTAATTTTTGCTGTTGTAATTCTTCTAATTGTTTTCTGATTTTTTTAATTTTATCCATAAACCCTCCTGAATAATTATATATTATCATAAATTTTAAAATGATACTATGTTTAAGTATTATTTTAATAATTAATTATTTTTTTTTAATTAAAATAAACTTAATTGACTTGATTCATCCATTCCTTCAAAAACATTCATCATTCTTAATTTTTCTATTAGTGTTTGTGATACTTTTGCTCTTTTAGCAAAATCTTCAATACTTAAGAATGGTCTTTTTTGTCGTTCTTCAACAATATTTTGTGCTACTGATTCTCCAAGTCCATCTATTGATCTAAATGGAGGTATCAAAGTTATATTGTCATCAGCTATAATAAAGTTTTTAGCATCACTTTTTAATATATCAATATTTCCAAATTTAAATCCTCTAGCTGTAGCTTCTAATGATAACTTTAGAGTTTCTAAAATAGAAGCTTCTTTATTAGTAACATCATATCCTTTATTATTTATTTCAATCATTCTATTTTTAATTGCATCGTATCCTTTAATCATACAATCAATATCAAAATCATTAAATCTTGTTGAAAAATATGTTGCATAATAAACTGCTGGATAATGTACTTTAAAATAAGCTATTCTAAATGCACTCATAACGTAAGCTGCAGCATGAGCTTTTGGAAACATATATTTGATTTTTTGACATGAATCAATAAACCATTTTTCAATACCTGCTTTTTGCATAATATCACTATATTCAGTCCATAAAGTTGGATTTTTACTAGCTTGTCCTTTACGAACAAATTCCATTATTTTAAATGCTGTTATTGGTTCTAATCCATTATACATTAAATAAACCATTATATCATCACGACATCCAATAACTTCTTTAAATGGGACAATGTTATTTTTAATTAATTCTTGAGCATTTCCTAACCAAACATCAGTACCATGTGATAAACCTGATATTTTGATTAATTCTGAGAATGATTTTGGTTTTGTATCAACTAACATACCAATTGTAAATGGTGTTCCAAATTCTGGTACACCAAGAGTACCAGTTTCACACATGATTTGTTCTTTTGATACACCAAGAGGTTTTGGTGATAAAAAGATTCCCATTGTTTCTTTATCATCTAAAGGTACTGTTGTAACATCAATTTTAGTAATATCTTGAATCATTCTAAGTTGTGTAGGATCTGTATGTCCTAAGATATCCAATTTTAAAACATCATCTTGAATAGCATGATAATCAAAGTGTGTTGTTCTCCATGCAGCATTAACATCTTCAGCTGGATATTGAAATGGTGTAAAATCAAATACATCCATATATCCTGGTATTACTACTATTCCTCCTGGATGTTGTCCAGTTGTTCTTTTAACACCAGTACATCCCATTGATAATCGTTCTATTTCAGCTGTTCGCATAACTAAATTTTTATCTTCACAATAACCTTTAACAAATCCAAATGCTGTTTTTTCAGCTACAGTACCAATTGTTCCTGCACGATAAACATTATCTTCACCAAATAGTACTTTTGTATATTCATGTGTTTCTGCTTGATTTAAATCAGAAAAGTTAAGATCTATATCTGGTACTTTATCAGCATTAAATCCTAAGAAAGTTGCAAAAGGCATATCTTGTCCATCTTTAATCATTTTTGTATTACATTTTGGACAATTCATATCTGGCAAGTCTACACCTGAGGAATATTCTGCTCCAAGTGGATTTCCTTTTTCATCATCAAAAATACTATGTTTACAATTTGGACAACGATAATGTGCTGGTAAAGGATTAACTTCTGTTATACCCATCATTGTGGCTACAAAAGAAGAACCAACAGAACCACGGCTTCCAACTAAATATCCATCATCATTAGATTTTTTTACTAATTTTTGAGCTATTAAATAAATAACATCATATTTAGCTCCTATTATACCTTTTAATTCATGATCTACTCTATCTTGAATTAATTTTGGAAGAGGATCTCCATACCAGTTTTTAGCTTTATTTCTAACCATATCTTCTGTTATTTGAGCACTATTTTCAATAATTGGTGAGAAAGGACTTCCTCCTGTATCAATTATTACTTCCAATACATTTACCATATCAGCTATTTTATTAGTATTTTCAACAACTATTTCATAAGCTAATTTTTCTCCTATAAATTCAAAATCATTCAACATTTCTCTTGTTGTTCTAAAATGTTGTGATGGAATTTTAGTGATTGCTGTTTTAGCTAGAGGATGTCTTCCTCCACCTGGAACTTTTTGGTTTACAATTATTTCACGATATATTTTATCTTCTTTTGTAAAGTGATGTACATCTCCTGTAGCTACAATGATTTTCCCAGATTCTTTTGTTGTTCTAATAATTTTTTTAATATGTTCTTTTAATTCTTCAACATTACCAAAATCTCCCATTTGTAATAAATGATCATATACATCTAATGGTTGTACTTCAACGTAATCATAAAAATTAATAATATTAACAAGTTCTTCTTCACTTTTACTTCTAGCCTCAGTAAAAACTTCTGACTCATAACAACCACTTCCTATAAATAAGCCTTCTCTTAGTTTTTCAACTTCACTTCTAAGAATTCTTGGTGTTTTATATAAATACTTTGTATTTGCTAAACTAATTATTTTAAATAGATTTTTAAGTCCAACTTTATTTAAAGCTAATAAATTGAAATGATAAGCACGTCCATATTTATGTATTTCATCTTTTGATACTAACTTATCCAAATCACTTATTAATTCAAAGTTATTGGAGTCTAATTTTTTTAACATTTTATGAAAAACTAGAGCTGTTCCTTCTGAGTCATAATCGGCTCTATGATGTGCATCTTCATCAAATGCTACACCATATCTTTTAACCAAAGCTGATAAACTATGTCTTGCATATCCATTATCTAAGGTTCTAGAAAGTTCCAAAGTATCAATAACAGTATTTGTAAATTCACCCAAATCATATTTCTTATATGCCATTTCTAAAAAAGAAACATCAAATTTAGCATTATGAGCTACCATAGGTAATGATCCACTCCATTTAATAAAATCAATTACTGCTTCTTTTTCTTTCGGTTGATTTTTTAACATATCATCTGTTATATTTGTTACTTCTGTTATTTTAGCGGGTAAAGGTCTTTCTGGATCAATAAGCTGATCAAAACGATCTATTATTTCACCATTACAAATTTTAACAGCCCCAATTTCAATTATTGAATCTCCACCACCTGCATTGAAACCAGTTGTTTCTAAGTCAAATACTACATATGTGTTTTCTAAAAGTTTTGAGTCATTTGGCCTTACAACTATTTTTATATCATCATCAATTAGTGTTAATTCTGCACCATATATAGCTTTGAATTTGTTTTCATCATTTTCTTGTTTTTTATTATATTTTGTTACAGATTCAAAAGCAATAGGAAATGCTTGACATCCATTATGATCGGTTATGGCTACTGCTTTATAGCCCATTTTAATTGTTTTATCAACAAGTTCTATTGTGTGTTTATTTAAATCTAATTTAGTTATACCATCCATTTGACTCATCATTGTATGTGCATGTAATTCTACTCTTTTAATTGGAGCATCATCTATTATTTCTTCAACTTCTTTTTTTATTATTGTTATATCATTAATTGTTAAAGATAAATCTTGATTATATTGATCCTTATCTTTTATTTTAGCTTTCATTTTATACCAATTATTTATTTTTAATTTATTATCTATTATCTTAAATTCTTCTTCATTTCTAATAAATATGGTTCCATATATACTATCTGTAAAATCAGTTAGTTTTAAAGACACTATTTTTAATCCTGATTTAGTATCTCTAACTTCTTTTCCAAAAATATAAGCTTCTATTACAACACTTCCTTTTGGTAAAGATATTGTATCTATTCTTTCTGGTTTTTCTTCTATTTTAGAACCCATAACTATATTTTCATCGCTTGTATCTTGAATTAAAGGTTTTGGAGTATATTCTCCTTTATATTTAAATTTTGGTTTTTCTTCTTTTATTTCTTCTACTATTTTCTTTTCTTTAATAACCACTTTTAATTCATTATTTATTTCTTCTATTATTTCTCTTGATTTTATATTATTTACATTTGTTTTAATATTAATATTAAAGCCCATATTGGAAAAGTCTTTTTTTAAATTGTCAACTATACTTTTAAATTTTATATCTTCTGCTTTATTATTTACTTCAATTATTAAATCTTGTTCACTAAGTTCTAATTTTAAATTTTGAAACATTTCTAATAAAGGAGATTGCTTAGCATATTCTTTTATTAAATATCTATAGTATTCACTAATTTTAGAAGCATTTATATTATTACATTTTATTATCAAATCAATATTATTTATTGTTTTAAATTCTTGTTTTAATAATTCTTTTATCTTCAAATATATTTCTAGAGGTAATATATGTTCAACTTCAATTAAAAAACTGTAATTAGTTTTTTCTTTATTACCTACTATCTTAATTAATTTTGCATCATTGAAATAAACAAAATTTTCTTGTTCTAAATTAATTTTTTTTAATAATTTTTCTATATTTGCTTCCATACTACCACCTTATATTATTTTATCAAAAAAAAGACTTTTTATAAAGTCTTTTATTAAAATTAATAATTAATAATTCTTTCTTCAAAGTAAGCTTTTGGATGCTCACAAACTGGGCAAAGTTCTGGAGCTTTTTCTCCAAAATGAATATGTCCACAATTACGGCAAATCCACATTTTAGGAGTTTCACTAACAAAAACTTTTCCAGATTCTATATTTTCTAAAAGTTTAAGATATCTTTCTTCATGAGTTTTTTCTATTTTAGCTACTGCTTCAAATAAAAATGCAATATGATTGAATCCTTCTTCTTTAGCTTGTGAAGCAAAAGTTGCATACATATCAGTCCATTCATAATTCTCTCCATTTGCTGCATCTTTTAAATTTGTCATTGTATCTGGAATATTTCCTTCATGTAATAATTTAAACCATATTTTAGCATGTTCTTTTTCATTATTAGCTGTTTCCTCAAATAAAGATGCTATTTGTTCATAACCTTCCTTTTTTGCTTTACTTGCATAGTAAGTATATTTATTTCTAGCTTGACTTTCTCCTGCAAAAGCTGCCATTAAATTTTGTTCTGTTTTTGATCCTTTAAATTCCATAATCATATCTCCTTTCACAAATATTATTACATAATTATTATATCATTTTTTTTAATTAAAGCAAATATCAAACAAAAAGAAATTTTATTTTCTTTTTGTTTTTCTTTTTTTCAATATTTTTTTTATATCTTTGATTAATGTTAAGCGATATATTAAAAGTGAAAAAAGTAATATATTAAAATAAATTAAATTATTTCCTAAAAAAACCATTTTTGTTGTTTGATCTTCATTTATTAATTTAGATAACCCTGTTGTAACAATATTATTATCTAAAAATGTTCTTGTAAGCACAATTAACATAAATACATTGACTGTTATAAATAAATAATTATATTGCATATCATAATTTACTGTATCTTGTTTTTTTATAAAATCAATTATTGATATTATTACTAATATTAATAATAATGAATAAGTTATTAAAGTATGTGTTGTCATTAATGAATTAATCCCTATAGTGTAAGCTATTAACATTAACAAAGTAACTATTGTAAATAAAGAACTTTTTATTATAAATAATTTTTTATTCACTTAAATCACCACTTTCTGTTGCAATAACTAAATCACTAACATATTTAATTGTATTTAATTTTTCAACATATAACTCCATTATCATGTTTGAATTTAAATTAACTGTTTCATTAAAATGATTAGCATTAATATATTTGTAATTATCATATAATTCTTGATATATATTATTACTTGATAATAGCATGAAGTAAATATGTTCTACAAATTCTTTTGTTGTTGAATTTAAATTTTCATTTGTTTTAGCTAATTCTTTGTAAGTTTGAACTAAATTTAATACGCTTATATCATTATATCCTGATAATATTTCAAATAAATCTTTTTGTTTTAATTTATTATGTTTATTAGTGTAACTTATAAATTCTAACTTAGAAGCATTTTCTAATACTGTTTGTAGTGATTCTTTATATGACTTTAATGTTTCATCTGATAAAGAACTGCTTTTCATTGTTTCAATTGTTTTTAAATCATCTTTAATTGTTTCTAATGATGTTCTAATACTTTCAATTTCGATTCCTGATTCAAAATTATATGCATAAATTTTATTAACATATATAATACTTTCAATATTACTAATTATTCCATAACTTGTAACAGCTATAATAATTAAAGCTATAATTTTTTTTAAATTTTCTTTTTTCATTTTATCACTCCTATCATAAAAGATTATAACATCATCCTTATTTTTTTTCAATATGTCATATATATTTATTTCAAAGTAACAGTTGATGTTCCACAATTATATATTATATTACTCATAGATTGTGTACCAATATTCCAATTATTTCCAACATAAATAGTAGTTAATAATGGATTATAATTAAACATACGATACATTGAAGCGGAAGATGTGTCAAAACTACTTATATCAACTGTTGTTAATAAATCATTTCCTTCTATTAATTGATTCATTTTTGTAACTTTTGAAGTGTTAAAGTTACTTAAATTTATATTTGTTAATCTTGTATATGATATAAAGCTATCTAAATCTGTTACATTAGATGTGTCAAAACTACTTATATTAAGCGTTTCTAAAGCATACATATTCCAAAACATTGCATCCATAGATGTTACGTTTGATGTATTAAAACTACTCAAATCCAAATTTTTAATTTCATATAAATTAGAAAACATACTATCCATAGTTGTTACTTTTGATGTATTAAAATTATTTAAATTTAATGATAATAAAGATGTCATACTTTTAAACATACAAAGCATATTTGTTACATTAGATGTATCAAATCTACTAACATCTAAATTTGGCAAATTAGTTACACCATTAAACATCCATGACATATTTAAAACGTTGGATGTATTAAAACTACTTATGTTAAGACTAGTTAATAAATTCATTCCCCAAAACATACCTTCCATATTTGTTACATTAGATGTATCAAAATTACTTAAATCTAAATTAACAATCGCATCTAAATTACAAAACATATATTTCATATTTGTTACTTTAGAAGTGTCAAAATTGCTTATATTTAAATTAGAAACAGCTTTATTATAATAAAACATATATGACATATCAGTTACTTTTGATGTGTCAAAATTACTTAAATCAAGACTTAATAAATATTGTAAATTATAAAACATATTTGACATATTTGTTACTTCTGATGTATCAAAGTTATTAAAATTAATTTTTTTTACATTTTCAAATGTCCCAAACCAATAAGTTGAATTTGGATTAGCATATATTTTCGATTTGCTTCCAATATATAATTTATAATAACCTGCATTAGAAGGATCATCAATAATCCATGCAATAATAGAATTATTTTGGTTTTCAGAAACATCCCATTGTGCTATTGCTCCAGTTGATGTAGTATTAGTAACAAAATTAATTTCTGTTATTTTTTTATCATAAGTCCCATTCCAAAAATAACTTCCATATGTGAATTTTTCAATATAATTTCCATTAGCTACATTATCACAATTAAAAGATATAACTTTAGCTGTATTATCATAATAATCAACTTCAAAATTATTTATACATAAATTAGCATAAGTGACATGTGATCCCTCTTCAATAGTTATTGTTCCTTTAGTTGGCCCTTCTCCATTGATTTTAATTATATCTTTAACATCATTTATGGAATAAATACCAATATAATCAGCATTATTTACTGAATCAACCAATAAAAAACTTTCTAATGATTTAACATAATTAAATCCACTTGTTTCAGCAGCGCTAATTCTAGAATTTTTAATAACTCCCATAATAATTGGTGTTGTTATTAAAGCTATAATTGATAAAACTATTATTAGTGTTAATAATTCAACAAGTGTAAAACCTTTATTCCTTTTTAACATATTATTACTCCCATCACTTAGTATTATTCAAGTATATAGTAACACTGATTTCAATATTTATCAAATTATACAAAAAAAAGAAATTAATAATTTCTTTTATATTGTTTTTTGATTTGATTCTAACTTAACATTATCTAAATTTTGTTTTGTATCATTTATTGAATAATCTAAAAATATTTTAACTTTATTTAAATCTTCCATATTTTTACAATTACTTTTTAATTGTTTTATTTTATTTAGTTTAACTTGTAAATCATCGATTACACTATCTAAAGCGTATGATGCCATAGTTATTTTTTCTTGTTCTGTTAATTCCATATTTTTTTCTCCTTAATTCATTTGTGCTATTTCTAATTTATCATTATTATGAACTAATATTAGTTTTAAAGTTTCTGGATACTCTAAATTTTTTTCATATGTTATTTCAAGTTCAATGATATATGCATTTTCATCTTCAAAATTTTCTGTTGCAAATTCAGTATTTTCAATTGATGAAATTTCAATATTAGAAATATTAGGTAGTTCTTGTTTTCTTTCTTCATATATATTACTTTCAACTGTAGCATATATTGTTTCTTTAGCTTTCTTCACAAAATCACTTTGATATGTTTCAAAAACAAATTGTTTACCACCTACATCATTTTTACTTAATGAATATTGTAAAGAATAAAAATCAGCAGTAAATAATTTAGCTAATAAATCAGCATATTTATCTTCATTTATTTCTTCTTTATTTAATTCAATTTTTAATTCTTCAAATAATGATTCAAAATATTTAGAATCATTTTCTGTTAAAACATAATCATAATTATCTATTGTATCTATAATTTCAACTTCTTTTTGTTCTTGATTTTTTAATTTTTTAACTATATCAAAAATACAAAAAGCTAGTATTATTAAAGCAACTAAGATAACTAATGTTAAAATAGCATTAATTTTAATTTTTCTTTTATTCATTATTTTCAACTCCATCAGTTATAGATTTTGTTTCATTAACCTTTTTTATCAAATCATAAACTATTATTGAATCTGATATATCAATATATTTATTAGCTATTTGATTATAATAATTAATATAATCAACACTAACAGTTTCGTTAGAATTAAGTAATTTACCTTCTTCTTTACTTTGACTATAATACATTTTGTTTGTTAGCCAATTCCCATCTGGAAAAACAACCACATTTTCATCAACACTAAATATATCATTACCTAAAGCATATTTGTTTGTAAAACCTAACATATTTCCTAAAGTTGGTTCGACATCATACATTCCCATAACTTCTGTTATTTCTTTATTCAATATTTTGTTTCCACTACTATTTTTTGTCCATATAATAAATGGAACTTCTCTATTTAATTCATATGCATAATAATCAACATCAACATAATTTGGATCATCTTCACTTATAATTGAATTTGTTGTTGGATCATAATTATAATACCATGTGTACTCTGATTTTTTTAACTTAGCATCATGATCACCATAAATAACAATAGCTGTATTTTCAAGTAATCCTGCTGCATCTAATTCTTGAATAAACTCCCCAATTGCTTCATCGGCATAATGAGCTGATTTAATATAACTTCCTAATTTTGTTCCATCTAAATATGAAGCTGTTTTTGTTTCTATTTCACCCGTTTGTTCATTTGTAGCTTGATATTGCATTGTAACGTCAAAATCTGTAATATCTTCACCATTATTTGTAAATGGTGTATGATTACTTAACATAATCAATGTTCCATAAAATTGCGCATGTTGTTCACTAATGCCAGATATAATAGAAGTTGATTGTTTAAAGAAAGATTTATCAGATAAACCAAGTCCAATTATTTCATCCAAATCATAATCTTTAGTATAGCAATAAAAATTATTATATCCAATACTTGTATGAGCATTATTTCTATTCCAGAATGAACAATTATTTCCATGCATACTAAATGTATAATATCCTAATTGTTGCAATAATTTTGGTGTTGTTATATATTCTCTATCCCAATAATTAATAAATACTGTTCCACTTGAAGCTGGAAGTAATGAAGAATTGAAAGTAAATTCAGTATCACTACTTGTTCCAACACTTTCTTGAGCATAAAAATTACTAAAATATAATCCTTCACTTGATAATTTATTTAAATTAGGTGTAACTTCTTGATTATTAAATTTAAGTCCAATTAGAAAGTTTTGAATACTTTCAGCATGGATAACAATAACATTTTTACCTTTTAATACATCTGTATATTCATTAGGTGTTGCTTCTTCTTCACTTGCATAATATTCTCTAAATTCTTTAGCTTTCTCATCATATCCAAACAAAGGATTTATTTGTGATTTTATTGTAGCTATTAAATCATTCATTTGATAAGTATAAATACCAAATTTCATAACAATATATTCTCTATTCCATTGTTTTGTTAATCTACTTATATCAACAGAATTTAATGTAGATATAAATAGTCCTGTTACTATTAAAGCAACTACTAAAGTATTTATAGCTCTTATCTTACCTTTTTCTATTTTAGCTACTGCTTCAAAATATTTTTTCTTTTTAAGTGATCTATTAACAAATATTAAAGCTAGTATTTGCCATAAATAACTAAAATCTTTAAATTTCATTACATTGTCAACTACTGCATCTGATACATCAACTATTTGTAGTGATGTTTTAAGTAATGACGCTGAAGCAAAAGATACATAATTTGTATAATACATTGAATTAATTAAACAAATTAAAACAAAAACAATACTCCAAGTAAAAAAGTACTTAAATTGATGTTTTGGTTTAATAAAATAACCAAATGCTCCTATTATTAAAATAATAGCAATATCAGCTATTATAGGTGTAATTGCCGTTATATTTTTAACTGTTAAAGCTCTTAATAAAAAACCATTTATTAATGAGGTTACAACAAATGTCATAAATAAAATATTAGTTTTTAAATAAGATTTAGAATGTATTTTAAACAATTTTATAAAATCTGTAAATTTTTCTTTCATCTTTTCACCTCTAAATACGATATTAAGTATATCATACTATTAATAAATATTCAATTTATGTAGTGAAATTTTCACAAACAATTTTTTGATATAAAATTAAGATTTATAATCAAAATAAGAAAAGTTTTTATCTTTTCTTATTTATATTATTAATTAATTATTGAGACAACTGGTCGGAAAGTAGAAATGCTAGAAGCATCTCCAGCTAATTGCATAAAGTAGTATCCTCCAGCATTTGTTGTATGCATATTAGCTCCTCCTCTTCCAAACCAAGCAGTAGAAACCGTTGGTGCATGTGATGTATCAGAATACCAACTACCAGATGTTGTTCCTACCCAAGCTGTTCCATTATATCTATATATTGCTCCACTTGTTTCATACATTGCATCACCATATACTTTTTTATCATAATCCATTCCTATATTATTAAGTTGATCTGAAGAAGCCGTTTCATATCTTGTTATATATTTACTAGCCATTTCCTCTACTTCAGCACTTGTAAATCCACTTGTTGAAATTAAATTATTATAAACTGCCATTGTTTTATCATATGCGCCACCACTCATATCATATATACCTGTTATATTATGGGTTGTACTTGCTTTTACTCCATTGGCTGTATTATAAGCATATTGACATCCTGTTGTTGATTGAGAAGCAGATACACTTGCCCCCGCACAACCTGTTATATATGTGCTAACATTGTTAATCCATATTTCATCATTAGCTCCATATATTGATTTTGACAAATATATTACAGCTCCCCATTCTAAGTTTGTCATATCATGTGTATCAACTTCATTTGGTAACCATCCATATGCCGCTTTATTTTTCATATCTAATGTTAATAAATATATAGTTTTATTGGTTATATTTCTCCAACTATTAACACTTGGTATAATTTTTACTGTTTTTGTTGTTACATTATCTCCAGCTATAGTATTTGCAATTCCTTCAGCTGCTGTTGGTTCAAATTTAGCTACCCAATATCCATATTCATTTATTTCATTTTGAAATGCTGGATGAGTAAAATAATTCATACTTGTGTCATTTACCCCTGCCTCATAACCACTACTTAATATTTCTGTTCCATCTTCAGTGATGTTCGTTTTACCTTTTAAAAATTTAATATCAATTGTTCCTGCTGTACTACTATGATATCCACTTGTAATTTTATAAGCATATCTTGGTATCCATACAAAATATGATCCATCTGCTGTTTTAACGTTAGCCCATTTTTTATTGGCATAATCATACCATTCTGGGTCTGTAACTGTTGTTTCTATTTCATTATTATTTGAATCCCATTTTACTGGTATCATTCCACTACTTAATATTGGTTTATTAACATTATTAACATCATCATAATTATCTGGATTTATTTCTAAACTAATATCATTGCACGTTTTTGTTTTATCAACTATTGCCTTATTATTACTATAATCTATTTTATAATTATTTATACATAACGAGGCTGTTTCAACTACTTCTTTTTCACTTATTACAATTACTCCTGATGTTGGTTTTTCTCCTTTCACTTTTATCATATCATTTATATCTGTTACTAGATAACTTCCGCTTGATAAAATCACTTCACCACCTAATTGATTTAAAATTAATGATTTTTCTATTGAATCAATATATCCTAGCGCACTTGATTCAGAAGCTCCTATTTTGGCTTTTGAAATTATTCCCATAATTGATGGTACTGCTATTAATGCTATTACTGCTAGTATTACTATAACAGCTAATAATTCTACTAATGTAAATCCCTTTTTCATAAATATCCTCCTATCATATATCTTATTTATATTATAGACTATATAACTCTATAAATCAACAAATTTTTTTTGTCATAAATTATAATTATAAAAAAAAGGTTTGTAAAAACCTTTTATATTAAAGCCATAACAATTAAAACAATTAATATTATGACAAAAGCTATAATTAAGAATTTCCAAATGTTTTTTAGCCATTCTTTATAAGAAATGTCTAAATATTTTAATCCTGCTACTAGAATTATACTTGTTGGAGCTATTAAAGCTACTAATCCATGCATTGTTTGTTGAACTAATGCTATTAAATTTAAATTTTCTGTTAATGTAGAAACTTGACTATAAACCGCATTAATCATATATGGAAAATCATTATATAATAATCCACCTATTAATGCTGAAGCTCCAGCTGTAAAGATATTTAAATTATCTGTAAGATTAAATAGCCAATTTGAAATTGTTGCATAAAAAGTTGATCCTGTAGAACTACTATTCATAAGCAAAAATACAATATTTGCAAATATTACATAAATAGCCACTGGAATCATTTTTTTACAACCTTCAATAAAGGCTGGAACTATTTCTTTTAATGTAAGTCCATATATTTTTCCAATAACAAATGATGTAATTATTAGCATTAATGCAAATTCATAATTAGACCAATATCCTATGGCACTAATTGAGCCTAACAAATTTTTAAATAATGGATATCCACCTATTTCAAATTCTGTAACACTAGAATAAATGTCATCAAAGAATTTAATTCCAAATCCATTAACCCAATTAAACATGCCAATTAATGAAATAATCATCATTAATGATAAAATAATAATCATTGCTGTTGATTTCTTTTTAGTTTTACTTTCTTCATATAATGGTATTTCTAATTTATCTTCTTTTTTAGATTTTTTATTAACTTCTTTAGCTACTATTTTTAATGTAAATAATATTAATAAAATAACAATTACTATTAATAATAATAATCTAAACCAAATAGATGCATGAATATCTGTTTGATAAAAATATGATAAATATCCATTAATATTAAATCCATATGTAGATACCATATTACCAACTAATATTGCTCCTACTGTTGATATAAATGCTGTCATTTTATCATAACCCAATAATAATATTACAGCTACAAATAATGGTACCATTGCAAATAATGGTATTACAAGCGCAGTAAGTGAAGCTAAAATAGAAAATAATAGTATTGATATTACTAAAAATACTTGTTTTTTATTTTCATATTTTTTAGCTATATTATTAACAAATTTAGAATATACCCCAGTTTTATTTAAAACTCCATATAATCCTCCAATGAACAACATAACTACTGCAGTTAATACAAATACAGAACTTGTTAAATTAATAATTGGATATCTTATTAAATCAAAAATTCCTATTGGTGCTGTAGCATCTGTAGTAAATGTTCCATTACTGTAAGCTCCTGTTGGAATTAACCAACTAGCTACAACATAAATTAAAAATACAATTCCTATAGCTTTTAAAATTCCATCTTTTTTCATTTTCTTACCTCCATTATAATTATATCATTATTTTTTAATATATATATAGATATTTAAGTAAAATTCACAAATATTTCATTTTTCTTTTATTATTATGATTAATTTAGTATAATTAATGAGGTGATATTATGAATTTATTTAAATATACAGATTCAAATAAAAGATATTATACTTTAAATTATTTTTATAATCAAAAATTTAATTCTAAAGTTTTTAAAATAAGTTTAAATGCTGGATTTACCTGTCCAAATATTGATGGAAAAGTTGGAACTGGTGGATGCATATATTGTTCTCACTTAGGTAGTGGTGACTATGCTGGAAATGAAAATGATGATTTAATAAAACAATTTAATGATGTTAAAAATGTTTTACACAAAAAATGGAAAGATGGATTATATATTGGTTATTTTCAAGCACATACAAATACTTATGCTAAAATTGATATTTTAAAGAAAAAATATGAATGTATTTTAAAATTAGATAATGTAATTGGTTTATCTATAGCTACTAGACCGGATAGTATTGATTTAGAATGTTTAAATTATTTAAATGAATTAAATAAAAAAACATTTTTAACTGTTGAATTAGGATTACAAACAATACATGAAAAAACATCTACTTTAATTAATAGATGTCATACTTTAAAATGTTTTGAAGATTGTGTTTTTGAACTTAGAAAAAGAAATATTAATGTTGTTGTTCATATTATAAACGGCCTTCCATATGAAACAAAAGAAATGATGATTGAAACTATAAAATATTTAAACAGGCTTGATATTCAAGGAATTAAAATTCATATGTTACACATATTAAAAAATACTAAATTGGCATTAATGTATGATAATAATCCTTTTCCTATTTTATCTAAAGAAGAATATGTTGCATTAGTTTGTGATCAATTAGAAAATTTAAGAAGTGATATTGTTATAAATAGAATTACAGGTGATCCTAAAGAAGATGATTTAATTGAACCTACTTGGGTAACTAAAAAATTTGGTGTTTTAAATGAAATAGATAAATTATTAGAAAAAAGAAAAACATATCAAGGCTTTAATTTAAATATTGATAATCAAGCTAAAAAAATAATTAATGAAGTTATTAGAAATAATGAATTAGTTATTGATAGTAATAATCTATATAAAGATTTTATTAACAAATATTATGAAAATATAAAATATGTTAATAATTATAATTTAATAAATAAAATAAGTTTAGTAATAGATAATAATTTAAATAATATAAATAATTATTTAAATTTATTAAATAAAAAAGGTTTAATTTTAATTAAAACTAATAGCATTAGTGATATTGATAAATTAGATGTTAAGTATGATTTATATGAAATAAATAATGAATATTTAATAGTAATAAAAAGATCCTAAAATTAATTAGGATTTTTTTTTGAAATATTTTTTATTTTCTTTCCATTTTAGAAAAATAATATTCACCATTATCATTTTGTCTAAATGTAAATATATATGTATGAAATTTTGATAAATTATTTTGGATATACTCTTTGAAATAATTTGAATTGTTTTTTTCCTCGTATTCTTTTAATGATAAACTTAGAATTGTTTTTGCTTCCTCATTATTACCATCTTTTAAATAAAAGTTTTTAATTGTACCATTTTCTTGTGTAACTACTTTGAATCCGATTTTACTATATAATTTTATTTCATCTGATGATTTTGTCATTTTAGTATTTACAAAATACCAATCATCGAAGAATATTCCTCCACATTCATTAGTTATAACATAATTATTATTTTCTTTATAAATAAATGGGCAAAGCCCAATTATATCATTTACTTCAGAAAAATTAAATTCTTGATTAAATAAATTTTTATATTCTTTGATTATTTTATTTTTTTCCATTTCTGTTAAATTTCTATAATTATTTGTGTCTTGCGTGTAAGCAGTTAAATTCAAATATGAAATAACTGCATTAATTTTTTGATTTGCTGTTAAATCACTCAATGCAAAATTGCTTTCATCAAAATAATTATTTTCATTTGAGATACTCATTTTAAATATACTTTCTACTTTACTAATTATATTTTCTGTGTCATTGATTGACTCAATTTTATCTTCTTTTTCAGCTAAAGCAAAATAAATAATACAAGAAAAGATTATTAAAACAAACAATAAACCTAAATACAAACTTCTTTTTTTCAAAAAAATTCCTTCTTTCCAAAATTAATATATATAAACATTTATAATAAATGTAATTTTATATTTCAATTAATGATAATGCTACTTTACCTTTATCTTCAAAAATTTCAGATACATAACAATCAACTATGTCTCCTACACTTACTATATCACTAGGATTTTTAATAAATTCCTTAGACATTTTTGATATATGCACTAATCCATCATTGTGAAGTCCAATATCAATAAAAGCTCCAAAATCTACCACATTTCTAACTGTACCTTGTAATTTCATTCCTACTTTTAAATCTTTAATATCTAAAATGTCACTTTTTAAAATTGGTTGAGGCATCTCATCTCTTGGATCTCTATTTGGTTTTTTTAGTGATGCTATAACATCTTGTAAAGTATATATATCAGTATTAAGTATTTCCACATATTTATTAATATCAATATTAGCTAATTTATTTATTAATTCTGTTGTTCCAACTTCAGATAAATTTGAATTTAATTCTTTTAATAAATTAAGAGTGATTTGATAACTTTCAGGGTGTATTCCTGTTTCATCTAAAATATTATTACCTTCTGTTATTCTTAAAAAACCAATTGCTTGCTCATATACTTTATCACTAAGTAATTTAGCTTTTTTTATTTCTTCTCTAGAATTTATTTTGCCTTTTTTTTCTCTATATTCAATAATTTTATCTATATTCTTTTTAGTTATTCCAGATACATATTTAAGTAATGAAAAAGATGCTGTATTTACATTAACTCCTACACTATTAACAGCTTTTGAAACAACAAAATCTAAACTTTCTGATAATTTTTTATTTGAAACATCATGTTGATATAATCCAACACCTATTCCATCTGGTGGTATTTTAACTAATTCTGATAATGGATCTTGAAGTCTTCTTCCAATACTTACAGCACTTCTTTTTTCAACTGCTAAGTCAGGAAATTCTTCAATAGCTATTTTAGATGCACTATAAATGGAAGCTCCTGCTTCTGATACTATAACAAATTTACAATTTAGATTATATTCTTTAATCATTTCTGAACAAAATTTTTCTGATTCTCTTGATGCTGTTCCATTTCCTATAGCTATTATATCTACATTATATTTTTTTATCAAATTAACAACTTCATCTTTACATCTTTTTATAGTTGTTTCATTTGCATTATTTAAAAACGGTTTAATTACTGTTGAATCTAAATATTTTCCTGTCTTATCAACAACTGCCAATTTACATCCATTAACATATCCTGGATCAAAAGCTAAAACTATCTTTTCTTTCATTGGTGAGGTTAATAATAATGATTCTAAATTTTTACCAAAATTATTAATAGCTGCTTCTTCACCAATTTCTGTTAATTCACTTCTTATTTCTCTTTCAATTGATGGAAATATTAATCTTTTATAACTATCTGTTATGGCCTCAATTAAAATATCATATACAAATGATGTTTGATTTTTAATTAATACATTTTCTAAATATGTTAAAATATTTTGATTATCAACATTAATTTTAACATTTATTATATTTTCAGATTCTGCTCTATTGAGAGCTAAAATACGATGAGGTTTTATTTTGTTTATAGCTTCTTGATAAGAATAATACATTTCATATGTTTTATTTTCATCTTTAGCATCTTTTTTTATTTTACTTTCAAGCATTCCACTTTTATATATGTAATTTCTAATCCATTTTCTAAAATTAGCATTGTCACTAATTTCTTCAGCTATTATATATTTAGCTCCCATAATAGCTTCTTCTACTGTTTTAACTTTCTCATTTAGATATTTACTAGCTAAACTATTTAAATTTCCTAATGTTGGAAAAGTCATTATTGTTTTAGCTAAAGGTTCTAGTCCGTTATTAATAGCATCTGTTGCTTTAGTTTTTTTCTTTTCTTTATATGGTCTATATAAATCTTCTATTTCAACTAATTTACTAGACAACATTATTTTATTTTTTAATTCATCTGTCATTAACCCTTTTTCATCAATTAATCTAATAACATCTTCTTTTCTTTTTAATAAATTAACTTGATATAAATAAACTTCACTAATTGATCTTATTTGTTCTTCATCCAAAGCTCCGGTAGCTTCTTTTCTATATCTTGAAATAAATGGAACAGTATTTCCTTCTTCCAATAATTTAAGTGTTGTTTGAACTTGATTTGGTTTAATATTTAAATTTAAACTTATTTCATTTATTATTTCTTTATTCATGTTTGCCTCCTATAATGTATATATATTATAACATGTTTTTTTTAGTAATTATTATATAAAATATAGAATAATTTATATTTGAAAAATTTTTCATATTTTTTAAAAAAAGTATTGCCAAAATATTAATTTTATTATATAATTAAAAAGTCTTGAGACAAATGCCTAATTAGCTCAGTTGGTAGAGCACTCGGCTGTTAACCGATAGGTCGTAGGTTCGAGTCCTACATTAGGCGCCATTTTTTTTGGCCAGTTGGTGAAGCGGCTTAACACACTGCCCTTTCACGGCAGCATTCACGGGTTCGAATCCCGTACTGGTCACCAGTTAAAAATTTGAAACTACTTAATAGTAGTTTTTTTTATATAATAATTTAAAATAAGCAAAGCTATATAGTTTTGCTTATTTTAGATACGCAATAAATCCATTTATATAATATACTTATCTACAAATATTTATACTAAAAAAGATTATCTCTTGCAAGATAATCTACTGTTTCATCTTATTTTTATGTGTACTTCTCTTAATTGCTCTTCACTAACTTCATTAGGACAACCCATCATATTATCCATTCCACTTACACTCATAGGAAAAGCTTGAACTTCTCTTAAATTTGGTTCATCTTTAAGCAACATAATAATTCTATCAATTCCAGGTGCCATACCAGCATGTGGTGGAGCTCCATATTGAAATGCTGTATATAATGATTTAAATCTTTTTTTAACAGTTTCTTCATCATATCCAGCTATTTCAAAAGCTTGTTTCATAATTTCAATATTATGATTTCTAACAGCTCCTGATGCCATTTCATTTCCATTACAAACAAAATCATATTGATAAGCTAAAATATCTTTTGGTTCTTTATTTTTTAAACTATCCATTCCACCTTGTGGCATACTAAATGGATTATGTCCAAAATCATAGTTTCCTTCTTCTTCATTATATTCATACATTGGAAAATCATTGACAATACAAAATTCAAATTTATTTGAATCAATTAAATTTAATTTGCGACCCAATTCATTTCTAATCATTCCTGCATATTTAGCTGCTTGCAATTCTTTTTTATCAGCTATAAAAAATAATACACTATTTACTCTTAAATTAGCTTTTTCAATAATTTTATTTCTATCTTCTTCAGATAAAAATTTATCAATTGGGCCTTTAAAAGACATATCTTCATTAACTGTTATATATCCAATACCTGGCATACCAATAGATGTTGCATAATCAACTAATTCATTAAACCAAGAATTAGATTTATCTGCAATATTATCAACTTTTATTGTTCTAATAACGGCATTTCTAAATGGTTTAAATTCTGATTCTATAAATATTTCACTGATATCTGTTATTTCTAATGGATTTCTTAAATCTGGTTTATCACTTCCATATTTTAACATAGCTTCTTTATAAGATATTCTTCTAAATGGTCTAGAACTAACTTCTTTTTGACCAAATTTTGTGAAAACATCATAAAATATTTCTTCACCTATTTCATATACATCTTCAGCTGTTGCGAAAGACATTTCAAAGTCTAATTGATAAAATTCTAGTGTTCTATCACTTCTACAATCTTCGTCTCTAAAACATGGAGCTATTTGATAATATCTATTAAATCCTGATACCATTAATAATTGTTTATATATTTGTGGAGCTTGTGGTAGTGCATAAAATTTACCTTTAAATTTTCTTGATGGAACTATAAAATCTCTAGCTCCTTCTGGTGATGAAGACGATATTATCGGTGTTTGGACTTCTGTAAAATTTAAATTGTCCATTTTATTTCTTAAAAAATTTAATATTTTACTTCTAAAAACGATATTATCATGAACTTTCTTATTTCTTAAATCTAAATATCTATATTTTAGTCTTGTTTCATCATTTACTTCATGAGATGTTTTAATTTCAAATGGAAGAACATTTAATGCCTTACTTAATATTTCTAATTCATCAATTAATATTTCAATTGTTCCTGTAGAAATGTTTTTATTATAATCTTCTTCATTTCTTTTTTTCACTATACCTTTTACTTTAATTGTTGATTCTTTTGTTAAATCATTAAATATTGTTTCATTATTACTTACCAATTGAATAGTTCCAAATTCATCTCTTAAGTCAACAAATATAACTCCACCATGATCTCTTATATTTTCAACCCAACCTGACAATGTTATTTGATTTCCTATTTCTTTTTCACTAACTAATCCACAATAATAATCTCGATATATATTTTTCATATTTTCCTCCTAAAAAACAGCTAATATGTCACAAGGGAAAATTGCTGTTTAATTATGGTATTACCCTATTTATTTAAAAATAAAGTTTCTAACTACCATTATTTTCTTTCTTTATTTTTAAAAATCACATGATGATGGAGTTCTTGGAAATGCAATAACGTCTCTTATATTTTCAACTCCTGTTAAATATATAAGTAATCTTTCAAATCCCATCCCAAATCCTGAATGTATACATCCTCCATATTTTCTTAAATTAATAAACCACTCTACTGGAGCTTGATCAATTCCTAATTCTTTACATCTAGCAATTATTTTATCATAATTTTCTTCTCTTTGAGAACCACCCATTAATTCTCCTGCACCTGGCACTTCTAAATCAACTGCAGCTACTGTTTTATTATCATCATTTACTTTCATATACCAAGCTTTAATATCTTTAGGCCAATTTGTAATGAATACTGGTCCATTAAAATATTCTGTTATATATTTTTCGTGTTCTTTAGCTATATCATCATTATAATTTGGTTCAAATTCAAATTTACATTTAGCTTCTTTTAATATTGTAATTACTTCTTCATGAGTTATTCTTGTAAATTTAGAATTAACTAATTTTGTTAATTTTTCTAATAATCCATTTTGAACAAATTTATCTAAAAATTCTAGTTCGTCTTTACATTTTTCTAAAACATAACTAACTATAAATTTTAACATTTCTTCTTCAACATTCATCAATTCATCTAAATCACAAAAGGCCATTTCTGGTTCTATCATCCAGAATTCATTAGCATGTGTTTTAGTATTTGAATTTTCTGTTCTAAAAGTAGGTCCAAAAGTATAAATATCAGAAAAGGCCATTGCAAATGCTTCACCATGTAATTGACCTGTTCCAGTTACATAAGCTTTTTTACCAAATAAATCCTCTTTATAATCAACTTCATTATCTTTTTTAGGTACATTATTTAAATCAAATGTTGTTATTTTAAACATTTGATCAGAACCTTCACAATCTGTTGTTGTTATTAAAGGAGTATGAACATATAAAAAATTTTTTTCTTGAAAATATGTATGTATAGCATGAGCTGCTACACTTCTTATTCTAAATACTGCTTGAAATAAATTAGCTCTTGGTCTTAAATGAGCTATTTCTCTTAAAAATTCTTTTGTGTGTTTTTTTGGTTGTAAAGGATAATCTTCTGGACAGTCACCTAACAATTTAATATTAATAGCTTTTATTTCATAATCTTGTTTGCTACCTTCAGATTTAATTAATTTTCCTTTAACGCAAATAGCAGAACCATTATGAAATGATGATATTTCATCAAAATCATTTAATTTATTATCATATACAACTTGAATATGTTTAAATGTAGTTCCGTCTGAAAAATCAATAAATCCAAATTCTTTTTGTTTTCTATGATTTCTTATCCAACCATTTATAATTATTTCATTATTCAAGTATTTTTCTAAATTATCATATATTTGTTTTAATTTCATAATTATCTTCCTTCTATTTCATTTATCATTGTACTTCTAGCGATAGCTGGATTAGCTTGCCCTTTTGTTTTTTTCATCACTTGACCAACTAAAAAGTCAACGATGTTTGTTCTTCCATTTTTATATTGAGTAATTGCATCTGGATTTTCTTCTAATACTTCTAAAACAACTTTAATAATTTCTTTTTCATCACCAATTTGTTTCATTCCTGAGTTTTCAACTATTTTAACAGGATCTTTATTTTGCTCTAAGGCTTCGTATAAAACTTCTTTTCCTTGTTTAGAAGAAATTACACTTGTGCTAACTAAATTAATTAAATCACTTAACATTTTTGGTTTAACATATAGTTCATTAATATTTAAATTAAATTTATTTAAATGACCTAATATAATACTTGTAATCCAATTAGAAGCAAGTTTAGGATCTGATCCCTCTTTGATTGTATTTTCAAAATATTCAGCTAAAGCTTTTTCTTTTACAAGAATTGTTGCATCATAATTAGAAAGTCCATATTCATTCATATATTTTTCTTTTCTTTCCAAAGCTAAAACTGGTATTTCTTTTTTTATATCTTCTAGCCATGAAGCATCTATTTTAAATTTAGGAATATTAGGTTCTACAAAATATTTATAATCGATAGCATCAACTTTACTTCTCATATAAATTGTTGTTTCAGATTCTTCATCCCATCTTCTTGTTTGTTGTTCCATTTCATCATATTTATTATTTTTCTTTAATTCAATTTGTCTTTTTATTTCATAATTAATAGCATCTCTAACCCCACCAAAAGAATTAACGTTTTTGATTTCTACTTTTGTTCCCCAATTTTTAGGATCTGTTTCATCCAAATCTTTATTCATTATAGAAACATTAACATCACATCTAATTTGTCCTTTTTTACTATCAGCTTCACTTATATTTGCATATTGATATATTGCTCGCATTGTTTCTAAAAATGCTACTGCTTCATCGGCATTATTAAAGTCTGGTTCTGTTACTAATTCAAGCAAAGGAACTCCTGCTCTATTATAATCTATTTTTGAATATTTAGAAAAATGATCAGTACTTGCTGCATCTTCTTCTAGATGAATATTATTAATTCTTATTGTTTTATAAACACCATTACATTCAAATCTTAATTTTCCATAAATTCCAACAGGAGCTGGTTTTGTTTCTTGTGTAATTTGAAATCCTTTTGGTAAATCAGGATAATAATAATTTTTTCTTTCAAAATATAAATATTCTGGTTGACTACAATTTAACATAATACTTGCCATTAATGCTTTTTTAACAGCTTCTTTATTGACAACTGGTAAAGTTCCTGGAAAACCCATATCAACTGGTCTTATATAACTATTTGGTGTAGAACTATATCCATTTTGAGCACTTGAAAATACTTTTGTTTTTGTTTCACTAATTTCACAGTGCATTTCTAAACCAATTAATATCTTATATTGATCCATTATTTTACCTCCTTTATTGAAGATGTTTGATTTTTATAATTCATTTTATTTTCTAAAGCAGATGCTATATTAAGTACATTTGCATCATCATAACATTTTCCTGTTATATTTAAAGCTACTGGAAGATTATTAATAAATCCATTTGGAATAGTAATTGATGGAAAACCACCAAAATTTCCTATTTGTAAATGTTCTTCTAATATTTGTGTATTTTCATCTAACATATTTTTAGAATTATTTAATTCCTTAGCTGGTCCTGATCCAACAGGCAAAATAACAGCGTCATATTTTTCAAATAATTTATTCCATTCATCAACAAGTAATCTTCTTACTCTTTGTGCATTATGAAAATATCTATCTTTGTTTTGTGCTTGTAAGACATATGAGCCTATAACAAATCTTCTTTTAATAAGAGGCGAAAAACCTTTTGTACGATAATCTTTCATCATCTCAATATAATTATTTCCTTGCCCTCTAGGTCCAAAAATAATACCTGTTAAATTTGACATATTTGATGTTGCCTCAGCACAAGATATTACAACATAGACTGAAGCTAGAGCATCAAGTAGTTTTTTATCAACTGAAACTTCTTCGATTTCCATTCCTAAAGATTGAGCTAATTCAAGTGATTTATTAAAATTATCTAAATGTTGTTTTAATTCTTCATTGGCATTTGGATACATATTTATATCACATATTTCTTTTATGTAACATAATTTTTTTCCTTCAACTTTATTATCTAGTGATTCATATAATTTAATATCTTTTGAATCCCAAGACGTCATATCGTTTTTATCAATGCCTTTCATGTTATCAGTAACAATTGCTGCATCAGCTACGTTTCTAGTTAAAACACCACAATGATCTAGAGAACTAGCAAAAGCAAATAACCCATATCTTGAAATCATTCCATATGTTGGTTTATATCCAACTATTCCACAATAAGCTGCTGGTTTTCTAATAGAGTCCCCGGTATCACTTCCCGTTGCATATGGATATACTCCTGCAGCTACTGCAGCTGCACTTCCAGCTGATGATCCTGCACACATACGAGTTTTATCCCATGGATTTGTTACAATTCCTGTGTGTCCTGTTGTTCCAGTTCCACCCATTCCAAATTCATCTAAAACAGTTTTATTTACTGCTATAGCTCCTGCTTTTTCCAAATTTTTAATAGCTGTGGCTGTAAAAAATGGAACATAGTCTTTTAATGTATTTGAAGACCCAGTACTAAGTATTCCTTTTGTACTATAATTGTCTTTTATTCCATATGGTATTCCTGATAATAAATTATCTGTTACATCTTTTTCTTTAGCATCATCCATAATAGTTACAAAAGCATTACATTCTTGTTGCACTAAATGTGATTTTTTTAAAGACTCTTCAATAAGTTCTTTTACTGTTACTTCTTTATTAATTAATGCTTTGTGTATTGTTAAAATATCTTTATCCATATATTCCATTATTCCACCACCTTTGGTACTTTTACTTCATCATGTAAATGATCATCACAGTTTTGCAATAATTCATCTATATCTATTGATTCTTCTATTTCATCTTCTCTAAGTTCATATTCAAAATTATCTAAACAATGTGTCATTGGTTCAATTTTATCAATATTTGGTATATTATTTATTAAATCAATATTTTTATCAATAATATCAAATTCATCTAATACCATTTTAATTTCTTCTTCTGTCAATCCTATTAATAGTTTATCTGCATAATCAACTACCATATCTTTTGTAAATTTACTCATTTTATTCCTCCTTATGTATACAAAAAAACAGTAATTCAAAATCCCAGAAGGGACGAATTACTGTTGTATCCGCGGTACCACCCTATTTATCATTAAAAATGATCACTTAATCGATTCATAAAAATCTAGTAATAATATAACGGGTTACTTCCGGCTTAAACTAATTTATTTCGCATAAGCAACTCCAGAGTGTTATTCATTTTGTATTTATTGTTAGCTTCCACCATACCTAACTCGCTTATATAAAGGAACAAAACTACTTTTCTCTTTCAAAGTCGATAAATAAATTATAAAGCATTATTACTATTATGTCAATATTTATATGGTTTATTTATATATATAAAATTTCTTATACTAAGTATTTAAAATGCAAGTTCATATCCATTTCCAATTACTTGGCAATAATTATAATTATTATCATTTACACATAATTTAGAAAATGTTATTTGCGTTGTTGTAGCTGTACAATAATAAGTATACATTACTCCACCTGAACAAGCTCTATTATGAGCTAAGTCATTTAAAAATGTTTGTGTACCTACTGATGTACAATCTGCTCCTGTAAAAGTGACTGGATTGTAATTGCATGATGTTCCTACTGTATTTGCTGAATAAGTATATAAATTACTTCCATAAACTGAAAATATATATTTTTTCCCAATTTGTAAATCAAAACTAACCGTACTATATGTTGCAGTTGAAAATATCCCTCCAGCTTTATTAAAAGATGTTCCAACACCAATATCCCCAATTCCAGTTAATTTAATACCATTAACATAAGCAGTTTTTCCTACTAATATATCTTCTGGTGTTGCTGTTGCATCTGATGTATTTAGTTGATTTGCCGTTAATTCTGCTATTTGATCCTCATATTGTTGTCTCATATTATCATATGTTGTTTGTGATATTGTAGCTACTGTTGAATATGCATTTGTTTCTTCATCATATTCACAACTTCCTTGTACGACACTAACACTTGTATCTTCAACATTCTTTATTGCAGAATATTTATCTCCGTTTATACATAAAGCTGTTTTTCCATCAGCAAATAAAATAATACTTCCTGTTCCAGAAATAGCTCCTTTATAAGATAATTCATTTTCACCAGATAAACAACCTTCATTATCACACGTAAAGGTTATATCATTTGATGCAGATTCTAAACTTTGTGAATAATATAAATTAGCTGCTTCTATGATTCCATATGCACTATCTTTTAGTGCTCCCTTTTTTGCTTTTTCTATTACATTCATTATCATTGGTACTGATATTAACGCAATTATTGCTAATATTACTATAACAGCTAGTAACTCAATAAGAGTAAATCCTTTTTTCATATATCCAACTCCTTTATTTTGTTTAATTATACTAAAAAAGATTATCTTTTTCAAGATAATCTATTCCTCATCTAAATTAATTCTAAATTCAATTCCATTTTCTGAGCAAATATTTTTGGCTTGTTCAATAGTTAAATCTAAATCTTTTAATGAATCTGCTAAATTAATTTTTTCCATTTGTTTTTTTAATTCATAAACATTCCAAGTAGCTAATTTTTTTTTCATTTCATCATATTTTTCTTTATTCAAATTAAATAAATCCAACTTTTTTTTATACTCAACCATTATTTTATGCAATTCTTTTTCATATTCTTGTTTTAAGTCGCCCTTAGGATTTTTATATTTTTTTTTCAATTCTTTCAAATCATTATTATATATTTTTTCTGAGTCATCTAATAATATTTGTTGTTCAAAAGAATTAAACATACTCATATATTCTCTATATTCATCCATTTTTTCATTAAAAGGTCTTAAAAGTACTTTTTTTATTTCATTTATCATATTTTATCTCCTTTATATTTTCAAATGTTTTCTAACGGCTTTTAAACTTCCATACATACCAACTAATACACCAATTACTATTAATGCACCTGATATGTAATATATAAATGGTTGCGGTTCTATTAATTTAATAAATGGTGAAAATAATTGCCCTTTAAAGTTTTCATATAAAGCTACATACCCATATGTAGTAGCTACTACGGGAATTATTGATCCAATTATTCCTAAAAATAAACCTTCAAAAATAAATGGTATTTTTATATTTAAATTTGAAGCTCCAACAAGTCTCATTATTTCTATTTCTCTTTTTCTTGAGAATATTGTTATTTTAATTGTATTTGTAATTAAGAAAGCTGTTACTATAATTAAGGCAGCTACTGTTACTATTCCAATTTTTCTAATTAAATCAAATATTGATATAAGTTGTTCAACCATACCTTCTCCATATTTGACGATTTGAACATTTTCTATTTTCTTTAATTGATTTGCTGTTTCACCAATCAATTCAATATCTTTTACTTTAACTAAAAAGGTATCTTGAATTGGACTTTCATTTTCTGTCCAGCTTCCCATTATATTAGCAAAAACTTCTGAAGATTCCATCATTTCATTAGCTATCTCTGTTTTAGATTCAAAAGTAACACTTTCAATATTATCTAATTTGTTTATTTCTGCTAAAACAGTTTGTCTTCCTTCTTCTGTGATATCAACATTTAAGAAAGAAACAATTGTTACATCTTTTTCTACTAATTCTGCAAAATTATTAACATTGTAAGATAAAATAATTGATATTGAAACAACTATTAAAGTTATTGTTATACATGATATTGATGCAAGAGATAATGAAAAATTTCTGAAAACACTTTTAAATGAATCTCTTATATTTCTACTTAATATTCTTAACAACTTCATGATTATAAGTTCCTTTCTCAAAATCTTTTAATATTCTTCCAGCATCTAATAAAACAACTCTTTTTTTCATTTTATTTACTATTTCAGTATCATGAGTAACCATTAATATAGTTGTTCCCATTTTATTAATTTCTTCTAATACATTCATTATTTCCATACTTGTTATTTCATCTAAATTTCCTGTTGGTTCATCACATATTAGTAATTTTGGACCATTTACAATACTTCTTGCAATAGCTACTCTTTGTTGTTCTCCACCAGATAATTGTGTTGGATAACTACTAGCTTTATGTTTTAATCCTACTAATTCTAAAGCTTTTAAAACCTTTGTATGAATTTCATCCCTAGGTAATCCTAAAACATCTAGTGCAAAAGCAACATTTTCATACACAGTTGATTTATTAAGCAATTTAAAGTCTTGAAAAACAACGCCTATTTTTCTTCTTATTTTATATACTTTACTATTTCTTAATTTAGCCACATCAATACCACCAACATTTATCTTTCCACTTGTTGGTTTTTCCTCACGATATATCATTTTAATTAAGGTTGATTTTCCACACCCTGTTGCTCCAATTATAAAAACGAAATCTCCTTTTTCAAAATTGATACTTAAATCATGAATAGCTGTTACACCTGTTTTGTATTGTTTTTTTACATTAGTCATTCTAATTATATCCATAATTTACCTCCTTACACTTCCACCAGATACTTCATAAGCATCAGTTACTAAGAAAAATGCATTTGGATCTATAGCTAAAATTCCTTCTTTAGCTAAAAAATAATCTTTTGTTGGAACAATACACATAATCATTTTTTGAAAATTTCCTGTGTATCCACCTCTAGCTTCTAATACTGTAATACCATGAGATAAGTGTTGCATAACAAATCTCTTAACTTCTGTTTCATGTTCAGTTACAATATAAAAAGCTTTACATTCAGATATTCCAAGTATTACTTTATCAGTTATTATGCTTATTATATATAACACTATTATAGCATACATTACATTTTCAAAAGCAAATAATTTATTTGTTAGAAAAAAACCAGATCCTAATACTATTAGTCCGTCTGACATTAACATTGATTTTCCTATTGAAACTTTTGCATATTTAGCTACTATCTGATTGACAATATCTGTTCCACCCGTTGAAAATCCTGATTTAAAATTAATTCCGGCTCCAAGCCCAGCTATTAAAGCTCCAAAAATAACAATTAATAACATATTGTCAATATCCATATGCATATAAGAATCAACATTAGATGTTAATTTAACACATATTGGGAAAATAATTGATCCAGCTATCGAGCCTTTTGTTTTCTCCCAACCTAGTGTAAAATAACTAATAATCAATAATATTATTGATGATATTAATATAAAAATAGATGGGTCTAAATTAAATAATTTGTTTGTTATTATTGAAATTCCAGATACACCACCATAAACAATATCTCGTGGTAGAAAAAATAAGTTAAAAGCTAAAGCAAGTAAAAAGCATCCAATAAATAAAGATAAATATCTCTTTGGTAAATTCTTTTTTTCTATTTTTGCTATTAAATCATCTATTATTTTATCTCTTCTTTTAAAAAACATAATTTAGCTCCTTTTCAAATTATCATTGATAAATAAATCTATATCACCATCTAAGACTTTTGCAACATTACTTGTTTCAGTATTTGTTCTATGATCTTTTACCATCGAATATGGATGCATAACATAACTTCTTATTTGTGATCCAAAATTTACATCCATAGTATCTCCTTTAATATTTTTAAGTTCTTGTTCTCTTTTTTGAAGTTCTAAATTAAATAATTTGTTTTTTAAAACTTCCATGGCTTTTTCTTTGTTTTTAATTTGTGATCTTTCATTTTGACAAGTAACTACTGTTTTAGTTGGAATATGAGTTATTCTAACAGCTGAATCAGTTGTGTTTACTCCTTGTCCACCATTTCCACTTGATCTATAAACATCTATTCTTAAATCATTTGAATTTATTTCTATATCAATATTATCATTATCAAATAGTGGCATTACATCTACTGAAGCAAATGAAGTATGTCTTCTTGAATTAGAATCAAAAGGAGATATTCTTACTAAACGATGAACACCTTTTTCATTTTTTAAATATCCATAAGCATTTATTCCTTTTATCATTATAGAAGCTGATTTTATTCCTGCTTCATCACCATCTTGAATATCTATTACTTCTAATTTGTAATTTTTGCTATTACACCATCTTTCATACATGCGATATAGCATTAAAGCCCAATCACAAGCTTCTGTTCCACCAGCTCCAGAATGCAGTTCTAATATGGCTCCCATTTTATCGTGTGGCTTATTTAATAACATTGATATTTCTAATTGTTCATATTGTTTTATAATATTAATTAAATCATTTTCTATATCTTTTTTTATTTCATTGTCATTTTCTTCATGTTTTAGCATTCCTAATATTTCAATATTAGATTCTATTTTATTTTTAACTGAATTTACATCGTCTATACTTTTTCTTAACATATTAGCTTCGGATATAATTTTTTCACTATATTTTTTATCATCCCAAAAATTTGGTTTAGTCATTATTTCTTCTAATTGTTTTATTTTGATTTGTGTTTCTTCAGGTTCAAAGTAACCTCCATAATTGGTTAACTTTGGTATTATAATCATTGTATATATTTAATAATTCATTTATTTCCATTGATTATCCTCCTATACTTTATACATTATAACATTTTTTTAATGATTTTACTATTACTTATATATAAAAAATAACCATATGGTTATTTATTTTACATTCAAATATTTATTAAATTTTTTTACAATTTCATCAAAAGTATTGTTTTTTATTAGTTCATAGCTTTCACTTGTTAAATTAGTTATTCTATTATTAAATATTTTTTTAATTTTTAGTATTAATTCTTTATTATCTTTAAAAAAATAACAGTTTTTATTATCTAATAAAAAGTTATCAAAATATCTACTTTCTTTTATTAATAATTGTTTTTTTAATAATAATATTGTATATAAATATTTAATATCTAAATTAATATCTTCATAATTAATTACTAATTCGCTTATTTTACATAAATCACTATATATATTTAAATCATAATATTTAATATATATTACATTATTTGGCAAATTATTTAAATTTTCAATATCCTTTTTTTTCATTAAATATGATGGTTTATATCCAATATAAATAAAATCATATTTAGGATATAGGTAACATAATAGATATAAATCTTTAATATGTTGATAATTTATATCTATTAGTAATATTTTTTTTCTTTTATTTAATTTATATTTATTATAAATATTTTTGCTAATCTTTACATCTGGTAATATATGTTCAATAGTCACTGTGTTTTTGTTAAAATTTTTATTTATCATTTCTTTTATATAGTTATTACTTGTTATTATTTGAAAACATTTATTAAAAAAGTTATTTAAATTATTTTTATAAATATTGTTTTTTTTATTTTTGGAATTATAATTTAAATATATTTTATTTTCAATTAAATAAGTAATAAATATTATTTTTTTTTCATAACTTAATTCAATTGTTTTTTTAGATATTTCAGCTAATAAAATATAATCATAATTATCTTTTAAATTAGTTGTATATTTTATACTTGTATGATCTAAATAATTAATTATTTTAGAAAGTAAATCTTTATTTTCTATATAAATTAGTAACATATATATCACCTAATAATATCATTGTCTTATCATATTATTTTATACTAACAATTTATAATCTTCTTTATTATCAATATGAATTCTTAAAGTATTTATTCCCATATCAAAATAATTTTGGTAATTTTCGATAGTTATTTTTTTATGAAAATATATAGTCATAAATTCTTCATTTTCTATTATTTTAAATTTATTATTAAAATCATCAGATAAATAATTGTTATCATTTTTGACATTATAAAAATCTAATAATCTAAATTTAGATATCATAACTTCTGGTTTGGATGAAACAATTAATTCTAAATTAGGTGTTTCATTATATCTTTTTTTATAATTATCAATAATTTTTTTTATTTGATATTCATTTAATTCATATGATAAAGTTATTCTTTTAACATTTAAACTATGGAGTAAAGCTACAGTATATGAATTAACAACATTAAATGAAAAGTCACTAATTATATTTTTGTATTTATTAATTGAGCCTATTTCACCTATTAAAACTTCATTATCATATTCTTTATATTTATTAATTACTCTTGGTAGTTTTAAAATTTTTTTAGAGTCATTTATTTTAAAATATAAATCTTCATTTAAATATATGTTTTTTATTTTGTTATTTATTTCATAATTATTAACATCATCAATTAATATATTATATCCTGTTTCTTCATCAAAAGATTTTAAATCTATAAAATAATCTTTTTTTATAAATTCAATTTTATAAAGTCTTTTTTTTGTTATTAAATCAATCATTTTTCTTTTTAATTCATTTAAAGTATTTATTCTAATAAAAATATCATTATCCATTTTAATTTCTATATTTTCTAAAATATATGGTGTATTACCTAGTTTACTTATTTTTTCTTTTATTGCTTCTTCATCTATTGGAGCTTTTAAACTTTGTTCTATTATTTCATCGCTATATATTTCTATAGTGTTATTATTATCATTTACAATTAGTTTTATTTGTTGATTTTTATAACATTCAATATATACATCCAATTTTACTTTTCTTTGGTGATTATTTATTAATCTATTTATTTCATCAATTATTTTTTTGTCTGTTGTTTTAACTACTTTATCACCTATTTCTACTTTTTTATCTAATTTAATTGTTATTATTTCATTTTTATAGGCTTTTTCTTTTTTTACATTATCAATAATTATATTTTGTAATGTTAATCCTACATCTTCTTTACTAATTATTCTAATTCCATCTAATCTATTTATTTCATCTGTTAATTTAATTTTAACTAAATTATTTTTATTTTCAATAACTGTTCCTATTTCAATTCCCATATGATTTGGTCTATAGTTATTTACATATGATTTATTATTCTCATTAAATAAAAAACCTTTGGTATATTTTCGATTAAATAAAGTTGATAATTTTTTTAATTCTTTTTCATCAATTTTAATTTGTTTATTTTCATAATATGAGTCAATAGCTTGTCTATATAAACTTATCACTTGATAAACATATTCTGGTCTTTTCATTCTTCCTTCAATTTTTAAACTATCAATTCCTATATCAAGTAATTTATCTATATTTTCAAGTGTATTTAAATCTTTGGTACTTAATAAGTAATTATTGTCATTTATTTTTTGATTATTACTAATTAAATCATATTTCATACGACAAGGTTGAGAACAGGTTCCTCTATTTCCACTTCTTTTTCCTATTAAACTAGACATAAGACATTGTCCTGAATAACATATGCATAATGCTCCATGAACAAATACTTCTAATTCTATATTACAATTTTCTTTGATATTTTTAATTGTCTCTATATTTGTTTCACGAGCTAAAACAACTCTTGAAATATTTAATTTTTGAGCTAATAAAACTCCTTCTAAATTATGAATATGCATTTGTGTTGATGCATGAATTTCTAAATTTGGAAATGTTTTTCTAACTAAATCTATCATTCCTAAATCTTGCATAATAACAGCATCAACATTATTCTTATGTAAAAATTCTATATATTCCATAAAAGCTTTTACTTCAGCTTCATATATTATTGTATTAACTGTAACATATACTTTTACTGCATATATATGTGCATAATTTATAGCATTAATTAGCTGTTCATTATCAAAATTATTTGCATAACTTCTTGCACCAAAAAAGGTTCCCCCTAAATAAACAGCATCTGCACCTGCTTCTATAGCTGCATATAAACTTTCTAAATTACCTACTGGGGCTAGTAGTTCTGGTTTCTTCATTTTCATCACCTTTTATTATAATAACACAATTTATAAATTAAAAAAACATGAGATAGCATCTCATATTTAAAATTATTTTGATTTTTTATTAATACCACAATATAGCTTGGCATTTATTTGGTTCTCCTAATGCTCCATCACCAGGGCTAGAAACAAATTTAACATCTATAACATCACCTTGTACTGCTTCAAATGTAAAATATCCAGGAGCTGTTGCTGTAGAATACAAGTTATCAACGCAATTATAAGTTGCCACAACAACTCCATTTTTATATACTCTTATAGAAAGATATGCTCTATTTCCTTCTCCACCTTGTCCTATAAGACATTTAACAAGTACATTTTTTTTCATTATTATGCTTTCTCCACTTTTTGTAACTAAGTTTGAATCATAATCAATAACAGGCATTTGTACTGAAGAATTTAATGTTATTCCACCATAGTAATAAAAATTACCTAAAAATCCACTATTGCCATCTAAATTTGGAATTGTTCCAGTGATTAATTCTCCATTGACAACTGCTGTTTTACCAGACATAATATCTGATGCGGTTGCATTACCTAAAGATTTTAAATTATTAATCTCATCTGTTAAATCATCCACTTGTGCTTGTAAATCATCTACTAATTCTTGACTTACTAAATTAACACTTAAATATGTATTTGTTGCCTCATCATATGAACATGTTCCTGTTCCTGTTGTTACTTTTGTATTATTTATATTCTTAATGGCATAGTATTTTTCATTTTGAATACATATTGCTGTTTTTCCATCTTTATATATTCTTACACTTCCAGTTCCTTTAAAGTCCCCTTTATATGTTAATTTGATATTATCACTAGTTTCTCCATCATGTGTTTCATCAAATAAGAAAGCTTTATTTTCTCCTATATCATTTAAGTTCTTAGCATAATATAATGTTGCACTTTCTAACAGTCCATTTGCTGTAGCTCCAAGTGCACCTTTTTTTACCTTTTCTACTATTCCTAATATCATTGGTACTGATATTAATGCTATTAGAGCTAGTATTACTATTACAGCTAGTAATTCTATTAATGTAAACCCTTTTCTATTCATCTACTTTACTCCTATCTTTATTATATTTATTAACTATATAATATCATATAATTAATGCTTATTTCACTTTTTTATTTAATATATTATTAAATTAATAAATAGTAATATTTTGCATAAAAAATATAAAGTTTATAAAAATGTTTACTAATCAATAAATCAATACCCAATAGCATAATAATGAAGGGGATTTAAACTTGCATTATAGCCAGTAAATTCAAATCCTGTATCTGTAATAAAAAAGCCAGTAAATGATGTGTATCTTGCATTTGTATAATATTGATACATTTGGCTTCCATCTTTGTATTCATAATGAATGCTATTTCCATTTGAAGAAACATCTCCATAATTGCTAACAAATATATATTTGGGTTTAAATCCACATGTTACTATTTGTTTAGATGTTGTATTTCCTATTAGACTTCCTTCATTAAATTTCAAATTATTAAAATAATTAATGGTAGTTTCTCCTTCTTTATAATAGCCATAATTTCCTTCCGCATCTGTTCCAAATTTTATTCCATTTAAATCATTTGTTATATTTGTTATATCTTCTGTATTTGTTATTACTTGTGCATTCATTGTATCTATTTGATTTTGTAATATTTCTATATCTTCACTTGTTACATTTGTGTCTACTGTTGTTTCTCCATCTATTGATGTTGTACAGTCTTTTTGTAATAATGTTATTTTTGTTTCATTTATTGATTTTATTGCACAATAATCTCCACTTATTATTCTTATACTTATTTTTCCTTGTTCATTTATTGTTATTTGTGATCCACTATCTGGTATGAATCCTTTATATGGTAACTTATTTTCTTCTGCATACATTCCTTTTTTTGTTTCATCTGTTACAAAGGTTGTTGTATTTATTTCACTTATATGTTGTGTATAATATAAATTTGCTGCTTCTATTAGTCCATATGCACTATCTTCTAGTGCTCCTATTTTTGCTTTATCTATAACACGTGTTATCATTGGCATTGTTATTACTGCAATTATTGCTAATATTACTATTACTGCTAGTAACTCAATAAGCGTAAATCCTTTTTTCATAAATGTCCTCCTAACATACAATATATTTATTAATATACTAAATAAACTTGATAGTTCACACTCCAACTTCTTTGAGTATTATATCCTTCTCTTTGATCTATCCAGTTATATGCCCATCTTACTGGAACAGTATATATTCCTGTTGTAGCATTATAAGTAGGTGTTATTGGAGAAGATCCTGCACTTGTATTATATTCAACATAAGTTTGTGGTGAATAAGTTGAATAATCTAGTGCTACTAAAAAGAAATTATTAACTGTAAAATTTTGATATCCTGGGTAACTTGAAACATTAAATGTTCTAACTCCACCAGTATTTCCAGTACCTAAAGACACTTTTTGAAATGAACTTACAGCTAAAGTTCCTGTTACTTTTGTTCCATTAACATATGCTGTTTTACCATTAGCTATATCTCCAGATGTAGCTGTTGCATCTGATGTATATGTTCCATTTATTCCAGTAATTGATTGACCTACTGCAATTTTGGAAGCAGATATTCCTAATGAACTTTGTAAAGACGAAAATGGTATTTTAACTTGTGCATTATTACTATGACTAGAATATTGTGTTAACCAAGCCCCAGCTGGAAAATAAACATTTAAAGTACTATTTGTCAAATCATAACCTAAATCAGTTGTTGTTTGAGTTGCATTATTAACCATACTACCAGTTACTGTTGAACCTTTAACAACTGCCGTTTTACCTATTAATATATCGGAAGCTGATGCTGATCCTATTGATTTTAAAGTATTCAATTGCGTTGTTACTGTATTTAATGATGATTGAACACTTATAATTTGGGCATTTAAAGCTGAAATTTGAGTATCATATGCTTCTTGTTGTGTTACTAATTGGCCTTCATAATCTTGTATTAATTGATTTTTTTGATTATTTAATTGAGCTAATTGCGTCTCATATGCTTCTTGCTGTGTTGTTAGTTGCCCTTCATAATCACTTGTTGTTTGAGACAATTGGATTTTTAAGTCGCTTATTTCTGTTTCATATTTTTCTTTCATCTGACTTATTTCTGCTTCATATTTTTCTTTAAATTCAGAATATGATCCTAAAAAAGCTATTTCATCTACTTTGTATTGATCACTAGTATAATCACAGTTTCCTATGCTTACAGTTACATTTTCTTCATCTGCTAATTTAATTGCCGCATATTTTCCTGTTTCTAAACATATAGATATTTCGCCTTCATTATATATTTTGACTCTTCCACTATCTATTTGCCCTTTAAATTTTAATTTATTATTTTCACTATTACATCCTGTACTATCACATATAAATTCTTCTACAATATCAACACTATTTTCTGAAAAATACAAATCCGCGGTTTCTCTTAATCCATATACAGAATTTTCTATTGATTTTATTTTTGCATTTTCTATTACTTTAAGTAACATTGGAGCTGTAACTAAAGATATAACAGCTAGTATTACTATTACAGCAAGTAGTTCTATTAATGTAAATCCTTTTTTCATATAATTCTCCTTTTTTCATTAAAATGGGTGGAAAACATTTGAAGCATCATAATACCCATAATTACCATTGACATCTGTTCCAAATTTTATTCCATTCATTGCTGTTTTTATATTTGTAATATTTTGAGTATTTGAATTGATTTGTGATTGTAAAGATGTAATAGAATTTTGAAGTATTATCATATCACTTGGAGATGGTGTTGTTGATGGTATTTCTAAATCTATTTCTTGACTACAATTTTCTGTTGTTACATTAACTTTACTATCGGTTGTTGTTTTTAAAGCACAATAAATACCGTTTATTAATCTAATTGCAACAGAACCATTTGTTTTTAAAATAACTTCTGATCCTGTTTGTGGCAATTCTCCTTTATATGTTAATTTAATTGTTCCACTATACATGCCTTTATTTGTTTCATCTGGAGTAAATATTAAATCATTTTCTATACCCGATTCTAAATTTTGAATATAATATAAGTTTGCTGCTTCTATTAGTCCATATGCACTATCAGCTAATGCACCATTTTTAGCATTTTTTACTACTTTTAATATCATTGGTACTGTGATAAGTGCTATTAAAGCTAATATTACTATTACTGCTAATAGCTCTATTAATGTAAAACCTTTTTTCATAAACATCCTCCTATTAATTTAATTAAAAGTCATTGTCCCTCTCATATATGATCCACCAGCTACTGCATCCATAATTATAAAATCATATACTGTTGCATCGACAGTTAAATTTAACGCATATTCTTGATTGCTGGTATTATTGTTATATTGCCTATATAAAATGGTAGAACTTCCATCACTTTTTATTCCTGTAATAGTAACAGGCCATTGTCCTGGAAAATAGTCACTATACATTGGTCTTGCATAGCCAGAAATAACAACTGAGTTATATCCTCTACAATCTATTTTAAAATATGCTGGATATGGATTTACAGCCGTACCAACAACAAAACTAGTTGTATATCCTTCTCTTCCTTTATCAAATTTAGTTAAAGTAGTTTCTCCTTCTTTATAATAGCCATAATTTCCTTCCGCATCTGTTCCAAATTTTATTCCATTTAAATCATTTGTTATATTTGTTATATCTTCTGTATTTGTTATTACTTGTGCATTCATTGTATCTATTTGATTTTGTAATATTTCTATATCTTCACTTGTTACATTTGTGTCTACTGTTGTTTCTCCATCTATTGATGTTGTACAGTCTTTTTGTAATAATGTTATTTTTGTTTCATTTATTGATTTTATTGCACAATAATCTCCACTTATTATTCTTATACTTATTTTTCCTTGTTCATTTATTGTTATTTGTGATCCACTATCTGGTATGAATCCTTTATATGGTAACTTATTTTCTTCTGCATACATTCCTTTTTTTGTTTCATCTGTTACAAAGGTTGTTGTATTTATTTCACTTATATGTTGTGTATAATATAAATTTGCTGCTTCTATTAGTCCATATGCACTATCTTCTAGTGCTCCTATTTTTGCTTTATCTATAACACGTGTTATCATTGGCATTGTTATTACTGCAATTATTGCTAGTATTACTATTACGGCTAATAATTCTATTAATGTAAATCCTTTTTTCATATATCCAACTCCTTTTTAATAAATTAAATATGTTGTTATTTGATTAGCTCCTCCACCATATGTTGTTTGATCATAGCTATCAGAAATTGCTGTTCCAGTAATTGTCAAAATTCCCGTTGTATTATTATAATTTTTAACTACATTTGCTGTTGTAGTCTCACCACCACCTAATTGATTTCCTGAATTAAATCTGGCATAACTTTTTGTTATTGTTACAAAAAAACTATCTGAACTCAATGTTAAATATGTGTCAGCAGCCAATCCATATGTTGCATAATTCGTTTTTAAATCAAAAGTTGTTTCAGTTCCAAGGGTAGCAATTTGTTTTCCAATTGTTGTATTATTTAATATATCTACTATAGTTCCTAAATCATCAGTTTCATTCACACTTACACCTTTTGATACTAATGCATCAACTAATTCTTGTTTCTCTGCATTCATTTGATCAAGTTGTTCTTGTAAATTATCTACCAATTCTTGACTTACTAAGTTAACACTTAAATATGTATTTGTTGCCTCATCATATGAACATGTTCCTGTTCCTGTTGTTACTTTTGTATTATTTATATTTTTAATGGCATAGTATTTTTCATTTTGAATACATATTGCTGTTTTTCCATCTTTATATATTCTTACACTTCCAGTTCCTTTAAAATCTCCTTTATATGTTAGTTTGATATTATCACTAGTTTCTCCATCATGTGTTTCATCAAATAAGAAAACTTTATTTTCTCCTATATCATTTAAATTTTTAGCATAATATAATGTTGCACTTTCTAACAGTCCATTTGCTGTAGCTCCAAGTGCACCCTTTTTTACTTTTTCTACTATTCCTAATATCATTGGTACTGATATTAACGCTATTAAAGCTAGTATTACTATAACAGCTAGTAATTCTATTAATGTAAACCCTTTTTTCATATATACACTCCTTTTATTCTACAATTATTTTAACACAATATTAAACAAAAAAAAAGCATATCAAATGCTTATTCTTTTAAAAGAGTATTTAGATTTTCTATTTTAAGACCTTTAGATTTTATATAATCAATTACCAAATTCAAATCATCTTCTAAAGACTTATTTATTTCAAAAGAAATAATATCTCCTGATTTTACTGATTTTATGTTTTGAATATAATTATTTTTTAAAATCATATTTGGCCTTATTGTATAATTATTATATAAGGAACATAATTTAAGAGCAGCATTATTATCAATTTCATTATAGCAATATCCTGTATTTTGCTTACCAATTTTTTTTATTATTGTATCGGCGTAGACATATGAACTATCTAAATAATCTCTATTATAACTTAAATTACCAATAATGTGTTTATTATTAATTAATGATATCATCAAATCATTATTTTCTTCTACCCATTTTCCATCAACAAAAAAATTGACTTTAATGTTTTTTTTATCTACAATTTTAATTATTTCATCAATATCATCACTAGCATTGACTAAAAAAATTAAACTTACCATCATTTTAGAACTATTTCCTCCTATTACATATTGATTAAAATTATTCGTAATTGAAAGTTCGGGAGTAACATCTTCATATATTATAAGCTTATCATTATATTTACCATATCTTTTCATTTTACTATATGATTGTTCTATATTAATTTGTTTTCCTTTTATACCAGGTATAATAGTATTATCTTTAATAATAGAATTTATAGGATCAGTTTTATATTTATCATTTTCTTTTTTTATTTGAATCATAATATCATCATATTCTTTAACTACATCAACTATTTTTTCTGTGTAAAAAAAACTTAAACTTAGTATAGTTAAAAATCCTAGTAATGAAAAAAACTTTTTCATTTAATCACCCTAGTTAATTATATGTATATATTGATTTGTTTTTACTTTAAATCATAATTTAAATGTAATAACTCTGGTAATACAAAAAGACCATCTTTCCTTATTAGTTTATCATCAAAATAAATTTCTCCACCACCATATTCTTTTCTTTGTATTAAAACCAAATCCCAATGAACAGTTGATTCGTTTCCATTGTAAGCTTCTTTATAAGCAGATCCTGGTGTAAAATGAATGCTACCTATTATTTTTTCATCAAATAATATATCTTTTACAGGATATAATATTAAAGGATTTAACCCTAATGAAAATTCCCCAATATATCTTGCTCCTTCATCTGTATCAAAAATTTGATTTAATTTTTGTGTTTCATCATCACTTTTAGCTTCTATTATTTTACCATCTTTAAATTTTAATGAAACATTTTTATATGTATTTCCTTGATAAGGACTTTCTGTATTATATGTTATTATTCCATTAACACTTTCTTTTATTGGACAAGTAAATATTTCACCATCTGGTATATTAGATTTTCCACAACAAGGTATAACATTCATATTTTTAATACTAAAACTTATATTTGTATTAGGTCCAATTATTTTAACAATATCTGTTTTTTCCATTAATTGTTTTAATGGTTTTATTTTTTCATACATACTTTCATAATCAAAATTCATTATTTTTAATGCATAATCATAATATTCATCACTATTTTTTTTAGCTTTATAAGCATCTAGGGTTGATGGATAATTTAATAATACCCATTTTCTTTGATTTATTTTTATATCATCACTTTTTTCACAAGCTAAGCTAATTTTATTTAATATATTTATATCAACATTATTTTTTTCATAATCATTAGTTGTATATCTTATATTAATAAAGGAATCATAATTATTCACTTCTTCCAATGCTTGTTTTTTTATTTCATTAATTTTTTCATTAGTGGTTAATTTAAGTAATAATGATTTGATTTCATCATCATATATTTTAACAAAAGGAATTCCTTTTTTATTCACTATTTCTTTTATTAAATATTTTACTATAGGTTTACATTTAATATTTTGCATCGATATTAAAACTCTTTCATTTGGTAAAACATTTAAACTATAATTAACTATTTTTTTACTTATCTCTTCCAAATAATTCATTTTTTTCACCTATTTTCTTTATTTTCATAATATATTATGAAAGGAGATATGTCATGTATTCAAATTCTAATATGCCTATTTATAGTAACTCATATAATCCAAATATGATGTCGAACTATAATACAAATAATGATGACAGATTTATTGCCGGAGGTTTTTTAGGTCCATTTATTTTAGGAGGAATTACAGGAGGATTACTAGCTCCAGCATTTAGACCTTATGGTTATTATGGTAGACCTTATTATCCTCCATATTATCCAACACCTTATCCTTATCCTGTTCCATATCCATATTATATTCCAAGATAATATTTATATACAAAAAAAAACAGTTTTAACTGTTTTTTTATAAATATATATCACTTTTTATTTTAATGTTTATTATTGTATTATTAAATAACAATTTTGCTATTATTTTAAAAATAGCATTATTTTGATGTTTTGGTTTTATTTCAAACTCTATTATTTGATTTTGAGATAATTCAAAATTAATTTTTTTGCTTTTAGAGGCCCCACTTTTTATTTCAATATAATAATTACCAGGTTTTAAATTAATGTTTTTTATTTCATTATTAGATATTGTAATTATTTTGATATTATTAATATATACATCATAATCTAAATAATAATCAGTTTTACAATTTAATCTATTGATCTTGATCATTGAAGTTTCCTTGTACACTTTTATCTAAAGCATTTTTTGCTGCTTCTTGTTCTGCTGCTTTTTTACTATGCGCCTCACCCGTTCCATAAATAACATCATCTATTTTTACAATTGCTTTAAATGTTTTATTATGTGCTGGTCCTTCTTCACTTATAATATCATATTCTAAACTTCTTTTATCTGTTTGAACTAATTCTTGTAATTTAGATTTATAATCTCCAAAAAAATCTAATTTATTTTCTTTTATATATGGAATAACTGATAAATAAATGAATTCTTTGGCTTTATTTATTCCTTGATCTAAAAATAAAGCTCCAATAAATGCTTCAAAAATATCTGCTACTATAGCTTTTCTAAATTTTCCACCAGATTCTGCTTCTCCATTACCTAGTTTAAGATATTCATTTAATTTAAAATTAATTGAATATTCATATAAAGCATTTTCACAAACATAATGAGCTCTTATTTTAGTCATTACACCTTCATCATAATCAGTATTTAAATAAAGATATTCACTTACAATTAACTCTAATATAGCATCACCTAAAAATTCTAATCTTTCATAGCTTATAGTATTATTTTCATTTACATATGAAGTATGAGTAAAAGCTTGCTCATAAATATCAATGTTATTTGTTTGAATATTTAATTTTTCTAGTATTTCCATATAATCACCATATACATTATACAATAAATAATAGGAAATTCCAATTTAATTGACAAAATTAAAGTTAAAATATATAATTTACATATGGAGAAGTGATTATATGGAAATTGATACACATTATATAAATCAAATCGAAATAATAATAAATATTTTTACTATTGCTAATGGTAAAATAAAAATATTATTATTTAGAAGGGATGAAGATCCATTTAAAGGATATTGGATGTTACCTAGTAATTTATTAATGACTAGTGAAACAATTGAAGAATGCGCTAATGATACAATATATGAATTTTCAGGGTTAAAAGATATGCATCTTTTCCAATGTGATGTCATGAGTAAAATAGATCGTCTACCTAATGATAGAATCCTAGCTAATTCATTAATAGGTATATTAGATGAAGAAACAATTACTTTAAAAAGAGAAAAAAGAAAAATTACAAGTGAATGGTTTGATATTGATACAATTCCTAAAACAGTTTATGATCATAATGATATTATTGAAAATGCCATAAAAATGTTAAAAAACAAAATTAAAAATAATGAACTTTTAAACATTTTTTATCCTAGTGATTTTACTTTGCCAGAATTGCAATTAGTATATGAACAAGTTTTTAATAAAAAATTAGATCGTAGAAATTTTAGAAAAAAAATGATTAATCTAAAAATTGTTGAAGATACTGGCGATAAAAATATTGGCAAAAATGGTAGACCACCTAAATTATATCGTTTTACAAATAAGGAACAAAACTTTTTAGATATATGATATTTTTATAAATTAATATTGACACAAGCTTTTATATAATGTAAAATTATATTCGAAGCTTAATTTGGAGCAGTACTCAAGAGGCTGAAGAGGCGCCCCTGCTAAGGGTGTAGGTCGGGTAACTGGCGCGAGGGTTCAAATCCCTCCTGCTCCGCCATATGAAATTTAAAACCTTTATAGGTTTTTTTATTTTAAAAATAATCATTATATGTTATTATTTATATAGGTGAATATTATGAATGAAGATATAAAATCATTACAAAATAAAATTGATTTATTAGAATCTAGAGTTAATTTGCTAGAAGAAGATAATAAAAGAAGAAAAAAAGATAAAAAAATCAAATTAATTATTTTTATTATTACTTTTTTTATTATAAGTATTTTTATATATATTTTTACAAAAACTTATATTAATTCTATAAATTCTATTATCAATCAAATATAAAAGCACTTTAATTATATAAAGTGCTTTTTAATGCTTCAATATTATCATTTAAAATTGTAATATAATCTTCATTATTAGATCTTTGTTCTTCTGTTAAATTAGATATTGTTTGTATTTCAATAATTCCTGCTTTTGTTTTTTTAACAACATCATTAACTGTTTGTGATAAATTATCTTGATCAATCGTATAAATATATTTATTAACAGCATTGTTAAGTGCTATTACAGCTTCACTTTTAGTTTTATCAGTTAAAGTATCTTCATCTAAAGATATCACAGTAAATCCATATTTTTCTAAAAATTTTAATACATCATTATCTGTTATGATTGTTGTATTATCAGCTATTTCACTTAATAATTTTAATTCTGCATCAATATTAGATACGCTTACTTTTAATTGTTCATAACGCGCTTCTATATCTGTTTTTAAATAATGATTTGTAATATATTCTAATAGTCCATTTTTAATATTTAAAGCCAACATTAAGAAATTAGATGGGTCTAACCATAATTCTTCAATTGAATTTGTATATTCCATTGTTTGCGTTGCATCTAATATCATTAAATCACTGTTATTATCAACCATTTTTGTTACATAATTTTTTTCATTACTTAATCCACTAAAAATATACATATCAGATTTGCTATAATCTTTTATTTGCTTATCGTTCAATTCATAAGTATTTATATTAACACCATCTGGATATATGCTTTCAATAGTACTATGATCTTTATATAAATAATTAGTTATATATTCTATTGGATATGAAGTTGTATAAATTGTTATATCTTCTAAATTATCTCTTTTAAAACATCCAGTAAATAAAATTATTAAAATTAATGGTAAAAACAAACTACATTTTTTCATGTTTAATCTTCCTTTCAGGTACTGGATCATATCCACCTTTAAAAAATGGATTACATCTTAATATTCTTAAAATAGCTAAAATGCTTCCCTTTATTGCTCCATATCTTTCGATAGCTTCTATTCCATAATTAGAACATGTTGGAATATGTTTACAGTTATCATGAAAGCTTCCAGGTATTTTTTGATAAAATTTTATTAAATTAATCAATATTTTTTTCATTCTAACACCAATATCATTATACTAAATTTTTAAAATTTATACAACAAAAAAAGGGGTAATTCCCTATTAATTGCAAGCCGATGATGCAGCTATTGTATCATATGTTGTATTTTTATAATATTTTGTAAATGTATCTGCATTTTGATAAATTGTTGTATTTCCAGTGTCATCTGTATATAAATCATCTAAATAATTAATATCAATAAACATCTTAGAAGTTTTTTCTCCTTTATCAAATGTTGTATATATTCCTTTTCTTGTATATAAAATATCATATAGTGCTTTATAATTTGTATTAGATAAATCAAAACTAGTTGTATTATCTTCATTTTGATTAATAATTGATATATTATCTATTTCTCTAACTAAGATATTGTTTTCAAAGTAATAAGTAACATTATTATCATATTTAACACTATTTTGTAATTTAGTTGTTGTACAAGATTTTGTTTTATATATTATTCCACTTGTTGATGTACATTCATCTACTAATGATGTTGTATATCTATTATTTCCTGTCATAACAAGTTTTATTAATTTGTTTTCTGAAATATTATCTAAATCAAGTGCTACTAAATTATTATCGGTTAGTGTTTTGACGTATACACAGGCTATATTCCCCATTTTATATGGAAAATCATTAGCATTATTTCTTACATAATTTTTAGCTGCTGAATAAACTAAACTTAATTTATATTCATCAATTTGTTCTTCACTTTTTTCAAATTGATTTAAAAGAAGTGGATATGATATTGATACAACTAGTGCTAATAAAACTATTACTCCTAATAACTCAGCTAATGTAAATCCTTTTTTCATTCTACCACCTATGTTAATTTTATAATAAATAAAATTCAATGTCAATTTAATAATTAATATTATTCAGTATCTTCTGTTGTTGTTTCATTTGTTTCTTCTTCTATTGTTGTATTTGTTGGTTCTTCTTCATTATCTATTGTTGTAGTTGTTTCTTCATTATCTGTTTTTTGATTATTTGTTGTTGTATTTGTTGTAGTTGTTGTTTCTTCTTTTAACAACACTGTTAAAGTTACTGTTTTAATATTACTAAGAGAAGTTCCTACTGCATAATTTTGTTTTATAACAGTTCCTACTTTTCCACTACCACTATATACATATTTAAATGAAAGTGTTATTCCTAATTTTTTAGCTGTTGAACGAGCTTGTAACTCACTATCCCCTGTAAAATCAGGTAATGTTTGATAAGATGGTAATTCCGAGTAATCTCCTTTACCAATAACTGTTTCTTCATATGGTTCATCAATAACAAAACTAAATTCTTTTATTACTTCCGGTTCTTGTAATCCCAAATTAATTTTCATAGCTTCTGTAACATCAGCAATACTATCTTCATAAATAACATAATTATATAATGTAAGTCCTAAATATGAATCATATATATAAGCATCTACCCCACTTAAATATAATCTTTGCATGCTAATTAAATCTTCAACATTTTCACCACTACTTTTAGTAATTATATCTTTACCAATATTATATAAAGATAAAATTTCACTTGTTGCCATATTTGTTTCCATATTACTACTGATTGTATCTAATAGTTCATAAACGGTATTTAAATTACCAATATTTTTAAGTTTATTTAAAACTGCTTTTAAAACCTCTTGTTGATGTTGTCCTCTAATAAAATCATTACTTGTATAATTAGTCCATTTAGAACTACAATAAGTTGGATTTGGATGTCTATTTCTAGCATAAGCTAAAGCTTGTTCTCCAGTTAACGTTTGTAATCCTTTTTCAATATAAATAGTGTTTGTTCCCCACTCTCTATTACTGTTTTGTTCGCATAAACTATAAGGAACATCAATTTCAACACCACCTAATGAATCAACTATTTTAACTAATCCTTTAAAATTTATTTTTACATAATAATCAATATCAACTTGTGTATAATTTTCTATTGTTTTTATCATACAATCTTCTCCATACCATGCGGCATGAGTTATTTTATTTTCTCTTTGATTATCAAAACATGCTATTGGTACATAAGAATCTCTTGGGATACTTAAAATAGTTGTTGATAATGTACTAGGATTGAATGTCAAAAGCATTAAAGAGTCTCCATTAAATACACCTTGTGATATATCTTCTGCTTCTGAGTCAACTCCCATTAATAATATAGTAAATGGTTCAGTTAATGATTTATTAGTATTATTTTCTTTTTTGACTGTTTTTTCTTTTGTATAAATTATTTTTGTTGTTTCTGTTAAATTATCTAATTCGTCATCTTCTGTATTTTGAAACATATAAGTATATGTTGTTGGAGCAAAAATATAATCTACTTCTTTTTCTATTAAAGCTTTTATTAATAAAACATAATTATCATATTCAACTATTTCATTATCTAATTTTTCTTTTTTAATTATTTCTTTTGGTAAAACATTACCATCTACACTCGTTTCATCTGATAATATTCCTACTTTAGCATCTTCAATATCGTTAATATTATCAACTTTATTATCTGATAGTGTTATCAAACTTGAAGAATAAGTTGTTGTATCAGATGATAATTTTGTTATTGTACTATATGCTTTAATTATAAATGATCCAGATACTATTAAAGCTATACTATATAAAATAACAAAAATAAAATGAATGATAAATTTTTTACTTTTTTTTCTATATGATTTTAAATATGTTATTAATAATGTTATCCAAAGTAATATTAAAATAAATATAACTAAATATCTAACTGTATTTTCTATCCCTGTTAATAATATTAAACCATATGCTAAAAAAAATGTTCCAAATGTATTTAATATTATCATAGCTAATAACTCTATAAATTTTCTTTTATTTTTTCTTTTAAGCTTTTTTTCATTTAATTCTGTCTTATTTTTCATATTTTCCTCCTTAAAGGCACTAATTAATTATAACCTTTTTTTTATTATTAAACAATATTTCAAAATTATTTTTTTGTTATTTCACATACTTTACATTTTGTTTATATTTATTATTTAATAATCTTATTTATAATAAAAACAACTTTTTAAGTTGTTTTTTAAGTAATTAACTTTTATATAACTGTAAGTCATATTTTTTTTATATAATTATTAACTTTATCAGCTATATTTAATTGACTTTTTTTAATTTCTATTTTGTGCAAGATCCTGTTGTATAAGTAGTAAACCAATTAGCAAATTCATTAATATATGCTTCCATACCCATATCTTTAGCTACTGCTTTTTGAGCATCCATATCATATGTTAAATTAGAAGCTGTATATCCTGTAATTGTTTTTTCATTATACATAATAGTAATATTACCTTTTTCTGATTTACAAACTAATTTTTTTGATGTTGCTGAAACAATTAAAAATATAACTAAAAACAAAATTATTATACCTAATACTATTCCACCAAAAATCATTAAAAACTTCTTCATTTTACTCACTCCTTATTGTATTTATTATATCATATAAATTTAAATTTACAAGTTTTTTTATTTCTAAAAATTTGAGTTATTCTTAATATATATCATAATAGCTAGGTTTACAAAATATGGATTAACATTTGCTAAAATTTATATCATTTTTACTATGTTATTTTTATCAATCTCATAAGAACCAAATGCTTCAATACTTAATTTTTTTATTAATTCTATTTTTTCATATTGCTCTATCAATGATTTAACTATTGTTCCTTCAGAATCAATAATTGGTATTTCTTTTTTTTCTTCTTTTAAAGTTTCTAAAATTAATTCATAATTATCAATTGACTTGATAAAATAACTTTTATCTATAGTTAAAAGTTGATTATGCAATATCTGACTACTAAGTAGTCCATATTTATTAAAAATCATAAAATAATTAAAATATTCTTCTAGAGTATCTTCTATTTTATGTCTAAATAATAACATTTTTTTAAGAAAATCATCTAAAGAAATTATTCCCAATTTATATTGTAAATAATATTTATATTCCAATAATTCGGTTTTTATATCTGCTCCTGAATTACATATACCCAAAGAATATTTTTTTATATCTATATCACTTGTTGATATTATTTCATATTTTAATTTTCCTTTACTTAAATAAATATTGTGGTCATTCATAATTTCCTTATCCAAAACAAAAGCAAAAGAACTCATAGCTAATTCAAAACCATAAGATGGTGCTTTAATGCTTTCTGGCATAAATTTTGTAAATAAAGAACTACCCGGATTATAAGCAAGCGATATCTCATTTTCATTATTCCAACTGTCATAAGATTTCTTATAATGTTTACAATAAGTTCTAAGTGATGAATTTTCTCTTATTATATAGCCAACATTGATAATATCTCGTAACCTATTAAGTTGAATTTTTTGAATATTATTATCAAAGGTTTCATTTAGAATTCCGTGATAGATAGAATTTAACATATCTATTTCCTTCATATTATTTCCTCCAATGAGGAATATAATAACACTTGTTAATATTTTTTTCAAGGAAATAATTTTATTTTATAAGCTTTCAATTATATTTCTAAATCAAAATTAAAAACCCGAAGCATTTTAAATGTTCGGGTTAAATTACATATGGAGCGTTAAAGTTCCCAGTACGACAACTCTTAACAATATTAAATAAATGGTAATCTAATACTAACTAAATTTTGAATAAATCGGAAGTCATCTGTTGCAAGGAACTTGCATGAGATGACTACCTTTAACGGAAAAAAGCATAGCATTTTTTCCTATTACAAGCGTGCCTAAAGTCACACTTGCTCCCACTTACGATTCCAGTTTTATTTCTTCATTCCTTTTTATTATCTTCTCTTGATTTAATCTCTTATATCTATTTTAGAGATTAGATTTTAAGATAGTTATAACTGGGCGCACACCGTCGCCCGTGTCTACGCCGTCGTAGTTCAAGAAGCCGTACCTATACACGAACCAAGCGCGGCTAGTAATGCCAGAGACAGCTGTAGATGTCCAGTACCCATAGTTACTTGCATCAGCAATATTGCATCCGTAACTTGTACAACCATTTGTGTAATCAAATAACCAATCATAATTACTTGCTCCAGTTGTAGTTGCAGTTTGCGTTTGACTATTACTATCTAAATAAAACCAATTTGAAATTGTGGCTGTAGCCTCTACAAAACTACTATTTCCTGTTATTGTTGCTATTTCTCCTGCTGTTATTAGTCTAGCTTTATATGTATTATAATTTATAGTATATGTTGCAGTTCCATTGCTTACACTATAACTATCTGTTCTTGTTGGTACTCCTGCCCATGAACTTGTATCAGTTTGAAGTTGTGTCATTACGTTTGTTGGGCCACTTACATTACTTCCGGTAGAATTCCATGCTACAGTAGCTGTTGTATTATGATCTAGTATCAAATTAACTGTATCACTAGATTCATTATCATTAAATGTATACCATTTCATACATCCTGTTTTTGTTCCTGTTGTACTTACGGCTTCTCCTGATGTACATGTAAGTCCAGTTACTGGATTAAAGTATATCGCTGTACCATTTGCATATACTACTGTTGTTTCATTAGATACATTATTACAATTGTCTGCTTCTACATTTGCTTTTTTACCATCATAACTTATTTCATAATTATTTATACATAGTGTTGCATTTGTTACTGTCCCTTTTTCTGATATTGTTACTGTTCCTAATGTTGGGTAAGTTCCTTTTATTGTTACTTTATATGTATCTTTTAATTCATCTACATTATATGTTCCTTTTAATATAGATGGATTTTTTTGTATTTCATTAAATACTGTTTTTGTTTCTACAGTTTCAATATAATTATATGCACTAGCCTCTGCTGCTCCTCTTTTAGCTTTCGTTATAATTCCTAGAATCATTGGTGTTGCTATTAAAGCTATTATAGCTAGTATTACTATTACTGCTAATAGTTCAATTAATGTAAATCCTTTTTTCATAAATTCTCCTATTTCTATTCTATTTTTATTATAGAATGATATATTCTATAAGTCAAATTTTTTTTATTTTATTTGACATTTTATTTACTAAAAAAACAGATTATAAAAATCTGTTTTTAATTACATATGGAGCAAGTGAGCAGAATCGAACTGCCGTCTCAGCCTTGGCAAGGCCGCATACTAACCGCTGTACTACACCTGCAAAATAAAACTGTTTACACAGTTATAATATATATATTGGAGGGCCTAGTCGGATTTGAACCAACGATCAGGGAGTTGCAGTCCCACGCCTTACCACTTGGCTATAGACCCATCGAGTAAATTAATTATAACAAAAAACATAATTCATTTCAATATTATTTTATGATTTTTGAATAATTTATTTACAATTTGTTATAAATATAAAACGATCTTTATTTGATAAATCTTTTTTTATATCTATTTTTATATTATTTAAGTATTTTAAAGCTAAAGTTTTAATATCTAAAGCTTGCTTATATCCTATTTCAAATGCAATTAAAAACTTGTCATTTAAATTACTTTGACATTTGCTCAATATATCCTCATAATATTTTAAACCATTATTATCAGCATATAAAGCAATAGAAGGTTCATTATTTTTTACTATTTCTTCTATTTTTTCATCATATGATATATATGGTGGATTAGATATAATTACATCATATCTTTTATCAATGTTATTTAACATATCATTTTGAATAAAATTTATTTTAACATCATTTAATAAAGCATTATTTTTAGCTATATCCAAAGCATTATTAGATATATCTATAGCATCCATATTACAATCAATTTGTTTTTTTAATGTAACAGCTATACATCCACTACCTGTTCCTAAATCAACAATATCTATTTTTTTATTAAATATTTTTTGTATATATAATATTGTATTTTCAATTAATTGTTCTGTTTCAAATCTTGGTATTAAAACATTTTTATCTATCTTAAAATTATATCCATAAAAATCAACATTACCTACTATATATTGAACAGGTTCTTTATTTTCAAGTCTTTTTAAACCATCAATTAAATCTTTTGAATTTAAATATTTTTTTAAATATTCAACATCTTTAATGTTCATTATTCTCCTCTTAATTTACGAGCTTGATCTTCTGTAATTAATGCTTCAATTACTTTATCAATATCACCATTCATCACTCTATCCAATGTATTTAAAGTAAATCCTATTCTATGATCTGTTACTCTATTTTGTGGATAATTATAAGTTCTTATTTTTTCAGAACGATCTCCAGTACCTATTTTACTTCTTCTTTCGGCACCCATTTCTTTATCTCTTTGTTCTGTTTTTAAATCGTACAATCTTGTTTTCAAAACTTTTATAGCTTTTTCTTTATTTTTTATTTGTGATCTTTCAGTTTGAGAATACACAACTAACCCTGTTGGGATATGTGTAAGTCTTACAGCGGAATCTGTTGTATTAACTCCTTGTCCACCACACCCACTTGATCTTGTTATATCTATACGAACTTCATTCATGTCTAATTCATAATCAATTTCTTCTGCTTCTGGCATTACAAGTACTGTAGCGGTTGAAGTATGTACTCTTCCTTGCGTTTCGGTAACTGGAACTCTTTGAACTCGATGAGCTCCTGATTCATATTTTAATTTAGAATAAACATTTTCACCCTTAACTAAAAAACTTATTAATGAATATCCTCCAGCTTCTGCATGTTCTTCTTCTAATATTTCAATTTTCCAATCATTTTTTTCACATAGTTTTTTATACATATCAAATAAATCACCAGCAAAGATATTTCCTTCATCTCCACCTGCAGCTCCTCTTATTTCAACGATAACATCTTTACCATCGTTTGGATCTTTAGGCAATAAAAGAATTTCAATTTCACTATTTAATTGAGATAAAGCCTGCGTACTTGATTCTAATTCTTCTTTAGCCATTTCTCCTAAATCCGGATCTTTAATCATTTCTTTAGCTTCATCTATTTGTTTTGTTAATTTTTTATATTCTTGATATGCTTCATAAGCTTCTTTCAATCCAGCTTGTTCTTTTGTTCTTTTTAATGTTTCTTTAATATTTGATATAATTTCTGGTTGCATTAATTCTTCGTTTATTTCATTATATCTTTTTTCTATATTAGATAATCTTTCTATCATAAATTTCACCTCATTGACTAAATAAGATTATACTATAATTATATTAAATAGGCAAGAAAAAAGAAGCTTTGCTTCTTAATTACATTGCATTATAAATAATATATAATATTGTTGATATTTCTACTGAAGCTGTTAAAGTTGCAAGTAAAAATGCTCCAACATATCCTCTTTTTTGTTTATCTTCTGTAAGTAAAGATTTTCCATTTGATTTTACCAAAGATATACCTTTATCTTGTGTAGATGCAAAGTCTTCAATATTAAATTTATTAAATGTTGTTGTTATATCTTCTTCTTTTTCTATTCCTAGTTTATCAGCTAAAGAATCAAAGAAACTAATAACTTGATTTTCAACAATTGTAAAATCTATTTCCCCTTCAACAACATACTTATTTAATATCTCATTATTTATGTAAAAATTTTCAAATTTAGTTAAAACAAGTTCCAAGTTTTTTTCAGTTAATCCTTGCATTACATATGATTTTGATTGTTTAATTAAAATTAACAAAATATTTTTCCATCTGTAATATTGTTCTGAATCATTTGTTTTGTTATCTAAAATATCAATACTTTCACGACCCATTATTATTCCAATTACATTATTCATAGTTATCACCTATTATTAGTATATCATTATTTTATTTATATTTAAATAAAAAAAATGTAATTTTTTAATTATTTACATTTTTTAATATCTATGCCTAATTCTTGTAATTGTTTTTCTTCAACGGTGTTAGGACATTCACTCATTAAATCAGAAGCGCTTGCTGTTTTTGGAAAAGCTATTACATCTCTAATATTATCGGTATTAGTAAGTAACATTGTAAGTCTATCCAATCCTAAAGCAAGTCCTCCGTGAGGTGGTGTTCCATATTTTAAAGCTTCAACAAAATATCCAAATTTTTCTTTTATTTGTTCTTCGGTTAATTTTAAAGCCTCAAACATTTTTTCTTGAATATCTTGATTATGGATTCTTATACTTCCTCCACCAGCTTCATATCCATTTATAACTATATCATATGCTTTAGAATAACAATTGCCAGGATCTGTCAATAATTTATCAACATCATTATCTTTTGGTGAAGTAAATGGATGATGACAAGCCATATATCTATTTTCTTCTTCACTATATTCAAATGATGGAAAATCAACAATCCATAACATGTTGTAAATATTTTTATCAATTAATTCTAAGTCATTAGCTATTTTGTTTCTCAAACTACCTAAACTTGTTTTAGTTACATTATATTTATCAGCTACTATTAAAAGTAAATCATTATTAGAAATATTTAATTTGTTTTTTAATTCATTTATTTCTTGTTGTGTTATTATTTTAGCTATACTACCAGTTATTTCTTCATCAAATTTTAAATAAGCTAGACCTGATGCTTTATAAGTTTTAACGTGTTCAGTTAATTTGTCAATATCTTTTCTAGAATATTGATCAGCTTTATTTTTTATTAATAAAGCATTAATTATACCATTATTTTCGATAACATTTTTAAAAACAGTAAATTCTGTATTTTTAAATATTTCTGTTATATCATTAATTTTTAAATCAAATCTTAAATCTGGTTTATCACTTCCATAATATTTAATAGCTTCATCATAACTCATTCTTTCAAGTGGTAATTTGATATCAATATTTTTAACATCTTTAAATACTTTAGCTAATAAATTTTCTGTTAGTGTCATAACGTCTTCTTCATCAACAAAGCTCATTTCAATATCAACTTGTGTAAATTCTGGTTGTCTATCTGCTCTTAAATCCTCATCTCTAAAACATTTAGCTATTTGAAAATACTTTTCAATTCCACCAACCATTAATAATTGTTTAAATAATTGTGGAGATTGTGGTAAAGCATAAAATTTACCATTATTTACACGAGATGGGACTAAATAATCTCTAGCTCCTTCTGGGGTTGATTTACCTAAAATTGGTGTTTCTATTTCTAAAAAACCATTATCACTTAAATAATTTCTAATTGACATTGTTATTTGATGTCTTGTGATTAATTTATTTTTAATTGGTTCTCTTCTTAAATCTAAATATCGATATTTTAATTTAGTATCTTCTAATGCTGTTGTATTAGAAGTTATTTCAAATGGTATTTCTTTTGAAACATTTAAAACAGTAATTCTATTTGCTATACATTCTATTTCACCAGTTGATAAATTTAAGTTTTTACTTTCTCTTTCAGTTATAACACCATCTATTTCAATAACATATTCATTTCTTAATGATTCAGCTATATTATAAAATTCATTTTCTGGTTTTACAACAACTTGAATAATTCCACTTCTATCTCTTAAATCAATAAAAATTAATCCACCTAAATTTCTTTTTTTAGATACCCAACCTTTTAAATTAACTACCTTATTTATATCTTTTATACTAAAATCATTATTATTATATTTTTTCATTATTATTACCTCTATTCATGATGACCACAATTACAATCATCATCATGATCTAAATGTTCATCTAAAAAATCAATTATTTCTTCTATTTTAACTTTATATTCTTGTTTTGTTTTATTATTTTTTATTGTTAAATAATTATTGTTTATTTCTTCTTCTCCTATAATAGCTATAAATTTAGCATTTAATCTTTCAGATTGTTTAAAATTACTTTTTATATTTCTATTCATATAATCAATATCTATTTTAAAACCGCTCATTCTTAACCCATTTGTAATTGAAGAAGCATATTCTTTTTCATTTTCACTCATTGGGATTACATATAAATCTAAACTTTTTTCTTCAATTAATTTTATATTTTCAAATTCTAAAGCTGATAATAATCTTTCTAGTCCTAAAGCAAATCCAACTCCTGGTGTACTTGGTCCACCTATATTTTCAACTAAGTTATTATATCTTCCACCACCACATAAAACGTTTTGACTTCCAAATCCTTTAATATCTGCTTCTACTTCAAAAACAGTATGTGTATAATAATCAAGTCCTCTAACTATATTAGGATTAATTTCAAAATCAATATTCATAGCTTTCAAATATTTTTGAACATTAAGGAAATGATTTTTACTTGTTTCATTTAAATAATCTAAAATTCTTGGTGCTTTTTTAATAATATCTAAATTAGCATCAAATTTACAATCTAGAATTCTTAATGGATTTTTTTCATATCTTCTTTGACAATCTTCGCAAAGGCAATTTAAATGTGGTTTAAAATAATTTAATAAAGCTTGTCTATAATTTTCTCTAGATTCACTATCTCCCAAAGAATTAATGTTAACTTTAATTCCTTTTAAACCTAATAATTTATAAAAATTAACCGGTATACTTATTATTTCTGCATCTAAAGCTGGATCATTGCTTCCAAATATTTCTACGCCAAATTGATAAAACTCTCTGAATCTTCCAGATTGTGGTCTTTCATATCGATACATTGGACCATAATACCAAGTTTTTATTGGTTGATTAGCTTCGCCATACATTTTATTCTCAATATAACTTCTAACTACACCAGCTGTGTTTTCTGGTCTTAATGTCATATTTCGATTTCCTCTATCTAAAAAATCATATGTTTCTTTTGAAACAATATCTGTTGTTTCTCCAACACCTCTATGAAATAATTCACTTGCTTCAAATATAGGGGTTCTAACATAATCAATATTATAATATTCCATTAATGAAGCTATTATATTTTCTAAATATAATATTTTTCTACCTTTTTCTTGATAAACATCATATGTTCCTTTTGGTTTTTGTATCATTTTACATCCCTTTTCTTTCTAATTTATATACTTTATTATTTTCAACTGTTTCTTTTGTTAATGTAATTGTATCATATATATTTAAATTACACAAAACTTGAAATCTAGCTTCTTTTATAGTGTTTTCAATAATACTTTTTAAAGAGCGTGCTCCTATTTCTAAAGATATGGCCTTTTTAGCTACTGCATCAATAAATTGATCATCATATAATAAATCAATATTAAAGTTTTTTAATTTTTCTTTTTCAATTAATAATGGACTAGTATTTGATTTAACTAAAATATCTTTTAATATTGTTTCAGTCATTTTATTTAATTGACTAATAATAGGAAATCGTCCAATAAATTCATCTGGAATAAGTCCATATTTAACAAAATCCATTGGCTTTAATTCTATATTATCTTCCTTCTTATCAAATGTAGCTGTCAATCCAATAGCATTTTTACTTAAAGATTTTTTTCCATTAAAAACACTAGTAAATGCTCCTGCTGCAAAAATAGTTAATCTTGATGTATTAAATTTAATTACTTTATTATTATAATTTATTGTATAATCAGTTCCATCTATAAATGGTAAAATCATATTTAATACCGCTCTTCCAGAAACATCATCATTACTTGAAGAACCTTTTTTATCTATTTCATCAAAAACAAATATTCCATTTTCTGCTTTTTCTAAATCACCATTAGCTTTCATCAATAATTGTGATAATTTATCTTCTAATTTACCACCAACATATCCTTGAGCTGTAAGTTGTGTACTATCAACATGGATAAATGGCAAATTAAATTGTTCTGATATAGTGCTTATTATTTTTGTTTTTCCTGTTCCTGTTGGTCCTACTAATAGACATCTTGTTTTATCAGAAGCTTTTTTGCTATATTTATCCATGACAACTGTTGTTACAACATCTTTTATAGCTTCTTCTTGTCCAATTACAGATTTACATATTTCTTCATATATATTTTTAACATCATATTGAACATTATTATCAAATATTTCTTCATATTTTTTTTGTTGTTTTTCTAATTCTTTTTTTTCTATTGTTTTTTTAATTGTTAGCAAATTATCTTTAATTACTTCAATATTATTTTCATCAAATAATTTTCTTAAAACACTTTTATCAATTGTATAACATTCTTCTTTTGTTTTGATATTACATTTTTTTAATTTCTTAATAATTTCAATACAATCATCTAGTTTTAATAAATAATCAATATATTCAATTGTTATATATATATCATCTAAAACATTATCATTTATTTGTTCTGTTGATTCACAAAATTGGTCAAATCCTGCTTTTATTTCTTGTAATTTTTCTTTTATAACATTTAATTCATTAATCTCTAATAATTTTTTTAAATATTCTTCACTTATAACAATACCAATATTTTGAAAATTATCTTCTTCATTAATGTTAGCATATGAATCCAATAATGTTTGAGAGTTTAATGGTAATATTGTTATTCCTGTTTTTTCTTTTTCATTTATACCTATATATATATTTTCAGACATCTCATCATAATAAAGTTTGTTTAATCTTATTTCATCGTCTTCAAATTCTGGATACTGTTTTTTTAATATATCCATCTCTACAGGATAAGCATAACACTGTGTAATTTCAGAAAAAGCTAAAACTTGATCTTCAATAGATAAATATTCTTTATTTAAGTTATCAATAAAAATTCCTTTGTCGTCTATTTTTCCTTCAATACAATGAACTGGTTTATAAATAAAAGTATTTTCTTTTATAATGTTTTTTTCCATCAATAATGCTACACATTTTTTCATATTGTCTCCCCCTAACAAAAAAATATCTATAATATAAGGACGAATTTAAATCCGCGGTACCACCTTATTTTATAGATATTCTATACACTTAATCTTTAACGCAGATGAACGATTATTTTTAATTTGATGTCTTCCTTATGTTGTTTTAAATGTTTTCACCAACCACATTTTCTCTAAATAAAATAAACATAATTACTATTTCAAACAATAATAAATATAAAGTTATTATACTATAGTTTTTTTAATTTGTATATATTATATATGAACTTTTTGATATGATTTAGGTTTGGTTGTTTTATTTCTTCCATTATTTTTACTTTTATATAAATTTTTATCAGCTTCTTCAATAACTTCTTTTAATTCTTTTGTACCATCATATAAACTTATACCAAAACTCATTGTTATATTTTTAACATTATCAAATGGCAATTCAAATTCACTTATATTAATACGCATTTTTTCAACTATTTCATAAGCTCTACTTAAATCACAAGCTTTTAAAATCATTAAAAATTCTTCTCCACCATATCTTCCAACTATATCTGATGCTCTAACATTAGTTTTTAAAAGAGATGCTATAAAACGTAAAATGCAATCTGCATTAATGTGTCCTATTTTATCATTAACGTCTTTAAATTTATCTATATCACCCATTACAACAACAAAAGAGGAATTTAAAGCTTCAAATTCTTTTATTGTTTGAATTATAGCTTTTTCTAAGCCTCTTCTATTTATTAAACTTGTTAAATGATCTGTCTCACTACAAGCTCTTAATTCATTATATTTTGTATTATCTAAATATAATTCTAAATTATAAAGATCGTTTTTAATTTTTAATTGTTTTTTTTCACATCGATATGTTTTTGTTCCAATTTTAAACTCTTTTTCATTTTTACCTAATAATGATAATTTAATATAGTCTAAATTCATTAAATCAACATTACTATAAATAATTTCACCAAACTCACTTCTTACTACAATTATTTCTGATACTTCTTTTATCGTTTCTAAAAGTATATTTAACAATTCTTCATTGTTCATTTGATCATTCATTATTTTCTCCTTATTAATTGTTTTTTCTTTCTACCTTTATATCTTCTATCTTATCATTTATATCATCTTTAAAATATTTATATGTTGTAATACATATGATAGCTAGAGGTAGAGATATTAAAATACCTATTATACCAAACAAAGCACTTCCTACGAAAACAGACATAATAACTATTAATGGATGCACTTTATTTGTTTTTCCATACACTAAAGGATTTATAACATAACCATCTATTGTTGATAAAATAATAAATGTTATAACTGTTCTTATAAATAATTTTGGACTTATAACAAATGAAGTAACAGCTGCTATAGTATTTGTTACAACTCCTCCAAAGTAAGGAATTAAATTAGCTAGCATAGCTAAAAATCCTAATATTAAAGCATATGGGTGTCCTATAAAGGTATATGCTAAAGTATATTCAACAAGTGATATCAATATGATTCTTGTAAAACCTGTTAAATAATTTTTCATATCATCATCAAGTAAAGCAACATATTGATATAATTTTTTTGATTTTCTTCTTAAATGTTTTTTAATTGATGTTCTAATAGCTTTCATATCTGATAAAAAATACAATGTGGCAGCAAATGATATTAATGCTGTTGTCATATAACTTATTGATACACTAATAATATTTATTGCTCCATTAGATACATATTTTCCAACGGCTATAATTATGTCATTAAAACTTGTAGCTAAAGAGTTTTGAATAGGTTCAAAATCAATATCTAGTTTTATAGACATTTCTTTGATAAAAGAAATTATTCCGTTAAATAAATTAGGAAGTTGTCCAAAAATCATTGGTATTATTCCAAATATAATAACTGACATAAGAGCTAATACAATTGTTATTATAATAAATATAGCTAAAAACTTAGGAACTTTATGTCTTTGTAAAAAATCAACAAATGGATATAAAGCATAAGCTATTACAAAGCCAACTATGAAAGGAAAAGATATTTTAAATATTGTTCCTAAAATTCCAAGCCATAAACTACCTGTTTTATATATAAGAAATATAATTAACATTAATATTGCTAAATTAATTAATTTATAATCTATTTTGTTTTTGATCATTTTAATTCCCACTTTCTAATATTATAGTAACTGGTCCATCATTATTAATTACAACATTCATATCTGCTTGAAAAATACCTGTCTCTACTTTTAATTTTGTTTGTTTTAATTTTTCATTAAATAATTCATATAATTTTTTAGCTTCTAAAGAGTTCATCGCTTTTATATAACTTGGTCTATTTCCTTTTTTAGTATCTCCATATAATGTAAATTGAGATATACTTAAAATTTCTCCATTTATGTCTAATAAAGATTTATTCATAATATGATTTTCATCTTCAAATATTCTTAAATTAATTATTTTCTTTATCATATATTCAATATCACTAATATTATCATCATGTGTGAATCCTATTAATAATACAACACCATTAGATATTTCTCCAACTTTTTTATTATCAACAGTAACATACGAATTTAAACTTCTTTGAACAATAATTTTCATTATTTTATCAATCTTTCTATTTCAAGAACATCATCAATTCCTTTAACATCACTTATGAATTTTCTTAATTTTTCTTTATTTTGGACTACTACAGTCATAGTATATGTCATATCATCAATTCCATTATATGTATTTACTGTTTGAATAGAAATATTATTGCTTGATGTTTTGGATATAATTTCTAATAAAATATTATCACTTTTTAAAGTTTTAATAATTAAAGATGTTGGATATTTTTTTTCTATTACATCATTCCATTTAACATCAATGATTCTTTCTTCTAACTCTTTAATATTTGGACAAGCATCTCGATGAACTGTTATTCCATATCCTTTTGTTATATAGCCAATTATGTTATCTCCTGGAATAGGTTTACAGCAAGATGCGATATTAACTTTTATATCATCAATTCCTTGAATAATTATATCTGTTTTTACTTGTGGAATAATTTCTTCAGCATTAGTTGTTTTACGAAGAATAATTTCTTCTTTAGTGTCATTTTCATTTATTATAAGATTTATAATAGCTCCAACTGCTGATTTATTACTTCCTATACTTACATATAATTCTTCTAAATCTTTGAATTTAAATTCTTTTAATATTTTATCAATATTATTATTAGTTAAAAAATCATTAATAACTATTTTTTTCTTTTTTAATTCTTTATTTAATAATTCTTCACCTTTTTTTAAATATTCTTCTTTGTCTATTTTTTTAAAAAATGATCTTATTTTATTTTTTGCTTGTGCTGTATGAGCCATATTTATCCATTCATAGCTTGGACCTATTGAATTTTTACTAGTATTAATTTTAATAATGTCATTGTTTTGTAATTTGTAATCTAATGAAACTATATTGTTGTTGACAATAGCTCCAATCATTTTATCTCCAACACCAGAATGAACTTTATATGCAAAATCAATTGGAGTAGCTCCATTTGGTAATTCGATTACATCTCCTTTAGGAGTAAAAACATATATTGTATTTTGAAATACATCTTCCGTTACATTTTTAACAAATTCTTCGTCATTAATTTCTTCACTATTTAATTCCATTATAGCTCTAAATACTTGTAATTTTTGTTCCATAGCATTTTGTCTAGAAAAAGTATTACTTCCATTTTCTTTGTAAGACCAATGTGAAGCTATACCACGTTCTGCTATTTCATCCATTTCATATGTTCTTATTTGAATTTCATATAAAAAACCATCATATCCAAATACTGTTGTATGTAGTGATTGATACATATTTGTTTTAGGCATTGCTATATAATCTTTAAATCTTCTTGGTATTGGTCGATATTTAGAATGTATTATTCCAAGTGCTTTATAACATTCTTGTTCAGTATTAACAAAAACTCTTAAAGCTAATAAATCAAATATATCATTAAATTTTTTACCTTTATCTAGTTTTTTATAAATACTGAAAATACTTTTAGCTCGCCCCTTTATTGTATGGTTAATATCATTTTCATTTAATATATCTGATACATTTTTTTCCATTTGCAAAACAGCATCATCACGTTCTGTTTTAGTTTGATTTAATTCTTTTACTATATCAAAGTATACATCTGGTTTATAGTATCTAAGTGATAAGTCTTCTAATTCACTTTTAATTGAATTCATTCCTAAACGATGAGCTATGGGTGTTAATATTTCTAATGTTTCTTTAGCTTTTTCTTTTTGTTTTTTTTCTGTATGAACCCATAATGTTCTCATATTATGTAATCTATCTGCTAATTTAATAAAGATGACTCTAACATCAGTACATAGTCCTACTAATATCTTTCTTTGTGTTGCAATAATTGAAGCATTACTTGTTTCAAAATTTATTTTATTTATTTTAGTAACTCCATCTACTAAATCAGCTATTTCTTGACCAAATATATCTGCCATTTCATTTTTTGTGACATCACAGTCTTCAATTACATCATGAAGTAATCCACCACAAATTGTAGAAAAATCAGCTTCCATTTCGCTTAATATATATGCTACATTTAGTGGATGTTCAATATAATCTTCTCCAGTTAAACGTTTAACTCCAAAATGCATTTTTTTAGCATAGTCATATGCTTTTTCTATTAAATTTATTTCTTCTTCATTTTTAATATATTTTTTTACATTTGTTATTAAATCATTTATTGTTAAATCTATATTTTTTTTAGTCATGATATCACCTCTTTTTATATAATGGCTTTTCCTTTAATTAATTGGTTTTTTCTTGTTTCAATATTAATTATTTGATTTTTATTTTTTTTCTTTTCTGATAAATATAATTCTTTTTCAAAATCTTCTATTTTTTGATTTTGTTTTAAATATTCATATATTTTTTTATTTTCTTTAATTAATTCTACTATATATTCATTATCAATTTTTTCTTCAATATTTCTAATATATTCAAATAAATATTTTTTTAATTCTTTTTTTATTTCACTATTATTTTTATATTGAGCTTTTATATATCCTACTGATAATGTTTCTAAATTAATTTCTAAATTATCTTTGATAAGCAAGAAAGATACTATCTCACTATTTTTTTCAAAACTGATAGTATCTTCTTGTGTTTTTTTAAATAAATCAATTAATTTTGACATCATTATGTCATTGTTATTTTTTTTTGCTTTATTTATTCCATTCAAAATAATTTCGATTGGTAATATAATTTTATTATTTTTTTCTTTTATCATAAAATCACCTATGAATTTATACCTTTAACTTTCTTTTCTTCTATATCACTTTCTTCATACCACTTTTTTTTCTTTGTTTTACCAATATTTTTAGTTTCTATAGCAAGCCATATTTGACTAGCTATAAAGATTGAAGAATATGCTCCAGCTACTAAACCAAATAGTAATGCGATATTAAAGTTTAAAATTTCATATGATCCCATAGTTATTAATAAAATAACAGGAATTAATGTAGCTAGGGTAGTTATTATACTTCTTGTTAAAGTAAGTCTTAAACTATAATTTACAGCATCAACTAATTGTTCTTTTTTAGTTATTTTATTATTATATTTTTCTTTTATCGTTTCTTTAATACGATCAAATATAACTATTGTATCATTTATTGAATATCCAATTATTGTTAAAATTGCTGCTATAAAAATAGTTGAAACTTCTAATTTGAAAAGACTGAATAATACAATTATCATTATAGCATCATGAAATAATGCTACTACTCCACCTATGGCATAACTTAATTTATATCTAATTGACATATAAATAATAATTCCAATTGATGCTAAAATAACTGATAAAATTGCATTTTTAACTAATTCTTTTTTTACAATATTAGATATTACTCCAATATCTGTTGATGCTTCATATTTTTCTTCAAAATATGTTGTTGTTTTATTTATTTCATCTTGTGTTAAGTTATTTTCAATTTGTAAATCAATTGTATTATCATCAATAGCATCAATAGATGTTAAATCATATTTTAATGTTTCAATATCTGTTTTAATATCATTAATATTTAATTCGTTTTCACTTTTTATAGTTATTGATGAACCACCTTTAAAATCTACACCTAAATTAAGTCCTGATAAACCTAAAGAAATAAATCCAATTATTATTATTAAAATACTTGCTCCAATAAAATACTTACTTGATTTAACAAATCCTAATTTAGAAAATCTATTATTATTTAATTTTTTTATTCCTAAGAATAAATTTAATTTATTATCGAAATATCCTGTTTTAACAAAAGCATTAAGTAATAATCTTGTTATAACAACCATAACAATAACTGTTACAAAAATATTGATTATTAACATTGTTGCAAACCCTTTAACACTACTTTCACCTAAAATAAATAATATTACAGCTACTAACAATGTTGTCACATTAGCATCAATTATTGTTAATAAAGAGTTGCTATTACCTTTTTTATAAGCTGATTTAAAATCTCTTCCAGCTTCTAATTCATCTTTAATTCTTGCAAAATTAATAATATTAGCATCTACTGCCATACCTATTCCAAGAACTGTTGCTGCTATACCAGGTAAAGTTAATACTCCACCTACTAACCAGAAAAATGCAAATGTTAAAAATGTATATATAACAATTCCAACTGATGCTATAAAACCTGCAAATCGATATAAAGCTATCATAAGAATCATTATTATAGCTATAGCAATAACTCCTGCTTTTAATGTTTTATTTAAAGAATTAACTCCAAAAGAAGCATCTACTGTTTTTGATGAAATTTCTGTTAATTTTGTTGGTAAACTTCCTGAATTAATTAATTCTACTAAATCACTAACTTCTTCTGTTGTAAATTTACCTTGAATAATAACATCACTTGCAAATCCTTGTGATACAGTAGCTACTGATAAACATGAACTACTTGATGATCCACATTTTGCTTTTTCACTTTCATAACTATCTGTTGTTTCATCAAAATCTAACCAAATTACAATACGATTATCATCTTGTTTACTAACAGCTTTTGTAACTTTATAAAATTTTTCTTTGTCGCTAACCGATAAAGATACTGCTGGTAAGCCTTTTGAATCTTGTCCAACTGATGCTCCGCCACTAGTTAAAACTTCACTTGTCATAAGAAGGTTATCTTTGGTATCTCTAAAAGTTAAGTTAGCAGCTTGACTTAATATTTTTCTTGCTGTATCAGCATCTGTAACTCCAGCTAATTGAACTCTTATTCTATCACTACCTTCAATAGTAATAACTGGTTCTGATACTCCTAAAACATCTATTCTTTTTAACATTGTTTTATAAGTACTAGTAACCATGTCACTTGTTAATTCATCATTTTCAACACTTTCAACTTGATATAAAACTTCGAACCCACCTTTAAGATCTAATCCGAATTTTAAATTATTAAATAATGTTGGTGTTATATACCCAATTACAGCTACTATTAATATGACTAAAATCATTAATCTAGCTATTTTATGTTGTTTATTTTTCATTTGCAAAACCTCCACTTAGTCGTTAAAATAAACTTTTCTATTTTTTTTATTTAACTTATTTCTTAAATAAGCATCAATTAAAGTATCATCGATTGAAAAAATATCGCAAGTCATCTCATATAAAGAAAGATTTTTAGAATTTTTCCATTTTTCTTCTATCAAATAATTCCATATATCATCTTCTGTTGCATAAACGTATCCTTTTCTTTTCATTTCAGCACGTCTTGCCCCTAAAGCTGGTTTTAATCTTCGATATAATTCTTCTACTGAATTAAAAGTAATATCCATTATATTACCTCCTTTAATCACATACTAATATTATATAAGAAAATCAACTTTTTTTAAATGTTTTTATTAAAAAAACTTTAATTTTTTATATATAATTAAAAAAATAGATATTATTATCTATTTAATTTATCAATAATTGTTTGAATTGTCATTAAAAGAGATTGTTCATCTTTTGTTGTTCTTTTTTTTATATTACTTGTTTTAATATTTTGTTTTCTATTTTTTACATTCAAATGTCTTTCAAATAACAATTGATCGATATTTTCATTATCATAAATTATTCCTTTATGATTAACTACTTTAGCTTGTTTAGCTATAGCCAATAAAGCTAAACCATAATCATTTGTAATTAATAAATCATTATTTTTAATATCATTAGCGATAGCAATATCTACACTTTGATATGAAGATGATAAAATTTTTATTTTAGCATAGTCGTTAAATATATTGTGATTACAATCAAAATATAATATAAGTTCTAAATTATTTTTTTTAGCTAAAAAAGTTATTTTATCAATACTAGGACAAGCATCAGCATCTATTAATATTTTCATTTTAATTTAATATTTTTGGTAAAAATATTATAATAGCTCCAATAAATGCCGCTATGCTAAATATCAAAGTTGCACTTGAAGCTGTATCTTTAGCTATTTTAGCTAGAGGATGAATTTTTAAAGTTGTTAAATCAACTAATGCTTCAATTGATGTATTTATCATTTCTGTTCCAGCTACTAATCCAATTATTAATATACAAAATAACCACTCTGTTGCATTAATATTATAATAAAACCCTGCTACAGTGGTTACAATTGCAGAAAGTAAAATAATAATCATATTATGCTCATATATAAGTGCATATATTAATCCTGATACTGCATGATAAAAGCTTTTTAAATATCTTTCTAAGAAATTACCTTGGTCTTTATTTCGTAATATTTTCTTCATTTAAAATCAACTCCTGACGATCAAACATTATTTTTTCATCTATTTCATTCATATGATCATATTTTAGTAGATGAAGAAATCCATGAACTGCTAAAAAACATATTTCTCTTTTGAAACTATGATTGTATTCTTCTGCTTGTGTTTTAGCTTTATCAATTGAAATATATATATCTCCAAGTAATCTAAAATTGTCATATTTAATATCTTCATGATCTTCTAAAGCAAATGTTATAACATCTGTTTCTTTATCAATATGGCGATATTTCTTATTTAATTCATGTATATATTCATTATCAACTAGTATTACATTAAATTCTACATTATCTAGTTTTTCCATTTTAATGGCTGTTGTTAAAACTTTTTTTATATCTTCTATTTCATTTATTTGTTCATTTGTTTCATTAAATATTTCAAACAATTTAGTTCCTCCTAATTAATCTATATTAATTATAATATATTAACGCCTATTTTTCAACTGTTTCATCATCTATTATTATTTGTTCATAATCAGTTATATTTTCACAAACAACAACAAACATTTCTAAAATAATAGATTTGTTTTTTATCTCTTTTTTAATTATTTTATAACTTAATATTTTTTCTTTGTTTTTTAAATTTTTATTTATTTTATCATAAATTGCTTTTTCTGCTTTTTTTATAGCTTGTTGCTCATTTAATTGTTCATTAATTATCTTAATTTCTTTTTCTTTATTTAATGATATTGTTATAGGTAACAAAGAATTTTTAAATAGTTTTTTTGTCTTAATTGTTTTTGTTTTTTTATTATTAAATAATTTTATTTTATTATTTAATATATTTATAACCAAAGTTGTTTTAGCCTTATTTATTTCTTTTATCTCATAATAATATAGTGGATATTCTATATTAACTTTATACCATATTTCTCCATATATTTCTCCTTTAGCTGGAACTGTTTTTTTTATTTCTTCATTTAATTTAATTTCACCTGATATTACTGTTTCCCCTTTTTTTACATAATCATTTATATTTTTAACAATTTCTCCATTTTTAGCATAAATTCTTAATATTATTGCATCTTTTTTAGCTACAACATTTTGAGGTGATTTATTTTCTTCTTGCTTAGTTATTATTCTTTCTTCTAATCTAATTATATATTTTGTTCCAACTTCTTCTATTTCTAACCATTCTATTTTATTTTTATATTTATTAAGTATATTTTTTTTTATTATTTGTATTTGCTGATAGTTTTTTTTAAATTGACCTATTTTAATATTATTATTATTTAATTCTTCTTTTATTATTTTTCTTAAATCACTATCATTATGAATTATCTCTATATTAAAAATCATATTGGATAATATATATATAATTATCATTCCAATTAAAAGAGATATTATTATATAATTATTTTTTTTTAAGTTATATTTTATTTTATCAATTCCATATATTTGAATTATTTCTATTTCATAAATGGTTTTTAAGTTTTGAATTTTTTCATAATCTATTTTTTTTATTTTTATATATGCTTCATTATAATTTATATATATTATCTCTAACATATCAATAGATAATGAATTTATTCTTTTAATAAAATTTTTTATATTTTTTCCTGTTATTTTTAATTTAACAATATTATCAAAAAACAATTTTATCACCTTAATTCTATTGTTTTGATATTACCTGTTATTAAAAGTTCATCATTTAACAATTTTGAAATAACTAAATTATCTCCATTTATAATAATTCTTTCTTTCATATATCTAACTATTATTTTATTAAAATCAAAGTGATCAATTTTATCATAATTAACAATATTTATTTTATTATTTAAAATAATAATTTTAAATTCTTGTTCTAATATGTATTCTCTAAATTTATCTAGATATTTCATAGTATCACCTATATAATTTTATTTTTTTAATAAAAAAAAAGAACTTTTCGTTCTCATTATTTTATTATAAATGTTGTTTTCTTTAAAGCATTAAATATTTTTTTTATATTATTTAAATAAATAAATCCTGTTATTATTTCCATTATTGAATATATAATAATTATTATTCCTAATGTAATCATTATTGAGTTATCATATGCTATAACAAAAATACCACAAATTATAATTATAATTGAAAAAATTAATGTTGATTTACCTATATTATTATCAATTGTACTTATTGTAGTAGCAAAAATAAGTTTAATAATTCCGCTATATATAATCCAAATTCCTATTAATGTTCTAAATGCTTGTGATAATTGATTTTCAAATAAAATAGCTATAGCTCCTAATATAACAGCTATCATTCCATAATACATATCATAATTAAATAAAATGTTTTTTTTACTTAATTTTTTATAATCTGATATCTTAGTTATTCCTATAAAAATAAATAATATTCCTACTACTGTTTCTATAAAACGCAATGATGTTTCTGGAAAACATATTAATATTAATCCTATTATAGCAAAAAAGATCCCAGCTATAATTAATTCCCAACCAAATTTTTCTAGTTTTTTCTCCACTTTTTATTCCTCCTATTATTGCTTAAATTATAACACAATGATTTTAATTAAACAATAATACTTATTTTATTTCAATTATTAGTTTTTTTAGAAATTTGATAAAAATAAATAATAAAAGGAATATTAGTATCAGTAATATTATAAAAATGTTAATATTACTTTTATATATATCATATGCAACTATACTTAATCCTACTATAATAGCTAAGTAAAATAAACATATTATAAATAATAATGTACATCTTAATATTATATTTATTTTTTTATTTTTAATTATTTCAATTATTACCTCAAAGAAAAATTCTCCTATTATTTCAAATATTATATCCATATATCTCCTTATTTAAAAAAACTAATTAATAAATTAGTTTTATGCACTAGCTCTTTTATTATGATTTATTTCTTTTTCAGGTGATGTTATTTTTTCCATTAATAACATACTATCTTCACATAATAAATCTTTAATTGATAAATTATTTAATCCTTCATAATTTTGATTATCACGAATTGTGTTTTCGAAAATAAATAGTTTATATTGACTACTAATCAATTTATCTTTATATTGATTTAATTTGTTCTCAGAAAATAAAGATATGTAATTATTTAATTCTAAAATGTTATCTTTATTATTATTGATTCTGTTTAATAGTTCTTCATTAGTTATTTTATCTTTATTTAATAAAATTTTATCATAAAAAGCTAATAAGTCAGCTACTATTTTTGCTCTATCATCAGCATTTTTTATTTCTTCTGTTGGTTCTATTTTTTTTATTCTTTCTAATCTAGATATTTCTAAATTATTTTTCTTTATTTGATTGTCTATTTCTAAATTATTTCTTTTTTCAGTTATCAATTTTTCTATTTTTTCAAATTTATTTAAAGGCAAATTACTACTTTGTTGTTCAACTTCATTTAACTTTATTTTAGCTGAAAGAAAGCTAGCTTCTATTTTTTCTATTTCTTCTAATGTTTCAAATTCAATTTTATCTATTTTACTTGCATCAATTAAAGTACGTAGGTATTTTTCACAATCATTGCTCAATATTTTAGCTTGTCTATCTTTATTTATTTCTATTGGAAGTTCTGTTTTAATTTCTTTTTTTAAATTAGATATTAATTCACTTATTAGTAATTTCCAACTTTCTTCTTGTCCTTCATTTTTAAGTGCTAACATTTTTTTTAGTGTCTTAAGTCTTGCATAACGATTAGTTTTATACAAAATATTATATTCTAATTCTTCTAATTCAAATATTTTTTTATTCAATTTATAATTGTAACTTATTTGATAATCATCAGCTTCTTTTCCTTTTAGTTTAGGATAATTATTTGTATAATTTTTTTGTAATTGTTCTATTTCTTTATATAATTTTTCTTTTTTTTCTATTTCTTCAAGTGAAACACTATAGTTATTTTTAGCTATAGCAACAATAGTATTAGATAAAATTATTTTTTCTGATTGCTGTTCTATAGTTTTAAACATATATTTGCCTCCTAGTATTATCTATTATTAAAATACTATATTTTCAAAATATTATCAATGATTTTTTTAAAATTTATACATAATTTTACATGAAATATCTTGATTGTTATTATTTTAAAATTATTAATTAATCATTATATATGTTTTATTTCATTTTTTATTAAGAGCATATCTTATATTGAAGGGAGAAATAATATGGATACTTATGAAAATGCTTTAAGAAAAATTGGTGATGAAAAAAGATGTATTCCTGTTTGCTGTTGTTGTCCAGGTCCTCAAGGTCCTCAGGGTCCACAAGGTCCTCAGGGTCCTCAGGGTCCTAGTGGTGGTATTGCTTCATATGGTTTTATTTATACATTAGCTTCAGAAGAAACAGATACAATTGCAGCTGGTGATAATATTTTATTTAGTAATAATGGACCACTTATCGATATTGAACACTCTGTAGGAAGTGATGAAATAACTATTAAAAATACAGGAACATATTTAATAAATTATATTGTAAATGCCACTGGTGGACCTAATGCTGTTATTAGTTTAGCTGTAAATGATATTGTTGATACATCAACTAGTATTGAAGTTTTAACAGCCAATACACATGTTGCTGGTAGCGCTATATTAAATTTGAATGAAGATGATATTCTTACTGTTACCAATAATTCTAATTTCAGTTTAACAATTGATGAATCACCAATTGTTGGGGCACAAATTACTATTATCCAAATAGCATAATAAAAGACAAGAAATTTCTTGTCTTTTTTACTTGATTAATTTTATTTTCTTAGATTTAACATAATAATCAATGCCACCAGATTCAAAAGGTTTAGAATTTATCAAATCAAATTCTTCTTCTTTTTCTTCTACATAATTTAAATTATTTAATGAATCAAATAAAGTATGTTCTTTTTTTTCTCTTAAAATTTGTTTTTTTTCTTCGAATGACATTGCTTCTATCATTATTAGCTCTTTTTTAATTTTTTCTATATCATCTATATTTATTTTATCGAGAAACTTTATTCTCTTTAATTTAGGTACATATAATTTTTGATAAAAACTTAACAATCTTTGATAGTTGAACAAATTTTGATGCATTAAATAATTTAATAAATAGAAATCTTCTCTTACAATATGTTTATCTATAAAATTTTTGTGATTTTTTAATTGAACTTCTAATTCATATTTATTATCACAATATATTGATAACATTTCTCTTAATTTATCTAATTTTTTTATTTGATTATAGTCATGTACAACACCATTTATATCAATTTTTTCTAAATTATAAAATCCTGAAATAAATAATAAATCTTCATGATTTAATTTAGGATGATTATAAATAGTTAAACTGCGTAAATTGGTAGCATCTGTTGTTATAAAAAATCTTTCATAATCAATATTAACTTTTTCTAATTTAATAATAATACTATTTATATGCAAAAAACTTGTATTTTTTCTTTTGAAAGTTGTTTTATTTAAATGCATTATTTTACCACTAAAACAATTTAATGAATCCATATTATAAATAATTGAATTATGATCCTTAAATATTGCTTTAATTATTTCTAAATTACAATTTGAATAATAATTACAATTTTCACTAAAAATACTTGTTAAATTTTGAAATTGTTTATTTATTTCTATTAAATCATTATTTTCTATTTTTAAGTCATAAATATCAATATGTTTAACTAATTGTCTTTTTAAAAAATCTTTATCAAATAATTCATCATTTTGTTTAACATATAAATTAACATTATTTATAAAATCAGCTATTTGCTTTATTATTATATTTAAATTTATATTTCTTCTTTTTTGTTTTTCTTTTTTTCTAATTACTATATCTAGTATTCCATCATATTTTGTATTAATATACAAACAAACAATAACTTTATCTAAATATAATTTAAAACTAAAATAATAATCATCAAAATCATATTGAAAATCAAAATCTTTTTTTTGTACTATTTTCATTATATATCCCCCAATAATTGATATTTATTATATATTAAAAAAAATAAACTAACAATAGTTTATTAATATTCTTTAGCAACTTATTAAATTTTTTATTAGTAATTATTAATAACATAAAAAAAAATTATAAAACAACTAAGTTTATAAAATCTTCTCAATAAATAAATTATTTAGTATTTTTATTTTTTTAGTAATTCTTTCATTTTTTTATTAATAAATTTAATAGCTTTTTTAGGATTCATTTTATACATTAAATTCATCATTTTTGCATCTGTTCCTATATATACTTGAAATTTATTTTTTTCTATAGCTTCAACAATTAAGTTAGCTGCTACATCAGGATTTGTCATTGGCATATTTGATTTAGTAGAACTACTTTCCATAATTACATTAGAATTTTTAGCTATATCGGTTTTAATCGCCCCTGGGAAAACAATTGTTACTCCTACATTAGTATCTAATAATTCAGCATAAAGTCCTTCTGTAAATATCTTAACAGCAGCTTTTGATGCTCCATAAATAGTTTGTCCAGGAAATGGAAAGAATCCTCCCATACTTGATACATTAACAATATGTCCTTCTTTGTTTTTTAATAAATGTGGTAAAAACATTTTAGTTAATTTTAGCAATCCAAAGAAGTTAACATTCATAACTTTATTTATTTCATTCATATCTAAATCATTAACATAAACAAATTTTTGAATTATCCCAGCATTATTTATTAATATATCTACATTTTGATATTTATTAAAATAAAATGTTTCAAATTTTTTTAAATCTTCATCTTTAGATATATCTACTGTAAAGTATGTAAAATTAGCATTTTCTTTTGTTAATTTTTTTGTTTCTTCTAAATTAACAGTATTAATATCAATACCAATTACATTAGCTCCCTTATTTAATAATTTAAAAACTAATTCTCTTCCTATTCCAGCTCCCGCTCCTGTAACAATTATATTTTTTCCTTGTACTTTCATTTTTTTCCTCCTATATTAGTTTATAATCTTATTTTATCATTAATGTAATTAATATACAAAAATTATTACATTTAATTTACAATCATTTTACAAAAAAAGATATTGTTATTAATATCTATTTTATATTTATTAGTAATTTTTGTTTTGTTTTTTCATCTATTATAATATTTGAATTTATTTTATTTAAATAATTATAATTATTAAATGAATTAAAATACAAATTATTTTCATAGTTAGCTAAAAAGATATCATAACTTTCAAATCTCATTTTCATTAGATTGTCTAATTCATTTAATAATAAATATATATCTTCTTCATTTGATGAATATGTTTTTATTTCTTGTAATAACTGTCTTTCACTTAATATCAATGAATGATATTTTTTTATTTGTTCAATAAAATATTTTTTTATAATATTTTTTAAATCATTATCACCATTATATAAATGTAATTTTATATACATTATTAAAGAATCTTTTAACAATATATAAGCTTCTTGATAATTAAAAAGTAATGTTTTATTTATTTCTATTTGTGTTTGTTTCATAATAATTCCTCTTATATTTGTTTATTCTGATTCATATTGATCATTAATTATTTTTTTTCTTAAACCATCTTCCATATTTATTTCTGTTGGAATAATATATTTTGCATTAATTTTGTGAGATATCACATTGGTAATTACCTTCATTGCTCTTGAACCATCAAACCATAATGGATTATCACTATTTGCTCTTATTAAGTCTAAAGATCTTTCTAAAGCATTTTTATCATATTTATCACTTTCATCAATAGAAATTAAATATTTTTGTTTTTCATTTTGATACAAATGATTTTTTTTCAATTGATACTTAGCGCTATTATACCAATATAAATGATTTCCTCCTGCAAGAATCAATAAATCACATTGAATATTAATATCACCAATTAATGAACTAATATAAGAATATACTTCATCAAAACTACTACTACAATAATCCTCTTTTAAACTTTTAAATTGATTAGTAATATCAACAACTCCGAAGTCAAAGTATTTTTGATCTATTATTTTTTTATTATTAACAAATAACAATTCTGTAGATCCACCACCACCTATAAATATGCAAATATTTCCATCATATTCAATATCTGAGTAACACCCATAACCAGTCAATAGAGCTTCATCATTTTGTGATACAACTTTTATATTTAAATTATATTTATTAGTTAATAATTCATTAATGTTCTTTAATTCACCTTCTGAAATATTTCTAAAAATGCTACAACCAAATATAAATATTTGTTCTGTATATTTCTTTGCTTCTTTTATTTCCAAACATAATTTTTCAATATCTTCTTCATTTATTTTTTGTAAAATTGAATAATTTTTTTTAAATTCTATAGTTTGATTATTTTCATATATAACAGTTTCATTTTCAAATATATGTGTTTTTGTATTGCTACTTCCGATTTCTATAATAGCAAATGTATTGTTGTTCATTTTATCACTTCTTTCTTTTAATATTATATCAAAAAAACTTGATAATTTATATCAAGTTTTATATTTGTTAACTCTTGTTTTTATTAAAACAAATATATTACCAAATATCAATTTGAGAACAGATTTATTTTTTTAAAATGGCAATTCTTCACTATTTATAAATTCATGTTTTTTTGGTAAATGTTTTCTATGGCAGCATAATCTTTTAACAAGCTTTTTTCTTGTATCATTTGAATCACCATATATTTCTAAGTAATTTTGAATTGTTTCATTTAAAATTTTTGTCTTTTCCCTACTTTGTTCAAAATATTTATCAGATAAAGAAGAATTATAATTTTTAAATATTTCTTTAGTAATTTCTAATTGTTTTTTAGTAAGTGTATTTATATCGTCATTAATATAAGCATATAGTATATCTACAACATCATCATTGTAAATTGAATATACACATCCAATCAATTTTACTATTGTACCACCATAATTACATCCATAACAGAAAAATGCCTTCTTATTTTCATCAATACATACAGAAATATCATTATTATTATGAAATTGACACTTACTATAAAATATATTATTGGCTCTTGGTTTTATAATAATATCTTCACCAAATAAACTTATCCATATTTTTAATATAGAAATATTAGAATTCATAATTCTATCATATTTCTCTTCACTTTGCTTGTTTTTTAAATCCAAAAACATTAGTTCTTCTACATAATCATAGTATAATCCGGTTGCCATAATATACCTCCAATTTAATGAATTATTATACGCCTAAACTACTATACATGCAATACAAGTCAAATATTATTAAAATAAAAATGAACTATTTAAAAAGTTCAAAAAAACAATGGAACATACGATATAGATATAACAAACAATCGTATAAAAAAAATACCAGTAATTACTGATATCAGTTTAATATATTTATGGGGTAGTTATCAAATTGAAGTTACTATTGCAATCTTTTTTTCAACTCATCCATACTGATATTTCTATTTTTTAATATCTTTTGTATAGCAACATTCTCTGAAATACCATTTTCCACTAATTTTATCATTTCACCTAGCAAATCATCGTCTTGATTATTTATTATTTTTTCTTCAAAACCTTCTTCTCTTAAATAAATATTGTCAAAAAACTCTTCATTAATTTGATTCCTATTTTTAATTTTGGGACTTGTTTTGAAATTTGAATAAATATAGTATTTCAAAATAGTTGTTGCCCTTCTGTATATTAAAACAAATAGTTCATCTCCACAAAAATTTTTTTCTAAAATACCTGAATCTTTATAAATTTTTTCAAAAAGCATAGATACATCATCTTCAATTATAGATTTTGAATAATTGTACCTTAACCTTGTAGATACTACTTCAAATATTTTTTTTAAATGATCATAATTATTATTAATAAATTTTTCTGATAATGGATGATTATCACCAATCCATATAAACTCATCCCTATCAATCTTCATATTATAAAAACCTTCATCTTTATAATATGAATTTCTTTGACCACGAATAACATAATTTATAAAATCACTAATTGAAAGATTGTTTATATTACAAATTTCTTTTAATTGGTCACATTTTATGTACTGATTCCAAGGAATTAATTCTATTAACAAATCCATTCTTTTCCTTTTTATAGGATTCCTAATTATTGCATTATAGTCTTTCTCTCTTTTTATAAAATTTAAAGAATTTTTACTTATTCCTAGTATAATCGCTACATCAGAGATCGAAAGATTGTACTTTTCTGATAAATAAACTATTATTTTATAATTAATTTGTTTCCCTTCGTTAAATCCTTCATCTAAAAATATATTTAAATATTTTTCTATATCTATATCATCTAAATAATCACTTTTAAATGCAACTGCCTTTTTGGATTTACCATGAACTAAATTATAGAATTGATTATCACTAATTCTTAAAACTTTGGTAGCTAATAACTTAGGATGAATAAGGTATTTATCAGATAAAATAATCAGTTCATCATAACTTATTAAATAATTATCACTTATTTCTTTTTTTATTTTTTCTTCTACTTTTTTATAATATAAATCATTTACTTTTTTTAAAATTATGGTAGGTTTATTATGACAGCTTCTCATATGTGCGATACTACTTTTGCTTATTCCAAGTATAGAACATAGCTCTCTTTCTTCCAATCTATTTTTTTTCATTATATTTGTAAATATATTATAATCTATTTTGTCTCCAATTTTTAAATTATTGTGTTTCAATATTTCTAAAGCTAAATAAAAATTTGAAGATAATTCACTATATTTATTTTCGATAAATATTTTTTCTTTAGGTGCATTTTTAATTTTATTATACGTATAACTAGGAATACCTAGTATATCAATAATAAAAATTTTTTCATTTAGATCATACTTTTTAGCTATGTTACTTAATGTTTTAAAGTCAATATTTTGATTTTTATCAATATTTTCTGTTTCTAATATATTTGTTACTTTCCTTTTGTAATTATCTACTATTTCAGGAATTTTATTTTTTAAAATTATACAATTTTTAGAGTTTGAATATTCAGAATAAAGTCCTACAAAAGCAGATTCTGAAATATTTAAAACGGTCAAACATAGAGTTCTAGGTTTAATTTTATATTTTTTTGATAATTCTTCTATTTCATCTATAGATATTTTATCACCTGGTAAAAGTTTTTCATTTTCAATTATATTATTTATAAATTTTTCAACATTGTAATTCAAAGTATCACCACTAACTAATTTATTGCTTATTATATCATAAAAAAAGAAATTTAAAATATAAACTTCTTCTAAATTACGATTTACATATAACTAAAAGTGATTTAAAATTTCACTTTTTTTTATAATTATTTATTTCGTTTAAGCCTTCTTCATCAACAATACCAAATGTTTCTCTTAAATAATCCATCTCACTACGTTTAAAATTAGAAAATGTGGACCTATTTATTAAAACACCAGTGTTTTTATCAAATCTCCAAGGAATATATTTATTTTCCTCATAAATATTAAGATAATCATTAACAATTTGGACACCTATAATTCTACATTGAGTTGCATAGACCTCTTCGGTTTCTTTTCCTTCATAGTCTACAAGTAAATTAAACCCGTAATGCACTGTGCCAAACATAACACCTTTATCTAAAGAAAGTCTCTCTTCACTTGTAATCATCACTTTTTCTTTATCACTTAATTTTAATGCAATTGGTTCCAATATTTTTGGTTCTAATATCATTGTTAACACCTCACCTATATCATAACATAAAACTTGATATTCTCTTAAATTCTTTATAGCACATACGATATAGATATTACAAATAATCGTATAAAAAAAATACCAGTAATTACTGATATAATTTTAATATATTTATGGGGTGTTTGTCAAATTATCAATATGGTAATTAACAAAAATTACTTCTTTGGATTTAAAACTTTTCTTTGGATTAATAGTTCTTATAACTTCACTCAGACACTTCATTTCAAAATTTCCATACATATTTGTTGTTAATTTTGAACCTGACATTGACAACATAAAACTATTTTCTTTGACATTAAGTAATTTGTCATGTAATTCTTTATGATTAAATCTATTTTTAGTGTACATAATATGTGTTCTATTTATTGCTGTATCTTCTGGTAAATATGGGGGATCTAAATAAATAAAAGATTTACTCTTATTTAATTGAGTTGAATACTTTGTAAAAAATTCTCCATAATCCAAACAATTAAATTCAACATTCTCAATAAGTCTAGATATTTTAAGTAAATCTTCTTCAGCAAGAATAATTCTTTCTTTCTTTCCAAAAGGAACATTGAATATACCTTTACTATTCTCTCTATAAACACCGTTAAATCCTGCTTTCATAAGAAACCAAAAATTAACAATTTTTTTATCACAAAATTTCATATGATTAAATTGTTCTCTCACATCATAATAAAATCGTTCTCTCTCATACATATTAGTAAAACAATTATATTGATTAATAACTTTTTTTATATCTTTATTCAACTTCTCAGGATTTTCTTTTAAAAATTGATAAAATCCAATGATATTTTTATTTGTATCATTAACTATAAATTTTTTGAATTTAAATTTACTTCTATTTTCTAAAAGATTAATTAATACTATTCCTGATCCCAAAAATGGTTCTAAGTATATTTCCTTAGAGTCATCAAAAAAATTCAACATTTCATCTAATAACTTTTTTTTAGAACCTGCCCATCTAAATGGAGAAGAAATAACATTATTAAATTTTTTCATTTTATCACTTTCCCTTTTACTCTATCTTATTATTTCATCATATAATTCTTTATAACTGCTATAAAAATTTTCTGCTATTTCTTTTGTTCTATTTCTTATTACTTGAACATAATTAGATTCATTTATACCAGTTTCTAAAAACATTTTAATAAAAGTCTGTGGAATTCTATCTGCCCTATATTTTTCCAATTTTACTGATACATTTGCATCGGAATAAGGGTCAACTGAAACTGGAATACAATTTCCTAATGAATACCTTAACTCTTCTGTTCCTGATGCATTTAAAAAATGTTCCAGCTTATAATCTTTAGTGAAATTACTATAAGCTGCCTGTATTATTAACCTTGGAATTGTCAATTTTTTTTCAACTTTTATATTTTCTATTAGTTCTATCATAGATTGACCATCATTTTCAAATGTTAGCAAGCCTTCTACAAATTCCTTAACTATTTCCTTTTTAAAACCTTCTTTATAAAATCTTCTGGCAACCTTTTTAAAGTTATCTCCATATTTAGAAGGACTAATATTTTTAACTGACATTATAAGCTGATTCATATATATAAATGTAAGAAATTTATTTATGTAATTAAAATTATTAATAAATTTTCTCTTAGTTGATGCATTATTGAAATATAATAAACTTGATAGAACTATATCAAATTGTTTAAATTTTATTTTATGATAAGCCTTTATCAAAGTTTCTAAAGTTTCAAATGAATATGCATCACTAGAAATGTGTTCTTCGACGTTTTCAAGATTATGTTTGAATATTGCAGAGCAACTCAAACAAAATGGACATATTTCAGTTTCGTCTTTAGTAAATTTTTTATAAAATAAATTTGTTTTTTCAGCATTGTTTAAATTTTCTAATAAAATATCAAGTCTTTTACTATCATTTTTTTTATCATAATTTATATCAAAAAATAAATCTACATATCTTTGATAATCTTTAGGGTTAAAAAGTTGAAGCATGTCATACCACTCTTCCTTAACTTTTACACTTAACCCATGGTCTGATGATACATACTTTAAAACTTGGCTTTTAAGAACCTCTATATCCTCTAATTGTTTGCCCTTTGTGTTTAAATTTACAAATATATTGTGTGGTTCATATCCGTCTTTACTAAAAAATATCTCAACTATTTTTAAACTTAGTAAATTGTCATAAAATTCATCAATATTATTAACTAATTTTTCTATTACAGTTTTTAAAATTCTATAAGTTTTTACCTCTGGCTTGTTTTTTAGAGGATTTGGAATCTTATTATCATAAACATGTTTTAGTATTGAACTATCACTTGCAGGAGTTCTTTCTTCTATCTTTAGTATTTCACCATTTTTAAGTTCAATATCTTTTTCAATATCAACATCAAACTCATTTTTCAGGCAGCAAAGAATTAAAAACAAACTAATCATTCTTTGTTGACCATCTATTATGTCTACCTCTTTTTCACTATAAGCAGTGGTCATTATATTTCCAATATAATATTTATTATTTTCATTTACATCAGTTATAAAAACTTCAACATTTTTTTTATCCCAGGCATAACTTCTTTGATATATAGGAATTCGTAATGTTTGATATTTTGAAAAATAATCTTTAATTTCATAATCTTTTGCTAATAATAATTCATCAACAACAACTTCATTCATATAACTAACATCTCCTTTAAAATTTCTTAAATATAAAATCTTTACTTATCATAAAACATACTTTTGTAGTATCCTTTTTAAATAAATTAAGATATGCATCATCACCTTTAATACCCTTAGGTGCTACTTCTAATATTTGACCACTAAAGCTATTAGGATATGGTAATTTAGTAATATCTTTATTATCTATTGCTTGTTTAACCATATTATAAGTTCTTCCAAATACATCTATATCATCTGAATTAAATGTTATTTTTTTTATATCCTTTAATTTTCTAAAACCATTCTTTATTTTTGAACTTCCTTCATAACATAAAACTATTATAGTTACTTCTTCAAAATAAGTTTTCCACCAAGAAGCTTCCCATTCATCTTTAAAATCACTTAAAGTTAAATTTCTAAATGACATTCTTTCTAATGGATAATCATTATTATCAACTGGTAAATTTTTAATAATGTAATTTGTTTTTCTAAATAAATCATTCTTTTCAGGTAACTCTTTATCTTTACCAATTGCTTTATCAGAAATCATTTTACTTAAATTTTTAGGAATGTCATTTTTATATTCAATTCCACTTAATGCAAAATATATATCTATTTGAGTTTTTCCAATAAATTTCTTAACTTGTGCATAAACATATTCATCAATTGTTTTATATTCTAATTTATCCACAGTAAAAGTTAAATCTAAACTTCTTAAGATACCTGTCATATATGAATTCTTTAATGAAAACGCTCTAGGTTTTGCAGGTATGTTTGAAAAAGGTTGTTTTGTCTTATCATCACTTGTAGCACCTTTAGTACAAGCTCCTAGATAAGAAGTATCTCCTTCTGATAATAAATGTGCATAACCTTCTAATACTTTTTCTTTTATGATTTCAAAATCATTTTTTATAACTATTTCATCACCGGACATATCATATAATTGATAATCAGTAATAACAAAATCACTCATATCTTTTTCTTTATCATATTCATACCAAATTATTAATATCTTTTTATTTTTAAATAGTAACTTACTATAATTAAATTCTTCATTAACAATTGAATTATAATCTATTTTACTTAAAACTAATCTTTCCTTTGCGGAAATTGTACCATTCTTATTTTTTACATAACCTGATACTTTTAACTCTACACCTAAATCATTAAAATCAGCTTCTGCTTTATTGTTATTTGGGTAACCATAAAATCCCGTCTCTATTATTTTACCAAAATTACCTTTATCTTTTTTGTTTTTTTCTAATAAATTATCTTTGTCTAATTCTCTAAATGTTTTTCCTTTGATGTTCTCTGTATATTTTAATAATTCATCTATTGTTTTAAAATCCACTGAACTCCTCCTCAAGAAAATTTTAAAAATTTGCTTCTTGATCTTTACAACTATATATAGTATAATATATAATAGATATATAAACAAGAATATAAATCGAATATTGTCGAATTTATAAACTTCAGGAGGTAGAACATATGGAAAAAACAGTAGTAGAATTATTTGCCGGAGTTGGTGGATTTAGATGCGGATTAAATAAAGTGAAATTAATTGATGATAAAGTAAAAGAATCAGGAGACTGGAAATTTGTATGGGCTAACCAATGGGAACCTTCTACAAAAGTACAACATGCATTTGATTGTTATTCACAAAGATTCGGAAATGAAGAAATAAGTAATTTAGATATTACTCAAGTAAATAAAAAAGATATTCCAAATCATACTTTATTAGTTGGTGGATTTCCATGTCAAGATTATTCTGTTGCTAGAACACTGTCTACCGAAAAAGGTATTGAAGGTAAAAAAGGTGTTTTATGGTGGGAAATTGCTGATATATTAAAAACTAAAAAATCACCTTTTGTACTATTAGAAAATGTTGATAGATTACTTATCTCACCTTCTAAACAAAGAGGTAGAGATTTTGGTATTATGTTAAGAACATTTGCAGATAATGGTTACGCAGTTGAATGGAGAGTAATTAATGCAGGAGAATATGGTTTTGTTCAAAGAAGACGAAGAACATATATCTTTGCATATCACAAATCAACTAACTATTTTAAAACAATGTCTAAAAAAGAACTTAACTCTATAATTTTAAAAGAAGGAATCTTTGGTAAAAAGTTCCCTGTAGAAAAAGATATAGTAAAAATATCAAATTACGATATATCTAAAAATAGTTATAAGGACTTAGTAGAAGTTTCAAATACTTTTAAAGGAGAATTTTATAATTCTGGATACATGATAGATTATAATGTAACTTCAATTAAATCAGAAAGTAAGAAAGAAAAAATTTCTACACTAAGATCAATAATTGAAAAAAATACAGTAGATTCCAAATTCTTTGTAAAAGGAGAATCAGAAGAAAAATGGAAATATCTAAAAGGTTCTAAAAAAATACAAAGATATAAACCTAATGGTGATCCATACTTCTATTGTGAAGGTAATATGGACTTTCCAGATTCTTTAGATAAACCAGCTAGAACAATGTTAACTAGTGAAAGTAGTATTAATAGAAGTAGTCATATTATTAAAGATCCTTATGAAGGATTATTAAGAATAATAACACCTATTGAAGCCGAAAGAATAAATGGCTTTCCAGATAATTGGACTAATACAGGTATGCCCGATAAAAGAAGATATTTCATGATGGGCAATGCCTTAGTTGTTGGAGTAATTGAAAGATTAGGAAAAGAAATAAGCAAAATAATTGATGAAGAAAAAAGCACTATATAGTTTATATAGTGCTTTTTTTAGAGTTATATATCAACATAATGCAGCATCAATTAAATTTTCTTGAAAGAAAATCCTACCATCTGCGGCATTATATTTAATTTTCATATGTATAATTCCACATATATTTTCACTGCAATCATTTATCCTATAAACATAAGGAGTATTATGCAAATATGAATCCAATATTGGCTTTTCTGGTAACCCTTTTGATTTAAAATTTGTAACGGCACATCTTGTATTTTTTCCAATATTTATTTTATCAAAAATATTTAATGAATGACTTGAACCATGATGTGGAATTTTTAAATAATGAATATATCCTAATTCACTCATTTTATTAATAGAATTTTTCATTATATCACTGGAGAAAAACATATGGAATTCTCCTAAATTTATATCCAATGATATTGCGTAATCATTTTGTTGTATATTTTTTAAATTTCTATCTATATTACATGCTGTTATCGAAGAAAAAGGTGTTTTCGTATATATTGAAAAAAGAACATCATTGTCATCATAGCTATGAATCTCATCCAGTATACACATTTCTGGCTCTGTTATTTTTTTAATTGTTCCATTTTTTTTCTTATTATTTCTACAAATATTTGAAACTTTTTTTCTAACAATTTTACTCCTTGTTTTAAGAGCTTTTGGCTCATCCGTATCAGGTATTAATGTTGTTGTACATGGTGTTGTAAATTCATCTAATATTTTCTCTATACCTTTTAAATGATCATCATGATAATGTGAAATACATATCAAATTCAATTTTTTTTTCTTTTCTCTCAAAATTTTTGAAACTGTTTCATCTCCATTATCATATAAATCAATTAAAATATTATAATTGAATTTTCCATCATTTGACTCTATCAATATCAAATTACTTTCACCTTTACAAGTATAACCAATTGTATATATATCAATAATAAATTGTGGTTTTTCATTACTATGAAAATATTTCTGCATCATCGTCTATTTCTAATGTCTTGTTTTCTTTTATATCTTTACTATCTTTTAAGTCTGGAGTATCATTAACATAATTTGGAGTATATTTAATATTATCTGCAATATTATATTTGATTTCCTCAGCACTTTCTTCAATATATACCACTTCATAATTATTTATGTAATTATTTTCTATAACCATAATTGACACCTCTTAATATTCCCATTTTATTACTTTCTTCATAGAATTCTTTGGAATCATTAATTTGTAAAAGTTTTAACATTTCATCAGTCAGTAAATTCATATATATTTTGAAAGTCTCTTTTTTTAATTGTTCAATAACGCTTTTTATATCACTTATTTTTTCAAATCTACTCTCTGTTCTACAATAATAATCAATATCAATCATACTTCTATATACATCATTCGCAGTATTTTCAATCATCATTTTTCCATCATCAACCAAAAGTGTTAAATTATATCCATCTCTGCCAAACAATGGTGTATAAACTGTCTGAAATCTTTGACAGCTTTCCTCACTAATCTCAAAAATAAACTTATCTTTTATTACTTTTTTTACATTTTTCAAATCATGATTCATGAAAATATTATTTATTTTTCTTAACCCTATTCTCTTGATTTTTAAGTTGTCTGAACCCGAAGTAACAATTTCTAACAGTTCTAAATATTTTTTTATATCTACTGAGCTTCCTTCATAATCATTAAATCCTTTTCGTTCAAATATGAAAAAATTTTCGTTTAAAATAAACCTGCTACTACTATCAATTGTACTAAACTCATGACTATTTACTTCAGTTACTTTTTGGCTTATAAAATCCTGAGTGACCAACTTTTGAGGATCAGATATATCTAACTTGATTCCATAATTATTTATTTTTTTATATTTATAATTTTCAGAAGAAAGAAGGTTTTCACTGAACTTTTCAATAATTTTTTCTATATCAATCTTGAAAAAATCAGTCCTAAGTATAACATTTATCAATGTGTTATTATTTTTTAGGTCGTCACTTTCAACTACGTTTTTACTCATCTTATCATCTCCATTTTAATTATACCACAAAATCTTTTTCTTATGTTTTAAATTTTGATTTTTTAAGATTACTATGTATACTTTTTTCATCAAAATAATAGCACACTATTTTGTTATTTTTTTAATCAGGATAACATGTATTACAACAACTTGCCAGTAGCAAGTTTAACCCTTATTTTATAAGGATTTTAATTTTATATTTATGTATTACATTTTTGCTTTTGTATTACATTTGTATATACATAAATTTGTTGATATATAAAGGTTTTAAAAAACTGTATATACAAAAGATATACAATTTTTTAGTGTTTTTAAGCCTTTTTGTGCTATTAAATCATTCTAAAGATAAAACTAAGTACTTACTTTCTGGATACCTACTTTCACTTTCTAATGGGCAAATTTTGAACACATCATTATCTTTTAAATACTCTTTAGTGATCATTTCTAAACTCATTTCATCTACATTAATATCAAAAAAGTTTCTTAATCTTGCTACATATTTATCTACTGATTCTCTATCAAACTCAGTAGAAACTGATATCATTTTATTATCATAATTAAGAGCCATATCTAATACTTTGTTATTCATTAAATTAAAGAAATCATGTATTTTAGATTCATTTAAATTAATTTTTTTAATATTAACATAACTAGTTCTATGTTTAGTATCTGGTATCTTTTCTATTTCTATTGTGTCTATATATTCAAATATTAATTCTTGTTTTTCTGCTCTAGATAATATATGCCAAGCATTAATTCTATCTTTTTCTATAGCACTCATTTTTCTTTTCATAATCTCTTTAGTATCAAAATATAGTCTTATCATGTCTGAATCTAATCTACTATTATTTATAGCTTCTAAAGATAATATTTCATCTGTTAGTCTTCTTTTATCACTTTCTAATTCTTTATTATCTACTTCATATGTTTCTATAGGTAATGCTCCTTCTAAATAGGCAGTTTTAAGTCTTTCTATCTTAGCATTAGTTAGAGATAAAGAAGAACGTTTCTTGTCTAAATCAGGGCTTAAATTGGATTTTAAGACAGGTATTTCTGTATCAGTTAATATATTATATAGATCAGTTAAATCTCCTAAAAAATTATATAACTTAGGTTCTACCCAGTCTTCCCTAACATAAGTATTACACTTACCACATTTATAATAAAATAGTTTAGGTTTAGTTCCAGCTGAATTACATCTCATTATAGTTCCACATTTAGGACATTTTAATTTTTGCATAAATAAATATATTCTACTTCTATAGTAATGTCTTTTATTTCTTTCTTTTTGCATTTGACATTGTAACCAAAGTGATTTAGATATAGTAGGTTCTACAACATCTTCATATAATTCTGTAGGATCTTTTAGAGTTTTTCTAAGTTCTACATCACCACAGTATATTCTATTATTTATTAGTTTTTGAATTACTCCTTCTTGCCATTTTAAAGAAGTATCTCCTTCATCAGCTATTATATTAGCTATTTGATAATAACTTTTACCTTTAGAATACATTTCAAATATTCTTCTAACAATAGGTGCTTTTATTTCATCTACTACTATTTTCTTACCTTCTCTTTTATATCCAAAAGGTGTTTTACCACCAACATGTCCTTTTTTAATAGCACCTATTACTCCTACTTTAGTTCTTTCACTACATCTTTCTATTTCTAATTGAGATAATACTGTTAACATTCTAACAAAAAATCTTCCATTAGCATTTGATGTATTTATTTCTTCTACAGCACATTCTAGTCCACATTCATATTCATCTAGTTCTTTAACTAAGTTTTCTAAGTCTTGTACTGATCTAGTTACTCTATCTAATTTATAAGCTAGTATAGTAGTAAATTTCTTCTTTCTCATATCTCTCATCATAGCTTGAAAATCAGGTCTATTAGTGTCTTTAGCGCTTATTCCAGCATCCATGTATACTTTATATACTTCGTAGTTTTTATAGTCCGCAAGCTTTCTTAATCTACATTCTTGTTCATCTAGTGAATGACCTTCTCTAGCTTGATCTTCTGTTGATACACGAATATAGATTGCTACTTTTATTTTTTCTTCCATAGGTTATTACCTTCTTTCTATTTTAGTTTAAATTGTGATATAATTTGGTTAGTTAAAGGAAGTGATTTATGCATACACCTAAAATTAATTTTAGAGCTATGACTCTAGAAGAAAACACTGATATTATTAAGTGGGCATATTTTGAAAACAATGATTCTTTAAATATTAATAAATTTGTTATAGAATATTTTCCGAAATTAAAAGATATTACTAGTGATTATTCTAAAGAGGATATATATAGTTTAATTGAAAAAGTTGTTGAGAATGATTACTATAAATATGAAACTAAAATCAATGATGAAGTTAAAAGATACAACTCTATTTGGGAAAAATATAATGATAAATATTTTATTGAAATAAGTGAATATTTAAAAGTTGAATGGCCTAAAGAAATTGATAATATTCAAGCTTCAGTTGGTCTTATCCCAATTTTTCCTAGACACCTAGATACATTCAGTTTTGAAATATCTACAAATTTAACTGAAGAAAATTTAATTCATAATTGTGCTCACGAAACTTTGCATTTCATATGGTTTGAAAAGTGGAAAAAATTATATCCTGAGTGTACAAGAAGAGAATATGATTCACCATACACTCCATGGAAATATAGTGAAATGGTTACTGATCCTATTTTAAATAGTTCAAAAATAAATAACATACTAAATGTAAAAGCATATACTTATAAAAGTTTTTATGAACTTATGTATAAAGATGAAAGTGTAATGTATAGATTAAAAGAAATATACAATCAAAATATTCCTATTGAAGAAAAAATAGTAAGCGGTTTTGACTATATTGATTTAGCTTTAAACAATGAAAAAACTAGATAGTAACTAAAAAATGAGATAGCTCAATATAGAGTTATCTCATTTTACTATATTATAACACTTGCAAAACCTTTATGGAGTGGAAAGATTGTGGCAAATTTTTAAGGTCAATTGTGAACAAAATTGTCGGTTAATTGTTAACTAAATTGTAGGTCAATTGTGAACTACAATTTTTATTTTACCCTTATTTTATAAAGAAAAAACGAAATCCACGAAAATAAATTCTACCCATATATATGGGTAATGCAAATGCTAAAAATAAGTATGAAAAAACTCTAAAAAAAGTATTGCTGGTTTTTTGTTATAATTTTGAAATCATTTGTTTGATCTCAAATAAATTAACTTTATTTGATAAATTATATAAGTAAAAACACTCGTTTTCCCTTATAAATGAACCATAATAAAGAATTACTATAAATTTTTTTCCTTTCCTAAAAACTATCCTATGTGGTCTAAATAAAGATACATTAGTAGCATCTATCTCAAGTAGCTCTCCTTCTATAATTTCTAACTTAACTTCTTTATTTAGAACCATATTTTTAAATTTATCTTCAATTCTTTCTAATAATTGTACTTTTTTAGTTAAAATCTCCATATTTCACCTCTTTTTTTATCCAAAATAAAAACCAGCAATTACCTTGTAATTACTGGCTAAACGAGGTGTTACCCCGTGACTCTAACAATATGGCAGGGGTAGCAAGAATTGAACCCACATCATCTCTTTTAGATATTGAATTATTCTTTTATATTATTTTATTTATGATAAAAGATCTTTTTATTAGTTAAATGTTCTGTATAATTTTTTTATATATTGCCATTCTTGCTCTTTATTAGAACAATTATTTAGATACTTTAAATAACAATTTTTATAATAGTTGATAATATTTCTTTTATAATTAAAACTATTATAATATGCTTTAGCTTCATCTTCATTTACTTTTCTAATTCCAAGTGTAGATGAATAGGTTACATTAATCTTTGATCTAGTAATAATTTCTTCTGCATAAAAGTCATCCCTAATAGCTATTATGTATTCTGGAATACTTTTTTTAGCAATCAATTTCTTTGTTTTTTTATTATGAGCATTATATCTCTTTTGTTCCGACATTAGCATCGTTATTAATGGACTTGTTGAATATAAAATTTGAATTCTTTTCATTTTTCTTTTTAATAGATAAGGATAAGTGTTTTTTAAAATATCCCGAAGTAATTATCCATTGAAAAAAACACCTTTATCAGTTATAGGAATTAAATAATATTTTATCACAATCTTCTCCTAGCTATAATTAAAATTAATTTATTTTATTTATTAATTAATTTTAATTAAATTTTTTATTTTTTGTAAATTTTTCTATATTACTGTTTCAATTATTTTTTTTAATATTAATCCATATTTTGTAAGTGCTGTTTCATTTTCAGTAATCAAAAAATTATTTATATTTATTTTTTTATTTATTGTATTTTCATTTGTAATATAAGTAGATTCAATATTTTCTACTTTATTTTCAAATAAAGACAAAGTTTCTTTTGCATTAACTTTAACAATTCCTTTTACTTCATTTAAATCAAAATCAAATTGATCATTTCCGTTATATTCACATATATATACATTAGAAAAAGCTCTATCTATAAATTTAGTATTATCTTTTTTTATTTTATCCATTTTCCAAATAAAAATATCAACTAATATAGCTTCTTCAAAATCAACTTCAATACCTATTTCTTCTTTAATTTCTCTACCAAAAGCTTGTTTAATAGTTTCACCTGCATTTACATGCCCAGAAGCTGTTGTATAAAGTAAATTTGAATCAGCTCTTATTTGAAAATAGATATTACCTTTATTATCATATAACCAACAATGAACTGTATTATGCCATAATCCTTTATTATGAACAACATCTCTTAATTCTTTACCTAAATAATTTTTAAATTCATCATACACATCTAAATATTCCATATTTTATCCTTTACTAATAAATATAATTAAATTTATCTATATTATTATTTATATAGACATTAATCATATCTTGTTCTTCTTCTACTAATTCATATATTTTAGTATCAAAATCATTAAATTTATTCTCTAACTCTTCTACTAATTCATCACAAAAAATGTTTTCTAATTCAAAAAAATATGAAGGTAATAATTTTAATGATTCACTAATTATATTATCAATTTTATCTATCTTAAGTTCTTTTAAAGCATTTAATAATAAATTAACTTTTTCTTCTCCACTTTGAAACAAATAGTTTAATAGTCCACCACTACCTACTTCCATGTCAAATTCCGTTATTAAATAAACATTATTTTGATAATTGTTAAAATCATCTTTAAATGGTTCTAAAAATTTAAAATATGTTCCTTTTTCACAACATTCTAGAATAAAATCTTTAGTTATATCTTCTTTTCTTAATTCAATAACATCATAAAAACGATAGAAATCATCAAATACTAATATTTTTCTAATGCTTTCATATTTTTCATTAGAAAATTCATTTATTATATTTAAAATTTCTAATTCATTGTTATCATCTAAAATATATTTTTTAATTGTTTTATCTAATAATTTTATTATTAAATGAATATCTCCTTGAAGTGGTTTCATTAATGAAGTATCTTTTTCTATATATTCAGACCAAGAACCTGGCTTTAAATTTGAACAAATAAAACTTTCATATTCATCAATTAATTTATTTGAAAAAATCATTGTAATATATTGATTATCTTTCCATTCTTCAAAATTAATATTGCCACTTTTATACATATTTCTTTCATATTCCTTTAAAACAATAAAGTTTACTTTATTTTCTTTTAATAATTCTTTAAAATCAATATTTCTATTTATACTGTAATAATTCATAAATATCAATCCTTCATTATAATATAATAATCTTATATATATTATATCATAACAATTAATATATTTATACAAAATAAAAACCCTATAATATAGGGTTTAATAATCAAATGGTGGGCCTGAATGGACTTGAACCATCGACCTCACGCTTATCAGGCGTGCGCTCTAACCAGCTGAGCTACAAGCCCATTTGACATGACTACTAAAGTATACCTTATTTTTAATATTTTGACAATACTTTTTTATAAAAAAATAAGAGAAATTCTTATTTTTCTCTTATTTATTATCAATACTAGCTTTTACAAATGAATCAAATAATGGATGAGGTCTTGTTGGTCTACTTTTAAATTCCGGATGAAATTGACAAGCTATAAAATGTTTTAATTTAGGATATTCTATTATTTCTATTAAATTAGCTTTTTCATTTATACCAGAAAAAACTATTCCGTTTTTTTCTAATATTTCTTTATACTTATTATTAAATTCATATCTATGTCTATGTCTTTCTAATATGTTTTCTTGTTTATAATCTTGATAAGCTAATGTATCTTTTTTAATTTTACATTCATAATTTCCTAACCTTAGTGTTCCACCCATATTAGTAATAGATTTTTGATCAGCCATTAAATCTATTATTGGTTCTTTACATAATGAATCAAATTCTGTAGAATTAGCTTCTTTAATATTACAAACATTACGAGCAAATTCTATAGTAGCTAATTGCATACCTAAACAAATTCCTAAAAAAGGAATATTATTTACTCTAGCATATTCTATAGCTTTAATTTTACCATCTATACCTCTTGAACCAAATCCTCCTGGAACTAAGATACCTTTTGTATTTTTAAATATTTCTTTTAAATTAACATTTTCTTTTTCTAATAATTCACTATCTACCCAATTAATGTTAATTTTATTTTTATATTTATATCCTGCATGTTTTAAAGATTCTGATACTGATAAATATGCATCATGTAATTCTACATATTTCCCTACTAATGCTATTTCTGTTTCTTCTTTTAATTCATTTACTGTTTTTACCAAATCTTCCCAATATTTAATTTCTGCTTTTTTAATAGGTAAATTAAATTGTTTTAAAATATTTTCATCTATTTTTTGTTCATAAAAATTAAGTGGAATTTGATAAATATTTTTTACATCTATAGCTTCAATAACATTTTCTTTTGGTATAGAGCAAAACATAGATAATTTATCTTTAATGTTTTCTGATAATGAAAATGGAGCTCTACACACTAAAGCATTAGGTGTAATTCCCAAATTTCTTAAATCTTTAACACTATTTTGTGTTGGTTTTGTTTTTAATTCTCCAGAACCATATATATATGGTATTAATGTTGTATGAACAAAGAATGTGTTTTCTTTTCCAAGTTCATATTGAATTTGTCTTAAAGCTTCTAAAAATGATTGTGATTCAATATCTCCTACTGTTCCACCTATTTCTGTTATAACTATATCAGATGAAGAAGTAGTTCCTGCTTCATATACTTTATTTTTAATTTCATTAGTTATATGAGGTACCATTTGTACAGTTGCACCTAAATAGTCTCCTCTTCTTTCTTTTTCAATTACTGATGAATATATTTTACCACTAGTTATATTTGATGTGTAGTTTAATTCCTCATCAATAAATCTTTCATAATGACCTAAATCTAAATCTGTTTCACATCCATCTTTTGTTACAAAAACTTCTCCATGTTGAATTGGATTCATTGTTCCAGGATCAACATTTATATAAGGATCAAATTTTTGCATAAAAACTTTATATCCTCTAGATTTAAGCAATAAAGCTAGTGAAGAAGCTGTTATTCCTTTACCTAGTCCAGAAACAACTCCTCCTGTTACAAATACATATTTTGTCATAAAAACCTCCATAAAAACAAAAAAAGCATTCGAGAGTTTTTCTCGTGCTCTTCTAAATTATATCACTTTTTAATGTTTAAGTTAATATATTTTATATAATTTATTTTATTTTTTTTTATTAGTTTACATTATTGATTAACTCTTCTTAAATAATAATTATTTTCTAATTCATCTTGTAAATAAGTTGGTTCTCCATGACCTGGATACATTTTCATTCTTTTATTATAAGTTGATATTTTTCTTAATGATTGTTCCATATCAATTGGATTTCCACCTTCTAAATCTGTTCTTCCAATTGTATTTTTAAAAATGAAATCCCCAACAAAATTAAAATTATATTCATAAAAATAGAAACTTACTGAATCTTTAGTATGTCCTGGATTAAATATTACTTCAAATCTAAAGTTTTCAATTTCATATCTTTTTTCTTCTAAATTACTGAATTTATATATAGGAGGATTATATTTTTTAACTATTTGATTTAAAGCTCCTATATGATCTTTATGTTCATGAGTTATCAAAACGCCAATTACTTGATTATTATCAATTTGTGGATCTATTAAAAAGAAATCATCTCCTGGATCTACTATTAAACATTTATTATCTTGAATAAGAATATAACAATTTTCTTCTAACAATCCTACTTTTATTATTTTTACTTGCATAATTATTTCCTTTCTAATATATTTTTAACCGGTCCATAAGTTTTTCTATATCCATCAATAAGTCCATATTTATTTATAGCTTCAACATGTTTTTTTGTTGGATATCCCTTATGATTTTTAAATCCATATTCAGGATGTAACTTATCTAATTCATACATTTGATTATCTCTATATACTTTAGCTAGAACACTAGCGGCTGCTATAGAAATACTTTTAGAATCACCTTTAATTATTGAAGTAGATTCAATATCTAAATTAAGAGGCATTGCATCTATTAAAACATGTTCTAATTTAAGTTGCTGTTGAACTTTACTAATAGCTTCTATCATTGCTAATTTACTAGCTTCATATATATTAACTTCATCTATTTTTTCAGGACTAATTATTCCATATGCATATGCTAAAGCATTTTGTTTTATATATTCAGAATATTCATTTCTTTTTTTTTCACTTAGTTTTTTAGAATCGGTTAAGCCATCTAAAACAAAATTTGGTGGCAAAACACAACAACAAGCTACTACATCTCCTATTAATGGTCCTCTTCCTACTTCATCAACGCCACCAATATATTTAATGTTTTTTTCATATAATTCATTTTCATATTTATATAAATCTTCCATATTATCACCTACTACAAATATCACAAATATTAATTAATTACATATAATTAATTAGATAGGAGTGTTTAAATGAAAAAAGATAGAAATTGTGGAAATCCTTATCCAATATATCCACCTTATCAAGGAATGCCTATGCCTCAAATGCCTATGCCTTTTAATTCTGCACCAATGAATATGCCAATAGACAATTTTCAAAATATGCAAACAAATACAAATGATCAGCAACTTAGTAATTTGAACAATAAAATTAATGATTTAGAAAAAAGAATAATCAATTTAGAAAACTTAGTTAATCAAAATAATAATGTTAATTATTCTAATAATAATTATAGTAGTTCAAATTATCCAATGATGTAATTAATACCTTCAAGTTAATCTTGAAGGTATTCTTTTATTTTATCTGAAGAAATTCCTGAAGTTTCTACTATATAATCAATTCCATAATCATTTATTACTAAATCAATTATTGATTTTAATGCTGTTTTTTTACTTTCATTATTTAGTATTTCTTTTTTTACATCAAATATTTCTTTTTCTAATTTATCATTTTCTTTTTCTAAATCACTTATTTTTATTTGATAAATATTTGTTTTTTCCTTCATTTCTCTTTCTAGATTTTTATATTTTATTTCCATTAATTCATATTCTTTTATTCTTTTTTCATATTCTAATATTTTATAAGCATAATTTTCTAAGCTATCATTTAATTCATTCATTAATTTTTTTCTATCTGTTGATTCTCCTTTTAAATTTTTATCATTTACAGATAGTTTTTCTTCAATTATTTTTTTTGTTTTACTTCTTTTTTCTTTCATTATCATCACCTATATTATAAATATTTTACCACATAAATAAAAATAAATCTAATCATTTAAAAAACTTATCATAATATGACAAGTTTTTACATTTTAACGGAAACCGCCTCCGCCTCCGCCACCACCGAAGGAACCGCCTCCGCCTCCGCCAGCAGAAAATCCTCCACCACCGGCACTATAAGATTCAGCTCTTGTTTTGGCACTTGAGGCACTAACCATTCCTGAATACGCTATATGATTGATAAATATAATATCATTATAATTAACATCATTTATAACATCAGGATATATTTTTTTGAATTCTTTAGCTACTTTTTCAGCTATTCCAAATATTTGAGCATACATTAGGTATTCTTCCCATAACATTACTTCAATTGTTTCTCTATCTTTAATATTTGAAAACTCATTTAAGAATTTTTTTAATCCTCTCATTTGTTTAGCTATTTCCATCATTGATGAGTCAACTACATAATAAGTTGTTTTAAAAATTCCCATTTTAGTTCTCTGTTCTGTTCTTATTTTTCCTTCAGAAACTAATTTATCTGTTTCATAATCTATTACTTCATTGAACCAGTTTAGTATTTTTTTATAATTTTTTTGACACCATTTTTCAAATTCTTTTGATTCCAATATACCATCAATACTTGCTTCATACATCATATCATATAATTTTTTTTCAAGCTCAATATCAAAATTTATATCATTTTGTAAAACAATAGATGTAATTTCTTTTTTAATTAATGCTTTACTTTGTTCTTTTTTTATTGTTATTTTATTTTCTTTTAACCATTTCAACATAACAGCTCCTAGAAAATCTGTTTGTTTTCTAATTAAATTATAATTAGCTGCTACCCAATAAGCATAATAAATATCTTTATTACACGGAATATCTCTAAAATAATCTAAATCTTTTGGTATTTTAGTTCCAGTAGGTTTAAAATCTAAATGATAAGTTCCATATTTACCACTGGCATTAGAAGCTGAATATATAACTCCAGTTATAATACTTACCCAAACAATAAAATTAATTATAAGAGCCATAAAGCTTCCAAAGTTGAAATCTGATTCTTCAGTGTAGCTTGTTGATCCTTCTTCAGCCATATTGCTATAGTATTCAAAGTTATTACCAATATAATTATTTTCTATATTGAATGTATTAATTGGAAAATTAACTAAAATAGTCATATATTCATCTGAATCTAATGGTGAATCTGTACTCATTTCAATGTATCCATCATAAACATATGTATAAGCTCCATATTTTCCATAACCCCATACTGGTAAATCATCAGAGTAAGATTCATCACTATATATTTTAATATATACCTTATCTGGTTTTGATGATAATTCATGAGGGATTAATGTCCAATATATGATGTCTGAATCATCTGTTCTAGCAACAAAATTAGTTATATCGTATTTAAGAATATAATTATTATTACCATATTCAGATATTCCAAAGCAAAGTTCTACACCATCACTAATACTATTAATTCCACTTTTGTAAGCTTTTTCTTCAAAAGAAGCATTCACATCCCAATTATCTAAACTTGTAAATATTTTATCTTCTTTAGTTACTGTGAAATTAGTTATGTTTGAATTCCCTAAATTATAATATGGTTTATAACCTTCTGTTCCACTATCTAAAGATGCATTCCATGTTTCAACAACATGAGCTGTTCCATTATTATCTACATAAATATCCATTGATATTGAATTAATAGAATTAGCTTTTACTTTTACTAAATTAAATAATGAAACAATTATAATTAAACTAAATATTTTTAATGTTTTTTTCATATACAATCCCCACTTACTATTTATTATATTTATTTTATCATATAAAGTTAAACAATTACAATAAAAAAGCTTATTAATTATAATAAGCTTATTTTTTTTCTTTGTTTTTTTCACTAGCTTGTTTTTGTTCATTCTTAATTTCTTCTATAGCAGATCCAACATCTGATTTAACAGATGTTTTTAAATGATAATCTATTTTTTTACCTAATTTTTTTATAAATGTTTTTTTAAATTCATTTGTATTATTTAATTTAAATTTTTTAGAAAATGAATTATCAATATTTAATGATATAGAGTAAGAAAATAATTTTAATTTTATTCTTTCATTTTCAATATTACCTTTATATTTAAGTAAATGTTTTTTTAATCCCATCCATTTATCATATTCGTTTTTACCTTCTGTTGTTTTTTCTTTAACATTAAGAGCTAAATACAAATATATAATAGCAGTAATAATTGTTACAATTCCTAAATAAAAGATTCCTGTTTTAAATGAAGAAGTAAATAAAGTTACTATTCCTAATGTTAATCCCACAAAAGCAAAAATAAATTTAAATACTTTTGGTTTTATTTCTGTTTTATAATAATTTTTAATTTTTGATTCTAAAATAATTCTTGAATAAAATGAACCAATTTCTTCATTAGCTATAGCTGGATATTGTTTAATTTTATTTTCTATTTTTTTAAGTGTTACCTCTTTATCTACACCAAATAAAAATTTAATTAATTTATTTTCTAAAACATCACAGTTTTCATCTGTTCTTATTAATTTATAATCTTTATCTGTTTTTTCTACTTTAATTTTATTGTCTCCTAATAAACTAATAATTGATGCGGTAAAGTCTTTACTAGTTATTTTATGTCTTTGTAAAAAAGCTACTAAAGAAGGATCATCTTTAGATGGTATTTTATTAAAATCATTTCTTATTAAATTATTTTTAAAAATGATAATTATAATATTTATTAATACATCAAGTAACCATAAATAACTTATATATTTTGTTAAAGTAATGAGTAATGATTCATCATTATCTTTGTATGTATTTGTTTTTTCAAAAGATATAATATTAGCTTTAGCATTTACATTTGTTAGTTTATTTGAATCATTTATTGCATTTTTATCAAATAAACATCTTATTCCAATATTATTTTTTATATTAGCTAATTTAAAATGAATTTTATTTGTATTTAATACATTGATTTTATTATTAGAAAAATTATGAGCATATGCTTGTAAATATGTTGTATTTGAAACATTAATAGTCATTTCTAGGTCATCAATTATTAAATTATTATTATTTAAATTATAATTTATTTCAGCTATATCATTATGTTTTACTGCTTTATTTTTTATAACATATTCAATATAAAATCCGTTTTGATTTTTAGCTGGATTATACATGGTTAAAGTAACACTATTTTCATTTTGATTTATGTTATATAACCCATATGAAGATGTAGCTATTTCATTAGTAACTTGAAAATCAATTCCTTCTTTGTATAAATAATCAAAATTAATATCACGATCTATTTTAATTCCTTTAACAGAAATTACTTCAATATTATCACCATTATATATATTTGAATCTGTAAAATTAGTATTATCAAATATTTTAATATATTCATTATATTGAAGTGTTCTTTGATATTCAGTATAGTTTCCTTTTAAAACAGTTAATTCTTTTATTAATAAATCACCATTATTTAATACTGTAATATCCGAGTAATATCTACTTACAGATATATTCTCATTTTGAGAAGTTATAGCATTAACAGATAATGGTAATATTAATAATATAATTAATAAATAAAAAATCTTTTTCATATATGTACTCCTTTATAATAAAAGACTTACAAAAGTAAGTCTAAAATTTAACTTCTGGTAATTTTTTATCTTCTTCGCTTGCTTCAAAGAATTTTTCTGGTTTAAAGTTAAATATATTAGCAACTAAATTAGAAGGAAACATTTCTATTTTATTTTGATATTTCATAACTATATCATTATAAAATTGTCTTGAATAAGAAATTTTTTCTTCAGATTCTTTTAATTGTGTTTGTAAATCCATGAAATTAGTATTAGCTTTTAAATCTGGATAAGCTTCAGATAAAGCAAATAATCTTCCTAAAGCTTGTGTTAATTCGCCACTAGCTTTCATTTCATCATCTTGTGTAGTAGCACTTACCGCTTTATTACGAGCTTCTATTACCGCTTCTAAAGTTTCTTTTTCATGACCAGCATATCCTTTAACTGTTTCAACTAAATTAGGTATTAAATCTGCTCTTCTTTTTAGTAAAACTTCTATTTGTGACCATCCATCTTTAACTTTATTTCTTAACTGAATTAAAGTATTGTATGTTCCCATTAAATAAAGTAATACTATAACTATTACTACTATTAAAATAATCCATCCCATATTACATCCTCCATTCTATTTTAATTATACATAATTTTTTAAAAAAAAGAAATATCTTTTGAATAGTTATTTTATTTTTTTACAAACTAATATGAGAAAGGATGATATTATGGATATAACTAATTATATAATTAATAATTTTAAAGATAGTGATGTAAATGAATTAAAAGAATCTATTTTAAGTTCTGTTGATACAAATGACGAAATTGTTTTACCTGGTCTTGGAGTTTTATTTAAAATAATGTGGATAAATAGCGATGAAAATTTAAGAAATAATATTCTTAATATTTTAATAAATAATTTGACTAAAAAAAACATTGATTGATATACCATTTAATCATAAAATCTAACAATTGAAGAAGAAAATCATATATATATTTCAATAATTTGATATTATTAGAAAGATTTTCATTTAATTGGAGGAATAAAAATATGAATATTGAAAAACAAAAAAATGATGAAATAGTAAAAATAATTATGTTATTAAATAATTATGATAGTGATATAATAAAAAATGTTAGATATTTAATTGGGTATAATAATTTAGAAAAAATAAAGAAAATTAGAATTTCCTTAGAACATTTAAAAAAATCTGATATAGCCAATAAAAATGAAGTGTTTAAATTAATAATAATTTTATTTAAAAATAAATCTTTTGAGTTAATTGGTAACACATTTCATGGTAAAATTGGATACCAAATATATATTATTAATTATATATCTGGTAAAATTACTACACAAAAATCACAAAACAATACAATTTCATCATTAAATCATGATAAATTATTAATAAAAAAACATTGATTTTTTTCAATGTTTTTTTATTGTATTTCATATTTAATATCTGTTGCAGATGTTAAATTTATATCAGAATTTAAATATAAAGATAAAATATCTTGAGGATCTATTGAACCAATGGGTTCATATGTTGAATAAATTAATATTCCTTCTTTATCATAAAAATTAATTGTTAATTCATCATATGAAACAATTTCATTATTTTCATTAACTACATCAAATGAAACATGACTTATTTCATCTTCAAAAGCTACATTCATATTTTTAATAATTAATTTATCTACTTTTTGATCTTCAAAAACCACTGCTTGATTATTTAAATCATCTGTAATTACTTGTGTATCTGTTTTTTTAGCTAAATTACAACCTGTTATTAATAATAATGAACTTGTAGCTAAAAGAATATTAAATAACTTTCTCATTTTATCACCCTTATCTTAATAAAAGAGTATCACATTTTATGTTTTTTTTCAAGTTATTTAATTATACCCATAAAATATTTCTTTTTACCTTTTCTAATTATCAATAATTTGTCTTCAATAGCTAAAGATTTATCAATAATTAAATTTTCATTCATTTGTTTTTCATCGTTGATTGTTATAGAACCTGCATTAATAAATTCTTTAGCTTCTCTTTTACTTGAAGCTATTTCATATGTAACTAAAAAATCTATCAATGATAATTCTTTATCTATTACAAAATTTGGAACATCTTTAAATCCTTGTTCTATTTCTTCTAATTTTAATTCCTTTAAATTGCCATTAAATAAACATTCACTTATTTTAACTGCTTTATCAAATTCTTCTACTCCATGTAAATCTGTTATTACTTCACGAGCTAAAGCTTTATGAGCTAAGCGTAAATGTGGAGCTTCTTTATGTTTACTTTCTATTTGCTCTATTTCTTCTTTAGATAAAAAAGTTAGTTTTTTCAAATAATCAATAATCATTGAATCTTCTAAATTAATTAAGTATTGATATAATTGATAACTAGAAGTTTTACTTATATCTAACCATAAAGCATTTCCTTCTGTTTTTCCAAATTTAACACCATTAGAATCAGTTACTAAAGGCATAACCATTCCATAAACTTCTTTCCCCAATTTTTTTCTAACTAATTCTATTCCAGATGTAATATTCCCCCACTGATCAGAACCAGCTACTTGTAAAATACAATTTCTATTTTCAAATAAATACATGAAATCTAATGCTTGTAAAATCATATAAGAAAATTCAGCATATGTAATTCCACTATCAATTCTTGATTTAACTTTATCTTTAGCTAACATATAGTTGATATTAAAATATTTACCATAATCTCTTAAAAAATCAATAACATTTATATCTTTTGTCCAATCAAAATTGTTGACAACTTCAAATCCAAAAATCTTTTCTGCTTGTTTTTTTAAACCTTCAAAATTATGTTCAACTTCTTCTTTAGATATCATTGGACGTTCTGATGTTGGTTTAGGGTCTCCTATTAACCCTGTAGCACCTCCTACTAATAAAATAGGATGATGTCCTGCTTTAGCTAATCTTTTTGATATTAAAAAAGATGAATAATGTCCAATATGCATTGAATCTGCTGTTGGATCTGTTCCTATATAAAATGTTAATTTTTCCTTGTTTAATTTTTCAATTAGTTTTTCATCACTTATATCTTGGACAAGGCCTCTCCATTTTAATTCTTCAAATAATGTCATTATATTTCCTCCTCATTTTCATGCATCATCGATACACCATTTGTTGTTCCAATTCTGCTAACTTTTAAATTAATAAATTCATTAGCTTGTTTTAATGTTTTAATATTACCACTAGCTATTATTTCTAAAAGATCATTTTTGTTTTCATTAATTATTTCTATATCTTTTATATTAGCACCATTTTCTCCAAAACCTGTAGAATTTTTAATAAAATTAACAAATGTTTCATTACATATTTGTGTCATTTTAATTATTTCTAAATCAGTTAAATAACAAGTTTCTATTATAACGTTTAAAATTTTACCATCAATAGCGTCTCTTATAATTTCTATTTCTTTTTTTACATAATCATAATCATTATTTTTTAAAGCTCCTATATTAATAACCATATCTATTTCTGTAGCTCCATTATTAATAGCTTCTATAGCTTCAAATTCTTTTGTTGATGTTGTATTTTCTCCAAGTGGAAAGCCTATTACTGTACATATTTCAATGTTTGTATTTTTAAGTAAATCACTAGCTAGTGATACATAATATGGATTAACACAGACACTAGCAAAATGATATTTTATAGCTTCTTCACATAGGTTTGTTATTTCTTCTTTAGTTGCAGTTGGTTTTAAATTAGTATGATCTATATATTTATTTAGTTCCATAATTCCTCCTATAATATTTCTTTTAATTGTTTTATATTTTGTATTTTATTTATATATTCATATTTGTTTTGATAATCATAAAGTATTGCTTTCATTCCTAGTTCTTGTGGTTTTAAAAAATCATTTATTTCATTATCTCCTATCATAAGACATTCATTAAATTGATGAGGATAACAAGATGAAATATAACTTATTTCGTTTGGTTTATTTAAAATATTATTTTTATCTGTTCCTATTACTTCATTAAAGTAATTCAATATTTTGGCATTTTTAAGTCTTTCTATTTGTGGTTTTGTAAACCAATTTGTTAATACAACTAATTCATATTTTTTAGATAAATAATCAAGTGTTTCAATGATGTTATCAGCTACTTTTTTTGGACAACATTTTTCTAAATGAATTAACCATGTATCTACAAAATTATCTGGTAAGATATAATTAATATATTTTTCCATTATTTGTTTCAATAATATTTTATCATATTTATCATAAACTAATTCATAATTATTCACAGCTTCTTTTAATTTTTCTATTGTATTGCAATCATATTCTAAATTTAATTCATTCAATGTTTCATTTAAACTATTCCAATATTCATTTTTCCACATTATTAAAGTATTATCTAAATCAAATATAATTTTTTTTATCATAAATCCTCCTTAACCACAAAAAAACATTATGTATAAGGACGAATTGAAATCCGCGGTACCACCTTATTTCATAATGAATATGCTCTTAAATCTTAACGCGATTAAACGTTTTAACTAGAAAGTTGTATTTCTTTATTTAAACTTGATTAATTTTCATCGTCCATTAATTTTCTAATTACCATTTAAATAAATACTTATTATTTCATTTTAGTTAAATTTTATCTTAATTTTTGTAATTCTTTTTGAAAAATTTCTTCAAAATTTTGATTTGAGTCATGACTTTTTTTATATATTTTATTTTGTTTATTATTTTTATATAATTGTTTTGCTCCTATTTCACTAGCTTTTTTTATTTCATATATTTTTAAATCATGAATAAAACTAGTTTTTTTATTATTATTAATTATCATGAATTTTCTCAATTATCTTTTCTATTTTATTTCCATATTCAATAGATTCATCATATACAAATTGTAATTCTGGGATATGGCGAATATCTACTCTTTCAGCTAATTCTTTTCTAATATATTTAGATGCATTTTTTAAAGATTCTGTTGTTGATTCTTTTTTTGAATCATCTAATACTGTAAAATATACTTTTGCAAATGAAAGATCACTTGTAACTTTTACATCTGTAATTGTTACAAATTTTATATCTTTATCTTTTATTTCATTAGCTAGTATATAACTTATTTCTCTAATTAAATTACTTGCTATTCTTTCTGTTTTTATACTCATATTTATCACCTGTATTTCCATTATAACAAAAAAAGAGAAAATTATAAAGATGTATTGTTTAAATAATCAAAACAATTTTGAAATATTTCTATATTTTTATTATGATATTCATTATTTTCAATTATTTGTTTTATTTCTTCATATGTTGCCCATTTAATTTCTTGAACTTCGCTTTTTTGTATAGTTAATTTTTTCTCATCAATATTCATCTTTAAATAATACATATCAAAAAAAGTATTATTTGTTTTTACTGTTTTAAATAATTTAACATCATCTATATTTATCGTTAAATTTAATTCTTCTTTTAGTTCACTACATAATCCTTGTATACTTGTTTCATTTAATTTAGGATGTCCACTTGTTACTGACCATTTATTTCCTTTATCAATAGATCTTTTTTGAATTAGAAATTCTTTATTTTTATTTTGAATAAAAATTGCTACAACAATAACATAATAATTTTCAGGAATCATATCATCTTTTTTTATAATTTTATTTGTTTTTTGTTTATTTTCATCATATAAATTTCTTAATTCTTCATTATAGTTCCAAATCCCAAGTTGTCCTTTACAAGGAATTTTGTTTTCAAATTTTACAACATTATCTAAAGATAAAGCATATTTATTTTCTTCAACATTTTCATAAACTAAATTGTTTTGTTCACATAATTGCTTTTTAAGTTTATTATCAACTAATATACAGTCAGTTAATTGAGCTTGTCCTATAATTTCTCCACTAGCATATTTTAATTTATAATCATTAAATTTATTTATATTTTTTAAATCTGGATTTTTACTTGCTTGAATTAATATATTTCCTCTATATTTAGTTTTCCAGTTTCTAAATTCAAATTTCTTATAACCATTAATTATTAATGAGGCCCATGGTTCTTTTATTGTGATTATTTTCATAAATACCTCCTATAATAATTATATCATATTTATAAATAAAAAAAGACAGTGTAATGCTGTCCATTTTCAATATTATTTTGATTGGTAATTAGATCCACCAATGTGTTGTTCACCCATTTGAACTAATCTTCTAGTGATTTCTCCACCAACTGAACCATTAGCTCTACTTGTTGTATCTGGACCTAAATTAACTCCTAATTCATTAGCTATTTCATATTTCATTTTTTCAATAGCTTGTTTAGCTCCTGGTACTACCATTTTGCTATTTAATTTATTATTCATTTATCTCACCTCCTGTACACTAATATCTTGTACGGTTAAGACAAATAAATACATTTTTTTTATTGGTAATTTTTACCTATAATAAATCTTCATATTTTTGTTTTTTTAAATTTGTTATTATTTCTATATTATTAATGGCTTCATTTATTAATGTTTCATAATCAAATTTATTTTCATATTCAATACATTTTTTTAATTCAGGATTAATAACAGGATGTTTAGGTAAGAATATTGTACAACAATCTTCATATGGTAAAATACTTGTTTCATATGTTCCAATAATATTTGCTATATCAATTATTTCTAATTTATCTAAACATGCTACAGGTCTAATAATTGGCATATTAGTTACTTCATTAATAACTGACATACTAGTTAAAGTTTGACTTGCAACTTGACCAATGCTTTCACCATTTACGATAACTTTACATTTATGCTTTACAGCTATTTTATATGCTATTCTATACATCATTCTACGCATAATGGTAATAATATAACTATCGGGTACATTTTTATATATTGTTTCTTGTATTTTAGTAAATGGTACAACATTCACTTTAATATTACCTGAATATGCATTAATTATATCAGCTAAAGCAATAACTTTATTTTTAGCTTCAATACTTGTATGTGGTGGAGATTCAAAATACAAACATTCTAAATTAACTCCTCTTTTTAAAGCTAAATATCCAGCTACTGGTGAATCTATTCCACCACTTAACATTAATAAACCTTTTCCTTGAATACCTACTGGATATCCACCTAATCCTCTTATTTCATTTAAATAAATAAATGTTCCTTCAATACGTATTTCTATATTTATTTTAACATCTGGATTATGAACATCTACTTTTAAATCGGTATTTTTTAAAACAAAACCACCCATTTGTTTATTAAAGTCCATTGAAGGTATATCAAATTTTTTATCTGCTCTCTTAGTTTCTATTTTAAATGTTTTAGCTTCAATATTATTTAATAGTTCTAATGTCTTACTTTGTATTTCTTCTATATTAGTATTTACTTTATGACAAATAACTATACCATGTATTCCAAAAATTTTTAATAATTTTGTAACTATTAAATCTATTTCATCACTCTCAATATACATTCTTACTCTATCTTTAGTTATTTTATAATTAATATCTTTTAATACATTTTTTATATTTTGATCTAATAAATTAATGAAAAATTTTCTATTAGCTTTCTTAGTAGTCAATTCTCCATATTTAATCATAATTAATCTTTCCATAAAAATCACCTTTAATAGTGTATCAAAAAAAGCTAGCAAAAGCTATCTTTTTTATTAAAAGATTATTTATCATTTGTTTTAATATTTTATGGAGAAACTCTCATTGACCCTTTAAATTTAATTTCTTTTATTCCAGGATAAAGAGAATTATTCAGTTGAACCTTAATATATTTATAATAATTATCATTAGGATATGTAAATATATCTGTTACATATACGTTTCCTGTTCCATTATATCCTTCAAATGTTCTAGTAAAAAGGCCTGATAAAGATACATAGTTAGTTCCATCATTACTTCCAAGATATGTAACATTTCCACTATTAGATGTACCCGCTGTTACGCAAATAACCTCAACATATAATATATTAACTGTCCCTCAAATTGATAAACAATATTACTACTTGTTACTCCACTTGCAGATAACCATGATGTTGAAACATTTCCATCATAAGATTGGGTTGCTGGATACCCTGACCAAGTCGAACTTGCAACAGCACTTGTTGGTGATAAATATCCTTTTGAAATAACTGTTCCAATAGGTGGTAAAATACCATTATCAACATACCACTGTAAATTAGAATCAATTTCACTTATTGCTCCTGTTACAGTTCCATCTGCTATTGATGAAATATTTGTTGTTCCTATTAAAGTTTGCAACGCTGTTATTTCAGCTAATAAATAATTATATTCTGTTGAATTTTCTAGTGCTTCTGCTGTATCAAATTTTAATTGGCTTAATATATTTTTTCTGTTTTGAAGTCCCACAAGCATAGATACCATCAAAAGAGCAAAGACAATTAAAACAGTATACATTATTCCTGCAAAAGCAAATCCCTTTTTATTTTTCATATTATCACCTATTCTTTAATAATTATATAATATATTAAATTTATTAGCAATAAAAAAAATACCATATGGTATTTTAAAATATTATCAACTATTTATTTTTTCAATAGCTACCAATTTTGTAGCATAATTACTATTTAATGTGGAACTTAATGTTATTACATCCCCAACTGCTAATGTTTTTTCTAAATAAATAGCTTTATCAATTCTTGGTGTAGCTATTGTTTCTTGAGTTATACCATTTATTTTTATTGTTAAAGTATCTGATGAATCAGTTAAAGCATGTAATCCAATAATAATACGATATTTACCTGCGGTATTACATGTAATTGTTGAAGATGTATTGTTAGTTGTTCCTATTGTAAATTTGCTACTTGTTAAGAATGTTCCACCAATTTGATTTCCCCATATATCATATGCAACTTCTAATGTGTCTGTTGATTGTTTTTCAATTGAAATAAATTTTTGATGATAATTGGATGCAACATTAGAGTTTAATGTTATTAAATCGCCCTTATTTAAAGTTACATCAAAAGTAGTAGAGCTATAACTTCCAACTGTTGTTAAAGCAATACTTTTTTGTGTTGTATTATTTACTTTAAAATATAATGTGTCTGCTGAAGTAGGAATGTTAAATCCCATATGAACAGTATATGTCCCTGAAACATTGCACTCCATAGCTACATATGTATTAGATTGAGCAAACTTGCTTGAAAAATAGGGTGTTTCTTGAGCAAAAGCATATCCGCTTCCCCATACACTTCCGATAAAACGATTACCATATGTTAAATCATCTTGTAAACTAGAATTTGTATCCGTGTTTAAAGATGATATGGCTCCTGTTATAGTCCCATCTCCAATACCGCTTATATCTGTTTCTCCCAATTCATTTTTTACTTGTTCAACTTTATTTAACAAAAAATTAACATATGAAATAGATCCTTTTATTGTTCCATCATTAATTGAAGTTATATCTGAATCTCCAATTTTTATTTTTATATCGTTAATTTCATTTAATAAATATCTGTAATCTGCTCCGCAATTCAATGCCTCTGCTGTATCACCTTTTAATTCACTCAATACTGTTTTTCTGTTTTGAAGTCCCACAAGCAAAGATACCATTAAAAGAGCAAAAACAATTAAAACAGTATACATTATTCCTGCAAACGCAAATCCCTTTTTATTCTTCATATTATCACCTATTCTTCAATAATTATATAATAAATTAGGATTATAATCAAATAAAAATAACAAATAATGTGTTATTTTAAATAGCTGAAAATATAAAAGCCATAAAAGAACCTATTATTAATCCAACTAAAACTTCTAATGGCTTATGACCTATTTTTTCTCTTAATTTTGGATAATTATTGTCACTTTCATTTAACATTTTATTAATTGTTTTGGCATGTAACTCTGATTGATATCTAATACTCATTGCATCATATGAAATAATTAAAGTAAAAATAAGTCCCATTATAAAAGTTAAATTATCAAAACCTAATTTAAAACCAATAAGCATAGTTATTGAAGATGAAAATGATGCATGACAACTTGGCATACCTCCATTACCATTTAATAATCTACTTAAATCAATTTTATTGTTTTTATGTAACTCTATCAAAAACTTAATTAATTGACTTAATATTAAAGTTATAAATGGACATATTAAATATATATATTGATACATATTATCACCTCTAACTAAGTTTATTCAAATTTTTTAAAAATATTTTACTTTTTAAATAAAGACCTGTATATCTATCATAATAATCATCAATAAAATCATTAATTTCTTTTTTTATTTTATCACTTATTTCAATATTAGTTATTTTATATATATCAACATAATAAAACATTCTTATTAATTTAATAGTTTTTTCATCTACTATTTTATCATTAGATAAGCAATTGTTGCAAATGTATCCACCTCTTATACTAGATAGTGTTGCAATAGATTTAGTTGATCCACATACAGAGCATCCATCTATTATTGGCATAACACCTAAATAATCTAGATACTTAAGTTCTAATATACTAGTAATAATTGCTGCATCATAATTTTCATCTATTTTTAAGACTGCATTCATCAATAAATCAAATATTTCTTCATTCTCATTTTGTTTCATTACTTGTTCTGTTAAATCTAAAATAAAACTGACATAACTTATTTTAGAAATATCTTTTTTTATGTTTTTTAAATTGTTTTTTATATCAACACTAATTAATGTTGATAATCCACTTTCTTTATAAATAATATGAAATTGTCCATAAGTTAATTTTGTAGTTACACATCTTAAATCACTTTTTAAAGTCCTACATCCTTTAGCTAGCAAAGAAATAATACCATATTCCCTGGTTATTATTTTAATTAACTTACTAGTTTCTTTATAAGGACTATCTGATATTACAATTCCTTCTACATCAATCATTTACAAGTTCAAATCTATATTCTTGATCAACATCTGGATATAAATTTTTATCCACTTTTGAATTAAACATATCATAAGGTCTGGTCCAAATAAGATGCTTTCCATATAAAGCTTCATATACAACTACTTCTTTTAAATCATTTCCTTCAGATTCTGAATCTTTAGCTATACAAAGAACTTTATATTTTTGACCTTTAAAATGTTTATATGTTTTACCTACTATTATAACTCTGTCCATCATTTACCTCTTTTTATATTCTTAAATTCTTTTAATTTAATATAATATTCTATTTTACCTGTTGTTTTAAATAAATTCCATAATAAATCTTCCATATCATCACCTCATTTATATGATGATATTTATTATTTTATTTATTCGAAATCATTAAATCCAAATTCTTGCAAATATTTTTCTTTATCGCGCCATTTCTTAATTGTCTTTACATATGTTTCTAAATAAACTTTTTTATTTAATAATTGTTCTAAATCAATTCTTGCTTTAATACCTATTTCTTTAATTTTACTTCCATTTTTTCCTATAATAATTCTTTTTAAAGCATCTCTATCTACGATAATAGCTACATTTATATGATAGCTATTTTTATCTTTTTCTATAGCTTCTACAATACAAGTTAATGAATGAGGAACTTCTTGTTCTGTAAGTTCAAAAGCTTTTTCTCTAACTGTTTCAGCTATAACAAAACTAAGTGGTTTATTCGTTATCATGTTATCATCATAATACTTTATTTCATCTGTCAAATATGTTTTTATTACTTTAATTAATTCATCAGTATTTTTGTCTTTATATGCTGAAACAGGAACTATATCATTAAATGGATATAGATCTTTATATTCATTTATTTTTAATAAAATTTGATCATTATTTAATTTATCTATTTTATTAATAACTAAAATAACTGGTTTATTTATTTGTTTTAGTTTTTCAATAACAAACATATCTCCTCTACCTAAATCTTCACTACCATCAATTAATAAACATATAACATCAACATCATCAATACTGTAATATGCTTGTTTATTTAAAAAATTACCTAATTTATGTGTTGGTTTATGTATTCCAGGAGTATCTACAAAAACAATTTGTGTTTCTTCTTCATTATATATTCCTTGTATAATATTTCTTGTTGTTTGTGGTTTCGATGATGTTATAGCTATTTTTTTACCTATTATCTTATTTATTAATGTTGATTTTCCTACATTTGGTCTTCCTATTACTCCTACAAATCCGCTTTTCATATATACCTCCTTAAATATTCAAATCATTATCATTAAATGGTACTGGGCATAATTCTTTAACCAAATATGTTTTATAATCACCATTTTTATTCATTAATACTATTTCTTTATTTTCCTCAAAAAATTCTGATATTACTTGTCGACATAAAAAACAAGAACTGCTTATTTTATCACTATCAACCATTACATATAGTTTTTCAAAATCATATTTTTTATAACCTGCTGATATTGCAGATACAATAGCTGATCTTTCTGCACATATAGTAGCACCAAATGACGCATTTTCTACATTAACACCACTAAATATATTATTGTCTTTCATAACAACTATACTAGCCACTTTAAAATTAGAATAAGGACTATATGAGTTTTTTAATAAGTTTGTTAATTTATCTTGCATTTTACCACTCTCTTTCATATACATTATATCTTAAGAACGATTTATTTTCAATTAAAATACTGCATATATATGCAGTACTTATTTTATTTTGATTTTATTTTTTTTAATAATTTTTGAATAAACAATATAATTTAATCCTTCGCTATCACTTTTTTCTATTTCTTCTATATCTAAATTAAAATTATTATTTAAAGCTAGTGAAATTAATTGTTGATTGTCATAAGTTGTTCTTAGTATTATTTTATTGTAATTATAATTTAATTTAATTATTTCAATTATTTTATTTATAACTATTTTACCTATATTTTTATTTTGATATTTATTTAATATTCCTATTTCAATTGAACAATCATTCATCTCATCTATAATTTTAATTATACCAACATATTCATCATTATAAGTAATGATATAGCTTTGATTTTGAATAAACAATATATTATTTACTTGATTTGTTATTGATTGATCTTGTTTCATTTTTAATAATAATTTCTTTAATTTATCATTATTTTCTATTTTTAATAAATTTATCATGTTTATTTTTTTCTTTGAATTCATTTTCATCTTCATATTTATAAGACATGCTTGATATTACTAAATTGTAAATAAAACTTTTATCAATTTCAACTTCTTCATTTTGTTTCATAAAATCAAATATTATTTCATCACTTATTTGATCTGAAATAGTTAAATTACATGCTCTTAAATGTAGTAATTGTAATAAAAAATAATTATAATTAAATCTATGATAATAACAATTAGATACTATAGTTCCTAAATCGATTCCTAAATCGCAATCATTATTAATATTAATTTCATCTAAAATCATATTTAATTCCATGGTTGCATTTCTTTGACTAAGAACATTTAAAAATATTTCTCTTTTATCTATATAATTTTTTTGATATAAATTATTTGCTACACTTTTATAATCAAAATTATTATTTAATAATTTGGTTTCAACAAGAGGATTAACAAAACTATAATTATATGTTTCATCTGTAATCATATATTCTAAACATTCACTTTTTTTATTTTTTTGCATTAAAATAATGTTTTTTAAAATTAAATCAGCTTGTGCTTCTTTTTTTACTCTTTTTCTATAATTATTATCATAAGTAATAGCTCTTTTTTCCTCTAAACAACACATAACATATTCATCAACTGTACGAAAATATAAATTTTCATCACTAAAAGAATATATACCTGTTATTTTTTCTAAACCTCTTACACTAACACAATTTATTTCTTGATTATAGTATTCATCTTTCATTCTCATTACGTTATCAATTTCATTATATTTAAGTAATGAAAAAGTATTATATAATCGATTATATATTAATTTTAATTTAGTATAGTCATCATAATCAAATAATTTTAATGTTGTTATTTGTTGATTATCATGTTCCAAAATTTCTTTTCTTGTTAATAATGCATTATTTACACTAATATGATCAGTAACAAATTTAAAAATTGTTTTTGTTTCTTTTTGCAACATTTTAAGCATATCAAAATCATTATTAATTTTATTTAATTTAATTTGTTCTAGTGCTAAACATATCTTTAAATTATTTATTGTTTCATCGTATTTTTCTTTATCTTTTTTGATATCATATTTTTTTAATTTGGCATATAAATCAAATATTTTTTCCTCTAATATTATAAATTCTTTCATTATTTTTTTTGACATTTTTTCCATAATATCGCCCTCTTTTTAATAATGTTTTATATTATAGCACAAAAGAAAAAAAGCTTAAAGCTTTTTTTTATATTTCGACATTATGATAAACATTTTGTACATCTTCAACTTCATCTAACATGTTTATAACACGATCAAATATTTCTTTATCTTCTTTTATTAAGCTAACTTTTTCTTTAGCTATATAAGATATTTCATCCATATCAAATTCAATATCTTGTTTAATTGATGTTATGACTTCTTTAATAGCGTTTAAGTCTTGTGGTTTACCATATATTACAATATTATCTTCTTCTGTTTCAATATCATCAATATCAATATCATTTTCAATTAAAGAATTCATTACTGTTTCTTCATCAATACCTTTAAAACTTATTATACATAAATGATCATAATTAAATGTTACACTTCCGATAGCTCCCATTTTAATATGACATTTGTTTACAACCGCTCTAAGATAACTTACACTTCTATTTAAATTATCTGTTAAACATTCAACAACAAATGTTGATCCTCCTGGTCCAAACATTTCATAAGTTGTTTGTACATAATTTTCATCTACTCCACTATTTACTTTGTCAATAGCTCTTTTGATAATATCACTTGGAACTTGTTCTTTTTTAGCACGATCAATTAATCTTTTTAAAGATGCATTACAAGCTATATCAGTTCCTCCATTTTTAGCGGCTTGATATATTTCTTTAGCATACATAGCATATATCTTTCCTCTTACAGCTCCTGTTTTTTGTATACTTGCTTTTCTTACTTCATAAGCTCTTCCCATTTTATCACCTCAAATTATTAATAATTTTTTTAACATAAGACCCAGAACACATATTTAATTCATTTATAATAGCTACATTAACTTGTTTTCTTTCAAATCTTATTTCTGTTCTACCTAATTTATCATTTAATTCCATCATATTATCTTCTGTTAATTTAATATAATTATCAGATATAATATATTTCCCTGAAACATCATATAAATAATTTTGATAACCAATTCTTATGTGTCCATCAATATTATAAAATAAATCTATATCAGGAATAAAATATTTTATTATTTTATAAAGTTCTAAACATCCTCCTGATAAAAAATATTCTTCTGCTTTACTTTCACCTAAATAATTATAAAATTCATCATCTACTAAATCAATTATAAATTTTATAAATTGTTGCATTTTATCTTCTTTTACTTCTATCATTTACTACTAACCTCTCAATAAATATGATAACATCTTAAACTCATTTTTTCAACTATAAATTAAAAAAAGCATAAATGCTTTTTAATTATTCGATAACATTTGCTTTATTATTTTCATCTGAATAAAGATTTAACAATTTATCATAAATGCCTCTTTCAATTCTATTAAGTGAATTGATTGTTATTTCTAAAGATTTTTGATATTCGCCTTTATAAAATAATTTTTCTGCATATGTTAAATATTTTTCTAAATCATTTTCTTCATTTCGATATCTATTTCCATATACAATTGCCATTTCTGCAAACATTGCTGTTTTTATCATTTCTTTTGTTGTTCTAAATAATTTTAAAACTAAATCTCTAGCTGTATCAACTCTTGTATTTAAAATATCAATTGTGATTGGTTTCTTATCTAATTCTTTAATTATTTCTTTTATAGCTAATTGAGCTTCATTTAATTCAACAAAGTAATTTTGTGGAATAATTGGTAAGTTATATTCTTTAATTTTAATTTTTGAGTCTTTTAAAATTAATTTTATTTCTTCTAGTTGTTGTCTTGCTCTTACTTCATCGTCACGCATAGTGCTTATTGAATCTAATACATTATCTACTTTTTCTTGTAAAATAGAAATTTTGTTAGACAAAGTTTCTATTTCTTTAGCTAATTTAGAAAAAGCAAAAGTGTTGTTTGAAGTATGATCAATCAAAATTTTATAATCTTCATTTAGTTGTTTTAGTTCTGTATCAACTTGAATAAAAACATTTAAATTTTCTTCTGATAAATTATAAACACTTTTTATATCATCTAATTGATCAAATATTTCTTTCATTAAACGATTTAATTTGTTTAATTTTTTTTGAAATATTCTATCTACTTCTTCATAACTATTTTTATCTACTTTTTCTTTTTCATAATCTGTAAATACTGAATCAAAATATTCTGTTAAAACTTTTAATTCAAATAAACTATCTTCTAAATTTAAAACTTTTCCACGATCATATATATCACTTATTTTTTTATTAGCTTCTTCAATATTGTATTCAATATTCAAATAGTCTAGTGGATATCCTTGTTTAACCATTTCATTATATTCTTCTTGTACTTCCGCTATTTTTTTAGGTAATACATTAGTACATAAAAGAATAATATTTGGAAGTTCTTCAATGACATTTTTCATATGTTTTAACATATCATCAATTGCATTGATAATATTTGTTACTTCTGTAAATTCATTACTTTCCATAACTGCTTCAAAATCTTCAAATCTTTTAGCTATATTTTCAAATTGTAGTTCAACTGGTTCAGCCATTTCACCAAAAGATAGTTTATCAGCAACAAATTTTTCATATAACTCTCTATAAAGTGCTTTTAACTTAGTAATCATTGTTCTATTTCGTTCTTCACTACTTGTAATTTCTTTTATTTCATTAAGCAAAAAATCTGAATTAGTTCTTACTTTATATATTTCCATTTCTAGTTTAGCTATTTTATAAATAGTACTTTTATAGTCTCTTTGTGATAATGTATAATCAGCTTCTAATAACATATCTGTAATTTTAGGAATTTGATTAGATCTTATAACATCTAATCGATCTTTCCAATTATTATACATTGCTTCTAATTTTTCATTATTCAAGTAAGACTCTATTTTAGCTAGTTCTGGTATAATTGGTACACTATCTAACAAGTTTTTTTCTACTTCTAATTTATCTAATTGTTTTTTATAGTTTCCTTTTTTAGCTTTACTAAGACCATACAAAACTACAGCAATTAAAACAGCTGAAACAAAAAATATACTTATCATAATTAAAATTACTGTATCCACATCATCACCTCGTATTTTATCACTATTATAATAATATCACAAAAGTACATTTTTTTACATATTTTTTGATATTTTTTTTATCAAATATTATTATTTAAGTGAAATATAATATGTTTGGGTTGACTTTAAAAGGAAAAATGTCTATAATAGAAATCGCATTATTCATCTAGCAGCACTATTTGAATTTGTTAATGTGTTTATTACCTAGCGGGTTATTGTGTAACTTTTGCTGCAAAGCGAAAATATTAAAATAAACACCCTAACATTTGACAAATAAAAAGCCTGGTGTCTAAGCAAAATCGAAAGGAGAATAGATTATGTCAAGATACACTGGTTCTACTTATAGAAAAGCTCGTCGTTTAGGGTTTTCTATATTAGAAAATGGTAAAGAATTAACAAAAAGACCATATGCTCCAGGACAACATGGAAATAGCAGAGGTAAAAAATTATCTGATTATGGTACACAATTACAAGAAAAACAAAAACTTAGATTTATGTACGGAGTAAGTGAAAAACAATTCAAAAAAATATTTGAAGAAGCTGGAAAAATGAAAGGTGTTCATGGTGAAAATTTCTTTAGATTACTTGAAAGTCGTTTAGACAATTTAGTTTATCGCTTAGGTTTAGCTGCTACAAGAAAAGGAGCTAGACAATTAGTTAATCATGGTCATATAACTGTTAATGATAAAAAAGTTGATATCGCATCATATAGAGTTAAACCTGGTGATGTTATAGCTGTTAAAGATAACGCTAAAACTCATCCTGCTATTAAAGCAGCTTTAGAAGCTACTCATAATAGAGTTGAATTCGTAACATATGATGAAGCTAAAATGTCTGGTACTTATGTAAGATATCCAGAAAGAAGCGAATTAAACGCTGATATTAATGAATCATTAGTTGTTGAATATTACAACAGATAAAAAATCGAAAATAATTCGATTTTTTTTATTTGAATTGACTCATATATAAATGGTAGTATTTATTTTTTTTATTCATTAGCGCCTCATGCGTTCCAACTTCCAATATTTCACCATTTTCTAAATATATTATTTTGTCAGCTTTTTTTATTGTGGATAAACGATGTGCTATTATTAAGCAGGTTTTGTTTTTCATCAATTCTTTCATTCCTTCTTGAATTAATAATTCTGTTCTACTATCAACATTACTTGTAGCTTCATCTAATATTAAAAAATCAGGATTATTTAGTATTACTCTTGCTATTGATATTAATTGTTTTTCCCCTTCTGAAAAATTAATACCATCTTCTTCTACCATAGAGCTATAATCATTTGGCAATCGATGAATAAAGTCATGTGCATAAGCTTGTTTACTGGCTTCAATAATTTCTTTAGTAGTAGCTTCTTCATTGCCATATTTTATATTATTTAAAACAGTTTCTTTAAACAAATAATTATCTTGTAAAACAATCCCTATTTTTTTTCTAAGATTTTCTTTTGATATTTCATTTATATCAATATCATTTATAAATAATTGATTATCATTAACAAAATAAAATTTGCTAATCAAATTTATTAATGTTGTTTTCCCAGCTCCTGTAGGTCCTACTAAAGCTATAACATCTCCTTCATTAATTTTAAAACTAAGATTTTTCAAAATTAATTTATCATCATAGCCAAAATTAAGATTTTTAAATTCAATTGATTTTATTTTATCAATTGTTTTTTTATTTGTTTCAATACTTGTTTTTTCATCTATCATGTTAAATATTCTTGTAGCACCACTTAAAGCACTTCCTAATTCTGTAACTAAAGATGCTAAATTATTAATTGGACTTCTAAACATAGCTGCATAAGTTATAAAAGCTAAAATACTTCCTATACTCAAGTTTCCTTTTATTGTTAAAAAAGAACCAATTAAGATAATTAAAATATTTCCTAAATTTGCAATTAAAATATTAGCTGGCATAATTAAACTTGAATATAAATCTGCTTTAATTTGTACATCTCTTAATTCATCACTATATTTATTAAATTTTTCAATTGTTTTATTCTCATTTAAAAAACTTTTTGTTACTTTAATTCCACTCAATAAATCTTCACTTAAACTAGAAATATTTCCTATTTGATTTTGGGCTTTCATAAAATAATCATTTGTTTTCATACCAATTTTAATTACTATGAAAAAAAATATTGGAATTGTTAGTATTGTTGTTATAGCTAAAACATAATTGACATAAAACATTATAATTGTTACCCCAATAATTATTATTACGCTACTTATTACACTTACAACAGCTTCACTTAATGCATCATTTAAAGTTGAAATATCATTAGTAAACTTACTCATAATATCTCCTTTTGCGTTTTTTTCAAAATAACTTATTTCTAAATTCATTGTTTTATCAAATAATTCTTTTCTTATTTTATATAACGTATTTTCAGATATTTCAGTCATTTTAATACTTGTAAAATAATTTGATAATGATTTTAAAATAAATAAAATTAACAAAACAATTAAAATAGTTAACAATTTATTTATATCATTAATATTGTATTGATCTATAATATTACTAATTAATAGTGGCGTTATAACTGATATTAAAGTTATCACAATTGTTAATAATAAAACTTGAATAAATTTTATTTTTTCATATTTTAGATATGACCATATTCTTTTAATAATTTTAAGTGGATCTTTAATTTTTATATCATTCATTATCATTCACCTGTGTTTCATATAAAGTTTTATATAGTTTATTATTAAGTAATTGTTCATGAGTTCCAATTGCTTCAATAATACCATTATTAAGTAAAATTATTTTATCAAAATTTTTAAATAAATTGATTCTACTTGATGCAAAAATAATTGTTTTATTTTGATATTGAGATAATATTTTATTCATAATTTCTTTTTCATTTTTTAAATCAATAGAACTCATTACTTCATCAAATATATATATATTTGATTTTTTTATAATTGTTCTAGCTAGTGAAAGTCTTTGTTTTTGCCCACCACTTAAATTAATTCCTTTTTGACTTATTTCATAATCAAATTGATTTTTCTTATCTTGAATGAAATCATATATATTACAAATCTCACATGCGTTTATTAATTCTTTGTTTGATATACTATCTAATTTTAAATTATCATTTATTGTACCTTTAAATAAATAATTTTTTTGTAAACAAACACTTATTTGTTGTCTTAAAATTTTTAAATCATAATTCTTAATATCTTGATTATCTACTAATACTTGTCCATTATTTACTTCATAAAATCTTAGTAGCAAAGATATTAAAGTTGACTTCCCAGCTCCTGTTGGACCAGTAATAGCTACCTTTTCTTTTGCATTAATTTCAAAATTTAAATTTTTTAAAACATAGTCTCCACTACCTTTTTCATATTCAAAATCAACATTACAAAATTTGATATTTCCTTTAATTTCATTTTTTAAATTACCACATTTAATTTCATTAATTGGCATGTTTAATATATTATTAACTCTTTTTGCACTAACATCACTTCTAGATGCCATAATTAATATTGCTGATCCTGCCATTAATGAAGATAAAATATTATTTAAATATTGAATAAAAGCTACTATATCTCCAACTTCTATATTGCTATTTTTAATTTCAAAATGTCCAAACCATAAGATTAGAACAATTATAAGATTTATGATAAACATCATTATTGGCATAACTAAAGATAATATTTTAATAGCTTCTATATTTAATTTTTTAGAGTTCTTATTATGTAAATCAAATCTATTTATTTCTTTTTTTTCATTACAAAAAGTTTTTATAACCTTAATACAATTTATATCTTCTCTAACAATACCATTTACATCGTCAATAGCTTGTTCTGTATATTCAAAATATGGAAAAGCTTTTTTCATTAATATATAAATAATTAAAATCATTATTGGTAAAAAAAGTAGTAAAATAATTGCTAATTTAAATGATATGAAAAAGGTCATTAAGATACTTCCAAATAAAATTATTGGAATTTTTATTAAAATTCTAATTATTAATACAACAATACTTCCTATTAAAGGAATATCATTAGATATTAAAGTTATAACATGATTTATTTTTAATTTATCTATTTGTAAAATAGATAGTTGATTTATTTTTTTAAATAATTCTTTTCTTATATCACTAACCATATAGCCAGTTGCTTTAGAAGTATAATATGTACTTAAAACGCCACCTAATATTCCTATTAAAGATAAAAAAATCATTAATATTATATTTAAAATTATATAATAAGTATTATTATTTAGTATTCCTACATTAATTATATTTGCTGTTATGATTGGAAGAAATAAATCCATTACTATTTCAAAAAGAACAAACAAAGTTCCATACAATAACCATTTTTTATATTTTTTTGCATATTTTAAAATATGAATTAAATGTTTCATAACACACCCTATTTCTATTACAATTATATATAAATAAAAATTGAAATGCAATAAAAAATGTTGAATATAAAATTCAACATTTCAAATACTTTATTTAGCTTCTTCTGTAGCCCTAGTTTCTCTAATTACAGTAACTTTTATTGTTCCTGGATATTGCATTTCATTTTCAATGCGTGTTTTAATATCGCGAGCAACTTTATAACTACCTAAGTCATCTATTTCTTCTGGTTTAACAATAACTCTTATTTCTCTACCAGCTTGAACAGCATAAGTTTTATCTACACCTTCAATACTATTAGCTATATTTTCTAATTCTTTCAGTCTTTGAATATAGTTTTCTAAAGAATCATTTCTAGCTCCAGGTCTTGAAGCTGATAATGAATCTGCTATAGCTACGATAACCGAAATAATTGAATTAACTTCAACATCTCCATGATGTGATTCAATTGAGTTAATAACAGTTTCAGTTTCTCCATATTTTTTAGCTAGATCACTACCTAATGTAACATGACTTCCTTCAACTTCATGATCAATTGCTTTTCCAATATCATGTAATAATCCTGCTCTTTTAGCTAAAACAACGTTCTCTCCTAATTCAGCAGCTAACAAACCAGATAAATGAGCAACTTCTAATGAATGTTGTAAAGCATTTTGACCATAACTTGTTCTAAAATGTAATTTACCAATCAATTCTATTAATTCTGGATCAACCTTAGTTAATCCTAAATCAAATAAAGCGGATTCTCCATATTCTCTGATTTGATTTGTAATTTCTTTTAAACTTTTATCATACAATTCTTCTATTCTTGTAGGATGAATTCTTCCATCTTTAATTAAAGAATCAATTGTAACTCTAGCAATTTCTCTTCTAAGAGGATCAAAACTAGATAAAACAATAGCCTCAGGTGTATCATCAATTATTAAATCAACTCCTGTTACAGCTTCAATTGTTCTAATATTTCTTCCTTCGCGGCCAATAATTCGACCTTTCATTTCATCACTTGGCAAATTAACAACTGTAACTGTTTGTTCATTAGCTACATCGCCAGCATATTTTTGCATACAAGAAACAACCAATGCTTTAGCTTTTTTATCAGCTTCTATTTTAGCTTCTGCTTCTCTTTCTTTGATATATCCAGTAATTTCTAGATTCATCATTTCTTCTACTTTTTTCAAAACCATATCTTTTGCTTGATTTCTAGATAAACCAGCAATTTTTTCTAGTTCTTTTATTTGTTCTTCTTTTATCTCTTCCACTTTAACTTGTTCTTTTTGAATTTCTTTTTGTTTGTTGATTATCATATTTTCTTTTTCTTCTAACATTTGTTCTCTGTTTTGAAGAATTTGATCTCTTCTATCCATATTAGTTTCACGCGCAATTAAACGATCCTCAGAATCTTTTATTTCTAATTTTTTTTCTTTGATTTCTTTTTCTGATTCTATCTTTAATTTGTGAATTTCTTCTTTTACTTCTAAAATATTATCTCTTTTTGTTTTATCTGCTTCTTTTTTAGCATTTTCTATTATTTTTTCTGCTTTTGATGTAGCTGATAAACCTTTAAGATAACCTATAATAACCATTGTTATGATTCCAACAAAAAGTCCAATTAAAACTAGCAAAATGGAGAAAATGATCTCACTCATGAAATACCTCCATTTCGATATGTAAATATAATTATTAAAATTATTATTTCACTACTATCATTGTAATTAAAATTATGGAAGATGTCAAGGAAGAATTTAATTATAATAAAAAAATCTCTAATAACTTAGAGATTTATTTTTCTTCTACTTTTTTATCTTTGTTTTTTGAGATTTCATAATGTTTGCGAATTTTTTGTTCAAGTTCTGATTTTAATTTTTGATCTTTTTTTAAAATTTCTTTAACATTTTCTTTTCCTTGACCTAATTTTTCTCCATTATATGCATACCAAGCACCACTTTTTTCAATAATGCCTGCTTCGCTAGCTAAGTCAACTATTTCTCCTTCAACTGATACTCCTTCACCATACATTATATCCACTGTACATCCTTTAAATGGTGGAGCCATTTTGTTTTTCACAACTTTTATATTTGTTTTATTTCCAACTATATCATTGCCTGATTTAATTTGTTCTCCTCTTCTAATATCTAATCTAACTGAAGAGTAAAATTTCAAAGCTCTACCTCCGGTAGTAGTTTCAGGATTACCAAACATAACGCCAACTTTTTCACGTAATTGATTTATAAAAATTGCAATAGTGTTTGTTTTATTAATAGCTCCAGATAATTTTCTTAAAGCTTGACTCATTAGTCTAGCTTGTAATCCAACATGACTATCACCCATTTCGCCTTCTATTTCCGCTTGTGGAACTAAGGCTGCTACAGAATCTATTACAATAACACTTATTGCACCACTTCTCACTAAAGCTTCACAAATTTCTAATGCTTGTTCACCATTATCTGGTTGTGATAATAATAGATCATTTATATTTACTCCTATTTTAGCAGCATATTGTGGATCTAAAGCGTGCTCTGCATCGATAAAAGCTACTCTTCCACCCATTTTTTGTGCTTCAGCTATAGCATGTAATGCAAATGTAGTCTTACCACTTGATTCTGGTCCATATATTTCTACTATTCTTCCTTTTGGATATCCGCCTATTCCTAAAGCTATATCTAACGATAATGATCCAGTTGATATTGTATCAATTTCTCTATGTTCATTATCTCCTAATTTCATTACTGATCCCTTTCCGAATTGTTTTTCGATATCAGCCAATACTTGTTCTAATGTTTTATCATTTGATGGTTTTACCATTTGTAATCCTCCTTACATTAAAAGTATATACTAATAAAATTAACTTGTCAATACAAAAACGAACATTTGTTCAAATTTATTTTTCATTTATTACCTCCCTATATTATAATACTATTTAACATATATTTATCCTTTTTATAAAAAAAAATAATCTTTTTATGATTATTTTCCTTCTTCAAATATTAATTTTTTATTCATGTTATAGTATTGTACAGCAGAAATAATAGATAATACTGAAGCAATTATTAATAATACATCTGATACTCTTAAATTTAAAAGTTCAAATGGTAAATTGTAAAATAAACTTAATGTGATTCCTGTCATAAGACATGCTGTTTTTAATTTACCCATTTTTATAGCAGCAACTACTTGTCCTTTTGATCCAGCAATCATTTTAATTGAGTTAACGATGCTATCTCTTACTATTATAACAACTGGAATAATTGGTGAAATAAATCCACTAGTAGCTAATATAATTAATACTGAATTAACTAAGATTTTATCGGCTATAGCATCTATCATTTTCCCAAAATCAGTTACTAGATTATGTTTTCTCGCTAAATAACCATCAACAAAATCAGTAAGAGAAGCTATTATAAATAATACTCCTGCTATTAAATATTTAATGTCAATAACTATTGATTTATTTACTAATAATTTTGGCAATTCTAATCCTGTTGCATCAAAAGGAAATAATAATAATGCTATTATTATTAAAGATAAAAAAATTCTACTCATTGTAATTTTATTTGGTAAATTCATGATTCCTCCTACTTAGATATATCATTATAACTGATATATGCTAATACATTATTTTCTACATTTGTATTATCTTCTTTATTAAATAAATTAAAAATCAATAACAAAATGATTGCTATAATTGCAATAATAATCAATGTTATTAAAATAGGTAATTTATTAATTTTTTTTCTTTTTTCTATTGTATATGGAGATACAATTTTATTTTCTTTTTTACTTTTAGCTTCAATTTTCTTTTTAGCTTTTTTTATATCTTCTAATGAAATTTTAGAAGTACAATCAAATAGATATTCGTTGAATTCATCAACCATATCTTCATAGCTCAATCCTAGATATTTTGAATAATCTCTAATAAAATATTTCAAATAAAAAACATCTTTAAAGGCGTCTATATTTCCAGATTCTATATTTTCTATTTGACTTGGTCGTAATTTAAGGTCGTTTGCAGCTTCTTCTATCGAAATACCAATGTTTTCTCTAGCTTCTTTTAAAGCTTCGCCAATGTCCTTCAAATTCTCACCATCTTTCTATAAAAATCAAATAATATTTTATAAGCCATGTTCTGTTCCTATTTCTAGGTGACAAACATTTATCTATTGATTATATCAATTCCACAATCAATTCTTAATTATCTCATGTGAATTCCCCTACCAAAATTTGGGTTTCTCGCTCGCGGGGTTTACCACGTTCCACTTCCATCATTTCTGATTTATTCGTCACTTTGGCACTTTATGATTACTTTAACCATATCTTAAGACTTAGGTTATTTCATCGCCGTCAGATTACTCTGCTATAAGTTATTTTTTCCTTATACACGAACACTACAATCATCACAGATTGTGCGAGCATGGACTTTCCTCTACATTATAAAAATGCAGCGTTTGTCAAAATATTATTCTTTTCCGTAGATTATTTTTTCTAGGTTTGATAATCTTCTAAGTAAGTCTGCATTACTTACATCAGGATTTGAGCTTTCTTTTAGAACTTCTAATTTTGTTCTTAAATTTCTTATTTCTTGTTTTAATTTTATATTATCCTCAATCAAATCTTTTTTATCTACTTCAATTTCTTTTATTATTGTCATAAATTCTTCATAATCTCTAATTACTGCATCTAGAAATTTATCTACTTCTTGTGGTCGATAACCTCTAGTATCAATTTTAAATTCTTTTTCTAAAATATCTTTACCAGTAAGTAAAATTCTATCTTGGTACATACTAACCACCTCTCACATTATATTAACATTTTCTCAAAAAAATAGTAATTTGTCAATTTAAATTATTAACATATTATTTTTACTTTAGGTGATTTATCATTATTTGTTTTATGAACATATGGATTTATATTCAATTGTGAACAATATGACTCAAAACTTAAATAATTAGGTATTATAATATTTTTGATTTTAATTTTGTTTTTTATAAATCTAATATATGCTATTTGAACATTTTTGTTTTGTACATCCAATTTATTTATTAAGCAAAATTCTTCTAATGTTTCAATTAAATTATTAGTAACACTATGACTATAATCAAGATATCTTGAAAACTCTTCCTTATCAAAAAAATATATTTGGCAAATTTTATTATTCAAGTATTGTTTTTCCATAATATCACTTCCTTACCGAACTAATATTTTAACATATTATTTATTATTGTCAAATTAAAAAACACTACTTTTTTAAACATTCAATAAAAGTAGTGTTTTTAATATATGTTATATCATCAATCATTTCATCAAAAGCATTATTTATATACATATAATGTTTCATTTTATCACCTCTTTAAATCATCTTAACAAATTAATTTTATTTTCTCATCGAATTCGACAATATTAGAAAAAAGTAGAACCTATTTTTTTAAAAGATATAGTAAATTTGATATTTTTATAGTATAATTATAATGGTGATATTGATGAAGTATCCGGTTGGATCTAAAACAAAAAATTCATGCTATATTGAATATAGTAATCGTGGTATGGGACTTGAAGATGATTTAAACATAACTAATGAACAATATCGTATTAATGATATTGCTTTTATATATAAGAAACCTACTCCTGTCACTATTTCAAAAGTTGAATTTAACAATAAAAAAGAACCTATAATTAAAGAGGGATTTTATAAGAAACCATCTACTACAGATTATAATGGACTGTATAATGGACTTTATATTGATTTTGAAGCTAAAGAAACAAAATCGAAAAGTTTTCCTCTTTCAAACATACATCAACATCAAATTAAACATTTACAAAACATTTCTAAACATAAAGGATTTTCTTTTTTAATAATAAAATTTGTTACAGAAAACAAAATTTTTCTTTTAGAAGAAAAAAAATTAACATCTTTTATTGATAATGAAAAGAGAAAATCTATTCCACTTGAATATTTTATGAATGAAGGATATTTAATAAAAGAAAAATTCAGTCCACGAATAGATTATTTAGAAATTATAAATAAAATCATTTTAAAGGAGAAATAATTATGAGAAAAATAAATCAAAAAAACAAAGAAATGATTATTATTGGTGTTATTAGCTTAATAGCATTTATATTTGGATTTCTTTCTGTTGGAATATTAAAATCATTTATTGTAATTGGAATGGCTGATTTAATATATTTATCAACTATATTATTTAATAAGAAAAAAAACAAACCAAATACATATAAAAATAATATTAATCAAAATCATGTAAAAAAAGAAAAGAAAGTAAAATCAAAGAAAAAAATTTGGAAAATTATTGCTATTATTTTTTTAATATTATGCATTGCTTTTATGATTATGGTATGCGGATTTATTTTTTACATTGTAGATAACGCTCCAAAATTTGATCCAGAAGAACTATACACACAAGAATCAAGTACATTATATGCTGCAGATGGTTCTGTAATAGCTAAACTTGGTGCAGAAAAAAGAGAGAAAGTTACGTATGATCAGTTACCAGAAGTTTTAATCAACTCAATTGTAGCTACTGAAGATGCAAGATTTTTTCAACATAATGGATTTGATTTATCACGATTTGTTATAGCAAGTGCAAAACAAGTATTAACTGGTGGTGGTGGTGGTGCATCAACACTTACAATGCAAGTTTCTAAAAACACATATACATCAACTGAATCATCTGGTATTGAAGGAATTATTCGTAAATTTACAGATATTTACTTATCAATATTTCAAATAGAAAAAAACTACTCTAAAGAAGAAATAATGGAATTTTATGTTAATGCTCCTTATTTAGGTGGAGGATCTTACGGTGTAGAACAAGCTTGTCAAACTTATTTTAATAAATCAGTTTCTGATATTAATTTAGCTGAAGCTGCTATGATAGCAGGATTATTTCAAGCACCTAATGCTTATGATCCATATTTACATCCAGAAGCTACTGAAAAAAGAAGACAAACAGTACTATATTTAATGAAAAGACATGGATATATAACTGACGAGGAATATGAAATAGCTAAAGCTATGACTGTTGAAAAATTATTATCCACTTCAACTGATGATGAATCTTCAAATAATGATTACCAAGCTTTTATTGATACAGTTATAGAAGAAGTTATAGATAACACAGGATATGATCCTGCTACTGTTCCAATGGAAATATATACTACCTTAGATAAAGATAAACAAGCAGCTATCGATGCTATAATGAGTGGTGAATCATTTACTTGGGAAAATGAATATGTAGATGCTGGTATTAGTGTTATTGATGTTAATACTGGAGCTATTGTTGCTGTTGGAGCTGGTCGTAATCGTGTTGGTGAGAGACAATACAATACCGCTACTATGATTAATAGACAAATAGGTTCTACAGCTAAACCTTTATATGATTATGCTCCAGGAATAGAATTTCAAAATTGGTCAACTTATACGCCATTTATTGATGAAGAATATACATATTCAAATGGTGTTTCTGTTTATAACTGGGATAGAAAATATAATGGTTTCTTGAGTTTGAGAACAGCTCTTGCACAGTCAAGAAATATTCCTGCTTTAAAAGCATTTCAAGGAAATAAAAATGCTGATATTAAATCATTTGTTACTTCATTAGGGCTTTCTCCTGAAATCGAAGATGGAATTGTTCATGAAGCTCACGCTATTGGTGGATATAATGGTGAATCTCCTCTTTCAATGTCAACTGCTTTTGCAGCATTCGGTAATGGTGGATATTACATAACTTCTCATAGTTATACTAAAATAGTTTATAAAGAAGATAATAGTGTTTTTGAACCAACTATTACTAAAACAAGAGTTATGAGCGAAGAAACTGCTTATATGATGACTAGTTTGCTTCAATCATCAGCTTCAACAGGGTTAGGAGCTCAATCTAATGTTGGTGGTGCTATTTTCGGTGCTAAAACCGGTACTTCAAATTATGATGCAGCCACAATTGAAAAATGGAATTTTGGTGATAATGCTGTTAATGATTTATGGGTTGATGGTGTTTCTCCTGATTATGCTATATCTGTTTGGTATGGTTATAAAAAAATAGTTGAAGGCTATACTAGTACTTCTTATTCAATCGGTCACAGAAAGTTATTTCAAGCTGTAGCCAAATCAATATTCAATAAAAATAGTTCTTGGACTAAACCTTCTGGTGTTGTTGAAGTAGAAATTGAAAATGAAACTTATCCTGCTAAATTACCTAGTGAATTTACTCCTAGTAGTATGAAGATAACAGAATTATTTAAATCTGGAACTGAACCTACTGAGATTTCAGATCGTTATAGTAAATTAAATAGTGTAAGTAATTTAAAAGGAACTGTTAGTGATAACACTTTAACATTAACTTGGGATGCCATAGCTACTCCTAATGCCATTAATGAGGCTAGTATTAATACTTATCTAGATTCATTATATTCTAGTAGTAAATTTAAAAGTGAAGCTAAAGCTGCTAAATTATCATATAATGCATCTTTCTTTGGCTCACTAATATATAAGGTTTATTCTAAAGATAGTTCTGGCAATTTAACATTACTTGGATCAACAGATAAAACTACTTATTCAACTTCTGTAAATAGTGATTCATCAACTACTTATGCTGTTGTAGCTTCATATACAATATTTACAAGTAATGCAAGTGATGCTACTGAAGTTAAAATATCTTTAAGTAATGTTGCTTCTATTGATGTAAGTTTAATTGGAGAGTCTACTATTAATTTAAAAGTTGGATCAAGCTATAGTGAAAAAGGAGTTAAAGTTACTAGTAATTCTACTGATGTAACTTCTTCTTCTACAATTAAAACAACAATTAAAAATTCTAGTGGTGATGTTGTTACTTCAATTGATACAAGTAAAGCTGATACTTATGTTATTACTTATGCTGTAACATATAAATCACTTTCTAAATCAATTACTAGAACTATTAAAATAACTCAAGCGTAATTAATATTACGCTTTTTTTATAAATTAAAAAGAGCTATGCTCTTTATTTTTTTCTAACTGGAACTTGTATTTCTGTCAACCAATCTTCCATATTATCTTTATTCCACATACCATCTATGTATCTTTCTCTAATTGGCTCAATTATCTCATATCCATTTTCTGATATCCAATTAATAATAAAACTATATGCCTCACCTAATTTACTATATTCACCCTTATGATATACACATACTGCATTTATAGATGGCGTTTTCATAAATTTAATTGTGGTACTGTCTATGCCTAATTCATTAACTGCTTGAGCATACATTATTTCAATATCTTTATCTTTATATTCTCCATCCAAGTAACTAATATAGCAGTAGTCTGGTTCAATACATTTGATATTAGGGTTAGTTTTTCTACATTCATCTGATGATGATAAGATGAAGTTAGTGATCTCACTAAAATCCTTTATTATCCCTTTTTTATAGTATATAAAGCATTCTGGCAATTGTTTGATTATTGGTTCATATTTCATATTCTTTCCCTCCAATAAATAATTAATTCTAGAAAGCTGATCTTTTGATATAGAAAGTTCTGTTTCTAACTCTTTTTTTCTTTGTTTCAATAAAACATTAATATTATATCCATTTAAAATTTTTCTTATATCATCAATTGACATTCCAATTTGTCTTAATGATATTATTTTGGATAAAACAAGTAGTTGCTTTGTTTCATAAAATCGATATCCTGTTACCTCGTCGACAAAGGAAGGAATCAATAATCTTTCTTTTTCATAATATCTTAAAGTTTTAATAGTTGTTTTAGATAAAGTAGAAAACTCTCCTATTCTATACATATTATCGCCTCCTAAATTAATATTAATACCTACCCTAAGGGGAGTGTCAATACTTTTTTATTATATCATAAAAAAAGAAAGATTATCTCTTCTTACATATATCTTTTAATTTACAATTGTCACATAAAGGGTTTTGAGCTTTGCAATAATATCGACCAAATAAAACCATTTGATGATGTAATCTACTTAATTTATCTTTTGGAAATTTTTTATTTAGTTTTTTTTCTATTATAATAACGTTGTCTTTTTCATCAGCTAATCCTAGTCTTTTGCTTACTCTACTAACATGAGTATCAACAGCAATGCAGTTTTCATTAAAAATATTACTTAAAACTACATTAGCTGTTTTTCTTCCAACGCCATTTAAAGATTCTAGAAATTTTCGATCATTAGGTAAATAACCTCCAATATTTAATAATGCTTGAGCTATATATTTAATATTTAAAGCTTTTTTATTAAATGTACCTATTGATTTAATTATTTCTTTTATATCATCTATATCAGCTTGCGATAATGCCTCTAAATCTGGATATTTATCAAATAATATTTTTGTTACTTGATTTACTCTTTTATCTGTTGTTTGAGCTGATAACATTGTAGCTATTAAAAGTTCATAATCTTTGTTATAGTTTAATTCGCATTTAGGATTTGGAAATAATTCATCAAAATAATTTATTATTTTATTCATCATTATCATCTAACCAGTTGTAATCAAACATTTCTTTTTTTTCTTCCTTTTTATGATTAAATTCCATTCTACTTTTTTCAACACTTTGAATATTGTTTATACCTTTTTTACGCCATTCATATAATATTTTATCTATATATCTTAAATTAGATACTCCATTATATGTAGCTTCTTTTAAAGCTTCTATAATCAATTCTTCACTTATTTTATCACTTAACCATCCATTAATTATTTGATATTCTATTGGAGACAATGTTCTTCCAAATTCTCTTTCAAAAACATCATAAATATTATTTGTTTTTATTTTTTCTTGTTCCTCATTTATTATAAGATATCCTAATTTAGTATATAAATCATCTAAATTAACATGTTCTTCACGAATATTGTTTATTTTCTTTAAATCTATTTTTAATATACCTTTATTGCTTAAATTATCAATACTTATTAAAACTTCTTCAAATCCAATATTTAAATCAACACTTATTTTTTTAGGATTATATACTTCCTTGTCATTTAGTAAATATATTAAAATAATAAGATCTATTTCATTAATATTAAGTTTTTTATAATTTAAAAATAAAAGTTTTGGTATAACTATATTTCCATCTTTTAATAAATTGATTACTTTATCCATCATTTATAACACCTCAAGTTTCTATTTTAACTTAAATATTTTTTTAAATCAAGGTTATCAATTAAAATATTATACTGATTAATATTTTTAACTTTATTAATTTCTTTTTTTATTAAATTTTTTGATAATCTATCTAATAAATGACCATTTTCTTTTATTTTATCATATAATTCTTTTTCTAAATTAAAATTTAAATCTGCACTAAATCTAATTGCCCTTAAAATACGTAGAGGATCCTCTTTTAAGCTTATTTCTGGTTTCTTAACTGTTCTTATTATTTTGTTGTTAAAGTCATTTATAACATCAAATAAATTATAATAATTACCAGTATAATCGATACATAAAGTATTAATAGTAAAATCTCTTCTTAGTAAGTCTTCTTCTATTTTACTTGTATAAGTAATTATTGGATATCTAGAATCACTATATGAATCTTTTCTAAATGTAGTTATTTCATAATTATAATTATTAACAGATATATTATAAGAACCATATTTATGATTATTTTTGATTATTTTAAAATTATTGGTAATGATATTTTCTAACGCTGAAGTACATATATCAATATCTTCTTCATCATTTTTAATATTCAAATACTTATTTCTAGGGTATCCTCCTATAATATATGCATCATATCCTAAGTCATTTAGTTTTTTTAATATAATTAATGCTGTTTCATACATAATTATCACCTATTTACATTATACATTATTGTTCAAAAAAATAAAATAAAAATACATCCACAAGGATGTACGTTTTTTATTAGTTTAAAGCTTCTTTTAATTTTGATCCTGCTTTGATTGTAGCAGCTACTCTTGCAGCAACTGGAACAACTTCACCAGTTTTTGGATTACGAGCTGTAGTAGCTGGTTTCTTTTTAGCTGTAAATGTAACAAATCCTGTTAAAGTTACTTTGCTTTCTTTTTTTAAACCTTCTACAACACCTTTCATCATTGCGTCTAAAGCACGAGTTGCTTCAGCTTTTGTTAATCCTGCTTCTTCAGCCATAAAATTGATTAAATCTGTTTTTGACATTTTAAAATGACCTCCTCATAATTATTAAGCTATCTTGCTTACATTTTAAGAATATCATTTTTATAAATAAAATGCAATACATTTATTTAATTTTTATTCAATTTTAAGCTTTTTTTCTTTATATATAACGATATAATTGATTTATTCAATCACTGTATTAGTATTTGTATTAGTGTTTTGTTCTTCTTCTATATTTTGATCTTCTGTTTCTTCATTTTTTTCTTCTGATTCATCAATATCATCTTCTTCATTCAATTCATCATTATTTATTTCCTCATTTGGAATATCGTTATTTATGTCATTATTTGTTTCATCTTCCTCTATAACTGTATTCTCATATTTATCATTATAATAATTTATTTCTTTTTTTATACCATAAATTGTTCCAAAAATGACAATAATTATAAATATTACTATAAAAAAATTTCTCATTTTGTCCTCCTTATATTTATAATATATATAATTTTTTTAATATAATACTTAAAAAAAAAGATAATAATATCTTTTAATTTTTTGCTTCAATTATTTTCGGTAAATTATCATTTAATATTCCTTTTCTAATTTCATAGTTAACTTTATATTTTAAACAAGAAAATAAAATATTAAACAAATCTTTATCTTGATATGTTATACAGTTTAAAAGTAGAATTACATATGTGCTATATGTTTCATCTTTTAACTGCATTACAGCTGTAACTGGTAATATTTCATTGACAGTGGAACTTATTTCATAATAATTTACTAATTTTTGCAAAAATTCATAATTTTCAACTCTAAGTAATTCTATTATTTTAGTTACATATTTTAAATTTTTAATCCAATCATCATCTGTATTATTAACATTTCTTTCATTTCTATCTTTCATAATAAGTAAAACTGTTTTAATAAATATATTGCACTCTGCTATTTCTTTTTTGCTTACTTTTTTTATTTCTTGCTGTTGTAATTTTGGAACTTTTTTTTCTAAAATAAATTTTTTAAATATTTTTTCAAAATTAAATATAACTATTATTATAAATATTAATATTAATGCTCCTAATACTTGGAATATAATTGAAAAAGGAAAAACAAAAACAACTTTACCAATTACATTACTATAATCAATAGGGTCATCTTCAGCACTATTAATATCTCCTTTAGTTATTATTTCATCGCCATTTATACTAACAACTCTATGAGTTATATAATAACCTTCATTAACATAAGTAATAACATCATTTACTTTTACTTTATCTGTCATTTTTACTATAACAGCATCATTTATATTAATTGTTCCACTCATACTTCCTGTAGCTACTACAAAGAAGGTATAACCAAATACATTAACATAACTTTGTTTAAATATTGTCGTAACCGCTACAGCATATAGACGAAAAAGAACTAATACGCCAATTAAAAAATTAGACAAATATTTAAATATTATTTTTAATATCTTCATCTATTTCCTCCTTGGCTTTTAATTATATTTTTTTTATTTCACAAATTAATTTAATATCATTTAATGATATTGAATCACTTTCTAAATAATATATTTCTTTAATATATTTAATTGTTTCTTTCAAAGAAGAAATATTTTCTACCAAATCTTCTTTTGTTATATTTATATTAAATAGTTGATATTTGTTTTTTATTAGTAATTCTATATCATATTTACTAAATAAATTAAATTTATTTATAATCACATTATTTGTATCATAAGCAAAATTATAAAATCTATCAATTATTTCATTTATTTCTTGATTAGTATTTATTTTAAATTCTTTAACAATAAGTGACTTTAAATATCCATAAAATGAGCTTATAAATTTAATAGCATCATATATTGTTGATTCTTCATTAATATATTTATATATTTTTTCATTTATCCTTGAATCTTCTAGATCTTTATATAGCTGATTTAAAATATCAATTTTTTCATTAATATCAGAAGATATTTTAATTAATTTATTATTTTTTTCTTTGCTTTCTAATTTAAAGTATTTTATAACTTGTTTGTTTTTTTCTTTTTCTAATTTTTTTATTTCTTTTAATTTTAAATTATATAATCCTTTATTTTTTTCTTTGTTTTTGTATCTCTCAATTATATCTTTTATTAATGGTTCAAAATATCTATAACATTCTACTTCACAAATAGAATCTCCTAAACTTATAATATCTAAATAAAATTTGCTTTTTTCTTGTTCAGAAAATTTTTCAAAAACATCAAAATTAATAAATTTGCTTATATTGTTTTTTCTTATACTACTATTTATTAGATAATCATTTATATTTAATTGATTATTAATAAATTTATTTACATTAATATAAGGATCACGAAGTAGCATTTGTTCATAATTTTTTCTTTCAAATAAATATGTTTGTTCATAATCATTTACATTTGTTTGTGATTGTTTAAATAAATTATTTTGTTTTAATTTAACAAATTCTACTAATTTTTTATTATATTTATTGATTAAATCTATCACATTCAAACGTAAATGAACTAATAAATTAGGACAATTCCAATATATTTCGTCAAATTTTTCAGACATAGCACTATCAAAACTGTCTGTATTCATTAATTGTAAAAATGATTGCATATATTTTTTTGTATATATTGAGTATTCAAAATCTTGAATAGTTAATTTAATGGATGCCATATTAAATTTATTAATTACATATAGCAAAGTATTATTAACTTCTCTTAAGTCTGTATTAATCAAATTATCCATATTATAAATAATTTTATTAAATCCCGTTTTATCTTCAACATCGTTTATTTTGTTATTATATTTTATAACTTTTCTAAGTAAAATCAATTTATTATTGATAATATCCAAGGCATTATTTTTATTTTCCGGTAGCAATTTAGTAAGTCTTTGATTTAATTGATTTTTAATTATATCTAAATTTATTTCGTATTTATCAATTAAATTCATGACAAAATCATTTCTATCTAATATTGCTTGTTTATTGTAATTTTCTTTCATTTTTTTTGTTCCTTCAAATAACTCTAAAGGAAACAAATCTACTTTGTTTTTTAATTCTTCTATTATTTCTAAATATGACTGCAAATTATTCATCATCTTCTTCTCCATTTACATCTAAAATGCAAGTTCTTAAATAAGATATGGCATTTTCAATTTGTTTGAATAATTCCAATAATTCTTCTGTCGTTAAACTTAATAAATCTTCTTCTTCTAATTCTACCCTTTTATTCTTCATATATATTACCTCTTATACAATTATACAATAATTTAATGTTGTTATCAATCCAATAATATAAAAGAAAGTCATTTATTGCATTTTTTTGTCAAAAAAAAAGCACTTTTGTGCTTTATTTATTATGCTGCAGTATTACTACTGAATTGTGCACTAAATGTAACTGAACCACCAGATGCATTATTTTCACAGTCAACATCTTGTCCTTCTAACCACATATAAACTCTAACTTTTGTTATACCTGCTGGTAAAGTGAAAGCTGATTGATATGCTGTTGTTGGAATTCCTGTTAATGCTGTTGAAATGTCTGGAGTAACTAAATCAAAATATGTTGCACTATGACTATTTAATAATACATCATTAGCTTTTGTTATTTCAGATTTAACTCCATAATAAGCTAATGGAGTATTTCCTGAACCAGCTAAAGTAGTTAATGCATAATTACTTGATGCATTAGATACTGCTGCTGCTGTATGTGTATCATTATTTAATTCCCATAAAACTACATTTTCTGTACCTGTTGTAGCTTTTAATCCTTGAATTGTTGCTACTGGTGAACCTACTGCTGTAGTGTTTTGAAGTACAAATGCCATACGAGCTGCATTTTCAATACCTGTACTTGTTCCAGATGCTACTACATTTGAATTAGAAGTTAAATATACATTTGTAGATTCTGTAACTTGCATAAATAAATCAAATGCAATAAATGAACCTCCTGTACCATTTGTTTCTGTAGAACGTGTAGCTGTCAAAATGTAATCACCACCTGCATTACTGTCGATAGCTCCTGAGAACATTTCTAAGAATCCTGAAGTTGTATCAATTGTTCCAACTGTTGAAACTGGAGTTAATGAATTTGATACACTTGGTAATTGATTTGTAGCTGCTGGATATGTTGTTGCAGCATTAGTAATATCGTCATTTGATATCACTGTTTTCCAGTTAATTCCATCAACTGATACTTGGATACCATTTGATGCTGCTACATTAACATTAATATCGCTTACTGTTACTGTTTTATTAGCTGTAAACCATGCATAAGTACTTGTTGATAATACAACTCCAACTAAAGCTATAGTTAATAGCGATAATAAAACTCTTCTTTTTTTTCTTGAATTCATCACTAAATCCTCCTCTAATATTAGACATCATTTAAATGTTCTTCACTTATATCCATTTGTAATTTTAATTCTCCACCAATTATATCATCTAGGCATTCCGGATCGTCTCCTTCAAGCCAAATAACAATTGTAAATTTATCTTTTTCTCCAGGTTCAAATTTTTCAACTGGTTTAACAAGAACTAAATCATCTGAATAAAATGTTTCTGTTCCTGCCTCAGCTAAGGCTGTTGTTTTATTTTTTTTGGCATAAACAGCTTTTTCTCCATTACGGAAAACCATTACTCTAATAGCCTCATCAACATTTTTAATTGTTCCTGTTATAGCTATTTGATACCAATAATTAACAACCTCTGAGCCACCATTTACAACATAAAAAGTATATGCTATATAGTTGGTTCCATTATGTGACCCATTTGCTTCATTATCAACTTCTTGATTAATCCAATTAATAGATATATTGTCCATATAATCTAATGTCTCGGCTTTAAGTTCAAGTTTCATATTTTCAAATGAACCATCTTCGGATAAAAAGATATTTTTATTGTTATAGATATTTTTATCTAGTGAAACAACAAAATTACCATTAGAATATAATACGTATACCAAGAAATAAAAAATAGTAAACACTACCAAAAATAGTAAAAACATTATTTTTGCTATTTTAGCAATTAACTTTTGCTTGTATATTTTGTTTGCTTCAATACTTACTGTATAATTTTTTTTCATTTGTCACATCCTAGCATGATGAATGATATTAATCAAGCCAACCACCATATACAATTATTTTCCTACCATACTGTATATAGTATAATATATATTTTTTAAAATTTCAAGTATTGGTTAAATAAATAACTAAATTCACGAAAGTTTAGTTATTTTCTTTTTATATAGTTAAATTCACTACTAAAAACAAATAAAAATATAGTAATTTGAAAAAACACAAAAAATATAGTATATTAATAACT
>JAQVKM010000017.1 GCA_028694645.1 Bacilli bacterium
AATGTTGCACTTTCTAACAGTCCATTTGCTGTAGCTCCAAGTGCACCTTTTTTTACTTTTTCTACTATTCCTAATATCATTGGTACTGATATTAATGCTATTAAAGCTAGTATTACTATAACAGCTAATAATTCAATAAGCGTAAATCCTTTTTTCATATACATTCCTCTATTCTTTTTAAATTATAACAAAAAAGATATCTTTTATCAAGATACCTTTTATATTAATTATTTTTATTATTTATATATTCTTCTACTTTTATTACTGTATTATTAAAATTATCAAAATCAGTGTTGAACCACTTAATATCCATCTGATTATTAAACCAAGTATATTGTCTTTTAGCATATTTTCTACTTCTTTGTTTTATTAATTCTAAAGCAAATTTTAAATCATATTTATTATCAAAATAATCAAATAATTCTTTATATCCAATTGGTGTTGTAATTGCTTTAGTTCTAATGTTTAAATCATATAGTGTTTTGGCTTCTTCTAACAATCCGCTTTTAACCATAACATCAACTCTATTATTTATTTTTTCATATAATGTTTCTCTATCGGTAGTAAGACCAATAAAAATAGCATCATAAAGTATGATATCATTTTTTTCTTTTTCACTTATTGGTTTATTATTTATTTCATAATAGTTTATTGCTCTTTCAACTCTTTTTCTATTATGTTTATGTATATCAGTATTGGGATCAATATTTAATAACTTTTCATATAGTTCATCTATATCTAAATTAGAATAATCATTTTTTTTATTTTCTTCTTCAAATTTATAATCATATAAAGCTGCTTTTATATAAAGTCCAGTTCCTCCTACTAAAATAGGTGTTTTATTTCTTTTTAAAATATCATCAATTGTTTTTCTAGCATCTATTTGGTAATCAAAAACAGTATATATTTCTTCAATATTTTTTATATCAAATAAATGATGTGGTATATTTTCTTTTTCTTTTTTTGTTATTTTAGCAGTAGCAATATCTAAATCTTTATAAACTTGTGTTGAATCTGCATTTATAATTTCACCGTTGAAATATTTAGCTAATTCAATACTTAATTTTGTTTTGCCAACTGCTGTTGGTCCTGTTATAACAATAATTTTATTCATATTTCACCTTTATTTCTGTTAATTTATAAACATTGAATCTCCAAAAGAGAAAAAACGATATTCTTCTTTTACAGCTTCATTATAAGCTTTCATAATTATTTCTTTACTAGCTAAAGCACTAACTAACATAATTAATGTTGATTTTGGCAAATGAAAATTAGTTATTAAGCTATCAACAGCTTTGAATTTATAACCTGGGTAAATAAAAATATCTGTATATCCACTGCATTCTTTAAATTCATTATATTTACTTATTATTGTTTCTAAAGTTCTTGTTGATGTTGTTCCAACACTTATTATTCTTTTATTTTCTTTTTTAGCTTGATTTAATATATCTGCTGTTTGTTTGCTCATTTGATAAAATTCACTATGCATTTGATGTGTTGTTACATCTTCGACACTAACTGGTCTAAAAGTTCCAAGACCAACATGTAATGTTACATATACTATTTGAATATTTTTTTGTTTCATTTGACTTAACAAATCTTCTGTAAAATGTAATCCTGCTGTTGGAGCTGCAGCGCTACCTACATTTTTAGCATACACAGTTTGATATCTATTTTTATCTTGCAATTTTTCATGTATATAAGGTGGTAGTGGCATTTCTCCTAAAGAATCTAATATTTCATATAATATTCCTTCATATTCCAATTTAAATATCCTAATTCCTTCTTCTTTTATTTCAATACATTTAGCTTTTAGTCTACCATCACCAAAACTAATTATTGTTCCTAGTTTAACTCTTTTAGCTGGTTTCGTTAAACATTCCCATTCATTTTTACTTATTTCTTTTAACATCAATAGTTCTATACATGCCTCTGTTTCTTCTTTTATCCCATAAAGTCTTGCTGGCATAACTTTCGTATCATTTAATACAAGTACATCATTTTCAGTTAAATAATTTATAATATCATGAAAATGTTTATGCTCAATTTCTCCTGTTTTTTTATTTAGTATTAATAATTTAGAATTATCTCTTTTTTCAATTGGTGTTTGAGCTATTAAGTTTTCTGGTAAGTAAAAATCAAAATCTTCTGTTTTCATATATATCACAATTCTTTCTAATAATTTTTAACATAAAATATTATATCATATAAATTATTAAAAAACACATATAATGTTTATATATGCGTTCTTATTATGGTGTTAAAACTAATCTTGACCCAATAGCAGTATTTGCAGATCCATTAGCTTGACCAAATGCAAATTGGCCTGCAACTATTCCATTACCAGATCTTCCTCCTCTTGCAATTAAAGGATAAGTATTATCAAAGAAATAAGCATAATCATTATACCAAGAATTATGATATTTACTTACTCCATCATTATCTGCAAAAGCATTAAATGGCCCAAATTCTCCTATCGCGTCTCCTAATATTTTATAATTATATGTTGTTACTGTAGAACTTGCATCATAGACATCAAAATATTTGGAATCATAAGTAGCTATATTAGCTGCCGTGAAACCACTGCTTCCATATTGCCCACTTTTATATGCAGCCATAGCATCCCAACCACATCCAGACATATCGTAAACACCTGTGATATTTCCTGTTGTTGATGCTAGATATCCTACTTCTGTATTATATGATGAATTATATGTTGCACCGTCTCCTGATACACCAGCAAATAGTTGTTGATTTGTCGATAATAAAGCGCTATATCCTGTTTTATAGTTAGAATTATTATTTATATTTATTTCTTTATTTATTCCATATATTGAATGTGAAAGATATGCTACTGCTCCCCATTCAGTATTTTTTATTAAATGAGAATCTAATGTTCTGTTATAATTATAACTTGATACAAACATATTATATATTGTATTATTTCGCCAACTATAAACATTGGGTTTTATTATTATTTTTGTTTGATCAGTACTTGTTACTTGTGATGTCGTTATACTCGTTGCCCCTAAATATCCTGTTTCATATTTCCCTATCCAAAAGCCATTTTTATTAAATGTTATAAACGCTGGATGTGTCATATATTCCCCGTTATCACAGTTTCCATTTGTCCCGCTAATTAGGGAGGTTGTACATTCTCCGCTTACTGCATCACTTGTATTTGTTATTCCAAATTTTATGTTTATTGGAAATTTTAAATTTGTAGGGTTTGTTGTTGTTACATTCCAAAGTTGATATGCGTATCTTGGTATCCATACAAAGTATGACTGAATTGCACTTTCTGGTATTGTATCTCCTACATTATATGTTCCACTTGATAGTATAACGGCATTAGCCCAGTTTTTATTTGTATAGTTATACCACTCTGAATTAACATCAGCATATTTTACTGTTCCATCATTAGAAATTATTACTGGTATCATTCCAGTACCTAAGACTGGATCTGCTCCATTTAATATTT
>JAQVKM010000006.1 GCA_028694645.1 Bacilli bacterium
TAGAAGATAAAAAAACAGGATTTCTTTATATTTCTGGAGATTCTAAAGATCTAAAAGATAAAATACTTTATGCATTGAATAACACTGATTTGTGTAAAAAAATAGCAAGTGATGCCAAAGAAAATGCTAAGGAAAATTTTAATGCTGAGAATAATGCAATAGGAGTTTATGAAAACTATAAGAAAGTATTAAATATATAACTTTGGAGGTAATTATGAAAATAAGTGCGGTGGTTGTTACATATAACAGAAAAGACTTATTAATTGAATGTTTAAATGCAATTTTAAATCAAACTAGAGAAGTAGATGAAATAATTTTAATAGATAATAACAGTAATGATGGAACACATCTATTACTTAATGAAAAAAAATATTTTGATAACGAAAAAATAATTTATAAAAAACTAGATAAAAATATTGGAGGATCTGGTGGATTTTACGAGGGATTTAAATTAGCAATTAAGAGAGAAAATGATTGGATATGGATAATGGATGATGACACTATACCAAATAAAAATTGCCTTGAACAATTATTAAATGCTAAAAATAAAATAAATGATAAGATTAGTTATTTAGCAAGTACAGTTTATGGAGAAAATAAAGAATTTATGAATGTTCCAACAATAAATGAGGATAAAATTGAAAATGGTTATTCTGATTGGTATAAATATCTATCAGATGGAATTGTAAAAATTAAATGTGCAACTTTTGTATCTCTATTAATTAATTGCGATGCAATTAAAAATATAGGCTATCCAGTAAAAGATTATTTTATATGGGGCGATGATACAGAATATACCCTAAGATTAAACAAGTATTATGGAAGTTCATATTTTGTAGGAGATAGTATTGCTATTCATAAAAGGAAATTATCTAAAGCTCTATCAATTTTTGATGAGGATAATAAAGGAAGAATTAAAATATATTATTACATGTATAGAAATAATTTGATAAACATTAGAAACTATAATGGCAAAAAAGAAGCATTTAAACAAATAACAAGAAATTTTAGGGATATATTAAAATTAATTATTAAACCAAACAAAAAATATAATTTATATAAATGTTTTATTATTTCAAAAGCGACATTTGCATATTTAGCAAAAAGACATGATTATAAAGCATTTAAAAACAGATTCGATTTAGATGTTCAATATAAAAAAGTATAATAAATTTTATTTAGTAAAGGAATTATAATATGAAAAAATATGATTATTTAATAGTAGGTGCAGGATTATTTGGTTCTACATTTGCTTATGAAGCTAGTAAAAAAGGTAAAAAATGTTTAGTAATAGATAAAAGAAATCATATAGGTGGAAATATTTATTGTGAAAACATTAATGGAATAAATGTACATAAATATGGAGCACATATATTTCATACATCAAATAAGGATGTATGGAATTATGTAAATCAATTTGTAGAATTTAATAATTATATTAATTCTCCAATAGCTAATTATAATGGAGAATTATATAATTTACCTTTTAATATGAATACATTTACAAAATTATGGAATGTTGTAACACCAGAAGAAGCTAAAAACAAAATAGAAGAACAAAAAAAAGAATTTAATATAAAAGAACCACAAAACTTAGAAGAACAAGCTATATCCTTAATAGGTAAAGATATATATGAAAAACTAATAAAAGGATATACTGAAAAACAATGGGGTAAAAAATGTAATGAATTACCTGCTTTTATAATTAAAAGATTACCAGTAAGATTTACTTTTGATAATAATTATTTTAATGATAGATATCAAGGTATACCAATAGGTGGATATAATAAAATAATTGAAAAAATGTTATTAAATTGTGATATAGAATTAAATGTTGATTATCTAAAAGAAAAAGAAAAATATAATTCATTAGCTGATAAAGTTATATATACTGGTATGATAGATGAATATTTTGATTATTCACTAGGTAATTTAGAATATAGATCTTTAGAATTTAAAACAGAATTATTAGAGAATATAGATAATTATCAAGGAAATGCAGTAATTAATTATACTGATGAAATAACACCATATACAAGAATAATAGAACATAAGCATTTTGAATTTAATAATTGTAAAACAACAGTTATTACAAAAGAATATCCAAGAAATTGGAAAATAGGTGATGAAGCTTATTATCCAGTAAATGATGATAAAAACAATCAATTATTTGAACAATATAAATTATTGTCAAATAAAGAAGATAACATAATATTTGGAGGAAGACTTGGTAATTACAAATATTATGATATGGATAAAGTAATTGAAAGTGCTTTAGAATTGGTTAAAGAAGAAATATAATATGAAGTAAAATAATAATATTAATATTTTAAAAGTTATTGGTTGTATTGGTGTTATTGGTCTTCACGTTATAAATAGACATGTTACTGGATTTCCATTATTTTTATATTATATATTTACATATTCTGTTCCGATTTTCTTCATGGTGAATGGATATTTGATTTTAAAAAAAGATAAAGTAGATTTTAAATATTCAGTAAGAAAAATAATTGGAATTATGAAAATTGTGATTTTATGGATGACAATATATTTTTTAGTAGAAAAGGTTGTATTTAAAAACAATGATATTAATTTGTTTATAGCAATTATAAAGTGTTTAGTACAAAAAGGTTATTTTACTATTTTTTGGTTTTTTGGTTCATTAATAATAATATATATAATATTGCCATTTTTACATAAAATATTTAATAAAAGTCCAATCAAAATAACTCTATTATTTATTTTAATTATGTCTATTTTTGACATTGCAAGTTTATTAGGAAACTCAATTTTTTCTTATGGTATAGTTCAAAGATATTTTATACAAACGTTTAGATTATGGACTTGGATAGGTTATTTCTTTTTAGGCGGATTATTTTCTAATAAAGAAAGTTTAAAAAAAATAAATAAAATTAAATTTATTAATTTAAAATTTCTAATTTTATCTTTATTAACTTCGATATTATATGAGTACTATATTGCAAATAATGTTTACAATAATTTATTAGCTGAGCATTTTTATGATAATATATTGGTTTTATCATTTGTATTCAGTTTATTTTATATTTTGATATTTAAAAAAATTAATTTTAATGAAGGAATATTTTATTATTTAAGCAAGTATTCATCATTAACTTTGGGTATATATGTCATGCACTATATATCTATTAAAATTATTAGAGAATTTTATATTTTTGATAGTTTCTACTATAATATGATTTTATTATTTATAATTTTTAATACATGTGCAATAATAACAAAATTATTATTAAGTAATAAAATAACAAAGCATTTAGTTAGCTATTAACTACTATATAAAATTTGATAAAGATATATTAATATGTTATAATACTAAACAGTTTATGACATATTTTTTTATGTCAGAAAGTGGAGAAGTGAATAATGAAAAAATCTGTAAAAAAGAATTATATATATAATTTAGCTTATCAATTATTAGTTATAATACTACCAATAATAACTACTCCTTATTTAGCTAGAACATTAGGTCCTAGTGGAACAGGAACATTTAGTTATACAACATCTATAACAACATATTTTATTTTATTTGGATCATTAGGGTTATCTTTATATGGTCAAAGAGAAATAGCTTATAATCAAAATAATAAAGAAAAAAGAAATAAAATATTTTGGGAATTATTTATATTTAGATGTATAACAATGATGTTATCAATAATAGTTTTTTATTTTATTTTTGCAAGAACTGGAGAATATGCATTATATTATAAAATATTATTATTACAACTATTGAGTAATTGTTTTGATATTTCTTGGTTTTTTCAAGGAATGGAAGAATTTAAAAAAATAGTATTACGAAATTTATTAGTTAAAATTATTAGTATTATATTAATATTTAGTTTTATTAAAACACCAAATGATGTAGCTATATATATATTAATATCAGTTGTAAGTGCATTTGTTGGTAATCTTGTATTATGGTTAAATATAAATAATCATGTAAATAAAGTTGAAATAAAACAATTAAATATTAAACAACATATAAAACCAACATTAGTTTTATTTATACCTCAGATAGCTATTCAAATATATACTATTTTAGATAAAACAATGATAGGTACTATTACAAAAGATATGTCTGAAGTTGGATTTTATGAACAATCTCAAAAAATAGTAAAAATTTTAATGACAATAATAACATCAATGGGAACAGTTATGTTACCTAGAATTTCTAATTACTTTTCTGAAGGTAAATTTGATCAAATAAAAGAATATATGTATAAAACATTTAATTTTGTATTCTTTTTATCTTTTCCAATGATTTTTGGTATTATAGCAGTATCTAATAACTTTGTTCCATTTTTCTTTGGAGAAGGATATGATAAGGTTAAAATAATATTACCAATAACAAGTGTAATAATATTATTTATAGGTCTTAGTGGTATTATTGGGAATCAATATCTGTTATCATCCAAAAGGCAAAAAGAATTTACAACATCTGTTATATCAGGAGCAGTAATTAATTTTATATTAAATATGATTTTAATTACTTATTATAAATCTATAGGTGCTTGTATAGCTACTGTAATAGCAGAATTTACTGTAACAGCTATTCAATTTTATTATATTAGAAAAGATTTAAATTTAAATAAAATATTTAAATTATCAATCAAATATTTTACTTCAGCTTTAGTAATGTTTATTATTATTGAAGTAATAGATTTAATAGTATTAAATAATGTATTATCACTATTTATTCAAACAATAGTTGGAGGTATAATATACTGTATTGTGTTATTTATTTTAAAAGATAATTTTATAAAATATATAGTTAATATGTTTAAATCAAAAATAATAAAAAAAGCTTAAAAAATCAATTTTTATGATATAATATAGATTAATTAGGAGGAAATGGTTAATTATGGCAAAAAAAGAGAAAAAAAGTAAAAAAAGAATTATTACAATAATAAGTAAAATAATATATTCATTATTAGTTATTTTATCAGTTTTAGCTGTAGGAATAATATTATCACTTAAAATATTACCACTTAAATATGTAATACCTGGTATGATAGTTATATTCATATTATTTAGTATTATGGGTTATTTTATATTTAAAGTAAAATTTAAATCTTGGATTAGAATAATTATTGATATCATATCACTTATTTTAATAGCAGGAATAAGTTTTGGGTTATATTATTTAAATCAAACATTAAACTTTATGGATAAAATAAAAGCTGATGATTATCAAATAGAAGAATACTATGTATTAGTATTAGATGATTCTAAATATAAAGATTTAGAAGACATCAAAGATGAAAAATTAGGTACTTATCCATCAACAGAATTAGATAATTATACAGAAGCTTTAGATACTTTATCTAATAAAGTAATAACAGAAGAAAAAGAATATGATAATTATATGAAAACAAGTCAAGCTTTACTAGATAACGATGTAGAAGCTATATTATTAAGTTCAGCTTATAAAACAATAGTAGATGAAGAATTAGAAGATTTTGAGAATAATGTAAGAATATTATATACAATTTCAATTAAAGTAAAAACAGAAACAACAACAGAAGAAGTAGATGTTACAAATGATTCATTTAATATTTATATAAGTGGAATAGATATATATGGAGATATCTCTTTAGTATCAAGAAGTGATGTTAATATGATTGTTTCTGTTAATCCAACAACAAATAAAATATTGTTAACATCTATACCTAGAGATTATTATGTTCAATTACATGGAACAACAGGATATAAAGATAAATTAACTCATGCTGGAATATATGGAATAGATATGTCAATTAATACAATTGAAGATTTACTTGATATTGATATAGATTATTATGTTAGAGTAAATTTTACAACATTAATTAGTTTAGTAGATGCTATAGGTGGAATAGATATATATTCTGATACAGCTTTTACAGCTTGGACAAATCCTTCTTGTACATATAAAGTTGGAACAAATTATTTAGATGGAAAATGTGCTTTAGCATTTGCTCGTGAAAGAAAAGCTTATTCTACAGGAGATAGACATAGAGTACAAAATCAACAAGATGTATTAAAAGCTATTTTAACTAAAGCTTTAAGTTCAAAAACTTTAATAACAAAATATACAGCTATATTAAAATCACTTGGTTATAGTTTCCAAACTAGTATACCTAGTGATAAAATATATGAACTTATAAATAATCAATTAAATACAATGCCATCTTGGAATATAGAACAAATAAGTTTAAATGGATCTGATAGTCATGCATATACATATTCATATAGATCACAAAAACTATATGTTATGGAACCAGACTACAAAACAGTAGCTGCAGCTCAAACTGCTATTAAAGCTATAGAAGCGGGGAACTAGTACACTTAAGTGTACTTTCTTTATATATGAAAAAAATAATATCATATATTTTATTATTTATTTGGTTATTTATTATATTTTATTTTTCAAATCAAACAGGAAATATATCTGGTTCTAGTAGTGGCACTATTATATATAATATATTAAATTATATATATAATGTGTTTCATCTTAATACTACTAATTTAATTAATATAGTAGAAACATTACATAATCCAATAAGAGAATTAATGCATTTATTTGAATATTTAATATTAGGCATATTAATAATAAATGTATTAAAACAACATAATATTGAAAACAAATTAATAATTATATCTTTTTGTTTATGTTTTATATATGCAACTACTGATGAAATACATCAATTATTTGTAAAAAATAGAACATTTGAATATTTTGATATTTTAATGGATATGATAGGTTCTATAATTGGAATATTAATATATAGAAAAATTAAAGTTAAACTTTAATTTTTTTTAAAAGGATTTTACATATTTATATAGTATAATATAAATGAAAAACAATATATTGCATATTATAACCTCATAGGTCATCATATATGAAAGAAGGATTAAAGTTGATTATTATAAAAACTAAAGAATTTAAAAAAGATTATAAAAAAATAATAATCGATAAACATTTAAAAAAAGAACAAGAAAGAATAGTATCTATTGAAAATTTAATTTTAAGTGAATCAAATTTCAAAAATTTAATGCTTAATCCATATCATATAATATATAATATTGAAAAAAACAAGGAAATTTAAAACAATATTATACAGCTAAAATAAATGATAAATTAAGATTATATATTAAACCAATAAATAATTATCCATATCAATTAGATGAAATTATTGAAATTAGTTTTGAAAAAATAGATGATAAACATTATAAGGAGGGATAACATGTCTGGATTTGGAAATATGTTAAAAGATTATTTGGAATATCATAAAATATCACAAATAGAGTTTGCTGATAGATTAGATATAAGTCAAAAACACATGAATAAAATATTAAATGAAAATGCAGATATTTCATATGATTTAATGTTGGCTATAAGTTTAATTACAAATATAGATATTAATTTAATTGTATTTGTGGAAAATAAAAAAAGAATAGGTAACTATTTATATGAAAAATATAAAAATGATCAAGAAATAAATAAATTTTTAAATCAATACTATATTAATGAATTAAATAAAAATAATTGGATTAAATTTAAAGACATAGATAACCCAGTTCAAAAAGCTATGGATTTACTAAATTTTTTAAAAATTAAAAATTTTGAAACAATAGAGAAATATAAAAAAGAAAAAATAGTTTATAAAAGAAGTTCAAGTAATACATACGATGAAATTAAAATATTATTGTGGTTAGCTAGATGTGATGAATTACTTACAAATCAAAAAGTAAATATTTATAATAGTAAAAAATTTAATGAACTAATAAATAAAATAAAAAAAGAACAAAATAAAAAATTAAACATAAATTGTTTAATAAAATTATTAAATGAGTATGGAATATATTTAATAGTAGAAGATGCATTAAAAGGTACTAAAATTAGAGGTTGTATGAAAGTTAAAAACAACAATCCAACTATTTATTTAACAAAACTATATAATGATAAAGCTTCATTTTATTTTTCTTTATATCATGAGCTTGGTCATGTGAAAAGTGATTATAATATAGCTAAAAACAAAATAATAATAGATGATTTAGAAAACATAAATGAATTAAAAAAAGATGAATTTGCATTAAATACAATGATTGATAAAGAAATATGAAATAAAATAATTATAAGTAATGAAAAACAAATAATAGATATAAGTAAATAAAATGAAATCCCAATGTGTTTTGTAGTTACTAGATTAGCTAAAGAAAAATACATATCATATAATGATACTTTATATAATAAATATAAAGAAAAAGTAAATTAAAAATAAAATAATTGACTTATTAAAATATATTTAATATAATTAAAATATAATATATTAGCAAAGTTTATGAAAATAAATGACGCAAAACTTTAGAACCTAAAAATTCATTTGAATTTATGGTAGTCAGTTGCACATTGATTTAATGTGCTTTTTTTGTTAAAAAATATTTGTAAACGTTGGAGGATTTATGAAAAAAGGATTTACATTAATCGAGTTGTTAGCAGTAATAGTAATACTAGCTGTTATAGCATTAATAGCAGTACCTAGTATAATGGGAATAATAACTAAAGCTAAAAGAGGAGCAGCAGAATCTAGTGCATATAATTATATAAAGGCTGTAGAAAATCAAATTGTTATTAACCAAATTAATTCTCAGGAAAAAAATATATATGAAGGGTCATATTCTATTGGGCAACTTAAATACTATTATGATGTGAAATTAAAGGGAACAAATCCATCTTTTGGGACAATTAGTATAAGCAATGAAGGGAAAGTAAATAACGGGACATTTTGTATTAACAATTATAATATAACATATGATGGAACTCATGCTAAAATCATTGATGATAATTGTTCATCTTTAATACAAACAAATTTTTTATTATCAGGAGATGAGATTTCTTTATCTGATTTTGAAAGTAATGGCGATTTAATTAAAATTAATTTTGTTAATTATATTAATGATGAAGCTATTATTGGAAAATTCGAAGATGAAAGAACAAATTCTTTTGAAGATCTTTCATTAAATCAAGATTTATCTATAATTGGATGGACCGAAGAAAGTATAGAAAATCCAGGATATTATGAACTTTTTATTGGAAGTGAAAACAAAATATACGCAAATAAAAATTCATCATCATTGTTTTCATATTTACGCAATGTAGAAGAAATTTCATTTGCAAATTTTGATACATCAAAAGTAATTTATATGAGTGGGATGTTTAATAATATGCAAAATTTAACGAGTTTAGATTTGAGTAATTTTGATACATCTAATGTTAATAGTATGTCATATATGTTTTTTGGAGTATCTTCTTTAACAAGTCTAGATTTAAGTAGTTTTGATACATCAAATGTGACAGATATGTCATTGATGTTTTTTGAAATGGATTCTTTGACAAATCTAGATTTAAGTAGTTTTGATACATCAAAAGTTATTAATATGAGGGGTATGTTTGCTAATATGCAAAATTTAATGAGCTTAGATTTAAGTAGCTTTAATACATCTAATGTAACTAATGTTGAAGAAATGTTTTGTAATACTCCAAAATTAACAAATTTAGATATAAGTCATTTTGATACATCTAAAATGATGAATTTGGAATTAATGAACACTTGTATAGAAGCATAAAAAAAATTAATAAAAATAGGAGGATTTATGAAAAAAGGATTTACATTAATTGAGCTGTTAGCTGTAATAGTAATACTAGCAGTAATAGCTTTAGTAGCAGTACCTAGTATAATGGGAATAATAACTAAAGCTAAAAGAGGAGCGGCAGAAAATAGTGCATATAATTATGTCAAAGCACTTGAAACCTCTGTTGTAACATCACAATTAAATGGAGATAATTTGACAGGACATTATGATGTTATAGAATTAGAAGATAAAGTATTATTGAAAGGAACAAAACCAAGTAAAGGAAATGTTACTTTAGCTAATACAGGGAAGATAGAAGAAGCTAGTCTTTGTATAAATAATCTTGAAATAAGTTATAATGGAACACATGCTAAAGTTGTTGCTGATAATTGTGATAATATATCAATAATATTAGATGGTAACTATTTAATGACTTATAAAGCTAATGATTATTTTTGGAAATATCCATATGACTATTCATTAATATCAATATCTTTTGTTAATTATATAGATACAACAAATGCTATTGAATATTGGGATGTATCAGAAGAACAAAATGGTTCAATAATAGCTTGGATAATTGAAGATACAAAGATAGCTAGGAAACATAATTTATATATAGGCAGCAATAAAACCATATTAGCTAATCCAGACTCATCAGAATGGTTTTATCATCTTTACAATGTGACTTCAATTAATTTTAATAATTATGATACATCAAATGTTATTAATATGTCAGCAATGTTTTATGGAATGGATTCTTTAACAAGCTTAGATGTAAGTAATTTTGACACATCAAATGTAACTGATATGTCTAGTATGTTTGAATCAGTACGTTCTTTAACAAGCTTAGATGTAAGTAATTTTGACACATCAAATGTAACTGATATGTCTAGTATGTTTGAAACAGCACATTCTTTAACAAGTTTAGATTTAAGTAATTTTGACACATCAAAAGTAACAGATATGTCATCTATGTTTATATATAATAATTCTTTAACAAGTTTAGATTTAAGTAATTTTGATACGTCAAATGTAATTCATATGCATCTTATGTTTGCTGATAATGAAAAATTACAAGATTTAAATATAAGTAGTTTTGATACATCAAATGTAATAACTATATCTGGAATGTTTTGTAACTCTCCAGGATTGATAGATATAGATACAAGTCATTTTAATACTTCTAAAATGACAGATTTATATGAAATATTTTCTTGTAATCTTTTACCTACATAAAATTAATTTTAATTTAATAATGATATAAAGACTTAATTAATTAATTAAGTCTTTTAATTTTAAAATATTGATAAAATATGATATAATATTTGAGGTGAAATTATGAAAAAATTAAGTATTTATACAATAATATTAATATTATTAGATCAAATATCAAAAATATTAATAAGTAATATACTAATATTAAATGAAGAAATAAATATAATTAAAAATTTTTTTAATATTACTTATGTTAAAAATATAGGTGCAGCATTTAGTATATTTGAAGGAAAACAAATATTTTTAGTAATTACATCAATATTGATATTAATTATAATATATTATTTTTTAATAAATAAAAAAGATTTAAAAAAATTAGAAATAATTTCTTATTCATTAATAATAAGTGGAATAATAGGTAATTTAATAGATAGAATAATTTATCAAAGTGTAATTGATTTTTTAAGTTTTAAATTGATAAATTATTACTTCCCAATATTTAATTTAGCTGATACATTTATTGTAATAGGAAGTATTATATATATAATAATCATATTAAAGGAGGAACAACATGGAAAAAATAATATTCAATGAAGAAAACAATGTAAGAATAGACCAATATTTAATAGATAAATTAAATATAAGTAGAAGTAAAGTTCAAAAAATGATTAAAGAAAAACAAATATTAGTAAATAATAATGTAATTAAAAATAGCTATTCATTAAAACAAAATGATGAAATATCATATGAACCATATGAAGAAGAAGAAATGAAAGCAGAAGCTGTTAAAATGGATTTAGATATTGTATATGAAGATGATGATATTATTGTTGTAAATAAACAAAATGGACTTGTAGTTCATCCAGCTGTTGGAAATAAGTCTAATACACTAGTAAATGGACTTTTATATCATTCAAAACAATTAAGTGATTTAAATGGTGAATTTAGACCTGGAATTGTTCATCGTATAGATGCTTATACAACAGGGCTACTAGTTATAGCTAAAAACAATAAAGCACATGAAGCTCTAGCTAAACAATTAGAAGAAAAAACAACACATCGTAAATATATAGCTTTAGTATGGGGAGTTGTTAATACAGATACAGGAACAATTGATGCTCCAATTGGAAGAGATACAAATGATAGAAAAAAAATGACAGTTACATCAATGAATTCCAAAGAAGCTATTACACATTTTAAAGTATTAAAAAGATTTAGTAATACAACCTTAATAGAATTAAATTTAGAAACAGGAAGAACTCATCAAATAAGAGTTCATATGAATTATATAGGATATCCTATTGTCAATGATCCTGTATATGGAAGAAGAAAAAAATTTGATGAATCAGGACAATGCTTACATGCAAAAGAACTAGGATTTATTCATCCAACAACTAAAAAATACATGGAATTTAGCTCTGAATTACCAGAGTGTTTTACAGAAATTTTAAATCAAGTTGAAAATTCATAAGATAAATTGTTAAAGATAATAATACTGCAAAGAAACCCCAAATGAGATATAAATTTAAATATTTGGCAGCATTTTCATCTAATTCATTTGTTTCGTAATATAAAAATAAAGAACTAATGAAACTACCTAAACTAAATATAAAACCTAAAAAGGTGTTTTGTAATTTGAAAAAAACAAATGGAAACAAAAAATTAAAGAAATAATTAATAATTAAAGCTTTGTTATATGATTTAATAGTTTTATAAAAGTGATTTTTATATATTTTATAAATACTGATACTTATTAAGATATATATTATTGTCCACATTACTGAAAATAATATATTAGGTGGAGTAAAAAAGGGTTTGTTTAAAGAATTATAAAATGATGAATTATATGGAAACAAAAAAGAACTTAAAAACCAAAAAAATAAAATAATTATAAATTTCAAAATACCATCTCCTTTACTAATTTTATGAAATGGTATAAAATATTATTCGATTGGAGGAATTTATGGAAGAAGTAATAATTAATAAAAATGAAGAAATAGTTATGAAATTACTACATTTTTTTATAACAGAACAAGGATATAGTCCAATTGTACTTCACGGAGCTAAAGATGAAATTTGGCTTGAAAACATGAGCCTAGATTATAAAATAGTTAGAATTGTTACTAACTATATTCACAATAATGAACAACTAGATTTTGATATATTTAAAACTAAAAAAATAGTAAGTAGAATTAAGAAAAAAACATTTACATTACAAGCTAATACATTAAGTATATTTTTAAATTTAGGTGATTCAGTACAATTTGATAATTATATTCATTTAAATAATATAGATTGTGCTAAAATAAAAGAAATAAAAGATTTAAAAAAATATGATTTTGTTATAGATACATTTCCAAATATAACTAAAAAAACATCATTTAAAGAAAAAGGAATGTCTTTATTTGTTAAATTAACAGAAGAAATAAGTAAAAAATCACAAAAAGAACAAGAAAAAGCAGAAGATATTTTTGCTCCTAAAAAACCTATCGTTACATATGTATTAATGGCAATAAATATTTTTATATTTTTACTTATGTATATATTGGGTGATGGTAGTGAAGATTCAGCAACTTTAATTAATTTTGGAGCTAATGTATCAATATTAATTAAAATGGGTGATTATTACCGTTTAATTACATCAGCTTTTTTACATATTGGAATAATTCATTTATGTTTTAATATGTATGCTTTATATATACTTGGAAGCCAAATAGAAAGTTTCTTTGGAAAAACAAAGTATGTTATTATATATTTAGTTAGTGCTGTTTTAGGTAATTTATTATCAATGTTATTTATAACAGATTCTATATCAGCTGGAGCATCAGGAGCATTATTTGGTTTATTTGGCGCTTTAATTTATTTTGGATATCATTATCGTATTTATTTAGGAAATGCCTTAAGAACACAAATAATACCAGTAATTGCAATCAATTTACTTTTAGGTTTCACTTTAAGTGGAATTAATGTTATAGCACATATTGGTGGTCTAGTTGGTGGAATTTTAATTACTATGGCTTTAGGTGTAAAATATAAATCAACAAAGCAAGAAAAAATAAATGGCATAGTTTTATTAATCATGTTTACAGTTTTTTTGACATATTTAGCATTTAAATAGATAAATAATTAAATATTTATCTATTTTTTTTATTATTTTGATATAATATAAATAGAAAAAAGGAAGTGGATTATGGATTTTATATTAAATAGAAGCAAAGCCCAAAAAATAATTATATTAATTATTTTTCTACTATTATTAGGAACTTTAGTATATTTTAGTTTCTTTAATAAAAAAGAAGAACAAAAAAATAGTGATAAAGAAGAACAAGAAGAAGAAGTAATAGAGCCAATAAAAAAATTACAAATAATTGATGAAAAATCTGATTCTAGAACAATAGCTGTTATGATTAATAATCATAATCAAGCACGACCAAATCATGCTGGATTACAAGATGCATATATAATGTATGAAGTTATTGTTGAAGGTGGAATAACTAGAATGATGGCACTTTATAAAGATGCTTCAACCGCTAAAATAGGTTCAGTTAGATCATCAAGACCATATTTTTTAGATTATGCTCTTGAAAATGATGCTATATATGTTCATTTTGGATATAGTGATCAAGCTAAAGCCGATATAGCTTCACTTAATATTAATAATATTAATGGATTATCTGATTCTGCTTTCTGGAGAGATACAACATTGAATGTTAATTATGAACATACAGCTTATACTAGTATTGAAAAAATAAAAAGTGTTTTATCTTCTAAAAACTATAAAACAACTAGTGATAAAGATACTTTATTAAATTATTCTATAGATGTAGTTGATTTATCTTTAAAAAGTGATGCTGTTTTAGCTAATACAGTTACAATTCCATATTCGAATTATATGACTGTAAGTTATACTTATGATAGTGTTAATCAATATTATTTACGTTTTGCTAATTCAGTAGCACATACTGATGCCATAACAAATAATCAATATCATTTTAAAAATATAATTGTTATTAATGTAGAAAATTATTCAGTTGATAGTTATGGAAGACAAGCTTTAAATAATGTTGGAACAGGAACTGGTTATTATATAACAAATGGCTATGCAGTACCTATAACATGGGAAAAAACATCAAGAGCTAGTCAAACTGTTTATAAATATGTTTCTGGTGAAGAAATAGATGTTAATGATGGAAACACATTTATCCAAATTCAACCTATTAAAGAAGTAACAACTTTACAATAATTTGTGAAATTTGTGTTAAAATTATAATTAATTTATAAATAATATGATATAATGTAGTAGTTTGAGGTGAAACCAATGTTTAACATGGATAATGATATAGAATATTTAGAATTAATAGATGATATTTTAAAAAATAAAGAATTCATTAAAACACAAGATATAGAACATCACGGAACAACAAGATATGATCATTCATTAAGAGTATCATATTTATCATATAAAATATCAAAAGTTTTAAAAGTAGATTATATAGATTCAGCTAGAGCTGGACTTTTACATGATTTCTTTTTAAGTGATGAAAATAGAAGTACAAAAGAAAGATTTGTATCAACATTTATTCACCCAAAAATATCGGTTGAAAATGCTATTAGAGAATTTAATATAAATGGTAAAGAGATGGATATAATTAGAACACATATGTTTCCTATCAATTTAGCTTTTCCAAAATATTTAGAAAGTTGGGTAGTAAGTAGTGTAGATAAAATAGTTGGAACTTATGAGTTTTCCAAAAAATTTAAAAATCAATTATCATATGCTACTAATTTCTTTATAATATTTTTGCTTAATAATATAAAATAAACTAAATATTAGTTTATTTTTTTTATTAATTCTTTAAAAATATAGATACAAGTGTTATAATACAATTATATTTATTTGTCCTCGTAGTTTAGTTGGATAAAACAAACCCCTCCTAAGGGTTAGAGCGGTGGTTCAAGTCCACTCGAGGACACCATATGTAATTAAAAACAGATTTTTATAATCTGTTTTTTTAGTAAATAAAATGTCAAATAAAATAAAAAAAATTTGACTTGCAGAATATATCATTCTATAATAAAAATAGAATAGAAGATAGGAGAATTATATGAAAAAAGGATTTACATTAATTGAGTTGTTAGCTGTAATAGTAATACTAGCTGTTATAGCTTTAATAGCAACACCAATGATTCTAGGAATAATAACGAAAGCTAAAAAAGGAGCAGCAGAGGCTAGTGCATATAATTATGTTAAAGCAGTGGAATTATTAGTTGCAACTTCACAAATTGAAGATACTTCATTTGGGAATTTTAGTGGGGCATATCTTGTTTCTGCATTTGATGAAATAAGTTTAGTAAAAGGAACAAAACCAAGCAAAGGGACTATTTTCTTAAATGAAGCTGGTATAGTAGAACAAGCCAGCTTATGTATAAATAATTTTGAAGTAAGTTATGATGGAGTTAAAGCAAATGTAGAAGCTAATAACTGTGACAATGTGTCTAATACAATTTATGAAGTATATGAAAACGGAACAGCAATATATTTTAATCCAGAAACAGGTCTTAAATGTACAGTAGGAGAAGCATTAAGTACAACGGGAACAAAAACAGGATGTATGAAATGGTATACATTTAATGATAATGAATCTAGTAATACAGTTAATTTGATACTTGATCATAATACAACAGCTACTGTAGCATGGAATTCTACAGAAAGTAATGTAAGTGGGCCAACAAATGTTATGACACAACTTGCATCTGATACAAGTAGCTGGGCAGGAGTACCAACAAGAACAGATAGTTATAGTGTAAGTAATGGAACAGCTACTTATACTATAAATTATAGTACATACAAGGCAAGACTAATAACAGCAAGGGAAATAGCAACAATAACAGGTAATAGTAGTTTTGTAGAGGTGACAGCAACAACTTCAAATTGGTTTTATTTAGATGGTGGACAAACGCAAACAGCAACAACTACTGGAGCAAGTAATTATGATTGGTTATTTGATTATACAAATGATTGTACTAGTTACGGATGTAATATTGCTGATGCAAGTAACTATGGGTACTGGACATCTACAGCTGTCTCTGGCGATACTTACTACGCTTGGTACGTGGGTAGGTGCGGCGACGTGGGCAGCAACTACGTAGACGATATGGACAGCTTCGGTGTGCGCCCAGTTATAACAATACCTAAATCTACTTTAATAGTACCAGAACCAAGCCCTCGATAAAATAACATAAAAAAATATTAAAGTTATTAAATATATGTTTTAATAACTTTTTTTTTGATATAATTAAGTTAGAAAAAAGGTGAGATAATGGAACAACAATTTCTTATTAATTTAAAAACAACACCAATTGATAAAAAAATGTTTTATATTTTATCATTTGTTAATCAAAATAAAGAAAAAAATATTAAGATAATACTTAATAACTTTGAACTTATTTTAAATAATTTAAGAAAAGTAGATTTAAAAATATTATACTCATTAATATTAATAGTAAAAAATGAAAACACCATTGATTTCTTTTCTGATAACATTGATATTATAATTGAAAAAAGTGATTATGAAGTAGTTAGTGATTTAATATTTAAAATATTAGATGAAAAAGATGCTTCAAAATTTTTAAAAACATCTTGTTTAAATAAAGTATTAAAAACATTATCACATGATGATATTTTTAAATTGTTTTTCAAAAACAAAAACTTATCATCAATATTAGAACAATATTTAAATTATTTATTAAAAACAAAAAATAATATTATTTCCCTAGAAGATATAATTGTTATTTTATTGTCATTTCCTAATTGTGAACAAATATTAATTGAGAATATTGATTATATAATGAATAATATAGATAATATTTATAAATTAAAAGAAAAACTAGGATTTAATAAACAATTATTAAATATAATAAATGAATATATGAATGTAAATATTGATAAAACAATACATGATTATGTTAATACTTCTTTATCATATTTTGATATAAATAAAGATGAAGAAGATGATTTTACAAATGTCTTTGAAATGATTTTTAAAGAAATAGTAGAAAATGAAAAAATAAAAATATCAGACGTAGAAACAATAACAGGTGGAAGATATTCATATGTATATAAAATAGGTGAAAAAGTTTTAAAAATTGGAACGATGAGACAAACCTTTTTAATGCCAAATAATAAAAGATTTTTAAAACCATTAATTAGAAGAAAATTAGATATTAAAACAGATAAAGGAATTATTCCAATTGTAATAGAAGCTACTGAATATGTTGATGTTAATAACATTACAACAGAAGATGTATATTTATTATATAAAGAATTAAGAGATGAACACTATATTTGGACCGATCCAAGAATTGAAAATGTTGGACGATTAAAAAAACCAAATAAAAATTATTTAAATTATAATACATATATAAGTAATGATTCAATTAATTATATTAATAATGATATTGAAATATTAAATCAAGGAGAGTTAGTTATTATTGATAATGATTTTATTTATCCTGAAGATTATACTAATATAAAATATGGAAACAATTATTATTTTAGTATTTATGAAAAAAGATATCAAGAAGAAAAAAATATTAAAAATAAATAATCAACAAATTATAAAAAAATAGTATATTAAAAAAACTGATAATTACCACCATAACAGGAACTAAAAAAAGAAACTAGATAGCAAACTCTAGTTTTATTTTTAATTTTATTATATAATATAGAAAGAATGAAATTATATAAAAGGAGGAACATATGATAGATATAATACAAGATACATTAATAGATTCACTAAAATTACTACCATTTTTATTTCTAGCTTTTATATTTATGGAATATTTAGAACATAAAATAAGTAATAAAAAATATCTAGAAAAAACAAATAAATTAGGGCCACTAATAGGAAGTTTATTAGGAGCATTTCCTCAATGTGGATTTGGAGCTGCAGCTACTAACCTTTATGCAACAAGAGTAATAACATTAGGAACACTTATATCTGTTTACTTATCAACATCAGATGAAATGTTACCAATATTATTATCAGAAAAAGTAGATATAAAAATAATAATAATTATTTTACTATTTAAAATAATTATTGGAATGATAAGTGGTTTTATAATAGATTTAATTATAAGAAAAAAAGAACATGAACATATTCATGATATATGTGAGAATGAACATTGTGATTGTGAGCATGGAATATTAAAATCAAGTATAAAACATACATTAAATATTTTATTTTTTATAACAATAATTAGTTTTATTTTAAATTTTATAATGGCTAATTATGGAGAACAAGCTTTAGAATCAATGTTTTTTAAAAATAATATATTTAGTCCTTTTATAGCTAGTTTAATTGGATTAATACCTAATTGTGCATCAAGCGTTGTTATAACACAACTATATTTAAATAATGCTTTAACTTTTGGATCTACTATAGCTGGATTATTAACAGGTAGTGGAATAGCTTTATTAATATTATTTAAACAAAATAAGGATATAAAAGAAAATATTAAAATTTTATTAATCATTTATTTTATTGGTGCAATAAGTGGTGTAATTGTAAATTTATTAAATATTGTTATATAAACAATTAAAATGGAGTAGAATGATGAAAAACAAAATAAAAAATATATTATATGCAGTATTAACATCATTAGTTTTTTTAGATTATAAAGAAATTTATAATAATAATTTCAATATATTTAAATATAATACTGTTATATTTATAATATTTATTATTATATTATTTATTTTTTATAATAAAATTAATAATCAAAAAATTCATTTTTTAAAAAAAACATTAGCTTTTTTATTTTCTATATTTATGATATTTGGATATAGTTATAATAATATATCTTCTTATAATTTGATTTTTGGTAATATTAAAATGTTTTTATTATCAATATTATCTTTAATTGGATATTATTTGTTTTTTAAAAGAATATTTATTATAATAGATAATTATTTAAATAAAGAAAATAAAATAAATAAAAATAAAAAACAAAATAAAATAATTAAATTTATAGATGAAAAACCATTTATCTCAAGTTTAATAATTATCATAATGTTTTGGTTAATATATATTATAGCTTTTTATCCAATTATTTTATCACCAGATCCCAGCTATCAAATAAAACAATTTTTTAATGTTCATACTAAATATGCAGATTGGGTTAATTTATTAGATGAAAATGTTTTTATGACAAATCATCATCCAGTTATACATACTTTATTATTAGGAAGTTGTATTAAAACAGGTCGATTTATATTAAATGATAATTTTGGCTTATTTATTTATAGTTTTATTCAAATAATTATTTTAGCTTCTACACTTGCATATACAATAAAATATTTAAAAAAAATAAATATTAAAATTAATATTAGAATTATACTTGTATTGATATATGGTTTGGTTCCAAGTTTTGCTTTTTATGCTATGTCAGGAGTTAAAGATACAATATATACTTCATTAATAATTTTGTATGTTCTTTTATTATTTGATTTTATAAATAAAAAACAACTAAAATTAAAAGATATAATTAAAACAATTATATTATTACTTTTAATTGCATTATTTAGAAATAATGGATTATATGTTATTTTATTATCATTTCCTTTATTAATAATTTATGATAATAAAAACATAAAAAAATTAATATTTATATTTATAATATTCTTATCATTATTTATGACATATTCAAAAGTTATATTACCTTATTTTAAAATACCAGAAGGTAGTATAAGAGAAGTTTTATCAATACCTTTTCAACAAACAGCAAGATATGTTAGCTTATATGAAGATGAATTAACTGATGAAGATAAAAAAATAATTGATAATATCTTAATATATGATACATTAAAAACAAGATATGATCCTGAATTTGCTGATCCAGTTAAAAATCAATTTAATAAAAATACAACTAAGAAAGAATTAAAACAATATTTTGAAGTATGGAAAAAAGGGCTTATAAAACATCCTACAGTATATATAGAAGCAACAATAAATAATGTTTATGGTTATTTTTATCCATTGGATACTTCATGGTATATATATTATAAATTTGATTCAAGAATAACACAAGATAATTTAGTTGATTATCATTATAATAATTTGTCATTCTTAAGAAAAATATTATCTAATTATGGACAAATATTTCCATTTATTCCAATAATTGGGTTAATATCAGTAATTGGATTTAATACTTGGTTATTACTTATAATGACAATATATTATTTTTCTTCAAATAAAAGAAAATATGTAATACCATTAATGCCACTTTTAATCACCTTATTAATTTGTATAGCATCACCTGTAAACACTTACTTTAGATATGCTATGCCTTATATATTTATTATGCCTTTGTTAATTATTATATTTATAGATATAATGAAAAAAAATAAAAATTAGGAGGATTTATGAAAAAAAATATTATTACATTAATTACAACATTAATTATAGGAGGAATATTATATTATTTCTTTTTACCAGCTTTAAATATTCATTCAATGGGATTTTGGATATTTTTAGTAATACTTATAACAATTTTTATTCTGACAAAATTAACTCTTTCGATGGATATAAATGGAAGAATATCAAGAATAGCTAAATCAAATGCTGTGTTAGTATCAGCTATTGCTTTAGTATTTATAATGATTATGTTAATTAATTTTGTTCTATCACCATTATTTAATTCAAAATCATATTCTAAAAGAATAATCATAAATGAAGATGAAGATTTTATAAATGATATAGCTCAAGTTGATTTTGATGCAATACCATTATTAGATAAAGAATCTAGTCAAAAATTAGGTGATAGAGTTATGGGACAAATGCCAGAATTAGTTTCACAATTTTATGTATCTGATTTATATACTCAAATTAATTATAACAATCAAATAGTTAGAGTAACACCTTTAGAATATGATGGAATTATTAAATATTTTACTAATAAAAAAGATGGTGTAAAAGGTTATATTATCGTTAATTCTGTAACAGGAGTATCTACTTTAACTAAATTAGATAAAGGTATGAAATATATGGACTCTGCTTTATTTAGTGAAGATTTAAATCGTAAATTAAGATTTACTTATCCAACTAAAATATTTGGAGAATATACTTTTGAAATAGATAATGAATCTAATCCATATTGGATTGTTCCATGTTTAAAATATAGTGGAGTAGAATTAAAAAGAGATGTTGAAGGAGTTATTATTTTAGATCCGATTACAGGTAAATCTGATTATTATAAGGTATCAGATGTTCCAACTTGGGTTGATCATGTATATTCATCAGATATGATTATAGAACAAGTTAATGACTGGGGTAAATATAAAAACGGTTTCATTAATTCAATTTTTGGACAAAAAAATGTTGTAAAAACAACAACAGGTTATAATTATACAGTTATGAATGACGATGTTTATTTATATACTGGTATTACTTCTGTAGCTAGTGATGAATCAAATATTGGTTTTATTTTAACAAATATGCGAACAAAAGAAACTAACTATTATCCAGTTTCAGGAGCTGAAGAATATTCAGCTATGGCTAGTGCTGAAGGGCAAGTTCAACAAATGAAATATACAGCTTCTTTTCCATTACTAATTAATTTAAATAATAGACCAACTTATTTAATTAGTTTAAAAGATGATGCAGGACTTGTAAAAATGTATGCTTTTGTTGATGTTGTTGATTATCAAAAAGTAGTTGTAACTGATGCTTCTAAAGGCATTAAAAAAGCTTCTTTAAATTATTTAGATGAAATAACTGATGAGAATGATACAAGTAATTTAATTGAAAAAGATATTACAATTGCTAATTTCACTACAGCTATTATAGATGGAAATACATATTATTATATAACTGATACTGAAAATAAATTATATATTGCATCTATTAAAGCTAATAAAAATAAATTACCTTTTATAAAGATAAATGATGTAATATCAATTAGTTATAAACAAAATACTGAAATAATAGAAATTACTTCAATTAAATAAAATAATATAAAATAAAGAGAAATCTTTATTTTTTTATTATTATTATGTATAATTAAATATAGGGAGGTATTGGTATGAAGGGAATAGTATTAGCTGGAGGAACAGGTTCTAGATTACATCCAATTACAAAAGGAATTAGTAAACAACTTGTACCTTTATATGATAAACCAATGGTATATTATCCAATTTCAGTATTAATGTTAGCTCAAATAAGAGATATATTATTGATTACAACTTTAGAAGATCAACATGATTTTAAAAAACTTCTTGGAGATGGATCACAATATGGAATTAATATTGAATATGTTGTACAACCTAGTCCAGATGGATTGGCTCAAGCATTTATTTTAGGTGAGGAATTTATTAAAGATGATTCTGTAGCGATGGTGTTAGGTGATAATATTTTTTATGGAAGTAATTTTATTAATATTTTAAAAGAAGCTAAATCAAATGCCGAAAATAAAAAAGCAAGCGTTTTTGGTTATGAAGTTAAAGATCCACAACGTTTTGGAATAATGGAATTAGATGAAAATAATAATGTTATTAGTGTTGAAGAAAAACCAGAACAACCGAAATCAGATTATGCTATAACAGGATTATATTTTTATGATAATTCAGTTGTTGAAAAAGCTAAATCTTTAAAACCATCTAAAAGAAATGAGTTAGAAATAACTGATTTAAATAGAATTTATTTAGAAGAAAACAAATTGAAAGCTTGTTTATTAGATTCAGGATTTACCTGGTTTGATACTGGAACACCAGATAGTTTGTTAGATGCTTCTAATATGATTAGAACAATTCAAAAAAATAGAGGTTCTATTATATCTTGTTTAGAACAAATAGCTTTCAAAAATGGTTGGTTAACTATTGATGAATTATTAGATAGAGCTGAAGCTTTAAGAAAGAACGAATATGGACAATATTTATTTAAAAAAGCAGAAAAAGCTAAAACAAAAAAATTAGAAAAATAATTAATTGGAGGATGTGTAGTGAAAAAAATAGAAACAGAATTAAAAGATTGTTACATATTAGAACCAGATAAATTTGGTGATGAAAGAGGATATTATTCTCCTTTCTTTGTAGAAGAAAAAAATAAAGAAGAAGAAATAAATATGAAGTCAATTGCCCAAGGAGCTAGATCATTTAGCAGTAAAGGTATTCTTAGAGGTCTACATTATCAAGAAGATCCTTTATGTCAAGCAAAATTAGTAGAGTGTTTAAGTGGAGCTGTTCTTGATGTAGTAGTAGATTTAAGAAAAGATTCTCCTACTTATAAAAAATGGACAAGTGTTTATTTAACACCTGAAAATGGTAGACAGTTATTTGTTCCAAGAGGATTTGCTCATGGCTTTGTTAGTTTAAAAGATAATACATTATTTCAATATTTAGTAGATAATGATTATAAACCAAGTCATGAAAATGGTATAGCTTGGAATGATCCTGAATTAAATATTGATTGGCAATTAAAAGAATATGGAATTGAAAATCCTATATTAAGTGAAAAAGATAAGGTTAGACCTATTTTAAGTGAAATGAATCCTAATTTTTATCAACATAAAAGATATTTAGTAACTGGTTATAATGGTCAATTAGGATTTGATATTGTAAAAGAATTAAATAATCAAGGAATTTATGATATTTTAGCTCTTGATATTAATGATATGGATATAACAGATGCTAGAATTGTAAATAAAATATTTGAAGAATATCAACCAGAATATGTATTACATTGTGCGGCATATACAAATGTAGATCAAGCTGAAGATGTTAAAGATCTTTGTTATAAAATTAATGTTACAGGAACTAAAAATATAGTTGAAGCTTCTAGAAGGATTAATGCCAAATTAACTTATATAAGCACAGATTATGTTTTTGATGGTAAAAAAGAAGGATTATATGAAACATCAGATGAAATAAATCCTCTTAGTGTATATGGAAAAACAAAATATTTAGGAGAACAAGAAGTAAGAAAATATGATAACCATTTTATTGTAAGAATATCTTGGGTATTTGGAATAAACGGTAAAAATTTTGTTAAAACAATGTTGAATTTAGCTGAGACTAAAGATGAATTAAATATTGTATCCGATCAAATAGGAAGTCCAACATATACAGTTGATTTAGCTAAACTTTTAGTAAAAATGCAAAATACAGAAAAATATGGAACTTATCATGCAACTAATGATGGATTTTGTAACTGGGCAGAATTTGCTGAATATATTTTTAAATCTAACAATAAAAATGTTAAGGTAAATTATATACCTGCTTCTTCATATCCAACTAAAGCAATTAGACCAAATAATTCAAAATTATCAAAGCAATCATTATTGGATAACGATTTTGATTTATTACCAGATTGGCATGATGCTGTTGATAGATATAATAAAGAGTTAGAAAAAGTAAAAATAAAGAAAATATAATTAAAGTAGGAAACTACTTTTTTTACGTATATTTACATTAGTAAAATGATAAATTAACAAAATAATTGACTTATTAAAATATATTTAATATAATTTAAATATAATATATTAGCAAAATTTATGAAAATAAATGACGCAAAACTTTAGAGCCTAAAAATTCATTTGAATTTATGGTAGTCAGTTGCACATTAAATAAATGTGCTTTTTTTGTTAAAAAATATTTGTAAACGTTGGAGGATTTATGAAAAAAGGATTTACATTAATTGAGTTGTTAGCAGTAATAGTAATACTAGCAGTTATAGCTTTAATAGCTGTACCTAGTATAATGGGAATAATAACTAAAGCTAAAAGAGGAGGAGCAGAATCTAGTGCTTATAATTATGTCAAAGCAGTAGAATTATTAGTTGCAACTTCACAAATCAAATCTACTTCATTTGGAGATTTTGAGGGAGAATATCCTGTTGATTTATTTAATGAAACAAATTTAGTTAAAGGAACAGCACCAAGTGATGGAACAGTTTCTTTAGATACTTCAGGAATAGTAAATAATGCAATATTATGTATAAATGGATTTAAAGTTGCTTATGATGGTAAATATGCAAATGTAGTGTCAGATAATTGTAATTATATGGGGCCTTCAGTTACAGATGGCAATGTTCTTGTGGAAAGACCAATTAATACTATAAATCATGAAACTTATGAAGGAAAATATTTTTGGACGACTGATTATAGTGGTACATTATTATCTATATCATTTGTTAATTATATAGATACAACAGGAGCTATAGAACAATTTGATTTATCAGCAGAGCAAAATAATTCAATTATAGGATGGATAGTAGAGGATGCAAAAAATTCTGGCTATTATAATTTATATATAGGAAGTACTAAAAAAATATATGCAAATCCTAATTCATCATATTTGTTTGCAAACTTTCATGACATTACTTTACTAAACTTAGATAATTTTGATACATCATTAGTAACTGATATGTCATATATTTTTAAGTCACTTTATGATTTGACTAGTTTAGATTTAAGTAGTTTTAATACATCAAATGTAACAAATATGCTAGGAATGTTTTCTAGTCTTACAACGCTAACAAGTTTAGATGTAAGTAATTTTGATACATCCAATGTAACAAATATGTCAAATATGTTTCATGATTTAAGATTATTAACTACTTTGAATTTAGGCTCTTTTGATACATCCAATGTAACTGATATGTCATATATGTTTAGTTCAATGTATTCTTTAACAAGTCTAGAAATAAGCTCATTAGATACATCAAAAGTAGAAAATATGAATAATATGTTTAATTCATTATCTTCAATTACAAATTTAGATATCAGTACTTTTGACACATCAAGAGTAACTAATATGTCATCTATGTTTAGAGATATGAGTTCAATAACAAGTTTAAATTCAAGTAGTTTTAATACATCAAGCGTGACAGATATGTCATATATGTTTTATGGAATAACTAAGATAACATCATTAAATATAAGTAATTTTGATACAATACAAGTAACAAATATGTCATCTATGTTTAGAATGGATTCATTACTTAAAAATATATATGTGGGTCCTAATTGGACAACTTCTAGTGCATATACATCATATATGTTCTATAATTGTGGAACATCTACTGTAACATTAATATCTTAAAAGTAGGAAACTACTTTTTTTGTTTAATAATTAAAATAAAAGTATATTTTACTTTCGTTTTTTTGATATATATGATAAACTATTAAAAGTTGGGAAGTGGTTAATATGTTAAGAGCAAATAACGTAAGTGTTACATTTGGAACAAGAACTTTATTTAAAGATGTAAATATAGAATTTAAAGATGATAATTGTTATGGAATTATAGGAGCTAATGGAGCTGGAAAATCTACTTTTTTAAAAGTCCTTAGTGGTGAATTAGAAACTACTAAAGGAGATATAACAATTGGTAAAAGTGAAAGATTATCTGTTTTAAAACAAAATCATAATGAATTTGATGAATATCCAGTATTAGAAACAGTAATAATGGGAGATAGTGAATTATATAGCATTATGAAAGAAAAAGAAGCTTTATATATGAAACCTGATTTTAGTATCGAAGACGGAATTAAAGTAGGTGAATTAGAAGCTCGTTTTGAAGAAAAAAACGGTTGGCAAGCAGAAAGTGATGCAGCTATTTTATTGGCTGGATTAGGTTTAGATAATAATTTATATGATAAAACAATGAAAGAATTAAAAGATAGACAAAAAGTTAAAGTCTTATTAGCTAGAGCTTTATTTGGTAATCCAGATATATTACTTTTAGATGAACCTACTAATGGATTAGATTTAAAAAGTAAAATGTGGTTAGAAGAATTCTTAATTAATTTTAAAAATACTGTTTTAGTAGTTTCACATGATAGACACTTTTTAAATAAAGTATGTACACATATGGTAGATATTGATTATTCAGCTATTAATTTATTTATTGGAAACTATGACTTTTGGTTTAAATCTAGTGAATTAATTCAAAAACAAATGAAAGACTCTAATAAACGAAAAGAAGAAAAAATGAAAGAATTACAAGATTTCATAGCTCGTTTTAGTGCAAATGCTTCTAAATCAAAACAAGCTACATCAAGAAAAAAATCATTAGAAAAAATAGTTTTAGATGAAATTAAACCATCAAGTAGAAAATATCCATATATTAATTTTGAAATAGAAAAAGCATTGGGAAGAGAAGTTATTTCTTTAGAAAAAGTTTGTTATACAGAAAATAATAAAGAAATATTAAAAAACATTAACATAACAATAAGACCAGATGATAAAATAGCTTTAATAGGAGATAATGAGTTAGGTAAAACGACATTACTTAGAATCATATCAGGAGAATTAGCACCTACTAGTGGAACAATTAAATATGGTTCAACTGTTAAAATTGGTTATTTTGCTAAAAATCATGATGAACATTTTCAAGATGATGTTGATTTAATAGAATTATTAAGAAGATATTCAGAAAATAAAGATGAAAGCTTTATTAGAGGATTTTTAGGAAGAATGTTATTTTCTGGAGAAGAAGCTAAAAAATCAGCAAAAGTATTATCTGGAGGAGAAAAGGTCAGAGTAATGTTATCTAAAATAATGTTAGAAAAAGGAAATGTATTACTTTTAGATGAACCTACTAATCATTTAGATATTGAATCAATTACATCCTTAAATGAAGGTTTAGAAAGATATACTGGAGCACTAATATTTGCATCATTTGATCAAGAATTAATTGAAAGTATTAGTAATAGATTAATAGAAATAAAAGAAGACGGAACTTATCGTGATAAACAAATGAGTTATGAAGAATATATTGAAAAATTTGGAATTGATGAAAAATAAATGTCAATAATATAAAAAGGGTAAAACCTTTTTTTCTTGACAAAAAATAAATCATTAAATACAATTGATATAGAAAGAGTGATAAATATGTATGATATTATTATAATAGGAGCAGGAATAGCAGGAATTACCTCTGCTATATATGCAAGTCGAGCTAATAAAAAAATATTAATAATAGAAAGTTTAGTATATGGAGGACAAATAGTCAATTCTCCAAAGGTAGAAAATTATCCAGGAATAAAAGAAATATCTGGAGTTGATTTATCTAATGCATTATATGAACAAGCAAAAAATTTAGAAGTTCCATTTGCATTTGAAAAAGTAATTCAAATAAAAAAAGAAGATAAAATAAATATCATTAAAACAAATAATAATACTTATCAAACTAAAACAATTATTATAGCTACTGGAACAATAAATAGAAAATTACAAATGGAAAATGAAGATAAATTAATTGGTAAAGGAATATCATATTGTGCAACTTGTGATGGAGCTCTTTATAAAAATAAAGATGTAGCTGTGATAGGTGGAGGCAATACGGCTTTAGAAGAAGCAATATTTTTATCTACATATTGTAATAAAGTATATTTAATAAATAGAACTAATAAATTTAAAGGTGAAAATAAATATATAGAACAAATAAAAAAAATAAATAATATTGAAATAATAATGAATGAATCTGTTACTAAAATAAATGGTGAAAATAGCTTGGAAAGTATAGATTTAATTAATAAATCAATAAATATTGAAGGATTATTTATTGCCATTGGTCAAATTCCAAATACAGAAATATTTAAAGACATTATTAACATAGATGAATATGGATATATTATATCTGATGAATCATGTAAAACAAATATTCAAAATATATTTGTAGCTGGAGATTGTCGTACAAAAAATTTAAGACAATTAATAACAGCTTCTGCTGATGGGGCTATAGCTGTTAATGAAGCTTTAAAATATTTAAATAATTAAACATATTTAATATGTTTTTTTTAAAATCATATTATTATGATATAATTAAATAGGTGATTATTTATGAAAAAAATACTAATAATTGAAGATGAAATAAAATTAAGAGAAGAATTAAAAACTTTTTTAGAAAATAATGGATATCAAGTACATTTAATAATTGAATTTAATAATTTAATAAATAATATATTAAATTCAAATTGTGATTTAATTTTATTAGACATAAATTTACCTGATAATGATGGACAATTTATATGTAAAGAACTTAGAAAAATGATAACTACACCAATTATAATGGTTACTAGCAAAAACACTGAATTAGATGAAATATTAAGTATTAATTATGGAGCAGATGATTTTATCATCAAACCATATAATCCTCAAGTACTGCTAGCTAGAATAAATCGTCTTTTAAATAGATATGAAAATAAAGAAAATATTATTAATTATAAAGATATAAAATTAGATATTTCTAAATCAATAATTATAAAACAAAATACAATAATTGATTTAACTAAAAATGAACTTAAAATATTATATTATTTATTAAATAATATTGGAAAAATAATATCAAGAGAAGAACTTATGGATTATTTATGGGATAACAATGAATTTGTTGATGATAATACATTAACAGTAAATATAAATAGATTAAGAACAAAATTAGAAGAAATTGAATTAAAAGATGTTATTATTACTAAAAGAAAACAAGGATATATAATATTATGAAATTAATAAATTACATAAAAAATAAATATATATCAATTTTTTTTAATATTATAATTTATATATTAATTATGTTATTATTAATAATATTTAATGTTAATTTTTATTTAATAATAATAATTTCACTTCTTCTTTTATGTACATATATATTAAATTTAAGTTTTGATTTTATAAAAAGAAAATTATTTTATCATAACTTTTCAAAACACTTAAATAATTTAGATCAAAAATACTTAATAACAGAAATAATAAAAGAATGTAATTTTATAGATGGACAAATATTTTTAGAATATTTATATGATATAAATAAATCTATGCATGAAAATGTTAATAAATATAAATTAAATAAAAATGAGTTTAAAGAATATATAGAATTATGGTGTCATGAAATTAAAACACCTATTGCAACAAGTAAATTAATTATAGAAAATAATAGTAATGATATAACAAATAGTATATTAGAAGAAGTAGAAGCTATTGACAAATTTGTTGAACAAGTATTATTTTATTCAAGAAGTAATACAGTAGAAAAAGACTATATTATAGCTGTAACTGATTTAAAAAAGGTTATTGAAAATATTATTAGAGAAAACAAAAAAGTATTAATAAGAAAAAAAATAAAAATTGAAATAAATGAATTACCTACAGTAAAAACAGATATTAAATGGATTCATTTTATTATTAATCAAATAATTTCTAATAGTATTAAATATGGTAAAGGAAATAATGATTGTATTAAAATATATTCTAAAATAAATAAAAACAACACAATGTTAATGATTGAAGATAATGGTATTGGTATAGAAGAAAATGAAATAGCAAAAGTTTTTGATAAAGGATTTACAGGAAGTAATGGAAGAAAAAAATATAATTCAACAGGAATTGGACTATATTTATGTAAAAAACTATGTTTAAAACTTGGACATGATATATATATAAGTTCTAAAATAAATGAAAAAACAATAATAACAATAATATTTCCAAATAATGATTTAACAATGAAATAACCTTACAAAGATGTAAGGTTTTGTAATATAAATCGATGGTAATAAATTATAAAAATATATATAATTGTTTATGAGGTGAAAAAATGGAAGAAATATTAAAAATTGAAAAAATTGAAAAATATTATGGAAATAAAGGAAACATTACTAAAGCTGTAGATAATATATCTTTTAGTGTAAATAAAGGGGAATTTGTTTCAATAATGGGAGCTAGTGGAAGTGGTAAAACAACATTACTAAATTGTATATCAACAATAGATAAAGTTACTACTGGAAATATATATATAGGAAATGATAATATCACTAAATTAAAAGGAAATGCATTAAATAAATTTAGAAGAGAAGAATTAGGATTTATTTTTCAAGATTTTAATTTATTAGATACATTAACAGCATATGAAAATATAGCTTTAGCTTTAACAATAAATAAAGAAAAAATTAAAAATATTGAAACAAAAATATATGAAGTAGCTAAAGAGCTAGAAATAACAGATGTCTTAAATAAATATCCATATCAAATGAGTGGAGGTCAAAGACAAAGAGTAGCATCAGCAAGAGCTATTGTTACTAAACCAAAACTTATTTTAGCAGATGAACCAACAGGAGCTTTAGATTCTAAAGCATCAAGAATGTTATTAGAAAAATTTGTTAATTTAAATGATGATTTAAAAGCAACAATTTTAATGGTAACACATGATGCTTTTACAGCAAGTTATTCAGATAGAATTATCTTTATAAAAGATGGAAAAATATTTAATGAAATATCAAAAGGTAATAAATCAAGAAAAGAATTTTTTGAAAACATTATCGAAATAGTTACCTTACTTGGAGGTGACTTGAACAATGTTATCTAAGTTATCAATAAACAATATTAAAAAAAGTATAAAAGATTATAGTATATATTTTTTTACATTAATTTTTGCTGTTTCAATGTTTTATATGTTTAATTCATTAGATGCACAAAATTCAATGTTACATTTAAATAAATCAAAAATGGAAATAGCTGCTGCTTTAGTCATGATTTTAAATTATGTATCTGTTTTTGTATCGGTAATACTAGGTTTTTTAATAGTATATTCTAATAATTTTTTAATTAAAAGAAGAAAAAAAGAAATTGGCTTATATTTAACCTTAGGAATGAGTAAAAGAAAAGTATCAACTATTTTAGTTATTGAAACAATTATAATTGGTATTATTTCTTTGATTATTGGTTTGATATGTGGAATAGGTCTATCACAATTTATATCTATTTTTACGGCCAAACTATTTGAAGTTGATATGAATAAATTTGCTTTTATATTTTCAACATCAGCTTTATATAAAACAATTGTTTATTTTGGTATTATATTTATTTTAGTAATGTTATTTAACATTATTACTTTATCAAGATATAAATTAATTGATTTATTAACAGCTAGTCGAAAAAATGAAAAAATAAAAATGCGTAATAAATATTTAACATTTATTACATTCATTATATCTATTTGTTTAATTGGATATGCATATAGTTTATTATTTGATGATGCTTTAGTTGTAATGAACTCTAAAACTTTAATAATGCTAATTTGTGGAGCTTTAGGTACTTTATTATTTTTCTATTCATTAGCAGGTTTTTTACTTAAAATAGTTGAAATGTTAAAGCCATTATACTTAAAAGACTTAAATATGTTTACTTTAAAACAAATTAATAGCAAAATAAACACAACTGTTATTTCAAATACTGTAATAAGTTTGATGTTACTTTTGACAATTGGTATCTTATCAGGATCAATGTCAATGGCGCAAGCTTTTAATAATGATTTAAAAGAAAACAATTTAACTGATTTTACAATTAGAACAAATGAATCATATCAAATGGATGAAAATGGTGATTATATAAAATTAGAATCATATAATCTTAATGATTTGGTAAAAGATGATAATTTTAAAAATGTTGTAAAAAATTATGTGATATTAAATAAATATGTTGATCAAAATATTACAATTGAAAAACTTTTAACAAAACAAGATATTGATGAATTAAAAAAAGAATATGGTGATATGTTATCATTAGATGGTAATGTTAATATAATTAGTGAAAGTGATTATATAGAACTCATGAAATTATTTAATGAAGAAAATAAAATATTTGATATAAGTGATGATCAATATTTAATATTATGTAATGTTGATTTTATTATTGATCACTATAAAAATGCATATCAAAATAAAACTGGAATCGTAATTGATAATAAAAAATTACTTCCAGCTACAGACAAAATAGTAAATACAGCTATTGAAAATTATAATGCCGCAGGAAACGAAGGTTTAATAGTTGTAACTGATGAAGTTGCAAAAAATCTAGAACTATCTACAACTTTAATGGTTGGAAACTATATTTCAAATATGGATATTGATAATTTAGATGAAACATTTATGAAATATATATATGATGAATCAGAAGGTAATTTATCAATCAGAACTAAATTAACTATGGAAGCTTCATCAGTAGGATTTAAAGCTATTGTAACGTTCATTGGTTTATATTTGGGAATAACTTTTGCTATTAGTAGTGCGACTGTTCTAGCTATTGGACAATTATCAGAATCTAGTGATAATAAAGATAGATTTAGAGTTATCAGACAAATAGGTGCTGATAACAAAATGATAAAAAAAGCTTTATTTGTTCAAATAGCAATAGCTTTTATGTTACCATTACTAGTTGGTTTATTTCATAGTTTCTTTGGTTTAAAAGAACTAAATAGTATTATAGGAATTATGGCAAATATAGATTTAACAACAAATATTATTTTTACAACTTTATTTATACTTATTGTATATGGAGGATATTTTATAATTACATATTTATGTAGTAAAAATATAATTAAAGAAAACAATTAATATAAAATAAAACAAATTATTAAAATTTGTTTTTTTTAAATTAAAATAATAGTATAATATATATGTTGAATGATAAAGATATTTAACAGGAGGTTATTTATGAAATATACAAATGAAATTAATGAAATGTGTTTTGTAAAAAAAGGAGCTTATCATGGCCCAGCTCCAATTCCAGAAGAAGGAAAATGGGTTCAAGCTAAAGAAATTAAAGATATTTCTGGATTAACACATGGAATAGGTTGGTGTGCACCACAACAAGGAGCATGTAAACTAACATTAAATATAAAAAATGGTATTATAGAAGAAGCTTTGATAGAAACAATTGGATGTTCAGGAATGACTCATTCTGCAGCTATGGCTAGTGAAATACTAATTGGAAAAACACTATTAGAAGGATTAAATACTGATTTAGTATGTGATGCTATTAATACAGCATATCGTGAATTATTTTTACAAATAGTATATGGTAGAAGTCAATCTGCTTTTTCAGAAGATGGTTTAGCTATAGGTTCTGGCTTAGAAGATTTAGGTAAAGGACTTAGAAGTCAAATAGGAACTTGTTATAGCACTAAATTAAAAGGTCCGAGATATTTAGAATTATCAGAAGGATATATTACTGAAATTGCATTAGATGAAGATAATCAAATAATAGGATATAAATATGTTAATATTGGAAAAATGATGGATAATATTAAAGCTAAAATAGAACCTATGGAAGCTATAAAAAAAGCAAGTGGTCAATATGGTAGATTTGATGAAGCATTCAAAATAATCGATCCAAGAAAGCAATAAGGGGGTAATTATAATGGCACTATTTGAAAATTTTGATAGAAGAATTAATAATATAAATGAAATATTAAAACAATATGGAATAAAAGATTTACTAGAAGCAAGACAAATATGTTTAAATAATAAATTTGATCCATATGAAATGGTCAAAGAAATACAACCTATATGCTTTGAAGACGCAAGTTGGGCATATGTTCTTGGCGCTGCAATAGCTATAAAAAAAGGATGTAATAATGCCGCAGAAGCAGCTTCAGCAATTGGAGAAGGCTTACAAGCATTTTGTTTACCAGGAAGTGTTGCTTATGATCGTAAAGTAGGAATTGGACATGGTAATTTAGCATCAATGTTATTAACAGAAGACACTGAATGTTTTGCCTTTTTAGCTGGCCATGAATCATTTGCGGCAGCAGAAGGAGCAATTGGAATAGCAGCATCAGCTAATAAAATAAGAACAAAACCTTTAAAAGTTATTTTAAATGGTCTTGGAAAAGATGCAGCTCAAATAATATCTAGAATAAATGGATTTACATATGTAAAAACACAATTTGATTATTATACAGGGAAACTAAATATTATAGAAGAAATAGCATATTCTAAAGGAAATAAAAGCCAAGTTAGATGTTATGGAGCAGATGATGTTAGAGAAGGTATAGCTATAATGTGGCATGAAAATGTTGATATATCTATAACTGGTAATTCAACTAATCCAACTCGTTTTCAACATCCTGTAGCAGGAACTTATAAAAAAGAAAGAATAGAAAATAATAAAAAATATTTTTCCGTAGCATCAGGTGGAGGGACAGGAAGAACTCTTCATCCAGATAATATGGCGGCAGGGCCAGCTTCTTATGGAATGACAGATACTATGGGAAGAATGCATGGTGATGCGCAATTTGCAGGATCATCATCAGTACCAGCTCATGTTGAAATGATGGGATTTATAGGAATGGGTAATAATCCAATGGTAGGAGCAACAGTAAAAATTGCAGTAGCAGTAGCTCAATCCTTTAATTCATAAATTAAAAAGAGATTGTAAAGTAATCTCTTTTTATTTGACATTTTATGTAAAATATATTAACATTAGTATGAGGTGTTTTATGAATAATGAATTAAGCATTAACAATATAAATACAAAATTTTATGTACCTCTTTATCCAAATAAAGAAGATTTTATTAGTTGTTTAATTGTTAACATAAAAATTGGCACAACTTTTTGTATATCTAAAAGAAATAATCAAATTAAAGAAATTGATAACATAATTAAATTTATGACGGAACAAAACATATATACATTAGACCCTATACCTGCAACAGAAGAATTAATTATAATTGTTAATAAAATTTTACAAGGTTATCAAAAAAGTACTTGGGATGAGATAAAAGAAGAAATATTAACAGGATTATTTAATTATGTTAATAAAATAACAATAAAAAAAGATGACATTCAGAAAAACTATTAAAAAACAGATATTGAATTAATATCTGTTATTTTTTTATCATTATTTCATCATCTTCAATGGTAAATATTTTATTTTTTAATTTATTGCTTACAATAATATAATTAGTAGCATAGTCAAATAATTTATTTTTATTTATTTCTTTAAATTCTCCATCATTAGGATTGAAATAATAGAAATAAGTATTATCTATTAAAAAAATAATAGAATATGTTAAATTAATTTTATCAAAAATAGTTACTTTATTTATTCTTGTTTTTAGAATAGAGACGTTATTAACAATATCGATATTTTTAATGTTTTTGCTATTTTCTAAACTGATTTCTGGAAATAAATTTTCTAAAATTAAATCAATAAAGTTAATAGCTTCAGCGTGACCATTAAATTTAGATGTTATTGGTAAAATATAATCTTCATCATCTGTATTATTACATCCCATTATATATGGAAATAAAAGTTCAAATTTGTGTTTTATATATTCTGTTTTACATTCTTCTTTTTTTGATTTACAATCATAAATAGAATTTTTATTTAAATAAAGTTTTCCTGTTTGAAGAAGTAACATATTAATTTTATTTCTAATGTTTTTTCTTTCTTTGTCAGTTTCACATTTATGAATTAATTTAGTTTGTTCACTAATTAAATCACTAAAAAGAAGAGCTTTATTTAATAATTCATCAGTTAAATCTGTATTTTTAATTACTATTTTAATATAATCAACCCAGTTTTTTAATTCGCTTTCAGATAAATCTAGAATATTCATTTTTTGCAAATCAATAAAATAATTATCATCAGTTCTAAATCGGAAAACATTTCTATAAAAAGGTGTTTCTTGAATTAATAATTCCAAATGTAATTGTTTCCAAGAAGTATTAACTAGCTTTATTAAATCATTATCATAATTTGAATAATTGTTATCATCTATTTTTTTTAAATATCCGATTTTTTGATCTAACTTTCTTATTTCTTCTCTTGAAAGTGTATCATATTTTATTTCTTCACCTTCATATATTTTTTCATTTTCATTAGCTTTATTACCTATAAAACCAGCGAAGTGTTCTGTTTCTAAATTATATTGAATATTCATTAAATCTGGAACAATTGATAAAAAATAATTTTTATCATTATCACCAGTAACACATAAAAAATAATGATGTAAACTTATTTTTTTATTAAAATCATCACTGAAGTTAAACTCATTAAAGGCAATGGTATTTAATATTTTAGATTCAATATTTAATTGATCAAGAGCATATTTTAATACTTCAACAGCTGATTTACAAATAACCTTATAATCATTTTGAATAACAGAATAGTTTTGTTCCATTTTTTCTTTTAATTCAAAATAATCATATCCATAACTACCCATAAAACCAAAAAGGGTATAAAAAAATGAAACATCTTTGTTTAAAATTTTTCCAATTTGTATGTATATATATCTTATTTTTTCATTTGTTGTCCATTCACTAGAAACTTTAGATAAAATATTATTAATAGCTTCTTTTAAATTGTTATCCATGATATCACCAATAAAAGTATATCATGGACATTTAAAATTGTAAAACATATAATTTTAAGTAATTATATATTTGTGATATACTATAAATGTAATATTATACTTTTATTAGTGAAATTGAGGTGTTTATATGAAAGAAGATATAATCGATGAATTAACATCAAGTAAAATTAAAAATATGTTATATATTTTTGAAAAAGACAATTTATCAATAAAAGAAATTATTGGTAAATTAATTAATGAAGATGAAGCCTTTATTATGGGATTATATTTAGAATCTATTTTGGAAAATAAAGATGAATTAATGAAAAAAATAAGTAGTGCAAATGAAATTATCAATGAAATAAAAATTAAACAATTTATACAGGCAGTCGATAATAAGGAAATATTTAATTATTTACAAAGAACAAGTAAAATGGATAAAATATCACTTTTAGCAAATCTTGAATTAAAAATGACTAATAACCCGTTGCTCAATTATGAAAAATATATAAATATACTTAAAATGATTATTGAAAAAGAAAAAGAAAAAAACAAGAAGAAATAGTTGTTATATATAACTAGTTTAATTAATAATAGTATTTAAAACTAGTATTTTTTGATACTAGTTTTATCATAATAAAAGGATTTTCTATAAGACTGTTGTAATTTAAATAAGGAGGTGAAAAGATGGTATTTAATAAAAATATCAATGGTTATGAAAATGAAAAAGAATTTACCAAATATTTTAACAATAAAAATATAAATGAATTTGATATAGAAACAGTGTCTTTCTTAGAAACAGTCTTTAATAATAAATTGAGCAATGAACTGGTGAAATGTTGGCGTGTTCCTGGATTTTCAAAGGTTGATATAAAAATTAAAATTAATGATGTGATTAAAAATATTAGTATTAAAAAAGGTATAAAAAATGAGGTTCATACAGAAACAATAAAAAACTTTATAGAATTTTTATCAAAAATGAAAATAAAAAAAGATGATATAAATCAAATAAAGAAATACTTATATGCAGATGGAACAATAAATAATACAGGTGAAAAAAGACAATCAATAATTGAATATAAAATTAATAATCAAGAAGCAATTGATGCATTAAATGAAAAATTAAACACAAAATATATAATCAACAAGATTATTAACCGATTTATAATTAAAGGCCGTATAAGTAATTTAAAAATAGATGCTATTATATATGGAGTTACTGATGACTTTTTATGGATTACAAAAAATGAAATTAAAAAAATAATTATATCTAAGATGAATGATTATTCAACAGCACTTCATTTTGGGCCATTAACAATTCAATCATGGGACAGAAATTTAAAAAGAAATCCTAAATATGAATACAGACGAGAATATGTTCAATTAAAATGGTATAATATCAGTGATGATATAATTGAGATCATGGCATTTACAAGAAGAAAATAAGTAGTAATTTTAATATTTAAAAATGATGTTTTTTCAACTCATTTTTATTTATAGATAGTAATTTTCAATTTTTTTTATAATCTCCAAGCTAAATGCAGGAGTTCGATTATTTTCGAATGCAAGCAACAAAAAAACTCAGCAAATACTGAGTTAAACTACATTTATGGAGCGGATGAGGAGAATCGAACTCCCGTATTTAGCTTGGAAGGCTAAGGTTCTACCATTAAACTACATCCGCAATTAAGTAGGCAATATTAATTATACTAGAATTGTAAAAAAAGTCAATACATATTTTTAAAAAAAAATTAAAAAAATAATCAAATTAAAATATTAAGTACAAAATTATAAAAAAAGTTTTGCATCCAAATTTTAATCATCATCAATATTTCTAATAAAATATACAAAATCATATAATATATTAATCTGTATAATATTGTAAAACCAAAATATAATATTTGAATTTATAACAAATATATAGTATAATTTATATATTGATTGGAGATGTGAAAATGAAATTTATTAAAAATCATAAAACATTAATGGCCGTAATATCTGTTATTGTAATAATGTTAATTGCATTTATTATATTATTATTAGCATTAGTTGGTAGCGTAGGAAAAGATGTATATGGAAACAGACTTGATAATATAAAAAATTATAAAATTGAAAATTCACAAATATCAACACTAAAAGAAGATATGAAAAAATTGGACAGCGTGGAAGATATAGCATATAATTTAGAAGGACGTCTTATTAATGTTATAATAACAATTAGTAATTCACTAGCTATAGAAACAGCTAAAAGTTATGCAGATAAAGTGCTAGAATATTTTGAAGATGAGCAAAAAACATATTATGATATACAAATTTATTTAACAACAAAAGAAGAATCTGAAACATATCCTATAATAGGTTATAAAAATAAATCCAGTGAAACAATCGTTTGGAAAATGTAGGTGTAAAAATGAAAATTAAAAAAATAATAATAACTTTAATTGTATTAATAATTCTTGCTGTTCTTAGTTTAGGAGTATATACATACTTTATAGCTGAAGATAAAACTTCAACACTAACAATGGCAGAAAAGCAATGGATAGAAGAAAATAAAAATACAATTATAGACCTAGGGATAATTAATAATATTCCTGTTTTCAATAATGATGGAGAAGGGGTATTTTTTGATTTTATTCAATCGATTGAAACAGATACAGGGCTAGAATTTAATAAATTATCATTCAGCTATGGATCAAATTCTTCGACTGCTTATTCATTTAATGTAGTAGATGAAGTTGGAAACAATGATTTGCTACTTTATAATGATAATTATGTTATTCTTAGTTCAAATGATATCAAATACAATAATTTAAAAGAAATTGAATCAATGACACTAGGTCTGTTACAAACAGATGTAGAAAAAGCAAGTTATTATTTAATGGACAATGAAAATATTGCGTTTAAAACTTATGAAAATATAAAAGATTTATTAGCTGGACTTGTTCCTGATAAAAACGGTAATGCACAAATTAATGCAATATTACTTCCAAAAACAATATATTTAGAAGAAATATTTATTAATAATTTAAAAATAAATTATAACGTTACAGATATGACAAAAAATATTGTGTTGACACTTGGCAATACAAAAAAACTTAATACAATAATAAAAAAATACTATGAAAAATGGCAACAAGAACAATATGAAACATCATTTAATGAGTATTTTACTAATTATTACTTAGAAATGAATAATATAGGTGATGATGATACTGTTAAATTCAAGAGCAAACAATACAAATATGGATTTGTAGGATATGCTCCTTATGATGACATTTTGAGTGGCAAACTAATAGGATTAAATTCTGAAATATTAGCTTCATTTGCAAATACAGCAGGAATAGAAATTAAATATCAATCAGAATATAATTCTTCAAAAGATTTATCAACTGCTTTAAATGAAAATAAAATTGATTTATACTTCAACAACTTAGCTCAAGATGATTTTGATATTGATGTATATAATACAAAATCTGTATTTGATGAAGAAATAGTTGTTTTAGCTCAAAATAATACTAATTTTATTGTTAATTCTTTATCATCACTATCAAATTATAATGTAATGACAATAAAAGATACAAAAATATCTAGTAAATTAAAAGAATTAGATATAAAAATAACTGAATATAATTCAATTGAGAGTATGTTAAATCAAATAAACCAAAAATCACTAATTGTAATAGATGAAATAACATATGAAGCTTATAAATTAAATGAACTAAATCAATATAAAGAAATATATGAAACAAAATTAGATAACAATTATACATATATTATAAGAGATATAAATGCTAATAAAGTATTTATTCAATATTTTGATTTTTATTTATCATTTATAAATGAAAAAGAGTTTTATAATCAAATAGATTATTCATTATTTGCAAAAGCTAAAACAAACAATTTATATTTATATATAGGTTTATTGGCTTTAGTTGCAATAGTAATTTTATTTATTTTAATTCTATCTAAAAATAAAAAAAATAAAACAAATAAAATAACAGCTTCTGTAGGAAAAGAAAATAAATTAAAATATATAGATATGTTAACTTCATTAAAAAATAGAAATTATTTAAATGATTCTATAGAAAAATGGGATGAAAGTGAAATATATCCTCAAGCAATAATAATAATTGATTTAAATAATGTAGCTTATATTAATGATAATTATGGCCATGCTGAAGGTGACAGTGTTATTAAAGAAGCTGCAAACATAATGTTTAAAAATCAAATAGAAAATAGTGAAATAATGCGTACAAATGGAAATGAATTTTTAATATACTTAGTTGAATATGATGAAAAACAAGTCATTTCATATATTAGAAAACTAAATAAAGAATTTAAAGATTTATCACATGGATTTGGTGCAGCAGTAGGATATAGTATGATAACTGATGGATTAAAAACAGTGGATGACGCTATTAATGAAGCAACACTTGATATGAGAACAAACAAAGAAGAAGCAAATGGATAATAATTGCTTCTTTTTTATTTTTAAAAAATATGGTATACTTTTTAAAAGAGGGATAAGATATGAGTAGTTTAAAAAAATACTTTTCAAAATTATATAAAATTATTATACAAAGAGATATGCGCATTTTACCTGGGCATTTAGCTTTTTTTATAGTGTTGTCAATAATGCCAATTATTACATTAGTAACATTTATATGTACATTTTTTTCAATATCAATGCAAGATATAATAGGTAATTTAGAACAATTTATACCAAATGATGTTACAAAAATTATTGAACCATTTCTATATAATACAAATAGTGCTAATTTAAGCTTTATAATGATGTTAATTGGTTTTTTTATAGCTTCAAATGGTTCGCATTCAATAATTATTGTGTCAAATACATTATACGATATAAAAGATAGAGGTTATATATCACGTAGAATTAAAGCCTTTTTAATTCTTATTTTATTAATTATATTATTTATATTCATATTAGTATTTATTGGATTTGGAAACATAATTTTAAAATACATCTTTAGTTTTAATCTTATACCAGATATATCATCTATATTTTATCAAATCTTTGTTTATTTTAAATATCCAGTAGCTTTTATTTTAGTTTACTTATTTGTAAAAGCATTGTATACGATGGCACCTGATACTAAAATGTCTAGTCGTTATGTAACAAAAGGAGCTTTTTTTACAACTGTCGGTTGGATATTTGTAACTACTATTTATTCTTTTTATGCAAATAAAATAGCTAATTATGATTTATGGTATGGAAGTTTATCAAATATTATTATTTTAATGATTTGGATTTACATTATTTCATATATTTTTGTTATTGGAATTGCTGTAAATGTTAATGAATATAATTATTTAGTAAATAAACAAATAAAACAATAAAAAGTGGTTATATTATTAATGATATATATAATTACCGTATATATCATAACAGACTACGATTTAGTACCGTATGTGAGTTTAATTGTGAACTATCAAGTATTATTTTATGGTAATAAAAAAAGATCTAATTAAAAGATCTTTTTTCATTAAAAAACTGCAATTATGCAGCTATTTCAGTATTTACTTGCTTACTAGCTTTTTTAAGAGTTCTAATTTCTCTTGTTGTTAATACAACTTTTTCCCCATTTTCTAAAGTAACTTTTTGAAAATTAGGTTTTTGAGCATGTCTAGTAGCTCTTAAAGAGTGAGAACGTCTATTTCCAAATAAAGATTTTCTTTCTGATAATTTTTTAGCCATCTTTAATTCCTCCTTTTTGATATTAATTCCTATGCCTTATAACTTTATCATAATATTTGATATAAGTCAAACAAAATGTTTAAAAATGGTCAAAAATATAGTAAAATATAATTATGGAGGTAATATATGTATACACCACTTTATATAAAAACAGAAAACACACTTTTAAGTAGTATGATTAAAATAAATGAATTAATTAATTATGCTGTTGAAAATAATTTAAGTACACTTACTATTACCGACAACAATATGTTTGGAGCAATGGAATTTTACTTAAAATGTATAAAAAATAATATTAAACCAATTATTGGATTAGAAATAAAAGTTGATAATAAAATAATTATTTTATATGCTAAGAATAATAAAGGATATAAGAATTTAATTAAAATTTCAAGCAATGACATTAATTTTGAAAATATCAAATCATACAGTGATAATTTGATATGTATAATACCTTTTAATAGCACTGATTTATATAATAAATTAAAAGATATGTTTGAACATACATTTATCAGCTATAAAAATGATTTTGAATTAAATCAAATTGATCAAAATATTGCAATATATATGAATGAAATATTATCTTTAAATAAAGAAGATGCAAAATATATTAATTATTTATATGCTATAAAAGAAGGATTGATTTTAGAACAAATAGATATAAACAAACAAGATAATTATATAAAATCATTAGAGGAATATATAAAAATAGATAAAACAATAAAAAACAATTATAAAATAAATGAATTATGTAATATAACAATAACAAAAGAAAATGATTTGTTACCAATATATGATTGCCCAAATAATGATCAATACTCATACTTAAAAAAATTATGTATTGATGGAATGAAACAACGATTTGGAAATGAAATATCTAAAACATATCAAGAAAGATTACGTTATGAATTAGATGTTATAAATAAAATGGGATTTTGTAATTATTTTTTAATAGTTCAAGATTATGTAAATTATGCTAAATCTAATGGTATTTTAGTAGGACCAGGAAGAGGTAGTGCAGCTGGATCATTAGTATCTTACATTTTAAATATAACCGATGTTGATCCAATTAAATATAATTTATTATTTGAAAGATTTTTAAATCCAGAAAGAATTACCATGCCAGATATTGATATAGATTTTGAATATAATAGACGTGAAGAAGTTATTAATTATTGTATTAATAAATATGGATTAAAAAAAGTCGCTGGAATAATTACATTTGGTACCTTGGGAGCTAAACAATCAATAAGAGATGTTGGTAGAGTACAAAATGTTGATCTATCAATAATTGATAGAATTTGTAAAAATATTGATACTAACTTAACTTTAAAAGAAAATTATAACAAATCTAATAATTTAAAACAAATATTAAATGATAAATCATTAATGGAACTTTATAAAGTAGCTATTATATTAGAAGGAATGAAAAGACATATATCAAGTCATGCAGCGGGAATAGTTATGTGTAATAAAGAAATAGATGAAGTAATTCCACTTTATAAAAAAGACAATTTTTATATAACTGGATATTCAATGGAATATTTAGAAGACATAGGATTGCTCAAAATGGATTTTTTAGCTTTAAAAAACTTAACAACAATAACTAATATTGTTAATGATATTAATTCTTCTGGTATTAATATTGACTTTAATAATATTCCCCTTGATGATGAAAAAACACTCGACTTATTTAAAAATGGAGATACTTTAGGTATATTTCAATTTGAATCATCTGGTATGATTAAATTTTTAAAAAAATTTAAACCAGACAATTTTGAAGATTTATTTGCTTGTTTAGCATTATATAGGCCGGGACCTATGGATAATATTGATTTATATATTGAAAGAAAAAATGGACAAAATAAAATAGATTATATTATTGAAGAATTAAAGCCAATTTTAAAGCCAACTTATGGAATAATGATATATCAAGAACAGATAATGCAAGTAGCCCATGTTTTAGCTAATTATTCACTAGGTGAAGCGGATATTTTAAGAAGAGCTATTAGTAAAAAGAAAGAATCTGTTTTATTAAAAGAAAAAGAAAAATTTATCAAAAGAGCTATAAATAATGGATATAATATTAATGATGTAGAAAAAGTTTTTAATTTGATTTTAAAATTTGCATCATATGGATTTAACCGAGCACATTCTGTAGCTTATTCTTTTATATCATATAAAATGGCTTATTTAAAAGTTAATTATCCAAAATACTTTATGAGAAGTTTGCTTGATATGGCAACTGGAAGTGTTATTGATACTAAAGATTATATTAATGAATGTAAAAATATTAATTTAAATGTATTATGCCCAGATATAAATAAAAGTGGAATTAATTATATTATTGAAAATGATGATATTAGATATCCTTTATCAAATATAAAAAATATTGGAAACATAACAGCTAATTATATAATAAATGAAAGAAAAAATGGTTTTTATTTAGACATTTATGATTTTATTAAAAGATCAGATAAAAAAATAATTAACAAAAAAATATTAGAATCCTTAATTTTATCTGGTTGTTTTAGTGAATCTAATATAAATAAAAAAACGCTTATAAATAATTTGGATTTAATAATTAATTATGGAGAATTAATAAAAGATATAGATGAAAGCTATGCTTTAAAACCTATATTAGAAGATCAAGAAGAATTTTCATTAAAAGAATTACTTGATATAGAATTAGATTTATTTGGATTTTACTTAACAAATCATCCAGTAACAATATATAAAAACAAATATAAAAACATAATTGATTTAAAAAATGTTAGTCATTATTTTGATAAAACAATTGATATTATTGTTTTAGTGGACAAAATAAAAGAGATTGAAACTAAAAAAAATGACATCATGTGCTTTATAGTTGGTAGTGATGAACAAAATAATATTGATATTGTCTTGTTTCCTAAAATATATGATAAATTAAATAAAACAAAACACGGTGATATAGTATTAATTAGAGGAAAAGTTGAAAAACGTTTTGATAAATATCAAATAATAGTTGATAATTTAAAAGTTCTAGATTAAGTTATTGATAAAATTAATAATAAATGATAAAATATAATTGTATTCATAAAGTAGGTGATTAAATTGGATGTAACAAAAATATATGACCAAAACGAATTTAGTAATGAATTAGCTTTGAAAACTTTACAACAAGTTTGTCAAATATTAGAAGAACGTGGATATAATCCTATTAATCAAATTGTTGGATATTTATTAAGTGGGGATTTAGGATATATAACAAATTATAAAAATGCTAGATCAATAATTAGTGAATACGATAGAAGTAAATTAATAGAAATCATGCTGAGAAAAATATTATGAGATATTTAGGACTTGATTTAGGAACAAGAACCCTTGGTATATCGATAAGTGATATTACTAAAACAATTGCATCTACACTTAAAACAATTCGTTTTGAAGATTCTCAATATGATGATTTACTAGAACAGATAAAAGTTATAGTTGATGAATATCAAATTGATAAAATTGTTTTAGGATTACCAAAAAATATGAATAATAGCATTGGTGATCGTGCACAAACGACGATTGACTTTGCAGAAAAATTACAAAATTATTTAAATATTGAAGTTGTTTTGCAAGATGAAAGATTATCAACTGTAGCAGCGCATAATTATATGATACAAGCTGATATGTCTAGAAAAAAAAGAAAACAAAAAGTAGATAGCTTAGCAGCTAATATAATACTTCAAACATATTTAGATAAAAAGAAAGGATAAAATTATGAAAGAAGAAAAATTAACTTTTAAAATAACTGGAGAAGATGGAAAAGATATAGAATGTGAAGCTTTATTTACATTTGAAGGAAAAGAAAACGGAAAAAATTATATAGTATATACAGATAATACTTTAGATGAAGAAGGTAATACAAAAGTATATGCTTCAGTATATAATCCTGAACAAGAAGAACAAACATTAGGGGTAATTGAAACTGATGAAGAATGGGCTATGGTTGAAAATATCTTAGAAGAACTTCAAAAAGCAGCAGATGAAGAAAACGGGCAAGAATAAGCTCGTTTTTATACATGAAAAAATTAGTAAATTTACAAAAAATAATTATAACTGCTATGGCAGCTATTATAATAGTTTGCTGTTTAATCTATAAATTTAATTTAAGTGCCGTTAGTAGTGATGATACAATTATTAGTTTTGAAGTTAAAGAAAATCAAACATTTTTATCTTTAGCCGATGAATTAAAAAAAGATAATTTAATAAAATCAGAATTGTTTTATAAATTTTATGTTAAATTAACAAAACCAACTGGATTACAAGTTGGAATATATGAATTAAGTAAAAATATGTCAGTTGATAAAATAATAAAAACCTTATCAAGTGATAGTGCATACGATACTAATTTAATTTCAATTACTTTTAAAGAAGGCATTGATATGCGCGATTTTATTGAAATTATAACTGAAAATACAGAAGTAATAAAAGACGACATTGTAAATACATTGAGTGATCAAACATATTTAAGTGAATTAATAAATAAATATTGGTTTCTAACAGATGAAATATTAAATGAAGATATTTATTATGCATTAGAAGGCTATTTATATCCAAATACTTATGAAATAAATAAAACATGGGATATTAAAAAAATATTCGAAGTTATGTTAGATGAAATGGAAAATAAGCTAGATTCATATAAAGAAGATATTAATAATAATGAATATACAATACATGAAATACTCACTTTAGCTTCTATAGTTGAATTGGAAGGTTCTAATTCTGATGACAGAAATGGAATAGCTGGTGTTTTTTATAATCGATTAGAAAATAACTGGTCTTTAGGTAGCGATGTAACTACATATTATGGAATTCAAGTTGATGTAAGTCAAAGAGACTTATATCAAAGTGAACTAAATGCTTATAATGCTTATAATACAAGATCATCAAAAATGGCTGGCAAATTACCAGTAGGGCCAATTTGTAATCCTAGTATTGAATCAATAGAAGCTGCTATTAATCCAACTCAACATAATTATTATTATTTTGTAGCTGATAAAAACAAAAAAACATATTTTTCTAAAACATCAAGTGAGCATATTGCAATTGTTAATGAATTGAAGAGTGAAAATTTATGGTATCAATATTAATAAAAAATATGGAAGAGTATGCTTTACAAAACAATATTCCAATCATGCAAAAAGAGGGAATAGAATTTTTAATTAGTTATATAAAAGAAAATAATATCAAAAACATTTTAGAAATAGGAAGCGCAATAGGTTACTCAGCTATAAGAATGTGTTTAATATCTGAAGATATAAAAGTAACAACTATTGAAAGAGATAAAATAAGATATGATATGGCTGTAACAAATATTGAAAAATCATCATTAAAAAATAGAATTAATATTATAAATGATGATGCTTTTAATATTGATTTAAGTGATCAATTTGATTTAATATTTATAGATGCAGCTAAAAGTCAATATATTAAGTTTTTTGAAAAATTTAAAAATAATTTAAAAAACAATGGAATAATAATTTCAGATAATCTTAATTTTCATGGATTAACTCATTCAAATGAAATAATTAAAAGTAGAAATGTAAGAGGAATTGTTAGAAAATTAAATAACTATATTGATTTTTTAAAAAACAATGAAGAATTTAAAACTAAATTCATTGAAATAGGTGATGGAATAGCTATTTCAACTAAACTTGACAAAATCATTTAATATTAATATAATAATCTCCTGTAATGGAGGTTTTATTTTGAAACCAGAACAAAAAAAGATGATAAATGATTATAATAAATTTAAAAAACAAATTAATAAAATAATTTGGAAAAATGAAATAGAATTAATAGAAATAAAAAAGAATAAATCTGAACTTGAAGAAAAAATAGATTTAGCTTATTTGAATATTAAATCAGTAATAAAAGATAACAAAAGAAATAAAAAAGAAATTGTCATCAATATGATTTTATATTTAATATCATCTTTATTATTAATATATTCTAATGTAAATAATATATTTATTATATTAAATTTTACTTGTATGGGATTTTTTATTTATATTAAAATAAAAGAAAAAGAAGATAATAAAAATTTAATAATTAAATATCAAGATGTAATCAATTCTGCTAATAAAATTAAACAATATTGTGATAATAAAGAAAAATCATTAGAAAAAATGCAAAGTAAATTAAGAAGTGAAAGAGATTTTATTAATAAGCAAATTAGTTTAATTGAAGGATTATTTGAAAATAAAATGAATATAGATGATGATATTATAAAAAACGATAATTCAAAAACAAAAATTTTGAATATAAAAAGGAGATAAAAATGACATTATTAGAATCACTTATGATTAAAGAATATGTTAAAATATTAAATAAAAATAATATATCCAATATTGAATATTATAAAACGGAATTTATCAAATATATTGAAGATAATAATATTGAAATTTCTGATTATTTAAAAGAATATTTAGATTATTGTGAAAAAGAAGATCAAAAAACAAAAGCATTAAGAAAATGATGATGAACCATCATTTTTCTTTATTATGCATAAATATTTTGATATAATAAATAATATAGTAGGAGAATGATAAAATGGATAATCAAGTTATTTCTTATTTAAAATCTTTAAGTATAGATATGATATATAATGCACAAAGTGGGCATCCTGGAATAGTACTAGGAGCAGCTCCAATTATGTATACTTTATTTTCTAAACATTTAAATATAAATACAAGTGATTCTAAATGGATAAATAAAGATCGCTTTGTTATGTCAGCAGGACATGGATCGGCTTTATTATATGCAACACTATATATGGCAGGATTTAATATAAATATAGATGATTTAAAAAACTTTAGAAATGCTCAATCTATAACACCTGGCCATCCAGAATATAAAGTAACTCCTGGAGTTGATATAACAACAGGACCATTAGGTCAAGGATTTGCCTCAGCAGTAGGAATGGCTATTGCTGAAGCTAAATTAAAGCAAGAAACACAATTAAATAAAAAAAATACTTTTGAAAGTAATAAAAGTTTAATTGATCACAAAATTTATGTATTAGCATCTGATGGTGATTTAATGGAAGGCATTAGTTATGAAGCTGCTTCTATAGCAGGAACATTAAAATTAAATGATTTAATTGTTTTGTATGATTCTAATGACTTTTGCTTATCTTCATCAAATAAAAAAACATTTAATGAAAATGTTTGTTCTAGATTTAATTCTATGGGATGGAATACTATTTTAGTAAAAAATGGTAATAGCGTTAAACAAATAGATATAGCCATAAAAAAAGCTAAAAAATCTAATAAACCAACTTTAATAGAAATAAAAACAATTATTGGAAAAGATTCAACTTTAGAAAACACAAATGAAATACATGGAAAAAAATTAAACAAAGATGATGTGAATCAAATTAAAAATAATTTAAATTTACCAAAAAATGAATTTTATGTTGATGAAAACATTAAAAATGCATTTGCTAAACAAATATCTGTTAGAACAAATAATAAATATAGTCAGTGGTCTAAAAATTATCAGGAGTTAATTAATGATGAAAAATTAGATATAAATAAATTTAAATTTTTATTTAATAAAGATGATGATATTGATATTTTAAATATGAATTTTGATTTGGAATTAAGAGAAGCTACAAGAATAACTAATAAAAAGATTATTAATTATATATCACAAAAATTACCTAATTTTATAGGTGGTTCAGCAGACTTAGCAGAGCCAACAGGATGTTATTTAGATAATATGAAAGATATATCAGCTAATGATTATTCTGGCAAAAACATTTTTTTTGGGGTTAGAGAACATGCAATGGGTGCTATATTAAATGGATTAGCTTTATATAACTATATACCATTTGGCTCAACCTTTTTAAGTTTTTCTGATTATTTAAAACCAGCAATGCGTCTTTCATGCATTATGGATTTACCAGTAACATACATTTTTTCTCATGATTCAATTAACATAGGTCAAGATGGACCAACACATCAACCAATTGAACAACTGGCTTCACTAAGAGCTATTCCTAATATGAATGTTTATCGACCTTGTGATGCTAATGAATTACTAGGATGTTGGAATTTAATACTTAAAAATAAAAAACCTTCTTCTTTAATATTATCAAGAATAGATGTTCCTATTATGAAAAACTCTAGTAAAACAGAAATATCTAAAGGGGCATATATTATTGAAAAAGAAAAAAATGATTTAAAAGGTATTATTATAGCTACAGGAACTGATGTTTATACAGCTTTTTATATAGCTAATGATATATATCGAGAATTAAATATTAGTTTACGAGTAATTAGCATGCCAAATAGAGAATTGTTCTTAAAACAAGATAAAAAATATCAAGAAGAAATTCTTCCAAAAGGATATAAAAAATTTGTTATTGAAGCTGGATCAAGTTTAGGATGGGAACAATTTGTTTATGATGAAAAATATTTGTTTACTTTAAATAAATTCGGTATTAGTGGAACAAAAGATGATGTCTTAAAATACATGAATTTCGATTATGAGGCAATAAAAACTAAAATAATTAATTTATTATAAAACATAAGAAATAAAACTTATGTTTTTTATATAAACATTGATAAAAAGATAGTAATAATTATTTCTTTTTGTTATAATGTAAATAGAAAATATTAATTTGTGGGGTGAAATGATGTTTAATAAAATCAAAAAAACAGATGAAAAATTAGATACAGTTAAATTAAATGAATTGATAAGTGTATCAAGGAATTTACTAAAAATAATATATGTTTTAATAATTATTATTGGAATATATTTATTGATTAGGCTTTTAAAAGAGTTGAATGCTAAAGAAATAATAATAACAATATTAAAAACAATATCACCATTATTTATAGGTATATTTGTAGCATGGTTATTTGATCCTTTTGTAAAATATTTAAAGAAAAAAGGGATCAAAAGATCAATAGGTACACTAATTACATATTTAATATTAATAACTTTTATAGCTGTTGTAGTTGGATCAATAATACCTGTTTTATCTGAACAAATAAATGAATTAGTTAAAATATTACCTGATGTATTTGATAATTTAAAAACATGGTTAGATAATTTATTTGATAAATTAAATAATATTAACAATTTAGATGTTGCATCAATTAAAAGTGAAACATTTAGTCAATTAGAACATATAGTTACAAATTTAACGTCTTCATTACCTACGATAGTAGTTGATATAGCTAAATCACTATTTTCTGGTATAGGAACATTATTAATAGGATTAATTATAGGATTTTATTTATTAATGAGTTTTGATAATGCTAATGATGCTATCATTACTTTGCTACCAAAAAAATATCAAAAAGATACTAGGGAGTTATCAAATGAAGTAAATACTTCATTAAGAAGATTTATAAAAGGTGCATTAATTGATGCAAGTTTAATATTTGTAGTTACATCAATTGGATTTATTCTAGTTGGATTAAGAGCTCCATTATTATTTGGATTATTTTGTGCCATAACAAATATTATTCCTTATGCTGGACCTTATATAGGTGGAATACCAGCAGTTATAGTTGGATTTTCAGCAGGCCCAGTTACAGGATTTTTAACTTTAATCGTAATTGTTGTAGTTCAAGTTTTGGAAGGTAATTTTTTACAACCATTTATTATGAGCAAGACAACAAAATTACATCCAGTAACAATTATCATTGGATTACTTGTATTTGGTTATTTTTTTGGTATAATAGGTATGGCAGTTGCAACACCTGTTATAGCTGCATTTAAAACAATATTTGTATTTTTTAATGAAAAATATAGTTGGATTACTTATAATGATTAAAACAATAATAAAGAAAAAGTAAAATATTAATTATTTATAGAAAGCTTATGGTTGATGGAAATAAGTAATAAAAAATATTTGAAAGCTATCTTTTAGTGCAATAAAAATTGCCGGGTAAAACCGTTATTTAAATTAAGAATTAATTAGGATGGTACCACGGTTTTTCGTTCCTAGAAAACCCATGGTATCTTTTTATTTGAAAGAAGGTAATTTATGGAAGCTATTTTAAGAAATCCCAAAATATTTGTAATATATGGTAAAGCTCGAAGTGGTAAAAATACTGTTTCAGATATAATAAGAGAATTTTATAATCAAAAAAATCTTAAAACACTTAATATTAGCTATTCTGAAGCTGTTAAAAATTATGCAATGAAATTAACTTCTTGGGATGGAAATGAAAAAACTAAACCAAGATCATTATTGCAAATGCTAGGAACAGACATTGTAAGAAATAAAATAGATGAAATGTTTTTTGTTAATAGATTGATGAATGATATTAAATTTTATTCCTATTTTTATGATGTTTTAACTATATCAGATGCAAGATTTATAAATGAAATAGAAACACCAAAAAAACTATTTAAAGATGTTGTGATTATTAAAGTTATAAATCCTAATTCAAATAGTGATTTGACTTTGAGTGAAAAACAACATATATCAGAAACAGAACTTGATGATTTTAAAAACTATGATTATGAAATAATTAATAATAGTGATATAAAGCAATTAAAGGAAAAAATAATAAAAATATTAGAAAAAGAGGTAAATTAATGAATTTAAAAGACTTATATATTAACTTTTTTATAGAAAAAGGACATAAACAAATCCCAAGTGCTCCCGTAGTACCAGAAAATGATCCATCTGTATTATTTAATACAGCCGGAATGCAACCTTTAGTTCCTTATTTAATGGGACAAGCACATCCTTATGGAACAAGACTTTGTGATTATCAAAAATGTATTAGAACTAATGATTTAGAATCTATTGGAGATAAAACACATCATACTTTTTTTGAGATGCTAGGTAATTGGAGTTTGGGAGATTATTTTAAGCAAGAAAGTATTTCTTATAGTTTTGAATTTTTAACCAAAACTTTAAATATTCCAATAGAAAAATTAGCTGTTACAGTTTTTGAAGGAAATGAAGATATTCCTAGAGATGAAGTTAGTGCTAATATTTGGAAAAGTTTAGGAATAAGTGAAAACAAAATAGCTTATTTAGATGCTTCAAATAATTTTTGGATTGCTGGAGAATCTGGGCCGTGTGGACCTGATACAGAAATATTTTATTTTAGAAGTAATGACGAAGTTCCAGATAAATTTGATCCTAATGATGAAAGATGGGTTGAAATTTGGAATAATGTTTTTATGCAATATAATAAAGATGTAAATGGAACAATAACTGAATTACCTAAAAAAAATGTTGATACAGGGATGGGCTTAGAAAGAGTAGTAGCTGTTTTAGAAGGTGTTGATGATAATTATAAAACATCTGTTTGGAAAGATATTATTAATACAATAGAAATAATATCTGGAAAAACCTACGAAGGAAATGAAAAAAGTATGCGTATTATAGCTGATCATATTAGAACTGCTGTTTTTATATCTGCAGATCCTTCATCAATAAAACCTTCTAATACAGATCAAGGATATATTTTAAGAAGATTAATAAGAAGAGCCATTAGACATGCTAAGAAATTAGACATTGCTATTGAAAGTGATTTTGAACAATCAATAGCTAATGCTATTATGGATAAATATACAAAATATTATAAAGAAATAGAAGATAACAGACAAATAGTTTTAGATGTTTTAAAAGAAGAAAAAAATAAATTTAATAAAACATTAGAAAAAGGTTTAAGAGAATTTGAAAAAATAACTTCTAAAATAACTAATAATAAATTGGATAAAGATAATGCTTTTAAATTATATGATACTTATGGATTTCCAATAGAACTTACTGTTGAATTAGCTAATGAATTAAATATTGAAGTTGATGTAGATGGATTTAATGAAAAATATAAACAACATCAAGAATTATCTAGAACTGCTTCTTCAGGTAAATTTAAAGGTGGTTTAGCTGGAAATGATGATGTAGAAATAAAATATCATACAGCAACACATTTACTTAATGCAGCATTAAAAATAGTTGTTGATGAAAATGTACATCAAAAAGGATCTAATATAACATCTGAGAGAATGAGATTTGATTTTTCTTGTGATCATAAATTATCCGATGAAGAAAAAGATAATGTTCAAACATTGGTTAATAAATGGATTCAAGAAGGAATTGATGTTACAAAGCAAGAAATGAGTAAAGAAGATGCTATTAAATCAGGAGCAGAATGTATGTTTATTGAAAAATATCCAGATGTTGTTACTGTTTATAGTATTGGAGATATATCAAAAGAACTATGTGGTGGTCCTCATGTTCAAAATACTAATGAATTAGGAGAATTCATTATAAAAAAAGAAGAAGCTTCTTCTTCAGGTGTTAGAAGAATAAAAGCAATTTTAAAATAAGAAAGTAAAAACTTTCTTTTTTCATTGACAATTATTCCATAATAATTTAAAGTATATATATAAGATAGAACATCTGGTAAAAGTCAATAGGTAAATACGGCAGATTTTGAAATAATTTACTGCCTTATTAATAAAATTATTCCACGACAAAAAGGTTTTAGCTAAACAAATTAGCTAAAACAAACAGATGTTT
>JAQVKM010000018.1 GCA_028694645.1 Bacilli bacterium
ATTTTTTAATTAAAATATTACTTTCTTACACAACAAAAAATCCCTTTAACAAATTGCTAAAAGGATACATCAAACAAACATACTCACTCATATAAAATTAGTAAATAATATTTCATTAAAATGCCCACTCTATCGCTCGTAGAGTTTAATGGTACAAAATATAGGCAGGTCTTCTGACTTAAGAATCATGATTTAAGCACGCCTTCCCTGTTTCCAAGTGACGTATTGTGTACTTAAACTCCTCTAATACAGCTACGGGATAGTACAGGATTCTCACCTGTTTCCCTTTTAATCAATTAAATTTAACTTTATATTTTACAGTCAAACTTAATTAAACCTATATTTTATTATTAAATTCTATTTTTGTAACATTACAATATAACATATCATTGTTTAGCATAAATATCAATTTAAATCTTTTAATCCAACTTATTAAATAGCACAAAAAAGCCTAGCTTAAAAGCTAAACTTTCTTGCTTTCAATAATATTTTCAAATATTATTGAACATTATACATACCTTTGCTTTCCATGTACTTAAATATTGCTTCACCATGTTTTTGTTCTTCTTTTTGTATGTGATTTAGCACATCACGTACTTCTGTATCTTTAAATTCAAATATTGCAGTATCATAAGCACCTGATACATATTTTTCAGTCATTAATAAATCTGAACATATATCTTTATCTGATATGCTGCTCGTTACCGATTGAATATTACTCATATTTTGCCCAGAACTTTGACTTTGTCCTTGATTCATTTGAGGAACATTTCCACTTAATAATTGGTTAATTGTGTCTAAATGATGTCTTTCAATTTGTTCATGATTCTTGCAGATTTGTTTTAATTGGTTATCTTTAGCCATATTCACATAATTAGAATATTTTTCTATGCAAATTTGCTCATGACTTTTTTGATCTTCTAAAAACATTCTTTCTTTTTGAGTTAAAGTTACTTGCATAATTAACACCTCCATCACTATTTTGTGGAGTTATTAAATTTTTATACCTCAATAACTAGAATAAAATATTTATTTTACTATTTATCATAAAAATTAATAAAGTAGTTCATATTATTAGTATTTAAATTTTCACACTATATAAACTTGTTATGTAATATGGCAAGATAATAGTACTATCCTGCCATAAATCAGTCAATAATATCTTTCGCTAACTTCCCTTGTAAAACCATAATCAATAATCACAGGTCTTCCTTTAATAATTCCCCAGTTGCTTTTCCTATCAAAATCGCCCAATAATAAATTATATTTCTTTTTTATATTTTGTAATTCCTTTAAATGAAACAATTCTCTTTTGTCACTAACATTAAAATACCTAAATACATCTGAGATATTATCTATTTTATCTGCCTTTTCCATTACTAAAAAGTAAAAATCATTAGAAATACTTATAACCTTTGCAAATAAATTGGAATCATCATAATTTGAAATAGCATATTCAGTTTGATTTTGTGCAATTCCAGCTATATTCTTTGCCACCTTTATCACATATCCATTTTTTAAATCAAATACATCTCTACTGGAACCTGTACCAATATACCGATAATAACCTCTGTTTATATTGAACATAATATTATTAAATATATTACTCATATTAACACCTGCTTAAGTTAACTACTTTCTATTCATGTGTAACTATTTCATATATTATATTATTCAATCCTTAGTCTATTGGTCACCGTACAATTATCCATAATAAAAAATAAACCCAGTACTAAGGCTCAGGGCCGTTTACTAGGTTTATCAGAATTATCCACTCTACGAATAATTAAAAATCAAAATATCTATTTCTTAAATCTTTTATAACTTCTATATTTGTGCTATATGTTGCCCCTTCATCTCTAGTGTCATTGGAATTTTCATCATATTCTCCTGAAAAAGATAATAAATTAAAGCTGGTCTCTATATAATAGCTTTCATCACAAATTAAAAGCTTATTATGTGAATTAACTTTTTTTATTTTAAAGCTATCGTTATAACATTTAAATTTCTCATTTAATTTTTCTGCTATCCTATGGCTGTTTTCATTTTTACTATTTCTATCTCTTTTAAGATTAGAAAATGAATTATTTTCTTCTATTCCGTATATTATTTTAATAATCCCACCTCTAAGTAGAAACTTCTCCATCTTATTTATTAATTTATCATTAACTACATAATTATTCATCCATGGACTTGCTATATTAAGTTCGTATTTAGCATCTGAAAAAGCTTGAATAAATTTATCTCTTATTTCTTTATTTTGTAAATGATATTCTTCATATTTATTTGCAATTTCACTTATAGTCTCTGATATTTCTTTATCAAAAGCTTCTATATTCTTAATTACATATTGGTTATTTTCATAACTTATATATAAATCACATACATTTTCAATATAAAATTTATTTAATTTATAAGTTTTTTCTATTAATAGCTCATCATTATTTAGTTTTTTTATCACTTCTTCTATTACTATAATACTTTCCTTATTAAAGAACATTAAAGCATTTATAGATTTACTATCCATCTTAACATTTGTATATTTGAGAAATCTTTGTGATATACTATTCTTTTTGCAGGTAATAACTGAATTTAAATCATTAGCTTTTATTAAGCAATAATCCATATCCTTCAACTCATCATCATACTTTAATAAGTCATCTTCATACTTTTCAAATTCCTGTTTTTTAGCTTTAAATTCCTCATATTGCTTTTTCACTGATTCTAATTTTGAATTTTCTTTTTCTTTAAAATTAAATATTTTTAATCTATAGTTAATTGAATTTTTTATTTTATTAACTTTTTCACTAAAGACATCTATAAAAAATTTATTATTTATTTTATTATCCTCAGAGTATAGTAAGTCATCTTTCATTAATATAATCGCCTCACTTCTTTACTATCTCGTTTTTTCTTTGTTTATCTTAATTTTACAAAGTCTAATTATACTAGTCAATCTAAATTTTCCCCAAACAAATCTATAATATGGTAAAATATATTAATAAGGAGTGAGCATATGACATTAAAAAAGCAAACCTATAATATGTCTAAAATAATTTTAGTATCTATACTTTTAAACATAATACAAGTGGTTTTTGTATCATTATTTATTTATTACAAAAATAAAAATCCATATATGATTGAAGGAAACTTTATTATTTATGTTATAGCAATAAGTACAGGTGTTAACAGTATCATTACAGGAATAATATTTTATAGCCTTTTATTTAAAAAAGGCAGTAATAACCTAATCGATACAATCAGTTATCTTGAAGCTTTTAATAAAACGCTGAGAAGTCAAAGACATGATTTCTTAAA